>NZ_JAIZEN010000020.1 GCF_024189295.1 Halobacillus sp. A1
TGCTTCTTAAATTCATCAGTAAAGTTACGGCGATTCCTTGGGGTCATGTTTAGTCTCCTTGATTGAAATATTTAGTAAAGTGTAACTGACCTTAACGAAACTGTCCAAACAAGTGTAACCTTTCCACCTCACCTAACCCGCGTATCCCACAGGAGTCTCACCGTTTCCCTACGCCCTTGCGATATGAATTTCTCGGAATAACTGTCATTCAACCCTACCCTGAAAGCTGATTTGCTTCCTTAGGCTAACGCACTCGGAGCTTCACCAATTCCTGTTATTCAACAGTAATCCGCAATTCTTACATTTATAAAATATTTTATACCTCAAAGAAAATGTTTCACGTGAAAAAAATTGCTCTTTTTGGAGAAACGTACAGAAAGATGTTATTTCGTATACTTCATGAGACAAATCGCTCGTAGTAATTCACTTTATTTCGAAGTGTTGGTTGGGAAACTAAGAGAAACTATTTGAAAAAGGGAATGCCTTCGTTCAGCGGCGTATGGACTGGACTGAGCTGGTTGAGATAAAGTTAGCACGAAGACTTCAATCTCAGGGGGTTCGTTCATTCCCTTCCAATGGGCTGGTCGGGAAGAAACTAAATTATCAGCTGTACCGTTCTCTTAATAAAGGGATCTCGTGAAATATCGCTTCGCTCAGTTGTTTCCGTTATTCTCACAAAAGCAAGAAGGTCTTTGAGTTTTGATTGTTTTGTGCACTGTGCCAGAGTGTTTGTAATATGATGAACTCTTTACAGGGTTAAAAAAGTCTTGTTTCTGACATTTTGGTAATGGGGTCTTGGAAATGGTGAGACTCCTGCGGGAATGGATGGACTGGCTAGACCCCGCAGAGCGTTAGCTCGAGGAGGCTGGCCGTCATCCCCGCGGAAAGCGATCCATTTCCAAGACCCCATTTCTCCAATCCCAAAACACACCGATTTCCGATGTATAACCCTCCCATAAAGTGGACAAACTAGCAACCGTATAACACACATCACAAGGAGGAATACAAAATGAAAAACGCTCTACTTAAACTATTGACAGCCATGTTTGTGATTTCACTTCTAGGCGCGTGTGCATCTGAAGAAGAACCAGCACAAGAAGAGAACCAGCAAGAAGAAGAAGACATGCAGGAAGATGAAGACAACATGGAAGAAGATATGCAGGAAGACGAAGACGACATGGAAGAAGACATGGAAGAAGACGAAGACGCAACAAACGAAGACACCATGGACGAAGATATGGACGAAGACACAGAAGAATAAACGATATTCAGCCGCTCTTACTCAAAAGAAGCGGCTCTTTTTTTTTCCGAACCTTGCAAAAAGACGGCCAAAGCAAAGACCGTCAGTCCACCCACCGTCAAAAAAGGTATGACAAACGCCGGCCGCACGAACCAATCGACGAGAAACAAAGCGATCCCTACATAGAAACAAGCAAGACCAAACAGCGCTAAACGCATAGACACCTGCTTCACACGGCATCCCATCTTTCATATAAAATACCAGACAGCTTAAAGCCGCCTGGTACTCTATTACCCTTTTACATCAATCTGAAGTCCTTTGGATGGGTGGGGCGCAGCCGATTCAGAGAGCATCTCAATCATATCCGCGCCCTTTTCCTCGGTCTGGTCCTTCACTTTGTCCATAACTGCGAGGCTCGTCTGCTGCTGAACACCTACCTGACTCATCGCCATCGAGACGGCAGCAATATCCATAGGTCCACGCTCCTTTCCCTTTTACCATCGACCAACTTACGAAAAAATCAACAGAGTATTGGCATTACACCGCCTATTTCTGTAAAATAAAAAGAAAGTCCTAAAATTCCAGCACATTTTCCGAAATTGAAGTTTTTCGATAGAACTTGTGTGGAATAAGGGAATGAGAGGTGATTTCCGATGAAGTACAGAACAGCTGAAGACTTGAAACCATTACTATTTGATGAACAAGAAAGAGTCGTTAACCAAATTCCGCGTGAAAAAGTGGACGTGTACGCGTATCTCAATGACAACTTTGATAAATCCTACGTACCGGACGACAGCATTTACCAATTCGTCTTCCGCCATTTCTTCAAGCTTGATAACCCGAGTTTGACGAACGAATTCGAAGAGAAATACTTTATATTGATGGAACAACAACGAGACTTAGAACGACCGAACATCGTCAAAATTACAAAAGAGCTCTATGATATTAAGAACCACAAAGGCAACCCGACGATGCAGTTTCCTCTCGCAGCCGCTATGCTGCATGCGATCAATCCAGTTTTTCCATCCTATGATAGCGACATCGCGAAAGCATTCGACTTTTCATCCACCTATCATCTGTCTGGATTCGATAAAAAGATGAAACGGTATATCGGACAGTACCAGCACACCTTCAACACCTACAAACAGCTGCTGGACGACGAAGGCATCAAGCCGCTGATCGAGCACTTCGACGAGAAATTCCCGGACCACGTGAATCTCCCCGAAGTAAAGAAACTCGAACTCATCGTCGCACAGCTCGGACACAGCTTACAATAACGTACATAACCGTCGGCCTCGTGCCGGCGGTTTTTTCAGTTGCTCCTCCATACAACTGTCACATTCATCCCCGACAAAACCTTGCATAACCTAACAAATTCTAGTAACATTTATTCATACTGACCACATAGTCACAACCGACAGAGAGGATAATTTACATATGAAAATAAAGATGCTCAGCCTCCTGCTGATCACCGCCGCCACACTGACCGCCTGTAACAATGACGAAGAAGACGCAGAAACCCAGGAAGAACGCACCACCCCCGTTGAAGTCGCTGAAATATCCGAAGGTGACTTTACCGTTGATCGAAAAATAGCGGGGAGGGCCGCGTCAGATGAGCCCACTCCCGTCCTTCCGAGCGCGCCCGGTGAGTTAGTTACGTTAAACGTAGCCAAGGGAGACCGTGTTGTCGAAGGGGAGACGATCGGCGTCGTCACCCCGACGACCGAAGGCAGCCAGGTCGAATTGCAGGAGATCGCCGTCCGTCAGGCAGAGTCCCAGCTTGATGACGCACAGACTCAGTATGACCAGGCTTTAGAGGGTGTAGAGAACGCAGAAGAACAAGTCGATACCGCCCGTGAAGCTTCAAGCTCTGAAATCGATCAGACGATTTCTGCAGCGGAGTCTCAGTTCGAATCCGCCCAGCAGCTGGCTCAGGAAACGCAAAATCTTTTTGACGATGGGATCATTCCTGAATCACTGAACCAGCAGGCGCAAGGCCGCGCCGATCAGGCAGAGAGCCAACTTAATCAAGCGTCCGACCAAGGCGGCATGTCCTCCTCTGCGGTAGCTGAAGCAGAAGCACAATTGCGTCAGGCTGAACAAGGGCTCGCCCAGGCAGAATCCGCCGTTGAACAAGCCGAACTCGGCCTTGAGCAAGCGCAAATCCAGCTTGAAGATGCAGAGGAAGCATCTGAAAACGAAGCGGTCATGGCCGATGAAGCGGGAGAAATCGCTTCTGTCAATGCCAGTGAAGGCGACAACGTAACCAATCAGGAGCCATTTGCAACAATCGTCAGCTTAAATCCGATGACGATTACAGCATCTGTGACGGACGCCCAGCTGTCTCTTTTTGAAGAAGGAGAAGAGCTCGAAGTCGAAATTCCGACCATCGAAGAAACGGTCACAGCGACAATCGATTACGTGCCGTCTGTGCCTGGTGATACGAACCTGTACTCAGTGGAAGCAACGGTCGATAATGAAGAAGAAAATATTAAGCCAGGCATGATGGCTTCTTTCCTATTGCCGGAGACGATCGTTGAGGATAGTTTGATTGTGCCGAGTAATGCCGTTGTCGAACAAGGTTCTGAAACGTACGTCTACCAGCTTGCCGGTGAAGAAGGAGAAGAAGTGGAGCGCGTCGATATAGAAATCCTCGAAGCTCAGACGGATCGGACCGCGATCAGCGGAGACCTTGAAAGCGATGCGGAAGTGGTGACGAGTGGACAGCTCACCCTTACAGACGGAGCGAAGGTCGAAGTCATGAAGGAGGACGAATAAGTGAAGCTCGTCAACCTTTCCGTTAAACGGCCCGTCGGTGTCATCATGGTCGTAGCGGCGATTCTCGCGCTCGGCTTTGTTTCGCTGCGGTCGTTAACGATCGATCTTTATCCAGAAATAGATTTACCGGTAGCCGTCGTTTCGACGAGTTACGATGAAGCAGCCCCGCAGGAAGTTGAACGACTCGTCAGTCAGCCTGTCGAATCGTCCGTCAGCGCCATAGAAGGCCTGGAAGTCCTGCAATCTCAGTCTCAGCCCGGCGCCTCACTCATTTTTATGCAGTTCAGCACCGGCACCGATCTTGACAGTACCCTGCTTGAAGTGCGGGAAAGCGTCGATCAGGTGACGGAAGCGCTGCCTGAAGGAGCTGGCGAGCCGAGCGTGCTGCGTTTCGACCCACAGCAGCTTCCAATCATGACGATCGGGTTATCCGGAGATTCACCCGCTGAATTACAGCGCGTAGCGGAAGAGCAGCTCATCCCGGAAATAGAACGTCAGGAAGGCGTAGCTTCCGTCGATGTCGAAGGTGGAGAAACACGGCAGGTCGAAGTTCTGATTGACCGCGCTCAAATGGCCGAATATGAACTCGACACCCAGACGATCACCCAGACGCTCAACGCCTCGAACCAGGCGGCTTCTGCCGGCTCGGTCAATAAAGGCGATCAGGAAGTGCAGCTGCGAATCGACGGGGAATTCGAATCGATGCAGGATATCGAAGAAACGATCATCCAGTCGCCATCGGGAGCCCAGGTGACACTTGATCAAATCGCTGATATCGAAGAAACCTACAATTCGAGCACCGTCTCCGAAGTGAACGGAGAGGCGTCCGTCGCTTTATCGATTTTGAAAAAAACCGACGCCAACACGGTGGAAACCGCCAATAACGTCCGTGACGCTATGAGCGAAGTTCAAGGCGACCTGCCTGAAGATACAAATGCCGACGTTATCCTGGATACGAGTGAATTCATCCAGGTGTCGATCAACAGTGTCGTGCTGAACATCATTATCGGAGGAATCATTTCTGTAGGGATTCTCCTTCTGTTTCTAAAGAGTCTTCGTGCGACGCTCGTTATCGGGATTTCCATGCCGATCGCGATCATTTCCACGTTTACACTTATGTATTTCACCGGTGAGACGCTGAACGTCCTTACGATGGGCGGACTTGCGCTCGGAATCGGGATGATGGTCGACAGTTCGATCGTCATATTAGAAAATATCGTCAACTACCGGAACCGCGGCTATTCGATGAAGGAGTCCGCCATTAAAGGGGCCTCCGAGCTCGCGCCGGCTGTAATCGCCTCGGCGACGACGACATTAGTCGTTTTCCTACCGATCATATTCGTGGAAGGGATCGCGTCCGAGCTGTTCACGCCGCTTGCCATAACGATATCCTTTGCTCTGATCGCAGCACTTGCCGTATCGGTGACGCTCATTCCGATGCTGTCATCCAAACTACTGTCGAAACCGCTGCAGATGAGCGGCCGCCGCTACTGGTTCGACCGCTTTTTAGCCAAAGTGAATGACAAATACCAGGGCTTGCTCCGCCGCGTATTGAAGTGGAGAAAGATGACGATCGCCCTGACGCTCGCCGCCATCGTCGGCAGCGTCGCGCTGATCCCGAACATCGGCACCGAATTCATCCCGGCCTCAGACCAGGGACAAATCGAAATCGACGTCGAAATGCCAGCCGCCACCTCGCAGGAAGGCACCCAGGAAACGACCGCCCTCATCGATGAACGTTTGGAAAACTTCAGCGATGACATCGAAGTCAGCTACCTGACGATCGGAGGCGGAGAATTCGGGGGAGATGTCGGAGGCGGCACCGCCGACAATGCCTCTTACACCATCCAGCTGGTCGACCCGGATGACCGGGAGAACACCACTCAGGATGTCATGAAGCAAATGGATGAAGAATTAAGTCAGGTACCCGGAGCGGAAATCGCCGTGACAGAGCTTGATGCTGGACTCGGCACAGGCGCTCCGCTGCAAATCCAGCTGAACGGGTCAGAATACGAAGTGCTCGATGAACTGTCTGAGCAAGTGACGTACGTCATGGAAGACGTGGAAGGCGTAAGCGAACCGACGTCTTCCACGGAAGAAGGACGTCCCGAAATGCAGATCGACGTCGATCGTGATAAAGCCTCCCAGTACGGCATGAGCGATCAAGAAGTGATCAGCCAGGTACAAACCGCCTTCACCGGTCAGGTGGCGACACGCTACCGCGAAGCCAGTGAAGAAATCGACGTGCAGATGATTTTGCCTGAAGAAGAACGCGAAACGATTTCTGACCTGGAGAATATGTCACTGCAGACACCAAACGGCGAAATCATTCCGCTCGCAACAATCGCCGACCTGGAACAAGTACAGGGACCGGTCAACCTGCTGCGTGAAGATCAGCAGCCGCAAGTTAACGTCGAAGCAGAAGTACTCGACCGCGACCTCGGAAGCACAACCGAAGACGTCCGCGCCGCACTTGAAACGCTCAATTTCCCAGAAGGATACAACTATGAAATCGGCGGACAGGCGCAGGATATGGAAGAAGCGTTCGGAGATTTGGGTCTTGCGCTCATCTTCTCAATCTTCCTCGTGTACGCGGTCATGGCGATCCAGTTTGAGAACTTCCTGTTCCCATTCATCATCATGTTCTCGCTGCCTGCAACGATTGTCGGCATCTCGACCGGACTATTCGTCACCGGCATGCCGTTCAGTTTACCGGCGTTTGTCGGGATCATCATGCTCGCCGGGATCGTCGTCAACAACGCCATCGTGCTCGTTGACTATATCAACATCTTACGAAGAAGAGGATACGACAGGTACGAAGCGATTCTTGAAGCCGGCCCGAACCGGCTGCGTCCGATCCTGATGACGACATTTACTACCGTCCTCGCGATGGTACCACTCGCCATCGGCATCGGCCAGGGCGCCGAAGCCCAGCAGCCGCTCGCCGTCACGATCATATTCGGCCTGACGATCTCAAGCTTCTTCACTCTCGTTTTAATTCCCGTCGTCTACACGTATTTTGACGACTTGTCGAATAAAATTACCGGCTTTTTCCGCAGAAGACGCGACAAAGCCTGATGCATTTAACCCCCTGCCGAATGCGGCAGGGGGTTTTTGTAATCAGCAATATGACAAGATTGCATAAGGATTGATTTCGAGATATGGGAAGGAAGGGGTGCACATGAGATTATTTAGAATTTAATCCTTCGAATACCGAGCACCCTGAACAGTGATTAAGTCTTTTGTACCACTATCTAAATTCCATGATTAACCACCCCGGGTCTGGTGGTACATATACCCAAGAGGGTTTATATTTTAAAAGGAGGTAGAAAAATGGAACAAACAGAAATGAATCACCAAGTACAAATGCCAAGAATCGGAGATGACGCACCAACTTTTAATGCGGCTACCAGTCAAGGAAACATCTCGTTGGAAGATTATAAAGGCAAGTGGCTTGTCCTATTTTCTCATCCATCAGATTTTACCCCGGTATGCACGACAGAGTTTGTCGGGCTTCAGGAAATCTACCCTGAATTAAAAGAAATGAACACAGAACTGCTTGGATTAAGCGTTGATAGTGTCCCATCTCATATTGCCTGGATTAGAAGTATCGAAGAAAACTTTAATACGAACATTGAATTTCCAGTTATTGCTGATCTTGATAAACAAGTGGCTATGAAATACGGGATGATTATGCCAGGTGAAAGTCAGGTAGAAACAAGCCGCGCTGTTTTTGTTATTGACGATAAACAGAAAATCCGGTCTATCATCTATTATCCACTGACAACCGGAAGAAACATGCAGGAAATCCTCCGTCTGGTGAAAGCTTTACAGACGACGGATGAACACGGCGTATCCACTCCTGCTGACTGGCAGGAAGGTGACAAAGCAGTTGTTTCACCACCGAAATCCCAAGAAGAAGCAGCTAAACGTGCTGAGGAAGAAGGCATTGAATATATCGACTGGTATATCTCTAAAAAAGATGTATAACCAGGGAGGCAGGCTGTCCTAGTGGGCAGCCTTTTCTTTTTTTTTGCTTAGTAAAAGGTTATTGTCTTGTTTCGCTATCGGGAGCAAATCTTGAATGAATAGTGGTTGGTTCCCTTTCTAAATATTTAGACGAAAATATTGAACTCTAACGGAGCATTTTAACTCATTAAGTTCGAATAAATGAATGTGTAGTAGAGGTGAAATCAGAGTGATACATCGGAAATCGATCCGTTTCCTGGAGCTCCTAATCTCCCATTATGTCTTGAAGCTTAATTTCCTTAATTGGACTTGTCGCCTGAAACTTAAAAGGGAAAATAATTAACAGAAACGTAACAATTTTTTTCTAATTATTTGTGTGAAAATGTAGTATGATAGAACATAGATTGTTAGCGAACGAGTGCTATTTGACAAAGAGCAGTAAAGGAAGATTAAGGTGCCCTTATTACCCTGAGCTCGGGAAGAAATTACTTTTTTTACAAGTATAACGAACGTCAGCCAAGTACTTGATCCTAGCCTACTTTAAGCATAGGGGACACGTATATGATGAAAAACTTTTTGAAAGACTCACGCACATTCCTTTTATTCGCGCTCGTACTTATCGGCCTTCTCGCATTCAAACAAACCGACGTCCAGCCCGTTGAAGAACGTACCATCATCGAACACTTCGACAGTGAAGAGAGCGTCTACATGAAAGAAGAAATCCTTATTCAAAACTAGATACATACTCCACCCTGCATCTGCTTAGGCGATGCAGGGTTTTTTTATCGGACGGCTCCCATAAAGAACTGGAGAACTATGTATCGGATAAACTTATCCATTTCAACCATATGGCGGACCGCTTCCAGTGAGTGCGTTAATATTAGGAAGGTCGGACCTTTCCTATACTATTTCGGGGGAAATTTTTCTCCGCCCCATCGCTCAAAAAAACCGTTGATAGCAGCCTAAACGGTTTTTCTGCTGCAAGAAGAATCTTTCTTTTAGTCTAACCAGTTATGATCTATAGTTCCGCATCCTGCCCGAGAAAGCATCTTCCTTCCAAAGAGAAAAGGCCCTCTATAGAAGAGGACCCACCTTTCTTTCTTTTATGAAATAAAGAAGCTTATAACAAGAGTGATACTAAACCCGACCAGGGCGATAATCGTTTCCATTACCGTCCATGACTTTAGTGTGTCCTTCTCTGATAAACCAAAGAAGCGGTTAACCATCCAGAACCCAGAATCGTTCACGTGGGAAGCAATGGTTGCCCCGGAAGCGATCGTAATTACGAGCAGGGCTAGCATAGGGCCTTCTATACCGAGCGTATCGATAATAGGCGATATCAGACTGGCGGCTGTTACCATTGCAACCGTAGCTGAACCTTGGGCAATACGTACGGCTGATGCAACAATGAAAGCAAATACAATGATCGGCATGTTAAGATTACTCATCGTATCAGCGAGCACATCCCCGATTCCAGCTTCAACCAGCACTGTTCCGAATACACCGCCGGCGCCGGTAATCAAAATAATTACACCGGCAGGCTCCAGGGATTTCGTTGCAATTTCCTGAATTTCTTCCTTAGAGTATCCTCGGCGTGTACCTAATAAATAGAAAGTGACGAGTGCTGTAATAGTCAAGGCTACACCTGGGTCACCAATGAAAGTAAAGATAGATACCCATGTGCTTTCCTCCGAAAGTAGAAGAGACCCGAACGTATTCAGCAGGATTAAAAACAACGGCAGCAAAATCAGGCCGGCAATCATTCGGAAGCTTGGCAGGTCTTTTTCATATTGCTTACCTTTCGCTTCCTCTGCCATATTTCTCATCATCTCTTTTGGCACAGTCGCATGAATTTTCTTAGCGATATATGTACCAAAGATCGGCCCCGCAAGAATCGCTGCGGGTATACCAGCTATGAAACCGAATAGGATTACCCAGCCAATGTTAGCTCCAAGCAGGGAAGCCACTGAAATAGGACCCGGTGTAGGGGGAATGAAGCTGTGGGTAACGGCTAACCCGGCCAACAGCGGAATTCCATAGTACAAGAGGGATTTACCTGTTTTCTGAGCCAGGCTGTACAGAATCGGTACTAAAATTACAAAAGCGACATCAAGAAACACAGGAATGGAAATGATAAACCCTGTCAGAACCATCGCCCAGTTTATACGTTTTTCTCCAAATTTATTCATAAGCGTCAAAGCTAAACGTTCTGCTCCGCCGGAAGCTTTCAGGATCTCACCGAACATGGCGCCAATCCCGATAATGATGGCAACTTCAGCTACGGTTCCTCCCATACCTTCCGACACGGCATCCAATACTTCTCCAGAACTCATCCCAGAGAGAAGACCTACAATATAACTGACGAGAATCAAGGCGATAAACGCCTGTAACTTTGTTCTGATCACAAGGAAAAGTAATAGCGCGACACCGAAAGCGGCAAGCAATATTAATCCTGCTGCAGACATGTTAATCCGCTCCTTTCAATAGTAATGTAATTAGTTTCATAATCTGGCAGTTTATCATCTTTACCATTCGGCGACTGTACCATCGGCATGACGCCAGATTGGATTCTTCCATTGATGTGCTTCTTTGGAAGCTTCTTTCACCCGTTCTTCATTAATTTCAATTCCGAGACCAGGCCCCTCAGGCATATTGACAGCTCCGGATTGATAGCGGAACACGTCCGGATCCACCAGGTAATCCAAAAGGTCACTGCCTTTGTTGTAATGGATGCCGAGGCTTTGTTCCTGAATGATGCAGTTCGGTGTACATGCATCCACCTGCAGGGAAGCGGCCAGGTTGATCGGGCCAAGCGGGGCATGCGGAGCCACCGCTACATCAAACGTCTCGGCCATCGAAGCAATTTTCTTAGTTTCTAAAATACCGCCGGCGTGAGATAGATCCGGCTGGACGATATCCACTATTCCATCCATCAGCATCCGTTTAAATCCCCAGCGCGTATAATTTCGTTCTCCTGTCGCAATCGGCGTCGTCGTATGTTTGGCGATTTCCTTAAAAGCTTCAAGATTCTCTACGAGGACGGGCTCCTCGATAAACATCGGACGATAAGGCTCTAATTCCTTCACAAGAATTTTTGCCATTGCTTTGTGAACGCGTCCGTGAAAATCAATCCCGATTCCAAAATCATTCCCTGCCGTCTCGCGGATCGCCGCCACCCGCTCAACCGCCGCGTCTACTTTTGTATAGCTGTCAATGTAATTCATCTCTTCGGTTCCATTCATTTTGATCGCTGTAAAGCCGGCGTCAGCTTTTTCTTTAGCAGCGGCGCCGACGTCATCCGGGCGGTCCCCTCCAATCCAGGAATACACCTGGATATTGTCACGTACAGCACCACCAAGCATTTCATACACAGGCATATCGTGATACTTGCCTTTTATATCCCAAAGGGCTTGTTCAATCCCGGAAATCGCACTCATCAGAATGGGTCCGCCGCGATAGAAGCCGCCCCGGTACAGAACTTGAAAGTGATCTTCAATTTGGCGGGGGTCCCTGCCTATCAAATAATCCATCAGTTCCGTAACACAGGCTTCCACGGTATGAGATCGGCCTTCAACAACAGGCTCTCCCCAGCCGCTGATTCCTTCATCTGTTTCAATTTTTAAGAACAGCCAGCGCGGCGGTACTTGATAGAGTTTAAAATCAGTAATTTTCATAGGTTTCCACATCCTTTATCGCTCTCACAAATTGTTGAGCGCGCTTTGTTATATTGTTCAGTGCCTCGTCGTCTATCGTTTGATTCGTATTCACAAGGGCGCTCCCTAGACCGGCGGCAACCGCGCCTTTTTCAAAATACTCCCTGACGTTCGACAAATTCACACCGCCGGTCGGCATTAATGGGATATGGGGAAGCGGGCCGTGGATATCCTTCATATAGCCCGGACCCATAACCCCCGCCGGAAAGACTTTAATCAGGTCGGCTCCATGTTCATAAGCGGTTAGGATTTCTGTCGGAGTCATTGCACCCGGAATACTGACAACCCCATACCGCTTCGTCATTCGGATCGTTTCTCTATCGACGGTTGGGGAAAAAATAAAGTCAGCTCCAGCTGAAATCGCTGCTTTCGCCGTTTCCGGGTCGAGCACCGTTCCCGCACCAACCACCATGTCCTCACCGAATTCCGCGCTTACCCGTCGAATTAAATCAATGCATTCCGGCGTATCCGCAGTAATTTCCATAATGTGAACCCCGCCTTCATGCAGTGCTCGGGCGATCTTCACAACATCTTCACCTGCCGCGCCGCGAACGACGGCAACCAGTTTATGATTCATCATTTTCTGAAAAGTGTTTCTCACAAAAAGCTCCTCCTATCGGTCTACATCTTCTTTACTGACCTGGTTTTGAAAGTCAGTCAGCCTCTTCTTGTCCGGCAGCCCTTCGACATCGCCGTCAACCATCGTCACCATTGCCCCAACAGCGTTCCCGCGTCTGGCAGCATCCTTTAGTTCTAATCCATCAAGCAGACCCGAGATACATCCGGCAGCGAATCCATCCCCGGCTCCGACTGGGTCTGCCACGTGGTTCACAGGAAATCCTTCGATGTAACCCGAAGTCTGCTCAGAGTATACGTAAGCCCCCTTTTTCCCAAGCTTCATCACTACAGCAGCGGCTCCATTTTCAATAAATTGCCGGGCTAAATCCTCATGGCTTGAACGGCCAAATAGGAATTCAGCCTCGTCGATTCCCGGCAGTACAATGTCTGCGAGACCGGAGAGCTTCAGCAAAACTTCGCGCGCCTTCGTTTCTTTCCATAACTTACGGCGCAGATTCGGATCAAAAACCACCGTCACTCCATTTCGTTTCGCGTAATCCACTGCTTTTAAAACGGTTTCATAACAGCTGTCACTAAGTGCCGGAGTAATGCCTGTGACATGTAAATAATTCGCTCCGGCAATGTATTCCTCATCTATGTCTTCAGGCCTCATACGACTCGCTGCCGAATGCCGCCGGTAGTATTTCACTCTGATTTCATCAGCTGACAGTCGTTCTTTGAAAAAAATCCCCGTGTCAGCTTCATCGTCTAAGGTAACCCGGCTGACATCCACTCCTTCCCCGCGTATAAAGGCACGTACTTTTTCTCCGAATTCGTCATCTCCCAGCCGGCTGACCCAGCCTGACTCATGACCAAGCCTTGATAAAGAGATCACGACATTGGACTCGGCTCCGGCGATTTTCGTAGAAAAATCACCCGCATAGCGCATAAGCCCGGATGATTTTGAGGTGAACAAGACCATCGTCTCTCCTAGCGTAATTACATCCACATTACCCTTCCTTTCTAGTATCCATTACGTTGTGAAATGACCTTCGATGTATGCAGCAATTCTTCCGCTATGAACGAATGCCTCGAAGATACCCTGCTCTTCGGACCGGCCACACTAACTGCCGCAATCATTTCACCGGCAGCATTGTAGATCGGAGCAGCCAGGCAGAATAAGCCGGTTTCATTTTCTTCATCATCGATCGCATATCCCTGTGCCCGAAATTGTGGAAACTGAGCCTGTAATACGACAGGATCTGTAATCGTATTATTCGTGATCGCTTCCATATTGATGGAGGACAGTATATTGTCACTTACAGCCTCCGGCAAAAATGCAAGAAACGCCTTGCCAAGTCCTGTACAATACAGCGGCTTTCTCATTCCGATTTGAGCACTCGTCCGCACGGATCGGTAGTTATCTACTTTGGCTACGTAGACGAGCTCCTTCTCCATCAATACAGCCATAAAGATGGTTTCTTCCACTTTTTCCATTAACTCCCTAAGTAAGGGCTGAGCCTCTGTATTGACATCGAGCGTCTCTAACGCCCGCGTGCCGATTTGAATCAACTTTGGTCCGAGCTTGTACTGCTTTCGTTCCGTCATCGTTAACACCTGTCTGCTATGCATCGTCTGTATTAAATGGAACGCACTGCTCTGCGGCAGTGAAAGCTTAGCAGCAATTTCCTTCAAAGGGAGTCCACCCGGGTAATCCTTTAATAAATTCATAATATCTATCACACGGCCAGCTGATTTAACCGACATCCCGCACTCCTCCTTAATTCATATATGTGAATATAATTCATATATATGAATAATTATCCATAACTCTACCACAATAAAACGCTTTCATCAATAGAAAACAATAAGAAAAAAGCAGTTCCTCATAAATTCCAGGAGCTTCAGGATACCTTGGATTTCCTTAACCCTCAGAGCAGAAATTTAGCACGATCTCCCAGATTTTTCATTGAAAAAAACAAAAAAAAAAAAAATCTGCAAAAAAAGTGATCCAAACTTTCCGCCCATTCGATAGCTACACAAGAACACCAACAAAAACTAAAGGAGAGTGACCGAAACATGAAAACAACCAAACGAATACTTATCACGATCATGGCCATTATGCTGCTTACCCCATCCCTGGCGATGGCCCATGACCACTCAGAACCGACGACAAAAACGCCAGCCTCTGATTTGAGATCAACGCTGGATCAGCTGCTATCGGAGCACTTCGCTTTAGCAACAACCGCGATGATGAAAGATTATGA
Organism: Halobacillus sp. A1; assembly: GCF_024189295.1. GTDB lineage: Bacteria > Bacillota > Bacilli > Bacillales > Halobacillaceae > Halobacillus_A. The sequence continues at coordinate 14,526 of NZ_JAIZEN010000020.1, forward strand.
CGATGCCGAAGACGCCGAGCAGGCTTATGCTGCACTTGATCAAAATGCGATGGATATGACGCCGGCAGTAGCTTCCGTATACGGCGATGAAGCAGCCGCTCAATTCGAAGAGATTTTTGTGAACCATAACGATTATTCTCCAGATTTCGTCGAAGCTGCGAAAAGTGGCGACGAAGCGATGCGTGAAGAAGCGGAAGCAGAAGTGGATGAATTCGTAGAGGAATTCGGTGAATTTTTATCAACAGCGACAGAAGGTAATCTTCCAGCTGACGCAGCAAAAGAAGTGCTGGCTGCTCATGAGGAAGATGTGATCAGCACGTTCGATCACTATGTAAATGAAGAATATGAAGAAGCGTATGGTGCGTACCGTGAAGGCTTCCACCGTATGTTCGATATTAGTAAAGCCTTATCTACAGCCATTACGACACAAATGCCTGATCAATTTGAAAATACGAAAGCCGACACACCAGCCGCTGACCTTCGTTCTACGTTGAACAGTCTGGCTTCTGAACATTTTGCATTAGCCGCTCTTGAAATGCAAAAAGGATATGACCAGGCGTCTGATTACGATTTCGTCACGTGGGCTGAAAATATGCACACAGAAGATTTCAAAGCAGCGATCGCTTCCATTTATGGAGATGAAGGAGCTGCTCAGTTTGAAAAAGTTTGGCAGCAGGATCACATCAATGCACAGTCTGATATCATTACAGCTGCATTAGAAGAAGATGAAGAAGCTCGTATGCAAGCGGAAGAAAGTCTGCAAATGTTCGCTGAAGAATTCGGAGCGTTCCTTGGATCAGCAACGGAAGAAAACCTTCCAGCTGAAGCCGCGACAGAAGCTGTATGGCAGCATGAAGAACAAGTCCTTGCGACGTTCGACAACTATGCAGCCGGCGATTATGAAGCTGCTTATGAATCGTACCGTGAAGGATATGGCTTCATGTTTGGAATTGGTGAAACATTAGGTGAAGCGATTGTGACGCAAATGCCAGATCAGTTTGCCGGAGAAGAAATGCCTGAAGAAATGCCGAAGACTGGTTTCGGTGGAGCAACTGATGCAAGTACCACGTGGATGTGGGTTGCTTTTGCAGTAACAGCTCTAGCTGGTGCTGGTTTCATGATCAGAAAGAATGCTAACCAATAACATGCTACACTAGAAAGAGAAACTTTTTTTAAAAAAAGGAGCGGAGGGCAATGAAGTGGAAAATTTATTTTACCGTAGTGGGCTTGGTTGCCCTGCTGCTCACGGCCTATAGTACCGATGTATTTGCGAACTGGACGAACAGTTCCGAGCCTGAAGAAGATACGAGAGGGGAACTTTCTTCGCAGTCGGACGAAAACCTTACGCCTCCTGAGGAAGACGTCCCGCTCGATGAAGAGTTCACCATCTTAAATGATCAGGAAACCTTAGAGAAATTCCAAACTGAAAAGAAACAGGAAGAAGGCATCACCCCGACACACATAAAGATTCCAAGCATCGACGTCGATGCCCCGATTGAACAAGTCGGCATCCTCGATAACGGACAGATGGGTGTGCCGCAGGAAATGGAGAAAGTCGGCTGGTTCGAGCCAGGCACGAAACCCGGAGAAAACGGGAATTCCGTGTTAGCCGGTCATGTCGATAGTAAAACGGGCCCGGCGGTATTCTTTAAGCTCGATCAATTGGAAGAAGGTGATGACATCATCGTTTCTGATGAAGAGGGCACCGAGCTGACGTATACCGTGAAGCGGATGGAAAGCTATCCGTATACCGATTCACCGATCGATGAGATTTTCGGGCAGACCGATCAAAAAAATCTCAACCTGATCACATGCACCGGAACCTTCAACCGTGAAGCCGGCACCCACGATGAACGTCTCGTCGTCTACACCGAGCTTGTCGAACCTGAACAGCAAGAAGAGGAAGAAGAACAGGAACTCGACATCCAGTCACCGACAAACGTTGAAGTAAGCGGCACGTTCATCACCTGGCACGCGGTTCGCGTAGAAGGCGTCGCCGGCTACCGTGTCTATAAAAGCACAGACGGGGAAAATTACGAAAAAGTCGCCAGTGTTTCATCCCACGAACGCAAATCGTTCACGGATGAAAAAGCGGCCGATCACTCGTATTATGTAACGACGGTGTACCTGGATGGGACGGAGTCGGATCCATCGGAGGTTGCACCTGAATAATAGAATAATGAGATTGACTAAGCAGTTCCGTATGTTGCGGATCTGCTTTTTTTGTTATCTGGAGGCGGATTACTTTATTCGTCCGCATATAACTGGTTCTCAAAAACAAGCGGTGAGTGCGGCACAAACCTATCTTGATTACTCATCTTTTTCAAGGCAGGGTTTGATCGACCAAAGGCAGGATGGATGACAAGTAGGATAATGAACTCCTGGACATAACCTCGTAGGGATGAAAATAAAAAAAGCACCCCAGAAGAGGTGCTTTTTACATCCATAGATATTTCTGCTAGTAATCGTTATCATGGTTCAAGGCTTCCGTTACTTCTTCGCCAACATAAGGCGCTAGTGTTTTTGCGTAAGTTCTCGTCATGTGGTGCCCGTCCTGATAAACGACTATATTTCCGATAACTGGATGACATACATCCTCTTCACAAAATTTATCCGTCAAATCCGCGTAATATACATTGTCTAAGTCAAGATCATTGATGTCATCGGATAAATCCTCAAGGTCATTCTTAGTCTGGCATTCTTCAGCATGTTTACCATGTTCATCTATACAAGTCGGAATATCGAACTCCGCTCTTGGGTTGTCCTTGAGGGCAAACACGTTTATATCGTGGTCATCAAGTGTTTCCCACTGATCCACATACCCCTCTGGTATTCCTTCCCATTCGGTAGCGTCCGCCGTGGTATAGACTAAGTCGGGTTGTTTCTCGATTAATTCATCCATCACGCTTTCATTCCACTCTCCACAAGTTTCTTGATCGAGTTCCGTCGTCAATAAATAAGATTCGCTGGAGAATCGGCAGGCACTTCGGGTATAGTTCAGGATTTTAAGATCTTGTTCCTCCGCGTATATTTCCAGTGGAGCTAACCAATGAGCGCTATGAGAACCCCCGACTAAGGCGACCGTGTGCTCCGGTTCATCCACTTCTCCATATTCGCACAAGATGACTTCTGTCTCTTCCATGTTCTGGTGACATCCATCACTATAACTTTCCGGCCGATCTTCCTCTGCCTCTAAGACGGTGGGTCTTATGGGTTCCTCTGTACTAAATTCTTTATCCGGTTCCATCGCTAAGGCTCCGGGATATTCCGTATCTGTTATTTCAACATTGGAAGATGCCGTTTGAGTACCTTGTACGTAAAAATTCCAGGACCCGTTTAAAATCACAACGGGAACAGCGATTGCAATTAAAATTAAGGCTAATTTTGGTTTGGATTGTATGTTTTTGTTTCTGATCGGCTTCTCCAATACATTCGTGGTCACATAGGACAACAGGACGGCCAATCCGATGATCAATAAACCGTGCGTAATGGAAACCGACTCACTTCCCATCATGTTGTAATACAATACCAATAACGGCCAGTGCCATAGGTAGAAACCGTATGAAATCCCGCCGAACTTAACTAAAGGCGTGGCACTTAAAAGATGATGGACGCCATACTTCCCCCCACGATTACCCGCAAGTAAAATCAACACGGCGCACGTCACCGGCCAAAGAGCCGCATATCCAGGAAAGACAGACCCCACCTGTAGAATCAGCCCACAGCTGATTAAACCAAACAAACCGATCCAGCCAAACGTGAGACTTGTCCATTTATGTAAGGAAATATGGGCGATGACCAAAGAAAGGATGCCCCCTGCGGCAAATTCCCATACTCTCGCAAATGTATCAAAATAGGCCCACGGTTGACGAACGGCAGTCATATACACGGAATAGCTGATGGATAGGATAAATATACCCACGAATGTATAGAAAAAAGATGTCCGGATCTCCCAATTTAATTTCCTTGCTATCGCGATGACGAGGAACAATACGAAAGTCCAGATGATATAAAACTGAAACTGGGTGCTCATGGCCCAGAAGTGCTGCACGGGACTAGCGGCATTATTTTGAGCCAGATAATCAACTGAGTTACTAGCCAGCTGCCAATTCTCCACATAGAGTAAGGAAGCGGCTACTTCTTTTATAATGGTGACCCATTGCGTTTGAGGTAAGAAATAAAAACTCGTAATGATCACAAATACGAGGACCGCAAAGGCAATGGGAAACAACCGCTTGCCAAGTTTAAGAAGGAAACCAAACCCGTCGATTTTCCCCGTTCTTTCATACATATGTAAAAGCGACGTTGTGATTAAAAACCCGGAAACAACGAAGAACACATCCACTCCACCTGAAACATTACCCAGCCATATGTGATAAACAGCCACTAATAGTGCAGCTAAAGCTCGTAATCCTTCTATCTCCGGCCTGAACTTCCTAGTCGTTTCTTTGGATAGATTCATCGAAAGCCCCCGTATTATGTCGTAACGCCACATATTTTATCATGAAACGGAGGGTAATGTTATATATTTTAGCGAAATCTGGGAGTTCTTTCTTTATCCGCAGTTACCTATTTGAAATTAATCATTGGGAATCTCTGAGAAATGATTTATCTAAACACTCAAAAAACTTCATTCATTAAAACCATCCATTATAAGTTCGCGGATAACTTGCTAAGGTTTCTTCGTCAACAATAGTCAAAAAGGAAAAATCAAACAGGTGTCGAATTTAAATAATATAATAAGCAATAATTGAAAAGGCTTGTTCTATATTAGTGAAAAAGGAAAGGAGAGAGGAGCAGTGCCTAATTATTTAATTGGCTATAAAGATCCCGAGAAAAACAAGGGACACGAGGATTCGCTATTGCATGAATTTACGTATGGTGATGTGAATAGATCTGGGGAGAGACTTTTAGGTCTGAGTAAGGGAGATTATCTATTCTTCCATAAAACAATATATGATAAAAAGTTCATTACAGCATACTATGTAGTTGAAGAAGTACATCGAGTTAAGGATATACTTGAAGACGGTCTAATTGTAAGAAAATATAATAACCCTCATTTACTAAGAGAGCGAAGTGAACTCCAGCCGAAAGAAACAGTAGTTTTTGGAGATCCGATTCGGTCAAAACGCCTAGAGATTCCTTTGGAAATTACTGAATGGCTATTATTCAAATTATCTAAACGAACGAATCTTAATCCAAAACAAGATCCTTTAGCAGCAAAATCATCAGCGCTTCGTGATTGGAAGCTGCTGAACAATGATGATGTAACCTTTTTATTCGATTTAATTGATAACAATGAGCAAGAAGGACGTCTGGTTAATGATGCAATATCAACTACAGAGATTTTTGAAATTCTTGAAAGGGACATTGAAAAATTCATACTAAATGACCCCTCAGTTTTAGGTGAAGGACTTCAACTAAAGAAAAGTCAATACTTCTTTGCCGATGGATCAAGGTTGGACCTCCTGCTTTATCAACCGGATGAAGAGAAATGGATTGTTGTTGAAGTTAAAAAGGACAAGGTAGGCAGGCAAGCTAAGAACCAAATTAAACATTATATGAAATTATGCAATAAAGAACTCGGGTGAAGGAATGTAGAAGGAATAATAGTTTGTAGTGGCGTCCTTCCTTATTTCGAAGATGAAATGTATAACGCCAAAAGAGAGGGCATTAAAATAAAAACCTATGGCTGGAAATTCGAAATAAATTAATGACTGCACTCATTTCAATTTTATGGATAATAGGAGGAAGGAATAAAGTAAGCAACCTAGGTAATTATGATAAGAGACTTCTCAAAAGGAGATTTAACTATTGAGGAGCTTTTTACATTTGTTGTGCTACATTCAGGTGTGCTTTTGTTAGATTTGAACCATTCTTTTCTTTACAAGTGTATTATAAAGAAAAAAACCAAAAATAATCCAATATTACCAAAAAATACGGTATAATATGACTATGTTTATATAACACCTAGAGGAGTTGGGGGAATGAACCTTTATTATCACGCTCTATACGAAGACCCTAGAATTGCCACTAATATGGTTAATGCTGTATCGGATAACTTAAGTAAGTTTGATAGGTATTTAAATCTCGCAATTAAGTCATTAAAAGATAAGAAACATATAAAAGCTCGTTGGGATAAAGTAGAGGATCCAACTGTTTTAAACTTTAAACCACTGGTTTATGAAATTACTGTATCTTCATCGACTGAAATAGAAGTTTATATGGAAGAAAGATACTTAGAGTTAGAGGTAACAAACTCAGTTCCATTTGACCCTTCCCAGGGCATTAGACTTGATAATAATTGGGTCCCAATATTACCTGAGCAGTTTAAGTTAATTACACTTTCAAACAACAAGTACTTAATTAGTTTAAATGATTGGAGTATATATAAAGGCGAGAAATCGGCTTTAACAATTGATGGGAGTATAGCAAAGGTATCTGAGTTCGATATTAAGTGGTTAAGTCAAAAAGACAAACATGTTGACATTACAAGTCTAAGGTATGACCAATTACGGGAGTGCTATTCCTTTACTATAAAAGGCGATGTTGATGATGATGAGGATTTACTCGTAAGTGGTCTTTTTATCGATCAAAACAATTGGTGTATCGTCAGTTCCAATGTTGAAGAATATAAGAATGAAAAGGGCCAACTCTTACCTATAAAGGCGAAAGAAGTTAATAAGTTTTATATCGACAAGTCATTCCCTAAACCTCTAGAAGTGTACCAGGGCTCATCAAAGATAAACTATACAATTCGAGATCCTAAAGTTCCTAACCAATTGGGTAATGGAGAGGAAGAAATACATGTAGATTCTGATAGAGGTATTTTTACTACTCTAGGGAATACAAGTTTTTTAAAAAATGGATACGAAGAAATTCATCCCTTACTTGGTATCCCTTTATTTAGGGTTAATATACAAACCAAAAAAGTAACGAAGAATGGCCATGGAAAACTTGCTATTCGTTTAAGAGATGAAGATGATGAAAGTGAGTTCTTATCAAAGTCAAACATTGATTATTTTTTTGATCAAGATGTTGATGAATTAGAAGGCATTATCAATAGACAATTAATTAAGTTGCAAATCGTTCCTCCTAGTAATGAGGATGAACGGATTTTATATGTTAAAAGTGCATTTAACAAGGGGAGTTTTACATATGAAGATATTCCCGAAGTATTATCAATTCGAGTGAATACTTATCAGTTGGAAATGCAAATTAAATCTCTTCAAAAGCTTAGGAATAAGCCTTTACATGAGCATGAAGCACTAATAAAACTTTCACAAAAAAAATCAATGAGTCAAGTATGGCCGGACAGTAAATTAGAGGAAATAGAGACTTGGTGTGTATTAACCGATTCAGATCGAGAAGGAATTGAGTCGCAAAGAAATTTTGTGAAGAAGGCCATATCAACTCCTGACTTTGCCTTACTAGAAGGACCTCCAGGATCCGGAAAGACCACTACAATTCTAGAATTAATCTTGCAGTTAGTGAAGCAAGGGAAACGCATTTTACTCTGTGGGTCAACCCACGTTGCGATAGATAATGTATTAGAACGCCTCAAAGTAAATAAGTTGATGGATGGAATTTCGCCTCTTCGTATTGGAGATATGGGTTCTGTTAAAGAAAGTGTTCAAGAATTTTGTATTAATAATTATACAGGACATGAGTATGACCGTTTAATGATTGAGTCCTCTAATTTAGTTTGTGGAACAACAATTGGGATTCTCAAGCATCCATTATTCAATCTACAGAGCGACGAGCCCCCTGTTCCCTATTATGATTACTTAATTATTGATGAATCAAGTAAAACTACCTTCCAAGAATTCCTTATACCAGCTCTTTATACAAAGAAATGGGTATTAGTTGGTGATATTAAGCAACTCCCGCCATTTAATGACCGAGAGCAGATTATAGCAGGTATTGATGATAACGATAAGTTAAAGCCACCACTTAAAAGGGCTGCATTATTAATTTACCAGTACATTTATAACTTTAAAGTGAAGATGCCAGTTTGTATTGTTGAGTCTGAAGAAGTTATTAAGGAAGTACAGAAAGAGTTAATTGCAACAAAAACTGAAGACATAAAAAAAAGGATTGCCGTCATTGATAAAGAGTTTCTAAGCGATTCAGATGCTTTTGCGTCTATTTCTGAAGAGAATATTCAAAGGCAAGACCACATTTTATGGGGATTAAATGGGATAAATGTAATTTTCGTTAACGAAAAGATATTTAATCAAATTGAACTTTATATTCCGACAAATATGGTCGTGCTATCACAACACTGGGAAGATTCAGATCATCGTTATCAAGTAAATGCTTATTATGATGAGTATCCAAAGAACCTCAACAAAGCCCTTGAATTTACATGGAAGCATAATCGTCACAGAGATAAACTTCCAATTGATTTCTTATATGAACAGCAGAAATTTTTAAAAGAACGAAGTTGGTCATCTGAGTATGGCTGGCGTTTAGTTCGCATGTTCGAACTCGAAAATGTTGAGAATTCTAATACTAGAGAAAACTATAAGAAACAACTCGAGTTACTTGCACCGAAGTCTGCATCAGCATATAGCTTAAGTGCAATTAAAAACGTTAGTGACATTGCCCTCCCTTCTATATTACAAGCGCTTCAAGATGGTGTTGGAAAGAATAGAGAAAAGTCATTAGTGACAACTTTAAACTCTGGATTCAATGAGAAGGAGAAGTCGAGTCGCTTTGTTACTTTAGACTATCAACATCGTATGCATCCAGATATATCAGATTTCCCAAGGAAGCAATTCTACAATGAAACGTCACTATTAAATTCAAAGTTTGTCACACTCAAAAGACAATGGACTTATGATCGCTATCAATCTCGATCTATATGGTTAGATGTTAATGGAAAAATGAAAAGGTCTTCGAATGAAGCTGAAGTGAAGGCGATTATGAAAGAGTTACAACATTTTATAAGTTGGGCAAAATACCAATTTAATGAGGATCACGAAAAAGGTAGATGGGAAGTTGCCTGTTTGTCTTTCTATAATGGTCAACGAAAGCTGTTCGCAGAAAAGTTGAAAAAACTTTCAGGACAAACTAATAAAATATCAAACTTTCAGGTTGGCAATGTAGATATTAAGAACTACACCGTTGATAAATTTCAAGGGCAAGAAGCTGATATTACCTTCTTGTCTATGGTAAGAACAGAAAGAGGGATGGGATTCATGGATAACCCTAACCGTTTAAATGTAGGGATAACTAGGGCTAAATATCAAAGAGTAATTGTAGGTAAATATCACTATTTCTTAAACAATAACCGATCTGAACAACTTCAGGTACTTCCTAGAGAATCTGTACGTTTTACGAATTACTAACTTAGATAGGAGGTTCGGAAATGAGATTAACTCTTCGTAGGAAAGGACAAGTCAAATCATTTGAATCTATATTAACAATTGAATCGATGGTATCTAACCGACAAGATATAGTTGAGTTGGTGAAATTTATTAAGACAAATGGTGGCTTGGCGAACGAAACCCTTCTTCAATCCAAAATGGGCGAAGGAGTTCCAAAAATTTACATTAGTGGCATATTAAATCATCTTAAATCGATAGGGTTGCTAAACCCAAATGGCGAGCTATCTACAAGAGGATCTCGTATAGCTTCAACAGGATTAGTACCTGTTGAAGGGAGAGGACAATTTGCCATTTATTTTATTGAGGATGAGATTTTGAATCACTTAGTACTCTACCATGAACGAAGTAAAAACTTTAATAAAAGCGGTGGAACAAAATTAGATAGTGATCCTTTTGTGGGTAATTCTTATAGGTCTGTTATAGATTCTGCAGAATTTAAAATAAAGCATTTCGAATCAAAAAATCAATCCGCTTATCTAAATCAAGATAGCGGGATTTATGAGTTAGTTTGGGAAATTGATGTAGACCAGACTGTACATTCTAAAATTTATTTATCAGGCGAATTAAAATCCGTATCCAGAAACATTTTAAGGTATAGATCTCATGAATTAGAAGGAATGAATGATCGTACTACCTCAAAGTTAGTATATAAGCTAATTGAAGATCATAAACAAGAAGGAATGCGGTGGAATGATGTCACAGAATGTCTGGAAGTTCCTTTAGATGGTCTTAGTAAGGAACAGTATGAAAATTTAAGTCTATCCCTAAATATCCCGAGTCTTTCAATAAAAGGGTTAGGGGAATTTGAAGCAACAAAAATTCATTCGATTGCGATTGGCCCTAAACATGATCAAGATGCAAAAAAGTGGATCCTCTTATTGGTAGAGAAGTTTTTGGAGAATGGATATAAAAGCAGTCACGAGATACTCGGTTATCTTGATGAGTTGAGACAACATCGAGCTTTTATTAACTATCAATACATTCTTGACACAATTAAGATTGATGAATTGGCAAGAGAAGTAAAAGAACGAAAAAACTATAATTCATATTGGAATATACAAGCACCACTTGATTTATTCATGGATGTAGATGAACGATTTATTGTACGTAATAGAAGAGTGGACATTACCCCTGGAAAAGAACTATCAATGATGGAACTTGTTCAAGAAATAGTTCATGTTGAGAAACCTGAAACGCTTGTTTTTTCTTCTAAATTTGTGAAAAATCCCGCTCAGATTAAGAAGTTCATCTTATTTGTAGAATCCTTTAGATCCAAAGGAGTAAAAGATGTTTTATTAGTTACTAAGGAACCTGTTGAGTTAAATGATAATACCATTCAACTCAAGTTGTATGACGACGTGTATTCAGGAGTTATTCAGCCGCATGATCGTTATTTTGCTTACCAATCTGAGGGGGGTTGGCATCGATTTAAAATGACTGCTGAATTAGATCAATGTAGGTATAGGAGCTTATTAAACGTGGACATTCATACAAAAGGTGTTTGGCAGGATATTAGTTTTATGGAGGTTACGCCTGAAATATTTCCGGTGAAATTAAATGACAAACTTAGTGAAATTGAGGGGGTTCATCATCTGTGACTACGGACACCAGCTATATAAAACATTTTGAACAAAAACTTTCAAACAGCCAATTAACTTTGGAAAATATATGGGAAAGGCTTAACGAATCAAAGGTCTTTGTTCAATATGAACCACTTAAACAGACAGTAATTAGTAAGCTCCGAGATGCAGAGGAACTAGTTTGTATATGCAGCAGCAACAAAATACCTAAAGAAATACTACAAGAGATCCCAAAACTATCGAAAAGGGGAGTTAGGGTTTATATTCTCACAAGTTCCTATGAAGAATTTTATCAAGATTTCATTAGTGAAAAAGCTATTCTGCGAGTTGATACTAATGTTACGGGTTTCATGATTATGATAGACCCTAAACCTAAACTCGAAACTAAAAGTGGATATCTTGCAGGTGCCAATGGATTAGATGTAGAAGGTGGATTAGGGTATTTAGGAGCTTTTAATGGTGAACAGCTAAAGGAAGCATATCACTATTTTATTTGGAGGTTTTGGAATGCTTCAGAAGAGTATAGAGGCTATCGTGAGGCTAACACTGCGTCACTTCGCTCACCATTTGACATCTATCCTTTAATAGATCCTGATAGCTTTTTCTATAACGGTTGGGAGCAAGAGTATCTGTCGGAACGGATAAAGAGTGTTATTGAATCGGCGAATTTTGAACTGCATATAGGCATTTCCAACTATAGAGAGTATAACGATCTTATCCCTCTAGTTGTTAGTAAGGCCAGACTTGGTGTGAAAGTATCGGTTTATACAGACTTGGCAATTGATCATTCTTTTATAAAAGAGTTTGAAGACGTTGAAGGTATTCAATTTTATTCAATGAAGTCTTTTGATAGTTTTTTTGTTCTTGCGGATCAGCAAAAAGGAATTCTACTAAGTGGAAATCAATCAAAGCAATATGAAACAGGGATAGCGTTAAGCCCAAAGGGTGTAGGAGACTTAAGAAGTCGCTTAAAAGCTAGTAAAAGTGAGTTATGGATTTTTAGGAATCAAACAACTTTAGATCAAGTTTCAGGTTCTAAGGTTATCTTTGAGGGGTTTAAACAAAATTTAGAAGAAAAGAATATAAAGGAGTCAGAAGTTGTCGATTATGGGACAATTGAAGTAGCGAACCTTCGTAATTATTTTGAAGGTATTATTAAACCGGAATTAAATCAAGACAAAGTATTAGCACGAACAATTATCCATAAATGGAGAATTTCTCCTAAGATGCTAGACCCAAAAGCTAAGATTGACCCACTATATGCTAAGTGGGAAAAGGAAAAGGATAAGTTTATCAAATATTTGGAGCAAGTAGTTGAATATGCAGAAATGGTTAGTAATGAACGAAAAACGGTTTTTGCATCTTTACTTGGAAGATTTTTTCAAAAAGATGATTCAACTGACATTGACCAGATTAAAAAGGAATTAGAAGCGGCTTTATCTGAAATTAAATTAGGCGTGTATAACTGGCAGGAAACAAAGACACTTGTTGAAACTATTAAATCTTATTCAAATAGCTTGCTACAACAACAATTTGAACTACATGAAAAACAAGAATACTATGAGAAAAAAGAATTGTGGGAAAAAGAAAATAAGGAACTTAGTAAAGAACGGAAGCAACTTGACGTTGCTATCGATCAGAAGAAAGAAGAAATAGCTTTAATTGAATCTCAATTAACTGAAGTGGGACCTGAAGCAGCAAAACACCTAAAAGAACTAGAGAAAGAAATTATGCATTTGGAAGAAGAAATTGTAACAACCGAATTAGAAAACGAAGAATTGATTTATTTTAAACAAATAGAGCAGAAAATCTTGGATATATGTGCGGATCTAGATGATCGGATCAAAAAGTTTGGTTCATTAAAAAAGAAAGAAAAAAGAAATTACTACAATAATAAAGTTAAGCCTGGCTTAATAGAGAATTTCGAAGATCTTGGGGAAATAGAGTTATTCAATCAAATGATGGAAAATAATATTTCAGATTCAAAAGAAATAATGAAGTATATTATGAAAGAATTAGCTACTAATTCTAAATTCAGGGTAGATACTGATGAAGATCAGGAAGCAATTCTTATACAATATGAGCAAAACAAAACGGAAAAAATTGGACTAGAGAATAAAGTGAAAGCTATTCAGCAGCAAAATCAATTTGGAAAGAAAGATGTGCAAAAAAAACTTCAACAAACGCAAAAAGAATTGAACAAGTTGGAACATGAATTACAAAAGGTCGAGAAAAAACAGGAGAGAATAGGAAATGAGTTTTCATTTACACCTTCAAAAAGGCAAGATTTTAAGATTCCTTTTTCAACGAATTTCTCACTAAACTTTCCTAATGAAGACTTACCAAAGACTGGAACCCTATATCATATAGGGAATACAAGACAATTAGCCATAAAAAAACAAGAAGAAATCGCAATTGGGGAGCTTGAATCGGATCGACTAAATGCTGAATTAGTTCTAAGTTAAAAAACGCAATATAAAAACAGTCATTACCATCAATAGTATTGACTGTTTTTATATTGCGTTTTTCAGCTAACTTGAATAAGTATTTTTAACACTTATACCTAACTTGAGAAAAAGTAAGGCACCAGCAACTATGTTAATGCCAGGAATAGATAGCGCAGCAATTATAATTGTAACCTTTGATAATTTAGCACCACAATAAATAGTCATAAATTGAACATAGGTTTTTTTATCAATTTGTTTTTTTATGTAACGCTTAGTTAATGAAGCTCCAATCAATGCTATAGACCATGCAGATAAGTAAGGGATATAACCCCAAAGACTTTGGTCTTCTAATAATTGATCAACTGTATATTCTACATCAGCTGTGAGTTGTTCATTTGTTATACCGGAAGACTTGACGCCCATTTTCTCAGCGAGTTCCTCAGTTAGTATAACCTGGTCTGCACCTACACCTTCAATTGCATCATTGGCATATGAAGTGGAATCAGTTGCTTTTAATTGAAAGCTTGTAGAAGTTCCATCATCATTATTTACCACAATGTCATAATCCTCATGGTTTGTATCTTCAAACATGAATGCTTGTACCGTGTCCCCATTATCATTTTCAGCTTCTACATAATAGATTTCATGGGCAATTCCCTTAACGTTTGAAGCCAGACCAGGCAATTGGTCTTCATCTAACGATTGAACATAGCTATGCAAATCATCTAAATTTGCATCTTGTAAGCTAGAATTACTTTTTTTAAGTGCCTCTATTACGTACCCATGCTGTTCCATATCTATATCTTTTCCTTGAGTATAGAAGTGGCCCAGTGCGGTGGCGATTCCAATCTCATCCCAGTTTTTTTTGATAACCCTTTTAACCTTTGTCATTAAGGTCCTCCATTTGCTTTTTTACATCATCATTTGAAATGTTTTTCCCGGTCTTTTTACCCAATTTGAATGCATTAATTATATCACTTTTACTCGGCTCTCTTCCCTTAGCTTTTTCAATGAAATACAGATCTATTGCTTTTCCCAATCCAAATGTAAGTCCAGCAACTAGAGGGATTGTCATTAATCCACCTATCCCAGGCAATCCTATTTTGTAAAGGCCGATAGCTGTTTGTTGTGCTGCAAATCCCCCGCCAATTACCCCGCCAATATACTTTATAACCTCTTTTACACTTTCTTCTTTTAGATTAATGCCCCTAACCTGTGCAATCTTGTGACCCATAAATGCTTGTATGGGTGTCAGAATGAAAATGTCAGCAAATGGTATCGGTTGTATGGCAACAGCAGCGCATAAGATAGATGTGGTTGTAATAATTTTGGTGACTTTTTCATCTGACGTAAGAAGATTATTTTTTTCAATCTCTAAAAACTCTTTTGCTAGTTGAGCTTTATACTTATGGAAAATACTTTGTGCTTCTACTTTCTTTTGGTTCTCCATTATATTCCTCCTTTCCATGTTTCTAATTAATATTATAAGGTATACAACAGTACGATTGTGCCTTAACTCTTGTATTTCTTGTAAATTTATATCTTGTATGTTGAAAAACTAGGGTCCTTCTACATGCTCTATTATTGATCTGCTTTACACTGATTCTTGCCATTTTTTATTATATGGTTGAAAAGAAAAAAGGAGGAAGAACATTGAAAACCTACATCATCCTATTTATCGTCATCATCGCCATGCACGTCATGACATTCGTAAACACCACCATTTTTGACGGAGAATGGAACGGCATCGTATTAATGATCTCTAATGCCCTGTTTCTAATCGCTGCCATATTTTTTGGAACAGAATTTCGAGCGCGCAAACGAGTGGAGGAAAAACAGTAAAGGAATTCTCTTCCTTTTAGCGAATGCTATATATAGGAAGAAAGAGGGGGATTTATTATGAGTTCGATTTACATAGAAAAGCATGATTTGCAGGATACAAAGGCTATTGAAGCGAAGCTTGAGACTTTCGTTCAGCTGCCTTTCCATACGTTAGCCGACGTGGAATCGTGGCTGCTTGAGGTTTCGGATTTTTACGATGAGCTGCGGGAGGCTCTTGATGGGCACTACATCGATTTCCAGGCACATAATCAAGATGAAGAAGCGAAGCGGGCGTTTGAACATGATCAGGAGAAGATTGAGCCGTTAATGAAAACGTACACGGCGAAGCTTGATGATAAGCTGATGAGCTCGCCTTTTAAGGAGCAGCTCGATAAAGATAAATACGGCCGGCTTCTGCGCAGTAAAGAAAATGCGATGGAGCTTTTTCGTGAAGAGAATATTGGACTTGAGGTGGAAGAGGATCGTCTCGCTACCCGTTATTTTGAGCTGACGGGCGGCTTGTCAGCGGACTGGAATGGCGAGGAAAAAACGATTCCGGAGCTGTTTCCTTATTTAGAGGATCCTGACCGCAATGTGAGAAAGTCTGCTTTTGATAAAATCTTTCAAGCGCTGACGACGGTGGAGGATGAGCTGCAGGAGATCATGAGTGAGTTGATGGGGCTACGTGAGAAGAAAGCGGCGAACAGCGGTCTCGCGAATTATCGCGACTATATGTTCAAAAAATATGAGCGCTTTGATTATACGCCGGATGATTGCAAGGAGCTGGCGGCTTCTATACGCCAACATGTCCTGCCTGTAGCTGAAAAAATTGAAAAACAGAAGCAGGAGGAGCTGGGCGTCGAGGTGCTTCGTCCTTATGACCGAAGTGCTGTACCCAAAGGCCGCACGCCTCTGAAACCATTTTCCAAGCGGGATGAGCTTGTCGATCGCACGTCGAAAGCTCTACAACAAATCGATCCCCGTTTCTCTGAATTGATTGATCTAATGGATGACAAAGGAATGCTCGATTTAGAAACGCGTAAAAATAAGTCTCCGGGCGGTTTCTGCACCCCGCTGCCTGTATCCCAGCTTTCCTTTATCTTCATGAATGCTTCCCACACGCACGGTGATATGATGACGCTATTCCACGAAATGGGCCACTGCATTCATAACGATTTGAAGCTGCAGCAGCCGTTAGCCTACGATCGAGAAACGCCGATGGAATCATCTGAGCTCGCCAGCATGACGATGGAGCTGTTTTCGATCGATCAGTGGGATCACTTTTATTCAAAAGAGGAGCAGCGGCAGGCTAAGCTTGATCTGCTGCGCGACATCGTGACGTTCCTGCCAGGCGGGATCCGTGTCGATCAGTTCCAGCACTGGATGTACGAAAATCCGAAGCATACGAAGGAAGAACGGATGGAGAAATTCGCTGCCCTGTCCAAAGAGCTGTCTTCAGGAGTCGTCGATTGGAGCGGCTATGAGGACGCGCGCAGGAAAGAATGGCTGTTCATCCTTCATATCTTTGAAGTACCGTTCTATTATGTGGAGTATGTCATCGCCCAGCTCGGCGCGGTGCAAATGTATAAGCAATACAAAGAAGACCCTGAAGGAACACTGGACCGTTACAAAAAAGCACTGGCGCTCGGCAATACTAAATCATTAGCCGATGTGTACGAAGCGGCCGGCATTCGTTTTGATTTCTCTGGAGAGATGATTCAGGAGTTGATGGATTTTCTACAGAAGGAAATAGAAGAAGTAGAAAATATGCAGGTCTAGCACTATAGAAAAAGCAGTTCCGTAAGTTACGGAGCTGCTTTTTTGTTTTGTAGGATTAGCGAATAAAAATATATTGAAAGATTGCTTTAATTATCCATGATCCAACCGATATAAGATATAACATCAAGGAGGATGGTTAAGTGGCACTTGTAATTGGTAGAAATCCCGGTGAGAAGATCATTGTAGAACATAAAGGAGAAACCCTTGTGATCGAAGCGATCAAGACAGAGGACGGTTTACTAAGAATCGGACTCGAAGCAGCCTCATCATTTAAAATTGCTAGAGAAGAAATTCATGGTAGGAACTCATAACGAGTTTTTATAAATTAAAACGAGCATAAGGACGTGCTCTAAACAAACACGGAGGTAATGATAATGAGAATTAATCACAACGTTGCAGCGTTAAATACACACCGCCAAATGGGCGAAGCAAACAAAGGGCAACAGAACTCTATGGAGAAGCTATCATCAGGTCTTCGCATTAACAAAGCCGGAGACGATGCAGCGGGTCTTGCGATCTCTGAAAAAATGCGTGGACAGATCCGTGGTTTGGATCAGGCGTCTCGTAACTCTCAGGATGGTATTTCTATGATTCAAACGGCTGAGGGTGCTTTGAACGAGACTCATGATATTTTACAGCGTATGCGTGAGTTGTCCGTTCAGTCTGGGAACGATACGAACACGGATACAGATCGTAAAGAACTCCAAAAAGAAGTTGATCAACTATCTGAGGAATTGACTCGTATTTCTGATGACACTGAGTTTAATACACAGAAATTATTAGATGGTGAATTTGAAGGAACTCTTCAAATAGGTTCGAATGAAGATCAAAACATTGATATTTCAATTAAGGATATGGGAGCAGAGGCTCTTGGAGTTGCTGGAACTTTAGAAACTGAAGATCTAAGTTCTAATCCTATTCAAATTGATGGTGAAGAATTCACAGGTGATGCTCTATCAGTGAATGGTAATGTTGCTGCTGTTGATATAGATGGAACTATGTATGCGGTAGACGATGTGGAATTTGATGATTCAGATGCTGATGAAAGCAATCACGAATTTGTTGCTAAAGCAGGAGTCGAAGAATTCGAAGGTACTGCAGGTGACAGCTATGGTGGAATCAATATATCCACTCAAGAGGATGCTAACTCATCGATTGCAACGCTAGATGATGCTATTGAAGATGTATCTGCTGAGCGCTCTAAACTAGGTGCCGTACAAAACCGCCTAGACCACACCATCAACAACCTTGGAACATCTTCTGAAAACCTTACAGCCGCAGAATCACGTATCCGTGACGTAGACATGGCCGAAGAAATGATGAACCAAACGAAGAACTCAATCCTTGGACAAGCATCACAAGCTATGCTGGCTCAAGCAAACCAGCAGCCACAAGGTGTTCTTCAACTTCTACAATAATTAAGCACATAAGAAAAAGCCTGCTATTATTCGCAGGCTTTTTCTTATAATATAACCTTTCAATTTATAACTGCAAAACTGGTTCATGGGCTATTTACAGTTAGAGCTAATTCTCGCGGGAAAACCTAGATAGGACCTAGTTTAAACATCATCTTCCAAAAGGTATTCATAATCGGGGTGACTCGGATGAATATCTACATTTCCGTAATTATCAATTGGAATTACAGGTTTATCAGGCAGGGCGTCCATATCGATGGTAGCAGCAATATCATCTAGCTTTTGTTGTCTGATCATTCGATAGCGATTTTCTACATCTTCTCGAGCTTGTTTCGGGGATTGAGACTTAGGCATGTTTGGTCCTCCTTTTTCACTTAACCAATAAACACGCACTTATTTCTATTCAGTTTATGTGAAAAGTGAGTGAGGTACAAGTTTTTTCCATTATTAAGTAAATGTATTATCACTGCTGCGTTGTAAGCTGAGTCAATCAACCCTTAACCAAAGAAATTATCTCTGGTCAATCATCCTCAACATCCAACTCATAACTCGACCCATCTCTCCCTGGAGTAATCACCGAAACCCTCCACAAATCTTCCCCCACATCAAAAGCAACAGATTCAATAATTCGCACATCCTGCTCAACCTCTTCCAAAGCCCTTCTAATCACTTCATCCTCCGACAAATCTGCTCCCTCAGGCGCTTCCGTGGATTGAACTTCAACTTCCTTAATATCCGCCTGCCCGGGATAGGAGGTTTCCACTCCCTCTTTAACCCACACTTCTACATACTGTCCGATCTCTACGTCGTCAGGAGCATCCGAACCCCAGAGAGCATCATAATAATCGTCTTCTCCGTTTCCATTTGCATCTTCTGGTTCAGGATCAGTGACTAAAATTCGGTCATCTTCTTGATTGGTGACATACCCTTCGATTTCCGGCTTTCCTAAGTCTTCTTGTTCCTCATCGGAAGAACAGCCTCCCAATAAAAAAAGCACAGTAAACAACCCAGCCGTAACGTTCTTCATGAAACCCTCCTAAAGAGTTCTTTAAGTCAATCCTACACTCAAAGCATCTGCTGGTCCACCAACTCCCGGTACCGCTCATTCTCCCGGTACAATTCCTCATGCCTTCCTTGGCCCGTAATCATACCGTCCTCCAACATCAACAGCTGATCCGCATCAACCACCGTCGATAAGCGGTGGGCGATCACTAAAGTCGTGCGGCCTTCCATCAGCGCTCGCAGGGCATCTTGCACAGCAGCTTCGGATTCAGAGTCGAGATTCGACGTCGCTTCATCAAGCAGCAGCACCGAAGGGTCACGAAGCAGGGCGCGGGCGATGGCGATGCGCTGGCGCTGGCCGCCGGAGAGTTTGATGCCGCGTTCTCCGACCCAGGTGTGCATGCCGTCTTCCAGCTGAAGGACGAAATCATAGGCATTCGCCTGGCGCAGCGCGGCCTCGACCTGTACGTTGGCTGGGTTTCCTTTCAGCCCGTAGCAAATATTATCGCGGATCGTGCCGGACATGACCGGACTGTCCTGGGACACGTAACCGATCGATCGCCGCCATTCTTCCAGGCCGATCGACTCAAGATCCATATCGCCGACGGTAATCGTACCGTCTGAGGGTTCATAAAATCTCTCAATCAATGAAAATACCGTCGTTTTCCCGGCTCCGCTCGGCCCGACGAGTGCCACTGTTTCCCCGGGATCGACAGAAAAGCTCAACCCTTTCAAAATCACCCGTTCCGACCCGTGATAGGCGAACGATACGCTTTCAAACCGCAGACCTTCGCCGGTAATGTCGGTGCCTGGCTTCAACCGTTCGACAGGCAACTCATGCAAATATTGAATCCTCTCTGTCGCTCCCATCGCTTTTTGGAACGCGGTAAAAAACGTCGCCATCTGGCTGAACGGCACGATAATCTGAAACACGTAAATGATCACAGCAACCAACGATCCGGCACTTAACGCTCCTGAAGCGACGCGCACGCCGCCATAGCCGATCAGGACGACGAGCACGACCATAATGATTGTCGTGACAAAAGGGGAGATGATCGCCTGGATGCGGGCTTCCTTCAGTCCGTATGTAAACAGCTGTCCGATGCCGCGCGCGCCTTTATCGCTTTCCGCTTCTTCGGCATTGGACGATTTCACGAGCCTGATTTCACTGAGCACGCGTCCGAGGTTGGCACTGAAATCGGCCATTTCATCCTGCAGCTTGCGCGACACCCGGTACATGACGCGTCCTAACGGCATCAGCACGAACAGAGCGACAGGCACCGACGACAGCATGATCAGCGTCATCCGCCAATCGATCGTAAGCAGAATCGCCACAGCCCCGATGATCGTAATGATCCCGGTAATAAACGACACGAGATGGTTCGTGATCAAATTTTTCACCGTTGTCGTATCCTGTGTAATGCGGCTCATCGTCTCGCCCGATTCATGTTCGTCAAAATACGTCACAGGCAGCCGCAGAATATGATTCCACAGTTTTTGCCGGATATGGGCGACGATATGCTCTCCGATGTACGCCAATATATAGTAGGAAAATCCGCCCGACACCGTCTGAATTAAAAACGTCACCGCAAGAAACACAATCAGTCCGGTACTCAGCCCACCGCCGGCCAGCTGATCGACCAAATCACGGGCAAACAGCGGCACGATCAGACTCGCGGCCGTTTCCAGAAGACTGAGCAAAAGCGCGACAGCGACGAGCCACTTCGCCGGCAGCCCCGCTCGTATATAGGAAAAGAACTTTTTAACCGAACGCTTCTGATCACTCATCACCGGACACCCCGGCATCGACTTTAATCAAATCCCAAGCTGTCACAATCCCGAGCGGGGATTCATCGCGGCAGCCGCTTTTCGTCAGCAGCACCGCTTTTAATTTATGGCCGTTCGCATGGCTGCGCTCATATACATCCTCGACCTCAAAGACGGACTCATCCTCGGGCAAAAAGACGGCCTCACGCATCGATTCATCCTCGAGCAGGTCGCTCACTTTCACGCCCTCCATGCATACGGAACCGTCGACAACGTTATGGCTCATCCACCTGACGATCGCCGTGTCCGTCAGCAAGCCGAGAAACAATCCTTGAGGCCCTTCATAAATCGGAAACTGGGACACGCGATGCTCTCGGAACTCTTTCATCACGTCAAGCAGATCCGAGTCTGCATAGAAGAACATCACCGGACAAGACGCAATTTCCATAGCTAACGGAGGTTGGTCAAGCGTCCGTTTAATTTTCTCAAGCTCTTCGACGACCTCCTCGTGGGGGGAAGCGATATAATACCCATCACGCACCCGCTCATGAACGATCGCATTCCGCAGCTTCGCATACTGGCGAAGGGAATCGAAATGCTCCTTGATGATACTGCGGTCCCGCGATCGCTGCAGCAGTTCGACGAAATTATCATTTTTCGGGTAGCCGTTCATTTCCTTCAGCGTCTGATGGATTTGATTGAACGCCATTTCAAAACGCTTCACTAATTCACTCACGACCTTAACACCACCTTTATGATCTACTCATAGTATACCGAAACTCTCCACCACTCACACATGTAAACTATAACGAATCCATCAACCCATTGTAAAAAATCACAGAAATAGAAGAACACCCCTATCAATCGCCCAGCACCCGGATGTTCCTTGTGGATATACTATAGAACGAGTAAAATACGCAGAAAATTGGTAACAATTGCTCACAAAAAATGTCGTGCTTTAAATAGAACGTCTGAACAAAATATGCTACACTCTATATATACAGTGAAAGAAGGTGATAGGATGATCGGTGATCGCATCCAGCACATCAGAAAAAATCGACAATTATCGCTATCAGAGCTAGCCGAACGAGCAGGGGTCGCCAAATCCTATTTGAGCTCCATAGAACGTAATCTCCAATCCAATCCCTCGGTCCAATTCTTAGAAAAAATCTCTAGAGAGCTCGACGTTTCGATGAACTACCTGTTGCATGGAGACAACGCAGAGAAAGATGTTAACTTAGATGACGGTTGGATTGAACTCGTACAGGAAGCTCAGGACTCCGGCATCTCCAAAGAACAATTCCGCGAGTACTTGGAATTCAATAAATGGCGGACGAACAAAAAGAATTAATCGTAAGACGAATCACTTCCACAAACAGGGGAGTGATTTTTTTATGTCCATTCGACAAAAAAACAGAAAAACACGTTCCATTTTATGACAAACAAAAAACCCCTGGGGGTGATACGATGAAAAAAGAAATAGAAATATAAGAAATAAGGGGAGAACGAACGTGATCGATCTACATAGCCACATCCTGCCTGGAGTAGATGACGGGGCACAGTCTTTAGAGGAGAGTATGGCCATGGCTGAAGCAGCTCTGCAGGAAGGCATCGATACCATAATAGCAGCACCAAATCACTTGAACGGATCCTACGTGAATGACAAACCGATCATTTTGAAAAAAGTGAATGACTTACATAATGAACTTCAAAAAAGAAAGATGGGGCTCACCGTGCTGCCCGGACAGCTGACTCGCCTAAACGGAGAGTTACTGGATGACTTAAAAAACGGCACGATCCTCACCATCAACCGGACGAGTCCGTACGTATTGATCGAATTACCAGGAGATCACGTGCCGCAATACACAAACCATCTCCTATTCAACCTGCAGATGGAAGGCTATCAGCCAATTATCGCGAACCCTGAACGGAATGAATATATTCAAAAGCATCCGAACGCCCTCTATACACTCGTGAAAAATGGAGCATACTCCCAAGTGACGGCTGCCAGCCTATGTGGCAGACACGGCAGAGCCGTGCGTAAACTCGCTCACCAGCTGATTGAAGCGAATCTCGTTCATGTCATAGCATCTGACATTCATCAACTTCAGAAAAAGAAAGGCTTTCATATGAAAGAAGCGTACCGCCAAATCGAAAAAGTTCATGGCAGCTCGCACGTGTATTTATTGAAGGAAAATGCGCATTCCATAATAGAAGGACACGCTTTCATTACAAATCCGCCGGAACATGTAATAAAGCGTGAATTATTTTCCAATTTTTTATGATGGTATCGACATAATTCCGCTATTTGTGACAAACAATTAGGCATTTTTTCATAGCGTCGTTGCCGACCGAGAACTAAGTAGCAGGACAAACCTCATGATTATGAACTTCGATGGTGTGCATTATCATGGATTTTGCACAAATGTCATTTCTTTATAAGAAACGATAATTCGATATATTGGAATCATCGTTTGATTGTGATATTATAATAAAAAAGTCTTATGTATTTACCAACTTCTAAGTAGTTTAGCAAACAGAGAGACAGACGCATTAAAAGCAAAAGTAGGTGAAAGCAGTGATTGGTGATCGAATCCAGGCATTAAGAAAAAGCCGAGGGATGTCCATGTCTGAACTCGCGGTCAGGACAGGCTTTGCGAAATCCTATATCAGTTCGATCGAACGCGGTGTCCAGTCCAATCCGTCGATTCACTTCGTAGAGAAGATATCGGAGGTTCTCGGGGTTTCTGTGAACTACATCGTCCTTGGAGAAACAAATAACCCGGATATTCCGCTGGATGATGATTGGGTGGAGTTAGTGCTGGAAGCAATGAACTCTGGTTTATCCAAGCAGCAATTTCGCGAATATCTCGAATTCAATAAATGGCGTCTTCAAAAAGAAGACGAGTAACTATATATAGGTTTACATGATATCTTTAAAAGGATAAATTGAAAGAACCTTTAGACTTATAAGCAGGGAATATAAAAAGAGAACCCTTGCTTTCCAATATATTATCAAGGGAAGGGGCATTAGCAAATGATTGATATTCACAGCCACATTTTACCGGGGGTAGATGATGGTGCACAAACGATGGAAGAAAGCATTGAAATGGCGCAGGCCGCAGTAGAAGAAGGAATTACGACCATTGTCGCAACTCCTCATCATAAGAATGGAGAATACGACAACTACAAGCACGACATTATTATCCAAGTGAACGAGCTTAACCGTGTGCTGAAACAGAAAGGGATTGAGCTCAACGTATTACCTGGACAGGAAACAAGAATGAATGATTCCCTGATTGAAGGCCTTAGAAAAAATGAGGTGCTTACTTTAAATGTCGACAGTACGTATGTATTTGTGGAATTTCCAAATGACCATGTTCCACAATATGCGACGAAATTGTTATACAACCTCCAGCTGGAAGGGTACCAGCCAATCATCGTCCATCCGGAGCGGAACGTAAAAATACAAGAAAACCCCAACATTCTGTATTCCTTCATCAAAAACGGGGCCTTCTCCCAAATTACGGCGTCAAGCATCGCTGGAAAATTCGGCAAAACAGCAGAGAAAGTTTCCCAACAGCTCATTGAAGCCAACTTGACTCACTTGGTTGCTTCGGATGCTCATGACAGTAAACGCCGTACGTTCAATATGAAAAAAGCGTACAGCAAAATAGAAAAGCAGTATGGCTTATCATATGTTTACTTTTTCCAGGAGAATGCGGAATATGCTGTCTCTGGAGATACGTTGGCCAGCGATGAACCTATGCACGTGAAAAAGAAAAAGGTATTTGGCTTATTTTAATAGATAGAAAGAAGAAGGAGCTGATCATCAGCTCCTTCTTTTTTTGATAATGGGTGTAAGCGGATACGCCAAATTACCTATTGAAAACATAAAAAAGTTACAGTAAGTCTAAACGTTGGTATCATCCTATTTATCGTGTAAATTTTACAAAAATAGAGTTAATATAATAAATATTCCCTATAATTGAACGAATAAACCTGATATACTTATACCATTATAAACCATCATAGAGAACGAACTGTGAAAATTTGAAAATATTAGGAGAGGAGCCGGATTATTGATCGACATACATAGCCACATACTCCCAGGGATCGATGATGGAGCTCAGACGATGGATGATAGCATTCTCATGGCGAAAGCCGCAGTTGAAGATGGAATCCATACCATAATCGCCACACCCCACCATAAGAATGGGCAATATGATAACTACAAAACACAAATTATAGAACTCACCGCCGAACTCAACCACCAACTACACATACATCACATTCCATTAACCGTTCTGCCTGGTCAGGAAACACGAATTCACGGAGAGATGGTCGAAGGAATACGCTCGGAAGACATTTTGACCTTGAACAATCAAGGAAGTTATGTTTTCGTCGAATTTCCTTTTGATGCTGTCCCAAGATACGCGAAGCAGCTGCTGTTTGATATCCAGCTGGAAGGCTATCAGCCGATTATCGTCCATCCAGAACGGAATAGACAAATCATCGAACATCCCGACATTCTATACAGTTTAGTGAAAAAAGGAGCATTTACTCAAATTACTGCAGGCAGCGTGACCGGGCAATTTGGCAAGAATGTTCAGAAATTCACCCGCCAGCTAATCGAAGCGAACCAGACCCACCTGATTGCATCTGATGCCCACAACACCGAGAGCCGAGGGTTCTGTATGACAGATGCATATGAGGAAATAAGGGAGAACTATGGGGCATCCATGGTTTATTTGTTTGCGGAGAATGCAGAGTATGTGGTGAATGGGGAAAACTTGGCTTCGGATTCACCGAGTCATATTAAGAAAAAAAGGAAGTTATTTGGAGTTTTTTGATAGATTTTAATTTTATAAAAAAATGTACATATAAAAATAAGGAGTTAAAAAAATGTTAACTAAAGAAGAAAAGTCTAGTAGAATTAATGAAACCTCTATTACAGTAGATAGAGCCTTTTACGAAAATCATATTAATTACAAGGTTCAAATGTATAATCAATTAAAAAATATTATTGATCTTTTCATAGCGATTATCGGATTAATTATTACATCACCGATACTAATTCTAACTGCAATAGCAATTAAAATAGAATCCAAAGGCTCTGTATTTTATGCCCAAGAGAGAGTTGGTATTCATGGAAATACTTTTAAAGTTTTAAAGCTTCGTTCAATGGCTATGGGAGCAGAAAAAAATGGTGCACAATGGGCCACAGATAACGACCCTAGAGTTACGAAGGTAGGCAAGTTTATTAGGAAAACTAGAATAGATGAAATTCCTCAATTTCTTAATATTATTATAGGTGATATGTCTTTAATAGGACCTCGTCCGGAACGACCGATATTCACTGCAGAGTTTAATAGGGAGATACCTGGGTTTGTAAATAGACTATCTGTAAAACCGGGTCTTACGGGATGGGCTCAAGTAAATGGTGGATATGATATTACGCCTAGAGAAAAGTTGCAACTAGATATTGAATACATAAAGAACATGAATCTACTGTTGGATATGAAAATTATTTTATTAACAATAAAAACTGTGCTAACTGGAAACGGAGCAAGATAGGGAGTGTTCATAATATGGAAAAAGTACTTGTAACTGGTGGATGTGGATTTATTGGATCTCACATAGTGGAAAACCTTGTTGAATTGGGTTACAAAGTAACGGTTATTGATGATTTAAGTTCAGGGGATTTAGACTACATTGATGAAACAAATGTGAAATTTTATAAACAAGATGTAGCCAATTCAGAAGTAATAGAAATAATTGAAAATGAGGCACCTGATTATATTATTCATCAGGCTGCGCAGGTAAGTGTATCTAAATCAATATTAGACATTAATAAAGATAGTAAAATTAATATCCAAGGGTCAGTAAATCTCATAAAAGCAGCTGCACAGAGCAATGTTAAAAAAATAGTTTTTGCTTCTTCTGCAGCGGTATACGGGAACCCTGAAAAATTACCAGTAGAGATAGACCATTCAATAAACCCGCTATCACCTTATGGATTGTCTAAATATACAGTGGAACGGTATTTAAAGCTTGCTAAAGATTATTATAACGTTAACTATTCAATATTACGGTATAGCAATGTGTTTGGGCCAAGACAAGACGCAATCGGTGAGGGTGGAGTAGTAGCAATATTTGCTGATCGAATGATTAATAATTTGGATATATCCATTCATGGGGATGGGGAGCAAACAAGAGATTTTGTATTTGTGAAAGATGTTGCAGATGCTAACGTTAAGGCTTTATATAGAGGTGATAATTCCATCTTTAATGTATCTTCAGGAGAAAGGATTTCTGTAAATGAACTTTTTAATTCTATGAAAGAAGCTAGCCACTACAGTAGAAAAGCAATTTATTCTGCTCGAAGACTAGGTGATATAGAACATAGCATGTTGGATAATGAACAAACTATCGCTAATTTAAATTGGAACATCAATTATTCTATCAAACAAGGAATTGAAGAAACTGTTGATTTTTATAAATCTACTAGCTTGTCTAGTGAAAATAGCGTACAGTTTCAAAAGTGAAAAAGCATTAATTATAGATGATTAGAGATGGAGGATTTAACGTGAGTAAAATCAAAAAAGCAATTATTCCTGCTGCAGGGTTAGGAACTCGTTTTTTACCTGCGACTAAAGCAATGCCAAAAGAAATGCTTCCAATAGTAGACAAGCCTACAATTCAATATATTGTAGAAGAAGCAATTGAATCAGGGATTGAAGATATCATAATCGTTACTGGTAAAGGTAAGCGTGCGATTGAAGACCACTTTGATAATAATTTCGAACTAGAAGATAATTTAATGAAAAAGGAGAAGTTTGACTTACTAGAAAAAGTCAATGAAACGTCAAACGTTGATATTCATTATATCCGTCAAAAGGAACCAAAAGGGCTGGGACATGCTGTATGGAGCGCGCGTAAATTCATCGGTAACGAACCATTTGCAGTGCTTTTAGGTGATGACATTGTAGAATCAGAAACACCTTGTTTAAAACAATTAATAGACCAGCATGATGAAACCGGTTCTTCTATTATAGGCGTTCAGCAAGTAGAGGATAACCAAACTCATCGATATGGTATCATCGACCCTTCTGATAAAAATGATCGTCTCTATCAAGTGAATACTTTTGTTGAGAAGCCGAAGCGAGGTACGGCGCCATCTAATTTGGCAATTATGGGACGGTATGTACTTAACCCTGAAATTTTCAATTTTCTAGAAGAGCATAAAACAGGAGCTGGTGGTGAGATTCAGTTAACGGATGCTATCCAAGCATTAAATCAACTGCAAAACGTATTTGCTTATGACTTTGCCGGAACTCGTTATGATGTGGGTGAAAAATTTGGTTTCATTAAAACCACGATTGAATTCGCTTTGAAGAATAAAGAAATTGGTGGGGAAGTCGAAGAATTGCTAGAATCTCTTGTTAAAAGTAAAGCTATTAAATAATTTAATTAGAAAGCTTTAAAATTCAGTCAATCAAAACATCTATAAGTCGTCAAAACATGAAATATACAAGTTACCATGCTGAATTTTTTAATAAGTTGTTAGTGGTTTATAACTATATTTTTATTATTCTAAAAACAAAGTATAGTTTAATAAGTAATAGCGGGATGGTTAATTGGTTTGTTGACATTAATAAAAAAATTTAAGACTATGGGCTAGTAAGCTATATTGAATTATGGGAATGAAATTAAGAGGAATAATAAAGTGCGTTTTTAGGGGCGGGTTATGAAAAGAATCTATTTACATTTAAGATTATTTATAAAGGGTGTAGTTTTAAACATTTCATATTTAAAACTGAGAGAGAGAAAGGTATGAATAAAATAAAATATAGTGTTCTAATGTCAGTTTATAATGGAGAAAATGAAGGTTTCTTAAAATCTAGTATCGAAAGTATGTTTAAACAAACCCAGATGCCAGATGAAATTGTAATAGTAGTAGATGGCCCTATCAATGATAAGTTAATTTCTGTGATTAAATCATATGATTTAAATTACCCCGGTTATTTAACGGTTGTTGAATTAGAAAAGAATGTTGGATTAGGAAAGGCGTTAAATATAGGTTTAACAAGATGTAAAAATGAATTAGTTGCAAGAATGGACACAGACGATATCTCGTTGTCTAATAGATGTGAAAAACAAATTAAAGAATTTATAAAGGATCCAGAGCTATGTATAATTGGTTCTAATATTGATGAATTTTACGATAACCCAAATGAAGTCTTTTCCTCTAGGGTAGTACCTTCTCAATACAAAGAAATATTAAAATTTTCAAAAAGGAGAAATCCTTTTAATCATCCTACCGTAATGTACAAAAAATCCACGGTATTAGACCTAGGTGGGTATGGTGACTTCCGAAGAAATCAAGACTTAGATTTGTTTGTTAGAATTCTACATAATGGACATAAAGCAAAAAATATAAATGAATCGTTATTACTGTTTCGAGCTAATATAGACAATTTGAAAAGAAGAAAAAGTTGGAGGAAATGTACCAGTTATATCGTATTAATATATAATTTTTGGAGAATGGGTCATTCTAGTATTCTAGATCTAATAATAGTATTTATTAGTCAAATTGTAATTCTTATAATGCCAATATGGTTTCTCGAAAGAGTATCAAGCAAATACTTAAGAAAAGAAAAAACAAATTAAAATAATTAAACTTATATAATAGGAGATAGTAAATATATGAAACCAAAATGAATAACTTCTCTTATTAATTACTTTGTGCGTTTTAAAGATTCCACTTTGACCAATTTTTTATTATATCAATTGCAGACAATATTTTTTCATGTGCGCAAGTAATTAGTATGAAGAAGAAACGCTATATTTTTGCTTAAAATGAAATAATGGCGAGAATTTTGCACCTTATTTTAGTATATTTTAAAAAATGTAGTCTTTTAGAAACTAAAATTATAATAAATACAAAGGATCTCTCATTCTGTCAGTATATATCCTAAAGGTTTTTATTGTACAAACTCCCAGACTCTAATTAATTGGAGATGTTAAAATGATTGTTTTACATATTGCGCCAATAAATACTACCAGAGTTAATGGCTTTCGCTTTTCAGTCCCTGGGCTAATTGAAGCTCAAAATAAGTTGGGAATTCAAGCTGCCTTGCTAAACATAGAAAAAACTAAAATGTTCAGTGAAGAAAACTTGGAAAAAAATAATTTTAAGATATACCACTATGAAGGATTTAATTTAAATAAAATTAAACCGCCATTTAATAAACCAGATTTAGTAGTTTTTCATGGCGTATACAAGGTTGAATATATTAGCTTATACAAATGTTTATCAAAATTAAATATCCCGTATATTATTGTACCAAGGGTGAGCCTCACTAAAGGAGCGCAAAACCAGAAATCCATTAAAAAGAAAATATCAAATCTTTTGCTTTTTAATAAATTTATTTATAGCTCCTCTTCAATCCAATATTTGACAGAGAATGAAAGAAAGCTATCCGATAACTTTAACAAAAAAAACTTTGTAGTAGGAAATGGTGTGGATTTACCGGTATCTAACGATAAAATAATTAACAAGAAAATCAATTTAACTTTTATAGGGAGGTTTGATATTAATCATAAAGGGTTGGATGTACTCATGTTAGCTATTATACAGCTGAAAGAGTTCTTAGAAAAATATGATGTGAAAGTGAATTTATATGGTTCTGACTTTAATAATGGAAAAAAACAATTATTACGGTTAACTGAAGAAAATAACTTAGAGGATATTTTAAGTGTTAACAATGCGGTTTTCTTAAAAGAGAAAGAAGAAGTCTTAAGAAAAACGGATGTATTTTTGGCGACCTCAAGGTTTGAAGGGCACCCAATGGCTGTTATTGAAGCCATGTCATATGGAATACCTTGTATTTTAACTGAAGGGACCAATATGTTAGAAGAGCTTGAGAAGTATGATGCGGGTTGGAAAACAGAATTAGATCCTACTAGAATTTCTGCAAGTATTGCTGAAGCCATTCAGAATCCTACAGAATTAATTGTAAAAGGCCAAAATGCCAGAAAATTAACAGAAGAGAACTACACGTGGGAAAGCATTGGAAAAAAAACAATTGAATTCTATGAGGAAGTAATTAGCGGTGCATGAGCATAGCATTTTACTTTGAATTCATATCGAGGTAGGTATTAAGCTTTTATGAACCATAAGGTACAGTGTAACAATACAAAAACTTGGGATAGTAAAATAGATCTTAGTGTCTTGACTCTTATGTATATAGCGGGTTCTCTTGGGGTTATCGACAGAGAATTACTAAGTTTTAGTTTCATTATAATACTTAAGTACTCAATAGTCATAATGGGATCTTTATATTTTATTATTCAATATATACGTAAATACTACCGGGGAGATGGACGGGTAGCTTTATCTTTTCAAACGAAAAGCTGGGTTTTATATTTTTTGTGGATTTTGTTTTCTTTAATTGTGATAGTGTCACAATCATACAATGGGTATTTACCCTTAGAGGGAATTGCATACTTAATTTTTAATCCAATAGTATTTTTTATTGTAATACCAATGAGTCTAACCAATCCCGAATCAACAATTATAAAGGCTTCGTTTTATGGTAGTTTTATTTATTTGCTACTGTCAGCTTTTTATGAGCCTATTAATTTCGGGAGTTTCTACACTGGGGTTACATATAATCCAAACAGTATTGGTCAACTTTCTGTCCAAGCTGCAGTTTCTAGCTTTTGTATATTTCTATATACAGTAGGGAGTATTAATAAGGAAAAACGAAAAACTTTTATTTATTTAATGTTTTTTATAATTTCTTTAGCTTTTATATTCCTATCACAAAGTAGAGCATCTCTTATGGCGTTTTTAGCTCCGACTATTTTCACAATTATGATTTTTATCATAAGTAAAAAAATAAAATTAAGAAAAATTATATTACCTTCTATTTTATTCGTTATAATATATTTTCTCAGTTTAAAAGACTTTTTCGAAGCCAGTATTTTGGGGAAATTCAATAGATATAATAATGACAACCTGCTAAGTGGGCGAGATAACATATGGAATATGATTATAAACGACATTACACTATTAGGTCATGGACCAAATTACTTTTTAGATGTTATAAATAAGGGAGCTCATAATAGTATATTAGAAGTTTTTGGTAATTTTGGTTTGTTAGCTGGTGGAGTTCTAGCATTATTTTATCTTGCTTCAATAATAATATCTTTTAAGTATGCAATATTAAACAGAAAAAAACCCTTTTTTTATGTTCCCTTAATGGTGGTTCTTACTTTTATAATATTAAGCATGACTGAATCGATGTTTGGTGTAGTAGGGAAAAGCATGACTTTAGTATATTTTAATATTATTGGCCTTTTAATATTTCGAAAATTAACCAACAGGACTATATCGGTAAAAAATTAAAAGTGAAAGAATATGATAATAAGTACAATTAGGGGGGGTAAATTTGAAGAAAATAATGTTTTTTATGTTTTCATTTAGTGGTGGGGGAGCAGAAAGAACTGTCGTAAATATTGTTAATAACTTAAGTCGGGAAACATACTGCCCGATTCTTGTGATAGGTACTAATAAAGATGCACCTTATTTAGATGATTTATCTACAGATGTGAGAGTTATAAACTTAAGAGCAAAAAAGTTGATGACTAGTCTAATTCCTTTGTGTAAATGTATAAAAAAAGAAAAACCTGATGTTTTATTTAGCACCGTTAATCAAAATAACATTGTTCTTTCTTTAGCAAAAGTCTTATCATTTAAACAAAGTCAATTAGTAATTAGAGAAGCTAATAATAGAACACAATCTGGAAATATTAGCTTTTTTAATAAATTCCTCACTTTTTTAACATATAATTTAATATCTAATCAGGTTATCGCTTTATCAAACGGTGTAAAAAAAGACTTAGTAGAAAATTTTAGAATATGGAAAAGTAAAATTACAGTAATACACAATCCAGTTGAAGTAAATAAAATAAAGAAATTATCACATGAACCGGTGAAAGATTTTAATTTTGATAATGGTCAAAGGATAATAATAGCTGTGGGTAGGTTAGTTGATCAAAAAGATTATCCAACATTATTAAAAGCAATTAAAAAAACAAAGGGAAATGATCAACTGCTTATTTTAGGTAAAGGGGTTTTAGAACATAAACTTAAGAGAATGTGTGTAGAATTAGGTATTGAAAATAAAGTTTCTTTTCTTGGATTTAAAAAAAATCCTTATAAATATATAAAACGGTCGGATGTATTTGTTTTGTCATCGAAATGGGAGGGCTTTGGACATGTAATAGTAGAGGCAATGGCGACTGGTGTTCCAGTAATTTCTACTAATTGCAACTCGGGTCCAGCTGAGATAATTGGTGATAATAAGTATGGATTAATAGTTCCAACAGAAAATTCTTGTATATTAGCTGAGAATATTGAAAAAATGATATATGATAATAAATTAAAAGATAAATATGCAGAATTAGGGTTGCAAAGGGCTGAGGTGTTTAGCGCAACTTCCATTATAAAAGAATATGAAAAGGTTTTTTCTAGCTAAAGTATAAGAAGTAATAAAATTATTAATAGTATAAAAGATATTAAATATCATATGATTTTAAGGCTTTTTTGTAGAAAGGCTTTAAGTTACAGGGTGATTTTTATTATATTAAAAAAAATTAATCAAAGTCGTATTGGAAAAAGTATATTTTTAGTTGCTGGTGGTACTGTGTTTGCCCAATTAATTCATTTAATTTTCACCCCTATTATAACAAGGGTCTATTCTCCTGATGAGTTCGGTGTTCTAACTACTTACACTACTATTTTGGGCTTATTATCACTAGTGGCTTTTAAATATGAAATAGCTATACCAATTGCTAAAAGCAATAAAATTGCAATTAATATATTAGCATTAAGTATAATCATATTAAGTGTTTATGTAGCTGCTATATCATTTATATTGTTTTATATGGGTGATTGGTTATTAAAGTTCTTTAGTTCAGAAACAATAGTTAATTATTGGTACGCAATTCCAGTTGGGATTTTTTTACTAGGGCTTTATAAAATATTATATTCATGGGCTTCTAGAGAAAAAGACTTTAGTTCTATTTCAAAGACAGCAGTTGGACAAAGTTTAGCTGGTAATTTATTTAAAATCTTTACAGGTATTATGGGTGCAGGAGGTTTAGGGTTGATATTGGGCAATGTTATAGGCCAAAGTGCAGGAACCCTAACTTTATCTCGAACGTTATTAAGAAAAAATAATCTTTTAAAAAATGTGAATGGTAGAAGGATGAGATGGTGTATAAATAGATACAAAGATTTTCCTATTTATAATTTACCAACTCATATTATAAGCACATTAGGAGAAAAAGCTCCTGTGTTATTTTTTACCAGCTTTTATGGTACTCAAGTTGTTGGTTTGTATGGTTTAGCATATATGATTGTAAGGTTACCAATGAGTTTAATTGGTAAGGCGGTTGGTGATGTATTTTATGCGGAAGCTGCAAGCGAAGGGAGAAAGAACCCCAAAAAACTAAAGATATTATCAAACAAGATACTATTCAAATTGGCATTAGTTGGTTTAATTCCCTTAATAGTATTGTTGTTATTTGGTCCTTTTTTATTCAGTTTTGTTTTTGGAGATAAATGGTCTGAGTCAGGAGAATATGCACGTATTATATCAGTTTCTTTGTTCTTTATATTGGTCTTTGCGCCTGTAAGTAGAGTATATGAGGTATTTGAAAAACAAAGGCTAAGATTTTCAATCGATATTATTAGGTTAATATTAATATTAATAGCCTTCTCAGTCACTGCATTATTCGATTTGAATTCATATACATCTATATTGTTATATACAATAGTTATTTCTTTTATTCATATTTTAATATTTATATTAGGACAAAAAATTATGAATGAAGAAATAAAAAAATGGAATTTTAGATAATGATAAATCATATTTAGCTATTTAAATATGATTTTCAATATTTGGTTTTTTCGATATTCTTTAAAAACTAATTTTTATAAATTGAATAGAAAATTATTATTAGAGAGTGGGATATAATGAAAAAAAAACCTTTGTGTTTAGTGGCTTTTGTCTATGGCAGTTACACACAATATATACCGTTTTACGTATACAGTATATTAAAAAGTTATCCAAATTATTACGTTAAAATATTTGTAAATAAGAAATTAAGTAAAGTAGAGAATGATTGTCTTGAAATGATAAGAGACCGCCTATCAAGTAATTTTGAGATTAAAGAAAATTACTTTAAAGAGTTCGACATAGATAATTTAGAGTTATCTGAAGAAGGTAAAAAAGCGATTAGATTCCTCATTCCTCGAAAAGAATTTATTGATTTTGAAAATGTGTACTTTGGAGACATTGATATTCTTATTGTAAATGAATTGCCGAGCCTTTTAGAAGGTCATCTTAAACATTGTGAAAAGACTGGGTTGCCATACAGTAATTTAGTAAGAAAAAACTCAAAACGCCTAACAGGTTTACACTTTTACAAAGTAAAGGAATACTATGATAAAATGGACGAAATATTAGACGATTATTTAATGAATAAAGATAAATTGGTAAATCAATTATTAGAATATAGATGGGACGAAGAATTCTTGTTCGATATTGTAAATGATGGTATTGGCACAAAAGGATTAAGTGGCAATGACTATCGGCCACATCATGGTTTTCATATTGGTACTATAAGACATGGTAAAATTGAAAAGGGTTATCTTGAAAATGGCCAAAATAATGTAGTTCACCTGTTACCTAATTACCCTGAACTTAAAAGTAAGTTAGCAGTTTATTATAGAGACCCACTTTTTTTGGATATTTTAGAAAGAATTCAAAATCTAGGTATTATAAAATTATCTGAAATAATAATAGATAGGGACACAGATCAAAGACTAAGAAAAATGCAAATTAGAAATAAATATAGAATACTAAAACACAATTTTACCCGAGCTAGAAAAAAAATCTCTAAAATAATCAATGAAAAATTATTTAAATAATAAGTATAATTCTATTAATAATATTTAAGCAAAAACGTAGGTGAGAGGGAAGTGTATTGATGTATAATATTGCAGTAGCAGGAACAGGATATGTTGGCTTAGTTGCAGGCGTGTGCTTTGCTGAAATGGGTCACCTAGTAAAGTGTGTAGACATTGATGAAGACAAAGTCAAACTTATGAAATCAGGCGTTTCTCCAATCTATGAAGAAGGATTGGAAGAACTGATGCAGAAAAATTATGCTGGTGGACGGATTGATTATACGACAGATTACCAAAGTGCTTATAAAGAAGCAGATGCTATTTTCCTTGGTGTAGGGACACCAGAAAATCCTGATGGGTCTGCAGATTTATCGTACATAGCTACAGTTGCCAGACAAATAGCTGAATCGGTAGAAAAAGATTGTTTAGTAGTTGTTAAATCTACAGTACCTGTAGGAACAAATGACAAAGTTGAACAGTTCATCCAAGATTTTTTAGTGAATAATGTAAACGTGGAAGTAGCTTCCAACCCCGAGTTTCTTGCTCAAGGTTCAGCTGTACACGACACTCTTTATGCAGAGCGTATTATTATGGGTACGGAAACCAAATGGGCTGAAAATATTCTACAAAAAATTTATGAGCCTTTTCATCTGCCTGTTGTGTCAGTTAATAGAAAATCGGCAGAAATGATTAAGTATGCTTCGAACGATTTTCTTGCCTTGAAGATTTCTTATATGAATGACATTGCCAACCTTTGTGAAATTGTTGGGGCAGATATAAAAGATGTAGCTAAAGGGATGAGCTACGACGAACGTATCGGATCCAAGTTCTTGAATGCCGGAATTGGTTTTGGTGGATCATGTTTCCCTAAAGATACTCAAGCTCTCGACTATTTAGCAAAACAAAACGGCTATAATTTGAAGACAGTTAAAGCTGCCATTGATGTAAATAAAAATCAAAAGACCGTTCTTTATAAGAAAGCAAGCAATCGATTGATTACATTTAGCGGTTTGAAAGTAGCAGTTCTTGGACTTACATTTAAACCTGGTACGGACGATTTAAGAGAATCTCCTTCTTTAGATAATGTTCCACTGTTTCTGGATCAAGGGGCAGATATATATGCTTATGATCCAGTAGGCGCTGACAACTTTGCTAAACTCTACCCAGAGGGGGTCAACCGTCAAGGAACAATCACATATGTAAAAAATGTAGAGGAAGCTTTATATGAAGCGAATGTTTGTTTCCTGTTCACAGAATGGCAAGAAGTGAAAGCTGTTACTCCCAAGCAATACAAACATTTGATGAGAACTCCTTTAGTTTATGATGGTCGTAATATTTATGATATTGATGAAATGATAGAGGCTAGAGTAGAGTATCACTCCATCGGCCGGAAACAAGGAAATTTCGCATTGACAAAGGAGCCCGTATATGAATCACGAAACTCTTAATAAGGAAAAAACATATCTAATTACAGGTGCCGCAGGATTTGTAGGTTATTATCTTGCCAATAAGTTACTAAACTATGGATGTCATGTTATTGGTATTGATAACGTTAATGATTACTATGATATTACCCTCAAACATACGAGGTTAGAGTTGCTTGAGCAGTATGAAAAATTCACTTATATAAAAGGAGATATTTCTGACAAGGGTGTAGTGACACGTATTTTCAAAGAAGAGGAACCTGAGATTGTAATAAATCTTGCTGCGCAGGCTGGAGTTCGTTACTCTATTGAGAATCCCGATGCTTATATCCAGAGTAACATTCTCGGATTCTACAATATATTAGAAGCTTGCCGTCATTACCCTGTGGATCATCTTGTGTATGCATCTTCAAGTTCCGTTTATGGCGAGAACAAAAAAGTCCCATTTGAAGAGTCTGACTTTGTAGACCACCCAGTATCTCTTTATGCTTCAACGAAGAAATCGAACGAATTAATGGCTCACGCATATAGCCATTTGTATGATATACCTGCGACAGGGTTGCGTTTCTTCACGGTGTATGGACCAATGGGAAGACCGGATATGGCATACTTCGCCTTCACTGATAAGTACTTTGCCGGCGATGAAATCAAGATTTTCAACAATGGTGATTTTGAAAATGATTTGTATCGTGACTTTACCTATATTGACGACATTGTGATCGGGATTGAAAGACTGTTGAGTAATCCACCTGTAACAGAAGGAGCTCCACACAAAGTCTTTAATATTGGTAATAACAGCCCTGAGAAACTAATGACGTTCATAGAATCGTTAGAAATTGCTCTTAGCGATGCTCTTGGAAGAGAAGTAGAGTTTAATAAAAAATTTGAACCTATTAAACCAGGAGATGTCCCGGCAACATATGCATCCACAGAACAGCTGCAACAAGCGGTTGGTTTCAAACCAGAAACTTCTATTCAAGAAGGATTAAAGAATTTTGCTGACTGGTACGTTAAGTATTATGAGAAGAAATAAATATTTGAACACTATACTGAATAGGCGCCATTCCTTGAATCTTGGAGTCTGACCCCGGGTACGTTAGAGAGGTGATTAAAAGCGTAACACCAATAGATTTCTATTGGTGTTACGCTTTTTTCATGTGCTCATACAATGGAGCCATGCTTTTTCATTGACCGGCTATTTAATAATATAATTCTCTTTCAGCATTTTCACCATTTTCTGCAAAGCTACTCCTGTAAACGCTAAACTAGAGTTAACAGTTTTCAACATTTAACTTTCAACAGATTTCCACAAATTGTATTTGGCAAGAGAAAAATGCATAAAACGGAAAACCTGTAAACGCTAGAATAAAGTTGACACTTTTTGCTCGATAGGATTTTACACTTTTGCTCAATCAACCTACTACTTTAGTAAAATAGATTGTGAAGTTATTTTACTGGAGGTTAGGATTTTGGAGGAGAAGTTAGTGTTATACATTAAGATTCAGGAATTATATAAGAGAAAGTTTAAAGTAGCACAAATGTAAACGCTAAACTAGAGTTAACAGTTTTCAACATTTAACTTTCAACAGATTTCCACAAATAAGATTAAACAGTTCTGGCTATTACTAAAACACTTTCAATATACTTATTTTAGTTAATTGAAAGT
>NZ_JAIZEN010000021.1 GCF_024189295.1 Halobacillus sp. A1
TGCTTCTTAAATTCATCAGTAAAGTTACGGCGATTCCTTGGGGTCATGTTTAGTCTCCTTGATTGAAATATTTAGTAAAGTGTAACTGACCTTAACGAAACTGTCCAAACAAGTGTAACCTTTCCAAAACGGTGAGACTCTTGGGGGAGGAGCGGGACAGGTGAGACCCCGGAGAGCGAAGCTCGAGGAGGCTCAGCGCCCGCCCCCCGGGAAAGCGATCAGTTTCCCGGAGCCCCTAAATTCTCTTTATGCCTCGAAACTGAGTCTTCAACATAAGGGAGCTTATTTAAATATCAATAAGGAACTTTAACTTAGCCTTCAACATAAAAATCGCTCCCTTCGTTTTGTCAGAGTCTAAACTTAACAAAAAACGAAAAGAGCAATTCTTTGAGTAATAGTTCAACTGTTTTAAAAGGATAACTTAACCTTTTAGCGTTCAGCCGCTTCCACTATAATAGCAGTCACAAATTCAGCAACTTTTTCAAGTTCCTCGACTGGAATCCGTTCATTCGTCGTATGAATTTCCTCATACCCTACTGATAAATTCACGGTAGGAATGTCGAACCCGGCAATGATATTCGCGTCACTTCCGCCGCCACTCGTAAGCAATTCGCTTTCTCGCCCGATTTTAGTTGCGGCAGCTTTCGCTACTTCCACGACCTCATCGCCAGCTTCATGCTTGAATCCAGGGTACATAACTTCGATTTTCAATTCCACT
The DNA here is from genome assembly GCF_024189295.1 of Halobacillus sp. A1. Taxonomy (GTDB): domain Bacteria; phylum Bacillota; class Bacilli; order Bacillales; family Halobacillaceae; genus Halobacillus_A. Next base: position 719 of record NZ_JAIZEN010000021.1, read on the forward strand.
TCTCCGCCCATTTCTTCGGCTGTTTCGGTAAAGGCTTGTTTCATTCGTTCAACTTGAGCTTCCATTTTTTCGGGTACAAGGGAACGAGCTTCCGCCAAAACCTCTACGTGATCGCAAACAATGTTCGTTTGTCTGCCTCCTTCAAAACGGCCAATATTAGCAGTGGTTTCTTCATCTATACGGCCTAAAGGCATTTTAGCGATCGCTTTCGAGGCTAAGGTGATAGCAGAAACCCCTTTTTCTGGAGCTACACCTGCGTGAGCTGTTTTTCCTTTGATGATGGCATTAATTTTTGCCTGGGTAGGCGCAGCTACTATAATATTCCCCACTTTACCATCGCTGTCAATCGCATAGCCATATTTCGCTTTTAAGTGTTCACTATCGAGCGCTTTGGCTCCGACAAGCCCGCTTTCCTCACCGACCGTTATGATAAACTGTATATCTCCATGCTCAACATTTTGTTCCTGCAGACTGCGGATCGCCTCTAAAATTGCCGCAATCCCAGCTTTATCATCTGCACCTAAAATAGTCGATCCATCAGTGATGACATATCCATCTTTGACTGAAGGCTTTATTCCATTCCCCGGGATAACGGTATCCATGTGAGAAGTGAAATAAATCGTATCTGCCTCATCTTTTGCCCCTTTTAAGTTGCAGATCAGGTTTCCTGCACCATGACCTGTTTTTGATTTAGCATCATCTTCTATGACTTCAAGACCAAGGGATTTGAACTTCTTTGTTAATATTTTTGCAATTTTTGCTTCGTCTTTTGTTTCAGAATCCACTTTGACTAATTCAATGAATTCGTCTAATAATCTTTTTTTATTGATCGCTACCATGTGGAAAATCCCCTTTCTATGTATACATGTTCCACTTTGTACGTTAGCGGAACACGCTTACCATGTCAATTATAGCGGGATGTTGCCGTGTTTTTTATATGGTCGGTCTTCGTATTTATTTTCCAGCATATCCAACGCTTTTATTAGAGTAGATCGAGTTTCTCTCGGATCGATCACATCATCTACCATTCCAAGGCCGGCCGCTACATACGGATTGGCAAACTTCTCACGGTATTCGTTGATCTTACTTTTCCTCGTCTCTTCAGGAGTGCTGCTTTCTTTGATTTCTTTAGCAAAAATGATGTTGGCTGCCCCTTCAGGCCCCATTACCGCAATTTCCGCATTGGGCCATGCATAGACAAGATCCGCTCCTATTGATTTACTATTCAAAGCTACGTACGCTCCTCCATAAGCTTTCCTTGTAATCACGGTAAGTTTAGGAACTGTCGCTTCAGAATAAGCGTATAAAATTTTTGCTCCGTGTCTTATGATTCCCCCATGCTCTTGTTTAATCCCAGGGAAAAAACCAGTTACATCTTCAAAAGTAATCAATGGGATGTTGAAAGAATCACAAAACCTGATGAACCTTGCAGCTTTATCGCTTGAATCAATATCCAATCCTCCAGCCATGTATTTCGGCTGATTGCAAATTAATCCTACCGTGCGCCCCTTAAGCCTTGCAAATCCCACTACTATATTTTTAGCAAAATCTTTGTGAATTTCGAAAAATGAATCAGCATCCGCTACTTCATCAATGATCACTCGTACATCATACGGACGAATGGAATCAAAAGGAACTTTATCCGTTAGATCCGGGCGGTAATCATCCTCCTCCGCCACTTCGAGGCGAGGAGGCTTTTCTTTGCTGTTCGCCGGCAAGTATGTGACCAAATCTCTTACTGCATCAAGAGCAGTCGCTTCATTCTCCGTTTTAATATGAGCATTGCCGCTTAATGTATTGTGGACATGTGCTCCCCCAAGGTCTTCAGAACTGATCTTTTCACCAGTGACGGTCTCAATAACTTTTGGTCCTGTAATGAACATCTGCGAGGTTTTTTCAACCATAATGACAAAGTCAGTAATTGCAGGAGAGTATACAGCCCCGCCTGCACAAGGCCCCATAATTACACTAATTTGAGGAATGACGCCGGAATATATCGAATTCCGATAGAAGACTTGTCCATAACCATCAAGTGAAGAAACTCCTTCTTGAATCCTCGCCCCACCCGAATCATTCAACCCTATGAATGGTGTACCATTTTTAACAGCTAAATCCATGACTGCGGCAATTTTTTTAGCGTGCATTTCTCCAAGTGCTCCTCCAAACACTGTAAAGTCCTGAGCGAATAAATAAATGGGACGTCCTTCAATTTTGCCGAAACCCGTAACGACTCCTTCCCCGGGAGCATCTTTGCCGTTCATACCAAAATCGTCATGGCGGTGTTCTATAAATGGATTTAACTCCATAAAGCTGTTTTCATCAACTAAATAATCAATACGTTCCCTGGCCGTCCATTTTCCTTTTTCATGCTGCTTATCAATACGTTCATCGCCGCCGCCAAGCTGTACTTTTCTCCGCTTATCATATAATTCACTGATTTTATCATATATATCCACGTTTTCACTCCTCCTTCTTCGGTTGACTTAGTTCATACATAACACCTGCGGCAGCCTTTGGGTGTATGAATGCAATTTGACTGTCGTGCGCCCCCTGTTTAGGTTCATTATGGATCAGGGAAATTCCTTCTTCTCGATATTGCTGTAACCGCTTACTGATATCATCCACCTCAAGAGCTATATGATGAATCCCTTCTCCTCTTTTGTCGATGAACTTTCTTATCGGTGAATCTTCCATCGTAGGCTCAAGCAATTCGAGTCTCGTATCTCCGATCGGGAAGAAAGCTACTCGCACCATTTCCGAATCGACTTCCTCCACTGCTTCAAGTTGTAACCCTAATGTATCCTGATAGAAAGGAAGTGCCATTTCCAAACTTTCCACCGCAATCCCTATATGAGCGATTTTCTTCGGAGCTGTTCTCATTTCATGATTCATCATTTGTTTGATAAAAACCGCGATTGCATCTGTTGGTGAACCGCTAGTAAATATTTTCGTTACCCCTTTTTCTTCTAAATAAGGAATGTCTTCAGGTGGGATCACTCCTCCTCCGATCACAGGAATATCTGAAGCGTTCTCAGCAGCAAGCGCCTCCACTACTTTCGGAAAAAGCGATTTATGGGCGCCTGATAAAGAGGATAACCCAACTACATCTACGTCTTCCTGGACCGCGGCTCTTGCTATTTGAACTGCCGATTGTCTAAGCCCGGTATAAATAACTTCCATCCCATGGTCCCTTAAGGCTTGAGCAATAATAAGAGCCCCTCTGTCGTGTCCATCAAGACCCGGCTTAGCTATAAGTACACGTATTGGTTTCATGTCTTCAACACCCTTCCTACATCCCCGCATATTCTCCGAATTCTTCTCTAAGTACGTTAGCAATTTCGCCAACAGTGGCATATGCCTTCACAGCATCCACAATGTGAGGCATAACATTATTATTTTCAACGGCTGCCTGTCTTAACCTTTTCAAACATTCATCTGTCTTGTCTTGATCACGAGACCTTCTTACCTTTTGAGTACGTTCAACCTGGTTCGCTTCTAACTGCTCATCTACACGCAGCAAATCCGGGTGTATTTCTTCATCCAGCTTATATTCGTTCAATCCAACAACGATATCTTCATTGGATTCTATTCTTTTTTGCGCGTCGTAGGCCGCTTGGTGGATTTCACGCTGCATGTAGCCATCCTCAACAGCTTGAACGGCGCCGCCCATTTTTTTAATTCTTTCCAGATATTCATTCACTTCGTTCTCTATCCCATCAGTTAGAGCCTCCACATAATATGAGCCTCCTAAAGGATCAACCGTGTCTGCTGCACCGCTCTCTTGAGCAATGATTTGCTGAGTTCTTAAGGCGATCCGTGCTGAATCTTCAGTAGGAAGAGCTAATGCCTCGTCTCTCGAGTTCGTATGAAGACTTTGGGTTCCACCCAATACGGCTGCTAATGCCTGCAGCGTGACTCGAACGATATTATTATCCGGCTGCTGCGCTGTCAGTGTACTGCCGCCCGTTTGTGTATGAAACCTCATTTTCCAGCTTTTTGGATCTTTCGCCTTATAATGATCTTTCATGATCTTCGCCCATATACGCCGGGCGGCTCGAAACTTGGCAGCCTCTTCAAAAAATTGATTATGAGCGTTGAAAAAGAAAGCAAGTCTAGGAGCAAATTGATCCACTTCGAGTCCCGCTTCAATGGCAGCATCTACGTAAGCTATTCCGTTTGCAATCGTGAAAGCGACCTCCTGGACAGCCGTAGAGCCAGCTTCCCTGATATGATAACCGGATATACTGATTGTATTGAATTTAGGAAGATTCTCCTGACAATAGGCAAAAATATCGGTGATCAGTCTCATCGACGGTTTGGGCGGATAAATATATGTACCTCGAGCAATATACTCTTTTAAAATGTCATTTTGTATCGTTCCTGTAAGTTGTTCGGGTTTCACCCCTTGTTTTTCTCCAACTGCAATATACATAGCGAGAAGAATCGAAGCTGGAGCATTGATCGTCATAGAAGTACTGACTTCATTCAATGGAATACGATCGAACAATACTTCCATATCCTCTAAAGTATCGATCGCCACTCCAACTTTACCGACTTCACCCTCAGCCATTGGGTCATCAGAGTCGTAACCAATTTGCGTCGGCAAATCAAAGGCTACAGATAACCCAGTCTGCCCTTGCTTCAATAAATAGCGAAACCTTTCATTCGTTTCTCCTGCTGAACCAAAACCGGCATATTGCCGCATCGTCCAGTAACGGCTCCTGTACATCGTCGGCTGGATTCCGCGAGTATAAGGGAACTGGCCAGGGTATCCTAAATCCTTCTCGTAAGAATGAGATTGATCTGGTGTGTATAGTCCTTCAATAGTTAAGTCTGAGCTTGTGTGAAAGCGTTCTTTACGCTCAGGAAACCTTTGTTTTATTTTATCTACTTCACTTTTCCACTTCTCATTACTTGAATGGTTGTCGGTCATAATGTCAACCCCCTAAGAAAATACATCTCATATCTAGCATACCAGAAATAAAGCGCTTACGTTTCTAAAAATTAGTATAATTTACAATACTATTTTAATTTATTTTCCTCCCTTGTCCAAATCAAAGATATCATTTAAAATGTTTTTAGTAGTATACGAAGGAGGTTCAAACACCTTGGCTAATCAAAATCAACCTGTGAAAAAGAAAAAGTCGAAGCGCGAGAAGCGTACGAAATTTGTAATCTATTTGATGATCGTTTCCATGGTTCTATCCACTCTTCTAGCTGGAGCTAGTTTCTTTTTATAATATGAGGTGAAACTAAAAAGAAAGTAAGCGGACATTCGCTTACTTTCTTTTTTCTCTGACGTTTTATTTGGTTATCCATTCACATTGAAAAATTCTTTCCATTGCTTCTTTTCCCACTTTTCATATATTTTTTCATACTCCGAGTCATCCCTTGTAATGATAATATCAGATTCCTCTTCTACTAAATTATAAAGTTTTTCTACTTGTTTGTTTTCCATTCTTATACAGCCCGCGGAGACAGCTTTACCGATTGAAGAAGGTTTATTCGTTCCGTGCACTCCGTAGATCCTTCCGTCGGTGCCTTCAGCATCAAATCCGATCCACCGGCTTCCTAAAGGGTTATCCGGGTCTCCCCCTGGTATATCATCTTTCCTATAATAAGGTTCGACTGCTTTGACTTTAACGGTGAATTCTCCTTCTGGGGTCAATTCCTTCGTTTTACCCGTCGCTACCTTAGATTGAAAAACCTGTTCACCACTTTGATAAACCACTAATTCATGAGACGACTTATTTACTATCATCAAAGTTTCACCTGTCACTACCGGAGAAATGAAAAAGTACGCTGAAAGTATTATCATTGAACTAAAGAGAGGCATAAAGTTCATCCTTTTTTCAAAGTATGCCTCTATGCCTCTCACTTATACATCACTCTTCTTAAATGACCGTTTAAATATTAGATACTGTTCAATTTCATTAAGTAGATGAAACAAACTTGCCCGGCTTTCAAATTCTTCTCTTGTGGCAGGCAGATCAGCTTCCCGAAATTCATCACGCATTTCTTTCAATTTCTTCAAATAAAGAACGGCTGTATTCCCAGGGTGAATACCTTCAGACAATTCATCGAAAAACTCGGAGATTTTCAAGGCATGCTCGGTAGTCCCGCCTATTCCCGTCACAAGAGGCAGCATTCTCTCCAATAGCTCGAACTGCTTCGTTCTCATATGAAAATAATGATAATAGTGGTTATGTGTCCGTAATAAATGATTTTCCACGTCGCGGAATGATAACGATTTTGCTTCTTCTAATATAACCGCAGTTTCTGTAAGTTCTTTCCCTGTCCACCCGTCATTTCCGTCACGTAAGAAATGGGCTATTTCTTTAATAATGATGGAAAAGTTGTCCTCGATTTGCTTCTGATATTCCTCGAGCTTATTTTCAAGGCTCGGCATATAGAGGTTCAAAATCAATGCTGTTCCAATACCCACCGTGATGAGCAGAATTTCATTGAAAACAAGATCCCATTCTATGGAACTGGACACGTATAGATGCAGAATGATGACCGAGCTTGTTACAATACCAGGGCTAATGTTCAGTTTTACCGTGGTCGGAATAAAAGCAAACATCATGAGGCCGATCGCTACAGGATTGTACCCGAAGAGTTCAAAAAATACATAGGAAAATACAATAGCGATCATGCATGCTGCGAATCGGTGCCAGGCGGACAAGAATGATCGTTTTCTTGTAATTTGAATACATAGGATCGTCAAAATTCCAGCAGATGCGAAATTTTCTAGCCCCAGCAGTGTTGCTATCCAAATAGCTAATGGCGTACCAATAGCTGTCTTTATCGTACGATAACCAATTTTCAAAGGATTCTTCACCTCAATCGAACCTATTCTACGTAAAAGGGGATCTTTGTAAACAACAAAGATCCCCGTTCTTTATCTTTTTAAACCTCTTCACAATATTCTTCAAAATTTCGCTGTAATTTACTGATTACTTCCATTGGATCGAATCCTTCAATATCATGACGCTCGACCATGGATTGTATCTTACCATCCTTTAAAAGCGCGAATGACGGTGAGGAAGGCGGATAACCTTCAAAGTATTCACGGGCACGTTCCGTTGCTTCACGGTCCTGACCGGCAAATACAGTGACTAATTGATCCGGCCTTTTATCATAGTGAATTGCATGGGAAGCGGCAGGTCTGGCAATTCCTCCTGCACAACCGCACACAGAATTGATCATAACAAGAGTTGTTCCCTTTTGGTTGAGTGCTTCATCCACTTGTTCAGGTGTCGTTAATTCTGTATATCCAGCTTGTTTTATTTCATCACGAGCTTGAGTGACGACGTCATTCATATAAATATTGAAATCCATATATCATGGCCCCTTTTCTTTTAAGTACTATCCACAGTTTACCAAGATTTTATAATGCTTTCAATTATGAGCAAGGAGCTCAGTATATATAATACTAAAGACCCCGGCTGCCTGCCGGGGCCCTGCTTTAATAGACTGAAGTATGATCTTTTGACATTTTTTCTAAAATCTCTTTTACTCTAGCTAAGAAGTTCCCCGCCACAAGTCCATCAAGCACACGGTGATCTAGAGAAAGACATAAGTTCACCATGTCCCGGGGGCCGAACATCCCATCTTGGAATACGGGCTTCTTCACGATAGATTCCACTTGTAAAATAGCTGCTTGCGGATGGTTGATGACGCCCATCGATTGGACAGAACCAAACGAACCGGTATTGTTAACGGTAAACGTACCCCCTTCCATATCTTTTGAAGTGAGTTTTCCTTTTCTTGCTTTTGCCGCTAGATCAGTAATATCCCGAGCGATCCCCTTGATGCTTTTCTCGTCTGCGTCCCTGATTACAGGTACAAAAAGCTCATCGTCCTTGGCAACCGCGATATTGAGATGAATGGCTTTACGCTGAATGATTTTATCCCCTGCCCACGTGCTATTAAGCTGAGGGAAATCTTTCAATGCTTGAGCTACTGCTTTAACGAAAAATGCGAAATACGTTAAGCTGTACCCTTCTTTTTCTTTAAACTCAGTTTTCAATGAATTACGAAGTTCTACCAGGTTGGTGACGTCCACTTCCACCATCATCCACGCATGTGGAATTTCCGTAGTCGATTTCACCATATTCTGAGCGATTGCCTTACGTACACCAGTGACAGGAATTTCTATATCCCCATCCTCTGTTTTAACGCCCGAGGAAGCCTGAGATTTCGCAGGTGCTTCAGATTCTTTTTCACCGGGGCTTTCTTGTTTAACCGCAGGCTTTTCACCCGATTCTATAATTTTCTCAAGGTCTTTGCGCGTAATCCGTCCGCCGCGACCTGTTCCATCCACTGCATTCAAGTCGATGTCGTTTTCTTGAGCAAGAGTCATCACTGCTGGTGAAAAACGTTTTTTATCACCAGTATCTTTACTTGTCGATTGCTTTTTAACTGGTGGTTGTTCTTTTTCAACAGACTCAGCAGGTTCATCAGGAGTCTTCTGTTCTGCTGGTTCTTCACTTTCCTTTTCCTCTGAACCTGTTCCCTCTACTTCGATGTAACACATTAATTCGCCGACAGCAATCGTATCGTCTTCACTTGCAACCAGCTCTTTAATTGTTCCCGTAAATGATGAAGGAACTTCGGCATTCACTTTATCAGTCATCACTTCTGCTATTGGATCGTATTTGTTCACGCTATCGCCGGGTTTTACAAGCCAGGAACTGATTGTTCCTTCCGTTACGCTTTCACCGAGCTGAGGCATGTTTATTTTTTCTACTCCCATCAATACTCCTCCTTTTCCATTTGGCTCTATTAAATTTCCGACTTGACATTCATATAAGCTCCCAAGAATCTTAGAAAGTTTCCGTGGCTAAGAATAGAGCGTGAAGGTCCGGGAAATCACTTACATTCCGCGGGCGTACAGTTAGCTTTACATAAGAGTCTCGCTAATTCCCTTCTTGCCGTTAATGAGGATATCGGAAACACCTGAGGCAATACTTCACGTGATAAAAAGCTTGATCCTTACATCAGTATGCTTTCCTTAGTATGACTCACTCTCCAATGCCGGGAGTTGGTTAGCTTTAAATTAAAATTCAGCAAGGTCCCTCATTGCTTTTTCCACCTTATCAGGATTCATCATGAAATATTTCTCCATTGTCGGAGCATAAGGCATAGATGGGATATCTGGCCCCGCCAGTCGTTTGACAGGGGCATCAAGATCAAACAAACAATTTTCGCTGATGATGGCCGACACTTCCGAAATGATTCCGCCTTCTTTATTGTCTTCTGTTACAAGAAGTACTTTACCAGTTTTTGATGCCGCTTCGATGATCGCTGCCTTGTCCAATGGATAAACAGTGCGAAGATCTAGAATATGCGCGTCAATCCCATCTTCAGCAAGCTTTTCAGCTGCCTGCAAGGCAAAATGAACACATAATCCATAAGTAATAACTGTAATATCAGAACCCTCACGCTTTACATCTGCTTTTCCTATAGGCAGCGTGTAATCATCTTCAGGCACCTCACCTTTGATCAATCGATACGCTCGTTTATGTTCAAAGAACAGCACAGGATCATTATCACGTATGGAAGCTTTAAGTAAACCTTTCACATCGTAAGGTGTGGAAGGCATGACAATCTTTAATCCAGGCTGGTTGGCGAAGATCGCTTCTACAGATTGCGAGTGATAAAGCGCACCATGAACACCGCCGCCATAAGGGGCACGTATTGTCATAGGTACAGACCAATCATTATTGGAGCGATACCGTGTTTTTGCGGCTTCAGAAATAATTTGGTTGATGGCGGGCATAATGAAGTCAGCGAATTGCATTTCTGCCACTGGACGCATTCCGTACATCGCTGCTCCGATTCCTACTCCGGCAATAGCGGATTCTGCTAAAGGTGTGTCAAGCACACGGTCTTCACCGAACTCTTCATAAAGACCATCCGTCGCACGAAAAACTCCTCCGCGCTTCCCAACATCCTCTCCGAGGACAAACACTTTCTCATCACGCCGCATTTCTTCTTTCAGAGCTTGAGTGACGGCTTGAATATAAGATAAAACTGCCATTGTTCTTCCCCCTCCTTACTCTTCATATACATAGTTCAATGCAGATTCAGCTTCGGCGTAGGCAGCATTTTCAGCATAATCCGTTGCTTCATTGACTAAGTTATCCAGCTCTTCATTTAATGCTTTTTCTTTTTCTTCTGTTAAGATATTTTGATCACGTAAGTATTTAGCAAAAGTGAAGATTGAATCTTTCTTCTTCGCTTCATCTACTTCGTCTCTCTCCCGGTAAGTACGGTCATCGTCATCACTGGAGTGAGGAGTCAACCGGTAGGAAACCGCTTCTATAAGAGAAGGTCCCTCGCCTCTCCGTCCTCGATCTGCCGCTTCTTTAACTACTTCATAAACAGCTAATGGATCATTCCCATCGACAGTATATCCTGGCATTCCATAACCGATCGCTCGATCAGAAACTTTTTCGCATGCTAGTTGCTTGGAAACAGGAATTGAAATGGCGTATTTATTATTTTCAACCATGAAGATAACTGGGAGTTTATGAACACCTGCAAAGTTTGCACCTTCATGAAAATCACCCTGGTTCGAAGACCCTTCGCCAAAGGTAACCAATGAAACAAAGTCTTTTTTCTCCATTTTACCTGCTAACGCTATTCCGACCGCGTGAGGAACTTGAGTAGTTACCGGAGATGAACCAGTCACGATTCGATTCTTCTTTTGTCCAAAGTGGCCGGGCATCTGACGCCCCCCGGAATTAGGATCTTCTGCTTTGGCAAACCCTGAGAGCATCAAGTCTTTAGCCGTCATTCCGAAAGCTAAAACGACCCCCATATCCCGGTAGTATGGCAAAGCATAATCTTTGTCACGATCCAACGCATAGGAAGCACCCACCTGGGCTCCTTCCTGACCTTGGCAGGAAATGACGAACGGGATTTTCCCTGCTCTGTTCAATAACCACATCCGTTCATCAATCTTTCTTGCCAGCAGCATCGTACGAAACATATCTAATACTTCATCATCAAGTAAACCAAGTGATTTATGGCGATTCTCAGCCATGCGGATTCCTCCTTTAATGTTTATCCATGTATTTGATTCCCATCAACTGCCATAGCTGCTTCTCCTATAGCTTCTGAAAGTGTAGGATGCGGGTGAATCGTCTCAGCGATTTCCCACGGAGTAGCATCTAGAACTTTAGCGAGCCCCGCCTCGGAAATCATGTCAGTTACGTGAGGGCCTATCATGTGGACTCCAAGGAGATCATCGTTTTTTTGATCAGCAATGATTTTAACAAACCCTTCCGTTTCCCCAAAAACAAGAGCCTTCCCTATAGCCTTAAATGGAAATTTACCGACTTTGACTTCAAATCCTTTTTCTTCGGCTTGCTGCTCAGTAAGACCAACACTGGCAACTTCAGGACTTGAATAAATACAAGTTGGCACCTGGTCATAATTCATAGGATGAGGAAGTTTATCTGCCATATGCTCGACTGCAGTCATCCCTTCATGTGAGGCCACATGTGCCAGCTGCATGCCGCCAATTACATCACCAATTGCGTAGATATGGGTTTCTTTTGTCTGGTAATACTTGTTCGTCTGTATGACCCCTTTTTCGACTTCAATGTCCGTATTTTCTAACCCGATATTATCGATGTTAGCTGAACGCCCTACGGAGACGAGCATGCGATCCGCTTCATAAGTGACCGTTTCTCCTCCTACATCAGCCTGGATAGAAACATGTGTTTCTTTTTGTAAAGAATCTGTCATAACTTTAGCATTCGTTACGATTTCAATTCCTTTATTCTTCAATTGCTTGAGCATTTCTTTAGAAATCTCATGATCTTCCGTCGGTAAAATGTGAGTCAAGTATTCAAGCACTGTAACGTTCACTCCGAAGTCAGCAAGCATGGAGGCCCATTCGATTCCAATCACTCCACCGCCTATAATGATGATCGACTCAGGAAGTTCTTCCATGTGAAGAGCCTCATCTGAAGTCATCACGAGTTCACCATCCACTTCTAATCCCGGCAGCGATTTAGGACTGGACCCTGTCGCTATCAGAACGTTCTTAGGGACAATCATTTCGTTTTCTTCCCCATTATTCATTTCTACTGATATCGTACCGGCTGTAGGAGAAAAAATGGAAGGTCCAAGAATGCGTCCAAATCCTTCGAAAACGTCAATCTTCCCCTTTTTCATCAATCCTTGTACACCTTTATGCAAAGTGTCTACAATCGATTGTTTACGCTCCTGTACTTTTGCAAAATCTAAAACTGGCTCTGAAGTCGAGATTCCGAATTGACCAGCTTCTTTCGTTTGCCGAAAAACTTCAGCACTTCTTAGAAGGGCTTTAGAAGGGATACACCCCCGATGAAGACAGGTCCCTCCCATTTCTCTTTTTTCAACGATTGCAACCTTCAGTCCCAATTTGGAAGCACGGATCGCGGCTACATATCCGCCGGTTCCGCCACCAAGCACGACTAAATCATATTCTTCAGCCATCAGCTAAAAAGCTCCTTTCTATTCTGCAAAATTAGGGTAATGTTTCGGCATTTCCTCTTTGTTCAATACTCGCAATGTGCCTTCATTCAAAGCTTCCAGCTCATTTTCACCAGGATATACGAGAACATCCGCAATCCAGCTTACGCGCTCAGAAATTTTATTTATGAAGTCTTTGCCATAAGCCAGCCCGCCCGTTAGAGCTATTGCGTCAACTTTGCCTTCAAGAGCTGCGCTCATACTGCCTATTTCTTTCGCGATTTGGTAAGCCATAGCCTCGTAAACGAGCTTTGCTTTATCGTCGCCATGTTCGATCATCTTTTCTACTTCTAATGCATCATTCGTATCAAGGTATGCCATCAAGCCCCCTTGGCCTACAAGCTTCTTCATCATTTCATCCCGGTAGTATTGCCCTGAATAACACATAGAAATCAAATCTCCAGCTGGTACGGTTCCTGCTCGTTCCGGTGAAAAAGGACCATCCCCGTGCAAGCCATTATTGACGTCGATAACTCTTCCGCCGGCATGCGCTCCAATGGTAATACCACCGCCCATATGCGTTACAATCAAACGAGATTCCTTATAGGATTGGTTTAAATCCAGTGATGCACGGCGTGCGACTGCTTTCTGATTCAAGGCATGAAAAATACTCTTTCTCGGAATTTCAGGTACTCCTGAAACTCTCGCCAAGTCTTGCAGTTCATCAACGACAACGGGGTCGACGATATAGGCATTAATATTAAGACCGTGTGCTATTTCATTGGCTATGATTCCTCCAAGGTTTGAAGCATGTTCGCCATTATAACCATTTCTCAAGTCCTCGAGCATGGCATCATTGACCTCGTATGTACCGCCCTCAATTGGACGCAGCAAACCCCCGCGTCCGCAGACGGCACTCAACTTATTGATGTTAATTCCCTCTTCATCGAGAATTCGCAGTATGACTTGCTTTCGAAATTCATACTGATCAATGATTTCTTGAAATTCGTTGATTTCTTCGATTGTATGTCTGATCGTTTTTTCGAAAACGACCTGATCATTATCGAACACACCAATCTTTGTTGATGTTGATCCAGGATTTATTACTAATATTCGATGTGTCTGCACTATCATTGACCTCCGATAACCTATCTTCTGCTCAGAATATGATGACCATTTTGTAAAAATTGACTGCGTGACTTCCGCATTTGCTCAATACGTTCTTCAGCCATGCGATCCGCCGCTTTGTATGTCGGTATATTGTCACGACGAGAAATATCGAACACTCGTGACACATTATCATAAATCGTTTCAACCCGCTTCATAGCACGCTCTTCATTATATCCGTGAAGTTCATCAGCAACGTTAATGACACCCCCGGCGTTGATAACATAATCAGGCGTATAAACGACACCTTTTTCGTGAAGGATGTCTCCGTGCTTCGTTTCTCTCAGCTGATTATTTGCAGCACCCGCAATGACTTTTGCCTTTAACATTGGAAGAGTTTCATCGTTCAGCGTAGCCCCTAAAGCACACGGTGCATAAATGTCACAATCTACGCCATAAATTTCGTCGGTTCCTACTGCTTTAGCTCCGAATTCTTCTACAGCTCTTTGCACGGCTTCCTTATTGATATCGGTGACGATCAAGTGCGCACCTTCTTCATGCAAATGGCGGCATAGGTGGAAAGCTACATTTCCGACACCCTGGACTGCAACAGTAAGGCCTTCTAATGAGTCACTGCCAAATCCTTCTTTAGCCGCTGCTTTCATCCCACGATAGACACCATAAGCTGTAACTGGGGAAGGATTTCCTGAAGAACCGAAGGCAGGAGAGATTCCCGTAACATAATCCGTTTCCTCATGAATAAGATCCATGTCCTGAACGGTCGTACCTACATCCTCTGCGGTAATATAACGGCCATTTAACCCTTGAATATATCGACCGAAGGCACGGAACATCTCTTCATTCTTATCCTCTTTCGGATTTCCGATGATAACCGTTTTGCCCCCTCCTAAATTTAGGCCAGCCGCCGCATTTTTGTATGTCATACCTTTGGCCAGACGAAGGGCGTCTTCAATCGCTGCTTCTTCTGACTCATACGTCCACATTCTAGTACCCCCGAGGGCAGGTCCCAAAGTTGTATCGTGGATGGCAATGATAGCTTTCAATCCTGAAGCCTCGTCATGACACATCACTAATTGTTCGTAATCGTATTTGCTCATATACTTGAATATTTCCATTAAAAATTCCTCCTAGTTTGTACTGGAACGTAACGCTAAGGCTAATGAATATACTTTACTCTCTGCTGAATCGGACCTCGATGTTAAGACAATTGGAGCTTTAGCCCCGCTGATTATACCTGCTACTCTTGCGTCAGCAAAATACATGAAGGACTTGTAAAGAGCGTTGGCCACTTCAATCGTCGGCACTACTAAAATATCTGCAGCACCAGCCACTTCCGATTCGATGCCTTTTTGGACAGCCGCTTCTTTGCTCACTGCATTATCAAAAGCCAGCGGTCCATCTACGACACAATCTTTGATCTGTCCCCTGCGATTCATCTGAGTGAGAGCCGCGGCATCAATTGTCGCTTGCATGGATGGATTGACAACTTCGACAGCAGCCACCATCGCTACTTTAGGACGAACCCACCCTGAGTGAACGGCGACATTTACGGCATTGTTAACGATCTGACTTTTCTCTTCTAGCGTCGGTGATATGTTCATCGCAGAATCGGTCAGAAAAATCATCCGATCTTGATTAGGTACCTCAAATAAAGCAACATGAGAAAGAACTCTTCCAGTCCTTAGTCCATATTCTTTGTTCAGTACTGCTTTAAGTAGCGCTTTTGTATCAATATGACCTTTCATCACGACGTGAGCCTTACCCTCACTTACTGCTTTCACAGCTTCATTTG
The DNA here is from genome assembly GCF_024189295.1 of Halobacillus sp. A1. Classification (GTDB taxonomy): domain Bacteria; phylum Bacillota; class Bacilli; order Bacillales; family Halobacillaceae; genus Halobacillus_A. The sequence continues at coordinate 16,110 of NZ_JAIZEN010000021.1, forward strand.
CGGCTTCACCTTCTGGGCAGTCAAGCATTTCTACTTCAGAAGATTCGATATCAATACCTGATTCCACAGCCATACCCCGGATTTTGGTCTGATTTCCCGTTAGTAGAAAAGATGCGATACCCAAGTCCAAAGCTTGTTTTACTGCACGCAGCACTTCATAATCAGCAGCTTGGGCAATGACTACACGTTTAGGTGGTTGTTGTTCCAAGTGGTGGATGAGTTCTTTTAATGCTTTCATGAGTTCACCTCTTTGATCCATTTTTGCATACTATGAAAATTCTTGCACACTATCTTTATCGAGCTGATATTTCTCCAGCTTGTAATATAAATTACGGATTGATATTCCCAGCGCTTTCGCTGTTTTCGTTTTATTGAAATTGTGAGACCGGAAAGCGTCGGCGATAATATTCTTTTCGTATTCATCCACCGCCTCTTGTAAGGATCCCCCGAGCCATATCGTTTCTTCACCGTGGGCATCTGCAAAGCTAGTTTCTTTCCTTTTTAAGGAAGGAATATGATTTTTCGAAATGATTTCTTCATGGTGCTCCATAAATATCATAGCGCGACCTATTATGTTCTCTAGCTCACGCACATTTCCAGGCCAATCATATTCTCTGAGTTTCTGAAAAGCTTCCTCATCAATTGACAGGACTTTCCTTCCATAATCTTCGTTCAGCTTTTGTATGAGATGCTCAATCAGCTGAGGCAAGTCCCCTTTCCTTTCACGAAGTGGGGGAATGTAAATCGGAAGCCGATTCAGACGATAGTATAAATCTTCGCGGAACGTTTTTTTCATGATCGCTTTCTCCAGATTGATGTTCGTGGCAGCAATCACCCTTACATCTACTAATATCGGCTTTGTGCCTCCGGTCCGAACAATTTCTTTCTCCTGAAGCACTCGAAGTAACTTTGCCTGCATAGCTAAAGGTAATTCCCCGATTTCATCAAGAAAGACGCTTCCGTAGTTTGCCTCTTCAAAGATACCTTTTTTTCCCCCTTGTTTGGCTCCAGGGAAGGCCCCTTCCTCATAGCCGAACAATTCGCTCTCAAGCTGAGACTCCCCAATAGATGCACAATTGACTCGAATGAATTTATTATGCCTGCGATTGCTTTCATTATGGATAGCATGAGCAAATAATTCTTTTCCAGTTCCAGACTCTCCTCTAAGCAGGACAGTGGCTGGTGTTTTAGCCCCCACACGAGCTTGCTCAAGTGCAAGAGTGAGCTCCTGGGATTCTCCTGTGATATCTGCGAACGTATATTTCGCTTCCAGACTTCGGATGATCTGGCGTGCTCTTTTTAATTCGCTCGTCAATGACTGGATTTCTGTCACATCATGTAGGACGCCGACACTACCTTTCAACCTTCCATCGACAATGACAGGAGCTACATTAACTAATACTTCCTTTTTTGAGGGTCCGACGCTCATACGGACTCCCCGCACAGGTCGTCGAGTATTGAGAACTTTCATATGCATACTTTCGCCTTCCGAAATATCTACAGTAGCAGGTTGACCTAATACTTCTTTTTCACTGAGACCTGTAATACGTGAGTATGCAGGATTAATCATTAAACCGTTTCCATTTTCATCTACTACTGAAATTGCTTCATCCGAAGATTGTATGATAGCTTCAAGCATTGTTTTGACTTCTTTTAAGTCAGTAATCTCTTCGGCGAGCTGTACTACTTCCGTGATATCCTTAAATACGGCATAAGCTCCAATAGGTTCTCCGTCAGATCCGATGAGTGGGATTCTAGTTGTAATGACTTTTTTGCCGTTTTCTATTTTTAATTCTTTATTGATTTCTTTTGTCTTCGTTTTCAAAAGGTAAGGCAAGCCTGAAGACGGAATCACATGACGCACTGGCTGTCCGATTACTTCAGCACGCGTCTTTCCTAGTATTCTTTCTCCGCTTTTATTTAAAAATGTAACGATTTCATCTTGATCCATTACAATCATACCGTCATGGATACTGTTCAGGATTAAAGTCTGATTATCCGTCTGTTGTTTGGCTTGTTTGATCAACGTCTCTTTTTCTTCCAAAAGTTCTGCTGTTATGTACGCGACCGCTCCAGGGATCACTACCGTTCGTGCAGGCCGCTCCGCTCTTATCTGCTCAAACACTTCATCCCGTCCAGTAGCTTCGATAACTATGTCGATGTCATTATGTATAAACGCACGCCAATTACTTCCTGTAGAAATACCTAAGGAAGCTGCTCTTTCAAGACCTGTTGCACTCGAATCGATATCAGTCAAAGCTGCTACCTGAAGACTATCCGTTTCGTTAAGAAGCTTCAATAAAGCGGTGCCGCCCTTGCCTCCGCCTACAATCAATACTCGTTTCAAATTCATCACACCCTGCAATATTTTGCGCAATTTCATCGTACATTATCCTGCACATTTTAGCAAGCACAACCTTTATTTTCACACTGGCCTCAGTTTGGTATACTAATGGAGGATTGAATCGTAAAGGAGTACATATCATGCGTCTGATCGCTTTACTATTACTTGTAACCCCGGGCATAATTGCCGTGATCGGGATCAAACTTATAAGAGATGCTATATTTAATGTTTTTCATCCTGTTTTTTTACACATCGCTGTTCAAGGAATTTTTGGTGTCCTCTGCGTAGTTGGTGGTGTAGCATTCATTGGAGGATTCATTTTACACAGGGATCGAAAAAGAAATTTAACTAAAGGACGTTTTAAGAAGAAGTAGTGTATATACTCTTCTTCTTTTTTACGAAATGCACCATAAAGGAGTTTTACCTATGCCTAATACATTCGATTTCTATAAGACGTTGTACCCGTTCGATTTATTATCCGAAAAAGAATTCAATGATATCTTTGATCACGCTGTCGAGAAAGATTACACAACGAATGAATTCATCATCCATGAAGATCAAACAGATGATACGATTGATATTCACTTCCTAGTTTCTGGATTAGCTAAAAATATTATGCACCGTTCAGACGGCCGACAATTATCCGTACGTTTTTATTACCCTGGTGATCTAGTAGGGGTTATGATTTTACTGACAAGTGGAGAGATGAGGTTTTCTGTTCAAGCTTTAGAACCTGTAAAAACATTATGCTTTAACCGTGAATCGTTTTTAAAGATCATGTCGAACAATACTCAGTTTTCTAAAGTCGTTATGGATGGAATCAGCCAGTTGATGAAAAGTTTATATGATGAGGTGAAATTCAAAAGTTCCACGACCGATGAAGATGATGACAGGGAGCTCTATAAGAAACGAGCTGGCTCTTTTATGGAGCCACCAACATTCATCCACCCGGAAGAATCGATAGAAAAAGCAGCGAGAATGCTTCAGCAGCAAAAAATCGAAGCGCTTCTTGTGAGTGACGATAAGCAAACTTTGCTGGGCATGATTGGTTACGGAGACCTGCTTAAGGCTTATTTTGAAAATAATCATCATGACCCTGTATACCACCACATGTCTGAAGAACCCTATTTAATCAGTGACAAGGAATTTATTTATGATGCATTAAGTTATTTGAAGCACCACCCCACCGAAATCATACCTGTCCATCATAAGGATAAAGTGGTCGGGATTTTAAGGCAGTCTTCCTTCTTCACTATAAAAAATTCGGTTTACTTTGATCTTACTTATCGCATTTCCAATGCTGAGACAATCGAAGAACTAAAAACTCTATCACCAGTTTATAATTCCAGGTTCCAGGAATTCATTTCCAGTCTCATTGATGAGCAAATGTTCGCTTACGATATTGCTGAATTGATGACGAACTATAATGACCGTATCCACAAACAAATCATTCAAATTGCTGAGAACGAAATGATAGCTTCGGGTCACGGCGCTCCTCCTATCAATTATTGTTTTCTCGTTATGGGAAGCGAAGGAAGAAAAGAACAAGCCTTCTCCACCGATCAGGATAACGGGATGATCCTGTCGGACTTCGAAAACTCAAGGAATAAATTACAGATCGCTCAATATTTCAAGCTGTTAGCTGAGAAGATAAACTTTATGCTGAATGAATGTGGGTTCCCTTATTGTTCAGGCGGAATTATGGCGCGTGAGGATAAGTGGCGGCAGCAAATGAGCCAGTGGCATACCAGTATAGACCAGTGGATTTCAAAGATGGATGCGGAAGAAATACGCGACTTCACGATTTTTATGGATTTCCGCCCTATTTTTGGAGATTTTTCCCTAGCGTATGATTTAAAAAAATACGTTACACAAAGGGTCCAAAGGTCACTGGGACTTCAGCAACTTTTAATGAAAGACACACTCCGTTTCAGAGTTCCCGTCCAGCCCTTCGGTCGAATTTCTGGGGTAGGAAAAAGAAAAACGCTGAATCTAAAGAAATCAGCGATTATGCAGATCGTCAATGCCGTGCGGATCTACAGCATGAAATATGGAATCGAGAATATTAACACGATCAGCAGGCTGGACAGTCTCGCTGAACAAGAACGGTTCCATCCAAGAGATGCCGAAAACGCGAAACTTGCCCTCCATAGATTGATGCTCTTCCGCCTTAAGGAGAATTTGAGTCAATTAAGGAATGATGAGAACGTGACGAACGAATTACGTTTGAGCAAACTCAACAGAGATGAAAGGAAATCTTTAAAGGATGCATTGAATATTGCAAAACGCCTACAGCAAGTTCTAGAATTGAGCTACAACCGAAATCGGGTGATGTAATGCTGCCTATTGATTTGCAGATTTTAAAATACATTTTTATAGAAAAACCCATTTATTATTACAAAATCCGTCCTTTTTTAACGACGGAAACTCATCAAAAAATAACAGATCAAATACATTCGATGCCATCACCTAATATTCATCAATCGAAGTTAAGCGAGCTGGATTACACAATTTTTGATTTAGAAACTACAGGTTTTATCCCGGAGATAGGCCATGAGATCATTTCGGTTGGTGCAATAAGATTAAACGGGCTTGATGCATGCCATAGAAAAACCTTCTACAGCGTAGTGCAGCCCCTGCGGCCAGTTGGCAAACAAACATTGAACTTAACCGGGCTGACACGTACCCAGCTGGCTGAGGCTCCTTTATTCATGGACGCTTTTCAAGACTTTTTCGATTTTTGCCAGGGTTCCGTACTCGTCGCCCATCCTGCGAAATTTGATATGCGTTTTTTGCAGACGATGCTCAAACGCTGGAAATTACCCGCCTTGAATGTACCTGTCATTGACTCGCAAGTCATGGCCAGGCACTTATTTCCAGAAGTCAAACACCAGCTTGATCCTCTGCTTAAACGTTTTAATATAGACAAACGGGAAAGACATCATGCGCTAAACGATGCGGTAATGACAGCTGAGTTATTCAGTCACTTACTACAGCTCATTATCAAAGAAAACGTACAAACCTTCGGTGAATTAAAAAACACACTCGAACCTCACAAAAAAGCGAGGAGCCATTAAAGAAGGCTCCTCGCTTTTCATTATAGCTTATACAGTCGGTCTCTAGCGCAGTTAAGTTCTAAGGTGATAGAGTAAAGCTTTTATTTCAGAAAAAAGCTTTATATAAGGAACGTACGGCTTCATTCAGATCATCTGATTTGATACCGAACATCATGGATACTTCCGAAGACCCCTGGTTGATCATATCGATGTTCACATCAGCATCTCTAAATGCTGTAGTCGCCTTACTGGCAACGCCAATAGCCTCGTTCATTCCCTCGCCCACAATCATAATCATCGCCATGTCTCTCTCTATCGTAATCATATCGACATGAAGCTCATTTTGTATGCGATCTTTCACTACTTCTTCTTTTTCAGCAGGCAGCTGATGATCTCTAATAATAACGGACATATCATCAATTCCAGAAGGCGCATGTTCGAAAGAAATTTCTTCTTCTTCGAGAATTTGCAGCAATTTGCGACCAAAGCCTACTTCACGGTTCATTAAGTATTTACTGACATATAGATTCAAGAATCCGGAGTCGCTCGCTATACCTGCCACATGGCCTTCTCTCTCCGGCAAGTCTGCTACGATCATAGTACCGTCGCCGCTCGGGTTATTTGTATTTTTGATACAAACAGGAATTTTCTCTTTAAATGCCGGAATGAGGGCTTCGTCATGGAACACAGAAAAACCAGCATAAGAAAGTTCACGCATTTCCCGGTAAGTCAGTGTTTTAAGCTGCTGCGGGTTCTCTACGATCATCGGGTTCACACAAAATACAGAATCGACATCTGTAAAGTTCTCATATAGGTCGACCTTCATTCCTGCCGCTACAATAGAGCCGGTAATATCTGAACCGCCGCGGGAAAACGTGACCAACTCATCATCTAGTGTATATCCAAAGAATCCCGGAATGACAAGCACACCTTCTCTTTCCCTTAATTTATATAAATGTTCGAAGCTTTCGTCCAATACTAATGCTCCGCCCGGCTGGTCACTGACAAAAATGCCGGCTTCCTTTGGGTTTACATAATAAGATTCCAGTTCCCTTGACTGTAAATATGCACTCAAAATTAACGCAGTTCCATCTTCACCGCAAGATTTCAAAGCATCCATACCGCGGTTGACATCAGTTTTCACTAAATCTGACGCTTCATCAATTTTATTTTTGATTTTTTCTAGAATAGAATGATCTAATTCCAATTCCCTTATGATTGAGCCAAATCTCTCGATAACCTGATCATAAATCGCTTCGTTCTGCACATGTGCCTGGACAGATTCCCCAAGAGTAATTAACAGATCTGTCGTTTTTGTGTCTTTTGCATGCCTTTTCCCTGGGGCGGATACGACAATAGCTTTTCTTTCTCGATCCGCTCTAATGATTTCTGTTACTTTTTTTAGTTGATTGGCATCGGCTACTGAACTTCCGCCGAATTTTACTACTTTCATTTGTACAACTCCCTGTTATTATGAACTAAAGTGTCTAATAATTAAGAATTGTATCATAATCTCACAACAAGATGAAATAAAAAAATCCTCCTCTGGTAAAGAGGAGGACTTCATTAAGATGCTTTGTGCTCTAATCTTAAGCGATCGGCGACCATCGCAATAAATTCACTGTTTGTCGGTTTAGCTTTTGTGGAAGAAATTGTATATCCGAACAAGGAGGAAATGGCGTCAATATTCCCACGGTTCCAGGCTACTTCAATAGCATGACGAATCGCGCGCTCTACTCGTGAAGCTGTAGTATTAAATTTGACTGCAATATCTGGGTAAAGGACTTTTGTAATAGAGCCAAGCAGGTCAATATCCGTGTAAACCATAGTAATCGCTTCTCTTAAATAAAGATACCCCTTGATGTGAGCTGGCACTCCTACTTCATGGATGATGTGAGTTATGCTTGTATCTAAATCAGGTTTCTTGGCTTTAGTGTAACTGCTTCCCATAGCTCGGTTGATAGGGTCTCCTACATGTTTGATCTGACGAACCTGTTCACTAAGATGATCTAGATCAAAAGGCTTCATCATGAAATAAGCAGCACCTAGTTCTACAGCTTTTTTCGTCACTTCTTCTTGTCCGAAAGCTGTCAGCATAATCACTTCAGGAGATTTCCCCCCGCTTTTTAGTTCTTGCAGAACAGCTAGTCCATCTACATGAGGCATGATAATATCTAGAATAAGGACGTCAGGCTTGTTCTCTTTCAGCATTTCCAAACAGTCTCTTCCATTAAAAGCCGTACCTATCACTTCAATATCTTGAGTATCTGAAAAATAATCCTCCAGAAGTCTAATTAGTTCACGGTTGTCGTCTGCTAAACACACTTTTATTTTATCCATTTAACCCTTCCTCCTTACAAAATAATCCTGATCTTTCTTAATATACTAATTCGACATCAGGAAGTATTACCCTTCTTTATTATAGCAAATTTATTTATAAAAAATAAGATTATCTTGAAAATGCTTCTATATACTCTTATTTTCTTTATAATTCGATAATATTCAACATTATCACGATTAAAGTTGTCGAATTTTGTCGAAATTAATGAAATAAGAGCCTCTTAATTAGAGGCTCTTCATTTATTCAGCTTGCTTTGGCATGATCTTCTTCGTAAATATTGATTCCTGCTTCTTCCAGCATCCATTCAATATGGACTCCATAACCCGAGGTAGGATCATTTACAAATACGTGAGTGACAGCTCCAATGATTTTACCATCTTGAATAATAGGACTTCCGCTCATACCTTGAACAATTCCTCCGGTTTTATCCAAAAGCTCCGGATCAGTTATTTTCACGATCATCCCTTTGGTTACAGGCGAATCTTTAGGCATATTACGAACAATTTCAACGTCGAATGATTGAAGATCTTCTCCATTTAACACCGTCATGATCTCTGCAGGTCCTTCTTTTATTTCCTCATCTAAGGCAATAGGTAATCCTTCTGAGTATTTGTCGTTTTTAATCGCTTGTTCCAGCTCTCCAAAGACTCCAAAAGAACTATTTTTTGTAATTGTACCCATTCGATCATCCGTTAAAGAGAATTCCGCTCTTTTTTCTCCTGGGACACCCTGGTTTCCTTTTTGTATAGAAGTGACTCGAGAATTAACAATTGTCCCTTCATGGATTTCAATCGGTTTTTTCGTATCCATGTCCGCTATGACGTGACCTAAAGCTCCATATTTTTTAGTTTCAGGATCATAAAAGGTCATTGTTCCAATACCTGCAGCGGAATCACGAACATATAAACCGATTTGGTATTTATCCTCTTTAGGATTGACCTCGGGCTTTATTGTCGCTTGAAATGTTTCTTCCCCTCTTTTTACATCAAACTTTATTTCTTTATCATTTTCACCAGACTCTGCCACTACTGTGGACAAATCCTCCATATGGTTAAGTTCTTTGCCATTTCCTTTCAGCAGAATATCTCCTACTTGAATATCGGCATATTCTCCTGGTGATGTCTGTTTGTTTTTATCTTCACTAACAAGATGGTGACCGACGACTAAAACGCCTTTCGTCTGCAATTCAACTCCTACAGACTGTCCTCCCGGTACTAACCGGATATCCTTGACATGCTGCATTTCCGTCTTTTTCACCGGGATTCCAGCATATTCATGAAAAACATTGTCACCTTCAGTAATTTTATCCATCGAGAGTGCCGGAAGCGATTGTTCACCGGCACTTGCAGTAACAGGCTGAGAAGCATTTATTCTTAACTCTGTCGGTATAGATATATACTCTTGAAGTGGATTAATTAAAGGAATAACAAGCATCATCATTAGGAGTACGGAGCCACAGATCAACTTCATTTTTTCTTTTTTCTTCACTTTCTCACACTCCTTTTCACTCCTGAACCAAACAATTGGCTTACTTATAATGTGGGCTTCAATCGCATTTTTTAAACGAGCATAATGACAGAAAATATAGGATGGATTCCCTTCTCATGAAACATTCTCCAAAATAAAGACGCATGGATGCTCCATGCGTCTTTTTCGTTATTTTTGTTTGTGTTTTTCAGCTAAAGTAAGAAGCTCTCTTGCGTGTTCTATCGTTGTTGCCGTCATCTCTGCACCTGATATCATCCTTGATATCTCATCAGCTTTGTCTTCTTCAGAAAGCTCATAGACCAAAGTGGATGTACGATCGTTTTTAACTTCTTTTTCGATTCGGATATGAGTATCAGCCATGGCCGCTACTTGAGGTAAATGAGAAATACAAAGAACTTGTGAGCCTTCTGAAATACCATGAATCTTTTCTCCTATTGCTTGTGCGACCCTCCCACTTACTCCCGTATCGACTTCATCAAAAATAACGCTCGTCACTCCCTGGTGTTTTGAAAAAATACGTTTTAAAGCTAGCATAATCCTTGATAATTCTCCACCAGACGCCGTTTTATGTATTTCCTTCAAAGGTTCACCAGGATTAGTCGTAATTAAAAATGTAATAAAGTCCATTCCACGCTTATTCAAACGAATCGGCTGTCCGTCCAGTTCTGGATCTGAACTATTGCCTTCTTTATAAGAAAAGCCGACATCAAAAGCAGCTTTTTCTAAATATAAATCCTTAAGTTCTTCATGGATCGATTCTGACAGCTGTACAGCGGCCTTCGCTCGTATTTCATGCAGATGTTTAGCCTCGAGAACAGCATCAGCTCCGGCATCCTTCATTTGCGTCTCAAGCCGATTTAAATGAGAATCCTTATTCTTTATCTCATCAATCTCTTCTTCGATTTCAGAAGCGTATTCCATCATACGTTCCACGGTCTGCCCATATTTTTTCTTCAATCTGTTTAGCTCATCTAATCTGGATTCAATGAAATTCAGTCTTTCAGGGTCAAATTCCATTTCAGTTAACTGGGAACTTAATTGAAAACTGATTTCTTCAACCATGTAATAATGATTATTGAGTTCCTCTGACAATTTAGAAGTCTGTTCGTCGTAACCTGCTGCACTTTCTAAAGAAGACATAGCGTGGCTGAGCCAATCCAAGCCTCTTTGTTCTCCGTATAATGAATTATAGGCATCATGAATTCCCTGATAGACTTTTTCAAAATTCATCAGCTTTTTTCTTTCTTCGGATAGCTCTTCATCTTCATTAGGCATAAGTTCAGCTTCTTGTAATTCGCGCAGTTGGAATTCAAGCAAGTCGAGCCTTTGTGCCATCTCTTGTTCATTTTCGTTTAGTTCATTATAACGTTTTTTTAACGTAAGCAGCTGCTCGTACTGTTTTGTATATTCATCTTTAGTATCCTTTAACTTCCGGTGAGCATACAAATCAAGAAGTTCTATATGCCGTTCAGGATCCATAAGAGATTGAGTTTCATGCTGACTGTGAATATCGATAAGGGAACGTCCAAACTCCTTTAAAATCGCTAGCGTGACGAGCTTCCCATTCACACGGCAAATGCTTTTCCCCTGGTTTGTAATGGTTCGCTGCAGGACAACCATACCATCCTCGCTGATGTCTATGCCAAACTCCTCGGCCTTGCTGAAAACTGGGTGTGAATTCTCCACAGTGAATAAACCCTCAATATCTGCTTTCTTTGTCCCATGCCTGACAAATTCAACAGAGCCTCGAGAGCCTGAGAGCAGTTGTATAGCATCGATAATGATGGATTTACCAGCACCTGTTTCACCCGTCAAAACCGTCAGACCTTCTTTGAAGGTGATGGTAACTTTATCAATAATAGCAAAATCTTTGATAGATAATTCTGTAAGCATGAAGTGAGTCACCTCAATTTATAGCATATTTAGTAGCTGTTCACTGATATCTTCTGTTTGTTCCTGGCTTCGGCAAATGATCAGGCATGTGTCGTCTCCGCATATAGTCCCCATGATTTCTTCCCACTCTAGATTATCGATAAGTGCTCCTACAGCGTTCGCATTACCAGGAAGAGTTTTCAGAATAATAAAATGACCGGCCCTATCTATACTGACGAAAGCATCCATCATAAGCCTCTTTAATTTTTCAAGCGGATTGAATCGTTGATCCGCAGGCAGACTATATTTATACCGACCATCCATCATCGGTACTTTCACGAGATGAAGCTCTTTGATGTCTCTAGATACCGTAGCTTGAGTAACGTTATACCCCATTCCTTTGAGCCGATCTACTAACTCATCTTGTGTTTCAATATCATCATTCGTAATTAACTCACGAATTTTAATATGACGCTGACCTTTATTCATGATCACACTCCTGCTTCTTTTTTATTCTCTTGAAGAAGGAGGCTAATGTCCACTAGCCTCCTTCCGAAAGTTATGTTGCCTTTTTATGGTTCTTGTGCGCTTCTTCCACTACTGAATAGCTGTCAGTATCCGATATGAACTTCCCTTCCCCACCTTCGTAATGAAAATGAGCAAGAAATTCAATATTGCCATCACCGCCTGTAATAGGGGAAAACGTCAAGCCGTGTACGGAATATCCGTGCTTCATAGCAAATGATAAAATCGTATCAACTACTTGTTTGTGGATTTTTGGATCTTTTATGATCCCTTTTTTTCCGACTTGCTCTCTACCCGCCTCAAATTGAGGCTTTATTAGAGCAACGACATCACTGTCTTTCTTAAGTAATGTGGCCAAAACAGGCAGAATAATACGCAGCGATATAAAGGAAACATCGATTGATGCGAAATCAGGCCGTCCGTATTCTAAGTCTTCTTCTGTCATATATCGGAAGTTTGTTCGTTCCATAACTACAACCTGTGCATGGTTTCTAAGCTTCCAATCCAGTTGGTTGTATCCTACATCAACAGCATAACTTAATGCCACTCCATTTTGCAGAGCACAATCTGTGAATCCTCCTGTGGATGAGCCTACATCAATCATAATTTTGCCATCAATATCAAGAAAAAACGTTTTTAAAGCTTTTTCCAATTTTAAGCCGCCGCGACTAACATAGGGGATGGCTTTCCCTTTAACGGTCAACTGGATTTCTTCGTCCACCTTTAAACCGGGTTTATCCATCCGCTCCTGCTCATGAAAAACAAGACCGGCCATAATTGTTCGTTTCGCTTTTTCTCTAGTTTCAAACAATCCTCTTTCAACGAGGAGCACATCTAGCCTTACTTTTTTACTCATCTTTTTAAGCCCTTCGCTTTTTAGTCATTTTCATACCTTTGACTTCATTTATAATATTATCTTCCGTCAACCCGATTTCTTCCCACAGCTTACTTACACTTCCGTGTTCTATAAAACGATCGGGCACACCGAGCCGCTTGATCCATGAATCATAATTGTGTTCTTCTTTAAATTCCAGTACGCTCGACCCGAAGCCGCCCAGAAGAACTGCTTCTTCTATAGTAACAATTGGCAATTCCTCACCCATAATATCGTGAAGCATCGGCTCGTCCATCGGTTTGATAAAGCGCGCATTTATAACACGAACGGAAATGCCGTCCTTTAGAAGACGTTCTCTTGCTGCTAAAGCCATTGGTATCGTAGTACCGAATGTAAGTAACACAGCGTCAGACCCTTCTTTTAGAACTTCCCAGCTGCCGATTGGAAGGGCAGTTGGATTTTCATCCATTTCCACACCGCTTCCATTCCCTCTCGGATAACGGATACCTATTGGACCATCGTTATATTTCACCGCAGTGTGTACCATGTTCTGGCCTTCATTTTCGTCTTTGGGCATCATCAGCACTATATTAGGAACTGAGCGCAGGAATGCTATATCAAATACACCCTGATGAGTTTCTCCATCTGCTCCGACGAGACCGGCGCGATCAATACCGAAAATGACATTCAAGTTCTGCCTTGCTACGTCATGAATCACTTGATCATATCCGCGCTGCAGAAAAGTCGAATAAATTGCCAAAAACGGCTTCATGCCTTGCGTTGCCAACCCGGCTGATAGCGTTGTGGCATGCTGTTCAGCAATACCTACGTCGAATAATCGATCTGGAAACTCCGCCTGGAATTTTTCAAGTTTTGATCCAAGCACCATGGCAGGAGTCACGGCTACAATACGTTTATCGGTGCGTGCTTCCTTTATAAGAGTATCACTGATAACTTCACTCCACGCTGGCGGAGCTCCTGACGCTTTGATTTTTTCACCTGATTCAATTTTATAAGGGCCCACTCCATGCCACTTATCTTTCTGATCAGTTTCTGCAGGGTGATAACCTTTCCCTTTTTGAGTTATGACGTGTATGATCACCGGGCCTTCCGTTTTTTTCGCATACTGGAGGTTTTCAAGAAGGTCATGGTAGTCATGTCCGTCAACAGGACCGTAGTAAGTAAAACCCAGCTCTTCAAAAAACATGCCGGGAACCACAAAATACTTCATACTGTCTTTAAGTCTCTCGGCTGCTTGAGCCAGTTTTCCACCAACAGCAGGAATTCTTTTGAGAAGCCATTCCAAATCGTCTTTTGCACGATTATATTTTCCAGCGCTCCTCATACGGCCGAGCGCTGTGTTAAGTGCTCCCACGTTTTTAGCGATCGACATTTCGTTATCATTTAAGATAACGGTTACATTCTTTTTCTCATCCCCGATATGGTTGAGGGCTTCCAGAGCCATTCCACCTGTCAGAGCGCCATCCCCTATAATAGGAAGAATGGAATGCGATTCACCTTTTAGATCCCTGGCAATCGCCATACCCATGGCAGCGGACAAAGACGTTGAGCTATGACCGGTTTCCCACACATCGTGCTCACTTTCGTTACGCTTGGGAAAGCCGCATAAGCCTTCGTATTTTCTTAGCGTGTCGAACTTCTCTGCTCTCCCCGTTAAAATTTTATGGATATATGATTGATGGCCAACATCGAAAAGGAACCTGTCTTTAGGGCTTTCATATACGTAATGCAAAGCAAGGGAAAGTTCTACAACCCCTAAATTCGCTCCTAAATGTCCCCCTGTAGAAGATAAATTTTCGATAAGGAATTTCCTGACATCTGATGATAGGTCTTTAAGTTGTTCAATCGATAGAGCCTTCAAAAATGACGGGTCTTTAATCTTGTACAGATCCATAAATGGACCCCCTTATAGTTATCTTGATTTTCGAGTGTTTTTTGTAGCGGCGGAAAGAATTCTTATTTTTAAATTTGCTTCAATCCACGCAATCACCCGTGCGGCAAAAAAGATGACTTTAGTAGAAGAATGAACAGCCATGTACTTCCCTACGGCTTTACCTCCTACAGTCAATGCAGCAACGACACTTGTTAATAATACAGATAATGTAATTTGAACACTCGATCCATCAGAATGTCCAAGATCATTTGCTATTTGTATAACTACTACAGCGGAAGCCGTTCCGCTCACTATACCTGAAATATCCCCTATTACATCATTACAAAAACTTGCAAATCGGTCAGCATTTCTAACGATAATAATGGCCTGTTTTGCTCCGGGGATTTTTTCAGCGGCCATGGCATGGAAGGGAGGTTCTGAGGCTGCTGTTGCTGCTATTCCCAGCATATCAAACACTACCCCGATTATTATGATGATTAAGACAATGACTAAACCTATTCCCCATACTACTCCGCTCATAACAGAGTTTGATATAACTGAAAAAATAGCCGCTAGCACAAAAGTGATAACGGCGATACTAACACTAAATTTTAATGATTTTTTTAATTTATTGTCCATTTCAACCCTCGTATATAAAAGACTTATGTAAAAAGGAATGGTCGCGGATCAGGTAAAAATTACGGCTTAGGTCTAGTAGGTTTTCCCATTCGGTTACCGAGTGTCACCACTCTGGCGGTTCCCCTTTAAAACCGAATCAGCTTCGTTTCCAAATGCTGGACTAGATTACCACTTAGTCCGCACTATAATTCCTGATCCCCGTCCATGGAACAGCCTAGGGGATTTCCCCGACAGCCTTTAACCGTTCCTTAGCCTCTTTTGCAGTTCTGATTTCATACAGCGACAACATTCACACTTCAGTGGCCATCGGAAGTCATGAATGGTCCATGGCTATAATCCCCTCAAGAACCACTCAAGGCAGGCTACGCTACTTATATAGATGTTACTCCATATAAAAGTAGGTTCATACCCCATTTCATAAGAGTCTCTGGCTGAGATACTCTCACAAGAATGGGCCTCCGCGGAAGCAGGGTCAACGCCCACATGCCTTTGTGGATCGCCCTGCGACCTTAACTCCCAGCATCGACCCAAGGCTGGGCGCCTCAAGCCGACACAAGGAACTTCATCGATGTGCCCTTTGGCGGATTTTTAGGCCCGCCTTCGGGAACGGAGGGCCGACTAGGATACTGCACCATTCCTTTTGTATATATAATATATCACATCCATCTGACATCCTCAATTAAAAAACGCTGAACCAACCTTATCTGTCGCGGCTGCTTAAATAGTCAATCAATTCAGATAAAGTGGTGCCATTAATCCCAGATTCGTGTAATGCATTTTTAGCAGCCTCAACATACCTATCTTTCTGTGCAATAGCACCTTCGAGTCCTAATAACTGGGGATAGGTACTCTTATTGTTTCCTTCGTCACTTCCGGTAGGCTTGCCGATAGCATGAGAGTCGCCTACCACATCTAGAATGTCATCCTGGATTTGGAATATCAGCCCCAGTGCTCCTGCCATCGCTGTCAAGTTGTTCATTGACTGATCATCAGCTTCAGCTAAATAAGCCCCTGATAACACAGCAAAGCTTAATAGACGGCCAGTTTTCTGCCGATGTATGTCTTCGAGCTCAAGCAGCGGAATATCATGGTTTTCATATTGCATATCTTTCATCTGTCCATTGACCATTCCTTTTGGACCGCTGGCTTTTGATAATTCTTTTACAATGAATACTTTTTCATCATTCGTAAGATCATTGGAGTCCGTGATGATTTGGAAGCTAAGGGTAAGCAGTGCATCTCCAGCTAATATAGCCGTTGCTTCGTCAAATTTTTTATGATTTGTCGGCTGGCCTCTTCTTACGTCATCATTGTCCATAGCAGGAAGGTCATCATGAATAAGGGAATAAGTATGAATCATTTCTAAAGCACAGGCTACTGGGAGTCCTTTAGAAAGGTTTCCGCGGAAAGCTTCTATAGTTGCTAATAAAAGGATAGGTCGCAGACGCTTGCCTCCAGCCTCAATCGAGTAGAGCATCGCGTCCCGTACCCGGCCTTCATACGTATTTGCGGTAACATAATTTACTAATTGCGTATTCACTAGCTGCCGCTTTCCATCTAAGTATTCGATTAGCGAATCCACTATTCTTCCTCCTGAACATCGAAAGGCTCAAATTCCCCATGTTCATTTAAAATTTGCTGCATTTGTTTTTCTACATTCCCTAACTTCTCATTACAAAGCTTCGATAACTTCATGCCACCCTGATAATATTCTATCGCTTTTTCTAAAGGAACCTCGCCGGTTTCCAGTTTTTCTACGATTTCTTCCAATTGTTTCATCGCTTCCTCAAAGCTCAGTTCTTTGTTCTCCTCGCTCATCGGTTTTCCTCCTTGACATCAGCTACTTGGCAGTATAAAGAACCATTATGGATGCTGACGATGATTTCGTCCCCTTTTTGTACGCTCTTAACGTCTTTTAACACTTTACCAGTTTCCAGATACGGTATAGCATAGCCACGCTTCATTGTATCTAGTGGGTTCAGTAATGCAAGCTTTTCTAAAGAGGCTCTGAATTCTTCTTGCTTAGATTTAAGTTTATATTGAAATTCAGTGTGCAGCCGCTTCGTAACATCATGGACTTGCTTTTGGCCGGTCTCGATCTGTGATGCGGGGTGTTGTTGTTGAAGTCTGTTCATCATGTATTTCAATCGCTCACCTTCACGGCTTTTTATTGAATCTGCGCTTTTGTGAAGCTGCTCGATTAATCGGTCCAAGTCTTGTTCTTTCTGACGCATCAGCTGTTCCGGGTATTTAAAAGCGTAGGATTTTTTCAGACGAGTAAGGCGCTGTTCGGCTTCAGACTGCTTTACCTCTAAAGTACGATGCAATCTTCTCTTCAAACCCTGGATATGCTCCTTAATGTCAACGAGAGAAGGTACGGCAAGCTCTGCTGCTCCAGTCGGGGTAGCCGCTCTTAAGTCCGCAGCGAAATCGCTGATTGTTGTATCTGTTTCATGACCCACGGCAGAAATGACCGGAATTTGAGATCCTGCGATGGCTCGTGCCACGACTTCTTCGTTGAACCCCCATAGGTCCTCTAATGATCCACCGCCCCTCCCTACAATAAGGACATCACAATCGATATGATGATTGACGTATTCAATGGCTTTGGACACAGAAGAAGCCGCTGATTTTCCCTGGACAAGAACAGGAAAAATCGAAACTTTAACAATCGGATACCTTCGTTTAATCGTTGTTAAGATATCCCGGATCGCTGCTCCTGTGGGGGAGGTTATAATACCGATATGTTTAGGATAAGATGGGATCGCCCGTTTTCGGCTGAAGTCGAACAATCCCTCTTTCTCTAACTTTTCTTTCAATTGTTCAAACGCTAAGTAAAGGGCTCCTATACCATCAGGCTCCATCTCTTGGATGTAGAGCTGATAAGATCCCATAGGTTCGTACACATTGATCTCACCACGCACAAGAACATTCATCCCGTTTTCAGGAGCGAATTTCAAAGACCGATTATTACCTGCGAACATCACGGCTTGAATGCGGGATTGATCATCCTTGATAGACAAGTACATATGCCCCCGGCTATGATGCTTAAAATTCGATATTTCCCCTCTTAACCAAACTTCTTTTAAATGAGGGTCATGAGAAAGTTTGCGTTTAATATATTTGGTAAGTGCCGAAACGGTTAAATAGCGATCATTCACTAGAAAGTCTCCTTATTTTTGGTGAATCCACTTAGCTGCTTTGATCGTATTGTGAAGCAGCATTGTAATAGTCATAGGACCGACCCCTTTTGGAACAGGGGTAATATGTGATGCTTTTTCTGAAGCCGATTCAAAATCCACGTCCCCTGTCAACTTTCCATCGACTCGGTTTACTCCTACATCAATGACTACGGTACCATCTGATATATCCTCACCTGTAATTAACCCGGCTTTACCCGCAGCTACAATCAGAATATCTGCCTGCTTCGTATGCTCTCTTAGATTTTTTGTTCTTGAGTGGCAATGAGTCACTGTTGCATTTTCGTTCAAAAGAAGCTGTCCTACAGGTTTTCCGACTAAGTTACTGCGTCCTACAATAACTACATGCTTTCCTTCAAGAGAAATATCTGCACGCTGCAGCATCACTAAAATTCCATAGGGTGTACAAGGATAAAATGTTTCTTGCCCAGTCATCAAGCGTCCTACATTACTAGGGTGAAACCCATCGACATCCTTAGAAGGGTCAATCGCTTCAATAACTTTCTGATCATCGATTTGTTCAGGCAAAGGAAGCTGCACAAGAATTCCGTGTACACTTCTATCCTCATTCAATTCTTTAATAATTTCCAAGAGCTTCTCTTCAGAAGTATCCGCAGATAACTCTAATAAATCGGAATTCATGCCGATTTTTTCGGAAGCCCGCTGTTTCCCTTTAACATAGGACTGGGAAGCCGGGTCTTCTCCAACGATGATGACAACGAGTTTCGGATGAATGCCTTGTCCACTTAACTGGGCAACCTCCTCTTTCATTTCCTGCCTGATGGTTTCGGCAAGCTGCTTTCCATAAATCACTTCTGCTGACATAGTCGTTTTCCCCTTCCTACTTCACCATTTTTGATAGCACGCCATTAATGAATTTTCCTGATTGATCTTCTCCAAAAATTTTAGCTAATTCTACTGCTTCATTGATCGCAACCTGCGTCGGAACGTCCTCATTGAACTTAATTTCATAGGCTGCCATTCT
This sequence comes from Halobacillus sp. A1, assembly GCF_024189295.1. Lineage (GTDB taxonomy): Bacteria > Bacillota > Bacilli > Bacillales > Halobacillaceae > Halobacillus_A. The sequence continues at coordinate 35,289 of NZ_JAIZEN010000021.1, forward strand.
TAATAAGGTCTTTTCGACCCTGGCTAAACGAGCAAAGGTCCAATGTTCTAAATGCGCTTCAATCCAAGGATCGATCTTATCTTTATGTTCTATAACCCCATCAATTAATTGGTTTAAAAAAGCATCTTCTTCTTCCTCATTCAGTACATGCTGCATCGCTTCTTCTGTACTGATGTCACTTGAGTCAATTTGAAAAAGGGTTTGGAATGCTTTTTCTCTTGCTAATCGTCGTTTCATCTATATTCTGCTCCTTTAATGTCATATCCGTAAGAATCATAACATTTCCGCCTTTGAATTGCTATTCTGTCAATAGAAAAAGACCAGTTAAGGGCAAGCCCAACCGGCCTTATCTTCATTCCTCTTCGATTTCAGCTTCTTCTTTGGGATCCATTTGGACGCCGACCACGTGAACATTAATTTCTTTGATCTCGAGTGCAGTCATGTTTTTTAAAGCCTGGCGTGTATTATCCTGGATCTTTTGTGCTGTGTCAGGGATTGAGATCCCGTAGTCCATGACGACATAAGCATCTATAAGAATCCCATCTTGATCCAGTTCAACCTTCACACCTTTGCCATGACTTTTTTTACCTAGCCGCTCCACTACACCTGTTGCAAAATTCCCACGCATTGAGGCGACCCCCGCAACTTCTGATACAGCTATACCTGCAATAACTTCAATAACTTCCGGAGCAATCTCAACATTACCAAGCGTTGAGCCTTCTGTAACGTTCAACAATTGTCTTTCATCCATCAATGACCACTCCTATTTTGTTAATCTTCCATTATTGTATAGTTTTCAAGAAATTTTGTGTTGAAGTCGCCACTAACAAATACTTCATGTTCCATCATCCGCTGGTGGAACGGAATGGTCGTTTTGACTCCTTCCACAACGAACTCATCTAATGCTCGACGCATTTTACGAATGGCTTCATCACGGTCTTTTCCGTAAGTGATCAGTTTAGCTACCATTGAATCGTAATATGGCGGGATCATATAGCCTGGATAAGCAGCGGAATCTACTCGGATCCCAAAGCCGCCAGGGGCTAAATACATATCTATCGTTCCTGCTGAAGGCATGAAGTTTTTAAAAGGATCTTCAGCGTTAATACGACATTCCATCGCCCAACCCTCAAACTTTATTTCTTCTTGAGAATATGTCAGCTTTTCATCATTAGCTACATTCAGCTGCTCCTTGATCAAGTCAACCCCAGTAACCATCTCCGTCACAGGGTGCTCCACTTGAATTCTCGTATTCATCTCCATAAAATAAAACGATTGTTCATTTTGGTCAAAAATGAATTCAACAGTTCCAGCTCCTGAATAATCAACTGCTAATGCAGCTTTAACTGCTGCGTCTCCCATTTTCTTACGGATAGCAGGAGTGATAGCAGGAGAAGGGGTTTCTTCGATTAATTTTTGAAGCCTTCGCTGTATACTGCAGTCACGTTCACCCAAGTGCACCGCATTCCCGTGATTATCTGCAAGGACTTGAATCTCGACGTGACGGAAATCTTCTATGAATTTTTCAATATAAACGCCCGGGTTTCCAAAAGCAGTTTCTGCTTCCTGCTGGGTCACACGTATCCCTTTTTCAAGGTCTTCTTCGGTACGTGCTACGCGAATACCTTTTCCACCCCCGCCAGCAGTCGCTTTAATGATGACGGGATAGCCTATTTCTTCTGCAACACGCTTTCCTTCTTCCACGTCTTTTATAATACCTTTCGATCCAGGAACGACCGGGACACCTGCTTCCCGCATCGTTTCACGTGCTACATCTTTCGTACCCATTTTCTGAATAGCATAAGCGGAAGGCCCCACAAACGTAATTTTACACTCTTCACACATCTCAGCGAACTCAGCGTTCTCAGCTAAAAAGCCATAACCTGGATGGATGGCATCTGCTCCTGTCAAAGTCGCCAGACTCATGATATTCGTGTAATTTAAGTAACTGTCTTTACTTAACGTTGGACCGACACAATAAGCTTCGTCAGCAATTTGAACATGGAGAGCTTCTTTATCTGCTTCTGAATATACCGCAACCGTTTCAATGTCCATTTCTTTACAAGCGCGAATGATTCGAACCGCAATTTCCCCACGATTCGCAACTAGAACTTTCTTAATCATGACTCCACCCCCGAACTATGACGTTTTCACTCTGAATAATGGCTGACCGTATTCTACTAGTTCGCCATCATCCACTAGAATTTCAACGATTTCACCGGATACTTCAGCTTCAATTTCATTAAATAACTTCATGGCCTCTACGATACAGACAACACTATCCTGCTTTACGCTGTCACCGACTTTTACGTATGCACCCTCTTCTGGTGAAGGTGATTCATAAAAAGTCCCCACCATAGGAGAAGTGATTTCTTTATCATAGTCAGCTTTTGCTTCAGGCTCTTCTTTACTCTCTTCCGCCTTTGTAGTTTCCTGTTTAGGTTCAGGCGTCTCTCTTACTTCTGGTTCTGGTTCTGGTTTTTTAGCAGTTTCCTTAATGGCCGGCGCATCTGTGACGACCTGTCCACCACTTTTCTTCATACATACTTTAGTTCCATTTGTTTCGTAAGAAAATTCGTCAATTTGTGATTGATCAATCAACTTAATTAGTTCTCTAATTTCTTGAACTTTTAACATCTTAGGGCACCCCTTTATGTAAATTAACTTTTATGACTGGTACTAATAACTCCTTCTAACATTCTACGACACAATGACGTCTAACTGCAACTATCCCTAAAGAACATTATCAACAATTAAAAAACCTCCTGAATCACTGCACAGGAGGTTTTCTATTTATTTACTCGGTTGGAACTTCACTTCCACTCTCATTTGTCCGAATTCATCCGACACCATCTGCATGATTTCTCTTGTTTCCGCCTTAGTAAGTTCATCGGCTTTGACAGTAACTTGAATGACTTCATCTTCGGCTCTTACAAGCACGTCCTCATATGGAATGCTTGCTCGGATTGTATTTTCTAAAATGGATTCTTTAGAAGAAGTTTCCTGCAATGTTTCCATTTCTTCCATCGCTTCGTTCTTCTCCTCTGCGGAATATTCACTGGAAGCTACAATCTCAGATAATTGCTCTGTTTTTTGGTCTCTTTCGCTTTGTGTTTCCAACCGAATCGATGCGAACAGTTCTTCAGCAGTAAAATCCGAAGTGACGACATCTTCTGAAGTCCCTTCCCCTTCCCCATTCACATCAACGTTTTCTCCCTCTTCCCACTGATCATCTTGTATGAAAGCCATCTCCCCATTATCTGGAGAAGTCATATAATACACACTTAACACAATCAATAAACTCAACATCGTCAATAGCCATACTGTCTGTTTTTTCACCAATCTAATCCCTCCCTATGATTTAGGTAAAACTGATACTCTATGACTGGGTACATCGAGCACCTTGGACACTGCATCAACGACCCATTCTTTGACCTTCATCTGCTCTACACCTTTTGCTGTGACGAATACCCCGCTTACCTCAGGCTTATTTGTTTTCGTAAGCAGCGGCACTTCTTGATCGCCCTGTCGGACTAATACTAGCTGCTGTTCCTTTGAATAGTCCTCAATCTCCCTTTCCCCTCCATTCTTATCTGTTTCCTTCGTTGTCTGCTTTCCAATAATCAAGTTTTTGTCATACACTTTTTCCTCCGTCGCAGATAAATTGATCATTAACTCCACCTCACTCACTCCTTGGATATTCTCCAGAAGCGGCTTCAGCTGCGACTCGAATTCTGATTCCAGCTGCTCAACAGAAAGGGAGGTCTCTTCCACTTCCTGGCTCAACGTTTCGGAATCGCTTTCCACAGGAGGCGGGCTGCTTGTATCAGGCGTCTGAAACCAATTACTCATTAAAATGAAGAGTACTCCAATTATTCCGATAATGATAAAATATTTGCGTTTGTTCACGCTGTTTCCATCTTTTGAAGTCAATGGGCTTACGAGTTTACTCCACCATTTACTCATGGCCTTCCTCCCAGTGAATTTCAATTTGCTGTCGATTTAGATCTAGTTGGTCCGCGACATACTTATATATCCTGTCACGATCTTCATTTCTTACTGTCAATTTTTGATTTGTATCCTCACTTGAGGTGGAAATGATTACTTCTTCTATGTCACCCTCCTCGCTGTTCGAGGATACAAATAATATGAGCTTGTCCAGTGATTCCATTGAATATGGTTCTTCCAGAAACTTGAATTCCACTTGATTAAGGCTGAGTTCATAATCGGCTTTTAAAGGTTTCTGCAGCTGATCTAAGACTGCTTCTTCCACTTGCTGTAATGTATATGCATCTTGTCCACGTAATATTTCATTTTTCTTGTCTTCGATTTCTCCACTCATTTCTTCCGTTTCAATACTAGTGTGCATCCTGCTTTCAACAGACTGAATGATTTGCTGCGGATCCAGCTTCAAAAACTGGAGCAGCGGATCTAAAATAACTAACAGGAGAAGAATCGCCATCACTAATCTTGCATACTTCCTCATTGCTCCTGAAGGCAGCAGAGCATCTGCAACCATAGCTAACAACAAAAATAATACAATCTCTGTTATCCACTGGATAAATACTTGCATATGATCACCCTTATCGAACCATCATCGTAATATTACTTGCAGCTACCATAATGACTATGACTAAAAAAAACATCATTGATACCATAAGCAAGGCAGCAAATATATACATCATATGACGACTGACAATATCCATAGCTGTCACGATCGGGCCATCTCCTAATGGCTGCAGAAGTGCCGCAGCTAATTTATATATGATCGCTATGGCCAAAATTTTCAAAGCAGGAAATAAGGCGATCCCTAACAGGATGACAACCCCTGCCAGACCGAGCGTATTTTTCAAAATTAGGGAGGCTCCCAAAATTGTATCGGTGGCATCTGTGAATAGTCTTCCTACGACCGGGACGAAGTTTCCTGTAACAAATCTTGCTGTTTTCATCGTGACACCATCCTGGACAGCGGTGACTGTTCCTTGTACCGAAATTACACCTAAGAACAAAGTTAAATATACCGCCATCACTGCGACTCCAGTTTTTCGTAATAATTCTGCCAGCTGGTCTACTTTGAACGACTCATTCAATGTGCCGACAATCAGCAGAAGAGCAGATGAAGCAAATAATGGAATTAATAAATGTTTTACCAATAGGCCGCTGGATTGGACTAAAGCAATTATAATTGGATGAAAAAAAGATATGGACAGAAGATGGCTGAAGGATGCCATTATTCCGAGTAATAAAGGAAGCAGTCCGATCATGAAACTGCTCATCTGGTTTATAGCGCCAAGGGTGTATTCGATGACTTGTCCAAAGCTTTCTAGAGCCAAACCAATAAGCACAAGATAGACGACCATATAAGCAATGTTGGAAATCACGGTATTCTCAAAAGATGACTGCATTGCTTGAAGCAGCGTACTGAACAACGTCAAAAATAATAGTGCACCAAGCAGCTTTCCATTCGAAAGAAGTTCATTAAACAGGAAATGAAGAATTCCTGATATCCAGCCAGAAGGTTCGACTTCTTTTTCGCTCCAGTCACTCATATCACTGAAAGAAATCGAAGGCATATACTCTCCGTATTGTTCGTGTAATTGCTCGTAGTTCCTCTCTAATTCTTCTGTTGAAAAATGTTCTCTTAACGATTCAACTTCTTCATTTGTAGTTGCAGCTGAGATGGCCATCGGAAAGAGAAGGAGTCCTATCCATAAAAAACATATAGACGTCATTAATTTCATGGCATACCTCAATCCTTAACCTGCCGCTCCAGGTATGAAATCCAAGATCGTTTCAATTAACGCCGTTATGATAGGTATCGCTAACATCAATATGAATAACTTTCCAGCTAATTCAACCTTTGATGCTAAAGCTCCAAGCCCCGCATCACGGATGAGCTGAGCACCAAATTCTGTGATGTAAGCAATACCTATGATTTTAAGAATGGTTTTAAAATAAATCGATTCGACATGAGCTTGTTCAGCCATATATTGAAGAAGAGAAAAAATATATTTAATTTGATCCAATATGGAAATGAAAATCAACAAAACTGTAAATAACAACAAAAGAAATGCGATAGAAGACTTTTGCTCTTTCAATAAGATGATGAGCATGGTAGCTATTAAACCTATAGAGACGATTTGAATGATGTCCATACCGGTTATCCCTGGTAAAGAAATACGGATTTGATTTGCTGGAATAAATCAGCAAGTCTGTGCAACACGATGAATAACACAATGATGAACCCTGTCAAAGTAACAACTTGAGCAATTTCTTCTTTTCCCATTTGCTTTAGAATACTGTGGAACATAGCTACGATGATTCCTATCCCAGCAATTTGAAACAGGATGGATGCGTCTTGGAACAAAAACGTCCCCTCCCCCTTGTCATATAAGTAGTAAAACCACTAATAAACCGCTAAGCACTCCAATACCGCGCGCCAGCCGCTGATGCTTGACTGAAACTTCAATCGCCTCATTAAGCTGTAAATCAAGGTGGTGCAAAGTTAACTTAATCTGCTTTTGCTGTTGATCCAGATCATGCTGTCCTAGTGTATTTCCAAATTGGATCAGTATATCCAATTCACTCTTGGCCATAGCATTCCAAAACCATTGCTTTCTTAATTCTGAAGTCCATAACTCACTAAAGTCTGTACATGTACTTTTTCCATTTACTAAACTTGAGAAAAAATAGCAGATTGGCGAAGGGAGCACTTTGGATAATTTTTCACATACATCCCACAATGAAGACTGACTGTAAACCATTTCTGCCTCTATCATTTGAAGGGCGCTTTTCCACTGTCTAATTTGCCCTGGACGCTTTTTGAACTTTGACGCAGCGTCAAAACCTACCCACGTGGTGGCGACTAGTACGATCAGCGCTCCCAACCACTCCATGGTCCCCCTCCCCCTTTAACCTCATCAATTGACTACCCTTTTCGTCTAACACTTCAATGCAGCTAATTGGTGTAGATAGTCTATTAAGAATGATATATCTATCGAACGCTTGGTTTTCTATCAGTTCTTGAACATCCTGGCGCCGAGCTACAGATAATTGGTTGTTTCCATGTACGCTGCAAATCACCTGGACGCCGGTGTATATCGCTTCTTTTATAGCAAGTGCATCTTCCATCCCCCCTATTTCATCAACAATGATGACTTCAGGAGACATTGAGCGGATCATCATCATCATACCGACAGCTTTTGGGCATCCATCCATAACATCTGTCCGCTCCCCTACTTCAAGCTGAGGGACACCGTCTTTACAGGCAGCAATTTCAGATCTCTCATCAACGAGAGCCACTTTGGAGGCTGGTTTGAAATCTGTCCCAGAGCCAATCCATTTAGCAAGGTTCCTCAGTACGGTGGTCTTACCTGAATGAGGCGGACCGATAATTAATGTATTCAGCCACCTTCCCTCATTTAATAGATAAGGCAGAATCTTTCTTCCGCTATCAATAGATGAGCGAGCTACTCTAATATTCATAAACGTTATATCTTTTAAAACTTCTACACTTTGTGCGTGGATGTTGGTTTTTCCAGCCAGTCCAATCCTGTGCCCCCCTTCTATCGTTATAAATCCTTCCTTCATCTCTTCCTTGAACTTATAGACGGAGAACTGGCTTACTTGGTTGAGTACGTACGATAAGTCTTGCCTCCCTGCCACTTGATTCGTTACATAAGACACTCCATTAGTATCCGTCACTTCCAAGCAACGGTTCACTCGAAGGCGTATCTCTTGAACGGTATTCCAATCAATGTTTTCATGCATAGCGGGATGGTATGGCTTCGGAAACAGCCGGATAATTTCCTTCATGGCACCATTCTCCTTTAGATGCTTTACCTTATATGTATGTCCTCTCTCAAAAGTTATGACACATGATAGAAAGTGGAAATAAAGAGATTGATATGCTGAATAAACACTTATTTCTATCATCATGAGAACAACCCTATTTATGGTTTTCGCCACAAAAAAAAGAGCAGCCCTATCAGGACTACTCTTCTAAACCCTTATTTATGCTCTGGATACGTATTTACCGTCTGTCGTACTGATCAATAAAACTTCGTCTTCATTTATGAAGAATGGAACTTGTACAATCAGCCCTGTTTCAAGAGTTGCTGGTTTAGTTCCGCCACTAGCAGTGTCACCTTTAATTCCAGGCTCTGTTTCTACCACTTTAAGCTCTACGTTTTTAGGAAGCTCCACACCAATCGTTTCCCCTTGATAGGTTTGGATTTGAACTTCCATATTTTCTTTCAAATAATTGAGCTGATGAGAGATTTGAGCAGTAGGAAGTTCCACTTGCTCATAATTTTCTGTATCCATGAACGCATGCATATCGCCCGAACCATATAGATATTGCATTCTTCTATTCTCTATGTGAGCCTTCTCAACCTTTTCTCCTCCACGGAAGGTTTTTTCCTGGATGTTTCCGTTTCGCAAATTACGAAGCTTTGAGCGTACAAATGCCGCTCCTTTTCCTGGTTTCACATGCTGAAAATCCATAACTTGCCAAATATTACCATCAACTTCAATCGTTAACCCTGTGCGAAAATCGTTCACAGATATCATATTGAATCCCCTCCTAATTATAGTGTAATAAGCTTCTTAGTCGAATGACTTAATTTCTCGTTTCCGTTCTCAGTAATAATCGTATCATCTTCAATTCGGCAGCCGCCGATTTTCGGAACATAGATGCCCGGCTCTACAGTCACAACCATACCAGGTTCCAATTTTACGTCTGATCTAAACGATAGACCGGGACCTTCATGGACATCGAGGCCAATACCGTGACCAGTCGAGTGACCAAAGTATTCACCATAGCCTTTTTCCTTAATATAATCACGGGTCAGCGCATCTGCTTCTTTCCCAGTGATTCCAGCTTTTAAACCTTCCATACCCTTCAACTGGGCGTGGTACACTGTATCGTAGATTTCCTTTAGTTGATCACTGATTTCGCCGACAGCTACTGTACGGGTTATATCTGAACAATATCCTTTATATAGAGCACCGAAGTCTAATGTGACCAATTCTCCGGTTTGAATTTCTTTTTCAGAAGCAACTCCATGAGGAAGGGCGGAACGATACCCTGAAGCTACGATAATATCAAAGCTAGATGAGGAGGCACCTTGTTTTCTCATGAAGAATTCCAGCTCATTGGAGATATCAATTTCTCTGACACCCGGTTTTATATAGGAAAGGATATGCTCAAATGCATCATCAGCTATTTTAGTGGCATCCTTTAATATAGTAAGCTCATCTTCAGTCTTTATCAAGCGTAATTTTTCGACCATCCCTGAGGTCGGAACAAGCTCAGCGTCCAATTTCTTAGCAAACATGTCGAATTGCCCATATGTAAGATGATCTTTTTCAAAACCTACCTTCTTCAAGCCAAGCTTATCGACCTGAGTCGCCACTTCCTCATGTAAAGGTACTTTATGTTCAACAATCTCAAAATTGACGGCTTGCTCAGCAGCTTGTTCAGTATACCTGAAATCCGTAATAAACAAAGCTTTATTATGAGTAATAAGCAAGGCTCCGGATGAACCTGTAAAATTCGCTAAATAGCGGCGGTTCTTTTCACTCATTATCAATAATCCATCTAATTGTTGCTCTTCAAAAGCCTGGCGTAAGTTATCAAGTTTACCCATCAGCTTCTCCCCCTTCGTTTTCCAGTTTATTAATCAATCCTAACGCAGCGATTCGGTAGCCTTCGATTCCGAATCCTACAATTTGGCCCATACATACAGGCGCTAACATGGAATGATGCCTGAACTCTTCGCGCGCATGAACGTTTGAAATATGAATTTCAACTACCGGTGCAGATATGCTGGCAATCGCATCACGCAAGGCAATGCTCGTATGAGTATAAGCTGCGGGGTTAAAAATAATTCCAGCCACAGTACCCTCCGCCTCGTGGAGGCGATCGATCAGTTCCCCTTCGTGATTTGATTGGAAGCACTCCAATTTATAGTGATAAGCTGAAGCAGCTTCCGTCACCAGACTCTCCACGTCTTGCAAAGTATGATGGCCATAGGTTTTCGGTTCTCTCTGACCAAGTCTATTCAAATTAGGGCCATTCAATAAAAGCAATCGTTTCAACAATCATCAGCCACCCAACTTTTTCAGAATGAATACTCTTCGTTATTTTATCATACTATGAGCATATCATCACTTCGTCTGCTGGTTGTATTCGTGAAACTCATAAGATATAGAATATCCAATGAATACGCCATATAAGATAAATAAGCATAAGTTAGTTACGATGGAATCTACTGATAATTCTCTCCAGTGAGGTACAGCGTCAAATATAGGATTTAGACCAAAATAAATTCCTACAAAAATCACTAGACCGAAAAGCAGTCCAGGCCATATACCATTCATACTTTTCAAAGCTGTATAATAGATAAGCGCTGTTAAAACAGATAATAAACCAACAATTATCACAGCTAATATCTCGCCCAATAAAGAACTTGTCCATTCTGTCTCCCAAAAAGAGCGAAAAACGAATGATGCAGCTGATACTTCTGAAAAATGAAAATAGTAAGATAAAGCTCCAATCCCACTCCATAAAACTCCCGCAACGAATCCGACTGTTAATGATTTAGCCAGCACACTATGCGGGGGTTCTTTTTTGCTTTGTTCTTTTTGTTCATCCGACATTATAATCACCTCGAACTTATAGTTACCAACATTTTAAAATTTCATCCACTTTCGACCATCTTAATGGTAGTGAAACTTGCAAATATACTGTAAAATAAAAGTATAAAATATATAGAAGCAAATTTAAGCTACTAGTCAATTGTTTTTTAAACGCAGCCCCAGAAGAATGAATACTTTAAGTATTTTCGGAAAGAATCTAAACTATGACCACGCTCCGTATAAGCTAATTAATAAAATATGCTAGAAAATGATAAAAGTGCACAGAATAGTGGTATACAATTAGTAAAGACCTGAAATATGCCGAATTCTTAAAAAGGGGGATAACGCAATGGCCAGAAAATGGATTACTCCTGTCATTTACACTCTAATCGCACTTGCTGTTTTTTATGTGGCTGTTCAATTGCTGACGGACACAACCAGTTTCCTATCATCAATTATCATGATGATCGGATTTGCCGTCCTACTATATGGTGCCATCTATTTCTTTTTTCTCCGTCACCGCATGGGCTCTGGAGGAAATAAAAATGAGATGAAAAAATATAAACAAGCGGTCAAACAATCCAAACAAAAATACAAAGCTCCTAGTCCTGTCAAAGCATCTAAAGTAAAAACAAACCCTTCATTTAAAACAGCGTCCATACAAAAGAAAAAAAGCAGAAGAAAAAACACACCTAATCTCAGGGTTATAGAAGGTAGTAAAAATACTAAAAAAGATCGAGCCTCCTTTTAATTATCGCGGGCTCGATCTTTTTATTTTGACCATCTTTTCAAAAATTTCTCCGCTTGTTCACGGCCTAAATCAATCAACATCTCTTTTTGCTTCGTACTCAAGTGGAAATCTGTCGTTTCTACTCCTTTTACGGGTATAAAAATAATATCACGGCTTTTAGAAGCTGATATATACCTGGCATCATGAGCCTGCTTCATCGTATTAAATAAGGCTTGAAACATCTCTATGGCGTTTTTGATTCTCTTTTCAGGTAAGTGGTCAGGAGGATCGCTAAGCTGCATACCAATGATTGGCCGCTTCCTCCTTCCATGCTCATTCTCAAACAGCCAAATAGGGAAATTACTTAGAACCCCTCCATCGACTAATATAGACTTCCCTTTCTTGCCATACAGCTTTACCGGCATGAAAAAATAGGGCAGGGTTGCACTTATTCTTGCTGCTTTTGCCACAGAAAATGTATTCGGATCTATGCCATAGACCTCTTTTAAATCATCTGGTAATACGACCATCCTCCCTAATGTCAAGTCTGAGCACACAATCTTAAGCTTTCCCTCCGGCAAGTGGGCGAAAGTCTTTATGCCTTTTTTTTGAAGCCATTTCTCCAATACATCTTCTAACCTATTCCCTCTGTAAAGACCCATCCGAAAATATAAATATATCCATTTGGAAAACGGGAAAATTTGATCCACAAATGGTTGATCAATCAAATTTTCCAAAGTGAGCTCTTCAAGTATTACGCTTAAATCTCCAGAGTTATACCCCGCTGCTTTCAAGCAAGCAACAATTGCACCAGCCGAGGTTCCTGCCACTCGCTGAATAGAATAGTCATTCTTTTCAAGCACTTCTAAAGCACCAATAAAAGCTAAAGATTTAACACCCCCGCCAGAGAAAACGCCGTCTATGTTCACGCACATCCCCCCATATGTTATTTATAAGTGTGGAGAGTGCTATATAGAACGAAAGCCATAAAAAAAAGACGTAATTCTACGTCTTCTTAGTCCGTCTCATTATTTTGTTCTTCATTTTTTTGCTGCACGCTTCTTAAGTCATCAACTCGGCTGGACTCTTCTTCAAAATATTGCACCAGGTCGCCTATACGATCTATGGAATCCCAGCTTAAATGATGCTCGATTCCTTCTACATCTTCATAGATTATATCCGGATCGACGCCTATGATCGCAAGAAATTGTTCTAGTAACTCATGGCGGTAGACAAGCCGCTTACCTACTTTCTTTCCTTTAGGAGTTAATATAAGTCCCCTGTACTTCTCATAATTCAAGTATTGATCCCGGTCTAATTTTTGGACCATTTTTGTTACGGAAGAGGGGTGAACTTGCAGATTCTCCGCAATGTCTGAAACCCGTGCATACCCTTTATCCTCAATTAATATGTAAATTTGTTCAATATAATCTTCCATACTTGGCGTTGGCATGTTAAACCCCCAATAATGCTTATGTTCTGTAGGCCTATTCAAGAAAATGATACACTAGTTCAACTTCAATGACAAGGAAGGGTGTGGCAATCCCCTAACTTTGAAGACGCAAATTAAAGATATATTGGCGTTTCCTATACTAAAGATAGTTTGAGCCCCATCCTAGAAAACACCTTTTACTCATCACGATGGTGGAACTGTGCAGTGTCTGAACTTTGAGTTTTAACAATCCATCCATTCACACGAACAGCAAATCACAGGTTTCCATAACCTTATACAAAAAACCGCTCCACTCGTTTTAATATAAGCGACTAAACTTAACAAAAACAAGATAGAGCGATTTTTTATGAGTAACTTTTCACCTGATTATATCTCACGGACAGCTCATTTTAGTCGTGTTTTATAATCCACACTTCAACTGAGCATTACAGTTTGTACATGTGTTGCATCCACCAATGTCTTCTACTGTTCCCTTACGACATACAGGGCATGTATCTCCTACCTCAGAACCGATGGTAACGTTTGTCTTTTCCAACTCATGGACAGTATCCATAAGGACCACTCTCGGCTTCTTCTCTTCATCAAAATCGAACTCGGTTTGTTCTCCTTCAAAACCGTTTTCTTCTGCTTTGAGCGTAAGCACCTGGCTGTCACGGCTGCCGTCTACATACACCGTGCCGCCTTTTGCTCCACCGTGGTAAAGTCGCTGATAAACCTTCTCTACTTGCTCTACAGAATAGCCTTTCGGGGCATTCACCGTCTTCGAAATTGAACTGTCCACCCAGCGCTGGATCACACATTGGGTATCCGCATGCGCTTCAGGAGACATCGTCATCGCAGTGATGAACCATTCAGGCAGTTCGTCTGGATCCTGCTCAGGATTCCTGTCTAAATATTCTTTAACAATATCCGCTTTTACTTCGATAAATTTACCTAAACGGCCGCTTCTATAATACGAGAAGGAAAAATAAGGCTCGAGCCCGGTACTTACTCCGACCATAGTTCCTGTGCTTCCCGTTGGAGCTACAGTTAATAAGTGAGAGTTACGAATGCCGTATTTCAGAACACCTTCTTTTATATCATCAGGCATGTCCTGCATATAGCCCGTGTTAACGAAATTCTGACGTAATTGTTTCGTTTCTTCATCTGTTTGCCCGATTAGGAAAGGAAAGCTTCCTTTTTCTTCAGCTAAGGCGATCGACTCGCGGTAAGCTGTCGTAGCAATGACTTCGAAAATTTCATCAACAAGTTGATTTCCTTCTTGGGAACCGTATTCTGTCTCACAGTAAATCAACAGGTCGTGCAGACCCATTACTCCTAAACCAACACGACGCTCACCAAGCGCTTGCTTTTTATTTTCTTCAAGGAAATACGGTGTAGCATCAATAACATTGTCTTGCATGCGAACCCCAGTGGCGACTGTTTTTCTCAATTGATCAAAATCAACTTCTTTATTATCTTTATCTGCTACAGAAGCTAGATTTACAGCCGCTAAATTACAAACGGAGAATGGAGCTAAAGGCTGTTCCCCACAAGGGTTGGTAGCTACGACCTTTTGTCCGTATGCACTAGCGTTAGTTTTTTCATTCGCATTATCGATGTAGAAAATACCCGGCTCTGCTGAATACGTCGCACAGATGTTAATGAGATTCCAGAGTTCCTTCGCTTTTACTGTCCGGTATGTTCGAACAGCCAAACCTTTCTCTTCCCATTCACGAACATCTCCGCTCGCCTGCCATTCGGCATTGTAAATTTCCATATCTTCTTTTGAATAGCTTTCTACATCTGGGAATCGGAGACGATAATCTTCATCGTTTTCAACAGCTTCCATAAAATCCTTTGTTATACAAACGGAAATGTTAGCCCCTGTCAAAAACTCGGAATTGTTGACTGTGTATGTGCCGCCTGTATAAAGCTTCTCTTCCGCTTCCCGAATGCTGCTCTCTGTAAAACCGCCCTGACCCGGCATGTTCTTGTAGTTGACAACACTCTGATAAAGATCTCTTTCCGTTTCTGTTAACGGAGAAAATTTCAGTTTATCTTTTGCAAGTTTCTTGATTTCCTCATCTTCTGTATTTTCAATCAGATAACGCAGGATACGAGGATTCTGCATTTTTGAGATGATAAATTCTACAATATCCGGATGCCAATCAGCCAGCATGATCATTTGTGCTCCACGTCTCGAACCGCCTTGCTCTACTAAGTGAGTCAGTTTAGCAATGTCATCAAGCCATGATACAGACCCTGAAGATTTACCGTTCACCCCGCGAGCAAGTGTGTTCCGCGGTCTCAGCGTTGAACCATTCGTCCCTACGCCTCCACCTCTGGACATAATCTCCATAACTTGTTTACGGTGATCCGATATTCCTTCACGCGAATCCTGGATGTAAGGCATAACGTAACAATTAAAGTACGTGACATCTGTATTGGAACCAGCCCCATACAATACCCTGCCTGCCGGGATAAAGTTCAGGTTAGAAAGCTCTTCATAAAATCTCTCGAAACTTTCATGTCTTTTTTGCTCATCCGCTTCTACTGCCGATAACCCGGCAGCATTTCTTAACGCGATCTGTTCATAATAAACTTCTAAAGGCTTATCTATCGTGTCAAGGCTTTTAGTGATCAAACCTGTCTGCTGCTCTTCTTCGCTGTCCAATACGTTAACAAATTCCGGCTCAACTTTGACCACAGCTTTGTGTGCATTCCAGTCGATGGATTGGATAAACCCGAATCCACGTGCCGGAAACTTAGGATCATCTTTGACCGTAAGTACGACAAAGTCCCCTTCTGCTAAGGTCAACTTTTCCGTGTCTTTAAACGCGTAACGATCTAACATTACCAGTCTTGATACACCGCTATGGGTCAAATGCATATTCTCAGTCACTTCATGCACTTGCTCAAATTGGCGTATGTCCGCATTCAAGCGCTCCACGTTAATTTTTGAATTTGCATCTTTCGTTGTGGGCGTTATTTGCATGCAAACCTCTCCCTTCCATCATGCTTGTTAGGGCATGTCTTAAAACTTTATAAAGAATTAATATATTAGTAACATACCACATCTACGAAAAAATAATCAATATATTGTGCTCGTAAATTACAAAGTGCCTATATATTGTGTTTTTGAACAACTATGTAGAACTTTGTCAATTTACAAATCGTTCAAATATGAAAGTGAATGGAAGATAATCAAAGAATATAGAATTAAATAAACGATTAGACACTTTTTTTATAAGTTGCAAAATCCGCCAAAAGCAATATGACGTAAGATTGCTTCTTCCAATCCAAAAAGCCATTATAAATTCTTTCTACTCAAAAGTCCAAGATAAAAAAACTTTGAAATAGGATGGATTCCCTCATATAATAGATAGGGGAAGAGGGGGTAGAAAGAAATATGGAACTTTGGATTTTAATCGGTGCAATAGTATTTTTGATTGCTTTCGGAGTTTATCGATTTTTGAAAGCTAGAAAGATATTGACTACATTATCAGAGGATGAATTTCGACAAGGATATAGAAAAGCCCAGCTAATTGATGTACGCGAACCAAAAGAATTTGATGGCGGCCACATTTTAGGAGCTCGTAATATCCCGCTTTCTCAGATGAGAAACCGTCTCATAGAAATTCGCAAAGACAAGCCTGTTTACCTTTACTGTCAAAGCGGAGCACGCTCCACAAGGGCGGCCTTGATGCTGAATAAGAAAGGGTACTCTAATCTTAACCAGCTGCAGGGCGGCTTCAAAAAATGGAACGGAAAAATTAAAACGAAAAAATAACAGAAGCTGAACCTGTAAATAACTAAATTCCTTATAAAAAAGTTAACAGCTAATGAAATCGAGTATACAACCTTTTAGTGTATACTCGATATTTTTTTGTTCTTAGGAATTTCAGTCTTGATATTCATGTAAGCTCCCTATAGTGGAAGACTGGATTGTCAACACAAAACTAGACAATTTCATTAAGGTGTTTCTTCTTGAATTCTATAGGACTAAGGTAGTTGAGAGTGCCATGAATTCGAATATAATTGTACCAGTGGACATAATCAAATAAAGC
>NZ_JAIZEN010000022.1 GCF_024189295.1 Halobacillus sp. A1
GTCTAACATCGAATCCCTCACTTTTATGTAGTTCTTTCATTATACAAGAAAACACGCATCCTTTCTTTGATTTTCAAAGAAAGGATGCGTGTTTAGTTTTATCATGGACTTTTTCAGTGGCCTCCTTATTGGCGGGGCTTTTTTTGTTGATTATGTGAGCTTTATGAAATGCAGGCAGAAATACTGAAGACTTCATTTTACATATGGGATTCGTTACTGTATAGAGCAAAGGGTGGTTGGGAAACAAGACTGCAGCTTCCTGACGACCCATTCTCCGATTTCTCCGTCATCCTCTATGTATAAGATTTGCATCAAGCAGCCTCCTCCCCTCTTCATTCACTAATATCTTACATCAATAACCAATTTCGTGTCCTCCCTTTCAAACAATTTTTACTCATATCTTAGGCAGGCTGTTTCATATAGTGATAGAGAGTCAGCTTTTTCGAAACGAGGTGAAAGCATGGCTGTCGTTCCTTCCAACGAAGAAGACGTTAAATTATTGGCACGGTTGATGAGAGCGGAAGCCGAAGGAGATGGAAAACTGGGGATGCTGATGGTCGGGAACACCGGGGTGAACCGTGTAAGGGGTAATTGTATTGATTTCAAAGATATCCGCTCTATCCGTAATATGGTTTATCAAAGTCCGGGCGGGTTCGAGGCGACTCAAAAGGGATACTTTTATCAACGCGCTCGACAGAGGGATATTGATTTAGCACGTCGTGTAATTAGAGGGGAACGTTTTCATCCCGCCACAAATACTCTTTGGTTTTTTATGCCTGAAGGTGACTGTCCAGCTACATGGTTCGACCAGCCTAATGTCGGCAGGTATAAATCTCACTGTTTCTTTGCTCCAACACGCGCAGATTGTCCGTCCGTTTATTAATCTATTGAAGGAGTGATTGGCTTGGCGAAGAAGTATCAAGGCATGCAAGGAATGCAAGGAATGCAGGGAATGCAGGGAATGCAGGGAATGCCTCATGGCAATGTTCCGTACTACCCTGGCAATCCTTATATGTATCAACAAGGTATGGGAGGCTCTAACGGATCGAACGGAGGTACTGTTGCCGGTGCAGGCATGCAGGTGCCTACGACTTCCAACGGTTTCAATTATGGTAGTGGAAGTGGGAATGGGAATTCGCAAGGGATGCTCGCTTTAGAAGAATCCTATATCGAAAATATCCTGCGGTTAAATCGCGGAAAAGAAGCCACGGTTTATATGACTTTTGAAAATAATGACGAATGGAATGCGAAAGTTTTCAAGGGGATTATCGAAGCCGCTGGTCGTGACCATATCATTTTAAGTGATCCAAAGACCGATAAAAGGTATATTCTATTGATGGTATACCTCGACTACATTACGTTTGATGAAGAAATCAACTACGACTACCCGTTTAACGGCGGCACGAACAGTTACTCTCCTCGTTAAACCACCTGTTCTATACTACTAGAAAGGGGTGATCGTATGCGGCATCCCTATGCACCATTGATGCGCCTGGAGCTCGCCGCTCTTGGTCTGGCATTACTGCTGGCTATCGTAGCTTTCTTCCATTTGGAGCACCAGTGGATCGTGCTGTTCATGTTATATATTCTTAGTATCAGCTTACTGATCAATGGTTATATAGAATTAAAAAAGCAGCAGCTAGCTTCTTGTATAAGCCAGTTGCTGCGTGCTGTTATTTTATTGATCTTCACGACCATTTTATATTTTTAAATGTTCTTGATGATGGCATAGCCAAGCAGAACCCAGCCGATGAGAAAGGATAAGCCGCCAAGCGGGGTAATCATCGCAAAGGTTTTAATCCCTGTAGGAGCATACGCGTATAAACTGCCTGAGAATAAAATGATTCCAGCCACGAAGAACCATCCGGCCCCTGTCATCATCACGGTCTGGATTTTGCCCATTAATAATGCGGTAACGAACAGAGCCATCGTATGGAACATTTGATAATCGACGGCTTTTTCCCATTGGCTCAGCCCTTTTTCAGAAACTTTGCCTTCCAGCCCATGGGCGCCAAAGGCTCCGAGGGCAACCGCTAAGAAGCCATTCAACACACCTAAAATTAAAAATATTTTCAACGTCTGTCACTCCTTAAAAATCAAAAATGGATTTTCCGTTCGCCTCATCATGTCCATCCGACTGTGGGGCGGATGTTTGTTTTTGGACAGGCTGATCGTTCCCCATCATTTGTCTGATTTCCTCGACTGTCGGCTCCTGAACGGAACTTTTCTGCTTTGGAACCGCCTGGGAGGCGCTGTCCTGATCCAACACCAGATCCGCCAGCAGTTTAACCGCGCGGACGTGCTCACGCACACGATGGTCATCGCCATGGTTCAGCATGGCTTCTTGTATCTCGCTCGACATTTTTTTGAGTATCGTTTGATTTGAAATCGCCATATGATATGACTCCTTTTACAATTGATAAAAAACTTCCGCACTTATCATAACATGCTTCTGTAAGTATGAGCTAACAAGGGCCGTAATTCCCCTTGATTTTTTGCAGAAAAAAGAGACCCTTCCCTTTAGAGTCCCTTACGAAGTCATCCAATAGTCGACGAGCATAATCACGAACATGACGTCACTCGGAGAACTGATGACAACTAGCTTCAACGTCAGGCTTTTTCTAAAACTTCGACCCTGAGTTGATTCCGTATGGAAATTCGCCCGATTACGATCTCCGCTTACAAAAGCCCCCGTAAGAATTCCAGCCAAAAACAAAGGTATTCCTGCTGAAACAGCTATCGTTCTGACGAATAAATTTTCATCTCCCGACATGAACCATACGACGCCTGCTCCTGCCAGAATAATAAGCCCTATTGCAAAATATTTAAACAAGGAACCGCCTCCTTTATTATTCTTACGTATCACCTGCTCTTCACGTTTCATTCTGCAAAACCCTGTTAAATGTCCAGGAAAGGATTGATGGGCGCAAGGGTGGAGCCTCTGTGCTCCCTGTATGTGTGGAGGTGGTGTACATCTTTCGCTTGACATGCTCCAAATAGCGTTTAGGTTTGGGCTTGTTCCCTGCTCTTAAGTGCTATATTCAGTCATTGGGGTTTCCTACTAATGAACGTAAAGAGCTCCGGGAAATCGCGAGACTCCTGTGGGAAGAGAGTGCTTGGTGAGATCCCGCAGGACGGGACGTCCGAGGAAGCTCACCGCGCTCCCACGGAAAGGGAGTGATTTCCCGGAGCTCTTTGCACTGTTAAACATAACGGAAACATCCCCAAACAGCTCGAAACTGAGCCTTCAGCATAAGGAAGCTTATATGAATATCAACACGGAACTTTAACAAGGCCTCTCACAAAAAAAACAGCTTCACCCCTCACAGGATGAAGCTGCTTCCATCTTATATAAACCCTAAAGCATTTAAGAAAATTAAAACGATCAATACCGGCGCTAGGAACTTGATAATTACATACCATACTTGTCCTATTGATGAGCCTGTGAAATCTGTAGCCTCGAGTGCCTGCTGTTTCGTGAAATACCAGCCGACAAACAACGCCATCGCCAATCCTCCTAGTGGCAGCAGTATATTAGAAGCCACGTAGTCCATTGAGTCGAGAATGCCTAAATCTCCGATCGGAGTCACTCCTGACCAAATTCCGAACCCTAACGATACAATGATGCCAAGGCAGAACATGATCGCCCCCATGACAACACTTGTGAATTGGCGCGGCCAGTTGAAGACACGCATAAAGTAAGCGGTCGGCACTTCCAAAATTGATACAGAAGACGATAAAGCCGCTAACACTAAGGCAAAAAAGAACACCAGACCCACAAACCCGCCTAAAGGCATCTGCTCAAAAATCGTCGGCAGCGTAATGAATACAAGCGGTGGACCCGAAGCAGGATCGATTCCGAATGCAAAAACAGCAGGGAAAATCACAATTCCTGAAACGATGGCGAATAAGGAATCCATCAACCCGATCCCCATTGTCGCCCCAGGCAGTTTGTGTTCTTTTGATAAATAACTGCCATACGTCAACATCGCACCCATTCCAAGACTTAGTGAAAAAAAGGCTTGTCCTAAAGCAGCAATATAAATGGAAGGATCACTAAAAGCGGACCAGTCTGGAGAAAATAAGAATCGCAGACCTTCAGACGCTCCCTCAAAGGAAACACTGTAAAATGCAAGAACAATTAATATGATAGCAAGTACGGGCATAAATATTTTATTAGCCGATTCGATCCCTCTCTTAACACCGCTGACAACGATGATGATCGTCAGTGCCATAAATAAAGCGACCCAGAACAGCGGCTGCCACGAATGAGAGGTAAAGGCACCAAAGGCCCCCTCATATCCAGCCTCGGGCTGTGAAGCGAAACTTCCTGTGATGTAATTCCACAAGTAAAACATTGACCAGCCAGCGACTACACTGTAAAACCCTAAAATTAAAAAAGCGCTGAACACACCAAAAAAGCCTGTTAAAAACCAAGGGGTCCCCGGTGCCAGTTTTTTGAAAGAACCTACGACGTCACTCTGCGCTTTTCGTCCAATACTGACTTCAGTCAGCAAAAGCGGGACAGCGATCAAAATGACAAACAAAAGATATAAAATTAAAAAGGCGCCTCCTCCATTGTTTCCTGCTACAAAAGAGAACCGCCAAATATTGCCCAGCCCGACAGCAGATCCCATAGCAGCAAGCATGAAACCAAGCTTCGTGCCCCATTTTTCTCTTTCCATTTTTTTATTCATCTCCTTTCACTCTAGTATTAAATATTCATCAGCATACCACATTTTATTCATAGAGACGATATATAATCTGACATTACATTTTATTTACAGCTGAATGTCCAACCGTGAGGAAGATCGCAGCTTTTTCTTCTCAGTCTGCACAGGCTTCGGACAGAACTGCATACATGGCGTGCCTGTCGTTTTCAGCACGGTCTGTGAAGGCACTTCTCTTCCTTTAAATCCATAAGCTTTACATCCCCGAGGAAATTGCGGGTTCCACGTCGAATAAAAATGAATACATTTGAAACAGTTCACTCTGTCCATAATACCCCTCTCCCCTTGGTACAGGTATGATAGAATCATAGCACAAGAAATATAGTTCAACTAGGATGTGTTCCTTATGCAGCAATGGTTCGGCTTAACAAGTGACCACGCTTTTGAAATGTTCGGATTCAGCCATGTCATCATGCTGGCTGTATTTGGACTCGGCTTCCTTCTTATCGTTGTCTACGCTCCCGCTTTAAGAAAAGGGACGAAGGCTCATCAATGGGTACGCTGGATTTTATTCATTTTCCTTTTCTTATCGGAAGCCAGTTACCAATTGTGGGCTCTTCACCATGGGCTGGCGTCATCAGCCGAACATTTGCCCCTTCATTTATGTGGAATCGCTTCTCTACTTGGCATGATCAGCCTGCTCACTTATCATAAAAAACTCATTCAAATGAATGTTTTCATAGGAATCATTCCTGCCCTTATGGCTTTGATCACCCCTGAAATACCTCACGGGTACGAGCATTACCGTTATTGGAAATTTTTCGTTCACCATATGGCAATTCCCTGGACAAGCATATTCCTGCTCCTGACTATGAAATTTACAATTAATCTGAAGGGTATGCTCGAAACCTATATGTATTTAGTGCTCTATGCTGTAGCAATTGGCGTCTTTAACCGACTATTCGAAACCAATTATTTGTATTTATCCCACCCGCCTCAAGCCGCCCCCTTCTTAAATTACCTCGCTTTTGGAGCGGGTTATCAAATAAACCTGGCGCTCTTGACACTGACGGTTTTTTTACTGATATTAGTATTCTATAATGGAATAGTTAAGATGAGGAGGCGCTAAAACAATGGATTTTAAACAAATGGATGATTTTAAGACGTTTACCGATATACTGAGCCGCTGTTACCCGATGATGGAGGTGCGGACCGCTGAAGATAAAAAAGAAATGACTGAACACCGCAAACGGATGGAATCGTACGATATGGTTTCTCATAATGCTGTTTATGAAGAGGATCAAATGGTGGGCGGCTACATAGCATACGCCTTTCCTATGAATGTTTATGACCAAACGCTCCCTTCTGTCGGAGTCGGTACGCTCGCGGTCGACCTCCCTTATAAAAAAAGAGGAATTGCGAAAGACATGATAATCCACGCCATCGGGAAAGCTCGCGGAGAAGGCTTCCCTCTTATGCAGCTCTACCCTTTCCGGCCGGACTTTTACCGGAAGATGGGATTCGGTTTCGGACCTCAGCTGAACGTATTCCGTGTATCTCCGGGCCAGGTCCCTTATTTTAATGAGGCGGATGCTGTCATTCCTTTGAACGAAAATCATCTGGAAGACATTAAACGCTGTTACCACGACTGGGCGGAAGATCACCATGGAGCCTGTGATAAACAGGAGTACGAATTTCGTCATATAGCTGCAGAACATACGCATACAGTAGGCTGCCGGATAAACGGACAGTTAAAAGGGTACCTCGTTTATGAAATGAAACAGGATAGCAGCTTCAAGCATGACTTGAAGATTATCGACTGGTTCAGCAATTCTAATGAAGCTTTTCAATCATTGCTTACTTTCCTTCATCAACAGAAGGACCAGGTATCGAATATCATTTTCCCTACCTTCGATGATGACTTCGCCTTTATGTTCCATGATCCTCGTCACGCGTCGAAGCAATTGATCCATCGTATCTATCATGGCACCCATGAACGGGGTACGGGACTCATGTACCGGATTGTTAACGTTCCTCTTTTCATGATGTATATTGCCGATCATTCTTTTGGACAGCAAACGGTCGCCATCAACTTTAAAGTGACTGATTCACTGTTGAATGAAGAAAGTGCGCATAGTATCCAATTTCAAAACGGCAAGCCTCAGATGAGTGATGAGCATCTTGGTCATGGTATCAGCTTGTCTATAGATATTGCTGATCTTTCTTCTCTGCTGATGGGATGCATTCCCTTACAGAAGCTGCTCGATTATAATAAAGCAGACGCTGATGGTAACCATGATGAGATCGCTAAAGCTATTGAATTGTTTGGCAGACCGACTAAACCGGTAAGCTGGACGTTTTTTTAAGTGAGTATTTACCTGGTTTCGTTGTTTTGTATAGAGAAATGGGGTCTTGGAAATGGATCGCTTTCCGCGGGGAAGACGGCAAGTCTCCTCGAGCTAACGCTCTGCGGGGTCTTGCCAGTCTATCCTTTCCCGCAGGAGTCTCACCATTTCCAAGACCCATTACGATAATTTGAGGAACGAAACCATTTCTCGGATCATAAAACGCGCGTTTCAATGGAAGATTGATTTGCCTGACCTTAAGCACATTGGTTCTTTATTCAACCAGTTTAATTTATAAATTGGGGGGCTATTTATCTACAAGGGCGGGCACGTACCAGAAGACTCGGACGTGCGTCCGTTAGCCACAAAAAGGCTTTTGGAAAACTCAAATTTTCTCTACTAACTTAAACAGCCCTTTTCTTCAACAAGGAAAAGGGCTGTTTCTTTACTGTTTGTTTTGATTTTCCAGTCGCTGCAGTCTGGCTTCTAGTAATTCATATTCTTCACGGGTGACAAAACCAAGCTCTTTGACATGGTCCTGCATTCGCGCCTGGGCTTGTTCATTCCATTCTTTATTTTTCACTTCTCCTTTGGCCAGCCAGGCATTCAGCATTTCTCTTGCTTCCGCCGGGGACACATCCCCTTTTCTGACCATTTCGTTCAGACCTTTTTCGAATTTCTCTTTTCCGCTGATAGCTGCGCCTAATCCCAGGTAAAACCCTTTCCTTAACAAACTCATACTGATTCCTCCTTTTATTGTCTAATCTTTTTGATCATACGGTAGTGTTTGATTAGGATGATGAAGAGTCCCGCTCCGGCGATAGCTGTGACGGCCCACGCCAAGTTCAAATAACTCGAAACCCCTGTTTGTTGTAAGAATATGACACCACCTGTTCCAATTAGAAGCAAAATGAACGATAGCCAGGCATAAAATAGAAAGAATTGATGAAAAAGGTTCTGCTGCTGTTTTACAGACTTCCACTCTCTTTCTTTATCTCCATCCTCTAAGTATTCAACAAGAGCCCGAGGCAGGGACATCAAAGGTTTAGCTGTATCTTTAGCTATTTCTTTATAAAGAGAGAAGCTTGAATTCTCACCTGTCATCCATTTCTTGATGACAGGCCGGCCCCACTCCACTAAATCTACTTGAGGATAAATCGACGTCAGCACTCCCACGATAATGGAGGTAGCTCTTCCTAGGAAAGCATAATCCGCCGGAAGCTGAATCGGCTGTTCTTTGATGAATTCCTGTAAGTCTTCAAGAATATCATTCATCAAATGAGCATCCAGCTTCTTGAGATCTCCCTCTAAATACATGTCTGTCGTCTGCTTGATCATTTTTTTGACCTTTTCTGTATCTGCGTTGTCTAATAAAAAGTCCATTTCCCATAATGCGTCGATTACCCGGTCATAATCATCCATGATAAAGCCCTGGACCATCATGCGGATCGAGTTGGCGTCTTGCTGTTTGATTTCGCCTACCATACCGAAATCAATGATGACTACGGTCCCATCCGGCTTAAGCATCAAGTTTCCTGGGTGAGGGTCCGAGTGGAACATCCCGGCAAACAAAAATTGCTCGACACATAAATCAAACAGGATTTTAGCAATCCGTTCCCTTTCAATGCCATGGCTCTTCATGAAATGGATATCGGTAATCTTCTCCCCTTCAATCCACTCCATGACCAGCACTCTCTTCGTCGAAAGATCACGATAGTATTCTGGAATATACACATCATTGAAATCTTTGAATCTCTTTTTGAAATGATTGCCGTTCTTCAGTTCCATCGTGAAATCCAGTTCATCCGTAATGACGGCTACGACTTCACGGTATAAGGCCGGAAGATCGGCTTTTTTCCCATACTTTGTGAATTTCCCAAGAATGAAGAAAACGATTCTCAATGCTTTGAAATCCATCCGGAAAATCTCTCGTACCCGGTAGCGCTGTACTTTCACCGCAACTGGCGTGCCATCGAGCAGCTCTGCTTTGTACACTTCTCCTATAGAAGCCGAAGCTATCGGCTTCGTATCGATCTGTCGGAAGTGGTCGTCGATCGATGCATTCAAGTCTTCTTCAATCGTCTGCTTCGAGTACTTGAACGGGACGGGCTTGACCCGGTCTACTAATCCTTCCAGTTCACGAATGAAAGACTGAGGAAGCAAATCTCCTCTCGAGCTAAGAAACTGCCCGAATTTTATAAGCAGTCCCCCTAACTGGATAGCCTTACGCCGGTATTCTTCGGCTTGGCTGACAAGCAAGGACTCCCACTTCCGTTTCGTTTCCTGGTCCCAAATCCTGTGTCTCTTTTTGAACCAGAAGATTTGAATGAGGAATTTCAGAGCCATCCATACAATGACGGTTATTCGATAAAGCGATATGTATTTTAAACGTGCCTTCATGATAACCTCTCCATTCTATCCATTCGACATTTATATTTACCCTAAGACGCCCTGTCAAAATCCTCTCAATAATAAACACAAAAATTAAGTCTTTCAGCCCCCCTTTTGCCTTTTCGGAATAAGTAAAGGTTTATACACTGATATATTAAGGTTTTCACAAAATAAAAATCGACATTCATTCTACACCTTCCATCATAATTAGTATAAATTAGCTATTTATGAGGACTTTCAATCGACATACTTATGACATGGTTAGTTAAAAAATACTTCCAATTTACTATTCGAAATATTTTGAATATTTTTCATGTACGCCTTATAATGGAAATTGCGGGTCACGAAATAAATTCCATTAGGAGGTATTCATGCACATGAAAAAACAGATGACTGCTTTATTATCAGTCAGCGCTTTGAGTTTGTCTTTATTTGCGCCAGCCGCAAATTCAGATGTCAGCGCAAGCTCACAGTATGAGAACTGGAACAAAGAACGGTATGGCGATACGATCGATATTGACGGAAAGCTTGAAAAAGAAGAGAACCAACAAGGTTTCCAGCAAGAGGCGGAGCAAAAGATAAAGGATAATGCTGAGAATACGAACTTTGATGAGGATGAGGATTCAGACTCCGAGAGTAATTTTACATATGATGGAGGAACGAAACAGTTCCTTGACAGAGATCTTGCATTTAAGGAATTCACTCTGAGAAGTGAAAGCGAGCACGCAGAAATATGGGTAGCGAATGATCTTTCTTTTGCGGAGGACGATCCGCGTGATCCACACGTCATTACTCAGAACCAGGTTGACACAATGGCGGAGGAATTCGATACGAACATGTACCCTGTAGCCACAGATTTCTTCGGTAGTCCGGACAGCCTGGACGGCAGCAATGCCTTGCTTGAAGACATTGGTGCAGTTCCCGAAGGCTACTACGAAGAAGAAGGAGAAGGAGACAAAGTCCTTATCATGGTAGACAACGTGAAGGATGACAACTACTATGATCCGGAGTATCCATTCTTCGTTGCCGGTTTCTTCTGGCAGACATTAGAAAACTATACCGACCGTAATATGATCACGATCGATTCCAGAGACTGGGATACGCGTCTGGAAAGCACATTTTTCAGCACAACGATTCATGAGCTGCAGCACTTGATCCATGCAGATAATGATTCCGATGAGACGAGCTGGCTCAATGAAGGCATGTCGACTTTCTCTGAGTTCTTAGGCGGGTACGGGATGTCTGAGGGTTCTATCAACTTCTTTCTGGATCACCCTGAGAACTCTCTTACCAACTGGGACGAACACGTAGACGCTGAAACCGGCCCTGAAACTATTGCGGACTATGGCCTGGTGCAGCTTTTCACCCTTTACAACTATGAACGATTCGGACAAGAATTCATCCGATACATCGCGAAAAGTGAATTGAACAGCATTGAAAGCTATGAAGATGCTTTTGAAGAATTCGGTATCGATACAACCTTTAACGAAGTGTATCAAGACTTCACTTCTGCTTTAGTTTTAGATGATAACAAATACAAAGGCGGCCTGTACGGCTTTGAAAACATTGACCTGCGCGATCTTCCTGTAGATGGACAGGACGAGCCTCGCGGAATGACGGTTGATTTCGAAAAAGCAAAGGATTATGAAAAAGACGGCGTCCCTGCCTGGGGTACTGACTTTAAAGAATTCAACATCGAGCCTGGTCAAAAAGTAGAAGACTTCAGCTTCAACGGCATCGACTTCATGCCGATTCAGTGGGAAGCAGTGGATGACCCGCTTGGAAGCGGCGAGCAGGTTCTGTTCGGCGGCGATAGCGATGAAGCTGATAATAAGCTGATCTTCGAAGCTGATTTGACTGGATTAAACGAAGCAACTCTCAACTTCGATCACTATGCGGATATCGAAGAACAGTGGGACTTCGGAGTCGTTCAGGTTTCCACAGATAACGGCGACACGTGGACCTCACTTGATAATGAAAATACGCGTTCCGATGTTGTAGAAGATGGATATCCAAAGATCAAAGATAACGTCCCTGGATTTACAGGCACATTTGATGAATATCAGAATGAAACGTTCGACCTTTCTGAATATGCCGGCGAAGAAGTACTCGTTTCTTTCCGTTACCTTACGGACTGGGGAACAACAAATGATGGCTGGTTCATTGATAATATCAATGTACCTGAAGCGAATATTGCTTTAGATGGAAACAGTAATATCGCTGAAGACTTCGTGAATGAAAATGAATTGAATGAGGAATTCATCAATTACGGAGTTACCTTCATCAAGGAAAATAAAGGCGGCAAGCATCAAGTCATCGAAGTCGATCCTTTTAACGTAACCGAGGAAGATGCATTGAATATCCAAAAAGCCTTCCGCCCTGGTAAGACGTACATGACTACGTACTATGCCGCTCCACAAGACCAGTTGAATCCTGTACCATTCGAGTATGAAATCACATACAAGGATAAAGGGAAAGATAAGGATAAGCCTGGTAAAGGAAAAGACAAAGATAAAGACCACCCTGGTAAAGGAAAAGGAAATAAGTAGTACGTAAGTTAAACCAACCAGTTCCCCGCACTGGTTGGTTTTTTCTATTGAATTTCCTTTACTCCCCTACCTTCTTATGGCATGATTTTAGCAAAAGGGAGAAAGGTGATTGATTTGCAGATTACGGAGTTAGAAGTAAAACAATTACATACGGTTGCTGAGTGGCTGCACGGCATGAACGAGCAGGATCAACATTATGTTGCCTGGCTTGCTTCAGATCCTGATGAAATATTCGAACAAATTTGGACCCTTACTCAATTTCAGGAACCGCTTGCTTATGTCGCCTGGGAAAACGAAGAAATCATAGGTTTCATTGGCATTCTGCCATTTTTCGAACAAAAGCTATGTCGTTTGCTCGGACCTTTTTCTCTTCGGAAGGGAACAAAAGTGATCGAAGGTTTATGGGAGAAGGCTTCTCTTACCGTACAGCTGCATTTTGACGCCGTCAAGGTCGCTTGTTTTGAAGCGAACAAGGATTTGGTTTCCTTTGCAGAACGTCACCATTTCCAGCTTTATAACACTGAAAAGACGCTGGTACTTCACCAATCTCATTATACGCCTTCCCATGTAAAGAACTCTTTTATTGAAGAAATTCAAGATTATGAGCATGCTGCTTTAGATGAGCTCCACCCGGAGGGAGCCTATTATACGACGAAAGAAATGGTAGAACTTTCTCAAGAAGATACAAATAAATTATGGGGCTATAAGCAAAATGGTGAGCTGATTGGTTATTTATATTTTGAAATGATTACGTCTCAGGAAGGTGAAATATGTTTCGTTAATGTATCTCCTTTTGAACGCAGCAGCGGCATTGGTTCAGCACTGATCGACCATGCTCTCCAGTACGCCTTTTATGTGTTCGACGTACAAGTCGTCACCATTTCCGTTCGAACAAACAACAAACAAGCCGAAGAACTGTATGAAAGCCTGGGATTTGAAGAAATTCACACCATCTACGCCTATGAAAGAGAAGCTAGATACGAGAATGTAAAACCGATCATCCACTAAAAAGTCAGAGCCTCGCTCTGACTTTTTTCTTTTTCAAGGTTGTGATTTCGTCCTAAAGGGTATAAATGAATAACTGCTTAATGAGGAGGTCATGTATGAAAAGAGAGATAAATCGTGTACTACATAACCTGAAAGATGATAGCGAAGTAGAAAAAATCCGTTCAGTCAGTGGTGGAGATATCAATGAAGCTTTCTATGTCCGCACAGGCAGCCGCGAGTACTTCATAAAGGGCAACCGTAACGTTCCTCCCCACTTCTTTAAAGCAGAGGCGGCAGGATTACAAATGATTCAAAAATCAAACACCATCGCTGTGCCGGACGTTTTTTATTACGATGAACCTCAATCCAATGAACCCGGCTTTCTCGTTCTCGAATGGATCGAAGGCCGTAAGAAGTCTGATACCGGACAAAAACTCGGAACCAATTTAGCACTCATGCATCAGCACACATCCAACGCTCATGGGTTTGGGGAACCTACGTTTGTCGGAGAACTCGATCAGCCCAACGACTGGCAGAATTCCTGGATCGAATATTACCGCAATTTCCGATTGCGCAACCAACTGCAGATCGGTGTTGAGAACGGAAACATAAATGGGAAAAGAAAACAGCAGTTAGAGAAGCTGATTCAGCAGTTGGAACGGTGGATCCCTGACGTCTCCTCCCCTTCTTTACTACATGGGGATTTATGGGGCGGAAATTATATAGCAGGGCCAGAGGGTGAGCCTTACTTAATTGACCCTTCTATCTTATACGGAGATCCTTCCTTTGAAATCGCCTTTACTGAATTGTTCGGTGGCTTCCCGGAAGAGTTCTATGATGCTTATCAAGAGGTTTCCCCTCTCCCCGAATACTACGAGGAAATCAAACCTCTCTACCAGCTTTTTTATTTGCTCGTCCATTTGAATATATTCGGTGAAAGTTACGGTCCCTCGGTAGACAGAATTTTAAATCATTATATCACCTAATATTTTCTATTGGCTTTTTTCCTTAATCGTATTAAAATTAAAAGCGCTGTATATTTATTCTTTATTACTTAGCTATGTTAAACGTCGTTGTTGATTTTTCATAAGAGTGTATTCCTGGGTACGGCAGTTGTATAGAAGACGCGGTTCTATGGTAATGGAGTTTCGTAACCATATAAGGCTAGGAAGCTCACCTTACACCTATGGTAAGCGAGTGATTTCCCGGACCCATTCTTAGAAAATGAAATAATCTAAAAGCTGAGGTTGCAGGGTATGGCAGCTTATATGAATATCAAAACGGGATTTTTACAGAGACTATTATTTACAGACGGGAGAGTTCCTATATGAAAGCAAGTCAATTCCGGGCTTCTTCTCATTTAAAATTTATTATTCCTTCATTGATCGGGATCATTCTATTCATGGTTCCCTTCTATGATAGCGAAGAAGAAAGCGTCACTATATTAATCGCTATTTTAGCTAACTGGCTGCAAGATACTTTAGCATCCTCTATATCGCTGATTATGATGCTGATCATTTCCATTACGGCGATGATCACCGTCGCTGTTAAAGTAGCAGGGCCCGAAAAGTTGAACGGCACACCGTTTTTCAAATCTCTTTTCAACGTTCCGCCCGTTTGGGTCGTCACGCGTGTTCTCGGCATGATTTTTGCCGTCATGGTCTATTTCCAAATTGGACCGGAAGCAATCATTTCCGATGTCACCGGCGGACTACTTTTAGGAGACTTACTACATGTACTGTTCGCTGTTTTCCTTTTTGCAGGCTTGTTCCTGCCGTTACTATTGAACTTCGGACTCCTTGAATTATTCGGGGTCATATTAACTAAGGTGATGCGTCCCTTGTTCAAACTCCCTGGACGTTCTTCGATCGATGCTCTTGCTTCGTGGCTTGGAGATGGAACGATCGGCGTTCTGCTTACCAGTAAGCAATATGAAGAAGGATATTATACAAAAAGGGAAGCTGCGGTCATCGGTACAACGTTTTCTATCGTATCGATCACGTTCAGCTTAGTTGTTATTTCCGAGGTCGATCTGGAGCACATGTTCATTCCGTTTTATCTGACAGTTGCCATCGCAGGATTCATAGCTGCATTAATTATGCCTAGAATACCTCCTTTGTCTCGTAAAGCGAATACGTATGTAACGGAAGAAGCCGATGACATCAAAGAAGAGATTCCTGATGAACATAACACGATTACTTATGCGTACTCTAAAGCCGTAGAACGCGGAAGCAAAGCAAAGGGACCCGTGCAATTTTTCAAAGAAGGCGGCCAAAACATCCTGGACATGTGGATGGGTGTAGCTCCTATTGTTATGGCACTTGGTACCATCGCATTAGTCATCGCTGAATTTACACCGGTATTCACGTGGCTCGGTTATCCGTTCATTCCATTCCTGCAACTGCTGCAGATTCCTGATGCAGCGGCAGCTTCGGAAACGATCCTTGTCGGTTTTGCTGACATGTTCTTACCGGCAATTATCGGAGCAAGTATCGAAAGCGAGATGACGCGATTTGTCATCGCCAGTTTATCTGTTACTCAGCTTATTTATATGTCCGAAGTCGGCGGCTTGCTGCTTGGCTCCAAAGTTCCGGTCAATCTGAAGGATCTTTTCATTATTTTCCTATTACGTACGATTATTACGCTTCCAGTCATCGCACTGATTGCTCACCTGATCTTTTAAACGAAAGACGGGGCTGTCCAAAAAGTCTAAGATCCAGACTTTTATGGACAGCCCTGTTTTTTTTTATACAAAACTTCAAAGGACCGATTCCGAGACATTAAGGAGAGTTAGGGCTGCGGGAAAGGATAGACTGGCAAGACCCCACAGAGCTTTTAGCTCAATGAGGCTTGCCGTCTTCCCCGCGGAAAGCGATTCACCTCCAAGTCCCCATTTCTCCTAGTAACACATAACGAAACCGATCTTGCAGACTTAAAAAACTATTGGTACAGCTTCGTTTTCATAATAAACGATTCTTGTATAGTTCGGCGATGGCACGCGTAGACTGAGGGTTCTGCCCTGTAATGAAAAAACCATCCTCTACCACATGCTCTTCTTGAGGTGCTGCCGCTTCATAGGTGGCGCCAGCCTTTTCAAGCTCGTCCTCCAGTGAAAACGGTACGGCACTCATCATCCCCGCAGCCTTCTCTTCTTCATTAGAATACCCTGTCACCTTTTTACCTTTGATAATTAGATTATGGTTTACGTCCTCCGCACCTATAAACGCGGCAGCGCCATGACAAACTGCCCCGATGGGTTTCGAATGATGAGCAAAATGAGCAAGCAACGTCGAGATCTCCTTTGCGTTCGGAAAATCTACCATAGCCCCGTGGCCCCCGCAAAAAAAGATGCCATCATATTCTTCAGGGATCACTTCAGAGAGTTTGATCGTATCATGTATTGGCTTCATCACTCCGTCCCACACGCGGGGAAGTTCATTACTATAACTGTGAGGATCGATTGGGATCTTCCCACCTTTAAGACTCGCCCCTGTCACTTCAATTCCTGCATGCTGGAATTCGGTGGCTGGTTCGATAAATTCCGAAAGCCATAAGCCTGTTTTTCGATCAGCAATCTGATCTGCGTTTGTAGCAACCATAAGTATTTTTGGCATAAAAAATACCTCCCTTCTCTTGTCCGCTTATTCTCTCACAAGAACAGCTTTTTCAAACATAAGGGAGGTATTTGCTATTAATTTGTGCGATATCGATCGTTGTCATTGCTGCGGGCTAACTGGCTCTTCAATAAAGCAGCCCGGCCTTCTATAAACGGCTGAGTAATGGTACGAATGGTGCTGGTTGACAGCAGATAAACAATTAAACCTGAAAATACGACATAGAATGCAAAATCCGCTACATTATTGATTTGTACCCAGTCTTGCTGTCTGAACAACTGCACGATAAAACCATGCAGTAAATACACGTACAGGGTTTGTCCGCCTAAGGCAGTGAAGCTGTAATGGGTGTTCGGAATCCAAGACATAATGCTTACCGTCATTAAAACACCAAGCAGATAGACTCCAAATCGGTAAAGTCCGCCTAATTCAGGCTCACCTAACGTTTGATAGGATTTAGAACCAAGCAGCCAATCCGAATTGAATTCAGGAGCAAGCGCTATGACGATAGCCAGCGCGGTCATAAAGACCAAACTCGCAACTCGAACGCTAGGCATTCTCCACTTCTTGACCGTATCTTTCGTCAGCCAATACCCGATTAAGAAAAACGGGAAAAATACAAAGGTACGAGACAAACTGAACGTTTGATCGATACTGTCCGCATACCCGACAACAATTCCAATCCCGACTGCCAGAGCTATTCCTATCATAGGAGGCATTTTGCGGAAGACAATCAAAAGAATATGCCAGCAGAATAAACTGAACAAGAACCATAGAGACCAGTGGGGATAGAACGGAGCATTCAACCATCCATCTTTACCAATGAATAGGAAATAGCCTGTATACACAAACTGGAAAACCAAGTAAGGAAGTATTAATTTTTTAGCTAAATTGATGATATAATCTTTGTTTCCTGCACCTTTAGCGAAAAAGCCGGCAAGAAAAATAAATGCAGGCATGTGAAACGTATAAATCCACGTATAAACGGTGTACATTTCACGTGACTCATGTGTAGCCGGCTGAACCATGTGGCCGAATACAACGAGAAATATTAAAAATATCTTTGCGTTATCAAAAAGCGCGTCCCGTTTCTTCATATCGTTTCACCTCTAGATTTACTATAATACATTTATACACTCTTTTTTTAGAATTAAAACCTATCTATACTTTTTTAACATACTTGGAGCGTGAATGAATTAATTTTCACAGGCTTTTAACCAAACTGTAATTATTTTGATAAAACTGTAACAATTGATAGAGGCGAGTATGG
Source organism: Halobacillus sp. A1 (assembly GCF_024189295.1). Classification (GTDB taxonomy): domain Bacteria; phylum Bacillota; class Bacilli; order Bacillales; family Halobacillaceae; genus Halobacillus_A. Next base: position 17,827 of record NZ_JAIZEN010000022.1, read on the forward strand.
CCTGCTTTCACAAAAAAGCTATGTTAAAGGTGGTTGTTGATATTGATACGTGAGTTATTCGACAATATGGGAGGATAGTGGAAGACTTGATTCCGAGATAAACTGGGTTCGTTGCCAGGTTGACAGTCAGGGGTGGTTGGGAAGCTACTCGCTTTCCAACCCCCCCGTTCTATGAAATAGAGAAACCTCCCCCATAAGGAAAGATTTCCGTCATTATTGTCCTATAGGTGGAAAACGCTCTATAGAAATTCTTTCGAAGACATGCTTACATTGAGAATGTTGCTTTCCTTGAAGCGGTTTCGAGATACTTATATGGAAAGGGGCGGAAGGAAAAGGTGAGACTCCTGTGGGATTAGCGGGACAGGTGAGACCCCACTGAGCGAAGCTCGAGGAGGCTCAGCCCCCGCCCCACGGAAAGCGAACCGTTTCCTGTAGCCCCTAAACTCTCACTATGTCTCGAAACTGAGTCTTCCACTAAAGGGATCTTAAGTGAATATCAACACGGAACTTTAACATAGAAAAAACGAGCTCAATAAGCCCGTTTTTTCAACATGTCTTATTCAAAATCAATCGCCCATGAGCCGTTACGGAAAACAGGTTCGAATTGTCCCTCATGACTCTCTCCATCAATATCAAGCTCAGAAGACCCCATCATGAAATCCTCATGTACGAGGCTGTCATTGACTCCCTGCTGGTTCATCTGTTCCTTCGTCATGGAGGAGCCTCCTTTGACATTCGTCGGATATGCTTTACCTAAGGCCAGGTGACAAGAAGCATTTTCATCGTACAGCGTGTTGAAGAATATGTGACCGGATTGAGAGATAGGTGATTCATCCGGCACAAGTGCCACTTCTCCTAACCGCTTCGCTCCATCATCAGACTCTAACAAATGCTTCAACGTCTCTTTTCCTGACTCAGCCGTATAATCGACTACTATTCCATTCTCGAACGTCAAAGTGAAGTTTTCGATCAAATTTCCGCCGTAGCTAAGCGGTTTCGTACTGCTTACCGTTCCCTGAACTCCGTTTTTATGAGGCATTGTGAACACTTCTTCGGTCGGCATGTTCGGATTGAACTCTACGCCTTTTTCTGACTCCGTTGAGCCGCCATGCCAGATGTGGTCCTTAACGAGGTCAATCGTCAAATCTGTGCCCGGACCTTTATAATGAAGTTTTTTGTATTGCTTTGAATTCAAGTATTCGCGCGCTTTTCTCAGCGTCTCATTATGCTCTTCCCACGCTTTGAGCGGATCGGGTTGATCGACACGAGTAATAGAAAAAATCTGTTCCCATAATTTCTTTTGAGCATTGGCTGTGGTGTCGTCAGGAAACACTTTTTCAGACCAGGAAGCCTGTGGGTAAGCGATGATCGACCACGTCACTTTATCATTCATAATATAATCCCGATACGTCGTCAATGCTTCTCCACTCGCTTTATTGGCTTTAGCAATACGTTCAGAGTCTATCCCCTTCAGCAAGTCAGGATTAGGGCCGTAAACGGTCAATAAGGAATACCCATCCTTCACCATTCCTTCCAACGCATCCACTTTCCATTTCGGAAAATTCTCAAGGATGCTCATAGGAGCGTTTTTCATTTTCATGTAGCTTACCATTTCGTCGCTCCACTCGATATGGACATTCTTCGCACCTTTTCCATAAGCTTTAGCTGTAATGATGCGAACAAGGTCAGCCGCCTCAATCGGAGCATTGATGATCAACCCTTGTCCTGACTGAATATTTACGCCTTTCTTCAGTGCCAATTCTGCATACTTTTCTAATTGTTTGCGATGTGTCGTCAATGTAATTACCTCCACGTCATAATATCAATTATAGTCTTTCACTCGTTTAAAGCGGTCAATCGCCTTATTTCTCATTGTTTTATGATCCACAATCGGTTCAGGATAGTCTTTCCCGATTTGACAACCTGCCTTTTGTTGAATATCTTCCGGCATGGTACCAGGTGCATGGATGTACTTCTTTTCTACATTCTCCAATTCGGGCACCCATTCTTTAATGAACCGGCCGTGAGGATCAAACCGCTCAGATTGCCGGGTAGGATTGAACACCCTAAAATACGGGACGGGATCAGTGCCGGTCGAAGCCGCCCACTGCCAGCCCCCTATATTTGAAGCGGCATCGTAGTCTACCAAACGTTCCTGAAAATATTTTTCGCCGAGTCGCCAGTCCATCAGTAGATCCTTTGTCAAAAATGAAGCCACCGCCATGCGCAACCGGTTATGCATCCATCCTGTTTCATTCAGCTGGCGCATCGCAGCGTCTATGAGGGGAAAGCCGGTTTCACCTTTTTTCCAGCGTTCTAAGTATTCTTCATCCACATTCCAATCGATTCCCTGATACTTCTCAACCATCTCAAGATCGTGAGCTTCTGGATAAAAATGATAAATCATATTATAGAAGTCGCGCCAGGCAATTTCTTGAACGTAGGTGTCTATTCCCTTTTGCCCTTTGCGGCCGTCTGTTTCTTCTCTGATTTTGTGGTAAATCGTCCTTGGAGAAATCGCCCCTGTCTTCAAAAAGCGGGACATCAAGCTTGTCCCATCCACAGCTGGGATGTCACGCTGCTCCTCGTAATCATAAATAGCCCCGTCTAAAAAGAGATCAAGCCTCTCTAATGCAGCATTTTCACCTATATCATTTCCTTTATATTCAAATTGTTTCTGCAGCGAGGCCCATTTATTCCCGCCTTCTTTATAATGTTCCCGTTCATCCACTCCATACTGTTTAACTTTTTCCAAGTCCACAGTTTGAACTTCGGGCTTATCAAGCTGCTGCCATTGTTTAAAATAAGGAGAGAATACTTTATAGAATCCGCCATCCTTCTTAGTAACTTCTCTCGCAGAATGAATGTGGTGATCGATCGAAGAATATACCGGAATCCTTTGTTCGTGAAACCATTCAATCATATGATCATCTCTTTGCTTACCAAAACCCACCTCATCATAATTGAAGTATACACCGCTGATTTCACCAGCGTTGTGAATGAGCTGGCCGAATGCTTCTTCCTCTTCTCCATACAAAAAGTGAATCGGCGCCTTGTAAGTCTCACACTCTTTCGCGAGCGCTTCAACCGTCTGGAAAAAGTAATCATGTCGCACCGTAAATTCCTCGATCAATTTAGGATGGATGTGAAAAATGAAGAGAATCTCGTCCCCTTCCCCACTATCCTGCACAGCACGTGATAATGCCGTTTGGTCATTAAGTCTTAAGTCTCTGCGAAACCATACGATCCGCTTCCCCATACAAAACCCTCATTTCAAAAATCTCACTGCTCTAGATGTACCCTGTTATATACAAAATTAATCGAATCCGAGCCCCTTATTGAAAAGTCCCCTGAACCGCAGTTCAAGGGACTTCATTCATTATACTTCGAATTGACGATTCAAATTAGCCATCTCTATTGCAGCTGTTGCCGCTTCCCAGCCTTTATTCCCTGCTTTCGTTCCAGCACGCTCAATAGCTTGTTCAATAGTATCTGTCGTGATGACACCAAAAATGACAGGCACTCCGCTTTGAATGGAGGCTTGAGACACCCCTTTAGCCGCTTCTCCACACACGTAATCAAAGTGTGGAGTGGAGCCGCGAATGACTGCGCCAAGCGTAATCACAGCATCATACTTTCCTGAATTAGCCATTTTACCTGCTACCATCGGGATTTCATAAGCCCCCGGTACATACGCTGCTTCTACATCATCTAAATTTACTCCATGACGTTTAAGCGCATCTACCGCACCTTCATATAAACGTCCTGTAATGAAGTCATTGAAACGTCCAACTACAATTCCTACTTTCAAACCGCTGCCTACTAAATTTCCTTCTAATACTTTTACCAATTGTCTCTCTCCTTTATTGTTGTTTTACTTGATTTTGGTGACTCGCTTCACTTCGTTGTTTTGCTTATGCGTCCGGTCCTGGGGGCCCAGGATGGGGGTCAGGTCGGCGTTGGCACAGGACGTGCCGGTTTTAGCCGATCTTCCTTTACCCCAGGCCGCTTCCGCTTTTCTACCTAATAATGAAAGAGGTGGCCCATTTTGGATTGTTTGGTTTTCAGGTAGAGTTCGTTTTCTTTTCTGGATGGGGTTTCGATTGGAACTCTTTCTACAACTTCTAGGTCCCAGCCGCTTAGTCCTGAGATTTTCTTAGGGTTGTTGGTCAACAGCTTGATCTTGGAAATTCCGAGATCTCGCAGTATTTGTGCTCCTACTCCGTAATCGCGGAGGTCGGGACCGAAGCCTAGTTTTTCGTTGGCTTCTACTGTATCTAACCCTTCCTCTTGCAGCTTATATGCAAACATTTTATTAACAAGACCGATACCTCGTCCTTCTTGTCTCATGTAAAGCAGCACTCCGCTGCCATTCTCAGAGATTTGCCTTAATGCGTTATGAAGCTGCGGACCGCAGTCACAACGGTACGATCCGAACACGTCTCCTGTTAAACATTCTGAGTGGACACGGACGAGTGTTGGTTCTCCAGGTTTGATGTCCCCTTTGATTAATGCGATGTGGTCTTTATGATCAATGTCATTTGAATAGGCGACAGCTCGGAAATCTCCGTATTCTGTAGGAAGCTGAATCTCCACTTCACGTTTTACGTGATCTTCATGGCGGTGACGGTATTGAATCAAATCCGCAATTGTAATCATCGGGATATCAAATTCATCGGCCATTTTTCTTAAGTCAGGCACTCGTGCCATTGTGCCGTCATCTTTAATGATTTCACATATGACCCCCGCTGGTTTGGATCCTGCTAAAACGGCCAGGTCGACGGCTGCTTCGGTATGGCCGGCTCTGCGAAGGACACCTCCATCTTTAGCCACAAGCGGGAAGATGTGTCCAGGTTTTTGAAAGTCTTCCTGGCTCGACTCAGGATTCAACAACTCTCGAATTGTTAATGCCCGTTCATCCGCAGATATACCGGTAGTTGTGTTTTTATGATCGATACTTACGGTAAATGCCGTTTGATTGGGGTCGGTATTCGTTCCTACCATAGGAATGAGTTCCAGCTGTTCAGCGATTTCTCCTGTTACAGGGGCACAGACCAGACCACGGCCGTGAGTGATCATGAAATTGATCATCTCCGTCGATGCATGCTCGGCCAGACCTATCAAATCCCCTTCATTCTCACGATCTTCGTCATCACATACAATAACCATTTTACCTTGTTTTAAACGTTCTATAGCTATTTCAATTGAATCAAACATAGTGCTGCTCCTTCCGTTAAGCAAATCCGTTTTCACTTAAAAATTCTTTGGTCATCTGCGATTTTTCGTCCGGCTCATCTTTTCCTAAAAAATGCGCTACGTACTTGCCAATCATATCGCACTCGATATTCACTCGATCTCCCGTGCCTTTATTCCCTAGTACCGTATGTTCCATCGTGTGTGGAATGAGGGAGATGGTTACCTTGTTCTCCTTCACTCCAAAAACGGTCAAGCTCGTTCCATCTACTGCAATCGATCCTTTATAAACGAAATATTTTATAAGTTCATCCGGTAATTCAATTTCATAATAAACCGCATTGGATTCAGGCGTTTTATTGACGATCTGACCGGTTCCATCGATATGTCCGGAAACTAAATGACCGCCGAACCTGCCTCCTGCTGCCATGGCTCGCTCTAAATTGACAGGACTTCCTTGCTTCAGCTCGTTAAGGTTCGTAGCTCTAAAGGTTTCCGGCATCACATCAAATTCAACACTTCGATCGGTATAGCTTGTGACTGTCAGACAAACGCCGTTAATGGATATGCTGTCTCCTAAATTCACATCGTCCAATATATCTTTCGCCTGAATACTGATTTCTAGTGCTTCTGTTTTTGTTTTAATCCCTTTGACAGACCCTATTTCTTCAACGATTCCTGTAAACACATTTACCCCTCCTTTTTGACTGCTATGATTTTCAAGTCGTCACCGATTTTTTCGCTCGATACAAACTCAAACCGGTCTATATTTTTCAAACTGCTGATTCCCTCTCCAGCGACGGATGTGAGAGATTTCTCACCACCAATTACTTTCGGTGCCATATAAGTGATTACTTCATTTACGTGTCCTGATCTTACAAAAGCATCAGCTACTGTGGCGCCCCCTTCAATTAACAGGGACGTGATTTTTTGTTCCCCTAAAAAGTCTACGACCTCTTCTATATCGACTTTGTCTGATTGAAACTGGATGATATCTACATGAGAGAAATTTCTAAAAGGTGTGAGTTGCTCTTCTGTCACGCCAGCCCCTGTAAAAATCCAGGTCGGAGCTGATGGATCTTGAATGAGCTGAGCGGCAGGCGGGGTGCGCAAGTTCGTATCTAACACGATACGTACAGGGTTATCTCCTCCGCCTTCCAGTCTGGTCGTCAATTTCGGATTATCCATCATCACCGTATTCACGCCAACGAGAATGGCAGCTGATTGGTGACGGTAGCGGTGCCCATCCAAACGTGCTTCTACTCCTGTAATCCACTGACTTTCACCAGTCGACGTAGCAATTTTTCCATCCATACTGATGGCTGACTTCAAGCGTACATAAGGCCGTTTCGTCTGGATGAAGTGAAAAAAAGCACGGTTCAGCTGATCCGCTTTTTCTTTGAGAACAGCGGTTTTCACTTCAATGCCCGCTTCTTCCATCATTTGAATGCCGCGTCCGCTCACTTTCGGGTTAGGATCATGAGAAGCAATAATGGCTCGCTTTATGCCAGCGTCAATGACAGCTTGGGCGCAGGGAGGCGTCTGTCCGTAATGACTGCAAGGCTCAAGTGTCACATAAATCTCAGCACCTTCCGCCTTCTCTCCTGCCATCTTTAACGCGTGGACTTCTGCATGCGGCTCTCCTGCTTTGACATGGACGCCGAGACCTACTACCTGATTGTCGCGCACGACCACGGCAGCCACCGACGGGTTCGGGGATGTCTGCCCCACCGTTCCCTCCGCCATGGCAATCGCCATCTGCATATATTTTTCATCGCGGTCCATTTTATCCCTCCTCTTACCTATACAAAAAACCCTGAAGAAGATAGACTTCCCCAGGGTTGGTTTTACATATAAATCAGCATAAAGGTACGCCTAATAAAGGATACAGATTCAGAATTTCCCTGTACCTCAAGACGCGCTTCACTCCTTCTCCCATCCAGACTTTAACTGTCGGCTTTGGAATATACACCAAATCAGGGGGAAACGCATAGCTGCTGCTTCCCCGTCGCGGGCTCGGAACACAAGGTTCATTACCGCCGGCTGGGATTTTCACCCGACCCCGAAGGACTTAATATTCTATTGTATTACTCTTAATATATATGAAATGTGAGGAAGTCGCAATCCTTTAGGTTTGCATACATATAGTTCCGCTGAAATTTGAAGTTTGTGCCGAAGCCGATCCTAAAGTCATCTCTCCAAATTCATGTATTTGATTAGTCGCAATTATATATTGTATTAAAAATCATTAAGTATTCTCACGTTCATTTAAAGTCTGATTTTTTCTATCATTATTGATAGCTTTATCAAGCTTATCAACATAGAATAACCACATGATGTTCATAATAAAAGAGTAAATAGCAATAATGGCTAAAGTGTCAGGTATAGAGGCTGCAACGGAGTTCCCCCTGAAAAATTGTATGGCTGTGTATCCAAAAAAATAGAACAATGGAGTTCCCAAATGAAAAGTGGCGTATATTAATTTCTTAGGATCCTTCATTTATTTTTTCCTCCTCGTTCATTCTCGCTATGATATAGACTCTATGCTATTCACTTACTGTAACGTTATTGTTTCAAAATGGTTTCATCTAATAAAATAATTCCCCTTGAATTTTAAGTGTTCGTGACACTCTCTTCAAAACCTTTATATGATGTTATATAATTACGATCCACTTTCCTGCCTTTAAACAGAAGCTAGTTCAATCACCCTGCGATTGGTTCACACCAGGTTAAAAAACATTAAAAAACGTCCAATCAACATATGTAAACACGCCATAGTATAGTACTAAAGAAACGAGGATTCAGTTTCTTTAATTATACTAAAAGGAGTGGTTATGAATGTCCTACGGATATGGCGGAGGCTTTGCCTTGCTCGTTGTGTTGTTCATTCTTTTGATCATTATTGGAGCTAGTTATGGTGGCTACGGTTATTAATTAACCCCCTATTAGATCAATGACTGTCCCCAAGGGATTTCCTTCGGGGACATTTTTCTTTATTTTGAACTGCTCTTTTTTAATTGGACAACCTTCCGGCGTACAAATAACCCTCCAGACTAAACGGAAGGGTTAGTAATCTAAGCAAAATGCCCACCGATTTTCTTGCTGCGTTCTGGCGTAATGCCTGCATCCGTAAAGCTGCTCGCTCTCAAAATCGCGGTCGACCCGTACTTGTCGCGAATCTCATCCATTACAATCCCTACATCCTTTTTCTTCGGCCGGTCATCGAATAATGTCAGCTGGGTAGCGATGTCTTCATCTAAATTCGTAAGGGTCACACTCGTTCTCCGTATTTTGCTTTCTCCATCATAAAACGTACGGAACAACCGCATGCATAAATGATACATATCCATTGTTATATTCGTCGGAAGATCCATGGACATCGATCGGCTGAACCCCCCTCCTCCTTCGCTTGAGTAGGAGACCGACAGATGAACAGTCCTTCCCGCTTGTTTATCTCTTCTTGCGCGCCGGCAGGCTTCTTCACATAAATCGAGGATGACCGTCGGCAATTCTTCGCCTGTGTAATCACGAAGAAGGGTGACGCCATGCCCGTAACCTTTCTGCTCGCTTTTAGTAAAATCTCCAAGGACAGGGCTTAAATCAACACCCCATGCGTGCCAGTGCAGCTGTTCACCAATGATTCCATAATGTTTTTTCATATATTTAAGCGGGTATTCGGCAAGCTGGCCGAGCCTTACAATTCCGAGTCTGTTCAAGTTGCGCATCATCCGCGAACCGATGCCCCAAATGTCTTCAATAGGAGTAGGCCACAATAACTTCTGTACATCTTCATATCGACACTCAGCTATCCCATCGGCAGCCTTTTTTGCATGGATATCCATAACGACTTTAGCTAAAAATTTGTTATCTCCGATGCCGATGACACACTCGATGCCGAATTGGTCCCGGATATTATCCTGAATCATCCGGGCGATGTCAGACGGTGATCCATACAACTTTTCCAGGCCATCAATGGTCACCCACAACTCATCGACGGAATACACGTGAATCGCTTCAGGCGGTACATAGCTCATCATCATTTTGGTGATTTCTACAGACACCTCTAAATAATCACCCATATGTGCTTGAGCAATGACAATATCGGGGTCGTTCGGCAATTCAAAGAAACGGCTGACATTACTTATTCCATGCTTTTTCTTTAAAGCGGGAGATGCAGCCAGCACAATGCTTCCACTTCGATTCGGATCGCCGACCACTGCCAGTAAAGCCGTTGTCGGATCCAGCCCCCGTCTCGTGCATTCTACACTTGCGTAAAAAGAACGCATATCGATACACAGCACATCATGCCGAGGATAACTTGAATAATCCATTTTCACCACTCCAAATTACGAACGTTTGTTCTTATTATACCCGGTAACCTCTCTTCTGAAAAGTGACGATTTTATCCAAATAAGGAAAGACCATAAATCCCGCCGTACTTCCCGCAGTATCGAAGGATTTTGTACAGATTCATTCCCCGCTAAAGAAAAAATCTATTGCCAACCCCTATGTAATCATTTATGATATGAATCAGCGAAAACGTTTGCATAAGTTAGTGTTTTTATTACAAAATCCCTTCACCATTAACTTGAAAGGCAAGCGGTTCATGAACCTAAAGCGGACGTGGCAAATTCAAAAATCAGAAAAGCAGGAGCTAAACAAATGAGATTGTTAACGTTGAATGTGCACGCATGGCAGGAAGAAAACCAACTAGAAAAAATCCTCCGTCTTGCTGAAGTCATCCACGAAAAACGATATGATGTCATTGCTCTTCAAGAGGTAAACCAGCATCAAGACAGTCCTTTGGCTTATAAAGACATCAAGCAGGATAATTACGAGCTTGTACTTCTTGAAAAGCTGAGGGAGCTTGGCAGTGATGATTATGAACTTCACTGGGATATCTCTCATATAGGTTACGAAGTGTATGAAGAGGGTATTGCTTTGTTAACGCGTCACCCCGTTGATCAAGTGCACAAGTTTTATATTACGTCATCAAATCGTATTGATTTTTGGAAATCAAGAAAAATTGTCGGAGCTACTTTAACTATCGACGGCTCCTCTCTTTCTTTTTATTCTTGTCATTTAGGGTGGTGGAGCGATGCTGATGAACCTTACGAACGGCAAATCAACCAGTTAGTGCAAACAGCCTCCTCCCCTGCTTTTTTAATGGGAGATTTCAATGCTGCGGACAGCCAGAGGAACGAAGGATATGATTATTTAAAAAGCAAAGGATTTCAGGATACTCATGAAACAGCCCATAAAACTTTTGGTTCATGTACAATAGAAGGAAAGATTGCCGGGTGGGACAAAAATTCATCCGTTTTGAAGATCGACCATATTTTCACAAACGACCAGGTTGATGTCAGTCAATCTTCCGTCATTTTTAATGGAAAGTATGAGCCTGTCGTGTCGGACCATTATGGTTTAGAAATCGAATGCTATAAAAAGTGAGGTAATGATATTGGAAAAAGTTTGGTGGAAAGAAGCTGTCGGTTACCAGGTATATCCAAGAAGTTTCCAGGATTCTGATGGAGACGGCATTGGAGATTTACAAGGTATGATTGAACGTTTAGATTACTTAAAAGATCTCGGCATCGACTTTATCTGGATCTGTCCTATGTATAAGTCACCTAAAGATGATAACGGCTATGACATTTCAGATTATCAGGATATTTTAGAAGAATTCGGGACAATGGAAGATTTCGATCAGCTGTTGAAAGAAGTGCATAAGCGTGACATGAAACTGATCATCGATCTCGTCCTTAACCACACGAGTGACGAACACCCATGGTTCATCGAATCTCGTTCGTCTAAGGATAACCCTAAACGAGATTGGTACATTTGGCGGGATGGGAAAAACGGCAAAGAACCAAATAACTGGGAAAGTATTTTCGAAGGGTCTGCCTGGGAATATGATAAGAAAACGGAGCAGTATTATCTCCACCTTTTTTCTAAAAAGCAGCCCGATTTGAACTGGGAAAATGCAGAGGTTCGCCAGGTCCTTTACGATACTGTCAATTGGTGGCTCGATAAAGGCATTGACGGCTTCCGGATCGACGCCATCAGCCACATTAAAAAACGCGCCGGGTTTCCTGATCTTCCAAATCCTAATGATAAACCATATGTTACTTCCTTTGAAATGCATATGAACCAGGAAGGTATCCATGAATTTTTACAAGAATTCAAGGACGAAACCTATGGCAAATACGATGCTTTAACGATCGGAGAAGCTAACGGTGTAAGTGCGGAAGAAGCGGACCAGTGGGTCGGGGATCAAGGAAAAATGGATATGGTCTTTCAATTTGAGCATCTGGACCTCTGGGATCAAGACGCGGAACAGCAACTCGATGTGATAGGATTGAAAAAAGCGCTCACCCGATGGCAGAAAGCGCTCGAAGGCGACGGCTGGAATGCTTTGTTCGTGGAGAATCATGATAAAGCACGCGTCGTTTCCACATGGGGAGATGATGAAGAGTATTGGTATGAGAGCGCCACTTCTTTAGCCACCATGTACTTTCTTATGCAGGGAACTCCTTTCATTTACCAGGGGCAGGAAATCGGCATGACGAACATTGAACTCCCATCCATTGAAGATTATGACGATGTCGCCGCAAAGAACCTTTACGCCACAAAAAAAGCTGAAGGAATGGCGCACGATGAAATTATGTCTATTCTATGGACGACGTCCCGCGATAACAGTCGGACCCCTATGCAGTGGAGTGATAAAGCGCAGGCCGGATTCACTACCGGGAAACCGTGGATGAAGATTAATCCGAATTACGAGCAGGTTAATGTCGCTCGGCAGCAGAAAGAGAATGATTCCATTCTGGCCCATTACAAACGATTGATCCAGTTGAAAAAAGACTATGAACTGTTCACGTATGGTCCTTATGATCTGTTGATGCCTGAGGATCTGCAAATTTATGCTTATACTCGTACGTATGAAGGAAAAACTGCTCTTATCATTACGAACTTAACAGACGTAGAAGCTACTTTTACGAGTGATTACACGCTGAAACAAGATCAGCTTCTGTTAGCTAACAAAAAGCTTTCAGACGAAAAAGATACGAAGACCCTTCACCTTGCACCATATGAAGCCCGCGTCTATCTCTTTTAATATGATGAAGCTGGCCCAAAAGTCTAGGAAATTAGACTTTTGGGCCAGCTCTTTTTTTCTAAACAAGGTCTATAAAACCTTCCTAAACTGGAAGGTATGTTCCGTTCTTCGTGTTTTCTTTATCTCTGGCAGCTCAGTCCAGTCCATACGCCGCTGAACGAAGCGCTTCCGCTTTTATAAAAGGAGTCTCGCAATGTCCAGGATCTTCTTCAAGTTTGTGGTGGGCGAAGCCCGAGGAAGCTTGCCAGGTCCCCCGCAGGAAAGCGAGTTGTTTCCCAACCACCCCTATGTTTTATACAGTAACGAACCCAATTTTATCGGTGTCGAATATTGAACGGTCCTGCCCCTATCATCAATGCTTCGAGACAGACCTTTGCCTTACTGGATACCGGTTTCCGCTTGCAATTCCAGTTCAACGTTACCGGCGATTGCTTTTGAAATCATACAGCTAGATTCCGCTTGTTTCACTAATTTATCGAGACGCTGAAGCTGCTTTTCATCCGCCTCATTCGTTAGAAAAATTTTCGGCTTATGAATGATTTTTTTGTACGTAAAGACCCCTTCTGTCACGTCGACAATCCCTTCTGAGTCCATACTCATCTCAGCCAGCGGCAGACGCGCCCGCTCAATTAAAGCACCCAGGCTGATAATGTAGCAAGTCGCTGCAGCTCCTAACAGCATTTCATCAGGGTTCGTGCCGATATCAGGTCCATCCATTTCCTTCGGGATAGATATTTTTGTCTTCAATTTATCTGACTCGATATAGCCGACTTCGTTGCGTCCGCCCGGCCAGTCAGCTTTCAAATGAAAGTGGTGTAACGTCATCATTGATCACTCCTTCACCGCCTATTGTAAAACAAATGAAGATCCGTGTATAAACGATTTGCTTTTCATCTAACCACTTTCTCCATTTTCAAAAATGCGTGCGACGCCCCATTCGTTTTTTGCTGGTACGTATGGACTGGTACAAACCCTGTCCGCTCATAAACGGCAATCGCCCGTTTATTGAAAACAGCGACAGCTAAGGAAATTCTTGAAAACATCAACTCTTTGGAAAGTGCATCCAGCCCTTCACGGATAAATGATTCCCCCAGCCCTTTTCCTGTCCACTCAGGATGCATTCCGAGACCAATGCTGATTGTTTCCTCATCCCCCTTATATACACTGAAAAAGCCCATCAAATCGTCACCTTCATATACACTGTATGTATAAGGACTGCGCGTCTCCTCATGGATGAATTCTTCATAATCTTCAGGATCCGCTTTCATATCATAAAAGCTATACTCTCCTTCGTATTGCCATTCGGAAATTTCCTCAGCTTCCTTCTGGGTTATCCGTTTCAGTTCCATTTTTCCACCTCTGATTTCTAGTCATTCCGATATACAATAAGATGCCGATAACAGGTAGTAAACCGAGCCACGGTGTGACCGATATATTTCTTTTCTCAGCATCCCAATGAAGGGCATAAACACTTAGGCCTGTCAGCACAAAAAAGTCAATGGTCATCACATGAACAAACGAGGATTCCATAAACGCCCTGGAGTATAATCCATAATCTCCAGAGATGACGCCATAAAGTACTAAACCTATGACCCCAAGACCCAAAATGCCGAGTAAAACAGGATGCTGCACTGCTGCAATTACTTTTTTCGGAAAACGTAAGGGACGGCTCGGTATACCCGTCACCCAGGCGAAATAAGGCATAAGCGCAAATGCACCGAGTCCAAATGATGCCAGTGCGAAGATCATCGCCGGCCACTTATGTTCATCATTACGTATTAACAATATCGTAAAAGCAATTGGGAACATCCCAAGCATGGAAAAAACCGACAGGAGCAAGGGATCTGGATCGTCCATCGTAATAAGCTGGCGTAAATATCCTGGATCGTCTGAAGGGGCAAGAAACATTGCATACCCGATGAATGCAACCCACGCCCACATAAGAAAAGCTCCACGCTTACTCATCTTTCTGCCAGTCCTGTTTAAATCTTGCCATCTTCAGTTGCAGCTGTTCAATCATTTCAAGTACACGGTTGTAGTCCTCCATATCCATATGATCTGGGTCCATGGAAGAAACCACCTCATTCAACATTTGAATCCTGTTTTTCACATAACGAAATTGATCCACCTTATTATCAACAGCTTTTCCCATACAATCCCTCCTCTATTCTTTAAATACCCATATAGTTGACTATAACAAACTATATAATGTAAACGCGCGTACCATTGAAAAAGATCAAAAAAGCCGCAGGAGAAATATCCTGCGGCTGACCATTATGCTTTTTTCACTTTTTTCTTTCCTGATAAAAACCAACCAGCAAGGGCTATACCTACGAGCACGGTATAGAAGGTGATTTTCCAAGCGGTCGAATGTGCAAAGTGTTCATCTAAAATCTGGATGCTTGGGTGAGCTAAAGTATACACTAAAAGCTTAATCCCTACCCATCCTACAATGACAAAAGCTGCAATTTCTAAACCGGGGCGTGATTGCAGCAAGTTCACGAAGACGTTAGCTGCAAAACGCATGATAATAATTCCGATCATCCCTCCTGTTAATATAACAGCAAACTGACCACCATCGAGACTTCCTACATTCGGAAGAGGTGTTGCTGGCAATACCACAGCTAGAGCAACGGCAGCTAAAATGGAATCTACTGCAAAAGCTAAATCCGCTAACTCTACTTTGACTACAGTCATCCAAAAGCTTGACCCTTCTCCTTCTGGCTCCTTTTCCCCTCCAGATTCCTCATCTTTGCCGTTCTTTGCTCGCCATTTATCAAATAAATGTTTCCCTGAAATGAATAATAAGTACGCTGCCCCTAAAGCTTGAACTTGCCAAACGTCGACTAAGAAGGAAATGACGAATAACGAAGCAAACCTGAGCACAAAAGCCCCTAATAATCCATAAAATAATGCCTTCTTCCGTTGATCTTCAGGTAAATGCTTTACCATAATCGCTAACACAAGGGCGTTATCCGCTGCAAGTATCCCTTCTAAACCGACGAGTACGATCAGTACCCAGCCGTACTCAATCAATAATTGCGCATCCATCTGCATTCTCTCCTTTTCAAAAAAAAAATGATCTCTGCCGACAGGCAAAGATCATAAAAAAACAGACCTTTACCCTCGCGTGGGTAAAGGTCTCGCTAACAACGTCCGTTGCCAATAAAGCCGGGGATCGCTCCCGTAATGACGACTTTACTGTACAGCTACTCCCCTTTAGGAAATACCATATTCTTCTTTCATCATAGCATGGGATCGTTATTTGTCAATTCAATTTATAAACCCTTACCACCCTCATTATGTGAATGGGGAACATCCTCTATACGTAAATTAGCTGTCTTCAGCAAAAAGCTTCGTAATTTCAACGATGACTTCTGTCGCTTTTACCATGTTGTCCAAAGAGATATATTCATATTTCCCGTGGAAATTCTCTCCTCCTGTAAAAAGGTTAGGAGCAGGCAGCCCCATGTATGACAGTTGAGACCCGTCCGTACCGCCCCTGATCGGATGGACGATAGGCTGAATGTTTAGATTTTCCATCGCCTTATAAGCTGTATCCACAATCTCTTTTACGGGCTCAATTTTCTCACGCATATTATAATATTGGTCTTCCATCTCTAGGATGATGGACTGCTTTCCGTACTTGGACTGGAACAATTGAACGACCGAAGCAAGTTTATCTTTTTTCGCTTCGAACTCTGCCTTGTCATGGTCCCTCACTAAATAATAGAGGGAAGCTTTTTCCACATCTCCTTGGAATGACACGAGGTGGTAAAAACCTTCATATCCTTCCGTATACTCCGGAGCTTCTTCAGCAGGTAATTCAGTGATCAGCTCCGCGGCGGCTTTCGAAGCATTGATCATTTTACCCTTTGCGGTACCAGGGTGTACGCTGTTGCCGAAAAACGTAATCTTTGCCGCTGCCGCATTGAAGCTTTCATATTGAAGCTCACCCAGAGGGCCGCCGTCCACTGTATAAGCGAAAGATGCGCCGAAGCGCTCCACATCGAATTTATGAGGGCCGCGACCGATTTCTTCGTCAGGAGTGAAGGCGACCCGAATCTTTCCGTGCTTAATTTCAGGATGTTGAATAAGATAATCCATAGCAGTCATAATCTCCGTGACTCCAGCTTTATTATCTGCCCCAAGCAATGTCGTACCATCTGTAGTAATCAGCGTATGGCCTTTATATGTAGACAGCTCTTTAAAATCATCCGGCGATAATGTTACTTGTTGATTCAAAGGAATATTGCCGCCATCATAGTTTTCTACAATTTTAGGACTCACACCCTTCCCTGTAAAATCAGTCGCTGTATCTAGATGAGCGAGAAACCCGATAACAGGCACCGCTTTCTCCGTATTAGAAGGAAGCGTTGCCATCACATACCCGTAATTATCAACCGTTACTTCCTCCATCCCTATCTCTCTCAATTCACGAACCAGTTGATAAGCTAAATCCCATTGTCCTTCTGTCGAAGGAGTAGATAGGCTGTCCATATCCGATTGAGTATCCAGTTGAACATAGCTTGTAAATCTTCTTAAAAGATCTTCTCTCATGTCACTCCATCCTTTCAAACCATCTTGATTTTCATTATAACGGGTAGCCAGAAGATTATGTTAAAATCAATACCTGTTTCCTACGATGTTCCATTTCTTATAGTATACTAGTAGTAGATTTTCATTTTTTTGCATATCCACGTAAACATCAGGGTATCACATATAAATCTATACATTCCGAAAAAGGTGGGCACATATGTTACAGAAACGCTGGTTCCAAGTCATTATCGTCGGTATTCTATTGTCTTTACTTATTTTATTGTTACATGAAATTCAGTTCTTTTTTGATCCGTTCCTTACATACGCAGGAGCCATTGCTTTACCTTTTATAGGCGGAGGAATATTGTTCTATATTTCAAGACCTGTTATGCACCTGCTTGAGCACTATAAAATTCCCAGGCTCCTATCTATTTTGACTGTATTTATTTTATACATTCTGGCCGGTTTCTTTATCGTTCAATTCATCGCGCCTATCGCTCAGCAGCAATTCACTCGACTCGTCGAGAACATTCCTAGAATGGGTGATATGATCGGAGAAACGATTACGTACTGGCAGCAGAACCAGGATATTATTCCGAGTCAATTCAATGATGCATTAAACGGGGTAGTCGACAACCTGCAAAGTTCCCTGGATGCAGCACCTGGTGTGATCATTGATGTGATCAGTCAATTTGTCGGTTTCGTTTTCGCACTCGTGCTTATTCCGTTTTTCTTATTTTTCATGCTGAAGGATGGTCATAAACTAGTCCCTTTCCTCAAGCAGTTCATGAACAAACGTGTCGCTGCAAGCTTTGAAAAACTTGCTAAATCATTAGACCATACACTGAATTCTTTTATTATAGGTCAGTTGACCGTCAGTGTCTTTGTCGGGTTGATATTACTGGTAGGCTATCTGATTATAGGCCTCGAATATTCGCTTACATTGGCTTTGTTCGCTATGCTCATGAATGTGATTCCTTTCGTAGGTCCATTCCTGGCAGTTATACCGGCAGTACTCGTTGCCTTGTTCCAAGAACCTATAATGGCAGTATACGTGATCATTATCATGATTGTAGCTCAACAGATTGAAGGGAATTTAGTTTCTCCTAATGTCATGGGTAAGGCTTTAAGCATCCACCCGTTAACGATCATCACTATTATTTTAGCGGCTGGAAGTTTAGCTGGTTTCCTCGGACTGCTGTTCGCCATCCCGGTATATGCCGTAGTGAAAACGGTGATCAGTCACTTTTACGAAGAATGGCAGGCCAGAAAAGCCGCACACGATTAGTTAGCTGATACCCGCTATATTACATAGCGGGTTTATCTATGCTCGTCCGTTACAGAAAGAGAGGTTTACTTTATGACCCAGAATACAAACAAACTTTGGACATGGCCGTTCATCTTTTTAATTTTAGCTAACCTGTTTACGTTTATGAGTTTTCAAATGCTCCTTCCAAATTTACCACCTTATATTGAATCGATTGGCGGTAGTGAATTGCAAATCGGACTGGTCACCACCATGTTTTCGATTGCCGCTATTCTCATCCGTCCCTTTATCGGACATTTACTAATGACACGCAAACGAAAATTCCTAGTGCTGATCGGTGCAGTTTCCTTATTGCTCATTACGCTGCTCTACCCCATTACTCAAGTTGTTATTTTGCTGCTCATTATCCGATTCGGCCACGGTATCGCGTGGGGGTGGTCCACAACCGCTAATGGAACGGCGGCTGTTGATCTCGTTCCAAGACGACGTGTAGGAGAAGGCATGGGTTATTTTGGTTTATCCATTACCATAGGGATGATTATGGCGCCCAGTCTAGGTATTTACCTTTACCAAAACTACGATTTCAACCTGCTCGTATGGATTTCGGTGGGCCTTGGTATTATTGCCATTCTTTTATTTTCTTTGACGAGCTTCGTCACTCCTGAAAGTGTGTATCAAAATAGGAAAGACAAGCCCCCTTTTTCATTTTTCGGCTCTCTTATCGAAAAGAAAAGCGGCTACCCCGCGCTTGTCACCTTTTTGACAACATTCGGCTATGGATCGATTGTCACGTACATCGTAATTTTCGGAGTTGAACAAGGGTTGGACGGCGTGTTTTTATTTTATTTCTTCAATGCCTTACTGGCTACAGTTTCAAGACCGATCACAGGAAAGTACTTTGATAAGCAAGGACCGTGGAAGCTGATTATGGTCTGCTCTGCCCTTTCCTTCATTGCGATGTGGATTTTAGCGCTTGCTGATTCGAATATGGATCTCATACTGGCTGGCTCCTTATTCGGTGCTGGTTACGGATCGATGATGCCTGCTTTCCAGGCCTGGGTCATTTCGAAAACGACCGTAGAGCGCAGTGGTATCGCGAATGGAATGTTCTACTCCTCCATTGACCTTGGCATCGGATTGAGCGCATTAATCTTAGGTTTTATCTATGCCTTTGTAGAAACAGCCACTCTTTTTAAAATGTCCAGCTTCTTATTCATCCTCGTCATTTATCTGACGTGGAGAGATTATCAGAAACAGACGGAACCCTGGACAGCCCCTCAATAAAAAGGGAACTGATGTGTTACTTCAAGGCTTTCTTCTTGTTAAAGTTCCGTGTTTATATTCGTATAAGCTCCCTTTAGTGGAAAACTCAGTTTCGAGACATAATGAGAATCTAGGAGCTCCGGGAAACGGATCGCTTTCCGGGGGGCGGGCGCTGAGCCTCCTCGAGCTTCGCTCTCCGGGGTCTCACCTGTCCCGCTCCTCCCCCAGGAGTCTCACCGTTTCCTCCGCTTCTCGGCCAAACATGTATCTCGAAACCGCTTCAAGAAAAAGCAAACATTTCTGTTAGTACGCAGATTCTCTGTCCAAGTGTCTCAGGTTGCAAAACCTTGCTATAAAGATCTTAATCCGAAAGAACAGAGTGATGAAAACCGCTTCTTCTTAGTAAAAGCGGTACTTTTTCTCGCTTACTTCGTATCGAGGATTGGGGAACTGCGATATCCCATTTTTAAAAGCGAAAGCGCTTCGTTCAATTTCGTATGAACTGGAATGAGATGCCGGAGATAAAGAAACAAGAAGAACGAGGGATTCGATGATTCCTTACCGCACATAAGTGAAGGAAGTCTCCTCGTAGCTATGTGTTGAGTTGAGAAAGGATTGGAATGTCTGAATTTTCTTATCGACCTTGCACAGGAAGGCAAGTAAACTAATTTAAAATTGTGGAGTTTTAAAATAGGACAATTTAACCGTTGCACTGGAGTGTTATTCTCCCTCTTTAATTAAAAATTTTCTTATTAATTGGATTTCGAGAAGCGCATATATAGGGAGGGCGGCGGGGAATGGGGAGACTCCTGTGGGAAGAGAGTGCTTGGTGAGATCCCACAGGACGGGACGTCCGAGGAAGCTCACCGCGCTCCCACGGAAAGCGAGCCATTCCCCGCCGCCCTGATCCTCTCATCAAATATCTCGAAATCAAGTCTTCCGCTATCCTGCCATATTGTTGAATAACTCACTTATCAATAGCAACAACCACCTTTGACATAGCCTTCTAAAAAAGTAATTAGTGAAATATAACAGGTCATCATATAAAAAAGGACTGCCCCAAAAGTCTATTTTAGACTTTTGGGACAGCCCTTTTTTTATTGAATAAGATTACTCTTCCATTTCAGCGATTTCATCTTGAAGCTTATCAAGAATAGCTCCATCTACAGTAGATACTTCTTCTCTATAATAATCACGCACAGGTTCAGCTTTATCACGGAAAGCGTCACGCTGCTCTTCAGTAAGCTCGATAATTTCAGTCGGGTTTTCATCATCGTTTTCAATAGTCTCTAACCATTCCTTGTTTTGAGCATCTTGTTCTTCAAATGCCCATTCCTGCATTTCTTGAGTAGTTTCATCAAGCATTTCCTGCATATCTTCAGGCAGCTCATTGTACCAATCTGAATTCACGGTCGTCATCGCAACATAGTTATTATGGTTAGAAATGGTCATATAATCTTGAACCTCGTGGAAGGAAGCATCTCCAATAAAGAAGATTGGGTTTTCTTGTCCATCAACTGTTCCACGGTCAAGTGAAGTATATAGCTCGGACCAGCTCATTGGAGTAGGATCCGCACCGTAAGCTTCATACGATTCTAAGATAAGCGGAGAATCCTGAGTCCGCGACTTCCAATATGAAAGCATAAAGGACAGACACCCCGGCCGCTTCTGTCGGGCTGAACAACCCGGAGTAAATTCCCCCGATAATAATGAATCTAAAAAAAGTAAGAAATACTACCTACGAAAGCGTTTTCTCATCAAGAAAATGATAAACTAAGGATTCTCCTACCTTCTCATAACCTATTTTTGTATAGATCGAATTTGACGTTTCATTCGATAAGTCCGTGTACAGTGCACAAAAATCGCTGCCTTCTCTTAATAGTTTTTCTGTCAGCAATGTGACGGCTTCAGTTGCATAACCTTTTCTCTTATGATTGTCCGGTGTGAACACTCCATTAATGGTGTCCCCATTCGGGGTACTGCGTGCCCGGCTTACCATTGATACATTCTCTCCGTCCACACGATAAAAGTAAACTTTTTCATCACCTACCAGAGATACAGTCGTCTCCTCTGCTTTTTCAATTTGTGACGTCTCCCCTATTTGTTTGTAATACTGCTGAAACCATTCCACTAACCACCCCGTATCTTCATGCTTCGCCTGAATCAAACGGCCTCGTTCAGAAGAACTAGTCTTTATACTGCGTAGTTTATACACTCCCTGCCTCATATGTAAACGGAAATTAGTTTTAGTTATGCCGTGCCATGCACGTAGAAATAACTCTACTGCACTCTTTTCACCTATGGCTCCTGGTACTTCTATGTCATTTTCAATAAAAAATTGTGATAGCTTTTCTATGTGTCGTGACTCTAAGTGTGGGATGGATGGTAATATCCAAAGATGTGGAGGGGTGCGCATGATCCCATATACAACGGTGGTACCTTCTTGAATGGACAGCATAATGGTGTTAGACGGAGGTGGATTTCTCATAAGACCCAATAGAAGGTTGTTTTCAGCCTCATTTTCCATGAGCAACGGTTCCATGAGCTTTCTGAATTTATTTAAATCATAATGCCGGACTATTTTCATATTCTTTACCCCTTTCTTTCCAAAAACAAACCACTTTGTCCTTAGTCTATCACGTTCTATTCTTTTGATTCCATCCAATTGTTAAACCAGGTTGTTTCCACTACAATAGATGGCAAGGAGTGATGAAATGACTAAACAGGAAATCCAAGATGAAATCGCAGCCTTGAAGTCTGATTACGTTCGTATCCAGGGGGATCTTGATAAACTAGAAGCATCAGGAGCAAACGTCCAAAATGCGGAAAGACAGCTAGGCCAAGTGGAAGAACAACTAAAAGATTTGAAAAAGCAGTTAGCAGAGGCTGATTAATTGAATAGCGATCAGACATCAAATTTACGCCAACAGCTTGGTTCGATTTCAGTATAAATCTTCTCAGGCTGTCGCTGTGCACATAAGATTCAGCCTTACTAGCTCTTCCTAAAGATCTTTGAAACATTAGAAAAAAATCAGACCGCTGAGAAAGTTCTCGGCGGTCTGATTTTTTAATTTACAGCGATTCGTTCCGCTGCTTATTCAATTTTTCCTGGATTTTCACATGTTCTTTACTAGGTGGAGTCAAGGAAACGATCACATCTCCATGCTCTACCTTAACGCTATTACTATGACTGAAAAATTCAATCTTATTCGTCGGTTTTTTTACAAAGACGAGCATGGCGTGCTCATCAATTTTCTGTAAATAATCTTTGTACGTGTACTGTCTCGTAATATTGGTTTTTCTAAACACATATCCACTCTCGACTCTAGTGTTCAACTCTTCCCAAGTCGCCGCTTCATTCATGAAAATGCGTCCGCCGATCGTGTGGACAAGGTCTTCTAACTTATCGCCTTCCTGCTTATTCAAACTCAGCTGGAATAAGTTATTACGTCCGAATTCAGGAACAAACGTCGTACATACGAGAGCGTTATAAGAATCGTATTCGGTGGCAGAGATCAAATATTATTCATAGGGAGTCATTTCTAAATGATATTCCGTCTGTTCTGATAAGATCTCCCCATGATAAGTTTTCAATCCATGGGCACGGACTCCAGAGAGACGCGTCCATGATGAATCACTGACGAGCACCGGGATGTTCATACTGCTCAACGTTTTCGCAAGCTCCGTAGTAAAGGCGTTTCCTCCGGCGATTAATACGCCTGGAGGTCCTTCCATAGAAAGCCCCAATTTTCTAGAAACCCAGCCTATTGAAAACCCATGGGCGACTACAGTCGTAAAGACAAGTGCAAAGGTGAGCGACTTCAAAATGGAAGCATCTTCAAACCCTTCATCTAATAGTACACTGGAAAAATAGCTGGCTACTGTCAGAGCGACAATTCCTCGGGGAGCTATCCAACTGACTAAAATTTTCTCCTGTTTAGTCAAATCCGTCCCCCATGTCGATGCGATGATAGACAAGGGCCTTACGATGAATAACATCAGTAAAACAAAGCCAATGATCTCAATATTGAAGATCTCCATTAACGTTTCCCGATTAAGAGAAGCCGTCAGCATAACGAAAATAGTCGATATCAATAGTAATGAAATATTCTCTTTGAAGTGCCTCATATCTGATATGGAAGATATGTGCATATTAGCTAACGTCATCCCCATTGCCGTTACCGACAAAAGCCCCGTCTCATGAGTGATTTCATCCGCAATGGTGAAACATGCAAGGACAGTAGCTAAAACTACAGGTGATTTTAGAAACTCAGGTACATAACCTGTTTCAAACATCCACCCTACGCCTTTACCGAGTCCATAGCCTAAAATGACGGCAAAAATGGATGCTAAAAAGAAGGTAATAAGTGCAGATATCGATCCCTCAGCACCCATTAAGAATACGATGAATTCAAAAGCGAACACAGCAAGCAACGCGCCAATAGGATCAACTATGATCCCTTCCCACTTCAATATCTTAGCAGGACGTGGTTTCAGTTTCGCCTGTCTTAATAAAGGCAGGATTACTGTGGGGCCAGTCACGATGAACAATCCGCCGATCACAAATGCCACGGCCCATGAAAGACCCGCTACATAGTGAGCCGCAAATGAGCCGAAGATCCAGCTGATGAAAGCACCTACTGTGACGATTCGGAATACCGGGCGGCCAAGCCCCCTGACCTCTTTAAAATCTAAATTCAAACTTCCCTCGAATAATATAATAGCGACTGCTAAAGATATAATAGGGTCATATAATGGGCCAAAATCCTGTTCAGGCTCAATCAAGCCGAAAATAGGGCCGGCCATCAGCCCGGCGATGGACATGATGACGATGGCAGGTAAACGAAAACGCCATGCGACCCACTGTGCGCCTACACCGAGCAGGCCAACGAGCATGAGCTGAAATAATAAAGAATCAAGCATATGTATGTCTCCTTAAACTACCGTAAGTTCATATTCACCAGGAATCATCCATTCATTCAGAAGGATCCTTCCACTAAAACTTTTTATCATATAGACATATTCTATAGACCGTTGAACCACATGTAAATAAAGTTGATTGGATTGTATTTTATTATTTCACGAATCATAATGTTGTTGAACTCTCTATATATTAACGGAATTTACTTCCTCTCTAAACCCTCGCACGAACTTGATTACTACTAAATTATACAGCAGATAATTATTTTTACGATTCCATTCGACAAATGAAATATTTTCTATTTGAAATTTTAAGAAAAATACGTTGACATAATTTTTTGACATTGGTAAGATTACGCCTGTGACAAAATTCGAAAGCCGTTAAAAGGATGGCTCCTTCTATGAAAGAGGGGCTTTTTTTTACGCTATTTATATAACACACCTTAGAGGAGATTAACGTATGCAGAAAAGAAATATACTATTCATAGGCTTCATGCTGTTCGCTTTGTTTTTTGGAGCTGGTAATTTGATTTATCCCGTTTCTTTAGGAATGGAAGCAGGGACGTCCTATCTGCCTGCTATTATCGGGTTTATTTTAACAGGTGTCGGTCTGCCGATTATCACGGTAGCCGCTATTTCTCTCGTCAGAAACGGTGCTGTCGAACTAGCTGGACGGGTACATCCGCTGTTCGGAATCGTTTTTACTTCAATTATCTATTTAGCCATTGGACCTTTCTTCGGTATTCCCCGTGCTGCCAACGTAGGCTTTGAAACAGGGGTATCTCCCTGGGTGGGCGGTGTCAGTTCTTTAGGACTTATGGTATTCACTATAATATTCTTCTCTTTAGTGTTCATTACCAGCTTAAATCCATCGAAATTGGTTGATCGAGTCGGCCAGTGGTTGACCCCTGCTCTGTTCCTTGCCATATTAGGCCTTGTCATTGGCAGTTTCTTCTTATTGAACGGCGACATTCAGCCTGCTCAAGAAAAATATAGCAGCCAGCCATTTTCAGCTGGTTTTATTGAAGGTTATTTAACGATGGACGCCATCGCTTCATTAGCATTTGGTATTATTGTAGTAAGCTCCTTCCGCGATCGTGGAATAACGGACCCGAGAGAGCTCACGTACCGAACTGTCCAGGCGGGCAGTGTGACGGCTATCGGACTTACCGCTGTTTATGTATCTATAGGCTGGATTGGTGCAAAAATGGCTACTGAAGGTGAGTATGCCAACGGAAGTGCTGTCCTATCAGGCGCGGCAGATCTTATGTACGGCAATATCGGCATCCTGCTGCTCGGACTCATTGTTCTGCTTGCCTGCTTCACGACCTGTGTCGGGCTGACTGTAGCATGCGGACAATTTTTCTCTAAACGGTTCACTTCATTATCTTATAAAAAAGTGATCACCTTCATTACTATTCTTAGTTTTTCGATTTCCAACTTGGGACTTAATGAAATTATCGCTTACTCTGTACCGGTGCTCGTATTCTTATACCCTATTGCGATCGTATTAGTCATATTGACGTTTATCGGAAGTGCCTTTGATCACTCACCTTACGTATATAGAGGGGCTGTCTTACTCACTTCACTTGTTAGTCTTTATGACGGACTTGTAGAGTTCGGTTTCTCCATGAGCTTCGTTGAGCCTTTGATCAGTTCCATGCCATTGTACGAAATCAGCTTAAGCTGGGTCGCACCCGCACTGATCGGTGGAATTGCAGGTTGGTTAATCAGTTATGTGAAAACACCTAAAACGGCGGCTCATGATTTTTCAAGCTAATGATAGAAAAACTTACTCACCCCAAAAGCCTGTTGAATGAGCACCATCCCCTAAGAAAATAAGCAAGTTGTGATACTCATAAAATCGTTCTTATTCTTGTTTTGTTAAGCTTAGCCGCTTACATTAAAACGAAAGGAGCGGTTTTTTTGTATTGAGTTATGTCATGAGAAGTCAGGATGGTTAAACTCGATTCTGAGATATTTGGTGAGTGGATCGGGGCGGAGGGGAATGGCTCGCCGCCCCGATCCGTATACCTGATTTTCAAAAATGATTTACTACTTTTAATAATAACGGGATCATCATATTGCATGCCGTAGTTACAGCATTTTTGTATTAAAACTCCTTAAGCTTAGTATCGAGCACCCGTACAAGCGTAAGGTGGATGGGAAAACGGTGAGACTCCCTCCGGAAACATTGATATATCAGGGTTTATAGCTGTCTTTTGTCTTTCAAAAAAAATTTTTTAAGCACTTCCTCTGTTAGATGTATCCTTATCTTTCTATTTTTGGAAGTGTGGTAGAC
>NZ_JAIZEN010000023.1 GCF_024189295.1 Halobacillus sp. A1
TATCGCCACAGTCGGCTTAGATGAATGGTGAAATCAATATCAGAATGGTTCAGGGATTTTAAAAAAAGTAATAAGATCCCCTTTATTTAGTGCGGCCTTAAAGCAGTATTTATTTTCAGGGTAGCCTGAAAATAAAGCCAATCGGGGGAATTAACATTATTAAAGCCGTTATTTTTGATTTAGATGGGACTTTATTGAACCGAGATGAATCAGTAAAATTTTTTATAGCCGGACAATACGAGCGATTGAATGAGTCACTGAATCATATACCGAAAGAAGAGTACATACGAAGGTTTATTGAACTGGATCATCATGGATATGTGTGGAAGGACAAGGTGTATAAACAATTAATACATGATTTTTCTATTCAGGGAACGACGTGGGAGGAATTACTAGAGGATTATTTAACTTACTTCAAGGAAAACTGCGTACCGTTCCCAAAACTCTTAGAAACGCTGGAGAAATTGAAACAAGATAACTTTCTTATTGGGATGATATCTAATGGAAAAGGTCAATTCCAAATGGATAACGTAAAGGCTTTGGAAATTGACCGCAACCTAGATTCTATTCTTATATCTGATTGGGAAGGAGTAAAAAAACCTGATCCAATCATTTTTAAGAGAGCATCTGAAAGGCTGAAGGTGTATCCGGAAGAGTGTGTATTTATAGGGGATCATCCAGAGAAAGATGTGAAGGCAGCTAAAGACGTTGGAATGATAGGTATTTGGAAAAGGGACCATCAATGGAATGCAGTAGAAGCAGACTATGTTATAGACGAATTAGATGAAATACATAAAATAATTCAACAGTTAAATTCTGATGGTTGTTAATCTTGATACTATTGAGTTTCAAGTTAACAAGTTATACGTTCTAGCTTTTCTTTAATTTGGTCAGATTATTTAGACTGTAGTATCGTCTGAAAGCCATTCATTAATTGCAATCAATCACTAATAAATATAAAGGGTGTTTACATGAAGATAATTGGATTTATTTTATTGCTAGTGTCAATAGGAGCAGCTTTTATAAACATAAATATCGCTGCTTTTATTTTTGGGTTTGGGATTTTCTTGTTCGGTTTGGAAAATTTTATCTCTAAGAAAAGAGGAACTTCTTATATCTATTTCGTATTTGGGTTATTGTTCATAGTCGGGACTTTAATTACAGGATTTTAAAGAGTAGGAGAATGGAATTTACGACAAGGATAGAAATCTAACCGGCAAAAAGGATGTAGATTTATTTTATAGAGTTGGGGTGATAGGATGACACGATTTTATATGGCAGTGACGTATGATGTGTGTGAACACAATAATCTATATGAAGATATGAACGAATATCCTTTAGATTTGACTGTTGATATAGATAATCAAATAAGGAAATTTGCAAAGAAAGATGTTGCACCTTTAGTAAAGCTTTATGAATCCGAGACAAGTGACTTTAATGAGTTAAGGTTGTACAAAGAATATAGATTTAAGGAATATGAGTGCAGTTGTAATCAATAGTCCTTCTCTAACTATCTTGGGATTTAGTGAAAGAAGCCCATGTTAGGGCTTCTGATTTCTCTGGTACTTTTACAATCCCTAACATTAGCTCGAGTTTTTTGCTGTATCTGCGTTCTCAGACATATTAAGCAGTAGAATTCCACCTATGACTAATATAACCCCGGAAATTTTAAAGAAGGTAAAAACCTCATCCCATACAACAAAGCCAATGATCGCGGTCAGCACTGTTCCTAATCCTGCCCAAATGGCATAGGCTAAACTTAATGGAATAACTTTCAGACACAAGGATAAGCAAAAATATGAAAACCCATAACCCGCCACAACCCCTGCAGATGGAAGTAAAACGGTAAATCCATCTGATATTTTGAGCATGGTCGTACCAAAAACTTCTCCTAAAATTGAAATAGCTAAATAAATGTAATACTTCATATGCCTACCTCTTTCACTAGAATTAAAGGGTGCTCTCTATGTTCAGTAAAACTATGCCGCCGATAATTAAGACTAACCCAAGAAGTTTTCCTGTATTAATATTCTCCTTGTAGATTGTAATACCAAGTAATGTAGTAAGTGCTGTTCCTGCTCCTGCCCAAATAGCGTAAGTCACTCCAATGGGCATTGCCCGTAATGTTAAAGATAAAGCATAGAAAGCCACACCAAAACTCACGACTACTCCTAAAGAAGGTAAGAGTATTTTGAAACCGTTTGACGCTTTAAGCATTGCATTCCCTATAACTTCACAAACAATGGCTATGGCTAATAGAAAATAAGCATTCATAGTTACTCCTCCCTTTTTATTAATTCCAATAAGGGTATACCCTCTTTATTTAACTTTATGGGGAAGGCGCAAGAAATTATATAAAAAGTAACTTTTTTATTTACGTAAAAGAATAAAATGTACCCTATAGAGTAGATTCTTTAAAGCTTCTACTCTACAGGGTGCATTTTGAAAGACTCTCTTATTTTAAGCTGCTTTATCGAAAGAACCTCCGTCATTTTACAGAAGAATAGAACAATCCTCCTCTTTGGAGTGTCATTTCATTCTTGTGCCTGCTGTTATTTATCCTCCGTTTATATTTACAGCTTCTCCCGTTTTTGCTGACTCGTAAAGAGCCTGGATAATTTGTTGGATGAGCACTCCTTCTAATGGAGTGCTTAATGGCTGTTTGTCATGGAGAATACATTCGATAAAATCGTGAACGAGGGATTCGTGCACATTTCGTTCTTCTACATAAGCAGGGGTGGTGTCCACCAGTGTGTCGTATTTTTCCTGATATATTTTTAATGGGAAAAGGTCTGCGCCGCCGCGATCACCCATAATGGACACTTTTTTACTGCTCAGCGTCTCTACGTTCGCGGCAAAAGTAGATTCGAACATAAGAGAAGATCCATTTTCAAACGTAATCATTCCTCTAGCCATATCTTCTACCGAAAAGTTCTCATAATCCCACTCGCCCATTAATCCTACTCCAGCGCGCTGGCCGATCTTTTGATAAGTAGCCCCTAAGACGGTTTTAGGTCTCGGATATCCCATTAAATATAAGGCTGTGTCCAGCATATGAACACCATTATCGATCAGCGTTCCTCCGCCCTGGAGTTCTTTATTCGTGAATACACCCCAGCCTGGAATTCCTCTTCTTCGGTTGTAGTGCGTTTGGGCTGCATAAATCTCCCCTAACTCACGGCCGTCGATGTATTTCTTTAACGTCTCTACCTCGGGTTGGAAACGGAAATGAAACCCATAGGTTAAGATCTTTCCCGCTTTTTCTGCTTCTAAAGCCATCTTCTCTGCTTCCTTCACCGTCATAGCCGGCGGCTTTTCACAGAGCACATGGCACCCGGCCTGCAGAGCGGCAATCGCTTGGGAGGCGTGAAATTTATTCGGGGTGCAAATGCTTACGGCATCAAGTTCCATTTCCTGAAGCATTTGTTGTTCATCTTCATAGGCGTAAGGGATGGAAAACTGCTCTGCACATTGAACGGCTTTATCTCTATTGTGGTTAGATACAGAAACGACTTGAACGTCCTGCCCATAACTTTGGTAACTCGGAATATGGGCACCTCTGGCGATTTCGCCTGCTCCAATAATTCCAATGCGAATGGGGTGTGACATGGAACTCCTCCTATTCATCGTTTCTATACTTGTTTTTGATAGTAGTCTTTTACCAGCTCGTCCATCACTCGATTTGTACGTAAAGCAGTCTCGCCCGTACTTGGGGAGCTCCCTTTACCAATAAGTTCATTTACAATCTCCTGAATGAGATGCTTTTGAATATGTTTAGGGCGTTCGATCATAAATGATTGGGTTTCTGATTCTTTGATAAGTGTCACTGGTTTTTCATCAAAGGAGGAAAAAATGATTTCCCCTTTTGAGCCCACGATTCGATTGGTATCCTCATGTTTGTAAGAAGAAAAATTCCATACGCCATTTCCGATCACACCGCTTTCGAAAAGGAAGGTTCCGCTTACAATATCCTCTGCCGGGTAGCCTTTTGCTTGATTGGCTGCGATACCTTTCGCTTCTTTCACAGGCCCGAGTAAATAATCAAACAAATCCAATGTATGAGAGGCTACATCATAAAACAGGCCTCCGCCGCTTATGTCAGGCTGTACTCTCCAGGGGAGGTTATCGTTCTCATCTTTCTCTACTAATTTTTGGGTCTGCTGGATGGAAACAAAACGAATATCACCGATCTCATTATTGTCGAGAAGTTCTTTTACTTTCAAAAATCGAGGCAGAGAGCGTCTGTAAAAGGCTACATATAAAGGAACTTGCTGTTGGCTGCAAGCTTCGACCATTTCCTTGCATTCTTCGACATTCATAGCCATGGGTTTTTCAACATATACAGGCTTTCCTGCTTCAGCTGCCTTCAGGGTGTACTCTTTATGAGAAGATGGAGGAGTGGCGATATAAACAGCATCCACTTCAGGGTCGTTGATTAAATCTTCCGCTTGATCATACCACTTCGGGACACCATGACGTTCGGCGTAGTCCTTCGCCAGGTCCCCGTTCCGCCTCATAACCGCTGTCAATGAGCTGTTTTCTGCTAAATTGAATGCGGGTCCGCTTTTAACTTCAGTGACATCACCGCATCCGATGATTCCCCATCTCACATTTTTCATTGTTTAGTCTCCTTTTTCCTGGAATATAGTATTTCTTTTTCACTCTATCATCTTTTATAAAACCCATTATTTAATGGCCTGATCAGTTATTCTACGAATTTATCCACTTGAACGATGTAAGGTCTGGAAGGCAATGGTGAAGAGTTGTAGTGAGACTCGCCCCCATTATATCAGGACAGGCAGTTGTTTCGTTAGCGGTCATGTAGAGTACTGTAACCACTTTCCTTTTTATTCCTTTTATTGTGATAAGATAAGGTTAATAGAAGGTATAAATAGATACATATGGACCATGAGTCTTTAAGACAGTTGACTATAGCTTAATGTGCTAACTGAGGGGGGATAAAAGTGGTTATTAAGGTAGTACTTCTAACTCTTGTTCTTGTACAAATCATATATTTACTGATAAAGGTTAAAAACAGTAAAGAAAAGAAACATTACATACCTGCCTTGCTCGTAAGTGTTATTACTGGCTGGTCTATTTATAAAAGCTTTACTATGTATGGATTTGCAGCTGTTTACACGATTATTTTTTCTGCTTTTGGGTTACTTGTTTTATTTGTCTTTACAAAACACCCTCCATTTTTAAAAGAAAAAAATTGATGGCATCTTAAAATCTAGTCTGGGGCTGACTTTGAATAGTGATACAGCCCTATTGAGCCTATGGAGCAGATGTGTGAAAGAAAAGAATCTTTTAAGCAGAACACCAAGTAATGGGAGGTGTACATGTGAAAGGAAACTATCAGTTTAAGAATATTATTCAAACAGAAGAAGAATTACGCTCAATGATTGGTTTTCCTAGTGAGCTGGTTCATAACAAAGTAATTACATATCTTGATAACCATTGTGCACAATTTATTTCTAAATCTCCATTTTTGGTTATTTCAACTTCAGATGAGTATGGCTTTTGTGATGTTTCTCCAAGAGGGGATATGACAGGATTTGTACAAGTTCTAAGTGAAAAGCAGTTAGTCATACCTGAAAGGCCTGGAAATAAACGAATAGATACTATGCGTAATATTTTATCCAATCCAAGAATAGGTCTTCTCTTTTTTATCCCCGGCTTAGGTGAGACATTGAGGATTAATGGAAAAGCGGCTTTGGTCACAGACGATGAGCTGCTTGAAAGCATGGCGTTTAAAGGGAAAAAACCTCTCGTGGGTATCGGGGTTGAGGTAGAAGAATGCTTTATTCATTGTGCTAAAGCCTTCAAACGTTCGGGGTTATGGGAACCTGATTCCTGGCCGCAACAGACCATACTGCCGTCGGCCGCCAAAATAATATTTGAACATGCCAAACTACCCAATATGAGTGTTGACTCCATCCAGAAAAGGCTGGAAGAAGGGTATTCCAAAAGACTGTATTAGTTGTTTCGAAAACGTGTGGAAAACCTATCGAAAATTTTCAGCGCTTGTGTTAATTTTCCAAATCCTGTGCTACCATAATTGTACTCTTTAGGTGAGGTGAGTATAGATGAGCAGAGTTGAGAAGAGAACAAAGTTAGACTTGGAAAAGGTTATTTTTATTGGGAGAACGTACGAAGAATATATGGACATGTTTTTATTGTCAGAAGAAGAGTTGAAAGGCAGACAAATCCTGGACTGTCCATCAGGAGCATGCTCCTTTACCGCGGAAGGTCGCTTAAGAGGGCTGAATATTACTGCATGTGATATCGCATATGATCATTGTGCAGACGATCTAAGAGCGAAAGGGCAAGATGACATTCA
Organism: Halobacillus sp. A1; assembly: GCF_024189295.1. Lineage (GTDB taxonomy): Bacteria > Bacillota > Bacilli > Bacillales > Halobacillaceae > Halobacillus_A. The sequence goes on from NZ_JAIZEN010000023.1 coordinate 6,344, forward strand.
ACATGCCATGACGCATATGGAGAAGGCAAAAAGTAATTACGTTTGGGATAATTTTGAGGATATTGATCAGTTAAAGAAACATCGGGAAAAAGCGTTACTTACTTGCACGCAAGATATGAAAAAGAATAGTGAGCGTTATATGCCTGTTGAATTACCATCGCTTTTATTTAATGATAACGAGTTTGATATCCTTTTGTCGGCACACTTCTTATTCACGTATGCCGACCGTTTAGATTTGCAGTTCCACTTAGACACTCTTAATGAAATGCTCAGAGTAACAAAAGAAGAGTTAAGGCTTTTTCCTTTGGTGGATCTAGAAGGAAATAGATACGAGCATTTGGATCGTGTCATACACTATTTAAAGGATCATGGGTATGCAGTCAAAGAAGTAAAGGTTCCCTATGAGTTTCAAAAAGGTGCAGATTCTATGCTGCGGGTGAATAAAAATCATCTTTAATAATCAAAGAATTTATTGACGGTCAGGCAGATATTTTGCATTTTTGTGATTTTTTTGAAAGTTAGGCTTTACTTTAACGAAAGCTTCTTATATAATTTCCAGTGAAAGATAAAAATTACCAGAAAGCGAGGTCGAAACCAATGATGAAAACATCAACTTACAACCAAACTGTACAACTAAATCGACCTGCGCTATGTATTAGACCCTAAAACATTTTTTCTGAAAATAGGTTCATAACAGCCGCAGGTGATGCATATTGTATTCCTGTGGCTTTTTTGCGCCTTCCATAAATGGAGTGTGTTTAAAGCAGAGCTGCAGGATACCTGTAGCTTTTTTGACCCCTCCATAAACGGAGAGACTCAAGCAGAGCCACAGGATCCCTGTGGCTTTTTCTTATGGAATCAAAGGGTAATTTTACTCTTTTGATATAAATTTACGATTTTTAAGGAGGTGAGCAACAATGACCATGCAATTCTTAATTTTTACAATTCGTATCAACCGGCGTAAAGAGCAAAAGTATGCTCCAATTCCCGGTTACCGACCGAGTGCTCAAGATCGATGCCTTGACCGGAAAGCAATGACCAAAAATCTTATCTAAGAAAGGGAGTGTCAACGATGGCTGAACTACTAAGGATTGAATTTATGGATTGGTTAAATGCGGAGAAGGACTCCGCTTAGTGACTATCAAGTAGGAGGAATAACTGATGAGAATTAACTTTTTGATTTTTGTAATCTCGATTGAAAAAAGTGCACCGGCAGCTAGAGACCGTTCTGCTAAGCGTGCCCGATTAATCAATGAGCGCATTAACGAAACAAAACTGAAACACAATCGATTGTATTAAAGTTCTCCGTTTGTTGGAGTGCCTTAGTAAATAAGACTAATAATCGACATTTCATAAATACGGTACTGCACAGATGATACAAACGAGGGCGGATGCTTTACATAGTATTCGCCCTTTATCCTAAATTTGAAGGATATTCAGGAGCGGTTATAGAATTTTATGGATAAAAGAAAAAGGGAGTGGATTTGGAAGTTTGTACTAAAAAATAACTCTAGTCTGGAGGGGAAGAAAAATTGAAAATAGAAATTGAAGTTAGAGCATTTGGAGAAGTTGAAGCCCAAGGAACATCAGGGGCACATAAAGGTGTGGAGTTAATGCATGTACATAATCTTTCTAAAGATACAACATTAGGTGAAGTAGAAACTCTATTATCGACGCTATTTGAGGAAGTTGAAAGCGGATATAAAAATCCCCAACAAAATCTAGGTAAAATTACGATACGTGCCAAAAAGGAAAATGGTGAAATTGTTTACGTAGGATAGTGGAACGAATCCAACAAAAAAGCAATCCAGGATGCTGTTGTGACGTCCTGGATTGCTTAATTTAACCTTAACAGAGTGTTTCACGAATTTATTAAATCACCAGAAACCTCCATCTGAATGAATGATCTGCCCCGTAATCCATTCAGATTCTTCACTTGCTAGAAATGCTATTAATTTGGCAGCATCACTAGGTTCTCCAAGTCGTCCCATTGGAAATTTCGGTAATAAGTCTTTCTTCAACTCACTATTCATCCAACCCGTGTTTGTGGGCCCGGGGTCTACGGCATTAACCGTGATTTGTAGTGATGCTAATTCAAGAGCAACTGATTTTGTGAAAGCAGAAACAGCCCCTTTTGTTGCAACGTAAGCCAAATTTCCCGGCTCAGGTGACTTGTCCTGGCCAGAGACCATGTTAATAATTCGGCCCCCATGCCTGCCTTCAATATGACGAGCAAACTCCACAGTTAAGAGACACGTGCCTCTAACATTTACACTATAGTGAGAGTCAAGGTTGTCCGCGTTTATAGAACGAAAATCTACATCCACGGAATGTGTGGCATTATTTACAAGAATTGAAGGAGATCCAATTTTCTCATTAACTTTATCAAGCAGTGTCTTAGGTGCTTGAGGCTGCGATAGATCCAATTCCATAGATTCACATCGAACACCTAAACTGCGGATTTCCTCCATAAGGTGTTGCGGCCAGCCAATGTCACCATCATGAAAATAATCCATCGTTCGATCATACTTGGACCAGTAGGTGAAAAAAACGTCTGCCCCTTCGCTGGCTAACTTCTTACATATGGCAGTACCGATACCATGTACTCGACTAGCACCAGTAATAATCGCTATCTTATTCGTTAGTGGTTTCATAGTAGCATCTCCTAACGGAAACGCCGAGCAAATTGCTAGGGGAGATGTAAGCTCACCAAACTAAAAAGCAAATACCTAATATAGATATTCGCCCGGTGTGTTTATAGCACATGAACTCAGCGATCCTATAATGGGATAAATGAAAATGGTTAAGAAACCCTTTAATAAAAGGATCTCAATACATCCATTCAATTACTTGGCCATTAAAGGATATCTCCCATTTGCATCCATGCTCCTTTTGTACATCTCCATTTTAAATGATACCATTACTTGCATTCTTAGTGTATGTTATTTTATTTACTCGTTCACTAAGCCCGGTTGGGGAGAATAACTAAATGGTAGTTTCCTTGTAATTTAGAAATTAATCATATATTACAGCTTTCCCCTGATCGCGCAGCTTTTTCAAATGAGAAAGCATATGATTTATTTGTTCATCGGAATGCCTTTCCCATGCCTTTAATTCCGCTGTTATTTTCAGTGGCATTTTAGACCTGTAAGAGCGGGTCGGGTTCCCGGGGAATTTTTTGTCGGTTACATTTGGATCGTTTTCAAAGTCACCTAATGGTTCTACAACGTAGATTCTTTCTTTAGATGTGGACTTTGCTAGTTCAGCACCCCACTTCGCAGCCTCTAATGTTGCCGTGAAATAAATATAGTTGGATTTTTTGTCCTGGTAATTTGATAAATGCTGCGGTTCTAATAGATCTCCAATATCGAGTTCTGCTTTCGTGCCATGAAAGAAAGGGCCATGATCTAAGACATCTTTTTTCTCATTCATACGGGATCCCCCTGTGCAGATTGGTATATTAAAGTATATGACAAGTACTAGCGAAAGAGTAGTCTATTAATACTTTATGAACAGCGATATAATGGAAGTAGATAGAATGAGGTAGAGCGGTGATTTTCTTTTTTAAAATAAACAATCGAATGCTTTAAAAAAACAGCTATAGCCCAATTTCTAGTTAATTACTGAGGAGTTGGGCTTTTTGATTGGCCAGCTTAATCCTAACAAACTTAACAAACACCGTTATCAAGGAAAATGCCAATATGAAAGCAGAAAAAATGAACTTCGATATAATCCGGAAGTTCATTTTTTTGGCTGTTATTAACCTATTATTAAAATAACACACGAACTTGAACGAGATCCTGGACGCTGTTGTCGTTCGCACTTCTCGTATATACCCAAATCTCCCCCGCGGAAGAAGCGGGATCCTCGTCAAATACGATAGATTCAGAGAAGGTACCGTAAGCGGGTCCTCCTGCTGAGGCTTGAATAGGTGCTTCATTTGTCACGGTGTTGCCTTCATCATCTTTAATTTGATATAAAATACTTCCTTCGAACGCTCGCGCAAATCCGGCAAGTTTCTGCCCCTCTCGTATTTGAGTGCCCGGGAACGGACGGGAAACAACGATGTTGTAAGAAGAAGGGAGCGGGAGGATGAGTCGTGAGCCTGGGTATATGACGTCCGGCCCGATGCCAGGACGCTGCCGGTTCGCTTCAAGCAGGCTGGCAAGCGAAATACCGAACCGCTGGGCGATTTTATTCAGCGTGTCTCCTTGTTCAATCTCATAAACAAAAGCTGGGACGAGCAGTACTTGATTCGGATAAATATAGTTCGGGTCCCCAAGCTGTGGGTTGATGCCGAATAATAGATCGACACTGGAAGAAAAGCGCCGGGCATATTGATTGAGCGTTTCACCAGGACTGACGATTTGATAGGTCTGATTCGGACCTTGTTTGGAAACTAAGAGAATTTGTCCAGGATAAATCAAGCCAGGATCCGTAATGGGGGGATAAAGGGCATTTGCCTGTTCGATATCGGACACTTCACTGCCGAAACGTCTCGCGATGGAATACAGCGTGTCCCCGGGCTGCACGGTATAAATGTAATGAGTGCTGTTTTCTATGGGCATGTAATTTCCTCCTTAGTGAAAAGTTCCTCTTCATACATCGTATTCATAAATGGTCCGAGTCATGAGTATCTAAATCTACGTAAAAAAACAGGCAGAGAGGCTGCCTGTTTTTTCGTAGTTATGGTTTAAGAAACATGGCTTCAAGCGGGGGTTCCTCACCGACGAGGCCAATAGCCACAGCTGTGTACCCTTGATTCGGATTCAGCGTAGCATCTTCTACCGTAAGTGCCACCTGGTTCGTTCCCGCTACACGCACTTCGAGGTCCGCCGTTGTCGGGGACAGGGTGATGTAACGAGTCGCTTTGCCGAAAGGAACATTACGGAATAGAACATCGCCGCCTTTTACTGCAATATCAACTGCTGGCGCATTCGGTGACAGGTGCCAGAATCTTACCTTCGCTTTTCCTGAAGACACACTGTCACTATCTACGGCCGCAAGCAGCTGCAGATCATCAAGCGTGCCTGCGGCTGCTACGGTATACATTTTCCCAGGCTCTACTTCTACCATTTGTGATAACACCGGCTGACCCATCTCGCCCTCCGGGTAAATATCAATCTGGTACTGACCGGCAGCCACATTTAAATACTCACTTTGCTGCTTATAAGTTAGTCCTTCCAAAATCTGCTGGCCATTGACATACACGTCAACCGCCGGCGCATCAGGTGAGGCATGAAGCACGCGCACCTTGGCTTCTTCATTCATGCCCATCATCCCGCTGCCGCCATTATTGCGCTGATTCAACCAGCGATACATACACTCGAAGTGTTTTTGGTAGTAATACATATGCTTTTGAGGATCGGTATACTTGAAATAATCAGCCATCATACCATACTTCGCAGCTTCCCAGGCCAACTGATCAGGATTTTCACGGTAATACATGGATCATGCTCCTTTCATAAAAAACTACCCTTCTAAGCCTATTCAGCATTTATGAAATGAGAACTATATCGAGCAAACCTGTCTTCATCGAAAAAAATTCCCCCGGGACGTTAGAGAACTAAAGGATGACTTAGTGCCCAAGGAGATCTGCTGGTATTGCCCTTCTTTTCGTACCATCATACAGTGGAACCAGACGTTTTTGTTTTCCGTTTATAGTGCGATGGTGTCTCACCCCCGCTTTACTTAAGCATTGACGTGGTGGGGAAGACACCGTTATATAGGTAGTCTGTTCTGAAAGGGCCATGAGAGAAATGATTTGTTGCAGGGCTGTTTCTTTCTTTATTCGAATTGCACTTGAATTCAGGTTATCTACCTTGACGTTATAAACACTTTTTTCAATTTGGGGGTATATATATCAAAACTGAGTCTTAAAGAAACGGGTAAGATTGTTGAAGACTCAGTTTTGAGATAAGTACTTTTAGACGCATAAGGAATCTGTTACTTCTTAATTTCATTATTTAAAGAAAGAACCTCATTAAAAGTTTAGATTGGATTCCTTATATGAAATAATAATTGTATTGAATTAAAAGGGAGGATTTCCATGATTGAAAATTATGAAGAAATAATTAAAGGGGTATATAAACAATTGACCTCTTCTTGGAATGAGCGGAATGCACAAGGAATGGCTAGTCTATTTTCTGAATCCGGTGAGAGTATAGGGTTTGATGGAAGTATATCAAAGGGACCAGAAGAAATTGTTGCCCATTTAGAGCCGATCTTTAGAGACCACCCCACTGCTCCTTACGTTACCAAGGTGAAAGAAATTAAGTTTTTTGGTGATAAGGGAGCCATTCTAAGAGCCATTGCCGGCATGATTCCACCTGGTGAATCTGATATAAAGCCAGAGGTAAATACTCATCACACGTTGGTTCTAGAGTTAATAGAAGATGAATGGAAAGTTGTATTATTCCAAAATACACCTGCCCAATTTCATGGCAGACCTGAATTAGTGAAACAAATGACAAATGAATTGAGAGAACAATTATAAGCGAAAAAAGCAACTTTCTTTGTAAATAGGTATAGCATATCAAAAGTTTATATTATCTTGATTTCAAGTCTTTCGCATATTGGGGCTAATCTTGAATAGTGGTTGGTTCCCGAAATATTGAACTCTAAAGGAGCATTTTAACGCATTAAGTTCGAATAAAAGAATGTGTAGCAGAGGTGAAATCAGAGTGATACATCAAATGGGGTTATATGGTGAGTATTTCAATTCAATTAAAAGGGGTAAGAAGAATATTGAAGTACGGTTATTTGATGAGAAAAGAAGAAAGATAAAAGTCGGAGATACGATTGAATTTATAAAGGTTCCTGAACAAAATGAAACATTAAAAGTACAAGTAACAAATCTTGAATTTTACCATACGTTTAGAGAGATGTATGAGGATATTCCTTTTCACGATTTTGATAGTGAAGGTTGGACTATGCAAGAAATGATTGAAGGAACATATGAAATATATACACCAGAACAAGAAAAGAAATGGGGAACATTAGCAATTACAGTAAAATATTAAAGTAGAGGTTACTATCTCGAAATCGAGTCTGTCTTGTAACAATTTCTTAAAAACTATCTATCTAATGGAGGACTGGTGATGTCAATAATATTTGTTACAGGATTATCTGGAGTAGGTAAATCAAGTGCATTAGAACAATTAGCAATGGAAGGATATAACGTAGTCGATACGGATTATGGATACTTAAAGATAGAAAAAAATGGGGCAGCAGAAGAAAAAGTTTGGGATGAAGAAAAAATAGCTCAATTAATGGAGAAGTATAAAAATTCCCATTTATTTATCTCCGGCTGCTATTCCAATCAAGGGAAATTTTATAATCAGTTTGATTGTGTCGTTCTCCTTAAAGCTGATTTAGAGATTATGATGGATAGAATCAATAACAGAACTTCCCATAATTATGGGAAGAGTGCAGATGAAAGGGATGAGGTAATAGATAGCTTTAAAAATGTTTTACCATTATTAGTGAAAAGTTCGGATGTTACCATTGATACTTCATATTGCGAAATAGATGTAGTTTGTAAACGACTTAAAGAATTATTATAAGGATGTTTTCTCAAAATCAAGTCTTACTTAAACAGGGGCAATTGTTCAATAAGAACTTACTGATTCTCTCCACTCTACAGAGAAGAAATAATCCTCTGGCGTTCGTACCTGAGTTTTTAATACTTCAAATAAAAATCGATAATCAACACGAATGCTTGCTGAAATTAATTTATTAAATACAAAATGAGGATTACAAGAATTAAGAATCCGAACCCCGCTAATCTTATACTGAGCACCTTTCTTTTTGATAAGTACTCTCCCTTAGTCTCCAACCAGTATGGATAAAAAAATGATATTATAGGAGATAAAATAATTGCTGCTGATACTACTATAACGACAGCAAACTCATATAATTCCACGCCGCCACCACCTTTAGTTATATTTAAACTAGAAATAGAAATTCTAAACAATCTCAAATTTCGAGTTTTACATACATGGGGGCGATTACTTTATAAAGTCATGGTTCATTAATGACTGATTTCTTTGAAAATCTTAAGGGTGCGTTAGTTAAATAAGCAAATATAACCAAAGAGGACTTCCATGAAACTGGAAGTCCTCTTATATAGGTGATATCACCACTATACTTTAATATAGCCTTTAATCTATGGAAAAGCATTGAGTTTCAGGAGGTGGTTTGAAATAATTTGAATGATCTAAGCAGAAAGTATTCAAAAAACTTAGTGTCAGCGAGGTGATGAAAATGAAGATAATTGTGAGTGAATGGCCGTGGAGGGATATCATACTAGTTTTTTTATTCATTGTGGTCCTTTACATAACGTTACCTTATTTAGGAATCAATACTTTTTCTATAGTCGTTGCTCTGACTGGGTTGGTAGAATGGGCCACCAAATTTATTCTTCCCTGGATTGTTTTATTTTGGGGGATCAGGCTGATAAAGAATCTGGAGTCTAAATAGATGATTTTTCAATGGAGTTGTTCTTAAGCTTTAAAGAAAGGGAGGATGTTAAGTGATTGCTGCATTACTTATGGTGGGCGTGCTTGTCTTACTTTTAAATCTTTTTATAACCCCTGTAGGTACTTCAAATGCCTTATTGATCTCTGCCGTTCTGTTTGGTTCAGCCATAGTCCTCTCACTAGTGAAAGCGAAAAAATTGAATAAGTAAGCAGCAAGGAGGTAAATAAATTGAAGCATTTAATAGGTATGTACGTTGTGATGGCCATTATCGTTTTTGTTAATTTAACGAGTGAATTTATTTTTAATAGTGAGTATTCAGCTATTGCCAGTTGGCTGATAGCGGTGTTATTTCTTTTGGGAACGATATTCTTTGCTAATGCAAAGTATTATTTAAATGAGAATTAAAGTTGCTTCATTAACTAACCAAGAGAAAACATACTATATCAGGAATGCGGCCGTTATACAGATAGAGCATTGCAGATGTTTACAGTGTGGTGCCTGCCCCCGGCATTAGTGTAGTGGGGGACAGGCACCCTCATTGTTTAAGTTACTTGGAGATATGTTAGATTATGTCTCAATATCTGACTCTCTACTTAATTCTTATTTCTAAAAAAGTACATCGTCAGTGTACCGAACACAGCAATTAAACCTACGGAGATGTAGGTGATGATCAATAATTCGCTCGTTACATCATACCCGTGAATCAATCCTCTGGACGCATCGACCACGAATGTTATCGGGTTAATGTCTACAAAGTGCTGCAGCCAATTTGGCATAGTGGATGGATCAACAAATACGCTGCTTAAAAAGGTGAGAGGGAATAACAGCATCATACTTATGGCCATGAGAGCTTTTTCTGAACGTACAATGATTCCAAGCATCGTCCAGATCCAGGATAAACTAAAAGAGAAGAATAGAATGACGAGGACGGCAAGGACGATGCCTGAGAACCCCGCTTCTGCACGAAACCCTAGAATGTAACCAAGTGTAATCATGATGGTTGCGGCAAGTGAATATCTCACGACGTCCACTAACAGCGCCCCTACTAAAACAGCAGGCTGCCAAATTGGCAGTGAACGAAAACGATCAAATACACCTTTCTCGATATCTTTATTTAAATCAAGCCCTGTGTACATCGTAATCATCGCGACAGTCATGACTAAAATTCCCGGCAGGACAAAGTCTAAGTACTCTCCTGTTGAGCCTGAAATCGCTCCACCGAATAAGTACGTAAACATCAGCAGGAAGATAATCGGGAATACCGTTACATCAAATAGTTGTTCGGGAACATAGCGGATGCGTAATAATGCCCGCCAGGCAAAGGTAAGAGCGGCACTCATAGGTGAAGCTTTGGGCGGGCGTTTTTGTAATTTGATTGATTTTTCTAATGAATTATTCTCCATTTGATTCCCCGCCTTTCTCTTTAGCAGGCTTTCCGGTAATGGTTAAGAACACGTCATCTAAACTTGGCTGCTGCATAGAGAAGTCTTTCACTGCTATCTGGTGGTTGGCTAGTTCTCCAATCGCTTTTGCAGCCTTTGACTGGTCTTTCATCGTTACGGAAATCGATAAGCGGCCACGATCCACTTCAGGCGTCTGAGTGAACATCCCTTCAAAGATGGACTCCGCCTTGTTCAAATCCCGTTCATCTTCGAATTCAATAATCAAACTTCGAACACCAATTGATGACTTCAATTCTGCACTCGTTCCTTCTGCAATTAGAACTCCCCGGTCTATGACACCAATAAGGTCAGCAAGTTGATCTGCTTCTTCTAAGTATTGTGTCGTAAGGAAGACTGTCGTACCGTTTTTGACTAATGCTCGAATAACCGTCCACACTTCATTCCGGCTTCTTGGATCGAGGCCGGTGGTAGGTTCATCTAAAAAGAGCAGTTCGGGTGAAGTGATTATACTTGCGGCGATATCGATCCTTCTTCTCATTCCGCCGGAGTATTTCTTCACCTGGCGCTTCGCTGCATCTTGTAAATTAAAAGCGGCTAATAATTCATCGGCACGCTGTTTTGCTTCTTTTCGCGAAAAACCAACTAATCTGCCAATGAAAATTAAATTCTCGCGGCCGGATATTTCTTCATCAACCGAAGCAAACTGACCCGTTAAACTGATCGACTGCCTTACTTCATCCGCTTCTTTTGCCAGGTCATACCCCATGACTTTCGCTTGACCTTCTGTCGGTTTCAGCAGAGTGGCCAGCATACGGATCATCGTCGTCTTCCCGGCTCCATTAGGTCCGAGGAAGCCATAGACAATTCCTTTTGGCACCTTTAAGCTGATGCCGTCTACAGCTCGTTCTTTTCCAAAAGCTTTAACTAAATGATCGGCTTCTACTGCGTACAATGTATTTGAATGATCCATTCGTTGACCTCCCTATTCGCTTTTATTTTACCATAGGACAGCAGCCTTGATATCAAGCTTGAGGATGATATTGAAGCGGGTTTATAAAAACGACTGTTTCCTATGATAGCAAGGTTCGTTTCCTGCTTTGAAGCTGGATAGTTAAAGCGTATTTTTTCTACAGACTGTGGGTTAGTTTTTGATTGAGAATAACCAAATATTCAATTTCTATAAAAAGAGGGGGGGCGTAGTGAACGGTTACTCACTTCAAATATTTTTAAAAAAAGCTATGCAGGAAAAATCTGAATAAATTTTATTGAATGATATAATTGTAGAACAAGTATCCAAAAATATAGGGAAGGGAGGAAGTATTATGACTAAACATAGGATTTATACAATGAGTTTCGCAAGTGTTTACCCCCATTATGTTACGAAGGCAGAGAAAAAAGGACGTACGAAAACAGAAGTCGATGAGATTATCCGGTGGCTGACAGGGTACAACCAGGACGAATTAGAAGCACAGCTGGAAAAGAAGACAGACTTTGAGACTTTTTTTGCGGAAGCTCCCCAACTAAATCCTTCACGCACTTTGGTTAAAGGTGTGATTTGCGGTGTGCGGGTGGAAGACATTGAAGAACCAACGATGCAGGAAATCCGCTATTTGGATAAGCTGATTGATGAATTAGCAAAAGGAAAAGCGATGGAGAAGATTTTGCGGAATACTTAAGAACGCGCTCACACTCCTGCAAAAAATCGCTTCCTTTAAAAGAAGCGATTTTTTAAATGATTCATTCTCCAGACATTTTTTAGGAGTTTTTCTCTATAACTACTTCACCGTTCTCATCCAGTAATGGTGTGAGTGAAACCCCTTGAGGAGCCCAAGTATGCATATAGTTCACTCCGGTGGTATGATCCACTAACACCATGATCAATCCGTACTGATAATGTTGAACGGATTTTTCCTCAAATCTTTTGTCCTTTTTTCCAAACATTGATTGTCACCTCCAAATATACGTTAGTGATGTCTTCCATATCATGCTTTTCTTTTATTACAGTGTTTTTTTAAAACTGATTACTAATGATCCAGACCATTTTTCTTATAAACATAGATGAATAAACCTAAAGTGACTAAAAGCCAGGCAAAGAGAACGCTCGTATCCGTAATATTCCACTGATATTCGCTGCTGGCTGACAGGGTTTCGGCTAAGTTGGCTAACACCCCTCCATACGTATAGTTTAATATTTCAGCTAAATCGTCATTGAACATCTTTAGAACAGGCGTGGAGGTTAAGACAATTAAGATTGGTGTACTGACCAGTGTGGCCTGTGCCTGGTTTTTCGCGTAAACTCCAATGATATATCCAATTAAAATGCTGATTAAGCTGGACAGAGTCGTAATAATAAGAAATGTAAGTACCGGTATCTCCCCAAAAGACACGCCGCTTGCAGGAATTAAAAGAATATTGGTCGTTACTAAGATGACTAATAGTGGGAGCATACTGCCTATAAAATATTCTCCCCCTTTAACTGACGATGTCATTAACACTCGAAGGGTATGCTTCTCTTTTTCCTCAGCAATAGGGGAACTGCTCATGGATATACCCCCTATAGCGATATTGAAAATCAGTCCGAAACTTAGTAAGAAACCACTTGTGGAAAACGGCACTCCTGCGTCCCCGACATCTACATCCGGCATTAAATTTCCCATAATAATCACAAATCCTATCGCAAATATTGGTGTGAAAAGGATGCTCATATTGCTCAGCATCAGTTTTATTTTCAATTGAAGAACAGCATGTATTTTTCTAAGCGAAAGTTTCAAATTAATTCCCTCCCTGTAACTTCCAAGAATACCTTCTCTAAGTTAGGTTCACATGAATGAATAGTCATAAGCTCGTCGTTCCTCAGCCAATCGTTAATCTGTTCTATTGATTCAGTCGTATGCGGAAGTAAAAGTTCTTTTTCGTTCTTTAGTAGGATTTGGTAACGTTTGTCTTGATTGTATTTAAGCGTCAGAGCCTTCGGTGTATCATGTTCCACGATAAGACCATCATTTAATAGGGCCACGTGGTCACACAGCTTAGCTGCTTCTTCCATATTGTGAGTGGTCAGAAATATGGCTGTCCCCATTTCCTTCAACTCCTCGAGCAAGGAGTGGATGGCTTCACTTGTAACGGGGTCGAGCCCGCTCGTAGGTTCATCTAAGAAAAGCACCTTCGGCTGATGTAAGATCGCTCTTGAAAGAATCAACCGCTGCTTCATTCCCTTAGATAAATTCCCGGCCTTTTTATTTTTGTGTTCAAACAGACCGACTTTTTCCAGGAGGTTGTCAATCCGTTCTTTTTCAACATGTAACAACTTAGCGAATATGCTCAAATTATGATAGACGGTTAATTTTTCATATAATCCGCTGTTATCCGTGACGATTCCCAATTGTTCATAAATACTTTCATCAATTTGTTCAACAGGCTTACCTAAAACAAAGGCTTGTCCGGAAGTTTGTGCCAGCTGTCCTGTCAGAATTTTAATCGTAGTTGTTTTACCTGAGCCGGAAGGACCGAGGAATCCAAAGATTTCACCTTCATGTACAGAAAAACTTATATCCTTTAAAGCAGATTCGTCTTTGAACTTTTTTGATACATGTTCAACCTGGATTAATTTTTTTCCCATGATCTTCTCTCCTTCATGAATCATTATGATGGACAACTGCCGACGCTTACGCTGTCCACCTAATATCAACTTTATAGAGAAGCAAGGGAAATGTCGTAAATAACTGCTGAAAAGTACTAGTCAAAAGCCCAAATGTACTAAAAAGAGGTTGAAATCATGGTATTTCAACCTCAACAGTACCTTAAAATTCGATTAATGCTTTCATAGCTTCTAAACGATTTCGTGAAATGGGCAATTTCACATTGGAATTTCCTTTTAGAATTAAAGTATAGCTGTTTTTAGAATAGCTCACTAATTCTGACACCCTCTGTAAATTTACTAAATAGGATCTGTGGCATCTGAAAAAACCAAAATTGGTTAACTTATCTTCCAATTCATTCATCGTTAAATCAGTTGGGAAATATTCCTCGCCTATTCGAAGAGTACTCACACTGTTAATACTTTCTATAAAATCAATTTCATCTGGACTAAAGAAAATGGTCTTATCTGCGGACTTACTGGAAACCTTGTAGACATGATTCGGCATCATTCCTGTTTCAGTTTTATCAGCTGGCATGGCAGTATTTTCCTGAGCAAGATCCGTTTTTTCCAAACCGGTAAATTGATTGTACCGGTAAATATCATGACTCAATAACAATAATTCCTCTAAGAAGTGAGAAGTGAATAAAACAGCCACATCATTGGATTGAAGGTATTCTATAGCTTTTATGTATAATTCGGTTCCCTCAATAGTGGAGTGGCTTAAAGGACTTTGAATTAATAGTAATTCTGGGGAAAATAAGGACATCCGGAATAAGCTGACCCTTTTTTTCTGGTCAAAGGACAATCTGCTGATTTTAGTATTCCACACATCGGACAAGGAAAAAATGCCGATAAATTCCTCTAAAGGTTTTTCGAAATCTGCAATTTTCTTAAAAGCATGTAAATAGCTGGAGACCGTTAAGTCTTCATACAAACCGTCTTCAGTAAATTCCGTTAAAATCCGGCTTGTCTCTTTTTCGATAATACCGCTGGTAGGAGTTAGTTCCCCGGTGAGCAGCTTAAAAAAGACGATGCTTTCTTTATTTGTCATCTTTATTCCAATTTGAGATTTTTCTTTTATAATTAAATGAATATCCTTTAGAATTGTACGATTGTTTTCTTGTTTCATAACATTTTCTAACGTCATTAAGGTCAACTAGAACCCACCTTTCCTCACCTATATAGATAACATCACCACCAAGTATATTATGGTCAAGTTCATCAAAAAAGAAAAGGGGCACATAGCTTAGGAAAAAGCTGGGTCCATGGAATAGTTTGAATGAATGGTAATGGAGGGAAGGGAAGTGTCTTGTATTCCACCTCGAAAATACATTTATTATGAACAACTTTAATTTCCTATTGTTATCCTTTTTATAAGATTGGAGAAATTCAAATTGTCTTCGTTTACCATATGGGTAATAGCACTCAACACTCTTTTTTGGGTGATCTGTTATTTTGGCATCGCCTGGGGGATTCGGCTCATTCCAAAACATGTGCATGAAAAGAGCAATTGGTTCTATAAAGAATACTCGTTTGAAAGATGCTTTTATAAAAAATTGGTTTACATAAGTGGAAAGATAACCTCCCGGAATGGGGCAGCCTGTTAAAGTTCCAGAAAAAATCTTTAAATAAAGAACTTAACGTAAATTATTTTGATCAGTTTATTTGGAAACCTATCGCGCAGAGCTTGGGCGGCAAGTTATGAGGAAGAAAGAAAACAACCATTGGAATTATACGAGGGGAGATTAGAAGCTGCTGTTTCTTCCATTACTTTTGGTGCTTTTGACCATTCAAAGCTAGTAGGTATCGTTACGGTTGTTCGTGAAAACAAATTGAAATTGCGCCACAGATCCAATATTGTTTCCATGTATGTTACGAAGGGATTCCGTGAGAATGGTATTGGAAAAGCTCTTCTTGAGGAAGCGCTGCAACATGTTAGAAAGGTATACCAATCGGAACAACTTTACTTAACAGTTGCTTCAATTAATAAGGCTGCCAAAACCCTTTACAGCTCCGCAGGCTTCGAACATTTCGGTACGGATACAAACGCATTAAAGATTGACGATCACTATATTGATGTAGACCATATGGTGTTATATCTTAAATACAAAGAATAGAAGCCACTTTGGCTTCTATTCTTTGTTGAGGATCGAAACATTTCATTAATATCCCATAAACGCATCCTTTTTGATATTCTGCTTTTGGATAGTATTACTTTTCAGGTGATTAGTAATGGAACTTACCATCGACTTAGAGCCTGCAATAAAGTAAGCAGCGTTATTGTTATAGGAGGAAATAAAACTGTCTATCTCCTGGTATAAATCATCCCGTGTTTCAAGGAAGGCAATATCAATTGAGGTATTATTGGCGATTTCATCTAATTCGTCTTTATATATAAATGATTGACCGCTGTCCAAGTAGAGTAGTCTGACTTGGTGGCCGTTTTCAACTCCTTCCGCTTCTAATTGTTTTATCATTGCTCGAAAAGGCGTAATGCCGATACCTCCAGCAATGAAGAGCGTCGGTCTTTTCTCTTTTAAATAAAAAGATCCTACAGGACCACTCATTTTAATGCTCATACCTTTTTCTAATTCCAGCAGCGCTTTTTTAAAATCACTCGGCTGATCACCCATTTTTGTCGTAATTCTAACCACACCTTCTGTTGGAGATGAGGCTACACTGAATGGTCGTGCAGCGTTTTTTATCTTCTTGTGATGGATCGTGAATATACCGTGCTGTCCTGCATTCCAGGTTAAGTCGTTTTGTTTCTCAAAAACGAATGAGTAAACACCATCAGATTCTTTGTACCTTTCTACATACGAGAGTTCACTTTTTTTGAAAATAGATATCGAATCTTTTAAAAAGCTCACCGCATTCCCTCCTTTAAAAATAGAATTGAAACTTAAGTGATTTGAAGAGATGTATCCTTAAGCTTCATCCAACACTTTTTTTAATTCATCAACCATACTTGCCCAGCCATACTTGGCTCCATTAAACGCTTGGCCTTTTTGTTCAAATCCGGAGTGGTCAAGATGGAGGTAAGTCGTTTCTCCCTCTTGTTTTAACGTCCAGGTTACGATCGTGTCTATCGGTCCGCCTACCCATGTGTAAGATAGTTTATGAGGCTTGTCCACTACCAATACTTCACTGTCTACAACTAAATCTATTGCCTCATTATGAAATTGACATTTGTATCCTACGATTGGTTTGAAATTATTTTCCATGACCCATTGAGCAAGGATATCCGAATCAGTTAAGGCTTCCCATACTTTATGGATGGAACTCTTAAATTGAAAATCTAATGATAAATCTGCCATCGTCTATTCCTCCAATATATCTTTTAGTAATGCTGCTCTATCATTCCAGAAATCTTCATAAAATGATAACCACTCTTTAACTTCTTTTAAGGGAGCCGGATTGAGCTGATACCTGGTTTCTCTGCCTTTTTTATGGTTTGTTACTAAATCAGCTTCTTTTAGGATCGTTAAATGCTTGGAAACCGCAGTGCGCCCCATCTCAAAATGAGTGGTGATTTCATAAAGAGGCAGCTCATCTGAATCTGCCAGCAGCCGGATTAATTTCCGTCTTGTTGGATCTGCAATCGCTACAAAAACGTCACGCTCTTGAGCAGTATTTTTCAACTTTATCCTCCTTTCCATTAGATGCGACACCATTTGGTATCGTAATTATATGACACCTTTTAGTGTCTAGTCAACTGGAAAAATAAACGGTCTTTCGTTCCAGCCTTTACGTGGAGAAGGATAAATAATATAAATATAAAGGGTTCTTAAGTTATTAAATAGAAGTATTTAAAGAATTGAAAAATCTGAGGAGGAGGGGTTTTGTGGCTAAAGTCGTTTTAGGAATGACGATCTCTTTAGACGGTTATATCAACGACAGTAAAGGAAGTGTAGGACGGCTGTATCAGGATCTGGATGAACTGCGCCATAGTGAGGTGCTGAAAGAATCCATACGAAATACAGGCGCAGTTGTCATGGGGAGGAACACCTATGAGATGACGACTGATCCGGATTTGTACGCAGATAATTATGAATACCAGGCGCCTATCTTTGTGCTTTGCAAAAAAGAACCACAAAAACACCCGAAAGAGAATGAGGAGTTAACATTTACATTTGTCACTCAGGGAATCGAACATGCAATTGCTCAGGCAAAAGAAGCTGCTGGAAATAAAGTTGTTACGGTCATTGGCGGTGCAATCACAGCCCAACAGTGTTTAAAAGCAGAACTTGTAGATGAACTGCAGATCGATATCATGCCGGTTCTTTTGTGTGGAGGTATTAAAATGTTTGAGCATATAGGTGAAGAGCAGATTGAATTGGAGAAGTTGAGTGTAAGAGAGGTTGGGGAAAGAACGAGTATTCTTTTTCGTGTGGTGAAATAGGGCAATAAAAGATTGGTCTTTTTATTGAGGTTTTTGCCTCTTTTACATTTCGTTGTTGTTACTCATCTAATCTCCCATTTCTTGAACAATCAGCTTCGGGAGATTGATTTGTTTCCGTTTTGCTAGGCAGCGTGTGAATATTCTTTGAAAAAAGCAGAGGTCTAACGGGTCCTCTGCTTTTTTATCTATCATATGAAACTAAAATAGTTGTAAATCGTAAACAGGGTGAGCTGAAGGGAGAATGCCGATGTTAGAAATTAAAGGAACCAAAGTAGTGTTGAAGGAAGCGGAGTATATAGATATTGATGAATTATACTTCTGGAAGTATGAGGATAAGGAGCAGGAAGCTAAGAAATGGAATGGTCCTTATATAATAGAAGAAAAAGTATCTAAAGAGAAATACATAGAAGGTTGGGCGCAGCAAATCTATCCTGGTCTGCCTGCTTTTTTAGTTATAAAAGCCGATGACAAAGCAATTGGTTATGTTGGAGCTTATTGGGTGGATGAAAACACGGATTGGTTGGAAACAGGTATTGTTATTTATGATAAAGGTTATTGGGATCGTGGATACGGCAGTGAAGCATATAAGCTTTGGATCGACCATCTTTTCCAAAATACTGAATTACATCGGCTGGGAATGTCTACCTGGTCGGGGAATACTAGAATGATAAAGGCTGCTGGAAAGTTAGGGATGAAAGAGGAAGCGAGGATAAGGCAGGCGAGAAGAGTGAACGACCAGTACTTCGACGCAGTAAAAATGGGAGTTTTACGTAAAGAGTGGGAGGAGCTGGATAGCGATTAAATTAGATAAAAGGCTATTAGAAATTTTTTAGAGGAGAATGCTAATGAATAACGAGAAACGCTTAAAAGTTCTAGCCATAATTTGCCTGATGGTCTGCCTGGGAGTTTGGATTCCTAATATAGCCTTCCAAGTCGCTAGTCCATTGTGGATGTTAACCTTTATTATAGCTCCTGCTGGAATTGTATTTGCCGTCTTGATTAAGAACTATTGGCTGATTATATCTAATACAATTATGCTGTTTAGTTTCTTTATTCTAATGTTTGCTGGATACTTTGTTCATTACATAACTGGTGGAAAGCCATAAAGATAACAACTAAAACGGATAGAATACTTAAAACGTGTATGTGCAGACCTGCTTTTTATAAACGGGTCTTTTCACTTTGGATGTGCTCACTGGCTGATTTTCCATTTAAAAACAGAACCGTTCCTCCGATAACTATATTATAATGAACGGTAAGAAAAGGGGGATTGCATGATTCGACAAAGAATGAGTATCGGTTTTTTATTGTGGGTCATCAGCTTTTTCATATTATTTTATTGGACGCGGGGGTTACTTCCTGAAGGGACGTTCTTCATACTGCTTGTACCTTCCATCCTTTTCCTTTTATTAAAAGATAAGGTTTCGTATCTGCTGTTGACGATCTTTACGATAGTTTCTTCGCTGGCTTTTCTCTACATGGCCTTTGTGCAAGGCTGGTCTACAGCCGATCAGTGGAGCGGCATAGGCATTCATGGACTGCTGCTTATTCATCTCTGGGCCATGTATACCTTTGTTACGTCCATCACGACGCTTTCGGCTATGAACAAAAAGCTGGGAGACCGTATTCTGGAGCTCGAGGAGTATGTGGCAAATACACAGGTGTTATCGAATCGTGAATTTATTAAACAAAAAGAAATGATTCATATCTCCATGGTGCGGAAGCGGGAGAAGGGTTTTCTAATATATGTAGGTCTGGAGGATCTTCCTGGTTATGTGAAGGATACAAGCTTCGTGAAGGTGGCGAATATCATCTATCACAGTTTAAGGAAGCATTTTGATATCGTAGGAAAACATGATGAAGCTACGGTAGTGTTCTTACTGCAGTCTACCAACTCGGCAGGACTGAACGTAGTGAATCAGCGGATCCTGCAGAAGCTGAGTTACATATTTACGGAGGGAGCGCTTGATCGTATCAGCTGGGACATAGAGGAGATCGGCTATACAGAAGCGAAAGCGGTTCAAGGAGAGACATCTCAATGAGCAAGGTTATAAGCAGCTTGATTGTTGCAGCCGCTGCCGTTGCCGCAGGTATATATTTTGAGCTGTTGTCGATCCGTACTTTACTTTTGACAACGACCGTATTGTTTTTACTGCTATTACTCTACTATTCGATTTTGACCATTGCGGGTCTATATTACCGTACGAAAAAAACGAGGTTCCAAAAGCTCGATCACTATCCGAGCGTGGATATTCTTATCCCTGCACATAATGAAGGAGTAGTTATCAAAGACACTCTGGACGCAATGGTCAGTATTCAATACCCTGGTCAACTTAACATTTATGTCCTGAATGATAATTCCAAGGATGAAACGGCAGTGATTGCAGACCAGTACGACAGCACGTACCGGGAAGTTCATCACATATTAGTCCCGCCTGGAGAGCCGAAAGGTAAATCGCGCGTACTTAATTACGGGCTTGAGATATCCGACGGTGAGTACTTCTGCGTCTATGATGCGGATAATCAGCCAGAACCGAGGGCACTGGTGCAGCTTGTTGAGGCGGCAGTGAATTATAAAGATGCGGCTGGAGCGGTCGGTTACGTACGTACCGTCAATGAAAGTAAGAACCTGTTGACCCGGATGATTTCCATCGAGTTCCAAGTGTTCCAGCTGCTCATGCAGGCCGGACGCTGGCAGTTGTTCAAAACGGGCTCTTTGACGGGTACCAACATGCTTGTCAAACGCAGTGTGATTGAAGAATTAGGGGGATACGATCCTTATGCTATTGCAGAGGACGCTGAACTGACGTTGAGGATTACCCGGCAAGGACTTTTTCTACCGATCGTTCCCCATTCTGTTACGTGGGAACAGGAGCCTGAAACGATGAATGTGTACATCCGCCAGCGCACAAGGTGGCTGCAGGGGAACCTCTATATCGTGGAGCAGACACTGACTGTGCCTGGCTATTTTAAGGGGAAAATGATGGTTCACTCCATCCACCAGCTGATGGTTTATGTCATCTTTTGGTTCTTTCTCGTCCTGTCCTATGCCTGGTTTGTACTAGGCTTGTTCGATGTTCTGTTTATATCCTACACATTGCCTTTATTATTTGTATGGTACGTGTCTTATCTCGTGTACACGACACAGCTCATGAGCGCGCAGGCTGCGGAACGTTCGTTTAACAGCAAAAACATTTTTGTCAGTTTCATCATGTATTTCACGTACGCCCAGTTATTCTCCTATTTGTTTGTCAGAAGCTTGATTTTTTACTTGAAAGCAAAGAAAAACAAACAAGTCATCAGCTGGGACAAGACGTCCCGCTTTAAAAGCAATAAGTGAAAAACGCCTGGAAGCTCAGGCGTTTTTTTGCTTGTACATCCTGTTGCATTCAATGTTGATTTTTCTTTATCTTAAGTACTCGATTTCAGATGTTCAAGCTGTTTCCGTATTGTTTAAATAGTGTTAGAGCTCCGGGAAATCACTCCCTTTCCGTGGGAGCGCGGTGAGCTTCCTCGGACGTCCCGTCCTGCGGGATCTCACCAAGCACTCTCTTCCCACAGGAGTCTCGCGATTTCCCGGAGCTCTTAACGATAATTAGGAGAACGGAAACTTCCATTTCAGGAGATAAATGAAACAAGGAGAACGACAATTCGGCTAATATATGACCTGGAACTGGATTGCACACCACGAGGTTTATGAAATAATTTACGGCTGCACTTATAAGAGGGAAGCTCGCCAGTTCCCCCATAGGAAAGCGAGTAGCTTCCTAACAACCCCTGACTGTCAACCTGGCAACGAATTCAGATTATCTCGAAATCAAGTCTTCCATTATCCTGCCCTATTGTTGAATAACTCACTGATCAATATCAATAACCACTAACATAGCCTATCAAAAAGGAAAATTTTGTTGGTGTCGTTGATGTTATGTTACGATGCAGGTAATCATTTGAAGCCTGAAGGGAGGAGCATATGTCGGTTAAAACGAGGTTGATCATTTCCATCGCTGCAGCGATTTTTCTAACGATTAATTGTTTCATAGCCTTCAGCCAGGATCAGACCCTCCAATGGTTATGGTTGGTGGTGGCGTTGTCCAGTCTATTGAACTGTGTCATTTATTATGTAAGATACAAAAATTACGAGCCTTCTTCTAATCAATAAATCACTTATTACGAAGGGGGAGTTAAGCCATGCAGGGTTTAGTTTCCATGCATCATTTTTACTTATGCCAGCACGTCGGATTTGGAAATCAATACGTTTATTATGACCAGGGAGGAACATCATTAGGAAAATGCGAAGGAAATCGTTATAAAAAGAAAACACTGCTCTCAAAAGTTTTCAACCTTCTTGGCTTCCACACGTTGCATAGTCATTTCTATAGTGTAGTTGAGGAAACAGGGGATGTTATCCTCTACATAGAAAAGGGAGAAGGGATTAAATCAGATTTTCAAACCTTCGATTCAGACAGGCACAGTCTACATACGTTTAAAAAAACCTTTCAATTAGATCAGCCTCAAGTTCACATCATGGATGAGCAAGGAAAAAAAGCTGGCGCCCTTAAAGGCGATTTGCAGGGATATGAGATAGAGTTAATAAATGAGCATAGGGATCCTATTATGAAGGTAAGTAAAAAAAGGTTACCGAGCAATGTTAAAGACTTATCATCTGCAGGCGATACATATGAAGTCACTATTAAAGAAGACGTTGATCCAAAAATGAGGTTATCTTTACTAGCTTTTCCTGTGTTTTATGATATTTTATTTTTTCGCGAAAATCATGTACCGGGAAGTTGATAGAACGAGAAAAATAGCCCATGAGAGGGCTATTTTTTATGTTGCCGATATAAATCAAGCGTTTTATATCCTTGCGATAAAACCTCAACCATCTGGTGGAATCGCTTCACCCGGGTCTTTTCCTGCTTTGCCGAGTAAATATGGCGAGCCCATTCCTTTTGGTAGCCTGGGGTCAGCTCGTTGTAAAAGTCGAGTTCCTGTGGATGATCAGCCAGCCAACGTTTGACGTCTGGTACATGTTTCTCATAATCCGCTGCTTTTTGGCTGGGAGCGCTGGTTTTATGCGCTCTCTTTTTTTCACGTTTGAACCCGATGACGGTGAACACGTCGTCCATACTGACGAGACGGGAAAACTTGATGTCGCTATCCCCCAGGTAGTAGTCTTTACGGATGTTCAACGCGGGAAAAATCTCGTCCCGGTGTATGAAGGTGTCGTACCGTTTATTGCCTTTTTTCGGATAAGCCAGAAACAGATAGCCTTTATTGGCAAGGGATTGTTCATTGATGATGCGTTCTGTATGGGCTGCCATTTCCTCTATGTTCTCTACGAAAATAAAAATCGCATCATGGTTGCTTTTGAGGTCAGTGGACTGTTCAGTAAAAAGGTGATAGTCGGCGGGCTGGTTCATCACTGCCAGGTTTTTGTATTGATAGAGCTTTAGTTTATCGACGATTGACATAAGGATAATCCCCTTCGTCATTGGATTTACTAGTTAAAATATAACATATTTACTAGCGGCGGAGATCCGCTAAGTTGTACTTCTGTTTACTTCACTTTAATTTCAATTCTTTTTGTAGATGCACGGATCATCCATAGAGAAATACCGCAAAGAAGGAGAGAACCGATGACCGAGAGATAAGTCGGAAATTCTTCCATAGATACATTTGTGAGTGTCTTCAATAAACCGTCCAGCTCGAATTCCCAAAGGTTATCTATTGTTATCACCAGTAAAAGCGCTATGAGAATATAAAGACAGCCTCCAATCCAGCCATATCTGTAGAATCCGGCTCCAATCAGCCAGCCGACGATATAGTATAGGAATACATTGAGAGTGAAAGCAGTCGCGAGGGCAAACCATGAAGCATCGTCACCAATGAACGAAGTCGGCTCTACCTCTGCGAACAGTTGGTGTATAAAGGAAAGGACACTGAACACGATCATTAATGTGATGGAAACGAAGAAGGCAGATAAGGCTGTTCCCGTGAAGTAATCTTTTCGAGTGACTCCCTGCCGCATAAAAAAGGTCAAAAATGCGAAAACAGAAAGGATTCCCATAACGAGCATATATATTTTAGCTGGCTCGACAGCAAAACTCAGGAAGTTCTGCTGAAGGACGTCAACATGCGCTAAGAAGATGTGCAGGGCTACATAAATTAATAGCACGGTAAAAGTGAACCAGAGTGAAGTTTTCATGAGAAACCAGTACGTATCCAGTGTTACTTTTCGAGCGTTGGTTGTAGTGGACATGCTATTCCTCCTCACTTGTTAAATGAATGAATAAATCTTGAAGAGACACGGAGCCAATGTCCAATCCTTTTTCCCTGGCTTCGTGCTGTTTTTCTAAAGTAATGTCTCCGTAGACCATGACAGATTTCGTTGCGCCAAGCTGTTGGCTGCTCAGTTTGGTCATCCCGTCTGTAAATCGGTCAACCTCTTCAGCACCACCTGTGACCGAAGCACCCTGCTCAATCAAATCACCGTAAGGTTCATGCAGCAGCAGTCGGCCTTTATGAATCATGACGACTTCTTCAAATAAATACTCCATTTCTGACACGAGGTGAGTCGATAAAATCATCGTCCGTGGATGTCTCTCCTGTTCCTTCATCACTTCTTGATAAAATATTTCCCGCGTAGGAGCGTCCATTCCTAAGTACGCTTCATCAAAAATCGTAATCGGAGAGCGGGAAGCGAGTCCGATGGTCACATTGAGAGATGACCTCATACCGCTTGAAAACTTTTTGATCGCTTTATCCATGGGAAGGTGGAAGCGTTTAGCCAGCTCCATTGCGTACTTCATGTCAAAATCCGCACGATAACGATCGGCGGCTTCAAATATTCCTTTGACATTTTCCGTTTCATCACTGTAGTCCACATCATAAATGAAATTCACCTGAGACATGATTTTTCTATTTTCAAAAGGTACCTCACCGCCAATTTTCACATCTCCTGAAGTCGGTTCTCGGTAGGAAGCTAACAAGGAAAGGAGAGTCGTTTTTCCGGCGCCGTTTCGACCGATCAGTCCATATATCTTCCCAGCTTCAAGGGAGCAGGTTACGTCCTCAAGAGCGGAAGTGCCTTTGAAATTCACAGTTACATTATTTAATTCGATATCCAACATCATGTCTCCTCACGTCCTTTAATATTTTTCATAAAGGCAGCCAGCTCTTTTTCTGTAATCCCTAATTTGTCGGCTTCCTGCATCATCGGCCATACATATTCGTCTACAAACGCGTCTTTCCGCTGCTGAACAAGCTTCTCCTTCGCTCCGTCCGCTACAAACATGCCAACCCCTCTTTTCTTATAAATGATTCCGTCATCTACGAGAAGATTCATCCCCTTCGCTACCGTGACGTGGTTGATTTTATAAAAATTAACCATCTGGGTCGTGGAGGGGACTTGATCCTGCTCTTTAAGCTGGTCGTTGACGATCTGGTCTTCGATGCGGTCCTTGATTTGCAGGAAAATTGGTTTTTTGTCATCAAATGGATTCAACAGGAATTCACCGCCTTCCTTTTCGTTATATGGTTATATAGTTATGTATATAACCATATAACGAAAAGGGTGAATCGTCAAGGCGGAAATGTGCGGATATAAAAAATTTCAAAAAGGACTTATCAACTTGATTCATTGATATGGAAAGGGAACTGCGTTCACTGATCGAGAAAGCAGAGTAGAGGAGCGGCAAAGGATGGAAAAGCCAGAGTTCTATTACTCAGCAAAACAAAAAAGATGCCCCATCATGGCGCACCTCTTTTTGTAGTTTAAATAATTTCCGATAACGTATCGGCTTCTTTTTTCAAAGCTTCCGCCGAAGTCAGTACATCATGATAGCCGCTGGAAGCTGTTTGGATCTTCTGCACTCCGTCTTTGACGTCTTTTTGTATATTCACAGTACCAGTAGAGATTTTAGTGATTTCAGAGGTGATATTTTCAATGCTGTGATTGACTTCCTGAATTGAGGCTTCCACTTGATTAGACAGTTTCCTTACTTCTTTGGCGACCACCTCGAATCCACGCCCATGCTCACCGGCTCTTGCCGCTTCAATCGCTGCATTCAATGAAAGCAGGTTCGTTTGCGAAGAGATAGCACGTATCGTTTTGACGACATGCTGGATTTCATCCGCTTTAGATTTCAAGCTTTCCAGGATTGCTGTATTTTCATTGGAGATCGCAGCTATTTGTTCTACCTTCCTGGTCAGGTGTTCATGATGTGCCATGCCTTCTTCAGCTTTTGTATTAAGCGTCTCCGACATTTGTTGGAGGTTGGATACGACTTCTGTGATATTCTTCTGACGATGTGTAATATTCGTGGCCACTTTAAGGACACCTGCGACTCGATGCTGCTCGTACACAGGCATGTATGTAGCTTCCAGCCAGACCTCTTGACCGAGAGCATCTTTTCTATTGATCTTATCCTGAAAGCTGCGTCCTCTTAGTAATGCACTCCAAAACGACTCATACTCCGGACTTTCAGAAAACTCCTGGAAACAGAACGCTTTATGATGAAGTCCTTCCATCTGCGCTGGATCTGTATAGTTCATAGTTTCCGCAAAGATTTTATTCACATAAGAGACTTTGCGATCTCTCCCGAATTGGATGATGGCTAGATTGTCATTAACGGCTTGAAACAGTAAATCGTGACGGACGTCTTCTGTCGTAAATGAATTCAAATGGTAACTCCCTTTCCAGTAGAAGGATGAAATCTCAGTATCTAGATAATTAATAAAAATGATACCCCATTGCGTAATGGATATCAATAGATTAGTAGGTAATTCCTAAGACTTAAGACTCTATTAACATGTATTCATTCTTTAAGGTTTCTTATGAAACATAATTTGGTAAGTATTCGTATGTAAGGGAAGAGCGAATTCCAGGGGGTTTTACTATATTCATTTTTACTATTCTATTTGGGTTATGTATTCTAGCTTTCCCTATCCAAGGGATTAAAGATTTCAAATATGAAAAAACAAGTCACAAAGTTATTCGGCTTATCTTCATTGGTTTAGCTCTTGTACTTATCACGGCAGGTGTTATTGACTTGGTGAATTTTATTAATAACCCGATGGATTACCGATAAGCAGAAGGAGACTGTCATATGTAGTAAGGAGGGAAACACTATGGAATACAAACCGTCCAGGGCAGGCTTTAAAAGACGTGCTGCCGCTTATTTCTTAGACTTTTTTATCATAAGTATCCCGGCAGCGATTATTTTATTTTTCGTGAGCGATGGGTTTTCGTTCGAATTTACTCAAGGCGTTTGGTGGAATTTAATTTACACCGTATATTTGACGATTCTTCCTGTATTGTGGGGAGGTTATATTATCGGTAAACGAATCATAAAAGTCAGAGTTGTTAAATTGAATCACAAGCGTCTCTCAGTATTTGATATGTTCGTCCGGGAATTCATTGGTAAGTTCGTGCTGGGATACGTGAGTCTTGGACTTACGGCCCTTATCAGTGCATGTATGGTAGCTTTCTTAAAGGATCGTCGCGCCATCCATGACTTTTTAGCAGGGACGTATGTTGAGCGGGGACACTAGTTTTTTTCGTAACAAAGAATTGCTTTCTCCAAAAAATCAAGAACGTCTGAAGGGATCGGGTACAAACCCATCTCTTTGGACGTCTCTTCTGATTTTCTCGCCTCCCAGAACCTCTGCTGTAATTGTTTATCCCCTTTAAAAAAATCCTCAGACAGTAACAGGCAGTCTTCCGCCAGCGTATGCGCCTCTTCGGAATCCGGGCGCGTCCCGCGTTGTATGCAAAACTGGGATCGTTTAATGATATTGATCCATTTCTTTGCAGAAGGGTCCTCCATTTTGGGGAGGTCTTCCTGTAGGATTTTCTGTTCGTCTTCGTTGAAGTAGTTCTCCCACCTGTTGGTGCCTGCCCGCTTATTATTTTCCCTGACGAGAGGCAGCAGCTGATTCCAATCTAAATCTCCTTCAAGCTTCAGGATGTTGCTTAATGAATGCGTCTGTTGAAGGGAGTACTGTAAGTCTTGAATTTTATTTTCCAGTTTTTCTTTATGTAAGGTTAGAATTTCTTCTATGGTGAGTTCGTTGATGATTTTTTGAATATCTTCTAATGACATGGATAAAGATTTTAAAAGCAAGATTTTTTCGAGTACAACCAATTCCCGGCTGGAGTAGAGTCTTCGGCCGTTTTCTTCTTTTTTGGCCGGGGTGACTAACCCGATCTGATCATAATAGCGTAGTGTGCGCACAGAAAGACCGAGCGTCTGTGATACTTCGCCTGAGGTGAAATAACTCAAGGTTGAATCCCTCCTGAAAAAAGTAGTTGCAGGTGACGCAGCGTAACCCTATATAGTGAGAATATCATAAGATTCATTAAAAATGAGCAGAAGGACGTGAACATGGGTGAATGTGATTGGATGGATGATCGTTGCAAGTGAAATCGGGTTCTGGGTCGTCATTGGGTTAGGTTTAGTTACGAGGTATATATTCAAACGAAATAAACTGGGGCTCTTTTTTCTAGCTTTGACTCCGTTGATCGATTTCATCTTGTTAGTCACCACGAGTGTAGACTTGTTTCGAGGAGCCACTGCCACGACCGCACATGCGATAGCCGCTGTGTATATCGGGGTCTCGATCGCATTCGGTAAAAGCATGATCGAGTGGGCAGACGTTCATTTTCAATATTATATTACGCGGCAGGGAGAGAAGCCGAAGAAGCGATCAGGTATGGACTATGCCGTCCATTACGTTAAAGGCTGGGGCCGCCATGTCCTGGCTTACGTCATCGGTGCAGGCTTTCTCGTTTTTCTCATCTATTTTGTGAATGATCCTTCTCGAACCGAGGCTTTAGAAGGAGTGTTGAAGCTTTGGAGTATCGTGTTAGGTATTGATTTCCTTATTGCCATTAGTAATTTTGTCTGGCCTGAGAAAACGAAGAGTGGGTGAAGCGACGCACACATCTCTTCACTCAGGAATTTCCACTATAATTTCCTTCCGTTCCTTTCCGTCCCCGCTGACTTTCCAATACTCATAATCGGGGTCCCTTCCGGCAAAGTTTCGGTCGACACTCACTAATAAGTCATTCCCATCAGGGTAGAAAACAGGTTCCGACACGTGTTCATGGAAGTTGGTGACCTGGACCACATCCTCACCCTCCGTGGTCATCGTAAAGACTTCATACTGAAATGTTCCATTATCTCTTGAATGAGCTACATCAGAAAAGGCAATCGTTTCTCCATCCGGTGCGTTGGAAGGAGAATTGATGATGGGAGCCTCTCCGGCACCTGATTCATATCCGGGCTCCGGCATGATCGTTTTTATTTTTTTGTTGTTCACATTTAACTGCTGGATGAGGTCTTCTCCGTTATAAAGAGAATATACCAGGTGATCGCCCTTCTTCGAGGTGGAAAGCGAAGATAAATTATAATTACCTTCGTTTGTCAGCTGTTCCGTTTCATATGTGCTTCTATTCATTTGGTATACGTCGTACCCATCTGGAATCACGCCGTCCCCATCCGGTTGATCCACGTACCCATCTGCTTTTACAAGATAGATAGATTTCCCGTCTGGACTGAATATGGCTTCTCGAATATAGTGATCTTGATCTTTCAACGGCTGGGACTGCTGTTTATCAAAGTCGTACATCATTAATTGACTGTAAGGCTTTCCTTCCACACGCCACTCTTTGATATAAAGCAGCTTGGAGTTGTCTGGAGAATAAGCGGGTCGCACGAAGGATTGACGCGTCTCTCTTTCTAAAAGCTGTTCAGCTTCTCCGCCGTCAGCTGCAGCCGTGTACAATGTCGCTTCCCCGTCTTCATAATGGGGAAAAGCTATTTCTTCTCCATCATTTGATAGAGCGGGAGAGCCGTCGAGTCCTTCACGCCCTTTTGGCCCTTCAGCAAACGTCCCCGTCCAATATAATAAGGTGGAAGCGGCAACTACAATCGAGAGAAATAAAATGTTTTTCATTTTCAGGGACATGTGATCACCCTTTCTCCATGTGGTCTTTAGTGAATATGTAGAAAACAAGGCCTACGAGTAGAAGCAGGACACCATAGACTCCAAGCTGCAGGAAGTAAAATAAACCGATCACCATAGCAGCTGCCCCAAGAGCGATCATGCCCCTTGCTAAATGGAGGACTGCTTCTTTTTTCTTGAAAAAGAGCAGGGCGGCGTGCAGCACCAAAAGGATTGTAAATACCGGCCAGCTCAGGAATTCGCTAAAAATATTCATACCATTGCCCCCCATTAAATAGCTGACAAAATAGCAAAAGGTGAAACTGAAGCAAAGACTAAGAAGCCGAAACCGACAGCAATGGCTCCCATCGGGTGCCGGTGGATAAGTTTCATTTGGAATTTAAAGAAAATCAGCCAGGCGATACTACTGGATAACGGAACCATTAATATCCAAGTGAAACCTGCAAATATCATGAATCCGTAGGTAAAAAATAAAGCGGCTGCACAAATCATGACGCCGAAAATGATGTTTACGACATAGCTGACCTTTATCATATTACGGGTTTGTTTCGTGGTGTTGGGATCTGAGGAGTAATAGGAATTTCTAATCACAAACAAGATGCACAAAAGAATGAGAAGGACCAGGTAGCCCCAGAAAAAGATGGCTTGTCTGCCGGGTATTTGTTCGGCGAGAATGCCGTTGAACCCGTTCCACATGGCAGCGATGAGCACGAGTACATTTAAAGACCAGTAATGGCGCCCCATAAAGGCAATGTTGATGGCTGATAACGTGATGGCACTGCCAATGCTCATTTGTACAAGCAGCCAGATCGGTTCGGCTTCTCCCAAGGCAAACGTCATACTGATGTAGAAAAGGGCTCCGAACACGAGCACCGCGATACCAATGATATAGAGCAGCGCGCGCTGGTAAGGGTAGAGCGATTCCTGAAGTCCGTTACCGATGAGGCCGGGATTCCCGAACTCTTTTATTGCCAAAAGTTCAGCTTTCTTTTCTGATGCGCCTTGTTTGATATGCTGCTGCTTCGCTTCTTCCAGGTGGGCCATCAGCTCATCTTTAATCTCCTGGCGTTCCTCAGGAGGACTTTGCATGTGATCCAGAATCTTTTTGACGTGCTTCTCCATCCGATTCATGACATATCCTCCGACGTTTTCATAATCATTTCGTTGACGCTCTTCCATTGAGACAGTTTCTGGTCCAGAACGGTAAGCCCTTCCTCTGTGATTTTGTAATATTTTCTTCGGCCGCTGGGCGTCTCGGTCCAATAGGAGGTCAGCCATTCTTTCTTTTCCAACCGCTTCAAAGCAGGATAGAGTGTTCCTTCACTCATGTTATACAGATTGTTACTTTGCTCTTTTAATTTTTTTACGATTTCATAGCCATACCTATCCTGCTTAGACAGAGAAGTGAGCATAAGAATATCAATGCTGCCTTTCATGATTTCTCGGTCCATAGTTTCACATCCTAACCATTATTTGCATCTATCATTGTATAACGATGTACAACGTATGACAAGGGTAATGGAATATTATGGTGAAAATAATTATAATTGAAACTTTCTTCGCTGGCCAAGCGTATTAATAGGCACAAAACCAATCAGGGAGGAGAACCCCTATGAGCGAATGGTGGAAAAGCAAAAAGGAAGTCTTGAGAAGGAAGAAGAGGGATGACGGCCGCTTCTATATTGTAGATTTCATGATTGAACTCCTGATTTATATTCCAGAGCTGCTGTTTCTCCCGATACGATTGATTATTCTTTTGGGGAGAGCTATACCAAAAGTGATTATTCATATTTTTGACCTGGTGTAATGTTGTGGTGAAGCTGATTTTGATGAACGACTGAGGAGGGGAGCGGTTATGTCTGTGAAAGGTTTGAACCATCTGCTGTTTTCCGTTTCTGATTTAGACACGTCTGTCCAATTTTACGAACAGGTATTTGAGGCGAAGCTTTTAGTCAAAGGGAAAACGACGGCTTACTTTGATGTAAACGGCCTCTGGCTTGCTTTGAATGAAGAAAAAGATATTCCGCGAAGCGACATCCATCACTCGTATACTCATACAGCTTTTTCTATAGATGAAAAAGATTACGTGGAGGTCTATGAAAGGTTAAGAAAGTTAAATGTACATATTCTTTCAGGACGTCCAAGAGTGGATGCGGATAAACGGTCGATTTATTTTACCGATCCGGACGGGCATAAGTTTGAATTTCATACCGGTTCTTTGCAGGATCGAATGGATTACTATAGAAGTGATAAACGTCATATGGAGTTTTTCGATGAATGAAGGGCTGAAGGGAAGGTGTTTAACGTGGGGAGCGCTCTAATCCAGGGGCGCTTTTTTATTTGTACCTATATTATCCTAGTGTAAATTTTGTGGATAACCATTGAATTATATAACCAAAGACTTATATAATGGATGGAGAAGAAACTGGTTCATAAATGATAGACCGCTTGTAAACGGAGGGGAAGCCATGACGGCAGTTACAGTAAAACAGGATACCGCTTCAACTGTACAGTGCATGAAAGCGATGAGCGATCCTACAAGGCTTTTAATTATGAAACTGGTGCAGAAGAAAGCGTACTGTGTATGCCAGTTTGTCGATATGTTTGAAATGAGTCAGCCTGCCATCAGCCAGCATTTACGCAAGTTGAAAATGGCTGGTCTGGTTCGAGAGGAAAGACGCGGGCAGTGGAGATTTTTCTCCATGAACGATGAGTTCGGTGCGCATGATCTCGTCTTATCCATACTTAATCAATTAGATGATGAAGATGAAACTTTACGAGCTATCCAATCGAAGGAGACAGCTGTTTCGTGTGATTGAGCTGCATCTTAAGGAAAGGAGCGTTTACTATGAAAAAAGTACAAATCTATGATCCGGCGATGTGCTGTCCGACAGGAGTGTGCGGCCCCGGGGTGGACCCTGATTTAACTCGCCTCGCTACAGTCCTTCATTCCCTTGAGAAGAAAGGATTTGTAGTGGAACGGTACAATCTGGCTAATGAGCCCGGAGCATTTACGGAAAACAAGGTCATAAATGATCTGCTGCATCAGTCAGGAACAGAAGCTTTGCCAGCGGTACTCGTTGATGGAAATATTGTGAAAGAAGGACAATACCCAACGAATGAAGAATTTGCGGAATGGTTTGAAATAGAGGCTTCCGCTTTGGAAGAGAAGAAGCCGGAAACTCCATTGAATTTTACAAAATTATAAAGATAAGACGGAGGAGAAATGAACATGAACATTACGGAAGAAGCGAAAAATGTATTGACGGAAGCTATGAATGAACAGAAGGCAGAAAATATTCGTTTTTATTTTGCTGGACAAGGGTGCTGCGGGCCGCAAATGGGATTGTCTATGGATGCCCCGGAGGAATCCGATCAGGTAGAAACGATTAATGATATTCAAGTAGCAATGGATGCACGTGTTGTGGATATGGTCAAAGAGGTTACACTGGACCATCAGGACGGCGGTTTAGTACTGGCTGGTTTACCTGAACAGAACTGTTAATGTATATACACTTTTAAGACATCAAGGCTGGAGGCTCACACAATGAAAATTCTCATAATCGGTTCAGTAGCTGCTGGAACTTCGGTGGCTGCAAAAGCCCGCAGGAATGATGAAGAGGCAGAGATCACGTTGTACAATGCAGATTACGATATTTCCTATTCAATCTGCGGCATCCCGTATTTCCTGGGCGGGGAAGTTGAAGATCTAAACACTCTCACTCCTCGGAACGCTGCGTGGTTTAAAAAGCGGTACAATGTAGATATCTTTACCCGTCATAAAGTGACGAATATTGATCACGAACATAAAAAGGTGACGGTAGAAAACCTGGACACCGGAGACAGGAAAGAAGAAAGCTACGATAAACTCGTGCTGGCCACCGGTGCTGAACCACTGACACCACCGATTCCAGGTGTCGATCTTGATCACGTCTTCCACGTACGGACCATTCAACATGCAGCGGCTATTCATGATTACATGGAAAGCAGCCAGCCTAAGAAAGCTGTCATTGTCGGGGCTGGTTTTATCGGCCTTGAGATGGCAGAGCAGCTTAAACGTAAAGGGTTGGACGTCACACTCGTGCAAATGAGTGATCAAGTGATGCCGCATCTCGATAAAGATATTGCGGCCCGCGTGGAAAAAGAGCTGAAGGCTCAGAATGTGGAGCTGTTCCTGAATGAGGCAGCGAGTGAAATTACAGAGCACAGTGTCAAAACTCAGTCAGGAAAAGAAATAGAGGCCGATATCGTATGTTTGGCCATCGGTGTACGTCCGAACACTCAGATAGCTAAAGACGCAGGAGTGGAAACTGGATCAACCGGAGCTATTGCTGTAAATGCAAAAATGCAAACGAATCTCCCTGATGTTTATGCCGTCGGTGACGTCGCTGAAAGCTTCTCCCTTATTACGGAACAGCCGATTTACCGCCCGTTAGGTTCGACAGCGAATAAGATGGGACGAATCGCAGGAGACGTTATGACGGGAGGAGAGCTTGAGCACCGGGGTATTTTAGGTACAGGCATCCTGCGTGTATTTCAATTGGATGTCGGCCAAACGGGATTAAGTGAGAAAGAGGCTTTGGATCACGGATACGACGTAGAAGTATTACACAATATCAAACCTGCCAGCGCGGATTATTTAGGCGGCAGAGAAATGATCATTAAAGCGATAGCTGACCGCAGGACTGGCCGCGTATTAGGTGTACAGGCAGTCGGGCAGCATGGGGTGGATAAGCGAATCGATGTTTTTGCTACGGCTATGACCTTCAAAGCAAAAGCGGAGGATTTGTTTCACTTAGATTTAGCTTATGCCCCGCCATTCAGTACCACAAAGGACCCTGTCATGTATACGGGGATGGCTCTTCATAACGCTATAATGAAGAAAAACAAACTGATGACTCCTGGACAGCTGGTCGAACGAATCGAACGAGGGGAAAACCTTCAGATCATCGATACCCGATCGCCTAAACAGCATGAAAAGTCCAATGTAACTGGAGCAGTGAACATACCTTTAGGTGAGCTGCGGGAGAAAGCGGATCAATTCCAGAGCGATCTGCCTACCGTTACGTATTGCAACAAAGGGGTAACGGGAAACGCCGCTCAAAATGTGCTGCAAAATAAAGGGTTCAAAGAAGTGTATAACTTGTCGGGCGGTAATAAAAATTACCAAGAATATCTCGCTTCGAAATAAATGAAAACACAGAAAACAATTTGTTTTTCTGTGTTTTTTTATGTGTTGACTATGTTAAAGTTCCGTGTTGCTCTTCATATAAGCTCCCTTTAGTTAAAGACTCAGTTTCGAGATATTCGCGCTGTTTCCGTTACGTTTGATAGCGTTTGGAGGTCCGGGAAATCACTCGCTTTCCGTGGGAGCGCGGTAAGCCTCCTCGGACGTTCCGTCCTGCGGGGTCTCACCAAGCACTCTTTTCCCACAGGAGTCTCGCAATTTCCCCATAGCCGTCAAGCTAAGCTAAACGATTTTGTTTTCCCTTCTCTAAACGTTATCCTTCTAGAAGAAATTTCTAAGGAAGGATGATTTTATGGTTTTCGATAAACAAATCAAAGCGATGTCCCAAG
>NZ_JAIZEN010000024.1 GCF_024189295.1 Halobacillus sp. A1
CTCAATCAACGATGTAGTGGCGACAGCGAAGAGGTCACACCTGTTCCCATGCCGAACACAGTAGTTAAGCTCTTCAGCGCCGATGGTAGTCGGGTTTACCCCCGTGAGAGTAGGACGCTGCTACGTCAATTAGAAACCTTAGAAGCTAATGCTTCTAAGGTTTTTTTGTTTCCTATTATCTTAAAGACAATCTGTTAAATTACAAGTTCGCATTTTTTCATAGTAGAAGTTATTAAACTATTTTATAAAAAACCTACCATTTTTATAATTTAACAAGGAGTGTAGTTTTTACGATTTCATTTTCTTGAGTAATTTGATTATACCCTTTATACTAAAAAACAGAATATATGTTCGGGGTGATTAATATTCAACTGAGGAGATGGAGTTACTCTGGCAGAAAAATGGTGAGAGGCTATTTTGATGAATTTCCCTACTCTGTCATTTATTTTAAAAGGATAAGAAGATATTATATTATATTTAGTCTAGACTGGGATGAGAGAGATCGTGTCCTTACAGAAAAAGATCGGGAAGACATGCAGTTTTTGCTGAATAAAGAGTTGGGCAGAGAAAAAGAATATTCTCAAAAAAAATCAAGAAGACCTTAGCTGCTCCGCTGTTTGTAGAGTACTTTGCTTTCTCTACAATTTTTTATTATTTTAATCTTTTAAATGGTTTGTAAAAAGCCAGGAGATTGTCAAGAACTTTCTCGTACAATCTCCTGGCTCGCAGTATAAAGCACATAAATTCTTTTCATCCCATAGATTCATAAGCCGCGTTGATACCTGCTACCCTGCCAGTAACCATTGCCGCGGTAATATTATAGCCGCCTGTGTAGCCGTGGATATCAAGGATTTCCCCACAGAAATATAACCGGTCCATCAATTTCGACTGCATTGTGTTTGGTATGATTTCTTTAATCGATACGCCCCCGCCTGTGACAAAAGCTTTCTCAATGGGTTGGGAATCATGAATATTCACTCTGAAATGCTTTAAGTGCAAAACAAAGTCCCTCAGCATTTGATTCGATATATTAGCTGCTTTAGTTTCATGATCTATCTTTAGGGTCGATAACAGATAGTCTATCAGCCTTTCCGGAACTAAACCTTTGACTACATTCCTAAACGACTTTTTAGAATGTTCCTTCAGTCCCTTCTGCAATTTTTCTAACAGCACGTTCTCCTTTTCTTCAGGAAGGCAGTCGATCTCTATAGTTACAGGGCGGTGA
The DNA here is from genome assembly GCF_024189295.1 of Halobacillus sp. A1. GTDB lineage: Bacteria > Bacillota > Bacilli > Bacillales > Halobacillaceae > Halobacillus_A. The sequence goes on from NZ_JAIZEN010000024.1 coordinate 1,226, forward strand.
CCTTTCATAAATTCTTTAACTACATATTGAGAACATCGTAGAATTGCTGGGCCAGATAAGCCAAAGTGTGTAAACAACATGTCCATTGTATGGGTAACAATCTTTTTGTTTTTGTGGTTGAGTACGGAAACCCCGACATCACGTAAAGAGAGACCTTGAAGTGTTTTATTTTTTATAAATGGGTCATCAGACAATAAAGGGACTTCTGTAGGGAACAGTTCTGTTATTGTATGCCCTGCCTTCTTCGCCCACGCATAACCATCTCCAGTTGATCCTGTATAAGGTACTGCTTTCCCCCCTACAGCAAGTACAATCGATTGGGTGCTAAGCTTTTCCCCTGAACTGAGAAGTACTTGATGGGATTTTTCTCCATAATGGACGGCTTTTACTGGAGTGTTTGTCCGCACTTCAACTTTCAATTCATCTAACCTGGATAGAAGGGCATTCACCACATCTTTTGCTTTATTGCTGACTGGAAACATTCTTCCGTGATCTTCTTCTTTTAAGCCTACTCCGAGGTTTTCAAAAAAATCGATAATGTCATAATTGTTGAAAACTGAAAAAGGACTGTATAAAAATCGACCGTTTCCAGGAATATGTTTGATCACTTCTTCTTCTGGGAGGCGATTCGTCACATTGCATCGTCCTCCACCCGAAATAGCCAGTTTAGTGCCCAGCTTTTTCCCTTTGTCAAGAAGGAGTGTTTTCACCCCTTGTTCAGCGGCTGCTATTGCGGCCATCAGTCCAGAAGGGCCTCCTCCTATAACAATGACTTGATAATCCATTCTTTACTTCCTTTCTTTAAACACTAAAATTCCAATGTTATTTGCATTTTTATGATAAAATAGACAAAGTTGACTCTAAAAAATTGAAGGTGAATATCAAATTATGTCGAAAATACTAAAAGGTACCATGATTTTGACAGGTGCGACATTTTTGTCGAAATTCCTGGGAATGATCTATACGGTCCCGTTCGAACAGATGGTCGGACCTGAAGGCATGGAACTCTATTTCTATGCTTATACACCATACAACATTTTATTAAGTTTATCTACACTTGGAGTTCCGATGGCGGTTTCAAAATTCGTCTCCAAATATAATTCTCTTGAAGATTATCAAACCGGCCGTGATATGTTTAAGTCTGGCATGCAGTTGATGGGGATTACAGGTATTATTACATTTCTAATTATGTTTTTAACCGCAGAACCCATCGCACGTTTCAGTTTATCGGATGAAAATACGAGCGCGTCTGTAGATGATACAGCTATGGTCATCCGTATGGTAGCTTTTGCGTTACTTATCATACCTAGTATGAGTATTATCCGAGGTTTCTTTCAGGGGAATGAGTCGATGGCGCCGACAGGAATTTCCCAAGTAGTAGAACAGATTGTCCGAATTGTTTTCCTGCTTGTTTCCGTTTATGTAGTCCTCTATGTTTTGGAAGGAAGCCTGTCCACTGCTATAGGTTTTTCAACGTTTGCTGCATTCATAGGCGGAATTGCTTCATTGTTTGTACTGATTATATATTGGAAGAAACGCAAACCTTATTTAGATAAGCAGCTGGCTGCTCAGGAATATAAGTACGATCTTTCTAAGAAATCTATGTTCAAAGAGTTGATCAGTTACGCAGGGCCATTTGTTTTAGTAGGTATTGCTACACCCTTGTACCAGTTGATTGATCAGTTTACTTTTAACAAGGCTATGGCTTCTGCAGGCTTATCTGAGATTTCCGGTGCTTCACTATCTGCTATACATGTGTTAAGTCATAAGCTAGTAATTATTCCGGTCACACTAGGTATTGGTCTTTCGCTAGCTTTATTGCCTGCAATTACGAAATCTTTTACAAAACAAAACATGAAACTGCTCAATCACCAGATCAATCAGGCATTACAAATTATCTCCCTTCTGATTTTTCCAGCAGTTGTGGGTCTCGCGGTCCTTTCTTACGAGGCGTTCGGATCCTTTTATGGCGTTGAGGATGTAGATTATTATGGCGGGCTTTTGCGCTGGTATGCTCCAGTAGGATTGTTTTTTGCTTTATATACAGTGACGGCAGCGATTTTACAAGGAATCAATCGTCAAAATTTTGCTTTAGTAAGTTTAGGTGCCGGATTGTTCATTAAATTGGCTACTAACTCATTATTTATTGTGCTATTCGGTGCAAAAGGCTCTATCATTTCAACAGGAACTGCGGTTCTGGTAGCTGTAATCCTTAACCTTTGGAGAATTCAAAGAGCTATTCAATTTTCATACAAAGCAGTATTTAAACGAACATTGCTGATCATGATCCTTACAGCTATTATGGCTGTTACTGTTTGGATTATAAAATTGGGATTAGGCCTTGTATGGGATCCAATTGAAAACCGCTTAGCTGCATTGTTCATCTTGCTCATCAGTGCAGGTCTTGGGGGTTTGCTTTACTTATGGATGGCCTACCAAACTACGTTGCTGGAAAGAATACTCGGCGGCCGAGTCAAAGTTTTAGATAAATTTCTAAAACGAAGATAGAAAGGGGAACAGTATGAGAATTGATAAACTTCTCGCCAATATGGGCTACGGAACACGAAAAGAAGTGAAGAACCTATTAAAAAGCGGCAGTGTAAGAGTAAATGGCGAGGCTGAAAAAAGTCCGAAAACCCACGTTGATACAGAAGCCGATCTTGTCACTGTGCATGGAGAGACTGTAGAGTACAGAAAGTATATTTACCTGATGCTTAATAAGCCTGGTGATTTGCTTTCAGCAACAGAGGACGCTCACGATATGACTGTAATCGATATTTTGCAGCCGGAAGACAAAGTCTTTAATCCCTTTCCGGTAGGGCGTCTTGATAAAGATACAGAGGGACTTCTGCTAATTACCAATGATGGACAGTTAGCACATCGTTTAACCTCTCCTAAAAAAGATGTCGGCAAAACTTACTTTGCCGATATCGAGGGGGAAGTGACGAAAGAAGATATCTCGAAATTTTCTTATGGCGTAACTCTGGATGACGGGTATGTCACGAAGCCGGCTGATTTGGAAATTCTGAATGCGGGGGAGCAATCAGAAATAGTATTGACGATAACAGAAGGTAAGTTCCATCAAGTCAAGCGGATGTTCGAAGCTGTTGGAAAAGAAGTGACTTATCTGAAAAGGCTAAGTATTGGCGAACTTGAGCTTGATGATAGCTTGGAATTAGGAGAGTACAGGGAATTAAATGATGAGGAAATGGCATACTTGTTCGACATCACAAAATTAGATCAATAAAAAACACCCAGACATGTTCTGGGTGTTCCTTTACATATTATGAGATTTTTACTTTCCTTTCTGTTGTTGTCCACTTCCCACGATTAGGACTAAACACTAGTCCGTTGTATTCCAAAACACTCAAGTCTCTTTGCATCGTCCGATCCGTAAGGCCGAATTCATCAGCTAACTGTGTAGTTGTAGACGGTCCATTGTGTTGCAGGTACAGGTACACACTTTTAATTCGATTTAACATACGGGATGATGGATGATTCAAAAAACCACTCCTTATTCTCATTCGTAGGAATTTGTGGTGCGTGTGAATCTCTGAAGATACTATCATTTTACATGAAGAATATATGCAGAGCCAGACTTTGTGATTGATTTAACAGATTATTCACGAAATTTACAATAATTTAAAATAGGGGGCTGCCAGTTTGCTGATATTAAGAAGACTTTTTAACAAAATGGTGAAAATTAACAATTATTTTTTGTTTATTTCAAGTGCATTACTTGTGATTTTATCTTCTATCTTAATCGTATTTGTCGAGAAAGAGAATTTCCCGAATTATTTTGATGGCTTCTGGTGGGTGATGACGACAGTTACAACTGTTGGATATGGAGACTATTATCCGGTAAGCGTAGCAGGACGTCTAATAGCTATTGTATTATATGTATTAGGTATCGGACTTATTGGTGTTGTTATTGGAAAAATCATTGATGGATTTGCTGTATTCAGAAAAAGAAGGATAGAGGGTGATATAGTGTATAAAGAAATGAAGCATTTCATCATTATAGGGTGGTCTCAAAAAGCTAGATTCGCAATTGATGAGATATTAGGGACGAATAAGCAAACGGAAATTATCATTATCGACACTTTAAAAGAAGCACCACTTTTATCTGAGAATATCCATTATATTAAAGGGGACGCCTCGGATGCAGAAACTTTAAAAAAAGCCAATCTGGAAAAGGCCAGGGCTGTATTGGTATTTGCAGATGACACGCTGGGAAGCGGGCAGATGATTGATGGGAAGACATTATTAATAGCTTCTACCATCGAATCCTCGGCACCTCACGTTCATACTGTTGTGGAAGTAATGGAAGAACGGCACATAAAGAATTTCCAGCATGCCCAAGTTAATGAGTTTATTGTATCCAATGAAACCATCTCTTCTCTGGCTGTTCGCTCCGCATTTCGTAAAGGCGTTTCAGGGATTTTCAGTCAGCTTCTAAGTCGCTCTGTAGGCGATGACCTTTATTACGTTCCGACTCAAAAGCATTGGACTACTTTTCGTGATGCCTTTGAAGATTTATTAAAAGAAGGGGCCACGTTAATTGCCGACCGCAATGATTTAAACGTAAACCGCCGTTTAGACGAAGAGCTGACAGATCAAGCCGAGTTGTACGTTATTTGCGACGATGAAACCTATAAAAAGCTGCTAAGGAAAGGAAGCCAGTGAATGTATATTGCATCGATTTCTGAGCGTTATCAAAAAGAATACGTTGAAAAGCTTTTTCCTTTACTTGAAATTCCGAGCGTGTATGAAAAAGGTTCGCAGTTTTCATATGGAAAACCAATAGATGATGCTTTAAATTATATTCTTGACCTTGGAGAGAAAGACGGTTTTTTTGTGAAAAACGTAAACGGTCATGCGGGCCATATTGAATTTGGACAAGGGGAAGAAATAATTGGTATCCTTGGTCATTTAGATGTGGTGCCTGCAGGTGACGGTTGGGAGACCGATCCGTTTAAACCCGTGTTGAAGGAAGATAAGATTTACGCACGTGGAGTCCAAGATGACAAAGGACCGGTAATGGCTTCATATATGGCTATGAAAATGTTAAAAGACCAAGGTTTTCTTCCTAAGAAGAAAGTCCGTCTCATCCTTGGAACTGACGAGGAACGGGACTGGAAGGGGATCGAGCATTATTTCCAGCATGAAAAGATGCCTGAATTCGGCTTTTCTCCGGACGCTTCATTTCCCGTCATTCATGCTGAAAAAGGGTTGATTGATGCTTACATCAACTTTCCAGCAGCGTACGAGCATACAGATTATGTTCATTCTTTTACAAGTGGAGATCGATTGAATATGGTTCCTGATGTGGCGAAAGCCGTCTTGCACTTATCCAGTGATGTTAGTTCTAAGTACAACAACTTTTTAAAGGAAAAAGCTGTGACAGGAGATTTCTTTGTAGAAGGGTCTTTTATTCATTTGACATTGAATGGAGAAGCGGCTCATGCGAGCACACCGGAAAAAGGGGTAAATGCAGCTCTTTACCTTTTGGAGTTTCTCTTAGAAGCCGGTTTGAACAAAAAACATCAAGCTGCGGTGCAACAGCTGGTCGCTTCATTCCATTCTGTAACTGGCGAGGGAATTGACTGTGCAATTCATGATGAGCCTTCAGGAGTGTTAACATGTAATCTCGGATCTGTACACTGGGTGAATGGCAAGAAGTGTGAAGCAGGTGTTAATATCCGCTACCCTGTAACATATGAGTCTGATCATGTTATAGGGAAACTCCAACTACTCGCAAGTAAAGAGGGGGCAGAACTTATCATTCATGACCACTTACAAGCACTATATATTGAAAAGGAACATCCTAATGTCCAAACATTGCTGAAAGTTTATAATGATGTGACCGGCGAGAGCGCGGAGCCGTTATCAATGGGGGGAGCTACATATGCACGCTCATTGAATTCCGGGGTAGCCTTTGGTGCTCTTTTTAAAGACAGTCCTGACTTTGCCCACCAAAAAAATGAACATGTAAGAATGGAAGATATGAAAAAAGCGATGTTGATCTATGCTCGCTCCATATACGAGTTGACTAAATAATTGTGATAGCAGAAAGGTACATTATAATGAAAGAAGTTGCGCCTGATAAAACGTATCGATATATCCAAAGCTTTTACTTTTTTACATTTTTTGCTTTTGGCTCTCTTTTCCCCCTGCTCTCTGTCTTCTTGGAGGAAGAAAAAGGGCTGACACATACACAGATCGGTCTTGTGATCGCTGCACTTCCCATAATCACTATTTTCATACAACCGATCTGGGGGATGCTCAGTGATTATACGAGGAAACCAAGAATCCTTTTGATGATCGCTGCATCTATTGCTGCAGTTCTAGGGTTATTTTATCCTATACTGCAGATCTTTCCCATCTTACTGGCGGGGATCGCAGCGATTGCTATTTTTCAATCAGGGATTGTACCTTTGTCGGATAGTTTGAGCTTAGCTTTTGTTCAGAAAAACGGAAAAGAATACGGGAATATTAGGCTGTGGGGAGCTGTAGGGTTTGCGGTGGCTGTATTCGTTTTAGGAAGGGTGACAGAGTCGACAGAATCCTTAAGTTGGATTTTTTATTTCTTTTCTATCGCTCTCCTCTTCTCATTTATTGTACTTTTTCGGTTTCCTAAGAGTGCTGATGAGGTAACTGTATCCTTTCGTTCTGGAATGACCACATTAATAAAGCAGAAACCTTTTTTATTATTTTTAGTTTCTAACTTTCTAATATTCGGGCCAATTTTAGCTAACAATTATTACTTCGGTACTTTTATATTAGCTGTCGGAGGGACGTTGGCGGGAATTGGAGTAGCTTTTTTATTAGCGGCTGGCAGCGAGGCACCGTTTATGAAGTTTTCACAATCAGTAATAGACCGATTAGGGGTCATCCAGGTAATTATGATAGGAAGTACTGTTTCTGCGGCTAGATGGCTTCTTTATTTTTTTGATCCGTCGACTACGGTGGTTTATGTTACTACTATTGCTCAAGGTATATCTGTGGGTCTTTATATTCCTGCAGCTCTGATCCTCGTGCGTGAACTGGCACCAAAAGAGGTGAGGGCTACTGCAGTAGGGCTTTACTCAGCGGTCGGCAATGGAATTGGGAATGCATTCTTTACCTTTATAGGAGGAGTCCTGATTGATGTTTGGAATGTGAATGGCATGTATGGTTTCTTTTCGTTCATGTCATTTATCGGTATGTTATTGATATTATTAGTCCGTAAATGGACAAGTTCTGAAGTAAAGGAGTTCGCTACATGACTTCCCATTATTTTATAGGGATTCCACTCTCTAATGAGTTGAAATTTAAGATGGAAGAATGGCAGGCAGTTTTGAGCAAACACATGGACTACAAGGTTTGGACGCATCCCGAGGATTTTCACATCACTCTGAAATTTCTAGGGGCAAGTAGTCTTGAAGAAGTGGAGGAATGGGTGAAACAACTGGATGCTGAAAATTGGCCGAGCGCTTTCCAAGTGAGGATTGGCCCGGCAGGGTATTTCGGAGATGAAAAGAAACCTAGAGTTTTCTTTGCAGAAGTGTCTTTAAACAATCCTCTGATGAAAATGAAGGAAAAAGTAGAGCTTACTGCAAGTTTGGTTGGTTCCCCCCCTGATAAAAGAAAGTATGCACCTCATGTTACACTTGCTAAGAAGCATATCGCAGGCGTTTCTCCTATTTTCAATAAAGAAAACATCATGATTGACTCATATATTATGACTATAAACAAATTTCATCTGTATAAAATATACCCTCAGCGAGAAGCAAAGTATGAATGTATCAGTGAAATAAGGTTAAGGGGAGGAATGGAGGATGGCTCAGCTCATTAAGTTGTTTGATTACATTTCCAGGTATGAAACTGATATGTATCAGTATCCGTCTAAATATATTCGTCTTAAACAGAACAACTGGGTGAAGATGAAAGAACTATGGGAGAAGGGCGAATTTAAAACTACTGAAAATGAGCCTGAAGAGCAACATGAGAGAAAGAAGTCAAAGTGGTCATGGCGTTTTAAAAGAAATAAACCGGCGATAAGTGAAGATGATCCTGAGGAAGAGGGATGGATACCTGAAAATGAACAAAATTTAAAACAGTATTTTCTGGATGAGTTATTTCCCTTCCAAATCAAATGGGCAAGTACGACGATGTTCAAAAAATCATTCATTGATCAGAAACTGCTAAAAGACAGCCATCTAAAACTATTGCTCCAGCGTCTTCCCGATCACTATTTTGTCATGTATAAGCCCGTAGTCGAAGTAAAGAATGCTCCAATGGAAGCCGAAATTCTCCTTATCGGTCCCTATGAAATCGAAATTGTTAAAATTATCGATGAAAAAGCTGATCGCCTGTACTCCGATGCTCATAACCAATGGTACATAGAGAGTGAGGAAGTGCAGCGCAGATATAAAAATCCTCTGCTTGGATTGAAAAGGACAGAAACCTTTTTGAGAAGTGTAATAAAAAAATATGGCCTTTCGTGCACATTCAAACACGTACTGCTTGCTCCACATTCAACTATAACAGCCGTCCAGGAACCTTATTTGACGACTTTCGTAGACGAGCATTCACTGGAGGCGTGGCTTCAACAAAAAAGGAAGCTGACCACACCATTAAAACATGATCAGCTCCGGGCAGCGGAAAAGCTGCTTCAACACACAAAAACTGTTGCTGTGAAAAGGCCCGAATGGGACGTGGACTCAGAAGAAACCTTATGAGGGGATAATAGCTTCTTTTTCAGGAATTTCCTTAGGACGACCTAAGTAATAACCTTGACCAAAATGAATGCCTGCAGATTGGAGCCAAGTCCATTCTTCTTCTTTTTCAATTCCTTCAGCCAGCACATTGATGCCGAGGTGGTTTGCCCGTCCAATCACTTCGTTTAAAAATGATTGATGCTCTTCATTAATATGACAATCCTTAATGTAAGATCGGTCTACTTTTACATAGTCAGGTTTTAGCAAGGACAACATTTCGATGGTACTATAACCAGATCCAACGTCATCTAAAGCTACTTTCATACCAGATGCTTTATATGTATCAAAGATAGACTTCAAGTGAGCAACGTCTGTAATTTTTTCCGTTTCCACTACTTCAAAAACGATGTCCGCAGGGTCGATATTGAATTCTTCTATTATTTGAAACGTGTGCTTTAAACAGAATTCAGGAACATAAATCGTTGAAGGCAGAAAGTTGATGAAGACCTTTTTGCCTTTTTCTATATATTTAGATTTTGCTTTCACTGCCGCTCGACGAGCTTTTTGGTCTAACATCGAATGAAGACCTGACTGATGGGCAAATGAAAACAGCTGACCAGGATTCACTTCCTGACTGGAAGTTCTCAATAAAGATTCGTAACCGAAAATCTCATTAGTAGTGACCTCGATAATGGGCTGTAAGTGGGCTGTGAAATCTTCCTTGTGAATTATGGCAGCTAAATCAGGATGTTTTAACCTTTCGTATAAGTTCCCTATGGAGATTGGAAAAGACTGCGAGCTTTCTTTGTTAAGTATATGTACCCAATCATTATTTTTCATAGAGTTATCGCCCATAGCTTCCAAAAGCTCAGCCAAGGTTTGATAATCGTAAATGAGAGCCTCCTGATCTTCATAACTGACAGGCAGCCGAAAAACTTCCTGACGAGCATTTTTGCTGACTATTACAGCTCCTTTTTCAGGTAAAAGTACTGACGTTCCACAAAATTGGCAATCTGCACCCAAACTAATTCCTCCCTTTTTTTAATAGTATAATAATATAATACCATATTTGTATAATAATATGATCTGTTAAATAGGAGAATTGACTTATGTATATCGTCTTAACAAATCCAAAAGCTGGAAATGGTAAAGCTTTAAAGGTTTATGACTCCATTCAGAAAGACCAAAGGTTTAAGAGGCATAAATGTCGGTCGTTCCATACGGAATACGAAGGACATGCGGAATTACTAATACAATCGATTGCATCGATTCACTATCAGGAAATTAAGGCTGTCATTGTAATAGGTGGAGATGGAACTATTCATGAAGTTATAAATGGTCTTAGTAAACACCATGAAATACCGATTGCCTTGATCCCCGCTGGTTCAGGAAACGATTTTTCAAGAGGAATAGGAATTCAGAAACAAGGGTTGGAGCTGTTCCGCCACATTATAGATCATCCCGATCGGGTGTCTATCTATCCTGGTTTAATTATAGAACATGGAGGGGAAGGTCATACGGGAAGGTGCTTTTTAAACAGTATAGGGGCAGGTTTGGATGGTGAGGTTGTTCATATATCGAATGATCCAATTTTCAGAGCTGAATTAAAAAAGTTTCGACTCGATTCACTGCATTACGTTGTGGGATTGGCCAAAGTTTTAAAACAATATAATCCCATAGCTGTTGAAATGAAAATTGATGGAAAGAAAGTCAAATACAAACGCATTACTTTAGTTACGGTTACTAATCACCCTTTTTTCGGAAAAGGAATGAAAATAGCGCCTAAAGCAGATATATATAATTCTTCTTTTTCCGTGATTATTATACAGCCTTTAGCAAAATGGAAAATCCTTTTGCTTTTTTTATCGGTATTCTTAGGAAAACATACAGTATTAAAAGAGGTTCATGAAGTAACAGGCCGCTCCATTACTTTGAAAGTGAAAGAACAAGGGGTCTTCCAGGTCGACGGTCAAACGCTTAAGTACAAAGAATGTAAGATCGAAAAGTCACAACATCCACGCACGATTTTAATAGGTTAGAAATGTTTTGCTTGAAAGGTTGTTGTTATTTGAGTTACTCTATGGGAAGGTGTTTTATCGAACGGTGTAGTATTGGCTACAGATTTGCAGGAAAGTGCGTTATACTTATTTATAAAAAAACGTGAGCCCCTCACAGAGAGATTTGAGGAATTGAAGGTGAATTGGTTGGAGCATATACTAGGTCAAAATTGGACAATTACTCCTGCAGGAGGATCTACAGGAGAAGCATATTACGCTCAAAATGAAGGGAAACGTCTATTCTTAAAGCGTAACTCTTCCCCATTTCTTGCCGTTCTTTCTGCTGAAGGCATTGTACCTAAGCTCGTTTGGACCAAAAGGCTGGAGAATGGAGACGTAATTACTGCTCAAGAGTGGCTTGAAGGCAGAGAACTTACTACTGAAGAAATGCAGCATCCAAGAGTGGCCTCTTTATTGAGTAAAATCCATCATTCCAGTGAACTATTAGACATGCTGATGAGGCTAGGCAAGCACCCGCTGACCCCAGAAGAAATTTTACTGGATATCAAAGAAAATCAAAAGTTGTTAGAGCACATAAACGTTCGCTTTGAAGTGCATCATGCAGTCAAATATCTAGAGAAAAACGTAATGCATGTCGCACACGATCATCACGTTGTATGTCATTGTGATACGAACCATAATAACTGGCTGCTGTCTTCTGATCAAAAGCTTTATCTAATTGATTGGGATAATGCCATGGTTGCAGATCCTGCTTTAGATTTGGGGATGCTGTTACACACCTATATACCTAAGGGAAGCTGGGATAGTTGGATGAAGCAATATGGTGTAACAGCTGATGATCACTTATTCCAGCGAATGAAATGGTATGCCGTTTCTCAATCCCTGTCCTTCATCCAATGGCATATGATGCGCGGTGAACATGTTGAAGCAGACCGAAGGATCCAAAAGTTATACGATATGATGACACGTCATAAAATCAATATATAAAAAATGCGTTGCCGATATAATCAGCAACGCATTTTTTAGTCCATTTCTTAGCCTTATGAGAATGTAGCATATTTTACTTTTTTCTCTCGGACTTCAGAACTGAGTTTTTCATTTAATTTTTCAAATGGATATATAAACACCGCATAACCTGCAAATAGTACAGAGAAAACGGCTACTACACTTACATCAATTGTTTGACGGAAAAGATTCATAAATTTACAACTCACTCCTAAAATGAATAGTATATGATTGCACAAAGATAATCTTAAACCAGAAAGCGCTTACAACCCAACACCCGATTTTCCTTGTATTAACCATCTACCTCTCACTTCAAGTAATCATAGTATGTAAAACTGACGAATGGTTATATATAAGCAAATATAAGGCCGAATGCATCGATATCCTTCATATTTTATAAAAACTTTTAACAACTAAGGTTTCGTGATAAGATTTACAAGGTGAAAAAGGAGGACGAGTACATGCGTTTACGACATAAACCATGGGCAGACGATTACATGAAGGAGAATGATCATGTAGTTGTTCAAAAACCATTTGATTTTAAAGGGAATTGGCAGGCTAATTTTAAAAAAGAACAGCCATTACATTTAGAAATTGGTTCTGGAAAGGGCCAATTTATAGCAGGAATGGGGAAACAACACCCAGAATATAATTTTATCGGACTTGAAAGGGTGAAAAGTGTAATTGTAGGTGCTTTGAAAAAAGTACTGGATGCTGAAACGGACAATGTTCGTTTAATAAATGAAGACGCAGCAGATTTACGTGATTTGTTCGGTACAAGCGAAATAGATCATATCTATTTGAATTTTTCAGACCCGTGGCCTAAAACGAGGCATGAAAAACGCAGACTGACATTTTCAGCATTTTTGGAACAGTATGAAGACGTATTGAAAGATGATGGAAAGCTGACTTTGAAAACAGATAATCGAGGTTTGTTTGAATACTCGCTTGCCAGCTTTTCTCAATACGGAATGATTATTGAAGAAGTGAATTTGGACTTACATGCAGTAGAGGACCCTTTGAACGTACCGACAGAATATGAAGAGAAATTTGCAGCAAAAGGTCAGCCGATTTATAGATGTAAAGCAAGGTTCAAGTCCTGATAACGCTTACAATCATCTGTTGTGTTGTGCTAAACTATGAACATAACACGGAGGTGGATAAGTTATGGAAAGTATGAAAATAGATCGTGCGAAGCTCACCTGGCTGAATGGCGGGGTGACCCACTTGGATGGGGGAGCTATGTTTGGTGTAGTACCGAGAGCCTTATGGAGCAAAAAGTATCCTGTCAATGAGAAAAACCAAATTGAACTTCGGACTGATCCAATCCTTCTGCAAATCGATGGTTTGAACATTCTGATCGATTCAGGTATCGGCAATGAAAAAGTGACCGATAAACAAAGAAGGAATTTCGGTATTAAAGAAGAATCCAATGTGGCAAGTGATCTCTCTGAGCTAAATTTGTCTCTTGAAGATATCAACATCGTTTGTATGACCCATCTTCACTTTGACCATGCATGCGGATTGACCACCTGGAAAAACGGTGAGCTGACTCCGACTTTTCCGAATGCCAAAATTTTTGTACAGTCTGTGGAATGGAAAGAAATGAAACATCCTAATATTCGCTCGGCGAATACATATTGGGAAGATAATTGGAAACCAATCGAGACAGATGTACATACGTATGAGAACGAAGTGGAAATCGCTGAAGGATTGAAAATGATTCATACGAGCGGCCACAGTGACGGTCATGCAATCATTTTGTTTGAAGGAGAGGAAGAAACATTCGTTCACATGGCGGACATCATGCCGACCCATGCTCATCAGAATCCACTTTGGGCGTTAGCTTTTGATGACTATCCAGTGACTTCTGTGCACGAAAAACAAAAGTGGATGGCTTATGGTTATGAAAATAGCGCATGGTACATTTTTTACCACGATGCGATTTATAGAGCAATAAAATATGATGCAGAAGGTCAAGTAGTTGACCGTATAACTAAAGCTCCATCCGTTTATGATAAATAAAACGATCCCCCGTCTGTTTTAAAGGACGGGGGATCGTTATGCTTCATATGACGTTTACGCGGTTTGTTCAGTTACATCGATGATAGTACCTGTTTCGGAATCAATGAAGAATTCAAATTGTGAGGTTTCTCCATCTTGATTTTTAGAAATGCCTCCACGGTAAACATCATAATTGATACCATTTTTGTTTAACTCTTCAGGCTTCATGTAGATCCAAGAACCACTGATCGGACCTTGTTTCTTAAAAGCTTCTTTGGCAATTTTCAGAGCTTTTTCTGGAGTGACGCCTTGTTTGTTAGCTACTTGTTCTTTTACGACATAGCCTGCGAGTGCTCCAACACCTGCAGCTATTGCAACCTTTTTCCAATTCATAGTTCACTCACCTCTAATCAATATACTATCTATCAGTATACTAGAATTACCGTTTAAAGGGAAATTAAAACCTTTAATCTCTATTGTAGAAAACGAGGCTATTTTTCGATAAACTATAAGAAGATGGAAAAAAGGAGATGTACATAAATGAATGAAGTAACTAAAGATCTTTTTAAAACGCTTACAGAACTGCCTGGAGCTCCAGGTAATGAACATGTTGTCAGGAATTTCATGAAACAGGAGTTAGATAAATACTCAGACGAAACGATTCAGGATGGACTTGGAGGTGTTTTTGGCGTTCGAAAAGGCAAGGGTCCTAAAGTGATGGTGGCTGGTCATATGGATGAGGTAGGCTTTATGGTGACACAAATTACAAAAAACGGGATGCTGCGATTTCAGACGTTAGGCGGATGGTGGAGTCAAGTACTTCTTGCCCAGCGCGTCCAGGTCATTACCGATAAAGGACCAGTGGTAGGTGTTATTGGATCGATCCCTCCGCACAACCTTACACCTGAGCAGCGAAAAAAACCTATGGAAATTAAAAACATGCTTATTGATATCGGAGCAGATGATAGAGAAGATGCAAAACTTATTGGAATAAAGCCGGGTCAGCAAATTGTTCCTGTCTGCCCATTCACACCGATGGCAAATGAGAAAAAAATCTTAGCTAAAGCGTGGGATAATAGATATGGGTGCGGTTTGGCCATTGAATTAATGAAAGAGCTGAAAGACGAGAGAATCTCTAATCAGTTATATTCTGGAGCCACTGTACAGGAAGAAGTAGGGTTGCGAGGAGCACAGGCTGCTTCACAGATGATAGATCCAGATGTTTTTTACGCGTTAGATGCTTCTCCCGCCAATGATATGAGCGGTGATGATAAAGAGTTTGGACAGCTTGGAAAAGGAGCTTTGCTGCGGATTTTGGATAAGTCTATGGTCACACATCGCGGGATGAGAGACTTTATTTTAGACACTGCAGAAACACATGACATTCCTTATCAATACTTTATTTCTCAGGGAGGTACAGATGCGGGCAGAGTTCATATTACGAACGATGGAGTCCCTTCAGCTGTTGTAGGTATCTGCTCAAGATATATCCATACTTCTTCCTCAATTATTCATGTTGATGATTATGCAGCAGCTAAAGAACTGATTGTGCGCTTAGTGAAGTCCACTGACCAGAATACAGTAGATTACATCAAATCGAAAGTTTGATAAGATGCCGCACATGGCTGATATCCTGTGCGGCTTTGTGTTATGATAAACAAACAAAAAATCAAAGACTCCTTAGGAGATAAAATTAAGAAATTGGGTAGAGGCAGGTGGATGGCTAGTGAAGGTATATATAGGTTCATTGAATCCAACGAAAGTTGAGGCAGTCAAGGAAGTTTTTTTTCAAGATGATGTGACAGGTATAGAGGTAGAGTCTAAAGTTGCAGCTCAGCCTTTTTCTGACGAAGAAACACTTGAAGGAGCAGTCAATCGTGCACGAGAATGTGCTTTTATGAAAAAAAGCGAAGTCGGCATCGGACTCGAGGGGGGAGTCATGGAAATTGACGGGGACCTATTTTTATGTAATTGGGGCGCCCTTGTCGATCGAAAAGAAAACTTGTATCGAGCCAGTGGAGCAAGAATACCGCTGCCGGAAGAAATTCAAAAAGGATTAGAAACGGGCCGTGAACTAGGTGAACTGATGGACGTATACGCAAAGAAAGCAAATGTCAGTAAAGACGAAGGAGCTATCGGTGTTTTCACCAAAGGTCAAATAAAAAGAGCGGAAATGTTCTCTCATGTCGTCAAGTTATTAAAAGGGCAGTGGGAGCATGATAACCAGAACTAGAAAACGGTGGTTTCTAAACGCCTATGGTTTTTACGGTAATGCCCCCCTCTGTTTCGTAATCGAGTCTTCAACTGTCGTGATCTATATGAAAAACTATGATAAAAAATCCTTTATATAAAAATCGCTCCGCTCGTTTTAATGTAAGCCATTCAACTTAACACTAAACGAAAAGGAGCGATTTTTTATGAGTGAATTTTAACTGTTTTCATCTAGAATATCGTATTCTTACATAAAAAGGCTTTGTGTATATCCCCCATCTGCAGTCATTCGTATACATATCCTAGCACGTCAAGGGCCTGGTCGATAGTTTCAACAGTGACTGTTGCTTGGTTGGATAATTCTTTTAAAGGATGGATCAGTGATTCCGGCCGAATGAGAATAATTGGTTTACCCGCTTGGATGGCCAATCCAGCATCCATAGCTGTATTCCATTGTTTATAGCTTTCACCAAAGAGAGCTATGACTGCATCAGACTTTTCGAGTAAAAGTTTAGTTCTGAAGTTATTGATGGACGAAGCTGCATCATCGGTCATGAATTTATTAGGCTGTTCCCCTAATATATCAACTCCCACTTGATCGGAACGATCATGATTCTCTTGCGGTCCTACAAAATTAACAGGAAGATTTCGGTTTTCAGCCGCTTTTTTAACTTCATTTCTCCAGTCATCATGGATCTGGCCTGCCAAATAAATAGTCAATTCCATATTGATAGCCTCCTCTAAATATTCTTAGTTCAGTATGTTCATATTTTAGTAAATCTGTCCAATCATTTACATTTAGGTCAGTATGGTCAGTATGAAAGTCTGCTTTTATAAGTATTATTTTAACCTTCTCTCGTAACCTTTGCATTTATAAACACTTCATCTATTAATTCTTCATGAGTAAAATCATTTATTTTCAATCTTCTTTAAACATTTTCTACTCCATCTACAGATTATTGAACTTTAATGACTTGTTTATTTATCCCCCTAACAAGTCCAAAATGCGATGGATTTACTTCCTAAGTTTTCTGTAGAAGGGTCCTCAAGAAAGCTTTATTCCGCTATTTTCATTTCAAAAAGCTGACTTTCCAAGGTTGGGCCCTCAGCAGATTCCATGAGGTCTGTTAATTTTCCACTCGATTCATTAATGAACTTCTTCATCCTTTCATTTTCTGTGAAGGTGAGTAATTAAAAGCTGCTTACGTGAGATTCAAGTTCTTTCTCATTACCTCTAGCTCTATCGGAATTTTGGTTGAATAGACTTGTAATTTCATGATGTTCATTAGAAAGATTTATTATATGTATTTGCTGATTCTATAACTTTTGATATGGATGCTGTTGCCTGTTCACAATATTCTTCACTCGGTTTACCTTTAAGTGCATCTAAAGATCTACTATAAAAGCGAAATTAAAATTTAATAAATCAAAGGGAATGGGAAGATTTATTATTGAAACGCAACTAGTGTATTTACACATGTAAAACTATAATGTAATATGTATACGTCGATAAGGAGGAGAGGTTACGCTATGAGAAGGTTTTTAGAAAGAAAAGGAGTACATATTTCCGTACATGCATATTTCATAACGGCGCTTAGTTATATGGCGTTAGGTTTGTTTTCATCTTTGATTATCGGGTTAATTATCGAAACCATCGGAAACCAGACGAATTTAGATCACTTAAAAGAGATGGGCAAATTCGCCATGGATACTAAAATATGGGGCGGGGCCATCGGTGTAGCGATTGCTTATGGGTTGAAAGCTCCACCCCTCGTCATTTTTGCTGCATTATTCAGTGGAGCTTTCGGTGCGGAATTAGGAGGTCCTGCAGGAAGTTATGTGTCTGCATTAATTGCAACAGAATTCGGGAAAGTCATCAGTAAAGAAACGAAAATTGATATCATCCTTACGCCTTTTACGACCATAGTCATTGGTTTTGTAGTAGGGTCATTTATTGGTCCTCCTATTAACGGCTTCATGACAGGATTGGGGGAGATTATTAATTGGGCCACTTTTCAGCAGCCATTCATTATGGGGGTCATTGTAGCTGTTTTGATGGGGCTTGCGTTGACAGCCCCAATATCAAGTTTAGCCATTGCGTTTATGCTTTCTATAGATGGCATAGCTGCCGGCGCAGCGACAGTAGGCTGTGCGGCGCAAATGATCGGTTTTGCAACGATAAGCTACCGGGATAATGGGATTGGAGGGGCCATCGCTCAAGGCATTGGAACTTCTATGCTTCAAGTTGCGAACGTTGTTAGAAAACCAATCATCCTTATTCCTCCTACTGCTGCTGGTGCGATACTCGCTCCTTTTGCAAGCGTATGGCTGCAATTAGAAAATAACGCGCCTGGGGCTGGAATGGGGACAAGTGGTCTCGTTGGTCAGATTATGACTTTTGAAACTCTTGGTTTTTCTATGGAAGTAGCGCTGGCTATATTATTTCTTCATTTCATCGGGCCAGCTGTTATTAGTTTTCTTATTGCCTTATGGTTCAGAAATAAAGGATGGATTCAACCTGGAGACATGAAAATTGATTATGAATAAAGTTGTGCTAAAATAGCAGGCGGAGGTGGTTCCATGATTACTTTAGAGTCAGATGGCCAATTAAAAGAATTGATTAACGATAAGAAAACAGTGCTGCTATTTTCGGCACAATGGTGTCCGGATTGCAGGATTATTGAACCGATCCTTCCAGAAGTTGAAGGTGAATTCAGTGATTGGACATTTGTATATGTAGATCGCGATCAGTTCATTCACATATGTGCGGAAAATGATATATTCGGCATACCGAGTTTTCTGGCTTTCGACGAAGGTGAAGAAGTAGGTCGGTTTGTAAGTAAAGAAGCAAAAACACAAAAAGAAATAGAAGATTTTATGAATAGCATTAATTTGTAACAAGCTGTGGAACCACAGCTTGTTTTCTTGTTTCTAATATAAAACACCCTTACTTTTAGTTTCTGTCTTGAAGATGTGCTAAAATAGACAGCGGAATAAACTTCTTCCATTTATAAAGGAGGAACATCAGCAATGAAAATGACTAGTATCAAAATGAAAAAAATGCTTGAGGATCGTCTTCAAAACGATGAATGGAAAACAATCTTCAACCGTGATAAAGATACCTTCCGTATAGAATGGAAGGAATCAGGTAAAGGAATAACGATTACGCTTCCTAATGTAGTAGCTAAATATGAAAATCGCGGTGAACCTGCTTTGGACGAATTGGAGGATCACGTTCAGGAAGCGCTGCGCATTATGAACGAAACTCACCAATTGACTGGCAAAGAGAAAAACATCATCCCTGTCATTCGAGCCGGTTCCTTTCCTACTGAAACAGAGGATGGAAAAAAGCTTGTTCATACGGAGCATACTGCAGAAACAAGAGTTTATTACGCGTTAGATTTAGGTAAGTCTTATCAACTGATTGACGAAAAAATGGTTGAGAAAGAAAACTGGTCCATAGAACGTATGAAGGAAATTGCGAGTTTTAATGTGCGTTCTCTCCCTGTAGATATGAAGAAAGATACGGTATATGGCAACGATTTTTATTTCCACTCGACTCAAGATGGCTATGACGCCAGCCGAATATTAAACGAAGTACTTCTTGAAAAGCTTAAAGCTGAGTGTGAGGGGGAACTGGCGGTCAGTATTCCTCATCAAGATGTTATTATCTTTGCGGATATCAAAAACCCTGAAGGCTATGATATTTTAGCTCAAATGGCTATGAAGTTTTTTGCGGAGGGTACCGTGCCGGTCACTTCTTTATCCTTCTTGTATGAAGACAAAACGTTAGAACCTATATTTATACTTGCTCAGAAAAAACCAAAGGAAAAAGGAAAGGAAGATTAAGAAATGGACGTATTTTATAATCCTCAAGGTGTCGGCGACGTGCTTATCGTACCTGTAAAACAAGGCGGCCGTTTGACTACGACTTTTGAAAGGAAAGGCGATATTGTAAGAATTAGCGATCAACAAGACGGATCTATTCTTGGTTACAATATTTTTAATGCATCAGCTCACTTCCAGCTTGCAGAACATGGGAAGATCCAACTGACCGAAGACTTGTTGAACAAAGTGAAACGTTTATTCGAGGAAAATAACTTGGATGACTCTTTAAACTTTGACCTTACACCTAAATTCGTGGTCGGTTACGTCAAAGAGAAAGAGCAGCATGAAAATGCAGATAAACTGAGCGTTTGCCAGGTGGATGTTGGAGAAGAAACTTTACAAATCGTTTGTGGCGCCCCTAATATCGATAAAGGACAATATGTGGTCGTAGCAAAAGTTGGTGCCACAATGCCAAGCGGCATGAATATTAAAGACGCTGAATTGAGGGGAGTACCTTCAAGCGGGATGATTTGCTCTGCTAAAGAGCTGGGTCTGGACATTGCCTCTGAGAAGAAAGGGATTCTTGTTTTAGAAGGTAATCAAGAGCCTGGGAAGCCGTTTGAACTTTAGCTGATAGAAGCAAAGAGAACTTATGAACTAAGTCCTTTGCTTCTTTTTATTTATTTTAAATAGAATGTAAACCAATTATTCTGCCAAACCTGTTAAAATGGTATATAACAATACTTATATAGAGATAAAAGGAAAGTGTGAGAAAACATGTGGAATAATTTTAAGAATAAATTCAAAAATCTTTTTGACGATCAGGAAGAAACTTATTCAGACAACACGAAGAGTGTGTCCAGGGAGCAAGAGGCTAAAGAGTCCCATGCTAATACAAGAATGACTTATAAATATCCAAAGCAGGGGAATTTCCGTTTCCCTGTCATTCCAGACAGAATCACTCAGGAAGAACAAAGTGATTCGCAGGAGCATGAAACCAGGAGGGTAAAACGTGCTCAACCTATGGATGACGATGATCAATTCAAACCATCTTATCGCAGAAAAAGGAACAGGAGTTGGGATAAGGAAGAAGTGAATCATAAGAAAAAAGAGAAACCGGCCGTTTCTCCTGAACCATTTACGCCGTCGGATGTTCCTTCACCTGTATACGGCTATCATCCAAGAGCTAAGCCTGCTACTAACTTCGAGGAACTTGCAGAAATGAATGATAAGTCTACCCATACTTCAATTATGGAGCAGGCCAGATACGACGAAGAGCATTGGCAGAGAGTACGTCAGCGTGTATTGGGTAAAATTGAATCGAGCAAGCAAGTCGATAAAGAAAGTCAGCGTGAAGAAAACGAAGAAGCAAGTTCTAATTCACAAATGGAAAGCGAAAAAGAAACTTCTTTTGAAAAACACCCTTTCGCTAATGAAACAGCAGAAGAACTGTATGAAGAATCAGAGGATGTTACGTCTTTTTCTCAAAAAAAAGTTGAGCTAGAAGAGGGAAGAGGTGAAAGAGAACTGTCGGCTATGGAGGCGACTACCGAGGAGCATGTTGAAGATGTTGATGCTCACCCTACTGCGGAGGAAGAGAGAACTACAGAGAGTAATACAGCAGATGTTGTCCCGTTACCTGAGCCGGCGGAAGTTTCTACATCAGACCGAGAAAGTAAGACTGCAGTTGAACCTGTAAAAAGAAAAGAAAACAAACCTACCCGACCTTCAGGAGGGCGGAATTCGGAAAGGAAAAGTGTTCCGTTCAATGTGGTGATGACCCCCAGAGATAAGCGAACGCGCGATCAAAAAAAAACTCTAAATAAGGGTTCTGAAACTGAAAAAAGCAAAATCCATCAACAAGCTGAAGGAAAACGGCAAACTTATGCCACTCCTCTTCATTTGCTGAATGATAAGGCTAAACGATCGAGTGATGACGATCAATGGGTTCAAGAACAGATGGAGAGACTTGAAACTACCCTTCGTGAATTCCATGTGAAAGCAAAAGTAGTCCACGCCATGAAGGGACCGTCTGTAACCAGGTTTGAAGTCCAGCCTGAACCAGGCGTGAAGGTGAGTAAAATCACTAATTTGTCTGATGACATAAAACTGAGTATGGCTGCTCGCGATATTCGAATTGAGGCGCCTATTCCAGGGAAGCAGGCGGTAGGAATCGAAGTACCGAACCGTCACCCTGAAATGGTAGGTCTTCAGGAAATTTTTGAATCTGACAAGTTTACGAAGGAGTCCTCACCTCTTTCCGTGGGACTTGGACTTGATATCGGCGGAGATTCTGTCGTGACCAATTTGAAGAAAATGCCCCACGGGCTTATTGCAGGTGCAACGGGATCAGGTAAAAGTGTATGTATCAATACTATTCTTATTAGCATGCTTTATAAAGCTCATCATGATGATGTGAAATTCCTGCTTATTGATCCAAAAATGGTCGAACTCGCTCCTTATAACGGACTGCCGCACCTTGTATCTCCTGTGATTACAGATGTGAAAGCTGCTACCAGTGCGTTGAAGTGGGCTGTGAAAGAAATGGAAGAACGTTATGAGAAATTTGTAGCTGAAGGCGCAAGAGATGTTGAACGGTTCAATGAAAAAATGATTCAACAAGGAAGATCATCGGAAAAGCTCCCTTACCTCGTCATCGTCATTGATGAACTGGCCGATTTAATGATGGTTTCGCCGCAGGATGTGGAAGATGCCATATGCAGGATTGCTCAAAAGGCAAGAGCCTGTGGCATTCACTTGCTTCTTGCTACCCAGCGTCCATCAGTTGATGTAATTACAGGGCTAATTAAAGCGAACATTCCTACGCGTATTGCTTTTAGTGTATCTTCTCAAGTCGATTCTCGAACGATTATTGATACGGGCGGTGCAGAAAAACTCTTAGGAAAAGGCGATATGCTCTTTATCGAAAATGGTTCAGGGCAATCTGTGAGAATACAAGGAGCTTTCGTGTCGGATGAAGAAATTGAAAGAATTACAGGGTATGTCAAAAAAATAGCTCCGCCTAATTATTTGTTCGAACAGGAAGAGTTACTCCATCAAGTCTCAAGTGAGGAAGATACGGACGAACTTTTTGATGAAGCGGTCCACTTTGTCCTTGAGCATAACGGAGCAAGTGCTTCTTTACTTCAACGCCGTTTCAAAGTCGGATACAATCGAGCGGCCCGTTTAATCGATCAAATGGCTGACTACGGTATCATATCTGAATCAAAGGGCAGTAAACCTAGAGATATCCTATTAACGAAGCAGCAAGTTGATGAAATGATGGTGCGTTAAAGTAGAATAGAGTTAGGGCTTGTTAAATACTTCCCGATTCTATATGATAAACAAAGAATATATTAATGGGCGATTGAACCTAAATGTCTAAGGAGTTACGTCATGAAGGAAATAGAAAGAAAGTTAAATGGAGAAATATCTCGTTTAACGAATACCACTTTCAAATTTGATGAACGAGTAAAAGAAGGCTGGTTCTCAGCGGTTTATTTTTTAAAGACTAAAGAAATCGTTGAGAATCATTTAGAGGACAATATCGTTACCATGCAGTTTTTCCAGAAAGATCATGGAGTGCTGTGCGGTTCTGATGAAGCGATAGCTTTGATTCATGAGTTCTCGGACCATCCCGAGGAACTGGAGATTCATTCCCTTAAAGATGGAGATAAAATCGAACCTTACGAAACCGTATTGACTATAACTGGGCCGTACCAGTATTTCGGCTATTTAGAGGGAATCATAGATGGAATATTAGCTAGAAGGACTTCTGTGGCTACGAATGTGTATAATGTCGTTAAAGCTGCAAGGGCCTCTGGCAAGCAAAAGCCGATTATTTTTATGGGAGATCGTGACGACCACTTCACCCAGCAGGCTGGCGATGGTTACTCCGCTTTTATAGGAGGTTCTACGGCACAAGCTACTCAAGCTATGAACGAATGGTGGGGAAAACAGGGTATGGGAACGATGCCTCACGCCTTGATCCAAATGTTTAGGGGAGACGTAGTAGCTGCTTCCAAAGCGTATCAAAGCCAATATCCTAATGACAGCTTGATGGCACTGGTTGATTATAATAACGATGTGATCACAGACTCTTTAAAGGTAGCCAGGGAGTTCGGAGACGAATTAAAAGGCGTGCGGCTCGACACGTCTCGTAATCTTGTGGATAAATACTTTTTAAGAAACCAGCATTTGATGGGGACTTTTGATCCGAGAGGTGTAAATCCTGAACTAGTATTCGCTTTGCGACGTGCGCTGGATGAAGAAGGGTTTACACATGTAAAGATCGTAGTAAGTGGCGGATTTACAGAAGATCGGATACGTTCTTTTGAAAAGCTCGGTGTACCTGTAGACATGTACGGCGTAGGAGGGAGCCTTCTTAAGATCGGTATCGGATTTACTGGAGATAACGTGATCATGAATGGAGATCACGAGGCTAAGGAAGGACGACGTTATAAACCGAATCCTCGATTGGAAAAGGTACCTTATCTTAGTGGAAATTAAAGAATGTTATAGCAGAAGCTTGCTCTTTTTGGAATCTTTAAAGGGAGTAAGCTTCATGTCGTTTTGCGCTTTTTCTTGAGCGGAGAACATGGTAAAATTAATTATTGATTGACGAAACTATGAATATGTATAAGAAGCATTCGCATGCTAAGAATCAATACATATAATACTTAAAGTGTTCCACTTTATTTTGGAGGTTCGGTTTTTATGACAACTTACCATTTTGTTGGTATAAAAGGAACAGGAATGAGTGCTTTAGCACAAATATTGAATGATTCTGGAGAACGTGTGCAAGGTTCAGATATAGATAAATATTTCTTTACGCAGGCTGCTTTAGAGGCTCAGAACATCGAAGTGATGCCTTTTTCCGCCGCAAATATCCAGGAAGGTTTAACGGTCATCGCCGGTAATGCCTTCAAAGACGATCATGAGGAAATTGTTAAGGCGAAGGAATTGGGTCTGCCTTATTATCGTTATCATGAGTTCCTTGGTGAATGGTTGAAGCAATACACAAGTATTGCTGTAACAGGTGCTCACGGTAAAACTTCAACGACCGGCCTGCTTTCTCATGTTCTTAAGGAAAATTATCCTACATCCTATTTAATTGGGGACGGAACAGGCAGAGGAAATGAAAATAGTCAATATTTTGTGTTTGAAGCTTGCGAATACCGCAGACATTTCCTTGAGTATTATCCAGATTATGCAATCATGACAAATATTGACTTCGATCACCCTGATTATTTCACGAGCATAGAAGATGTATTCCAAGCGTTTCAGCAGATGGCAAAACAAGTGAAAAAAGGAATCATAGCTTGCGGTGATGATGAACATTTGCAGCATATTCAGGCGAATGTACCTGTCTTATATTATGGACTGGCTGATACGAATGATTTCCAGGCACAGAATATTACAGAAGATGAAAATGGCACTACCTTTGATGTGTTTGTGAGAAATACGTTTTACGCAACCTTCACTATTCCTCAGTTTGGAACCCATACTGTGTTGAATGCTTTAAGCGTAGTGGCTATTTGTCACTATGAGGAGATGACGATCGAACAGATCAGTAAATTATCATCTTTCTCTGGTGTGAAACGCCGCTTCACAGAAAAAAATTGGAAAAAACAAGTGTTAGTGGATGATTACGCTCATCACCCCATTGAAATTACAGCCACAATTGACTCTGCCAGAAAAAAATATCCAGGGCGTGAAGTCGTAGCTATTTTTCAACCGCACACTTATACGAGGACTAAAACTTTCTTGAAAGAGTTCGCTGAAAGTCTGAAGCTTGCTGATGCCGTTTACTTATGTGATATTTTCGGCTCTGCACGTGAAGATAGCGGAAAGCTTACGATAGAGAACCTTCAGGAACTTATTCCTCAGGCACAAATTTTGGACGTAGCTGAAACAGATCACCTTTCAGAGCATGAGGAAGGTATCATGTTGTTTATGGGTGCAGGTGATATACAGAAATTCCAGGATGCTTATGAAGAAATTAGCTGAGGAATAGCTGTTAAACGATTATAGTCTATGAAAAAGCGCGAGGATGTTTCCCGTGCTTTTTCTTTATTATTTCTAATAAACGTTGACTCAGTGTTCCAATAAAGTGTTATTCAACAATATGGCGGATAGTGGAAGACTTGATTTCGAGATATGTGGTGAGTGGATCAGGGCGGCGGGGAATGGCTCGCTTTCCGTAGGAGCGCGGTGAGCTTCCTCGGACGTCCCGTCCTGCGGGATCTCACCAAGCACTCTCTTCCCACAGGAGTCTTCACCATTCCCCGCCGCCCTTACTAAAGTTGTGCTTCTCGAAATCTTAAAGTTCAGTGGTATGGCTATAGCATTTTAGTTATAAAACCTGCACGTTAAGGTAGTTCTAAACATTTTTGCATACCACAGTCTCGCTGGTTATCACTCAAGAGTAATTATTTTTTAAAGTGGATCCGGATAAATTGATTCCGCTCTCCTCACAAAAGCAAGAAGGTCCGGGAAATTGCGAGACCCCTTTTGTAAAAGCGGAAGCGCTTCGTTCAACGGCGTATGGACTGGACTGAGCTGACGGAGATAAAGGAGACACGAAGAACGGAGTGATTCGATGTTGACTTATCGTACAGAAGTGAAGGAAGTCTCAATAGCCGCTAAGCGCTGGAGCTGGATAGTCCCCCATAAGATTTATGGACTGATTTAAGGCTCTAGACTAATTTACGTGTAAGAGCTGGGAGAACAGTACATGGTGAGATCCCACAGGGCGTTAGCCCGAGGAAGCTCACCATACGCCCATGGAAAGCGAGTGATTTCCCGGACCTTCAAGCACTATTATTAGTCACGGAAACGGCTCTAACATCTCGAGACTGAGTTTTCCACTAAAGAGAGCTTATGTGATAATTTACAAAATTTTTATATAGAGTTAAAAATAAAAAGGATTTCTTCTTTTCTTATCGAATATTAAATTTAATACCCAAATAAGTTTAGAATTTACTGTTTTGGGTAAATACTAATGTGGTAAATACATATGTGGAGGAGTGTATTACCATGGATATGGTTATCATCTTGTACGTTTCAGCTTTAATTGCGGCTCTTGCATTTGGTGTCTTAGTTATATTTCTTGCAAGAACGCTCGTGGCGGTCCGCCGCACAATGAATAATGTAGCCGATACTCTTGAAGGGGTGGAAAAGCAAATGGAGGGCATCACCCTGGAAACGACCGCATTACTAAATAAGACGAACAAATTAGCAGAAGATGTGAGTGTAAAGTCACAAAGTTTGAACCCTTTAGTAGACGGTGTGAAAGGAATCGGTGAAACTGTTCAAGAATTTAACCACTCCATACGCTCCATATCAAAAGGTTTAACTCGTTCTGCTCACAATCACACAGATTCAGCGGCTCAAGCCATGAAGTGGGGGCAGGTGGCGATTAACTTGTGGAAAAAAGCTAGGAAAGAAGACGTAAATCAAACAGGAGGTAAGGTATTATGAGTACAACTAATCAAGTAACTAAAGAAAACCAGGAGAACAGTACGGCAGGAAGAGATTTTGTTTTAGGTTCCCTTATTGGAGGTATCGTAGGTGCGGTAGTCGCTCTACTTGTTGCACCAAAATCAGGCCGTGAACTTAGAGGTAATATCAACGAAAGTTCAAGCGAGTGGAAAGCGCGCGCTGGAGAGTGGAAAGACCGCGCGGTTGAATCTTCTTCACAACTTTCTAAAAACGTCGGCGAAAAATCCCAAGAACTTGGTTCTAAGGTGAAAGAATCTACAAAAGGTATACAAGAAAAGGTTAAAAGCTATAAGAGCAATGAAGATGAAGAAGCTGAAAAAGCTGCCCAAGAAGTAGCCGAAGCAATTGAAGAGGCTGCTCAGGAGCTTGAAAAACAACAAAGCTCGACATCATCTTCCAATATTTAATCTTACGTCAGAGGCTTACGGGCCTCTGTTTTTTTAATATAAGTAAAGGAGCTGGAAAATGAGTATTTTAGTAAATAGCAAGGAAGAGTTTAATAAAGTGAATCAATCGGAAGATAGATTTTTTTTGCTGAAACATAGTCTCACGTGCCCGATTAGTGCCATGGCGAAAAAAGAGTTCGATCAGTTCAGTGAGCAAACCTCTGCTGTCTGTTATGTCCTTCATGTGCAAGAATCGAGAGAACTCAGTCATTTTATCGCTGAAGAGTTTAATGTACGCCATGAATCTCCTCAGGCTCTATATTTTGAAGACAAAGAAGTGAAATGGCATGACAGCCACAACCAAATAAAAACGGATGTATTAAAAGCCGTATCAAGTTAATAGCCGTTCATTTTTGAACGGCTGATCTCTTTTGAAGGGTAGAGCTGACATCCTGTCAAAGAAAGCTTTTATACTTTTTAAAAAATAAATCTCAATGAATATCCCTTAAAAGGGTGACAACTTCCATTATTTTAGCTATAATTGTCCCTAATTATCTTTGAATTATAAACATAATATTTTACACACATCTTTTAGGAGGACTAAATATGAGTAATCAACAATTAGACGAGCTGCGCGGTCAGCTTGAAGAGGTTAATTTGCAGCTTTTGAATTTAATCAATAAACGCGGTGAACTGGTAAAGGATATCGGTCAGATCAAGGAAAAGCAAGGGATGAATCGTTTTGACCCAGTTCGTGAGCGTGTCATGTTTGATCAGTTGACAGAGAAAAATGACGGGCCATTTGAGGACTCTACGATTACTTCTCTATTCAAGGAAATTTTCAAAGCAGGTCTTGAACTTCAAGAAGACGATCATAGAAAAGCATTGCTTGTATCCCGTAAGAAAAAGCCTGAAGATACGATCGTTGACATTAAAGGAGATCGTATCGGTGATGGCAACCCTCACTTTGTTATGGGACCTTGTGCGGTTGAGAGCTATGAGCAAGTATCTCAAGTAGCTGAAGCAGTTAAAAAACAGGGAATCAAGCTGCTTCGTGGAGGAGCCTTCAAACCGAGAACTTCACCTTACGACTTCCAGGGCCTTGGGTTAGAAGGCCTTAAGATATTAAAGGAAGCAGCGGATGAACATGACTTAGCAGTAGTGAGTGAGATAGTAAACCCTGCAGATATAGAAAAAGCTGTTGAGTATCTCGATGTTATTCAAATTGGTGCAAGAAATATGCAGAACTTTGAATTATTGAAAGCGGCAGGTTCTGTTAACAAACCCGTGCTTTTAAAGAGAGGACTTTCTGCCACGATTTCTGAATTCATCAACGCAGCAGAGTACATCATTTCAAGAGGTAACGAGAATATCATCCTGTGTGAAAGAGGAATCCGCACTTACGAAAAAGCGACTCGTAACACATTAGATATTTCAGCGGTCCCTATTCTTAAACAAGAAACTCACTTGCCTGTCCTTGTGGATGTAACACATTCTACGGGTAGAAGAGATTTACTGCTCCCGACAGCAAAAGCAGCATTAGCTGTAGGTGCAGATGGTGTAATGGCTGAAGTACATCCTGATCCAGCCGTAGCATTGTCCGATTCAGCTCAGCAAATGGATATCCCAACCTTTGAGAATTTCATGAAAGAGCTTAAGAAATAAGCATTTATTTCAAAGTCAGGCTATTAAATCAGCCTGACTTATTTTTTTGTTGAATGAAAATCCGTTATAATAGGTAAGGTATGCATATAGAAGTATAAATAGTCGAACATTGCGGAACGAGAATAACTATCGTATGATTATTTTATCAAATATGTAGTCTGTCAATCGACGAAGGAGGATGCAGTATGAATGTAACAATATATGATGTAGCAAGAGAAGCAAATGTTTCCATGGCCACTGTTTCTCGTGTAGTAAACGGAAACCCGAATGTAAAGCCTGCAACGAGAAAGAAAGTACACGAAGCCATAGAACGTCTGGGTTATCGCCCGAATGCAGTAGCGAGAGGGCTTGCTAGTAAAAAAACTACAACCGTAGGTGTGATAATACCTGATATCTCCAGTATATTCTTTGCTGAACTGGCTCGGGGAATTGAAGATATAGCCACTATGTACAATTACAATATTATTTTGAGTAATTCAGATCAGAATAAAGAAAAAGAGCTTCATTTGATTAATGCCATGCTTGGAAAACAAGTGGACGGCCTTGTTTTCATGGGAGGAAAGATAACGGAGGATCACACTCGTGAATTCAAGAATGCCTCAGTACCTTTGGCTTTGGCGGCAACTATCGATGAGTCAGGGGAAACGCCTTCTGTGAATATTGATTATGAAAAAGCTTCTTATGAAGTTACAGAACTTCTTCTTTCTCATGGCCATACCCGCATAGCTTTCGTGTCAGGGCCAGAGAATACGGAAATTAATTATCAAAAAGAGGAAGGATACAAAAAAGCTTTGCGTGATAAAGGCCTGAAAGTTGATGATAATTTGATTACAACAGGAGACTACTCCTATGATTCAGGACTAGAAGCATTTGAACAGCTGTGGAGTGCTAAAGAGAAACCTCAGTCCATATTTGTAGCTTCAGATGAAATGGCCCTGGGTGTTATCCATGGTGCTCAGGACCGTGGTTTAAACGTTCCAGAGGATGTCGAAGTATTTGGTTTTGATAATACCCGGCTGGCAACGATGATCCGTCCGACATTATCAACTGTGGTGCAGCCGATGTATGATATAGGAGCGGTAGCTATGAGGCTGCTGACGAAATTAATGGACAAAGAAGAAGTAGAGGAACAAAACGTGACATTACCTCACCGAATTGTCGAGAGGAACTCAACTCAAAGAAAATAGTGCCGATATAAATACTATCATGGTATTTATTAATCGGGGAGAGAGATAAATGAGGAAACGAGATCTATTGACTCCAATTGGTATAACTCTTGGGTTTATTATGGTAATGTTCGGAATCGTAGCTAACGCAGGAGTTGGGGGCGCGGTTTCATTTATAGATATAGCATCAATTTTTATCGTGATAGGCGGACTTATAGCTGCGCTGTTAGTCAACTTCAACTTTGCAGAATTGAAACTGAGCTTCAAAGTGATCAGAGAGGCCTTTAAGAGAAGTGATGCTAACCTAGTGCAGTTGATCCAATTGTTTGTCAAACTGTCTGAGAGAGCTCGTAGAGAAGGCCTGCTGGCATTGGAAGTTGAGATAGAAGAAGTAGATGACCCTTTTATTAAAAAAGGTGTACTGCTGGCAGTAGACGGTATAGAGCCGGAAGTTATTAATGAAATCATGTCTGCTGAAATTAATGCAATGGAAGAACGACATTATCGTGGGCGTTCTCTAGTAGAAAAGGCAGGGGAGTATGCACCTGCCTGGGGGATGATCGGAACTTTGATAGGATTGGTATTGATGCTCGAATCATTGACCGACCCCGAGACACTTGGTCCAAAGATGGCAGTAGCTTTGCTTACAACATTATACGGGACGCTGCTGGCTAACCTCGTATTCATTCCGATGGCCGGTAAACTTGCTAACAGAACGGATAAAGAAATTTTCTCAAAACAAGTCATAATCGAAGGCGTCATCGGAGTCCAATCTGGTCAGAATCCTAAGTTGTTAGAAGAAAAGCTGAGCGCTTTTTTATCTGAAAAAGATAAAATACAAGCCGCAAAGGAAAAAGAGAAAAACGAAGAAGAGCAGATGAAGGAAACAGCAAATGAAGCTTAGAAGAGGCCAGCCTAAAAATTCAAAGGGGTCTCCTAAGTGGATGACGACATACGCCGACATGATAACTTTAATATTAGTATTTTTCATATTATTGTTTTCGATGTCCCAAATCAACTTAGTTAAATTCGACGCGGTTGCAGAATCCTTTCGAAACCGTATGATCTTCGATTCTTATCCCTCCACAGTCGAAAATGACTACCCTACTGAACAAACAAAAATTCAGGAAAATGGAGAAGAAAGTAATGAATTTGAAGACCCAGCTGAAACACCTGATAATGTAGCAGCCGACGAAAATGAAGAAGAAGATGAGGAAATAAGTGACTCAGAATCAGAAGGTGATTTGGATGAGTTACTCAACGAGGTTGATGAATTTTTAGAAAATAATGAGCTTCAGGATATCATATCCGCTTCTCGAACAGATAAGGGAGTAGTGCTTGTTTTACAGGAACAGCTTCTCTTTGAAACCGGTGAAGCGACTATACTATCTTCAGGTGAGCCCTTTTTAAGTAAGGTGGGGCAGCTTTTAGGAAACGTACCTAACCATGTGGAAGTAGAAGGACATACAGATGATCGACCCATCTCTACCTTCCAATATCCTTCGAATTGGGAATTGTCAGCGGCTCGTGCAGGAAGCGTAATCAGATTTTTGACAAGCGATAATGAATCGCTTCAAGGCAGCAGGTTGTCAGCTGTAGCTTATGCTGATACAAGACCGGAAGTACCTAATGATTCTCCAGAAAACATGAGAGAGAATAGAAGAGTTGAAATTGTCATTTTAGACCCTGAATACTCTTCATAGATAAAGAAAGAGACTTCCAAAGAAGTCTCTTTCTTTATGAGTGTGTATCAAATTTTTGTTGATTGTGGATAAGTTTCATGCAGCTTTCAAGTACTTTTTTGTTCTTCTCGGTGATTTCCTGCCTCCTGGGGATAGCCTCATAGGCATCGTCTGGGTCGCTCCATTGCTTAGGCAGTTCAACAGGGGATTGAGCTTGCCAATTCTTTATCCAACCCTGTGGCAAGTCTCCTTGAAAAGGCACACCAGAAGACATTACATTCCAAATTTGTGCCCATGCTCTTGGGACTACCCTCCAAATATCATAGCCGCCTCCGCCTAAAGCGACCCATTTACCACCACAGTATTCATGAGCGAATTTATGAGAGATTTCAGGAATCTTTTCATAAATTTTCATAGTTGAACATAAATGGGTTAAGGGGTCTAAGAAATGAGCGTCAGCACCATTTTGTGTAATAATGATGTCAGGTTTGAAAAACTCCATAATTTGTTTGAAAGCGTATTCATATACTTCTAGAAAAGAGTCATCTTCTGTGAACGCATCGATCGGCAAGTTAAAAGAATATCCATAGCCTTCTTTCAGCCCTCGTTCGTTGACGTTACCTGTACCTGGGAACAAGTAGCGGCCCGTTTCATGTATTGAAAATGTGCAGACATTCGGGTCATCGTAAAAGGCCCATTGCACTCCGTCGCCATGATGAGCATCTGTATCGACATATAGTACTTTGTAATCCGTCTTTTCTCGTATATATTTAATGCCTACTGCTCCATCATTATAGATACAAAAGCCAGAGGCTTTTCTCTCGAAACCGTGATGAAGTCCTCCGCCCAGATTAAGAACGTGGTCAGTCTCGCCGTTTAAGACAGAGTCAATAGCTGTCAGCGTACTCCCTACTAAAAGAGAAGACGCTTCATGCATCCCTTCAAACATTGGTGTATCCTCAGTTCCTATTCCATATTCCAATCCTTCTTCTTCTGTTAAGCTTTCTCCGCCAGCTTTTTTTACGGCTTCTACATATTTACTGCTATGAAAGAGACATAGCTCCTCTTCTGTGGCAATTCTCGGTGTTAAAATGTGCTCATCTGATAAAGCATGTTCATTTTCAAGGAGATCTTTCGTCATGGCTACTCTCAGTTGGTTAAACGGATGATCGTCCTTGAACTTGTACTTCAATACATCATCCGAGAAAACGAATTTTGAACGGCAGCTCATGAAGTCATCCCCGGCATTTTCGGCCATAGCACTTCGTAGCCTGATTCTTTTAAATCCTTAATAGTAGGTAAAGGATTCATGGTTTGAATACGAATCACAATAATTTTATAATTCGCATCAGGTTTATAAGGGTAGATGAGCACAGAACTTATATTTACTTTTCTTTTTCCAAACACTTGCATAACCTGAGGTAACATTCCAGGTTTATTTAATACTTTGACTTCAATTTGAGAGCTTTGCACATGAGTTCCTGTTAGCTGTATCATAGTGTGCAGCATATCTTTTTCAGTTAAGATTCCAACTAGTTTATCGTTTCTCATAACCGGAACACATGCAATTTCTTGCTCGTAAAAAATTGAGGCTACTTCTTCTACGAAATCAAGGGGATGAACCGTGGTAACAGGTGTCGTCATGATGGAATGGATAGGACTTTTCAATTGTTCCGACTCGGAAGGCTCATCAAGAATTGATGGACTAGCATCACGAACGTCCCGATCTGAGACAATCCCAAGGACGCAATAGCTTTCATCCACAATCGGTATATGACGGATATGATGCTCGTGCAAGAGTTGAAGTGCCTTTATTATGGGGTCGTCAGGCGTCAATGTGTGGACTTCTGTTTTCATGACTTCTTCTACTAACATGGTTAAACCCCCCGGGCTTTACGATATTGGTTTCTTGTTAAAAAGCGTAGTTCATCAAACTTTTCAATGGAGGCTTCTGATACGTTAGAACCGATCCTAACCATCAAACAGTTTGCTGGATGAGAAATGATTTCTGGATCATCTGTGGGGGAAGGAGTAAGACCACCAGCGCCCATCATTTTTTCCATAACTTTACGATAATCCCATATACTCAGTTTGGTGCCTTTAAGGTCCCAGTGCCAATAGTATTCGGTAGAAATAATAATGTAATTTTCCATAAAGGGATCCAACATGGAAAGTTTCAGCAGTCTAGAGCCTACACGAAATCCTCGGAATTCTGGAGCAACTTCTATGGCTCCTAATTCAATTAGATCTTCCATTTTTCCTTCAGACCATCGTTCCATAGGGTCAGGGTGCAAATAAGTAACGTATCCTACGATTGTTTGCTCGTGGGTTGCTGCGATAATCCTTCCTTCGTCAAAGTCAGCTATACTTTGAAGCGCTTCAAATTGCTTAGCTGGAGGTCGGAATGCATTCAGTTTTTCATGAAAGCTATACTGAGCCAGTTCTTCTGAGGATAAAGGCCCCAGAACTTCCATAGGACCATATTCTGTGTCAAATGTTTGTTGATTAAAGGTTTTTACATGTTCCATTGCTTCACCACCTATTGAAAAGATGAGAACTTCGTATAGTCTTCATTATACATGAAGAGAATAGAATTTAAATTAACTAAGGAAAAAAACTCCAGTCTTAATTTGGACTGGAGTTTTCAAGGGATTTTTTCATTATTCTAGTGACTATTCTTCAGAGATGTTATCTTCAGAGCCTTCAGTAGAATCGTTTTCTTCATTATTTTCATCATCCTCTGATTCGTTACTATCGCTTTCATCACTGTTAGTGGAGGATGAATCTTCTTCATTCGACTCGTTTTCACTGTCAGACTCATCGCTGGATGAGTCTGAGTTATCTCCGGTTGAGTCAGATTCACTCTCGTCCTGATCGCTGGACGAATCTGAGTTACCTCCGGTTGAGTCAGATTCACTCTCGTCCTGATCGCTGGACGAATCTGAGTTACCTCCGGTTGAGTCAGATTCACTCTCGTCCTCATCGCTGGACGAATCTGAGTTATCTCCGGTTGAGTCAGATTCACTTCCGTCCTGATCGCTGGATGAATCTGAGTTATCTCCGGTTGAGTCAGATTCACTTCCGTCCTGATCGCTGGACGAACCTGAGTTATCTCCGCTCGAGTCAGATTCATTACTGGAGGAAACCGATCTTTCTGAATCATTATTCTCAGTTGCGCTGCTGTTACTGGACGTGCCAGGACTACTGACCTCCGTTGTAGAGGAGAGGCTGGAGGACTCTCCGAAATAATCTACAGCCCTGACAGCATATATGCCGTCTTGTCCTGAGAAGGAATAACTTGTACTTCTAGTACTACCCACTCTTGAAAAAGAACCTCCAGGTGAAGAAGCACGGTATACCCTGTAACCCACTACATCATCACT
The DNA here is from genome assembly GCF_024189295.1 of Halobacillus sp. A1. GTDB lineage: Bacteria > Bacillota > Bacilli > Bacillales > Halobacillaceae > Halobacillus_A. Next base: position 36,779 of record NZ_JAIZEN010000024.1, read on the forward strand.
GGATGACTCTGACCAGCTGATTGATGAAGAGTCGGCTGACACAGATCCAGGCGGCGATGGACTTTCTCCATCGTTTTCTATTTCACTAGACGAAGTACTGGAATCGGAAGAAGGAAGGGAAACATCGTCCCACGCGTCTGAATTGGGTAGCAAATGTTCTAATTTTTCTTCCGTATCTAAATCATTTTCTTCGAGGAACTCGGGTTTAATGGTCACTCCCGAACCTTCCTCTACTATGAATTCGCTTGGCGTGTCATCACCGGCAGGATATTGTTTTCCTTTGATTTCAACAAAATCACCGCCATCAGTTAAGCTGTCATCTTCTTCAGAAGGTGCGAACTCGGAAATATAAAGGTCACTCTTTGTAATACCGACAGATTCACATAAGTCGGATGCTAAAAGGCCTGAAGTTGCGCAATAAGAGTTCGTCTCGATCCCATCTGGTTCTTCGAAATCATTCTCAGGTACCATAAGATCAGGGCGGATTTCAGAAACTGCATTGACTACTTCCGCCCATAGCCCGGTATTTCTGCTGCTGTAACCATTGCTATCCAATTGTTCTTCGAAATCATATCCCATCCACATGCTCATAGTTACGTTAGGATTAGTAGCTACGAACCAGGCATCTTTATACTCCTGGGAAGTACCGGTTTTGCCTGCCCAGTCGACATCAGGGTTTGTTAATTGACCTGATACACCGGCCGCAGTTCCGGAATCAAGAACATCTCTCATCATGTCCACCGTAAGATATGAGGCTTGTGGACTGAACACTTCTTCTTTTTCAGATTCGTGCTCGTAGAACGTTTCTCCATCTTTGGTTTCGATCTTTTCAATCATATACGCATCTACAAAATCCCCGTTGTTGCCAAACGTAGCATACGCGTTCGTATTTTCTTCGTTAGTCACATCAGAGGTGCCCAAAACGAATGAAGGGTTGGTATAATCATTTTCATTAAAGCTGGAGAATCCCATTTTGTCTAAATAATTTTCACCTGGGTTTTCATCTAAAATATCCATGTACGCTTCGACGGCTGGTATGTTATACGATTTTTTCAAAGCTTCTCTAGAAGAAGTGAAACCATTATAACCATCCCCGTAGTTTCTGAGTTTACCGCCGCCTGTGGATTCTGGGTATTCAAAAGGTACGTCAGCAAACACAGAGCCAGGGTGAATTTCACCCATATCGATACCAGGACCATAACCTGCCAAAGGCTTCATTGTACTACCCGGTGAACGTGAAGCCCGGGTGGCATGGTTTAATTGCTGCTCCTCGAAGTCTCGCCCGCCAATAAATCCAATAATTTTACCTGAGGTGTTTTCTATAAGCGTACTTCCGACTTGGACGGGAATTTCCATATCTACAAGTTCGCCTTCTGCATTCTCTACTGAAACAACTTTGTTTCTTCCATAATTATTATAATTATCTTTAACTTCCTGCATTACATCATAAACTTCTTTGTCGATGGTGGTATGGATTTTAAACCCACCCGAGCTGAGCTGACGATCAGCTAACGTACTGTATTCTTCGGCAAGTTCTTCATCTTCATTTAAATCAGAGAGGGAATCTCCGTTCTCTACAGCCAGCTGTTCCACTATGATTTCTTTAGCGCGCTTTTGCACTTCATCTGTTAAATATGGGTACTTGTCCCTTGACTTACTTTTCGGTTCTGTCAAACTCTCGGGCAAATCAAATTCCAGTGCTTCTTCATATTCCTCATCTGTTATATAATTAGCGTCATTCATACGTTTCAACACTTCATTCATCCGATCCAATCCTGGCTGGAGCTGTTCTTCAGATTTAGGTTCACCGTTATTAAGAAATGGAGTGTAGCTGTATGGATTTTGAGGAAGACCAGCTATAAAGGCTGCCTGAGGAATGGATAATTCATCAGCACTAACGCCGAAAATTCCTTCTGCTGCCGTCTCAGCACCTGCTATGTTATCTCCATTGGCATTTCGGCCGAATGGCACAATGTTTAAGTATGCTTCTAAGATTTCATCTTTTTCAAAAAAGCGTTCGACACGCATGGCAATAAGCATTTCTTTTGCTTTTCTTTCGAAGGACACCTCACTCGTGAGGATTTGATTTTTTACGATTTGCTGGGTAAGTGTACTTCCACCCGTCCGTGTCGAAGAATTGGTTGCTTCCTGTACCATCGCTCGAAGGACAGCTTTTGGTACGATTCCATCGTGATTATTGAAGTACTCATCTTCCGTAGCGATCACGGCTTCTTCCAAATTATCACTAATATCATCGAGGGAGGCCCCCTGCCGATATAAATCGGTTCGCACATTGCCAAGTAATTTTTCTTCTGAAAAATAAACCTGGGAAGTTTCTTCATAATTATAAATTTCCTCTTCCATATCCTCCTGAGATCTTGTGGGCTCATCTTTCACAAGGGAGGCAAAATATCCAGCCCCAACACCTCCGGCAAAAAACAAACCTACCACACCGATAATAATAAAGAATAAAATCACATTCCAAACTACATCATAGCCGATTCGAGTGGATCTTTGAATTTTCCCGGTCCGCCATAAAGCTTTCCAATCTATTTTTTTTCCATTATTCGGGCTGTTTGCCATTAAAAAACCTCCTAAATTACAGCCTATATTATAACATAATGCTCGTATAACGGACATGATTCGTTAAAAAATTAAGTTGCTTTTTTAAAAGGGTTATGATATTAATTGTATACAGTTTAATGAATGAGCGATGAAGGATTGCAGTAGAAAATTATTCCCTGGCAAAGAGAGCTGACGGATGGTGTGAGTCAGCATAAAATAATTTTCGAATTACGATCGGGAGCAATCTTCTGGTGTGAATCAGAAGACGGTTGTATAAACCGTTATCAAACAGAGTGGCACATAGTGTGCAACAAGGGTGGTACCGCGAAAAGACCTCGTCCCTTTATAGGGGAGAGGTCTTTTTTGCGTTGAGAAAATAGTAAGGAGTGAAGGAATTTGGATATTTTACAGGATTTAGAAAAAAGAGGGCTCGTCAACCAAATGACGGATGAAGAGGGGCTCCGCAAACATTTAATCGCACAACAGGTTACGCTATACTGTGGGTTTGATCCTACAGGGGACAGTCTGCATATAGGACATTTACTTCCTGTATTAACACTAAAACGGTTCCAACAAGCAGGTCATCGTCCCATTGCTTTAGTAGGTGGTGGTACAGGGATGATCGGCGACCCGAGTGGCCGATCAACAGAACGGCAGTTGAATTCTGCTGAAGTTGTTCTCGGTTACAGTGAAAAATTAAAAGGTCAATTAGCTGAAATTCTTAACTTTGATCAGGGTGAAAATTCCGCAGTAGCAAGGAACAACCATGAATGGTTATCCCAAATGACAGTAATCGACTTTTTAAGAGATACAGGCAAGCACTTCGGCATTAACTACATGCTTGCCAAGGATTCCGTCGAGTCAAGAATTGAGAGTGGAATCAGTTTCACTGAATTTACGTACATGATTCTTCAATCGTTGGATTTTCAAAAGCTGAATGAGAAGGAAAACTGCACTTTACAAATCGGCGGAAGTGATCAGTGGGGAAATATTACTGCTGGCCTCGAGCTTATCCGTCGCTCGGCAGCAGGAGAAAGAGAAGTTGAAGCTTACGGAATGACTATGCCTTTGATTACGAAGGCGGACGGTTCTAAATTCGGGAAAACCGCAGGAGGGGCTATCTGGCTAGATCGTGATAAAACGTCTCCATATGAGTTTTACCAATTCTGGATTAACACTGATGATCGCGATGTCATTCGCTTCTTGAATTTCTTCACGTTTCTTAGTCACGAAGAAATTGCCCAGCTTGAGGAGGAAGTAAAGAGTCAGCCAGAGAAACGTGTCGCGCAAAAACGATTGGCGGAAGAGATGACAAAGCTTGTTCATGATGAAGATGCTTTAAGACAAGCAGAAAAAATTTCTGCAGCTCTTTTCAGTGGGGATATTAAGGAATTGACCGGTGAGGAAATAGAACAAGGATTTAAAGATGTTCCTGCTTACCTCACGGAAGATAAAGAGCAGACACTTATCGATCTATTAGTGAATGCGGGTATTTCATCTTCAAAACGTCAGGCGAGGGAAGACATAAGCAATGGTGCTGTCTACATCAACGGGGAGCGAAACCAGGACTTAAAGCATCACCTTACTGATGAAGATCGAATTGAAGATAAATTCACAATCATCCGTCGTGGGAAAAAGAAATATTTTTTAATCCGTTACACTGTTTAATTTAATAAAACGATATGTATAGTTTCAAAAAAACAGTATAAATAATAAATAAAAACGCTTGGAATTTTCTTTCCAAGCGTTTTTGTTTGTTGAATGGTCTTTTAAACTAAAGCTCCCTTTAGTGGAAAACTCAGTTTCGAGACATAATGAGAATCTAGGAGCTCCGGGAAACGGATCGCTTTCCGGGGGGCGGGCGCTGAGCCTCCTCGAGCTTCGCTCTCCGGGGTCTCAC
>NZ_JAIZEN010000025.1 GCF_024189295.1 Halobacillus sp. A1
GTGTACATTTTTGGCATTGTTTTCTGGGGGAGGCCCCGGGGCCTCCCCCAGAAAACAATCATTACTATGGCCTCAAAGTGTATTATCTTATCTAGCAAGAACTGTCTCATTTAGTCTAGCAGTCACACCGTCTCGCAAATAAAAAACCTTACGGGGAAATTCCCTGTAAGGTTTCTATTATTTTATGAGGGTGAAAATGTCATAGATTCGACGATCTCATGAAGGGTCATCGTTTGGATCTCGTCTTTTACCCTGATAAGACTAGGGTTTTTGCTGTCTTCCACCCATGCTTTAAGGGTGTTCGCATGGATGATGGCATCTGTCTTATGGAAGATACCGATGGAGGACTCTCCCGGCACGCATGAGGTTTTGTGGTTTTTTAGCATTTTTCACACTCTAAATGTTTACAGCCATGGAATTGACCCAGGTCTGCCATCTTTTTGATCCACCTCTGCCAAAATATTGATCCACTTAAGACTGTATTTGGCATTTAATCCATGTATGAAATGGCAGTATATTTTTTGTTGATGAAGTTTGTTAAAGTAAAGCCCCATTTAACGGAAGACTCGATTTAAGGTTATCTCTCGATTAGAATGTTTAAGTACTTGATTTCCATACTCCTCCAGAACCCGTTGTAAAACCACATTTTGTATAAAAGTTAGTTTTATTTGTCTCATATGTAACTGATACAATGCCTATGCCAAAACGCTCAGACTCTCTCAATAATTCTTTTACCAAGTCAACTCCAATTCCTTGTCCTTGATACTCTGGATGAACTATTATATCCTCCATATAACCATGTTCTAAACCCATTCCACAAACATATCCAAAAGCAATTAGTTTATTATTTTTATCTCTTACTCCACCCCAAAAATTACAACGCTCGAACAAAGCAGGGTAATCTTCTTCTCTTCTACCCCAGCCAACAAGTTCTCTTAATTCTGGAACTTCATTATTAGATATTGGAATGTTAATAACTACTTTATAGCAGATTTCATTTCCTCCTCACTGAACCAAGCAAAGATTCATTGTTTAAGATCTGCCCCAATAACTTGAAGACTCGAAATCAAGATAATTAAGCAGGATAACGCTTAAATTCCAGATGGACTGATTGAAAAATGATATCAGGCTCATAAACTACGGCATACCCTTCAATTCGTTTACATAACTTAATGGGACGACTTAAATTCAATTGAAAGGGAGACCATCATTTTGATTAGAGAATTGAAGTTTTTAGTTAATCGTAGAATTCTCTTTGTGTTATTTGCTGTTATTTTTCTTTACTTGAGTGTCACTTTGTTCAGAGCGCCTAATTTCACATTATTTAAACCGGTTGACTTTTTCACTCTCCATCTTGCAGGTCTTTTGCCGGCATTATTTCCATTACTTATTGCGGGTGTATACCTGATTCCTTCTGTGAAAAAGCAAATCCTTAATAATGGGTTGCCTATTAAAAAGCGTCTATTATTAAATTCATATTTTTTCTTTTTACTTTCATTTTCATTCGTTTTCTTGCCTTTTCTTTTTGCATTTTATATTGAGCCTCTCTTAGGTTTTGTAGATTATACTGTTATGAAAAGCTTTGATACTTCTGACAGTCACACTTTTAGTCAATTAATGGATTATGGAGCAATTACTTATGGAGTCGTATATTCTAGTTGGGTTGCGATTAATACTGTTGTTTATGCTTCGCTGTCGCTACTATTATTAATGAAAATTAATAAGGCTTTAGCTTTCTCCCTACCTTTTCTTATTTATTGGGGAGCACACATCATTACAGCCAACCTATCATTAGCAGTTTTCTCACCGGCTTATAGTATTTTTCCATTTGGTATTACACAGCAGCCTATATGGACTGCATTCATTCCTTTTGTGGGTTTGATCATCCTATTAATTACTATTTTCCTTATCCCAATCTCGAAAAATAGCTCAATAGCTAAAATTCAATAAAACCTGCAGGCGTTTCCTCTGGGAAAACGTCTTTCTTTATGTCCTTTTATAGAAATATTATGTTCTATTATTTTCTAAGAAGCATTATGAAAGAAACGCCCCCTATACAGGAAGACTTGAAATCAAGATAAATAATAAAATAGATTACTTTCTACCGAGCTTTACAGATACATTTACACACTCTCTAAACTCATCAGAAGTGGAAAAATCCAATAATGATTCTTTGACATCCTTTTCAAACTCCTCAACTTTATTGCCCAAAAACCGTCTTGCCCCATAGGAAGTGGAGTATAAGTTTCCTAGAATTGACTCAATCGTCCAATGAATCTCATATGAAGGTAAAGTATGTATTTCTACATTAAATTTTGAATTTGATATGATTTCTTCGTGACTAGTTGTTGGATGGGTATAGGTAGATTGCCCCGCTCTTCGTTCTTTCCCATACCACTTTTCTCTAAGTTCGTTTAGCCTTAGTTGCCAGGGTTCTAACGTTCTATTTTGATCAAAGTTATCAATAATAGCCACTCCGCCTCCTTCTGGAATCATGTCGTATAACTCGTCTAAAACCATAGGCCTGTTCATCCAATGAAAAGCTTTTGCTATTATCACCATATTAAATTGGTCATTATGTGTTTTTTTATATTGTTCCAGTGTTCCATGAAACCACTGAATTTTTCCCAATCTCATCACTTGATGAAGACGTTTGGCTTCTTTAATCATTTCTGGCTCTGTATCTATACCTACTATTTTATTACACCAATCCGAAAACCTGATTGTTAGTAGTCCTGGACCACAACCTAGATCAAGTAGGCTCTGATCTCCATTTAGCGAAAATTTCTCCACTAGAAACCTAATAAGAGATGATGGATACATTGGTCTGTATCTTGAATAAAAACCTGCTGAACCCTTAAACAAATCTGTTCCATACTTCTCCAAATATATTCCCCCTTTGTTATCTTTTCTTTATGTCCCTTTTAATTGAATTAGAAAGAAAAAATTTATAAACCCATTGCTACAATTTTATTTATCCAATGATTGTTTTCGTTTATTTCTAGCCTACTACAAAGAGAGCTATGGACATTTTTAAACTCCCGTACGATATTTTTCATAACATTCATGATTTCTATTGAATTCCTTCCACAATCCCAGCTTCTAAGAAGGAATAGCTGCCAACTTTCTAAATAGCCTCTATCACCTTCATATTTAGCCCAATCCCCAAAATTGTTTGGTTGAATCCCAGCGTTCATGTACCAACCAATAACTATAGAAATTCTTAGACTATCTATACATTTAAGTGTGTAGTAATACTCTTTTCTCATTAACCGCCTATATGCCTCATGTAAATTCGCGAAGAATTTAGTTCTCCAAGCTTCAAATTCATCAAGCGAGGGTTCATAAGTAATTTCCAGTGATTGTTTTTGAACTGTCGAGATGATCGAGTTATGATCTTTAACAATCTTTATATTTTTCAACCACACAGTAGGCTGAATATCCTTTGGCTTATAATAAAAAGTGTCCACCTTTATGAAGCTATCATAGTGGACTACCGTATAAATGGATAAAGGGTGATCATCTTCAATAAAAAGAATATTTCCCCACATTTGAGGGCGAGTTTTTTTGTTAGAAATGTAATTCCCTATTTCTTCTGGTTTCACCACTATTCTTAGATCAATATCTGAATATAAATCCGTATTGCGGGATCCTATAGAACCCCCATAAAAAAGGGCTAAGACATTATCATCATTAAGTAAATCTTTCTCGATAAAACCTATTAAATTCTTTCGAAATTTAGGTAATTTTTTATCCCTTTCCTCATGTTTACTTACAAATCCCACACATTAAAATCAACTCCCTTTTTACTCTTGTAAGTAATATTCAATAAAATGTCCTGTTATCCCTTCTTCACCAGGCGTACTAAAACTAGAAAGAGCTATATCCTATTTATCTGGTCTTCAGCTCTCGCCCCATTATCTGGAAGACTCAGTATCGAGATAATCCTCTTTTAAAAGTCCAAAAACATCAACATCTACATATTCATCCCATCTTAGAATATCTTGTTTTAATGTCCCTTCATATTGTAGCCCTACTTTTGCATTACTTTTCCAGAAGCTTTATTCTTACTCATTACTGGAGCCCATATTCGATTAAGCTTTTGCTCCTTAAACCCAAAATCAATAACTATTTTAGAAGCCTCTGTTGCATAACCTTTATTCCAATAATCTTTACCAATCCAATAAGCTAGCTCTCCCTTGTTATGTAACTCATCCACTCTAAGAGTCATTGTACCTATGAGTTTATCTTCGCCTTTAAGAATAACTGCAAATGGGAAAGCTTCTCTGTTTTCAATCAGTTTAGGATGGCTTGAAATCCAATTTTCAGCAGTTTCTAAAGTATATGGATGAGGCAAAAAAGTAGTCTCTGCCAGATCTTTATCCCCAGCTAATACTTGAGCTCGTGGAGCATCCTTTTTTTCATAAGGACTAAATAATAAACGTTTTGTTTCTAGGATCGGTAACATTCTATAAACACCTCTTTATTAGTTGTCAGTAATGAAAATAGTAAGCAATCGCACCCTTATGCGGAAGTCTTGGAATTGAGATAATCCTATGAAATTTACACATTTTTTATTTCTAAAACTAAATTACTATTTATACGATTCTAAAATTTCTAAGCCCTTTTCTTTAAACAGGCTTGAAACTACAAGCGATTTCACAATAGAGATAATGTTATTCCTATTAAAAATCGGGTTGATTTTTAATGCTTTTTGTTCCAAAGCAAAGTTATTGCCGTCATATTTTTGAATAAGTTTTGTTAGTTCTTTCAAATCTTTTTTGGATAAATCATATGTAACTACTGTTTCGTGTATAGTGGGCTCTTGCATTTTATCGTCATTTAGTAAAGCTACAAGTGTAAGCAGACTACGATTGTGAAACTTTAACTTCTCTATTTCAGCTAATAATTCTTTATACTCGTTATTTTCCATTCTACTCTTTTCCTTTCTTATAATATGAATGCATACCCTAGAAACTTGGAACTACCGCTCGTTTTAAATTTTACCGAGAAGGTAATAAGAACTTAAGTCAGGAGGTTTAAATATGAAGAGTCGACTTGTCTGGGCATTCGCAGCTACAATTTTATATCCCATAGTATGGATTTTATTATCTTTACTATTAAAAGGTGAACCTCCAAATGGGAATGCCATAACTGGTTCAGCAATTGGAGGCTTCTTGAGTGGCTTCCTATTTGCTCCAAGCATCCAAACCAGAAGAAGCAAAGAATGTTAGAATTTTACTAACATTCTTCTGTTTCAGAATTGCCCCATATAACGGAAGACTTGATTTCGAGACATTGTAGTGTATCACTTCACAAAGCTACATCGATTTTAACATATACACTTGAAACTTTACTTACTCACATTTCATTTCACATCATATGGAGTGCCTCCTAGAAACAGAAGTTACTCTATACACACGAATAATTGAACTTATTTTAATTCTTTTCCGCAAAACTCGAAAATATTTAAACCCTCAGACGCTTCAGGTGCTTCAAAAAATTTAGTAACATGATTAAACACCTCTTCCGTGTCAAAAGCTGTTCTTTCGGGTTGTTCGTTACGCCTTTGTGCAATTTGACGTAAGCATTGCTCGTTATTTATATTAAGAAAAATTAGTTGATGGCTTGCATTGACCTCTGATGCCATATCCAAAAACCACTTTCGCAGTTTTTGAGTATTAGCTGGAAAATCCATTACTACATCTGTACCGACACTTAATATGTTTTGGACATGCTTTTTCACCAAAGGCTTGAGTTGCGCTGAATATTTTTTATAGTCCTCAAATGATGTAATTTGATTGGGATAAAGAGATGAAAGCCATTCGTCCTCAGACAATAGTACCGCATGTTTATCTATCGCCAATTGTTTTGATTTAGTTGATTTCCCTGCTCCCATTTTTCCACAGAAAAAGTATAGCGTCCCCATTTTCTTCATATTTTTAGCCCCCACACTTAATTTATTTTAATATAAAGATGCTCGAAATTTTCGCTAACCTGCTTCGTTAAAAAACAAACTAAACCTTACATACATATAAATTTATGTTTTTCGATACTAGTATTATATTTTAACGCAGATAACAATCACCAAATATTTCAGGAATTTTAAAAAAATATATATAAGTGCAACTTTTCCTTTTAAAAAATCGTCCTCTTTATGTAATGAGAACGCTATTAAGGAGTTCTTACATTGGCCAATTTGAAACCCTTTCAGTATATAGAAAGCATTTACGAAGATCATTATTACGATTTAAGACGATATTTAGCAAGGATGTCCGGTAGCCAGCAAGAGGCAGATGATGTTATTCAGGAGCTTTTCACGAAAATAATTACCAAACCCAGCATTATCGCTGATGTTCATTCAATTAAAGGATGGTTAAAAGTAGCAGCAAGAAACACCCTTATGGATCGATACAAAAAGAAGAGGCCTAGTTTATTAAAAGAAGAAGATATTATAGAAGATTTGTTAATCAATAATTATTCACCTGAAGAACAAATCATAGTAAATACCCAGCTAGATTCTGTACTGGATACTCTGTCTAAGACGGATAAATCTATCATACTTGCTAAAGAATATTATGGTTACGATTATAAAGAAATAAGTGAAATGTTGAATATTAATATTTCTACAGTCAAATCACGTGTTTTTAGAGTTAAGAAAAGGTTGATAAAAGCGAGGGATGATTTAGATGAATGAGTATGAAATGAAAATTCATAAACTTTGTCAGGAATTAATTCCAGTTTTTGATGAATTAGATGAAGAAACAAAAGGAATAATCCACGAGCATGTCCAGTATTGTCCTGTGTGTGACAACATGCTTGATAAGAGAAGTTTTTTAAATGAATCAATTGAAAACGCAGAAGTCAATGAAGGTAAGGACTTCGAAATCAAGCCTTTAAAGAAGTTAATCCATATAAATAGAGGCATACGGCTTTTGATGATCTTAGTAAGGGTATTGGTACTTTTTGTTATATCTTTTAACACTTTACGTTTTAACGATTCTTGGGACGCGTTAGCCCTACAGACATTTCAGTCTGGAGCCTTCTTATTTTATTTGCCAGCATCCATTTTTCTACTAGTTTTCACATGGATGTTCTTAAATAAGAAATGGCTCATTTATTCATTGGTAGTGGACTTAGTAATTTTACTAACCATTTGGCAACTTCAGCTATTTTATTAGTTTTAAGGAGGAGATCGAATGTATTCAATAATGGCAGGTGGAATATTTTTAGGTATGATGGTTTTTAGTTTCTTCTTTATTATTTCAAAGTTTCGAAAGCAGTATTACTTGGCCCCACTGCTGACATTTATAACAGCTTTAACCATCATTTTGTATAGTCTTTTCTTTGTAAGAGGATTTGAAGCAATGGGTTATATATTTCTAGCTGGGGGGATTTTTCTAATTAGTGTATTGGGCACGATAGCACTACCTTTATTGACTAAATCGTCTAAAATCACAAAGGTCTCAATTGGGGATAAAATCGGCCTTTTCGTACTACCGGTGGTCTTTTTTACCACCATATTCTTTGTAACTTTAAATGATAGTGGTGATGATTATTGGATTAATGAAGAAGGACATATGAGCGTCCAAGAGGACACGAAAAATCACTATCGAGTTTCAACTATTTCAGAAGGAAACAAAGAAATTTTTATAAGACTTGGTGAAGAGTATATTGGTAAGAAAATTGAAGTAGAGGAAATCAACCAAAACGAAAGCACAGAAGTTGTTTTAAATATGGTTGAGGACGAAAATGAATCCCGAAAATCTCCATTTATTTTTATAGGGCTCAATGAAATCAATGAACCTTTAACCGTGCGTACGACAGAAGGAGAAGAATTTCAGTCCACACTTGAGATGGCTAATGAATAAAGAGGTATTGTCAAAATAGCTCTTTAGCAAATTAAGATTACTATTTATTTTTAATTCTTCTTTAATTTGTATTTTTAATGTTTCAATCTTAGGATTTTTCCCTTGTGTCAATGCTGATAAGAATTTAATCTGAAGATAAAATAAGCGAGAAGATTCGTTCTGAATAATTCTCATAGTAATCCTCTTTGACTGAAATATTTAGTAAAGTGTAATTGACCTTAACGAAAGTGTCCAACCAAATGGAGCATATCCATTATCTCTTCTAACATAGCAAGGGACTGACCCCAAAGTTTAAAAACTAAACTACCAGCAATAAAAGTAGCCCCAGCATAGCAAAAGCGACTGCAAGTATTGAACAATAGCCCCCCGTTAATTGAATAAGAATCTTAGTTTTCATTTAGATCAATTCTAATTTGTTCTTTCCATTTATTTATTGAATTTATTGCGTTTACTTCTCCACACTTAAATATATCTTCAACAGTCATTGACCATTTTCTATAAATACGTATCCTATCCTCATTCGGAGTTGGATTAGTTATTTTGCCTACGTTTTTTACATATTCTCGATTCTTTATAAGAATATATTTCGTACCCCATTCACCATCGTATGCTTCAATGAACAAGTTAACCAGTTGCTTATATCCATCTTTGGTATAGTTAGATGGATGTTGAATCATGTAGCACGAAACCAACCAAAAATGTAAAGCGTATAGTTTTGGATCGTTATGTTCCCAAACCAATGGAAATTGGAACATTTCATAACATGAATACCCTTCTACTTGATTTGCTCCACACTCAATACATTTCCCATTTTCCATTACTGTATCGTTGTTAACCACTCTTAAAGTCCTCCATATAAAACCTTTATTAGTTTAGATTACTTTCTGACGTTACGTAAGTGTCAATATCTAATTAAATTAACCTGCCCCAAACATGAAGAAGAGGGCAATTTTTCTGTTTCAGGTTTGCCCTCATTATTGCAATAACAAAAGATCTTTTTTCATTGACACTACTTTAATATTTATGCCATTTGGTTTATGTACAACTTCCTCATCGGAAACATCGTAACCTATTGATCTGTATAACTTTAGATTCTTTGTCGCACTCATACGGACTTTACATCGAATCGACGAGAAACCTTCTTTATTTGCATAATCTTCTATAAACTTTAACAAATTTTTGGCGATTCCTTTTCCTTGCTTATTAGGGATTACTGACAAACGGTAAAAGTATATGCTTTGGTTATTAATTAAAAAACGCACCATACCAACTGGAACGTTTTCTTCATACGCTATCACCCCTTCTTCCTCTTTCACTAATGCATTAGAGACAGATTGTACTGTTTCTTCTAAAGCACTGGACGGAGGCACTTGATTTTTATATTCCATAAATGCCTTAATCATTAAATCGTGAATCACGGCAGCATCTGTGACACTTGCAAATTTAATAATCACATACTCACTCCTTTGTTCAAACAACTTTCTACTTAATGAATTATTATACGTATAATCTATTTTTCATACAATAAAATTCCAATTATCTCGAAACTGAGTCTTCAACTAACCTGCCCTTTAGCGAAAGACTCGAATTCAAGATAGTTTGTTAAAAAACATGTTATTTAGCAAATTCCACAGAGTATTTGTTGGTAAACCTAGACGCACACCGCATCGTCACCCGGTGCGTAAACACGTGAGCCCAACGTGCGCACCCACGGCATGTTACACGGCATACGCATGTCATGCTGAACCCCACGCACAGGAAACTCACACCGTATGTTACACTCTATCCTCATGTTTATCCCATGTCGCACGGCGTACGTATGCGATGTGAAACGGCGTGTGAGGGTTCTTTATTGATGAGAGGTTCTCAAGATATGCCACACAGCGTGCGTATCTCATGCGACATATCATAAACGTAAACGTCGCTCGCATGCGGTGCGGTATGGTGTGCGTATGGGATGTGCCTGATGTACGGCACGGTATGCTCCTACCATCAAACCCTTTATCGGATACGTATTTCATATGGAACAGCGTACGCATGGCGTTTCACACGCGATGTCACACGAAATGAAAACCCTTCTTTTTTTTTTTGATGAACCAGACGAACCCGCTTCTCGTTAAGGACCAGACGACTCTCTCCTGACTCAATAACTCAATCGTAAAGACCGGAGCGTAAGACCACACCGTTTTTCGGGCAGCAGAGCCTTTATCTTATCGGAATACCGGAGCGTGAAACCGTTGTGCTGACAGCGTTTTAAGGGCGAGCGCGTGCCTGCGTGGCGGGTCCCGCGCCCGTCGGTGGTTTTTCTTGATTCGCTCGCTGACGCTCGTATAACCGCTCCGGGCTTCCCCCCAAGCATTCACGTAAGATCCTTTCATCCAAGCAGCGCGGAGCCTTCCTCCGCTCGGTGGTTTTTCCTGACTTTTTTAGCTCATCCCTCTTGTCCCAATCGGTATGTACATAAAGAGATTTTTTGGCATACAACCGCCTCGCGTCGTCCGCGCTGTCGGACTCCAAGGACCCTTTCTTGAAGGTCTTTCTTGTCGATCCGCTGATCGCTTCTCGAACACCTTTTTGACAGCTTCCCCTACACCCTTTTCTGGTAGCTCCTCTGTTCTCTCTCCGATATGACTTGGCCTTTCTGGGGCGTCCTACGCTACGCCCCTACAAGACCAAATACCGGCGCGTCTGTCTGCCTGAATCTCGTCCCTCATGAAGTGATTTCGGGACGGAAAACGCGCCGGAATGTGCTGACGGACGCGTCATACGCCTCTCGCGCCAGATGGAGCTTGGCGGATTTTGCGATTCGCTTAACGGCGCGGTTTATCGAGGGTAGAATCCGTCACGGATTTTGGGTTGGTATCGCCCCGGTCTATCGCTACGCCCGTCGCGCCTGAGTTTGTACGGTACTCGCTCCGGTGGGCGGATTTTCGTAGCGTGTAGGGGAAAGAGCATAAGGGGGACGTATGACAAGCCTCGCTACGCTCATTTGTCAGTCAGCATAGCTGACCGTCCCCCTCACTGCGTCGACAATGCTTGCGCATTGTTCTCCTTGCCCCTTCGGGGTGCCCATTCGAAAGCTCCTGTTCGTCACTTTCTATTATTTCAAGGTCAAGTTCAAGACCTCTCCTTCTCTCCAGTAGCGATCCATCTGGAACGCTGCGTGCTTTTCGGTAGTGGGGCGTGTGCTTGAGCCGTGTATTCCCGGGCCAACGCTCGCACGTTGGTCGTACACACACGAAAAGAATATTGGTACGTACGCCGGTCCGAAAGGGATTTTCGGCGTATCCAAAAGCTTAAACACCGTACGGGAATGTACACCGTTTATAACCTACACACATATATAACGATTAAAAGCGGGTATATAATAAACGAAATTGACCAATAGTTACGGAGTATTCCAGAAAGATATAGTGACTATAAATGGTATAATTATAGCCACTAAGATGATCAATCCATTGCCAATGAACCCTATCTTTCTGTATATTCCTTTTTCAGAGAATATGGCGAACCCCAATCCTATTAAAGAAATAACCACTCCAGCAAATAGAAAAGTGTCATTGCCTGACAGCATCGTTATGTATGAAGCTAGGCTTACTAAAAATAACACAGTAGAAACTATTCCCAACTTCCTTCTCATATATTCTCCCTCCCCATTATGTGAATTATTTCAAAATATTGTATGAAACTCAATGTTTTTAGAATAATCAGGTGAAGGGTGTTGGGTAACAATCAGCATCGCGATACCCGGATTAGGGGATGCTAAATCAGTTATTCTGTATTGGGTTAGAACCCAATACGAAGTTTCTCTAAGAGGTAAAATCCAGTTGGATTTTACCTCTTTTTATATTTTTTTCCAATTAACCCTTATTCTTGATAACATAAAAGATAATAAGAAAGGGGTTGATACTATCATACAAATGACTACAACTACGAAAGTTTTAATTGGAATAAGCACCTTACTACTTATTCCTAAAATTTTATCATTTTTTGGTATAGATATTATACCGCTAGGGTACTTTCTCCTAACATTAGCCGCGACGAGTTTTTCTCTTGCTTTTGAGTTAAAAAGAAACAATGAAGAACACGACACTTTAAGGACATGGATGTCTATTGGGGCAACCGTGATGTTTTTGTTCGCTGGTCTTTTTGATTTAGGCATGTATTATAATCTCATCCTTTTTATCTATTAATACAGTTTGCGAAATAAACCGAACGGGTCATAGGTTGGATTCGAAATACCCCTTAAAGGACGCATAGCATTTAAGTGTTCGGGATCACGCCAGATGATGACAAAAAAAGAAACCTTGAAAGGCTACGCGTCAACCAAGGTTTCTAATATCTTTTTTCACATATTTAAAACAACACTTATATTCAACCAACCTCCACATTTTACAAGTATTATATCGCTTGCTATTACCAAAAAATAGAGACCGAAGCCTCTTTGATTGGAGATGTGTTATTTCGTACTAGTCTCGCATCTTCAACTGCTACGCCCGTATTGCCCCTTGTTCGAAGCGACCTCGGTAACGTTCACCATACAAGCGGCACGTGTTGGGGAAGCCTCTTTAGTAGAGGCGAGTTCTTTTGGTCTCGGTTCCGTTTCATATACCACTTTTGCAGAAGGGATTGTTGAAATTGGCCTATCCGACGTTGATTTTGCTTCTGCGGAAGGATGTGCAGCATCACTGCACCCGAAGTAGGTAATGACGACACAGCTATTTCATATTGGGTTACATCCAAATGCTTTTTTTTATATATTTTTCCAAACCACCTTATTCTTGATAACATAAAAGATGATAAGAAAGGGGTTGATTATATCTCACAATTAACTACAACTACGAAAGTTTTAATTGGAATAAGCATCTTACTGCTTATTCCTGAAATTTTATCATTTTTTGGTATAGATATTATACCGCCAGGGTGTTTTTTACTAGCATTAGCCGCGACACATTTTTCTCTTGCTTTTGAGTTTAAAAGAAACGATCACGAACACGCCACTTTAATGATATGGATGTGTATTGGGGCAACCGTGATGTTTTTGTTCGCTGGTCTCTTTGACTTAGGTATGCATTATAATCTTATCCTTTACATCTCTTAATATTTGCTGGATTTAAAGTAAGAGGTGAGGAAATCCTCTATCGAAGAACAGCCCACTAGAGTCTTTTCACTTTGTTCTCAAGACTCTTAACTATTTGTTGTTATTCCTTATTGGGCTCAGTAAGTTTTCTCTCTAATATGACCCCAATAACAACTACACCAAATGTCACAAAGTTTAATATAGCTACCCTTCCTAAAAAGCAATTTAATTTATATACCAACGAGTACAGATATCGTTTCAAAACAGGCAATTATCTCGATTTCAAGTCTTCCACTATCCCGTTAGCTAAAATGGATCGCTCATATTGAACAATTGCCCCATTTACATGAAGGCTTGGTTTCGAGATATTTAGGTTAAATCTAACTAAATAGCGCCTTCTGTAGAATACATGGGAGCCCGTGAACCCTGTTTAGCGATTAGTTAAAGCTAAATTTTTTAATTCCAGAGGGATACCGTAGAAACTTTTGATTTTAATTACAGTAACTACTATAGTTAGAAAAAGTAGGTTTTAACTCCATTTATTGTTTAAATAATAATTAAAATACTGGAGGTAAGGAAATGACTAAGAGTTCATGGAAAAGCTACACGTTTCTTATATTGAGTGTGCTGGTGTTCTTCACATGCATCGCATTTTTCATTTTTGGTTTTGCTGATGGTAGCCAATCGTTGTTAAATTTCATGTATTATTTACTTTTAATCTTGGGGATAGCTTCTATAATCATGGGGGTTTGGAGTTTTATATCTAAATTGGCATGGAAGAAATCAACGATTTCTGCATCTATCTTAACCATTTTGAATTTCTTTATATTCTCTTTCTTATTCTAAGAAATAGGCTCTGTTAAAGTTTAGTGTTGATATTACTAATAAAAAGAACTTCCAAGCTTATGGAAGTTCTTCTTATTTATATTGGGTTTATTCAACTAAAGCCCCATAAACTGTGGGACTTGATTTCGAGAATCGAAAAAAATGACTTATGGTCTATACCCCAAACTCATACTAAAGAAAAAAGCATACCCGAAAAGAATTGCCATCCCAACTACTAATAAAAGAAACATAAGAATTTTTCCTTTAAGGTCTT
This sequence comes from Halobacillus sp. A1, assembly GCF_024189295.1. Lineage (GTDB taxonomy): Bacteria > Bacillota > Bacilli > Bacillales > Halobacillaceae > Halobacillus_A. The sequence continues at coordinate 14,051 of NZ_JAIZEN010000025.1, forward strand.
TTTCACTTTTATACCAAGATATACTTAGGATTAGAAATATAATTGCAGTCGGCACTAAATATAATAACAATCCTGTATCAGCCAAGTTCTAATTCTTCTCCCAATAAATATCTGGGATAGGAGATCCCTTATGATATTGAGCGTAAATTCTCTCTCTTAGTACGATAAAAATCATCGAAACTATAAGAAAGTATCCATAACCAATGTATTTAACTTTCTTAGAAAATACCTCTGAACGATTTAGCATTGCAATTACAACAATTAATAGTGGTATTAATACAATATAGTCATTCACTTATTATCCCAACTTTTCTCCTCCATTTTGAATCCGCCCCAGGACAGATGCGAACATACTCATTTCTTTTGTCAAACTATTTTTATCCATTTTCTTATCTTAATGAAATAAAAATACTCATCGTGCTCAGTTATTTTAAGTTTTCTTATTACTCATACGATACAAGTCCAATTTAGTTTCAAATCGCCTATTCTCGAATTCAAGTCTTCCACTAACCTATACTGGAAGACTCAGTCTCAAGTTATATTCCTTAAAATTGATTAAATATACAAATTTATATATTAGATGATGCTTTTGATTTGAGGTTTTGACCTCTGTAGAAAACTTATATTTCTTTTCCTAATGAATTTTTTCTATTTAACTGGAAAATATACCAGTGAGGTGATGAGATGGAATTCAATATTGAAGTTATCAAAGAATCCTATAGCTTTTTAAAGGTGGATTACCGATTCGACGAAGGAGAAAAATTTTTCGTATATGGATACCACCAAGATAAGGATGAATGGAATATTGATAGTGGAGACCTTTTAATCATACTAGATGAAAAGAAACAGCTAAAAAAGCTTGTTAGAGACTTCGCCGTGAAAGATAACCACGATTGGTTTTGTGAGAGGTGTCTTTCAAAAAAAGATATAGAACGTTTAACAGCAAAAAATAGATATTATGGATGGTTCGCTTGGAAGAGCTTACCTCCAGAATTAATAACAAAACTCCAAAACAAAATTCTTGTTAGATTGCCAGGCTTTTCTTGGAGGAATGTTAAAAAACTTTGTAATCCTTCCGTATGCTTTGTCTGTTTTAATGTTTGTACTAATTGTATGAGCGATGATGAATATGATGAAGAGTTTTCGGACGTAATCAACCTGCTTGATCTTTGGGAGCATGAACTTGCTACAGAAGCTATCCTGGAAGGTAATGAAAAAGTGCTTGAAAGCTATATTGCACACAAAATTGAAATAGTTGAAACTGGAATGAAGTTGATTGATACGCAAGTAACGGTGAAGGATGGTGTAATTGACATATTGGCTGAAGATAAAAATGGAACTACTTGTATCATTGAGTTAAAGGTTAGAACAAATGATAAAAATTTGATTTGGCAGTCAGCTTATTATCAATCAGAAATAGCGGAAGACGTAAGAGTAATTACCATTGCACCTTCCTATGATGAAGTAATTAGTAAAGCATTGCAAAATGTTAAAAACATTGAGATGAAGGTATTTAACCTAGATGAAAAAGGGCTACTACAGATTGAAGATTTTGAGTCAATTCCAACATTAAAACTATCCGATGATAGAACAAACTTATTGGATAATGGAGAACATGAAAAGGCTGTTTAACCTACCTTGCCTGAAGTGACCTAGTATAGGTTTGATGGACTACCTTTACTATTGAATCTTACTGATAACGGAGCATTACTTATGCTTTATAATTCAAATTTGAAATTTCATTAGTGGGAAGACCCTTTAGTAGAGGTCACAATGCTAATTTACAAACAAAATAGCCGGGCAAAAATGCCAGGCTTTTTTGTCTAAAGAGTATAAGATTTCCTATAATTAATGCTCAACTATTACATATGTTTACGTATGCATTCAATTCGCCTGCCAGCGATTCAATTATCTTATTTAAGATTTTCAGCTTTTATATTTATTCATGAACTTTATAACATCCTCACGATCCACGAGGACCTTTCCTTCTAGCTCTATAACTGGTAAGCCAAGCTTCTCTAATTTTTGCAAATAACAAAAAGAAATACCAATAAACTCACAACATTGCTTTTTGGTCATAAACCTTCCCACTCCACTATCCCTCTTAGCAGCTTCAAAAGCCTCTTTGCTAAGCTCAAAAAAGAATTCAAAATATTTACTCCTAAACTCATCTGATACTTGTAATGGTATGAATGCCTCCATAAGCATCTTCGCCTCCTCTATCAACTTTACTAGTAAATATCTTACTTACCTAATTGTATAACACTATCATACAGGAAACAATACTTTAGTAAGAAAAATATTTACTCAGTAAATTTAATGTGTGATAATGAGTAAGACAAAGGGGGGAAAACTTTTAATGGATGCTAAAGAGTTTGGTATCAAGCTTAAAGAGCTTCGGAAAGAGAAAAAAATAACTTTACTCGACATGAAAGCTCGCACAGGCTACTCTGATTCGTATTTATCTCAAATTGAGAACGGTTATAAAGGTTTACCTAAGCCTGCATTATTAAGAAAGCTTGCTATAGGGTTAGACATTTCACCCATTTATCTAATTAATTTAGCCGGTTACTCTGATTCTTATATAGATGTGGAGAATGGGCTTGTAAAATATGACGGTCATAATCCTATTAAAGATGAAAAATTTTCAAATGAAATGAGAAATATAGAGATTAACCTTCCATCTACGGAAGAAATAAAAACAGAAGACGGAGAGCAAACAATTCGAGAATTATCAGATGACGAATTAAGAAGAAGGTTATTTGATCTTAATGACCTTCTTAATATGAAAGTTGAATTGTACTATAAGAATGAATCGTTAACAGATGAAAAACGCAAAAAAGTTAGAACTATACTTGAATTAATTTTTGATTAAAGTACATCCCTTTCCTGAATATAGCCTGCCAGCGTTATTCGAAAGGAGACTATTATGACACCTATCAAAGATTACAAAAAGAAAGACGGTACCACCGCTTATATGTTTAATGTATATCTCGGCAAGGATCCGAGCACTGGAAAGAAAAAACGCACCACACGGCGGGGCTTCAAGACTAAAAAAGAAGCAAAGATGGCGCTATCTAGATTAATGGTGGAAGCTGACGAATTCGGGCTCCGCCAAAATGATCAGATGACCTTCCAGGAAGTTTTTGAGGAATGGTTTAAGCAGCACCGTAGAGAAGTAAAACCAACAACGGTGTATGCGTTGGAGAGTAAATTCAATCGCAGGATCCTTCCAGTCTTCGGTCCTTACAAAATGAAGGACATAAACCGATCGCATTGTCAAAAAGCTGTTAACGCTTGGTCCGAAGAACTTAAAACCTTTAATGATTATAAGATACAAGCAAACCAGGTCTTTCGATATGCCATGAAAATGGAGATTATTAAGCGCAATCCGATGGATTATGTCACATTGCCGAAACTAAAACATGAAATGGAATATAATACGGAACTGGAAGAGAAGAAATATTACTACACGCGAGAAGAGCTCAGGAGCTTCTTGGAGTCAATTCAAGAAGATGACATGGCTTATACCATGTTTCGGCTACTCGCTTTCACAGGAGCTCGCAAGGGCGAACTGTGTGCCCTTCATTGGTCGGATGTGGATTTTAATCATAAGAAAATCAGTTTAAAAAAGACACTGATTCACACCAGTGGCCAAAAGCAGCTTCAGACATCAAAGACAAAGGCCTCTAGGCGTATGGTTAACGTGGATGATAAAACCCTGGCGATTTTGAAAAAATGGCGCGCAAAGCAAAGACAGCGCTATTTGAAGTTAGAAATTTCCGTGCCTTTTCAGTCTGATGAGAAGCAACCTATCTTTACGGTCTATAATCACATAAGAAAAGACATGGATTATTGTAGACTGGCTTACTTGAATGAAAAGTTGGAGAGAGTTTATCAAAAGAACCCGGAGCTACCTCAAATAAACGTACACGCATTCAGGCATACACATGCTAGTTTATTGTTTGCAGCCGGTGCTTCAATTAAAGATGTACAAGCCCGCCTCGGCCATACCGATATTCAAACCACGATGGATATTTACACTCACGTGACCGATGAAGCGAAGGAGAAAACAGGCGAGATGTTCCAGAAGTACATGAACTTTTAGCCAGGGGTATTCAAGGGGTATTCAATTCTAAATTTGGACATAAAAAAACCCTCTCTACTCTATAAGAGCAAAGAGGGTAAACCCTTGGTATATAAGGTTTATTAACGCTTGGAGAACTGTGGAGCACGACGTGCACCTTTAAGACCGTATTTCTTACGCTCTTTCATACGTGCGTCACGCGTTAGAAGTCCTGCGCGCTTAAGTGGTGTACGGTATTCTGGGTCTGCTTGAAGCAGAGCACGAGCGATTCCGTGACGGATCGCACCAGCTTGACCAGTGAAACCTCCACCATCAACATTAACATACACATCATAGTTTCCTTCAGTCTCTGTAACAGCTAATGGCTGCTTCAGAATCATACGAAGAGTTTCGTATGGGAAAAAGTCTTCAGCGTCACGCTTATTTACTACTACACGACCAGTTCCTGGAACTAGACGTACACGAGCTGTTGACTTTTTACGACGTCCAGTACCGGAGTATTGTACTTGTGCCACTCGATTACCTCCCTTTTATTATCCGCGAAGTTCGTAAACTTCTGGTTGTTGTGCTTCATGCTTATGCTCAGATCCAGCGTATACATGAAGTTTCTTGCCCATTTTGCGTCCTAGGCTTCCTTTAGGCAGCATACCTTTAACAGCAAGTTCTAGCATTTGCTCAGGGTATTTTGTACGCATTTCGTTAGCTGTACGAGATTTCAAACCACCTGGGTGATTTGAGTGACGGTAATAAATCTTATCATTGATTTTGTTACCTGTTAGTTCGATTTCTCCTGCATTGATGATGATGACATGGTCACCTGTATCAACATGCGGAGTATACGTTGGTTTATTTTTACCGCGAAGGATCGCAGCAACTTCGCTTGCCAAACGGCCTAGTGTCTGCCCTGCAGCATCCACGACGAACCATTTGCGTTCCACGTTGTTTTCATTTGCCATGAAAGTTGTGCGCATATTGGTTTCCCTCCTGAATTGTTAGTTTCACAAAGCTTCAATTATTATTTATCTCAAATACGATTAGTTTCCGGGGCTAACCGTGGTATAGAAATAAAATGCCATAGAATATAATATAACACTCCTGTCCCCAATGTCAAGAGCCTAAACGCAAGGAAACGTTGTTTTTTTAAAAAGAAATGCGGAAGTGGACGGTTAGACACGACACGCATAAGCAAAAATTCCGTAATCAGACGATCTTTCCCATAAAAACGAGTGCACTTGCAGCACCCCTCAGTAATCAACTTTCCACAAAAACAACCCATGAGGAGGAGCCGTTTTTCCAGCCGCTTCCCGTTCACGAGCTTCAAGTACAGCCTGCAGTTCGTCAGGGTGGCGTTCACCCCTCCCAACCTCTAGCAGAGTTCCTACCAGGATACGAACCATATTGTATAAAAAGCCGCTTCCTTTAAAAATAAATACCAGCTCGGCTCCCTCCTGCTCAATTGAAGCTCGGTGGATCGTTCTCACTTTGCTTCCTTTCAAATCAGTCCGGGACGAACAGAAGGAAGTAAAATCATGTTCTCCTTCAATCAGCCGACACGCTTTTTTCATTGCCTCTACATTTAGCGGGAATTTTATGTGTGTCGTATAGTGTCTTCTAAAAATATCGGGCTCTCGGCTGTTCCAAACGAAATATCGATACTCTTTTCCAATGGTGTCATAACGGGCGTGGAAGTCAGCTGCAGCTTCCTCTGCTTCAGCGATATGGATGTCTTGAGGAAGCATAGAATCCAGCGCTCTTTTCCAGTTGTGTGGAGGGATAGATAGATTCGTATCAAAATGGATGATCTGCCCTTTTGCGTGGACGCCGGAGTCTGTCCGTCCAGAGGCTGTCACCTTCACCTTTTCGCCTTTATGCATCTTGGCCAGTGCTTTTTCTAATTCAGCTTGGACCGTATTGCCGTTAGGCTGGATCTGATATCCCGCATAATGTGTACCATCATATTCCACTCTGCATTTTAATCTCATATCTTAATCCTCCAGCTAATTCCTAGTTAAGAATAATCCAGCCATTAATAGAATAAACAATCCGTAAACTACATAATCCTTCCACCCAATGTGCAGCTCTCTCAACTTCGTACGTCCTTCACCGCCTTTATACCCCCTTGCTTCCATGGCCATAGCGAGCTCCTCAGCTCTTTTGAACGCGCTGACAAACAAAGGTACCAAAAGAGGGATAACCGCCTTTATACGGTCTTTAAATGAGCCTGTGCGGAAGTCCACACCTCTGGACGCTTGAGCTTTAGAGATTTTTTCCGTTTCCTGCATTAAAGTCGGTATAAATCGAAGGGAAATCGACATCATAAGAGCCAGTTCATGTGCTGGAAAACGGAACCTCTTAAAGGGCCCCAGCAACTGCTCAATCGCATCTGTGATTTCGATGGGCGTGGTCGTCAAAGTCAACAGTGAAGTGACCATGATCAGCAGGAAAAAGCGCAGGGAAATCGTAGCCCCCTGGATAAGCGCCTCCCGATAAAGCTCCCACCCGAAGACTGTGGCGATTACCTCTCCTTCCCTTGTTACAAATAAATGAAGAAGAAAAGTAAAGGCGATAAGGAACCAAACGGGTTTCAACCCTTTTAATATATAACGCACGCGTATTTTAGTAGCAAAAGCGCTTCCTACGGCAAATAAAGTGAGCAGTCCATAGCTCATAACGGAATTAGCAAAAAATACGATCACAACAAAGAAAAAGATAATAGCAATTTTCGTCCGCGGATCAAGCTTATGAATAAAGGAACCCGCCGGGATATATTGGCCGATCATCATAGAACTACTCATGATCGCGGCCCCCTTTTACCACTTGAGCCAGTTCTTTTGCTAATTCAGCTATAGATTGACCTTGATAGGAAATTTTTTCATCCAGTGTTCTTTCCACTTCGCCGAGAAATTCGATCACTTCAGGAACATCCAACTGAACACTCTGCAGCGCTTCTTTTTCTTTAAAGATTTCAAGAGGCGCGCCTTCTTTATAAACTTCACCGTCTTTTAAAATAATCACATGGTCCGCATACTTCAGAGCGTCTTCCATACTGTGCGTCACTAGAACGGTAGTCAGTTGTTTTTGCTTATGCAGGCGAGCAAACATATCCATAATCTCTTTTTGACCTCGAGGGTCCAGACCTGCGGTAGGTTCATCTAATACGAGTACATCAGGATCCATAGCTAACACTCCGGCAATCGCTACTCTGCGCATTTGCCCTCCGCTTAGATCAAATGGGGACCGCTGCAGCATATCCTCTGATAAATGAACGGCAGATATAGCTTCTTTCGTACGTTGTTTGATATCCTCTTCTCCTACTCCGAAATTCGAAGGACCGAAGGCAATATCTTTTTCTACCGTCTCTTCAAATAGTTGATGTTCAGGATATTGAAACACCACTCCTACTTTTTCACGAAGCTCTCTTAATTTTTTATTCTTTTTTCCTGCTTGAAGGTGGTAGGAACCTATGGACACCGCACCCTCTGTCGGCTGAACCAAGCCGTTCAAATGTTGAATCAACGTAGATTTACCAGAACCCGTATGTCCAATAACAGCAACAAAAGAACCTGACGAAAATTGAAAAGACAGGTCTTTTAAAGCATGATGCTCAAAAGGACTATTAGGCTGATAAGTATAGCTTACATGGTCGAACGTAATGTCCATAATTCCTCCAACAACTCCTGGTGATTAAGTGGCTCACGGGTAAGACTGATACCAGCAGCTTTCAATTCATCTGCTAGTTTTGTAATGAATGGAGTATCTAAGCCAATTTGCTGCAGTTGTTCCTGCTTCGAGAACACTTCTCTTGGACTCGCCTCAAGCCAAACTTCTCCTTCGTTCATAACCATCACCCGATCAGCCTGGGTAACTTCCAGCAAATCGTGTGTAATAGTGACCAAGCAGAGGTTTCTTTGTTCTTGTACTTCTAATACAGTTTTTAAGATTTCCTTCCTGCCTTTAGGATCGAGCATCGCCGTGGCTTCATCCAATATTATATACTTTGGTGAAACTGCAAGTACACTAGCAATAGCCACTCTTTGTTTCTGCCCGCCGGACAGCCGGTGGGGCTCCTGCTCTTCATACCCCTGCATGCCTACAGCAGCCAAACTGGTTTCGATCCGTTCGAGCATTAACTCACGGGGCATTCCATGGTTCTCCATGCCAAACGCTACATCATCTCTCACAGTAGTCCCTACGAATTGGTTATCAGGGTTCTGAAAGACCATTCCTACCTTTTCCCGGACATCCCAAATGGTTTCCTGGCTCACTTTCTGGCCATTCACATAGATTTCTCCCTCCTGGGGGAAAAGCAGACCGTTCATGAGTTTCGCGATGGTAGACTTTCCGGAACCGTTATGGCCGATAATAGCTACCCATTCATCTGCAGATATCGTAAAACTGACATTCTTCAACACCCAGGGCATATCCTCTTGATAACGAAAAGAAACATTTCTGAACTCTATCTTACTATTCTCCATGATGGGTCCTCCGCTCTCCATATTTCCTGGGAAATATATTTCACCAATTATTTATACTATACGACACATTTCCCAGGCAATTAATTTGAAGCAATAAAAAAAGGGCTGGAGTCAACCTCTGATGAGATTCCGTCCTGCCCTTTTAACCCATTTTAAATGGTGACATTAAACTAGTTCAATGATCGCCATCTTAGCTCCGTCACCTTTACGCTCGCCTAATTTAAGCACGCGAGTGTAACCACCTTGGCGTTCCTCATAGCGTGGTGCGATGTCAGAGAACAGCTTTTGAAGTGCTGTTTGATCTCCTTCTTCATTCGCATCTGCCTTGTAAAGGAACGACTCAGCTTGACGACGTGCATGAAGATCGCCGCGCTTGCCTAGTGTAATCATTTTTTCAACAACAGAACGAAGCTCTTTTGCTTTAGCTTCTGTAGTTTCAATACGTTCATGAATGATCAAATCTGTCGCTAAGTTGCGAAGAAGTGCCATACGTTGGTCTGTCGTACGTCCTAGCTTTCTAGCCATGAAATATCCCTCCCTTATAGGAATCTCTTAGATGTGATGATCAATTAGTCTTCTTTTCTTAGACCTAAACCGAGCTCGTCCAGCTTGTATTTCACTTCTTCAAGTGATTTACGACCTAGATTACGAACCTTCATCATATCGTCTTCTGATTTGTTCGCAAGCTCTTGTACAGTGTTAATACCTGCACGCTTCAAGCAGTTATAAGAACGGACAGACAAATCAAGCTCTTCGATCGTCATCTCAAGAACTTTTTCTTTTTGGTCCTCTTCTTTTTCAACCATGATTTCAGCTTTTTGAGCTTCATCTGTCAGGCCTACGAAGATGTTGAGGTGCTCCATATAGATTTTAGCTCCAAGTGAGATCGCTTCTTCTGGACGAGTACTGCCATCAGTCCAAACGTCTAGAGTAAGCTTATCAAAGTTTGAAGTTTGTCCGATACGCGTGTTTTCTACTTGATACGTCACACGAGAAACAGGTGTGAAAATCGAATCAACTGGAATGACACCAATTGGTAAATCATCATGATTATTACCTTCAGCGGGACGGTATCCGCGACCGCGCTCAGCAGTAATACGCATACGAAGAGGTGTTTTGCTGTCCAGTGTCGCGATGTGAAGATCCGGGTTAAGCACTTCTACATCACTATCGTGCGTAATGTCTGCTGCAGTAACCTTACCTTCTGTTTGCACATCAATCTCTAAAGTTTTTTCTTCATCAGAATAAATCTTCAAAGCTAGTTTCTTTAGATTCAGTACAACGGTAGTTACATCTTCTACAACACCTTCAATTGTGGAGAATTCATGAAGAACTCCATCAATTTGAACAGACGTAACGGCTGCACCAGGTAGTGAGGATAGTAAAATACGACGTAAGGAGTTACCTAGTGTTGTACCATATCCACGCTCAAGCGGTTCAACGACGAATTTACCGAATGTGGAATCACTGCTGATCTCAACCGGTTCAATTTTTGGCTTTTCAATTTCGATCATTTAAACAAAACCCTCCTTCAAAACGTCGAAACCTCGGTTAGACATATGATCTAACCGAAATTCCTCAGGTAGGCAGTCTCTATTACAAGACAACTACTATATGACTGTCTATGGCGGTGCTATTTACAAGCTATCATACCCCATTATAGACAGGGTTACAAATTCTATACAGAATTATTATACGCGACGACGTTTTGGTGGACGGCAACCGTTGTGTGGTACTGGAGTCACGTCACGAATCGCAGTGATCTCTAGACCTACGGCTTGTAGTGAACGAATCGCTGCTTCACGACCAGCGCCAGGGCCTTTAACAGTAACTTCAATAGTTTTCATTCCGTTATCCATAGCGTCTTTCGCAGCGGCTTCAGAAGCCATTTGGGCAGCGAATGGAGTAGATTTACGGGATCCTTTGAAACCAAGTGATCCAGAGCTGCTCCAAGTAATAACGTTCCCTTGTACGTCGGTGACCGTTACGATCGTATTGTTAAAAGTAGAGCGAATATGAGCTACTCCACTCTCTATATTCTTTTTCACGCGACGTTTACGACTACGAGTGTTTCCTTTACGTGCCATATAGATTAAACCTCCTTCTTATCTAATTATTTACGTTTGTTAGCCACAGTACGACGTGGGCCTTTACGTGTACGAGAGTTGTTTTTAGTTTTCTGTCCGCGAGCTGGAAGTCCGCGGCGGTGACGGATTCCACGGTAAGAACCGATTTCAATTAAACGTTTGATGTTTAATGAGTTCTCACGACGAAGGTCACCTTCGACATTGTGGTTGTCTAGAGCTTTACGAATCTTACCTAATTCATCCTCGGTAAGATCACGAACGCGAGTGCTTTCAGAAACGCCAGCTTCTGCAAGAACATCGCTTGCCAATGACTTTCCAACACCATAAATATAAGTTAGAGATACGACTACTCGCTTATCACGAGGGATATCTACACCTGATATACGTGCCATTTGGTACGTGCACCTCCTTTTAGATTAACCTTGTTTTTGTTTGTGTTTAGGGTTTTCACAGATAACCATTACTTTACCTTTACGACGGATAACTTTGCATTTCTCACAAATTGGTTTTACAGAAGGCCTTACCTTCATCATCCATACCTCCTTTTATAACGGAGCAGTGTTTATTATTTATAACGGTACGTAATACGTCCTCTTGTCAGATCATACGGAGAAAGTTCCACCGTCACTTTGTCTCCAGGTAAGATTCGGATAAAGTGCATACGAATTTTACCGGAAACGTGGGCTAAAACGGTATGGCCGTTTTCAAGCTCTACCTTAAATTGTGCATTAGGCAGAGTTTCAACGACTGTTCCTTCCACCTCAATTACATCGTCTTTCGCCATCGAGTTGATCTCCCTTCTTCAAATCAGTCACTTCTTCATTGACATATTTTGCTACGGCAAAGCGAAGCTTGCCATTCGTGACGCGACCAGTTTCTAGAAGGCTGTTTTGGACTTCCGGAGAGACGAAATCCATAAGCTCTACGTGCTGCAGATTCTTTTTCTTTGGTCGATCATACTTACGTTTCTCTCCGTCAGCAAGCAGCAGGAAGCGGCCATCCAAAATATCGATGACTACAGCATACTGTCCCGCCTCACGTCCCTGTACAATACGAACAACTTGACCTATTCGTGGACTCGACTCAGATTCATTCAAACACGATCACCTTCACTTAGGTTGTAGTTAATACTTCGTAACCCTCTTCCGTAATCGCGATGGTGTGTTCAAAGTGCGCACACATTTTACCATCTTTTGTCACTACCGTCCAATGATCTGCCAGTGTCTTGACGTATCGAGATCCAGCATTGACCATCGGCTCTACAGCCAGCACCATTCCAGGTTTCAAGCGAGGTCCTTTGTTAGGCGGTCCATAATGAGGAATTTGAGGATCCTCATGCAGCTCCTGCCCGACTCCGTGACCTACATATTCGCGTACAATCGAAAAACCTTCAGCTTCGACAAAGCTTTGAATGGCGTGGGATATATTTGAAAGGCGGACACCCGGCTTTGCTTCATCAAGTCCTTTGAATAAACATTCTTCCGTAACTCTCAGCAAACTCGCAGTGTTCTCATCAACTGTGCCGACCGGATAAGTCCAAGCCGAGTCACCATGATAACCTTGGTATTTCGCACCAATATCGATACTAATGATATCTCCCTCGTTAAGCACCCGATCTCCCGGGATACCATGAACGAGCTCTTCATTGACCGACGCACAAATACTACCACGGAATCCATTATAACCTTTAAATGAAGGGATTGCATCCATGCTGCGTATGAACTGATCAGCGATCCGATCTAATTCTCCTGTTGTAATACCTGGCCGGATGTTCTTCTTCATTTCCTGGTGCGTCAAGGCGACTATTCTGCCGGCTTCACGCATGATGTCTAACTCCCGTGGTGTTTTGCAAATAATCATTTAACAAGGCCTCCGAGCTTTTTATCAATATCTACGAAAACATCATCGATATTTCGATCACCATCAAATGTGACTAAATATCCTTTGTCCTGGTAGAAGTCAAGAAGCGGTTGAGCTTGCTCTACATTAACTTCTAAACGCTTCTTAACGGTTTCAGGCTGATCGTCTTCACGCTGAATCAGTTCAGCTCCATCATGATCACATTTCCCTTCCTCTTTAGGGGGATTGAAAATCACATGATAGGTTGCTCCACAAGTTGGGCAAACTCTTCGTCCAGTTAGACGCTCGACAAGCTGCTCTTTTGGAACATCAATATGAAGAACATAATCAACTGATTCGTTCATATCTGCCAACAGATTCTCAAGGGCGTCTGCCTGGGCAATCGTACGCGGGAAGCCATCCAGCAAAAAGCCTTCTTGACAATCTGGTTTACTTAGACGCTCGCGAACAATCCCAATCGTTACTTCATCTGGAACTAATTCGCCTTTATCCATATATGATTTAGCTTCTTGACCAAGTGCTGTTCCTTCTTTGATAGCTAAACGGAACATATCTCCTGTTGAGATATGAGGGATGTTATATTTTTCGACAATCTTTTCTGCCTGAGTACCTTTGCCGGCACCAGGAAGACCCATCAGAATCAAATTCAACGTCTTCCCTCCGCTCTCTTATTCATTAGCTTTTTCACAATCTATTTAATAAAGCCTTTGTAATGGCGTTTCACTAACTGACTTTCCAGCTGCTTCATCATTTCAAGGGCGACCCCTACGACGATGAGCAAACCGGTTCCTCCTACTTGAACACTTGGCGGCAGACCTGCTACAGCACCAAGAATGATCGGCAGGATAGATACAGCTGCTAGGAAAATAGATCCTACAAACGTTAATCGGTACATCACACGAGTCAAATACGTTTCAGTATTCGCCCCAGGTCGAATCCCAGGAATATACCCGCCTTGTTTTTTCAAGTTCTCTGCCATTTGTTCCGGGTTTACCTGAACAAATGTATAGAAGTAAGTGAATGCAATAATCAGCGCTACATAGATGATCATCCCAGGCCAGTTCTGATAATCAAAAATATATTGAATAACAGAGGCTACTTCATTACCTTCAAAGAAACCGGCTACGGTTCTAGGAGCAATAATGAATGAAATTGCAAAGATTACCGGAATAACCCCTGCTGCATTAACCTTCAGCGGCAAGTGAGTAGAATGCCCACCTACTGGGGAACGGTTAACAAGTTTTTTCGCATACTGAATCGGGATTTTACGAAGGGCTTGCTGAATGAATATAACCCCAACAACAACCGCAACGATAACCAATGCAATAAGTGCGATAATCACTAAATTAATAAAAAGCTCATCTCCTGCGCCAGTAATATACTGATCGTACAGTTGATTGGCTCCTGTCGGAATCGCAGCAACGATACCGGCAAAAATCAAAATGGAAATACCATTTCCAACACCGTGAGTCGTGATTTGCTCACCAAGCCACATCAAGAAAGCCGTACCTCCTGTTAATACAAGCGCGATGACAGCGAACTTCACAGGGCCTGGATCAGCGATAAGCTGACCGCCTGCTAACGCATTGAAGCCGATTGACATCCCAATAGCTTGTATGAAGGCAAGAACGATCGTTCCATAGCGGGTAAACTGAGCTAATTTCCGACGGCCAACTTCACCCTGCTTTTTCCATTCCGCAAACTTCGGTACTACATCCATCTGTAACAATTGCATGATAATGGAGGCTGTAATGTACGGCATGATTCCCATTGCGAAAATGGAGAAGTTCTGCAGCGCACCGCCTCCAAAAGTATTCAAGAAGCCAAATGCATTCTGTTCATCCATGAAGTCAATGGCATCTCGATCAGAGAATGGTACAGGGATGAATGTTCCCAAGCGAAAAACAACGAGCATCAATAAAGTGAAGATGATTTTCCGTCGAATGTCACCCACGCGCATAAAATTGGAGATTGTCCGGAACATTAAATCACCTCAGTTTGACCGCCCGCTGCTTCGATGGCTTCTTTTGCTGAAGCAGAGAACTTATGAGCTTTCACAGTAAGTTTCTTTTCGACAGAACCTTTAGCTAGAACTTTAATGCCAGCTTTTTCTTTGCTGACTACGCCAGTTTCAAGCAGAAGCTCAGGAGTAACCTCAGTGCCCTCTTCAAAACGGTTAAGAGCATCTAGATTAACAATCGCAAATTCTTTACGGTGAATATTCGTAAATCCACGTTTAGGCAGACGTTGGAATAGTGGCATTTGACCACCTTCAAAACCTGGACGAGTCTTGCTGCCAGATCGTTGTCCTTGACCTTTGTGGCCACGGCCTGAAGTCTTACCATTACCAGAAGACATTCCGCGTCCAACGCGGTTGCGTTCTTTGTTGGATCCAGCTGATGGTTTCAGTTCATGCAGTTTCATACGAGCACCTCCTTATTATTGATTCTTTACTTATACTTCTTTAATCGATACAAGGTGAGATACCTTTTCAGTCATACCTCGAATCGCCGGGTTATCTTCAACTACGACAGTTTGACGAATCTTGTTTAGACCTAGCGCTTTAACGGTTGAGCGCTGATCCTGTGGTCTGCCAATAACACTGCGCGTGAGGGTAACTTCTAACTTTTTAGCCATTTCATTTCCCTCCTTATCCTACAGTTCTTCTACAGACTTCCCACGAAGTCGAGCAACGTCTTCTGCGCGCTTAAGCTCACCAAGTCCTTTTAGTGTCGCACGCACCATGTTGATTGGTGTGTTTGAACCAAGTGACTTAGATAGGATGTCTTGAACACCTGCAAGCTCAAGGACTGCACGTACAGGACCACCTGCGATAACTCCGGTACCTTCTGCAGCTGGTTTCATAAGGATGCTGCCTGCACCAAACTGTCCTGTGATTTCGTGAGGAATCGTTGTATCTTTAATTGGTACTGTAATCAGATTCTTCTTCGCATCATCAATAGCCTTTTTAATAGCGTCTGGTACTTCTTGTGCTTTACCTGTACCAAATCCTACATGGCCGTTTTTATCTCCTACGACAACTAGTGCAGCAAAACGAAAGCGACGTCCACCTTTAACTACCTTTGCAACACGGTTGATCGTAACTACGCGTTCTTCAAGATCTAGTTTACTAGGGTCAATGTTTGTAGTTAGCATATATGTCCCTCCTTTAACGATTAAAATTCTAGACCGGCTTCGCGAGCCGCATCTGCTAGTGCTTTCACACGTCCATGATACAAGTAACCACCACGGTCGAACACAACTACTTTATAGCCATTCTCTTTCGCACGGTTAGCGACTAATTCACCGACTTTTTGTGCTGCTTCAACGTTACCTGTATTATCAAGATCGAAATCTTTATCTACAGTAGAAGCACTTGCCACAGTGTGTTGTGATTCATCATTAATTAATTGTGCATAGATGTGTTTGTTAGAACGATAAACGTTTAAACGCGGGCGTTCTGCTGTTCCGACTACGCTTGAGCGAACACGCGCATGACGTTTTTTACGAACAACATTCTTATCAGCCTTTGTGATCATCTGGGTCACTCCTTTCTATTCCTTACCTGAGAACCTTATTTAGCTGTCTTACCTTCTTTTCTGCGTACATGTTCGTTTTCAAAACGAATTCCTTTACCTTTGTAAGGCTCTGGAGGACGGATAGCACGGATCTTAGCTGCAACAGCACCGACTAACTCTTTGTCGATTCCTTTAACCGTAAGTTTTGTGTTTGAAGGAACATCAATTTCGATACCTTCGCGTTTTTCAACTTCTACAGGGTGAGAGTAACCAGCGTTGATGATTACAGTCTCTCCTTGTTTCTGAGCACGGTACCCAACCCCGTTGATTTCAAGGTTTCTCTCGAATCCTTTGGATACACCCTCAACCATATTACCGATCAGGCTGCGAGTAGTACCGTGAAGAGCACGATGTTCTTTGTGATCGCTTGGGCGGGCCACGGTAAGAACGTTATCTTCAACCTTCACTGTCATATCCTCATGGAATGTACGAGTTAATTCACCTTTTGGACCTTTAACTGTAATTGTATTGTTATCCTGAATGATTTCAACACCTTCAGGAATTTCCAATGATTTTAATCCTACGCGAGACATTCACTTGCACCTCCTGTCTTTTCTGTTTCAATTACCAAACGTAAGCAAGTACTTCGCCACCGATGGCTTGTTCACGAGCTTCTTTATCTGTTAAAACACCTTTTGAAGTAGAAACAACGGCTACGCCTAAGCCATTAAGAACCTTTGGAATCTCTTCTGCTTTAGCATAAACACGTAGTCCTGGCTTACTGATACGCTTCAGGCCAGTAATTACACGCTCTTCATTTTGTCCGTATTTCAGAAAAATGCGAAGAACACCTTGTTTGTTATCTTCTACAAACTCGTAATCACGTACGAAACCTTCACGCTTTAGAATGTCAGCAATCTCTTTTTTCACTGTAGAAGCTGGAAGTTCAAGCTTCTCGTGACGAACCATATTCGCGTTACGAATACGCGTAAGCATATCTGCAATTGGATCTGTCATAGTCATAACTAATTTACCTCCTTCCCTATATCGGGTTTACCAGCTGGCTTTTTTAACACCAGGAATTTGTCCTTTGTGCGCAAGTTCACGGAAACAAATACGGCAAAGTTTGAATTTGCGTAGTACAGAGTGAGGACGTCCGCAACGTTCACAGCGAGTATACTCGCGAACTCCATACTTTTGTTTGCGCTGTTGCTTAGTAACCATAGATTTTTTAGCCACTATTTTCCCTCCTTATGGTTAGCTCATTACTTCTGAAACGGCATACCGAATTGAGCTAATAGTTCACGTGATTCTTCGTCAGTGTCAGCAGTTGTAACAATAACGATATCCATGCCACGTACTTTATCTACTTTGTCATAATTAATTTCTGGGAAAATCAACTGTTCTTTTACACCTAGAGTGTAGTTTCCACGACCGTCAAAAGCTTTCTTTGAGATTCCACGGAAGTCACGAACACGTGGTAAAGACACAGCAATCAGCTTTTGGAAGAATTCGTACATACGCTCTCCACGAAGTGTTACCTTCGCACCGATTGGCATACCTTCACGCAGGCGGAATCCCGCGATTGATTTCTTAGCTTTAGTGATCATAGGTTTTTGACCAGAGATCATTGATAGTTCTTCAACTGCTGAATCAAGTGCTTTCGCATTTTGTACAGCATCACCAACACCCATATTAATTACAATCTTTTCAACTTTAGGTGCTTGCATTACAGAATTGTATTCAAACTTGCTCATCATAGATGGCACAATTTCTTCTTGATATTTTTTCTTAAGTTCGTTCATCAAGTGGCCCTCCTTTCATCACTGGATTAGTTATCTAATGCTTCACCAGATTTTTTCGCGATACGAACTTTCTTACCGTCTTCAACTTTATAACCAACACGAGTCGGTTCGCCAGACTTAGGATCGACAGGCATAACGTTTGAGACGTGAATTGGAGCTTCTTGAGTAAGAATCCCACCCTGTGGGTTATCTTGTGAAGGCTTCGCGTGTTTCTTGATTTCGTTAATTCCTTCGACTAGGACGCGGTCTTTCTTAGGGTAAGCTTCAAGGATCGTACCTTGCTTGCCTTTGTCCTTGCCGGAAATAACCATTACTTTGTCACCTTTTTTCACGTGCATGTTTCGCGCACCTCCTTAACAAGGCTTATCATTTCAATTATTTTTTATAATACTTCTGGAGCTAGTGATACAATCTTCATGAATTTAGCTTCACGAAGTTCACGAGCAACTGGTCCGAAGATACGAGTACCACGTGGACCTTTATCATCACGGACAATTACGGCTGCGTTTTCGTCGAAACGGATATAAGAACCATCTTTACGACGCATGCCGCTCTTAGAACGTACAATTACGGCTTTTACTACTTCACCTTTTTTAACAACGCCCCCTGGTGTTGCTTGTTTCACAGTAGCGGTGATGATATCACCGATATTAGCAGTCTTGCGACCAGATCCACCCAAAACTTTGATAGTTTGGATTTCACGTGCACCAGAGTTGTCGGCTACTTTCAAACGAGTCTCCTGTTGAATCATACACTGTAACCTCCCTTCGGAATCTCTCCGAGCGAACTATATTAGATAATAACAGACTCTTCTACGACTTCTAGAAGACGGAAACGCTTCGTTGCTGATAGCGGACGAGTTTCCATAATACGTACAACATCACCATTTTTGGCTTGGTTGTTTTCGTCGTGAGTCTTGAATTTTTTAGAGTACTTTACGCGCTTGCCATAAAGTTTGTGGAATTTATAAGTTTCAACTAAAACAGTGATTGTTTTATCCATTTTATCAGATACTACACGGCCAGTATAAACTTTACGATTATTACGTTCTTCACTCATGTGAGGGTGACCTCCTCTCAACTATTAGTTATTTACGCCTAGCTCGCGTTCGCGAGCAACAGTTTTCATGCGAGCGATCGACTTACGAACTTCGCGAATACGCGCAGTGTTCTCAAGTTGACCTGTTGCCAGCTGGAAACGTAGGTTGAAAAGTTCTTCTTTTAGAGACTTAACTTTTTGTTCAATTTCGGCAGTGGTTAATTCACGGATTTCATTAGCCTTCATTGATTTCACCACCAATTTCTTCACGTTTTACAAATTTAGTTCTGATCGGCAGCTTGTGAGAAGCAAGACGCAGCGCTTCGCGAGCAACTTCTTCTGATACACCTGCAATCTCAAACAAAATTTTTCCTGGTTTTACTACAGCCACGAAACCTTCTGGAGCACCTTTACCTGAACCCATTCGAACTTCTAGGGGCTTAGCAGTGTAAGGTTTGTCTGGGAAGATTTTGATCCATACTTTACCGCCACGTTTCATGTAACGGGTCATGGCAATACGCGCTGCCTCGATTTGACGAGCTGTGATCCATGCAGGATCGATTGCTTGTAAACCGTATTCACCGAATGATACGGATGTTCCGCCTTTAGCACGGCCTTTTAAACTAGCACGGTGTTGACGACGATATTTAACACGTTTAGGCATTAACATAATGCTGTTCCCCCTTCCTTATTTGTTAGATTTAGTTGGAAGGACTTCTCCACGATAGATCCACACTTTAACACCAAGTTTACCGTAAGTTGTGTCAGCTTCTGCAGTTCCGTAATCGATATCTGCACGAAGTGTGTGAAGTGGTACTGTTCCTTCACTGTAATATTCTGCACGAGCTATATCCGCACCGCCTAGGCGTCCAGATACTTGTGTACGAATACCTTTAGCTCCTGCGCGCATAGCACGTTGGATAGTTTGTTTTTGAGCACGACGGAAAGATACACGGTTTTCCAGTTGACGTGCGATATTGTCAGCTACAAGCGTAGCGCTAAGATCAGGTTTCTTCACCTCAACGATGTTGATGTGAACACGTTTACCAGTAAGTTCATTCAACGATTTACGAAGTGCTTCAACTTCGGAACCGCCTTTACCGATAACCATTCCTGGTTTACCAGTGTGAATTGTAATATTTACACGGTTAGCTGCGCGTTCAATTTCGATCGTAGATACGGCTGCGTCTTTAAGACGTTTTTCAGTATATTCACGAATTTTAATGTCTTCATGCAACAAGTCAGCATAGTCTTTACCAGCGTACCACTTAGACTCCCAGTCACGGATGACGCCAATACGAAGACCTACCGGATTTATTTTTTGACCCACTGATTATCCCTCCTTCTTTTCTGATACAACCACTGTGATGTGGCTGGTGCGTTTGTTGATCTGGCTTGCACGTCCCATAGCGCGAGGGCGGAAACGTTTAAGAGTTACGCCTTCATTTACAAACGCTTCGGAAACATATAGATTGTCCGGATCCATTTCATAATTGTGTTCAGCATTAGCAATCGCAGAATTAAGCACTTTCTCAATAACTGGAGAAGCGCCGCGCTGTGTTAAGCGCAATGTTGCGATCGCGTCACCTACGTTTTTTCCTCGAATTAAATCGATAACTAAACGAGCTTTACGAGGAGCAATACGAACGGTTTTAGCAACTGCTTTAGCTTGCATTAGAGTGCCTCCTCTCTACCTTATCGTTTTGTTTTCTTGTCATCGCCAGAGTGTCCCTTGAACGTACGGGTTGGCGCGAATTCACCTAGTTTATGACCTACCATGTCTTCTGTAACATATACAGGTACATGTTTACGTCCGTCATAAACTGCAATTGTGTGTCCTACAAAGTTAGGGAAGATTGTTGAACGGCGCGACCAAGTTTTAATTACCTGGTTTTTGCTGTCTTCGTTTAACTTCTCAACTTTTTTCATTAAATGGTCATCTACAAAAGGTCCCTTTTTTAGGCTGCGGCCCATGCATAAACCTCCCTTCGCGATTGACAGACGGGGTTTATCGCCCGTCGTTCAATCCCGTTATTTTTTACCTTTACCTCTTCTACGAACGATATATTTATCAGACGGTTTGTTACGTTTACGCGTTTTGTACCCAAGAGTTGGTTTACCCCATGGAGATACTGGAGAAGGTCTACCGATTGGCGCACGTCCTTCACCACCACCGTGTGGGTGATCACTAGGGTTCATTACGGAACCACGTACAGTTGGGCGCTTGCCTTTCCAGCGAGAACGTCCAGCTTTACCTACACTGATTAATTCGTGTTCTAAGTTACCAACTTGACCGATTGTCGCACGGCAAGTGCTTAGTACTAAACGAACTTCACCAGAAGCAAGGCGTACAAGGGTATATTTTTCTTCACGACCAAGGATTTGAGCAGAAGTACCAGCAGAACGGACTAACTGTCCACCACGGCCAGGTTTAAGCTCGATGTTGTGTACGATTGTACCAACAGGAATGTCTTTCAATTGAAGAGAATTACCTGTTTTAATGTCAGATCCTTGACCTGAGATAATTTCGTTACCTACTTTAAGCCCTTTTGGAGCAAGGATGTAACGTTTTTCACCATCAACGTAGTTAATTAGTGCAATGTTAGCGGAGCGGTTCGGATCGTATTCGATCGTAGCAACGCGTCCAGGTATTCCATCTTTATCACGTTTGAAGTCGATGATACGGTAATGACGCTTGTGACCTCCGCCCTGATGACGAACTGTCAGCTTACCCTGGTTGTTACGTCCACCGCGTTTGTGTAGTGGAGACAATAGGGAGCGTTCAGGTTTGTCAGTAGTGATCTCAGCGAAATCAGATACTGTCATGTGTCGACGACCGTTTGTAATTGGTCGAAACTTTTTAATCGCCATCTTTTTTCCCTCCTTCACTTATTGGATTTATAATTTATGCTTCAAAGAAATCTAGTTCTTCACTGTCTTCAGTCAACGTAATAACTGCTTTCTTACGATCAGAACGGTATCCACCGTAACGACCCATACGCTTGAATTTACCTTTAAGGTTCATTGTGTTCACGCCAGCAACTTTCACTCCGAAAATCTCTTCAATTGCGCTTTTGATTTCGGTTTTGTTTGCTTTAGTGCTCACTTCAAACGTATATTTCTTTTCTCCCATAAGGTCAGCAGATTGTTCAGTAATGACAGGGCGTTTGATAATATCGCGTGGTTCTTTCATTATGAGAGCACCTCCCCTGCTTTTTCAGCTGCGTCCTTCGTTAGGATAAGCTTGTCATGCGTTAATATATCTAACACACTTACTTCGTCTACAGTTACTGCTTTCACTGTAGGGATATTGTTAGAAGAAAGAACTACATTGTCGTTCTTGTCTGCTGTAACAATAAGTGCTTTCTCGTTCACTTCTAGTCCTTTAAGCAGGTTTACTACTTCTTTAGTTTTCGGTGCATCGAAAGATAGACTTTCAAGTACAAAAACGTTGTTCTCTTGAACTTTAGAAGAGTAAGCTGATTGAAGTGCTAGACGACGAACTTTTCTAGGCAACTTGTAGCTGTAGCTACGTGGTGTTGGACCGAATACAGTCCCACCGCCTACCCACTGTGGTGCACGGATGGTACCTTGACGCGCACGTCCTGTACCTTTTTGACGCCATGGTTTACGGCCGCCGCCGCGTACTTCCGCACGGTTTTTTACTTTGTGTGTACCTTGACGCAGGTTTGCGCGCTGGGACACTACTGCTTCATGTAAAACATGAGTGTTTGGTTCGATACCAAAAACAGCGTCATTCAGTTCAACATCTCCAACTTTAGAGCCGCTTTGGTTTAATAGTGCTACTTTAGGCATGACATATCCTCCCTTCCTTAAATTATTTGCTAGCCTTTATTGCACTCGTTACTTTAACGTAAGATTTCTTCGGTCCAGGTACATTACCTTTGATTAATAGCAAGTTACGCTCAGCGTCAACTCTTACTACTTCAAGGTTTTGTAGAGTTACTGTTTCTCCACCCATTTGTCCTGCAAGGCCTTTACCTTTGAAAACTTTGGATGGGTCAGCACCCTGTCCCATAGAACCGGATCTGCGATGGAAACGGGAACCGTGGCTCATTGGCCCGCGAGATTGGTTATGGCGCTTAATTACACCTGAGAAACCTTTCCCTTTAGAAGTTCCTGTTACATCAATTACGTCTCCAGCTTCGAAAATATCCACCTTAACCTCTTGACCTAATTCATAGTCATCAAGGTTAGCATTACGGAATTCACGAATGTAGCGCTTAGGTGATGCACTCGCTTTTTCAGCGTGGCCTACATCAGCTTTTTTCAAGCGGTTAGACTTTTGGTCTGCAAAACCTAGCTGGATAGCTTCATAGCCGTCGTTTTCAGCTGTTTTCTTTTGTAAAACAACGTTTGGCTCAGCTTGTACAACTGTTACTGGAATTAGCTCGCCATCTTCAGAGAAGATTTGAGTCATACCGACTTTACGTCCTAAGATTCCTTTCGTCATCCGTTACACCTCCTATTATTCATTCATTTTATTTTATAATTTAATTTCGATATCCACACCAGATGGCAGATCAAGTCTCATTAATGAGTCGACCGTCTGTGGCGTTGGATTAACAATGTCGATTAGACGTTTGTGTGTACGCATTTCGAACTGCTCACGAGCATCTTTATACTTATGAGTTGCACGAAGTACAGTATAGATAGACTTTTCAGTTGGAAGCGGGATCGGACCAGATACGTTTGCTCCGGAGCGCTTCGCCGTGTCTACGATCTTTTCAGCGGACTGATCTAGAACCCTATGATCATACGCTTTTAAACGAATACGAATTTTTTCTTTTGCCATTATGTTCCCTCCTTCTTCGCCCATTTTGTAAAATAGACATTCTCCGCGAAAATTCCTCGACTCACCAGCCATGGCAAAGGGGCCGTGTGTGTCAACAACCTTTCGCATCATCGCCTTTTATGACCAACATTCCTTATTATAAAGAAAAAGTTTGGCCAATGCAAGTGTTTATTCATAAAAGTTTCATTTATGAACACCTCAAGATATTATACTAAGATTTATGAGGAATTTCAACAGGTTATTAGACTTTTTAGTAGTCTTCATTATAATTAAAAAGCCCTTTTAAAATTTTATTGAGAGATAAGTTCTTATGAGTTCTCGTTCTGCTTTTTTTTAATTTCGTTCTGACCATTTTTTAAGCTAACAAATTTTAAGTGTTAAATCAAATAATGCCCTAGCGAATAAAATGTAATTGAGTAAGTCTAATCATAATTGGTTGGAATATATTTTGGATAGGCTACCCTGAAAATAAATACTGCTTTAAGGCCGCACTAAATAAAGGGGATCTTATTACTTTTTTTAAAATCCCTGAACCATTCTGATATTGATTTCACCATTCATCTAAGCCGACTGTGGCGATA
>NZ_JAIZEN010000026.1 GCF_024189295.1 Halobacillus sp. A1
TTGCTTCTTAAATTCATCTGTAAAGTTACGGCGATTCCTTGGGGTCATGTGTAGTCTCCTTAATTGAAATATTTAGTAAAGTGTAACTCACCTTAACGAAACTGTCCAAATAAGTGTAGCCTATCCAACGAACCCGTTATTTCGTAATAAAGTCCAGCAACCCTGCCGTAACATTCAATAGTTCTCTTGTAATTCATAAAAAATTAATATACAAAATGAGCCGCCTCTCATACAATAAGGAGGCGGCTTTTTACGTTGATCAAAAACGGACAAGTTGGAAATAGTAAAGTAAAGGAGGATTCATCATGAAAGAAGTAGCTTTAGCTTTGCTTGCAGGATTTATTGTCGGAGCGATTTTTGCAGCATTCAAATTACCGATTCCTGCACCCCCCGCTTTAGCAGGAGTAGCAGGAATCGTTGGCATTTATTTAGGTTTTAAATTCATCGCGTGGGCTGGCCCGTCGATTACATCGATTTTCAATTAACTTTATAAAAGAGGACGGAAAACTTTAGCGATCTGTTCTTTCATTTTCATAGAGAATGGTCGATTTTTGATCCATTCCTCATCCAGCCGTACGGAATCCCGAACGTCATCCAAGTAGGCGGAGCGCAGGTCCTCGACAAATTCATCTTCATAAATGTACATGTTCACTTCTTTGTTCAAATATAAACTGCGGCGGTCGAAGTTTGCGGTTCCTAAATAAGCAAAAGTGCGGTCGACCATCATGACTTTGGCATGATAAAAGCCGGCATCAAAAAAGCTGACATTCCCGCCATGACGAGCGAGTTCGTACATGTAGGGCAGTCCTGCTTCTTTTACCAGTGGGTGGTCGGGTTTCATCGGAATCATGACATGGATGTTTACACCACGGTCGATCGCTTCTTTTAAGGCGGCTAACAGCATATTTGTAGGAATGAAGTAAGGCGTACCTATGAAAATCTCCTGTCTCGCATTTTGAATCATTTCAAAATATTCATCTTCAAGTTCTCCGCCATCTGTAGCTACGATACGCACCGTATGTTCTCCATCTCTGTTTCTGATGAAAGGCTTGTCGTTTTCTTGGGTAGCCAGTCCCCAGTCATCCAGAAAGGTGCGTTGTAAATCGGAGACGACCGGTCCTGTGACACGCAGGTGATAATCCCGCCAATCCTGGAACATCGAGCTGTCACCCATATACACCCGCCCCACATTATATCCACCTACATAGCCGATTTTTCCATCAATCACCGAAATCTTACGGTGGTTTCTTCGGTTCAATTTATAAAAAAAGTATGGAAAGCCTGGCGTTTCTGCGAATTTGAATTGCACGCCCGCTTTTCTTAAGTCATGCCGTATTTTTTTGTTAATCTGATAGCTTCCCATCCGGTCTGCCAGCAATCGGACTTCTGCTCCTTCTTCAGCTTTCTTTTTTAACGCCTCTAACAATTTCTTCCCGGCTTTATCGTTGTTGATAACATAAAAAAATACATCGACATTGTGTTTAGCGTTAGCGATGTCCTGACAAAGATCTTCGTACAGGGGAGAGCCGTTTTTATACAGCTGGTAATTTCCCGTCGTGATGGAATGGGGCAAGTAGCGTACTTTTTTTAAATGATCTTTTCGTCCTAATTTGAAATCTATGATGATTAGTAAAATAAGTAGAATGATGGCAATTGCTATCGAACTTATAATCAATGTGAAGCCTCCTCTTGAACAGTATGGTTAGTCTTCCCTATTTTTCCTATTATCGAACATGAAATATTTTGGAAATGTGTTGACTGAATGCTCATTCATAATTTATAGTAAAGCTATAAGATTCAGAAAATTTCTGGTCGAACAACGAAGAGGGGGAGAACATATGAATCCGTTGTTAATCGCCAATTGGATATTATTCATAGGGGTGACGGTTTACGGTTTATACTTATTCGTTCGAGTCGTACGTACGAGGATCGAATACATCAAAATGGGACGGAAATTTGAATTTGATGGGGAAATCAAGCAGCGCCTTAATAAAGTGCTGGTGAATGTTTTCGGACAGAAGAAACTGTTAAAGGACAAGAAGTCCGGAATTATTCACGTCATGTTTTTCTACGGCTTCATTCTTGTCCAGTTTGGTGCTATCGATTTTATTTGGAAAGGGCTTGCACCTGATTCACATTTGCCGCTTGGACCTTTTTATCCTGGCTTCACTTTTTTCCAGGAGCTTGTGACACTGATGATTATCGTGGCGGTCGTATGGGCGTTCCATCGTCGCTATGTCGAAAAGCTTGTACGTTTAAAGCGCGGGTTTAAAGCAGGATTGGTTCTTTTATTCATTGGAGGACTTATGGTATCGGTCCTTGTAGGAAACGGTATGGGAATGATCTGGCACGGCCATGAAGGGACGTGGACAGAGCCTGTTGCGAGCGTTATTGCAAGCGCTTTCGGATGGATGCCGCCAGTGGCAGCTGCTGCCGTGTTTTTCATTATGTGGTGGATCCATACATTGATCTTACTGACGTTCCTCGTGTACGTGCCGCAATCGAAACACGCACATTTAATTGCAGCACCGGTCAACACGTTCTTAACACGTCTGGATCCTCCAGGAAAATTAAAGACAATCGATTTTGAAATCGACGAAGAAGCAGATGAAGAGGATGTTTCATTTGGTGTAGGTAAAATCGAGGATTTCAGCCAGCTTCAGATGATCGACTTATATGCCTGCGTTGAATGCGGGCGCTGTACGAATGTATGTCCAGCGTCAGGGTCCGGAAAAATGCTGTCGCCGATGGACTTGATCATTAAGCTGCGTGATCACCTGACAGAAAAAGGTGCGGCTGTCACAGGTCAGGCGCCGTGGGTCCCGTCGTACGCTTTTTCAGGAACAGACGGTAACACGCTCGCCCAAATGGCTCGCGCACAAGGTACAGAAGAAGCGGCTGCTGCTTTAGGGGATGTTCATAATAAAAGCTTAATCGGGGACGTCATTACAGAAGAAGAACTGTGGGCTTGTACGACATGCCGTAACTGTGAAGATGCCTGCCCGGTCATGAACGAACACGTTGATAAAATCATTGACCTGCGCCGCTATCTCGTACTGACGGAAGGAAAAATGGATCAAGACGGACAGCGCGCGATCATGAATATCGAACGTCAAGGTAATCCTTGGGGACTTTCTAAAAAGGATCGTGAAAACTGGCGCGATGCAGAAGAAGAGGTTCATATTCCGACTGTGAAAGATTTGAAAAAATCCGGTGAAGAATTCGACTACTTGTTCTGGGTAAGCTCAATGGGCTCTTACGATAACCGCAGTCAGAAAATCGCTATGGCGTTCGCGAAGCTGATGAATGAAGCGGGCATCAAATTTGCGATCTTAGGCAATAAAGAACAGAACTCAGGCGATACCGCCCGCAGGATGGGGAATGAGTTCCTTTTCCAGGAGCTGGCCGAGAAGAATATCAAAGAATTCGAGAAAAATGATGTGAAGAAAATCATTACGATCGATCCGCACGCCTATAACATTTTCAAAAATGAATATCCGGATCTAGGATATGAAGCGGAAGTTTATCATCATACGGAAATGCTGGCTGAATGGCTGAAGGACGGCCTTCTGAAGCCAGACGCTGAAGTGAATGAAACGATTACGTATCACGACAGCTGTTACCTCGGCCGTTACAACGAAGTGTATCAGCCGCCGCGCGATGTGCTTGAAATGATTCCGGGCGTTAAAGTGGTTGAAATGAAGCGGAATCGTTCAAATGGTATGTGCTGTGGAGCCGGCGGCGGAATGATGTGGATGGAAGAAAAATCCGG
Source organism: Halobacillus sp. A1 (assembly GCF_024189295.1). Classification (GTDB taxonomy): domain Bacteria; phylum Bacillota; class Bacilli; order Bacillales; family Halobacillaceae; genus Halobacillus_A. Next base: position 3,773 of record NZ_JAIZEN010000026.1, read on the forward strand.
AAACCGCATGAACGTCGCTCGTACAGAACAAGCACTCGAAGTAGAGCCGACCATGATCTCAAGCGGCTGCCCATTCTGTCTGACGATGCTGTCTGACGGAACAAAAGCCAAAGAAGTCGAAGAAAAAGTAAGCACAATGGACATCGCTGAGATATTAGCAAAATCTATTTTTCCTGAAAAGAAAGAAAAAACAGCCGTCTGATTAAACAGCAAAACAAAACAAAATTAGAAAAAAATAGTGGAAAGTGTACAGAATCTTTTGTACACTTTCCTTATGGAAACAAATTGAGCGAGCGTTCAATCACCTACCCAAAAATGAAAGCGTTGTCAAAAGAAAAGCGAAGAGAGGCGTTTAGGCCTGAAACGCGTAAGCAAGATGCCGAAGTGAAGCGAACTTCCTTCACGTAGGTAGATTGCTTACGTCGCGAAGGCCTGCCTCTCGGAGCTGGACACAAGAAAAGCGGAAGCGGCCTGGGAGACACGACACGCGTAAGCAAGATGCCGAAGTGAAGCGATCTTTCTTCACGTAGGTAGATTGCTTACGTCGCGAGTGTCTGGCCGCTGCAGCTGGACACAAGAAAAGCGGAGAGAGGCGTGGTATTAAGGAAGATCGACTAAGAGCGCCACATCCTGTGGCAACGTCGACCTGACCCCCGTCCTGGGGGCCCAAGCAAGATGCCGAAGTGAAGCGAACTTCCTTCACGTAGGTAGATTGCTTACGTCGCGAAGGCCTGCCTCTCGGAGCTGGACAGCAGAAAAGCGGAGGCGAGCGGTATCTTAAGGAAGATCGACTAAGAACGCCACATCCTGTGGCAACGTCGATCTGACCCCCGTCGTGGGGGCCCAAGCAAGGCGATGAAGTGAAGTGTTCTTTCTTCACGTAATCGAATTGCTTATATCGAAAGGTCCTGCGAGCCAGAGCTGGACAGCAGAAAAGCGGAAGCGAGCGGTATTTTTAAGGAAGATCGACTAAGAACACCACGTCCTGAGCGCACCAATAAAGATAGACAATAAAGAGGAGGAACTCAATATGCGTAAAACAGTAATCGTGTCAGGAGCAAGAACCCCTTTTGGAAAATTCGGCGGCGGTTTAGCTCCGCTGACAGCGTCACAGCTTGGCGGAATCGTTATTAAAGAAGCAATCAAAAGAGCTAACGTACAACCGGAAGAGATCGATGAAGTCATTATGGGAAGTGTTTTGCAAGGCGGACAGGGGCAGCTTCCTTCACGTCAGGCTTCTCGAGAAGCTGGGATTCCGTGGGATGTAAAAACAGAGACGGTGAATAAAGTGTGTGCTTCCGGAATGCGGAGTGTGACGATGGGCGATCAATTCATCCGTCTCGGCGAAGAAGAAATCATCGTAGCAGGCGGCATGGAAAGTATGAGCAACGCGCCGTATTTTATGCCGAAAGCACGCTGGGGTCTGCGCATGGGAGATGCTCCTGTGAAGGATATGATGGTCCATGACGGGCTGACGTGTTCGTTTGAAAATGTCCATATGGGCAATTATGGAAACCGCACGGCAGAGAAGTTCGAGTTGTCCCGCGAAGCGCAGGATGAGTGGTCTTACCAAAGCCACCAACGTGCCAGTGCCGCAATTGATTCTGGAAAAATGGCGGAAGAGATCGTAGCGGTGGAAGTACCTCAGCGTAAAGGGGAGCCGAAGGTAGTCAATGCTGATGAAGCTCCGCGTCGAGATACGACTGTAGAAGCGCTCAGTAAGCTGCGTCCTGTATTTGATAAGACAGGCAGCATTACGGCGGGGAATGCGCCGGGAGTGAACGACGGAGCGGCGGCGATGCTGCTTATGTCAGACGAAAAAGCTTCTGAGCTGGGAGTGGAGCCACTGGCCACTATATTGGCGCACGATGAAATTGCGGTAGAAGCGCAGGATTTCCCGGAAACGCCAGGTCTCGTCATAAATAAACTGCTTAAAAAAGCCGGTAAATCCATCGAGGACATCGATTTGTTCGAAGTGAATGAAGCGTTCGCAGCAGTATCGCTGGCCAGCAGTGAAATCGCCGGACTTGATCCTGAAAAAGTGAACGTCAACGGCGGTGCGGTCGCTTTAGGCCACCCGATCGGCGCGAGTGGTGCGAGAGTTTTATTAACACTCGCATATGAATTGAAGCGGCGCGGCGGCGGATTAGGCATTGCTTCTATCTGTTCCGGCGGCGGGCAAGGCGATGCGGTTCTCATTGAAGTTGCAGGAGGTCAATCCTAATGGCGATCAATAAAGTGATGGTGATTGGAGCCGGACAAATGGGAGCGGGAATTGCACAAGTGTTCGCCCAGGCCGGCTTGCACGTCAAGCTCAATGACATGAACGGGGAAGCGCTGAAAAAAGGAATATCAGGCATCGAGAAACGTCTGAACCGCGCGGTGGAAAAAGAAAAAATGTCTGCCAGCGAAAAAGAAGAGGCGTGGAACAACCTTGAATCCACTACAGATCTACGTGAAGCTTCCGATTGTGATTTAGTCATTGAAGCCGTTGTCGAAAGCATGGATATTAAAACACAAGTTTTTCAAACGTTGGATGAAGTTACACCCGAGCACGCTATTTTAGCTTCCAATACGTCTTCTCTGCCGATAACAGAAATCGCAGCGGTGACAAAAAGGCCTTCTCAGGTAATCGGTATGCATTTCATGAACCCGGTGCCGGTCATGAAGCTCGTCGAAATCATAAGAGCCTTGCAAACGAGTGATGAGACGTACGAGGCGATCGAAGAGATGAGCAACAAGCTCGGAAAAACACCTGTGGAAGTGAATGATTACCCTGGGTTCGTATCTAACAGGATTTTAATGCCGATGATCAACGAAGCGATTTACACCGTGTATGAAGGGGTGTCGTCTGTTGAAGATGTCGACACCGTCATGAAGCTCGGCATGAACCATCCGATGGGTCCGCTGCAGCTGGCCGATTTTATCGGTCTGGATACATGTTTATACATTATGGAAGTACTGCACGATGGGTTCGGTGACAGCAAGTACCGCCCGTGTCCACTACTTAGACAATACGTGAAAGCCGGCTGGCTTGGTAAAAAGTCAGGCCGCGGATTTTACAGCTACGAATAACGGGTGAGGGAGAGAAACCACATGAATCTGCAGTTTACGGATGAACAGTTGATGCTGCAAAAAATGGTCCGGGATTTTGCCGAAAAAGAAGTAGAACCAGCGATTGAAAGAATGGAGCGGGAGGACCGCTTTCCGGTCGAACTTGTCCGCCGTATGGGGGAACTCGGTTTGATGGGAATTCCCATTCCTGAACAGTACGGCGGATCGGAAATGGATTATACATCCTACGTGATGGCCATCCATGAAATATCGAAGGTGAGCGCTACGCTTGGCGTCATCTTATCCGTGCACACGTCTGTTGGAACGAATCCGATTTTATATTTCGGAACCGAAGAACAGAAACAGAAGTACATTCCGAAGCTTGCCTCCGGAGAATATTTAGGAGCTTTTGCCCTGACAGAACCGAGTGCAGGATCGGATGCCGGCAGTTTGAAAACGCGGGCGGAAAAGAAAGACGATCACTACGTGTTAAGCGGTGAAAAAATCTTCATTACCAATGGGGGAGCGGCCGATACGTTTATCGTGTTTGCCCGCACGAATCGAGATGAAAAGCGGGGCAGAGGAGTCAGCGCCTTCATTATCGAACGCGATACGCCAGGATTCACGGTCGGAAAAGCGGAAAGGAAAATGGGCATGCACGGCTCAAGTACCGTTTCCTTAAGCTTCGACCAATGCAAGGTCCCTGCGTCACAGCTGCTCGGTAAGGAAGGGGAAGGCTTTAAAATCGCACTTGCCAACTTGAACACGGGCCGGATCGGTATCGCTGCGCAGTCCCTCGGCATTGCAGAAGCAGCCCTTGAACATGCGGTCGCTTATGCAAAAGAACGGGAACAATTCGGGAAACCAATCGCCCAGCATCAGGGGATTGGTTTTAAACTAGCGGATATGGCGACGGATGTGGAAGCGTCGAAACTATTAGTCTATCAAGCGGCATCCTTGCATGGATCAGGAAAGAAATGCGGCAAGGAAGCCTCAATGGCGAAGCTGTTCGCTTCAAGAGCAGCGGTTCAAACGTCGATTGAAGCGGTTCAAGTCCACGGAGGTTACGGATATACCGAGGATTATGCCGTTGAACGATTCTTCCGCGACGCCAAAGTTTGCGAGATATATGAAGGTACGAGCGAGATTCAGCGCATCGTCATCAGTAATCACTTAACGAAAGATTAGGAGGCCCACAATATGAATTTTTCACTGACCGAAGAACAGGAAATGCTTAGAAAAATGGTCCGCGACTTCGCCAAAAAGGAAGTCGAACCGACAGCGGCAGAACGTGACGAAGAGGAGCGGTTCGACCGGGGAATTTTTGACAAAATGGCGGAACTCGGACTGACGGGAATTCCTTGGCCTGAGGAATACGGCGGGATTGGATCGGATTTCGTAAGCTACGTCATCGCTGTGGAAGAACTGTCCCGTGTCTGCGCTTCTACAGGCGTGACGCTCTCTGCACACATCTCGTTAGCGAGCTGGCCGATTTATACATTCGGCAATGAGCAGCAGAAGAAGACGTTCCTTGCCCAGCTCGCAAGCGGAGAAAAGCTCGGAGCCTATGCGCTTTCTGAGCCAGGAGCAGGCAGTGATGTGTCATCCATGCGCACACAAGCCAAATTGGACGGCGATCATTACGTTTTAAACGGAAGCAAAGTGTGGATAACAAACGGAGGCGTCGGGGACATTTACATCGTGTTTGCTAAAACCGATCCTGAAGCAGGCAGCCGCGGGGTTAGTGCTTTTATCGTTGAAAAAGGAACCCCTGGATTCACCTTCGGGAAAAAGGAGAAAAAACTCGGCATCCGCTCCTCTCCGACGACGGAGCTGGTTTTTGAAGATTGCCGGATTCCTAAGGAAAATCTGCTTGGCGATGAAGGGCAAGGCTTTAAAATCGCCATGATGACGCTTGACGGAGGACGTAACGGAATCGCTGCGCAAGCTGTAGGGATCGCTCAGGGAGCTCTTGATGAATCGGTCAACTACGCCAAAGAGCGCGAGCAGTTCGGGAAACCGATTGCCCAGCATCAGGGAATTTCTTTCAAAATTGCCGATATGGCGACTGAAACCGAAGCGGCGCGCCTGCTTACCTACCAGGCTGCTTACTTAGAATCAGAAGGAAAACCATACGCCAAGGCTTCCGCGATGGCGAAGCTTTATGCAGGAGATGCCGCGATGCGCATTACCGTTGAAGCGGTACAGGTTCATGGCGGTTACGGCTATACGAAGGATTATCCTGTGGAACGTTATATGCGAGATGCAAAGATTACGCAAATTTATGAAGGAACGAATGAAATACAGCGCTTAGTTATCGGTCGAATGGTGACTAAATAAATGACAGGAGGAGGGCCGGCGATGCATCGATTAGCAGAAAAAATTCAGCAGCAGGATATGCGGGCCCTCGCTCGTGCCATTACATTGATCGAAAATGACGATCCAGAAAAACTGAGTTTGATGAGTGATATCTTTTCCATCCAAAAAAAAGCCCATCACATTGGGATTACCGGCTCTCCAGGAGCAGGGAAAAGCTCGCTGATTAACCGGCTGCTCACGCATTTACGGTCAAAAGGACTGACCGTCGCTGTCATTGCCGTGGATCCGACGAGTCCCTTCAGCGGCGGGTCGCTGTTAGGCGACCGGACACGGATGAACCAGCACTTTATGGATCCGGGCATTTTCATCCGCAGTATGGCAACACGTGGGAGTCTCGGCGGTCTGGCAAGAGCGACAAAAGACGCGATTCGTGTATGCGATGCCTATGGGTTTGACATCGTCTTAGTAGAAACGGTCGGAGTCGGCCAATCCGAACTCGATATCATGAAAGTCGTCGATACGACAGGCCTTGTGATTACGCCGAACAGCGGGGACGTACTGCAGATTTTCAAAGCGGGAATTATGGAAATCGCTGATCTTTTCATCATCAATAAAGCCGATCTAAAAGGCGTCGGCCGTTTGAAAGCGACGCTCGAAGAGTACATGATGATCGCCCAGCCTAAAGGGTGGCATCCGCTCATTGTCAAAACCATTTCGACAGAGAATAAAGGAATGGAAGAGGTATGGCAGGGGATGGAAAAGCACCGATCCTACCTTTATGAAACGAACCAGGGGGAAAAACAGAGGAAGCAGCAGCTGCAGCTCGAAGTATATGATTTGATCCGTGAAGAAATATGGCGGGATGTAAAGCAGCATATCGAGGGTAACGAAGCCGCACGTACGCAGCTGGCCGATCCGGAGGCCGATCCATATCAACTGGCACGCTCCTGGTATCAAGCATGGAAGGGTGACGACTGATGACGAACAAACAAGTTCCTTCAACGATCAAGGATGAGATCCTCGTAGAGAAACGACGTCAGCAAATGATCAAAGGCGCCGTCATTCTTTTTACGGAAAAAGGGTTCCACAAAACGACGACGCGTGAAATCGCCAAAGCCTCCGGGTTCAGTATCGGCACGCTTTACGAATACATCCGAAAAAAAGAAGACGTGCTTTTTCTCGTGTGTGATTCGATTTATGAACGTGTAAAGGAGCGCATGGAGCAGTCGATCGATCAGAATGAAAAAAGCATCGCAAACCTCGTCCTTGCGATCCGCGCTTATTTTCATTTGATGGATGATATGCAGGGGGAAGTGCTCGTCATGTATCAAGAAGTCAAATCGTTATCGAAGGATGCACAGGATTACGTGCTGAAAAAGGAACGGGAAATGGTCGCCATGCTTGAAAAAGTCATTACAAACAGCCTGCCCGTCACGATCTCCCAGGAGCAAGTGGCCTTAGTCGCCAACAACATTTTCGTTCAAGGACAAATGTGGGGCTTCCGGCGCTGGATCCTGCAGAGAAGCTTCACACTCGAAACATATACAGAACAGCAAATCCAGCTGCTGCTGCACGGATTGAAAGTAGAAGAAAAAGAATTATCCTAACGAGGAGGGCGTCCTATGGAAAAGCCTGAAGTATATCAAGCGAAACATCCGATCCGCTTTGTGACCGCATCGAGTTTATTTGACGGACACGATGCCTCAATCAACATTATGCGCCGCATTCTCCAGGCGACGGGAGCGGAAGTCATTCACCTTGGCCATAACCGTTCCGTCGAAGACGTCGTGAACGCGGCGATCCAGGAGGATGTACAAGGTATCGCCATCTCGTCTTATCAAGGCGGTCACGTTGAATATTTTAAATATATGATCGATTTGCTGCGTGAGCGGGGAGCGGGACACATCCGCGTCTACGGCGGGGGAGGCGGAGTTATTATCCCTCGTGAAATTAAAGAGCTGCACGAATATGGTGTGGCACGCGTTTTTACGCCGGAAGACGGACGCGAACGCGGTCTGCAAGGCATGATCAATATGATGCTCGAAGAATGCGATTTTCTGCCGCCGCTGCAAAACATCGAAGAAGCGGTCTCCTTTCTGATAAAAGGCGAGCACCAGTCGATCGCGCGCTTTATTACGTATGTAGAAAACACGCCGCGAGAGGAACGCGAAGCCGTGGCCACTTTTGAAAGCGCTCTCGAAAAAGCAGTAGAGAAAAAAATTCCCGTGCTCGGCATCACCGGTACAGGCGGAGCGGGTAAAAGCTCCCTGACAGATGAGTTGATCCGCCGCTTCATCAATGAAATTCCCGACAAAAAAATCGGCATCCTGTCCGTCGATCCGACGAAGAAGAAAACCGGCGGCGCTTTACTAGGCGATCGGATCCGGATGAACGCCATTTTCAATCCACGCGTGTATATGCGCTCTCTCGCTACAAGGGACGCCCGCTCTGAATTATCAACGGCTGTCGAAGAATCGATTCAAGTGATGAAAGCAGCCGGCATGGATTTTATCATTATCGAAACAAGCGGGATCGGCCAGGGCGATGCAGCGATTACCGATGTGACCGACTTGTCGATGTACGTCATGACGGCTGAATTCGGTGCGCCGTCTCAGCTTGAAAAAATAGATATGATCGATTTTGCCGACTTTATCGTCATCAATAAATTTGAACAAAAAGGCTCTGAGGATGCACTTAATCAAGTGCGTAAGCAGTATGAACGGAGTCATATGCTGTTCCATGCGGACACATCAGCTTTCCCAGTTTACGGTACAATCGCCAGTCAGTTCAACGATCCGGGTACGAATACACTGTTCGCCGGCATCGTCGATAAGCTGAACGCAGACTATAACTGGCAGGATGAAACGACGTTAGAGCGTGTAGACAAAGTAGAAAAACAAAATGTCATCATTCCAAACGACCGCCAGCAGTATTTACGCGATATTTCGTTAGCTGTGCGTGATTATCATAAGTATTCGAACGACCAGGCCGAGCAGGCACGAAAGCTTTATCAGCTCAAAGGCACGGTTGCTCTGCTTGATGAGGAGGAGCACAAGGAAAGCATCGAACGCCTGATTGAAGATTACGAAGAGAAGCTCGACCGAGAGCCGACCTCCCTTTTAAACGACTGGGACGATTTGCACGAACGTTACAGCGGAGATACGTACACCTTCAAAGTACGTGATAAAGACATAACGATGGACATAACGACAGAAAGCTTATCAGGCTTGAAAATTCCTAAAGTCGCATTGCCGAATTACAACGACTGGGGAGACCGTTTGCTCTGGCTCATGCAGGAAAACGTCCCAGGTGCTTTTCCATTTACGACCGGCGTGTTTCCGTTCAAACGAAAAGGGGAAGATCCGAAACGCCAGTTTGCCGGAGAAGGAACGCCTGAACGGACGAACCGCCGCTTCCATTATTTATCCGAAGGCGACGATGCCAAACGTTTAAGCACTGCTTTTGATTCCGTGACGTTATATGGAGAAGACCCCGATGAACGTCCGGATATTTACGGAAAAGTCGGCGAAAGCGGAGTTAACATCTGTACGCTTGAAGATATGAAAAAACTCTACGCCGGGTTTGATCTAACTGAACCGACAACGTCCGTATCGATGACGATCAACGGACCGGCACCCATCATATTAGCGATGTTTTTCAACACGGCAGTCGACCAGCAGCTCCATAAATTCAAGGAAGAAAACGGCCGCGAGCCTGACCGTGAAGAAGCAGCGAAAATAAAAGAAGAAACGATCCACGTCGTACGCGGAACCGTGCAAGCCGATATTTTAAAAGAAGATCAGGGACAGAACACGTGCATCTTCTCAACGGAATTCGCCTTGCGCATGATGGGGGATATCCAGCAGTATTTTATCGATTACAAAGTGCGCAACTACTACTCCGTATCGATTTCCGGCTATCACATCGCCGAAGCCGGAGCGAACCCGATCACCCAGCTTGCGTTTACGCTGGCGAATGGCTTCACGTACGTCGAATACTATTTAAGCCGCGGCATGGATATTAACAAATTCGCGCCCAACCTGTCGTTCTTTTTCTCGAACGGACTCGATCCTGAATATACCGTGCTCGGCCGCGTAGCCCGCAGAATCTGGGCAATCGTCATGAAAAACAAATACGGCGCCAACGAACGCAGCCAGAAGCTGAAGTACCACATCCAGACGTCCGGACGATCCCTGCACGCCCAGGAAATCGACTTCAACGACATCCGGACGACACTGCAGGCACTCATTGCAATCCAGGATAACTGCAACTCCCTGCATACGAACTCTTACGATGAAGCGATCACCACCCCTTCACAAGAGTCCGTACGCCGCGCGATGGCCATTCAAATGATCATCAGCAAAGAGTTCGGTCTGACAAAAAACGAGAATTCCTTGCAAGGCTCCTATATCATCCGTGAGCTGACCGATCTCGTCGAAGAAGCCGTCCTGCAGGAATTCGAACGCATCAACGACCGCGGCGGCGTACTCGGCGCCATGGAGCGGCAGTACCAACGTGGAAAAATCCAAGAGGAATCCTTATATTACGAGGGCAAAAAGCATTCAGGAGAATTGCCGATTATCGGTGTCAATACGTACTTGAATCCGAACCCGCCATCCGAAGAGGAGATCGACTCGATGGAATTGACACGCGCCTCCAAAGAAGAAAAAGAGCATCAAATCAAGGAATTGCGCAGCTTCCAGAATGCGAATGAATCAGAAGCCGATGCCGCACTCAGACGTCTTCAGGAAGTCGCAAGCGGCGGAGGGAACATTTTTGCGGAATTGATGGAAACCGTAAAAGTTGCCAGCCTCGGTCAAATTACGAACGCTCTCTATAAAGTAGGCGGGCAGTACCGTCGAAATATGTAAGTCGTGAAACTCGTCATCCTGTAGGTAGGGGGTGGCGGGTTTTTACTATTTCTTTAGTAGAAGATAGAAAGATATAGCATTGCTTGAATACAGGATTCCGAGATATTAAGTGAGAGTCAGGGACTCCGGGAAACGATTCGCTTTCCGTGGGCGTACGCTGAGCCTCCTCGAGCTTCGCTCTCCGGGGTCTCATCTAACCCGCGTATCCCACAGGAGTCTCACCGTTTCCCTACGCCCCTTACGTTATAAATTTTCTCGGAATCACTGTAATTCAACTCTATAAAGAACAATGAAAATAGCGATTAAACTACTATTGTACGAGAGCTTTTTCAATCTATAATAGCGGAATGGATTCATATTGATCGAAAAATTAAAAAAACAAAAAGGCCATAACTAAAAAAGATAGAACGTGTTTGGCGGGACATCACGTCCAGAAATACGTTTTGACAATCATTTACGTCATAATATTACATACATAATTCATCATCTTCCTTTAAGAGTTCCCTACCCAAAAAGTTAAGCCTGTCCGTAAATAACTTCTATGGGATGAAAGCACATGGTGATATCCCGCGGGGCGTTAACCACAGGAAGCTCATCGTACGCCCATGGAAAGCGATCCATTTTCAACACCCCATTTCTCCCTACATTCTTAATAACGGAAACCATATGAATGTATTAACGTCACGCTTTTTTATTAATAAGCTATAAAAAAGGATGTGACACTATATGTTGAGATGTGCCTGGTGTATGAAAAAAATTAAAGAGAATGACCCAGTTTACGGTTTGAGTGTTAAATTCGCAGATGGTGTAGACTATTCGGGTAGTGAAGGAAGAATGATTCATATTCCGCTCAGCACCCGCAATACCAGCGTCCCGATGGTAGTAACAACTAAAGAATCTGAAGCAAAGAAACAAGGGACGGATGGTATTTTTGCATTATGCAGGGGAGAATGCTGGAAGAAAATGAAAGAAACGATAGCAAAAGAAATAACAACATTCGAGTATTCTAAAGATATAACTCAAAACTAAAATGAACGTAATATGGTGCACCTCATTCTAAAAAAGAAAGGTGCATTTTTTTCTTTTTCACTAAGAAGGAAATAATATTGATTATATAATTCGGGATAAAATGGTAGAAGGAGTTCAATATGAAAAACATAAGAAGAATTAAAAATAGAAATAAAACTACTATGGTATAGCATTTTTCGTTGGTATCTCTTTTAGCTCAGTCAGTGGTGGTTTCGTTGCTTTTATCATGGTAATGGGGTCTTGGAAATGGTGAGACTCCTGCGGGAATGGATAGACTGGCTAGACCCCGGAGAGCGTTAGCTCGAGGAGGCTGGCCGTCATCCCCGCGGAAAGCGATCCATTTCCAAGACCTCATTTTTCTATGCAAAATAACGAAACCTATCTTCGGCTTTAGATAGCTTATATGAATATCAACACGATAGCCTTTTTGGTAGTTCCCAAGAAAAATGAATCCTTTTCCCATCTTACACCGTAAATATAATTAAGAAAGCGAGGGACGAACATGAAAAAATGGATAGGTGGATTCATACTGCTCTTCTTATTAGCTGTTTCGCCGATACATGCCCTGGCAGTTGACTTTGAGATCGATCAGACGGATATTCAAGCTTCCCTGCAAGAAAATGGCGAAGTTAAAGTGAAGGAAACCCACACGTACTCGTTTGATGGTGACTTTAATGGAATGACCCGCAGTCTCATTCCTAAAGAGGGAACTGCTATAACAAATTTTCAGGCTGCTGAGAACGGCACTGATTTAAAAGTGGAACAGGAAGATGGGGTTAATAAGATTTTCCGTGGCGGAGAGGATGAAACGGTGACCATCGATCTTTTTTACACGATCGAGGATGGAGTGGAAGTTTATTCAGATGCGGCTCAGTTTTACTGGCCATTCTTTGATGCCAGCATTGAATCTACTTACGAGAACCTGACCATTACCGTAGTGCCGCCAGAACCTGCTGATCTTAAAGCGGCTTACGGTGATGAGGAAGCTTATGGCACGGAAGAAGTCAATAAAGATGGCAGTGTGACTTTCCATCTTGGTGAAGTTCCTGATGGAAGCGAAGGAAACATAAGAGTCGCTTATGATGCGGCAATTTTTGCAGGGGCTTCAAGCGACCAGGAGATACTGCCAGCTATTCAATCCGATCAAGCAGAGCTGGATGCAGCGATGTTAGAAAAAGCGGAGCGGGAGGAGCGCTGGGGAAATTGGGCGCCTTACATCTTAGGAGCATTTCTAGCCGTTGCGCTAGTCCTGGCCTTGATAGCCTGGAGAAAAAGGACGGAAACGGTTCGTGAAGCTAGACGACAGGAAAGCGGCGGCAATCGTTTTCCTAAAGATTCGTTAAGTCTGCCCGGTATGATTGCCTTTATGAATCACGGGTGGCTTTCAACAGAGGCGTTAACGTCTGCTTTACTAGATTTGTACCGAAAAGGAAATATAGAAAAGGTTTCCGAGCATGAATTTAAATTGAGCAGCCGGAACACGGAATATGAGCATGAAAGCATCTTAATTGAATGGCTGTTTGATGATGTGGGGGACGGACAGACCTTTAGAACAGAAGATTTTGAGGCATATGTCAAAGATGAAGAGAACCATGAAAAATACCAGGAACATTATAGAAGGTGGCAGGAAGAAGTAAAGAAAGAATACAAACAGCATGATTTGCAGGAAAAGTTTTCAGGGGTAAACTGGACGGCCATCATAGCTGCACTGTCCATTCTTCCTTTTATCGTTCTCTTTCCTATCAATGGTCAGCTGCCATGGATGTTCTTCTCTTTAATTATTATGATCTTTTTCATAACGTTTTCGATCATCTACCGGCCTTTGACGGTAACAGGGCAGAGGTTAAAAGGAGATCTTAAACCTTTGAAGAAAGGTGACGAGTGGAAATCCTGGGATAAAGATGAGCAGGTCCCTGCCCTTATATATCAAATTGGGATCGGAAGCCGTGATCTTTCTACGACACCTGCGTCTAACCATGACTGGGTTATCTTTCTTGTCCTTGCTGGAACTTTAAACAACAGCTTTACTACAGTGAATCAGGAAGTCTCGGCTGCGTCTGGTTCCTCCGGAGGAGTTGCGGGCGGAGGAACTGGAGTCGGCGGAGGTGGTGGAGGATCAGGCGCTTTCTAACATAATGAATTGATGAGGAGAGCCCTCTTTGTGAGGGTTCTTTTTTAGTTTTTGGCTCTGTTAAACATCTGTGTTGATATTCATATTAAGCTCTCTTGCCTTAAATACTTAGTTTTGAAATGTTCAGATTGTTTCCTTTGAGATTGCCAGCGTTTAGAGCTCCGGGAAATCACTCGCTTTCCGTGGGAGCGCGTTGAGCCTCCTCGAGCTAACGCTCTGCCGGGTTTCATCTAGCACTCTTTTCCCACAGGAGTCTCGCAATTTCCCGGAGCTCTCTACGATGATTAGTGGAACGGAAACTTTCAATGTAGAATGTCAGATACTGAGAAGTGAAAATGGATTCTTCTAAGTAAAGGGTTCGTTTCTCACCTTTATCGAATGGGGTGGTTGGGAAGCTGGGAGACTCCCGTGGGAGAAGGAGGTAGGCGAGATCCCGCAGGGCTTCAGCCCGAGGAAGCTCGCCAGTTCCCCCACAGGAAAGCGAGTAGCTTCCCAACCACCCCTGACTCTTCATTCGGCAACGAACCCAGGAGGAAGTTCACCGTAAGCCTATCTCGAACCTATTCATTGGAAGAAAAAAAGAGCTCCTCAGTGAGAAGCTCGTTCCTTTATCAGTGACCTCCACCAACGGAGTCATCATCGTGGGCCTGGTTAATATCAACGATCATCGGTTTTTTCTGACCATAATATTCATAAGTGACCTCATAGTCCTCGTCTTCTTCAAGGACCATCCAGAGACTTTCATCTTCTACGACGATTTCTTCTCCATCTACCGTAATATAGTAGCCTTCATCGTCATGAGATTTCTCTTCAAGGACAGCTTCTGTTAAGTGTTTTTCATGGATATAGCCGAAATTCATATACAGCCAGATGCCGAGTACTATGATGAGAATAACGGCGGTGATCCAGTTGAAGGGGTGTGTTTTTAACATCTATTATGTCTCTCCTTTTTCATTATCTGCTTCTATTTTACGTCAAAATTGTACCAGCACCAAATAAGATCGTCCATTCCTTATACAACGATTGATTTTTGTTAAAGCTAAACATATAATGAAGGTTATGATTACATGTCATTCGTATGCTGTTTTTATGGACTATGAATGAATAAAGGAGTGCTAGCACCGTGACAGTTAAAGAATTGAGCAAAGAGCAGGTTCAAGAGATTTCCATGATCGACCTTGCAATCCTCATTTTAAAAGATGAGAGACAAGCATTAGATTTCAATGAAATCTTCGAGCGTATTGCTAAAATGAAAAATTTCACTGCAAGCCAGAAAGAAGCTAATATTTCGCAGTTTTATACAGATTTGAACGTTGACGGCGGCTTCATGACGATCGGTACAAACCGCTGGGGATTGAAAACCTGGTATCCGGTGGAGCAGCTGGAAGAAGAAATCGCGACTCTTCCACAGAAGCGTAAGAAGAAAAAGAAAAAACCTTCCAAGCTGCTTGAAGATGAGCTGGGTGTTGAAGGCTTTGACGATGAAGAAGAAGACGACCTTGATGAAATCGAGCTGACCGATGAAGACTTGGACCTTGATGATGACACCGACGATGATTACGAAGGTGATTATGAAGAGGACGAGCTTGATGAGGAAGAAGAAGAGATTGTCAAAGAGGACGTAAGCTTCGTCGGCGATGAAGATGAGGAAGAAGAATCCTAAGGTTGACTTTCGAGGACCAAATGGGTAATATTTTATTTGGGCTCTTTAATTTTCGTATGAACGTTATAACGCTCCCCTTTACCGGGGAGCGTTTTTTGTTTTTTAAACGTTGTCCTTCTGAAACTCTTATCATTTATTGATAAGAGTTTTGGATAGAGACGCTGGTTTAATTTCAATATATAGAATAGCCGACCAAATGAAATGGATAGAAAGAGGGATACTTCATGGCAACAAAATATATCTTCGTTACAGGCGGAGTGGTTTCATCATTAGGTAAAGGAATTACAGCAGCATCACTTGGACGTTTGCTGAAAAATCGCGGATTGAAAGTGACGATCCAGAAATTCGACCCATATATCAACGTGGACCCAGGAACAATGAGCCCTTATCAGCATGGCGAAGTTTTTGTAACGGATGATGGTGCAGAAACCGACCTTGACCTTGGTCACTATGAGCGTTTTATCGATATCAACCTGAATCGGTTCAGCAACATCACGACAGGTAAGGTTTACTCAAACGTCATCAAAAAAGAGCGCCGCGGCGATTATCTGGGCGGAACGGTCCAAGTCATCCCGCACATTACGAATGAAATCAAAGACCGCGTCTTCCGTGCAGGACACGAGACGAATGCGGATGTAGTCATTACCGAAATCGGCGGAACGGTCGGAGACATTGAATCTCTTCCTTTCCTTGAAGCGATTCGTCAAATTAAGAGCGATATAGGGCGCGATCACGTCATGTACTTGCATTGTACGCTCGTTCCTTATTTAAAGGCTGCAGGGGAAATGAAAACGAAACCTACCCAGCACAGTGTGAAAGAGCTGCGTTCCCTGGGGATCCAGCCTGACGTCATCGTACTGCGTACGGAAAGCGAAATTTCCGAGGATATGAAAGAGAAAATCGCGTTGTTCTGTGACATTAATAAACAGGCTGTTATTGAAGCTGGCGATGCTGACACGTTGTATGATGTGCCTCTTACACTGCAGGAACAGAAGCTGGATGAGCTGACATGCCAGCATTTCGGTTTGCAGACCGCACCCGCGGATATGACGGAGTGGAACAATCTCGTGAATCAAGTGAAGAACTTAAAAGAGAAGGCGACAATCGGTCTTGTCGGAAAATATGTAGAGCTGCCGGATGCGTATATTTCTGTCGTAGAAGCGCTTAAGCATGCAGGATACAGCTTCGATGCGGACATCGAAATCAAGTGGGTGAATTCTGAAGAAGTGACTGCAAGCAACGTCGCGGACCAATTGAGCGATGTCGATGGCATCCTTGTTCCTGGAGGGTTCGGAGACCGTGCGATAGAAGGGAAGATTCAGGCGATCCGTTACGCTCGCGAAGAGAAAGTACCTTTCCTTGGAATTTGCTTAGGCATGCAGCTGGCAACCGTTGAATTTGCTCGTCATGAACTTGGACTTGAAGATGCGCACTCTGCCGAAATCAATCCATCGACGCCTCATCCGATCATCGACCTGCTGCCTGAACAAAAAGAAATCTCTGACCTTGGAGGTACACTGCGTCTAGGCATTTATCCTTCACGGTTAAAGCATGGTACAAAAGCGATGGAAGCATACGGTGAAGAAGTTGTGTACGAACGCCACCGCCACCGTTTTGAGTTCAATAACCACTATCGTGAGCAAATGGAAGCGGCAGGGTTTATTTTCTCCGGTACAAGCCCGGATGGCCGTCTCGTTGAAATCATTGAAGTCGAAGACCATCCTTGGTTTGTAGCCAGCCAGTTCCACCCTGAATTCAAATCACGTCCAACCCGCCCGCAGGAGCTTTTCCACGGCTTTATCGGTGCGATCATGAATACGAAATAATAGTGAAGTACGCCTCGAACGCTTGTTAAGCGTTCGAGGTTTTTTGTGTCCTATTACTTAGATGAATGCTGGTGTACTAAAATAGAAACGTCCAGAAAATTACAGAATAATGATGCACCTCAAATTCTTAAAAGGTAGTGTCCACACTTTTTGACAAAAATCAGCAGATTCTTCCTTTTTCTAAGAAAGAAAAAGATAAAAAAAGAGGTTTTCTTGCAAACTTCTCACTATTTTAAAAAATATGCAGGAGATCGCCTTGAATTTGTAGAAGTTATAGACCAAAAGACATAAAAGGTATAGGAGATGCATGTTTAGATGGAAAGGTTGTGAAAAATGGGAAACAAAGTACTTATAGTAGACGATCAACCAGGCATACGCATGTTGCTGGAAGAATTATTAAAAGGCGATGGCTATGAAATTATTACAGCAAAAACAGGGAAACAAGCGTGTGAAGAAGTGACGAAGCACAATCCAGACTTAATCTTAATGGATTATCGGCTTCCGACGATGAGTGGAGGAGAAGTGCTCGAATACTTACACGGCCAGGAATATCATAAACCCGTATTAATCATGACCGGACTCTCTCCGAAATCTATTGCAGATGAAGCGGAATATCCCTTTGTAAAAGAAATTATTTCCAAGCCGTTCGACATTCATGTCATGCGAGAACTAGTGGCACAAACAATTGAGGATGTGTGAACCACATCTTTTTTTTGGATGAAAGCGTTAACTCTCTCCTTTGATGTTGCACCTTGTTAAGCGTATTGGTATTCTAGTACTGTGCCTAAGCTTACATAACATATTTTTTTGTGAAATACACAAATTATATGTTAGTAATAGAGAAGTATATACATTAAAGGAGGATCTTTCATGCCATTAGTTTCAATGAAAGAAATGCTAGAAAAAGCTAAGGAAGAACGCTACGGAGTAGGGCAGTTCAACCTTAACAACTTAGAATATGCCCAGGCTATTCTTCAGGCTGCTGAAGAGGAGCAGTCTCCAGTAATTCTTGGAGTATCTGAAGGTGCGGGTCGTTACATGGGCGGTTTCAACGTCGTTGTAGCGATGGTTAAATCACTAATGGAATCATACGGTACTACTGTACCTGTGGCCATTCACTTAGATCACGGTTCAAGCTTCCAGAAATGTGCAGAAGCAATCCATGCTGGATTCACTTCTGTCATGATCGACGCTTCTCACGATCCTCTAGAAGAAAACATCGCGGTTACGAAAAAAGTAGTTGAACTTGCACACATTCACGGTGTATCTGTTGAAGCTGAACTTGGCCGTGTAGGCGGACAAGAAGACGATCTTATCGTAGATGATGCTGAAGCAGCTTACGCCATTCCATCTGAGTGTAAAGAGCTTGTAGACGCGACAAATGTCGACGTCTTCGCACCAGCACTAGGTTCCGTACACGGACCTTACAAAGGCGAGCCTAACCTAGGATTCGACCGCATGGAAGAAATCATGGGAATCGTAGACAAGCCACTTGTACTTCACGGTGGTACTGGTATTCCGACAGCTGATATCAAGAAGGCTATCTCTTTCGGTACAGCTAAAATCAACGTAAACACAGAGAACCAGATTTCTCAAGGTAAAGCAGTACGTAAAGTGCTTGAAGAACAGCCTGAGCAATATGATCCACGTAAATATCTTGGACCTGGTCGTGACGCGATCAAGGAAACAGTTATTGGAAAAATGCGTGAATTCGGTTCATCACAAAAAGCATAAGACACATAGAAGGAAGCCGTTACTGAGTAGCGGTTTCCTTTTCAAAATGTATGAAAACGCAATCATTCGATATTTTTTTAAAAAGGAGAGGAATATGAATGAAATTTTTCATTGATTCAGCTAGTATTTCAGAGATAAAAGAGGCTAATGCATTGGGATTGCTTGACGGGGTAACGACAAACCCGAGTTTAGTAGCGAAAGAAGGCGTATCTTTCCATGAACGTCTGCGTGAAATCACTTCTGAAGTCACCGAAGGTTCGGTCAGTGCTGAGGTCATTTCTCTGGATGCCGAGGGGATGCTGCGAGAAGCTAAAGAGTTAGCGGCCATTGCACCGAATATTACGGTAAAGGTTCCGATGACGCTTGAAGGACTGAAAGCTGTAAAAGCCTTGAGCGACTTAAACATCAAAACGAACGTCACGCTCATTTTCTCCGCGAACCAGGCCTTGATGGCCGCTCGTGCAGGAGCTTCCTATGTTTCTCCTTTTCTAGGAAGGTTAGATGATATCGGCCACAATGGTGTAGACTTGATTGCTCAAATAGCTGAAATTTTCGATCGTCATGCGATTGATTCTGAAATCATCGCCGCCTCAGTGCGCCACCCGGTCCATTTAACGGAAGCAGCGATCAATGGAGCCCATATCGCAACAGTTCCATTTAAGCTTTTTGAACAAATCGTGAAGCACCCGCTTACGGACCAGGGTATTGAAAAATTCCTTAATGACTGGAATAATCAAAAATAAGAGTGAATTGGTAAAAGATGCATACACTAAGCACAAAATCTTTGCGCTTAAAGTGAGGAGTTTCTCATGAAAAAATTATTAGTAGAAGGTGGCACTCGTCTGCGCGGACAAGTACGCGTGGGAGGAGCCAAAAATAGTGCTGTCGCTTTGCTTCCTGCAGCCATATTAGCGAATTCAACAGTAACAATCGAAGGACTGCCGGATATTTCTGACGTTCAGACTCTCTCAGAGCTGCTGGAGGAAATAGGCGGAACTGTACGTAAAGATGGACAAACAGTAGAAATAGATCCTTCGACAATGATTTCCATGCCGCTGCCTAATGGCCGCGTCAAAAAATTGAGAGCCTCCTATTATTTTATGGGAGCGATGCTCGGTCGTTTCAACAAAGCCGTCATCGGCCTTCCCGGAGGCTGTCACTTAGGACCTCGTCCGATCGACCAGCACATCAAAGGATTTCAAGCCCTCGGTGCTGAAGTCACAAACGAACAAGGCGCGATTTATCTGCGTGCGAAAGAGCTGCGCGGTGCACGCATCTACTTAGACGTTGTCAGTGTCGGAGCTACCATTAATATCATGCTGGCCGCTGTCAAAGCGAAAGGCAGAACCGTCATCGAAAACGCCGCGAAAGAACCCGAAATCATCGATGTCGCCACTTTGCTGGCAAGCATGGGCGCTAAAATCAAAGGAGCCGGTACCGATGTTATCCGCATCGAAGGAGTAGACGAGCTGAACGGTTGTCTGCACACCATCATACCCGATCGGATTGAAGCCGGAACCTATACGATCATGGCAGCCGCTCAGGGCGAAGAAATGATCATTGATAACGTCATCCCACAGCACCTGGAATCCTTGTTGGCCAAGCTTCGCGAAATGGGAGTAACCATAGAGGAAAATGACGAACAGCTGTATGTAAGGCCAGGAAAATCATTGAAGAGTGTCGACATCAAAACACTCGTCTACCCAGGATTTCCGACCGACCTCCAGCAGCCGTTCACATCCCTGCTCACCCAGGCGACAGGAACCGGAGTGGTCACCGATACCATCTACCAGGCCCGCTTCAAGCACATCGATGAACTGCGCCGCATGAACGCAGCCATCAAAGTCGAAGGCGGAGCCGCCATCGTAGCCGGCCCCTCCAAGCTGCAAGGCGCCAAAGTAAAAGCCACCGACTTACGAGCCGGAGCCGCCCTCGTAATCGCAGGTCTGATGGCCGACGGAATCACAGAAATCACAGGCATCGACCACATCGAACGAGGCTACGAAAACATAACCAACAAACTCATCGAACTAGGTGGAAAAATCTGGTACGAAGAAATGTCCGAAGAAGAAGTAGAACAATTCCAGAATTCATAAAAGAAAAGCGGAGGCGAGCGGTACTTTAAGGAAGATCGACTAACTTCGCCACATCCTGTGGCAACGTCGACCTGACCCCCGTCCTGGGGGCCCAAGCAAAGCGATGCAGTGAAGCGAACTTTCTTCACGTAATCGAATTGCTTATATCGAAAGGTCCTGCGAGCCGTAGCTGGACAGTCGAAAAGCGAGAGAGGCGTTTAGGCCTGTTTTCAAGGAAGATCGACTAAAATCGCCACATCCTGTGGCAACGTCGACCTGACCCCCGTCCTGGGGGCCCAACCAAGATGCCGCAATCGAGTGGTCTTTCTCGATGGAGGTAGATTGCTTACGACGCGAAGGCCTGCCTCTCGCAGCTGGACAGTCGAAAAGCGGAAGCGGCCCGTTAGACACGACACGCATAAGCAAGATGCCGAAGTGAAGCGATTTTCCTTCACGTAGGTAGATTGCTTATGTCGCGAGTGTCTGGCCGCTGCAGCTGGACAGAAGAAAAAATGAATCTTTTTTAAAAAATAGGAGGCCGGAGTGATCCGGCTTTCTTCACTTTTTTTAAACCTCCTACAACCTGCCGGCAAAATTACTTGAATCCTTATCCATACAAGTTGTACAATGAGTAGAGTTTACTAAAGATAAATAAATCTCGTAACCCTCAAGAAGAGCTTCTATCACCTTCCGTATATTCTTCACGTCCCAATTTTTCAAGAGAAAATATTAGTTAGATAGATGAATCGAAGGCATGCTCGGGTATACAAGTCTACAGGAAAAAATAAATTAAAGTGGTGATTTCGTGTCAGAAGTAACAATTTCAAGTTTAGAGACTATGACCCTGAAAAAACTCTACTCGCTGGCTAAGCAGTTCAAAGTTTCTTATTATGCTAAGCTTACGAAGAGAGAGTTGATTTTTGCAATTCTAAAAGCACAGGCCGAGAAAGACGGCTTCTTATTCATGGATGGAATTTTGGAAATTATTCCTTCCGAAGGCTTCGGCTTTTTACGTCCAATCAATTATTCGCCGAGTGCGGAAGATATTTATATTTCAGCTTCACAAATCCGCAGGTTCGATCTGCGTAATGGTGATAAAGTTTCCGGGAAGGTCCGCCCTCCTAAAGAAAACGAACGCTATTATGGTCTACTGCACGTAGATGCCGTCAATGGAGAAAATCCGGAAACAGCTAAAGAGCGCGTACATTTTCCAGCATTGACCCCGCTTTATCCTGATCGGAAAATGAAGCTTGAGACAGAAGGCAAAAAGCTGTCGACAAGAATCATGGACCTTATGTCTCCGGTAGGTTACGGACAGCGTGGATTGATCGTAGCTCCGCCAAAAGCAGGGAAAACGATGCTGCTTAAGCAAATGGCCAACAGCATTTCAGTCAACCACCCAGATTCTAAATTGATCATTCTCCTCGTAGATGAGCGTCCCGAGGAAGTGACGGACATCGAACGTTCTGTTGCACCTGACGTGGATGTAGTCAGCTCCACGTTTGATGAAGTTCCAGAAAACCATATCAAAGTGGCTGAGCTTGTCCTTGAACGCGCGATGCGTTTAGTAGAACATAAGCGCGACGTAATCATCTTAATGGACAGCATCACGCGCTTAGCTCGTGCCTATAACCTGGTTATTCCGCCAAGCGGACGTACACTTTCAGGCGGTATCGATCCAGCGGCTTTCCATCGTCCTAAACGGTTCTTCGGAGCGGCACGTAATATTGAAGAAGGCGGCAGCTTGACGATTCTTGCGACCGCGCTTGTCGATACAGGCTCCCGCATGGATGACGTCATCTATGAAGAGTTCAAAGGAACAGGAAACATGGAGCTGCACCTCGACCGCAGTCTGGCCGAACGAAGAATCTTCCCGGCTATCGATATCGTCCGTTCAGGAACGCGTAAAGAAGAACTTCTCCTGCCGAAAACCGAACTGGATAAAATTTGGGCGATTCGTAAAACGATGTCCGACTCCAACGATTTTGCCGAGCGTTTCTTACGCCGACTTCGCTCCTCGAAGAGCAATGAAGAATTTTTCGACGTAATGGACAAAGAGATGCAGGGGAAAACGGCGAAAGCCGGAGCTAGAAAATAATAAATCTATTAGATGTTGCATTGCCTTACCAGGGCTGATATAATCTTTCTATGTGAGTTTCAGTACAAGGTGTCACGACTAACCTTCGAAGGCTCTTACAATAACTCTGTTTCAAAGGACTCAGGGCAAAAAGGAGTGGAAGAACATGAAAGAAGCAATTCATCCAGAATACCGTAAAGTGGTATTTCTAGACACAAGTTCTGATTTCAAATTTCTAAGCGGATCTACACAAGGATCTGAAGAGACAATCGAATGGGAAGATGGAAACACTTACCCGCTAATTCGTGTTGAAATTAGTTCAGAGTCTCATCCGTTCTACACAGGCAAGCAGAAAGCTGACAAAGCTGGCGGCCGTGTCGATCGCTTTAAGAAAAAATATAACCTTTCATAATAATGAATGCACACCCGATAAAGGTGTCCATTGCATAATTTTGAACAAAAACAGGCAAATTATCTTACCGTTTGCCTGTTTTTTGTTAGTTAAGAAAGAAAAGCGAAGGCGAGCGGTATTTTAAGGAAGATCGACTAATTTCGCCCCATCCTGTGGCAACGTCGATCTGACCCCCGTCCTGGGGACCCAAGCAAGACGATGAAGTGAAGCGTTTTTTCTTCACGTAATCGAATTGCTTATATCGAAAGGTCTTGCGAGCCGGAGCTGGCCATAAGAAAAGCGGAAGGGGCGTTTAGGCCTGAAACGCATAAGCAAGATGCCGAAGTGAAGCGAACTTTCTTCACGTAGGTAGATTGCTTATGACGCGAAGGCCTGCCCCTTGCAGCTAGCCATAAGAAAAGCGAAAGGGGCGTTTAGGCCTGAAACGCATAAGCAAGATGCCGAAGTGAAGTGAACTTTCTTCACGTAGGTAGATTGCTTACGACGCGAAGGCCTGCCTCTCGCAGCTGGCCAGAAGAAAAGCGAAAAGAGGCGTGTAAGCCTGCCTCTCGAAGCTTAACCTAATTAAAAAAGCTGTCCTGAGGCGATCAGCTGTAGAGCGGTCGCCCAGAGAGAGCTTTTTTAATGATTACGGTAGATGTAGAAGGGAGCGACTGTGGACGTGTATGTCATGAAGCATAGTGGATGGGTGGAAGTGATTTGTGGAAGTATGTTCAGTGGTAAATCGGAGGAGCTGATCCGCCGGGTACGCAGAGCTACATATGGAAATTTATCGGTGCGGGTGTTCAAGCCGCTCATCGATAATCGGTACAAAGAGGATTCCGTCGTATCCCATAATGGAGCGTCTGTAATTGCTCGTCCAATGAGCGAGTCCTTAGCGATTCTTCCGGAGGTCGGGGAAGATGTGGACATTGTTGGTATTGATGAGGTGCAGTTTTTTGATGAGCATATTCTCGAAGTCGTGGAATGTTTAGCAGACCGCGGAATTCGTGTAATTGTCGCTGGTCTTGATACAGATTTCCGCGGCGAGCCTTTTGGGAAAATGCCGGAGCTTATGGCTTTGAGTGAGAGTGTGACGAAGCTGAATGCGATCTGCCCGATTTGTGGATCTCCAGCCAGCCGCACGCAGCGTTTGATTGATGGGAAGCCTGCTTCTTATGATGATCCGATTATTCTTGTCGGAGCGTCTGAATCGTATGAGCCCCGCTGCCGTCACCATCATGAGGTGCCGAATAAGCCCAGGCAAGCGCAAGTGAAGGCGCACGTCGAAACGTATAAATAAAAGGGTAGCCCGTTCACTTAGTGGACGGGCTTTTTGTAAAACGGACTGGAGGAGATGGAGGGATTATTGGCTGGAATAATCTCATTCTCACGGGGCCTCTGATCATGAGACCGCAACTGGCGGTTTTTCCTCCATACTTACGAATAATTACAACAAATATATCAATAATTCAACCACCAGCCCCATCCCCAGCACGTACGTCCTCCACAGCCGCAAGTCGCAAGCCGCAACATTCAGCGCCAATGTGCTATTCTCCGTTTTACAAAAAATAAAAAGAGGAAAACTAAACGAAAAAGGAGAATACATATGAAAGCGTCAAGTACTGCACTTAAAGAAGCAAGACTACTAAAGGAATGCTCGGATGCTTATTTATACGCTGTCGAGGTAAGTGAGAAAACGAATAGTGACTGGGCGGTCAAATCTGCTGTCGAGCAATGTCAGGAGTGCGTAGAGGAAAGTTTGATCATCACAAAGAATAAGAAGATTCATGATTTATGTTTAGAGTATGTCCATTTATGTGAAAATATAAAGAATACCCAATCCACGCGATGGAGGAATCAAGATGCAGACGAGAAACGCAAATTCGAACCAGTCCAAAGGATGTCAGAATGAATATTCGACACTTAAGCGAGTACTGGTAAGCAAGCCGGAACATATGGAAATCAAAGAAATCATTAATGAAACACAAAAGCATTTTGCGAATGAAAACATTGACATAGATCGGGCGATGGATCAGCATGTGCAATTCATTGAAGTGCTGCAAAGCCATGCGATTGATGTGGAATACTTACCGACAAAGCAGAACCTGAATGAACAGGTGTTTACGAGAGATATTGGATTCTGCATTGATGATCAAATATTTGTGGCGTCTCTTGCCAGTGAAGTGAGGCAGGAAGAGGTTAAGCCATTTGTGGATTACTTAGACGAAAATAATATCTCCTTTACGCGGCTGATGGGCCCTTCGATTGAAGGAGGCGACGTCATTATTGATAATGACGTCATTTATGTAGGTATAAGCGGGCGGACGACGTTGAGGGCGGCGGAGCACCTTCAGAAGTCGATGCCTGATCATAGAGTAGTGCCTCTGCAGCTCAGTCAGGAGATTCTTCACCTTGATTGTGCTTTCAATCTTGTTGATGAGAGCACAGCGTTGATTTATTCTCCTGCTTTTGAGGAGCAGGATGTCCAAAGACTGAAGCAGACCTACCGCTGTATTGAAGTGGATGACCAGGAACAATTCGAAATGGGGACGAACGTCTTATCCATCGGGCAGAGAAAAGTAATCAGCCTCCCTCAGAATAAAAAAGTGAATCAAGCACTCCGTGATGAAGATTTTACAGTGATTGAAGTCGATCTTTCTGAAATCATCAAATCGGGTGGTTCTTTCCGCTGCTGTACACTGCCGATTTTCCGTAAATCCTGACGAATGAAGCATAATCACCTCCTTCTCGGTCAAACTAGAGGAAAAGAGAAGAGGTGATGAACGTGTTTCGTTTAACTGTCTTGTTTTTAATCCTATTTACTGCCGCTTGTGCCCCGAATTTAGATGAGTCACAGGGTCATACGAACCGACAGGATATTATGAATATGGGACTCGAGGAAAACCCGCAGACCAATCCGACGAACCCGCGGTCGATTGAGCGTGTAGGTGAAACGTGGGGTGATAAGCAAATGCGTGATCAGATGCGCGATGCGGCCCATACGGTTCCTGGTGTCCACGTAGAGAGAATCATCATGGACGGCGACCGCGCATGGGTGACGGTCAGTCTGGCTGGCGATTTGACGGAAGATGAGCAGAAAGCTGTGAAGGAAGAAGTGACGAATCAAATCAAGAATTCCGTCCCTGACTATAATGTAACGGTCAAATCGAAGTCATAACGGCTCCTTTTTTGCCTGCCGATCCTTAGATGTGGTTGTAACCGCCACCTCTCTATAATATAATTGTACTGTTATGGAGAAAGAGGTGCATACCATTGATCGAACGTTTACAAACACTTGAAGATCGTTATGATAAATTAAATGAATTACTTAGCGATCCTGAAGTCATTTCGGATACAAATAAATTACGTGAATACTCTAAAGAACAAGCTGGTCTTGAAGATACGGTGACCGCTTACGGCGAATATAAAGAGGTAGCTGAACAGCTTGACGATGCCAAAGCGATGCTGAAAGAAAGCATGGATGACGATATGGTCGACATGGTCAAAGAAGAGATCGATGAGCTTTCAGAACGGAAGACGGAGCTTGAAGAGCGCTTGAAAATTCTTATGCTTCCTAAAGATCCGAATGATGACAAAAACGTTATCATGGAAATTCGTGGAGCGGCCGGCGGAGATGAAGCCTCCTTATTTGCAGGCGACCTTTACCGCATGTACGCCCGTTACGCGGAATCGCAAGGCTGGAAGATCGAAGTCATTGAATCAACCGCCAATGAAGTGGGCGGCTACAAGGAAATTATTTTTATGGTGAATGGCCCGCGTGCCTACTCCAAAATGAAATTCGAGAACGGTGCTCACCGCGTACAGCGTGTCCCGGAAACCGAATCCGGAGGACGGATCCATACGTCGACAGCGACAGTCGCGGTTCTTCCTGAAGCGGAAGAAGTGGAAGTCGAAGTCCATGATAAAGACATTCGTGTCGATACGTTCGCTTCAAGCGGTCCTGGTGGACAAAGTGTAAACACGACGATGTCTGCCGTCCGCCTGACGCACGTGCCGACCGGAATCGTCGTTTCCTGTCAGGATGAGAAATCCCAGATCAAGAACAAGGAAAAAGCGATGAAGGTTCTTCGTGCAAGAATTTACGATAAGCATCAGCGTGAAGTGCAAGCCGAGCTTGACGAAACGCGTAAATCGGCCGTCGGTACAGGTGACCGCTCCGAGCGTATCCGTACGTACAACTTCCCGCAGACCCGTGTCACCGATCACCGCATCGGCCTGACATTGCAGAAGCTGGATCAAATTCTACAGGGAAACCTGGATCAGATTTTAGACGCTCTGCTGATCGAAGAACAAACGAAAAAACTAGAGTCTATTGGTGAATAATATGAACCTGACAACGATTGAGGAAGCCCGCCGCTGGGCTTCTCTTTTTTTGAAAAAGCATAACCGGGAGCCGCGCGTAGCCGATCTTTTACTGGAGGATCTGCTGCACATGAAATTCTCGATGCTGCTCGCTTATGAACGGGACGCTCTTCCGCAGGATAAAGCCGAGATTTTCATAAAAAAAGTCGAACAGCACGCAGCGACAGGCATACCTGTTCAGCACCTCATAGGTGAAGCGGATTTTTACGGACGGACATTTGCGGTCAATTCCGACGTGCTCATTCCCCGTCCTGAAACCGAAGAACTGATTGAAGGCGTCGTGAAAAGATTGCATCCTGACGATCAAACCATTGCCGATATCGGCACCGGCAGCGGCATCATTGCAATCACGCTGAAACTTGAAACCGGGCGACGAACCCTTTCGTCCGACATATCACCGCAAGCGCTGCAAGTTGCGAAATCAAATGCACAAACAAATGGCGCTGACATCGAATGGTTCGAAGGAGACTTCCTGGAACCGCTCGAGCACGAGCCGATTGACGTCATCGTCTCAAATCCGCCGTACATTGCCCGTCACGAGCAGCTCGACGACACTGTGCAAGATTTTGACCCGCACCTTGCGCTGTATGCCGACGCCGATGGTCTCGCTGCGTATCAAACGATCATCCAGCAGACCGCAAGCCGTAATCATAAACCGCGCATGATCGCGTTTGAAATCGGACATGAGCAAGGAGCAGCCGTCAAACAGCTTATCCACACTCATCTCGCAAACTATCACGTCACGATCGAGCAGGACATCAACAAGAAAGACCGGATGATTTTTGCAATTCTAGATTCATAGGTTTAAAACATTCCTTCCCTGCCCACAATGGTTATCAACAGGGAGGGAATTTTTCATGAAAAATGTCATCATAATTTTAATGTTATCCACAATAAGCTTGACGACGTTCATGTTCGGAACTACGGAAGAAAAGGCAAACGGGGCGGAATATCAAGTCATTCCTGATGAAGCGATTCGGCTGAGAATTCTTGCTGATAATAACGATGAACAGGCGCAAGCCTTGAAACGTGAAGTCCGCGACCGCGTCAACGCAGAAATTACGACGTGGGTGGAATCATTGACATCCATCGAAGCGGCCCGTGCACTTATTCAGGAACGCATGGATGAAATCGACGCCATTGTAGAAGAGACGGTCGAGCAATCCGGACTGGAACAGAGCTACACAGTGGATTATGATACATCGGTCAAATTCCCGACGAAATTATACGGTACGTACGTTTACCCGGCTGGAGAGTATGAAGCTATTTTGATCACGTTAGGAGAAGGGGAGGGCGACAACTGGTGGTGTGTCCTATTCCCGCCGCTATGTTTCCTTGATTTTTCTAACGGAGCGACCGTTTCAGCTGAAGAAGAGGGAGAGCAGGAGACGGAAGTGAAAGAGGAATCCGAAGAAAAAGAAGTGGAGTTCTTCCTCGTGAAGCTGTTTAACAAGTTGATATCCTAGCATAATGAGCACCCCGGTTTCATAGAGTAGTAGAAGAAAGGTGGGTGCCTATGCATATTGAGAAATTGAAGGCTGGAAATGAAAGCTTATATGTCATCAAAAAGGAAAGCGAAGAAGTGGGAAGATTCATTTTAAGCGAACAAGGAAACGGTGTAAAACAATTGAGGAATCTGAAGGTAGAAGGGAACGTATCGAAAACGGGCATTCTCTACGTATTCGAACTGATCCAATCCTACTTGAAAGAAGAGAATATTAAAGAAGTACAGGTGAAAAGCCATTCCACAGAACTCGATACACTGCTGGATCATCAACAATTCGTATTAAAAGATAAAGAAAAACAATTGTGGACGTATCGAATAAAATGTTGATAACTGGACGATTTATACACATTTTGTGCAAAAGCAGTGGATAACCTGTGAATAGTCAACAACTTCTTCCTACAATTCGAGTGATCTACCTATGGATATGTGGATAAACCTGTTGATTAGTTGGGGGTAACCTGTGAATAACGCCTGAATTTGCGAATTTATCGACGATTATTCATAATATATAGAAGAACGTGTTGAATAAAGGAGTATTCAGGCATGACGAATCAAACGAAAATATGGAATGTATCCACAACGATAAATGAAGAAACTATACAAGAAGCAGCGGCGTTGTTGAGAGATCAACAGGTCGTTGCTTTTCCTACGGAAACGGTGTACGGGCTGGCGGCAGATGCTACCCATGAAGCAGCCGTCCAGCGGATTTTCGAAGCGAAGGGTCGTCCGGCTGATAATCCGTTGATTGTCCACGTCGGAAACCGAGAACAGGTAAAGCAGCTGGTCACAGAGATCCCGGAAGTTGCCCACAGGCTGATGGATGAATTTTGGCCGGGGCCGTTGACACTGATTTTACCGAGTAATCATACGGCTTCACAGAACGTAACGGCAGGATTAGACACAGTCGCCGTCCGGATGCCGAGTCACCCGGTAGCCTTACAGATTTTACAAGCGGCGGGTCTGCCGCTCGCCGCTCCGAGCGCAAACCGCTCGGGACGTCCGAGTCCTACTGAAGCCGATCATGTAAAACAGGATCTCGACGGACGAATCGCGGGCATCGTCGACGGCGGTCCGACAGGGGTCGGCGTCGAATCCACCGTCCTCGACTGTACGTCAGAAATCCCGGTCATCCTTCGCCCGGGCGGAGTAACGAAAGAAGATTTGGAGCGCATCCTTCCGGAAGTGATGGTGGATCCTGCCCTGGCGGATCAAAAGGAACAGCCTAAATCCCCAGGCATGAAATATACCCACTATGCACCTGAATCGCCTCTATGGCTCATCGAAGGCGACGACGATTTTTTTCAGCAGCAGCTTTTGCATATAAAGGAAGAAAACCCTCGCACAGCTGTTATCGCAAGCAACGAACTGGCTGAGAAACTCGATCACGAAGTCATTACGGCCTGCGGTTCTAGAGAGAATCTGCCGGAAATCGCCGTTCAGCTTTACCGTGCCCTCAGGCAGTATAAGAAAGCGGACATCGACGTCATTCTATGTGAAAGCTTTGAAGAAAAAGGGGTCGGCGCCGCCATTATGAACCGTCTGCAAAAAGCGGCCACCCAGAAAATTACTCAGTACTAATCATATGCCCTCCTTCCTGCGCATACGCTACATTAGCATGTCCTAGGAGGGGGCTTTTTCGTGGGAATGGAAAATTTAGCGTCAATCATATTATTATCGATCGCACTGGGAATGGATGCTTTTTCAGTATCTTTAGGGATGGGGATGCAGTCAGTTCGTTTGAAATTCATCGGGATTGCTGGCCTGCTCGTTGGTCTGCTACATATGGTCATGCCCGGACTCGGAATGCTTCTCGGAAAATGGCTGTTTGCGAATGTTGTCGAATGGGCGTCATTAGCCGGCGGTCTGCTTTTGCTGACGATGGGGGTTTATACGGTGCTGGCATCGTTTACGGAGAAGAAGTCTCCGGTCCATACGATTACCGGATTTGGTATGTGGATTTTTGCGTTCAGTGTCAGTATTGATAGTTTTCCAATCGGATTCAGTCTGGGCTTAAATAATATAAGCGCATATTTTGCGATGATATCGTTCGGAATGATGAGCACACTGCTCACATGGCTCGGATTTCTAGTAGGAAAAAGAGTGACAAGCTACGTCGGTGCTTACAGTGAGATTTTCGGAGGGAGTATTTTATGCGCCCTCGGACTTTATACAATATTCTAATATATTTTTTGTGTGAGATACGTGTGTTAAAATAGAAGTAGAAAGAGTTGAGAAGGGAAGGATAAGCTTTGAATCTACTGTTCGTATGCACAGGGAACACATGCCGCAGCCCGATGGCTGAAGCGCTTATGCAGGCAAAAAAACATGAAGCGAACGTGAAATCAGCAGGAATATTTGCTGAATCCAATCTTCCGATCAATGAAAAAACTACGATTGTTCTTGAAGAGATCGGTTTATTCTTCGATGGAACCTCATCGCAAGTGAACGAAGACGTGCTTGGATGGGCCGATATCGTCTTATGTATGACGGAAAGCCATAAGCAGACGCTGGCTTTACAATATCCAGAGGTTCAAAATAAATTTTTCACTTTGAAAGAATACGTCTACGTCGATGACGAGCAATGGAGCCATTTGACGGATTTATATGCCCAGTTTGAAGAAAAGCGCGCCTGGGTTTTAAGCCAGGCGGATGATCAGATGAACGAAGTGGAGCTGGAACAGCATTTGCTTCGCGAGCTCGATGCTGAGATTCAAGCGATTCAGGAAGCGGAAGGTAAGCTGCCGAACTTGAATATTTCTGATCCGTACGGTCAAAGTTTGCAAGTTTATCGTAAAACGCGTGATGAGCTGGATGAAACGATTGAACGGTTAGTCGAGAAAGTGAATAAACAAGCAGAATAGAATAAATTTCGAAGTGTCCTGTTCAGCCGCTGGATAGGACAGTGTCGATCTTTCCCCCTCATGCACTAATCCTCTCTATATTAAATCCCTTTTTGGAAAAAATTATGTTACAGGTTGTTGATTATAGTTCTATAGATGGGCAGTGCCTCGATTCCGGAATTATGTGTGGAAAAGGAGCGTTTGGGAACGACTCGCTTTCCGCGGGAGTCCGCTGAGCCTCCTAGGACTTTGTCCTCCAGGGTCTCACCTGGAACTCTTTTCCTGCAGGAGTCTCCCCGTTCCCAAACGCCCCTTGCGATAAATGGCGTCGGAATCGACAGTATTTAACCCTCTACACAAAGAATAGAAAACACTTCTCTGAGCTTCTTCAAACATCAATCCTCCATTATAACTATGAAACGATTCTTCAAGTGACATTTCCTTAAACGGAAATAGAACTCTTAGATCTAACTGTTCTATTTTTGAAAATAGCTAAGTCAGAGTCGTTCTTGATTTTCATAAAAGTTAGATGACACAGCATAATTGTTGAAGATTCGATTACGAGACCTCACCAACCACTCTTTTCCCACTTCTTACACCATTCCATAGACCAAAAATGGGACTGTCCAGCCCCATCGCCAAGCGGCTACTGAGACTTCCTTTACTTCAGTACGATAAGTCAACATCGAATCACTCCGTTCTTCGTGTTTCCTTTATCTTCGCCAGCCCAATCCAACTCAAACGCCGCTGAACAAAGCGATTCCGATTTCAAAGTTAGGAATCTCATCGTTTCCGTCCCTTTCCATATAAATGTCTCGAAACCGCTTCTTGTGGGGGCGTTTCTCACCATCTTGAATGGGGTTGTTGGGAAGATGCGAGACTCCCGTGGGAGAAGGATGTAGGCGAGATCTGGATAGGCTACACTTATTTGGACAGTTTCGTTAAGGTGAGTTACACTTTACTAAATATTTCAATTAAGGAGACTACACATGACCCCAAGGAATCGCCGTAACTTTACAGATGAATTTAAGAAGC
>NZ_JAIZEN010000027.1 GCF_024189295.1 Halobacillus sp. A1
AGTGCTTGGTGAGACCCCGGAGAGCGAAGCTCGAGGAGGCTCACTGCGCTCCCACGGAAAGGGAGTGATTTCCCGGAGCTCTTACCTCTGTTAAACATAACGGAAACAGTCCAAACATCTCGAAACTCAGTCTTCTGCTATAGGGAGCTTATATGAATATCAATACGGAACTTATCAACGCCTTTTGAAAGTAGTCACAATTCATATGATCTGACTTCCTGACACTACTCTCTATTTCATTTAAGAGATCAATTGAGTTTATTAATAGAGGGAACTGACTTTAAAACCAGTATCATATAAAACAGCACGATTTAAAAAAATACATAAAAAAGCAGCAGCTCCATTGAGCTGCTGCTTCTTAAAAGACAAACGTCTTATTATTATTCAGTAATTTTAGCTACAACGCCGGCGCCTACTGTACGGCCACCTTCACGGATAGAGAACTTAGTTCCATCTTCGATCGCGATTGGAGAGATAAGTTCTACAGTCATTTCTACGTTATCGCCAGGCATTACCATCTCTACGCCTTCTGGAAGTTGAATAACACCAGTTACGTCAGTTGTACGGAAGTAGAACTGAGGACGGTAGTTTGAGAAGAATGGAGTGTGACGTCCACCTTCGTCTTTTGAAAGAACGTAAACTTCTGCTTGGAACTTAGTGTGTGGAGTGATTGTACCAGGCTTAGCAAGTACTTGTCCACGGTTGATATCTTCACGGTTAACACCACGAAGAAGTGCGCCAATGTTGTCGCCAGCTTCAGCATAGTCAAGAAGCTTACGGAACATTTCAACACCAGTGATTGTAGTTTTGCGAGCTTCTGGAGCAAGACCGATGATTTCGATTTCGTCTCCAACTTTGATTTTACCACGCTCAACACGGCCAGTTGCTACTGTACCACGACCAGTGATCGAGAATACATCCTCAACAGGCATCATGAATGGCTGGTCAACGTCACGCTCTGGGTTTGGAATGTAGTCATCAACAGCGTCCATTAGATCATAGATCGCTTGCTCATACTTTTCTTCACCTTCAAGAGCTTTAAGAGCAGAACCGCTTACTACTGGTACATCGTCACCTTCGAAGTCATACTCAGAAAGAAGGTCGCGAACTTCCATTTCAACTAGTTCAAGTAGCTCTTCGTCGTCTACCATGTCAACTTTGTTAAGGAATACAACAATCGCAGGTACACCAACTTGACGAGAAAGAAGGATGTGCTCACGAGTCTGTGGCATTGGGCCATCAGCTGCAGATACAACTAGGATAGCTCCGTCCATTTGTGCTGCACCAGTGATCATGTTTTTAACATAGTCAGCGTGACCTGGGCAGTCAACGTGTGCATAGTGACGGTTTTCAGTTTCGTACTCAACGTGTGCAGTGGAGATAGTGATTCCACGCTCGCGCTCTTCAGGAGCACCGTCGATCATGTCATATGCCATTGCAGAACCAGAACCTGATCTTTTGTGAAGTACAGTTGTGATAGCTGCAGTTAGAGTTGTTTTACCGTGGTCAACGTGTCCAATAGTACCAATGTTAACGTGGTCTTTGGAACGGTCGAATTTTTCTTTACCCATTCTATATTTCCTCCTTTAAATAAAAACAAAGTTATTTTCAATTGATAATTTATTTGAAGCAAAGGAGTTTTAAAAAACTCCTAAGCTTACAATACAAGTTATACTTCAACTTAGCAAAAAAATCAATTACTCACCAGCATTTTTCTTGATGATTTCCTCAGAGATGCTCTTCGGAACTTCTTCATAGTGATCGAAATGCATAGTGTACGTTCCACGTCCCTGAGTGTTTGAACGAAGCGCAGTGGCATAACCGAACATTTCAGATAGTGGGACAAATGCTTTAACAACCTGAGCTGTACCACGAGTTTCCATACCTTCAACACGTCCGCGACGGGAAGTTACATCACCCATGATATCACCCATATATTCTTCAGGAATAACGACTTCTACTTTCATCATTGGTTCAAGAAGAACTGGTTTACATTTGTTTTTAGCTTCTTTAAGTGCCATAGATGCTGCAACTTTAAAGGCCATTTCGTTGGAGTCGACATCATGGTAAGAACCATCATATAGAGTAGCCTTAATGTCTACCATTGGGTATCCTGCTAATACTCCGTTTTCCATAGAATCTCTAATACCAGCTTCTACAGATGGAATGTATTCACGAGGAACTACACCACCAACGATTTTGTTTACGAATTCGTATCCAGCACCTTCATCGTTTGGCTCGAATTTAACCCAAACGTGACCGAATTGTCCACGACCACCGGACTGACGTACGAATTTACCTTCAACTTCCGCACTTCCGCGGAAAGTTTCACGGTATGCAACTTGTGGAGCACCAATGTTCGCTTCAACTTTAAACTCACGGCGCAGACGGTCAACGATGATGTCAAGGTGAAGTTCACCCATACCAGCGATGATTGTTTGACCAGTCTCTACGTTTGTTTCAGTCTGGAATGTTGGATCCTCTTCAGCAAGTTTACCAAGTGCGATAGACATCTTGTCTTGATCGGCTTTAGATTTAGGCTCGATCGCAACAGAGATAACCGGCTCAGGGAATTCCATAGACTCAAGAATAACAAGACTCTTCTCATCACATAGAGTATCACCTGTTCCAGTGTCTTTCAGTCCAACAGCACCGGCGATATCTCCGGCATATACAGTAGAAATCTCTTCACGGGAGTTAGCATGCATTTGCAGGATACGACCTACGCGCTCACGCTTATCCTTAGTAGCGTTTTTCACGTATGAACCAGAGTTAAGTGTACCAGAGTAAACACGGAAGAATGTAAGTTTACCAACATAAGGGTCGGTTGCTACTTTAAATGCTAAAGCAGAAAACGGCTCTTTATCGTCAGGCTTACGAACAACTTGTTCCTCTGTTTGTGGTACGTGACCTTCAATCGGAGGTACGTCTAACGGAGATGGAAGATAATCAATAACTCCATCAATCAAAAGTTGTACACCCTTGTTTTTGAAAGCAGAACCACAGAATACAGGATAGAAATCTACTGTTAGAGTGGCAGTACGAATGGCTACTTTCAACTCTTCATTAGTGATTTCTTCACCTTCTAGGTACTTCATCATCAAGTCTTCATCAAGTTCCGCAACTGCTTCTACAAGCAATCCACGATACTCTTCAGCTTGTTCTTTGTACTCATCCGGAATTGGACGAGCTTCTGCGCGTGTACCTAGATCATCAAGGTAATAGAATGCTTCCATAGTTACTAGATCGATGATTCCTTCGAAATCATCCTCTGCACCGATTGGAAGTTGAACTGCCGCAGCATTTGCTCCAAGGCGGTCTTTTAGAGTACCTAAGGAGTAAACGAAGTCCGCGCCAATTTTATCCATTTTGTTGATGAATACAATACGTGGCACGCCATAAGTTGTTGCTTGACGCCATACAGTTTCAGTTTGTGGTTCAACACCAGACTGAGCATCCAGTACAGCTACAGCACCATCAAGTACACGAAGGGAACGTTCAACTTCTACTGTGAAGTCTACGTGTCCTGGAGTATCAATGATGTTAATACGGTGGTCTCTCCACTGAGCAGTCGTAGCAGCGGAAGTGATTGTGATTCCGCGCTCCTGTTCCTGCTCCATCCAGTCCATCTGTGAAGCACCTTCGTGTGTTTCACCAATTTTGTGGATACGTCCTGTGTAGAAAAGAATACGCTCGGTGGCAGTCGTTTTACCGGCGTCAATGTGTGCCATGACACCGATATTACGAGTCCTTTCCAAGGAGAACTCTCTAGGCATGATTTTTTCTCCTTCCTGGTTGAAAGATTATTACGTTGATGATTACCAACGGTAGTGAGCGAATGCTTTGTTAGCTTCCGCCATTTTGTGCATATCTTCACGGCGCTTAACTGCTGCACCTGTGTTGTTTGCTGCATCTAGAATTTCATTAGCCAGGCGCTCTTCCATTGTCTTTTCTCCGCGTAGACGCGCATAGTTTACAATGAAACGCAGTCCTAGTGCTTGACGACGTTCTGGGCGTACCTCAACTGGTACTTGGTAGTTTGAACCACCCACACGACGAGCGCGTACTTCTAGTACTGGCGCTACGTTCTTCATCGCTTGTTCAAAAGCTTCCATAGCTTCATTTCCGCTACGTTCTTGAACAAGTTCGAAAGCTTTATAAAGAATTTTCTGAGCTTTACCGCGCTGTCCGTCAACCATGATTTGGTTGATTAAGCGAGTTACAAGCTTAGAGTTGTACATTGGATCTGGTAACACATCACGTTTTGCTACTGGTCCTTTACGTGGCATATGTTCCCCTCCCTTCCTTGTTGTTATTTACGAATAAATACGTTTAATTATTTTTTAGGCTTCTTGGTACCGTATTTAGAACGACCTTGCATACGGCCATCCACGCTTGCAGTATCAAGTGCACCACGAACGATGTGATAACGCACACCAGGTAAGTCTTTAACACGTCCGCCACGGATAAGAACAACACTGTGCTCTTGCAAGTTGTGGCCGATTCCAGGAATGTAGGCATTCACTTCGATTTGGTTAGTCAAACGAACACGAGCATACTTACGTAGTGCGGAGTTCGGTTTCTTCGGAGTCATTGTACCTACACGTGTGCAAACCCCACGTTTTTGTGGAGAAGACTGATCTGTCATACGCTTCTTATAGCTGTTATAGCCTTTGTTCAAAGCTGGAGAGTCAGTTTTCTTACCTTTGCTTACGCGTCCTTTACGTACTAATTGATTAATAGTTGGCATAATATTTATCCTCCCTTCCACTTTTTTTAATACCACACATCCAGGTGGTTCATAAAAAGGCAAAAAACAAAGCTTTCGCGATGATTCGCCAAAACTTTATTGCTTTATAGCCACGGTAGCAGCTCCAACATCAATGCCGCATGCGTTTCCTAATTCCTTCATAGATGTAACTCTTGTATGTGGAATGTTCAGCTGTGCAGCAAGATTAGCTACTTTCATTGTCATCGACTGATCAGCATCGTCAGCCGTCAAGACTTCAACCACTTCGCCGCTTTTCATAGCTTTGAGTGTTTGTTTGGTCCCAATCACTATCTCTGATTTAGCCTGTGCTACTTTTTCATAAGACATCTTCATATCCTCCAAAGTAACAAGGATAAACGGAAGCACCTTGATTATATTATCACTACCGAAAACTCATGTCAACCTGGTATTGAAAATAGTTTCACCTCAAGGTACTCCCGAACATTATCCTCTAATTACCTTCAGCTTTATATTAAGGCTGAGTTACTTCTTGAGCAGCTTCAGCTTTTACTTCTTTTTGTTCTGATTCTGCTTTGATTTTACGGTATCTCGTCATTCCTGTACCAGCAGGAACAAGTTTACCGATGATAACATTTTCTTTAAGTCCTAGTAATTCATCACGTTTACCTTTAATCGCTGCATCTGTCAGGACGCGAGTTGTTTCCTGGAAGGATGCGGCAGACAAGAAGCTGTCTGTTTCAAGCGATGCTTTAGTAATACCGAGAATAACTGGTCGGCCGACAGCCGGCTGGCCGCCTTCCATGAGAACTTTTTGGTTCGCTTCTTTGAACTGGTGAATTTCAAGCAAGGAACCTGGAAGTACATCCGTATCTCCAGAGTCAAGAACACGAACTTTACGAAGCATCTGGCGGACCATAACCTCTACGTGTTTATCGGAAATCTCAACACCTTGCATACGGTATACTTTTTGAACTTCTTTCAGCAGATACTCTTGAACTCCGTCCAACCCTTGAACAGTCAATAACTCTTTAGGGTCGATCGAACCTTCTGTAAGTGGTTCACCAGCTTCTACTTTATCGCCTTCGGAAACTTTCATCCTTGAGCCATAAGGAGCTGTGTAAGAGCGAGTTTCTACTTCGCCTTGAACAACAATTTCTTGTTTTTCTTTTACTTCTTTGATTTCGTGAACTGTACCCTGGATCTCTGAAATAACAGCTTGACCTTTAGGATTACGAGCTTCAACGATCTCTTGGATACGAGGAAGACCTTGCGTGATATCGTCTCCTGCTACCCCGCCTGTGTGGAAGGTACGCATGGTTAACTGTGTACCCGGCTCACCGATTGACTGGGCTGCAATGATACCGACGGCTTCTCCTACTTCTACCTCATCTCCAGTAGCTAAGTTACGGCCATAACATTTCTTACAAACACCGTGTTTCGTGTTACATGTAAAGGCTGAACGTATCACTACTTTTTCGACGCCCGCATCTACGATCTGCTTAGCGGCATCTTCGAAGATTACTTCATTACGAGAAGCAAGTACTTGGCCCGTTTCAGGGTGTTTCACTGTCTGGTAAGCGGTACGTCCGATTAAGCGATCAATAAGTGGTTCAATCATTTCAGTGCCTTCTCTTAGAGAACTTACAGGTAATCCACGATCGGTTCCACAATCTTCTTCACGGACGATTACATCCTGAGCCACATCCACTAGACGACGAGTCAAGTAACCTGAGTCGGCTGTCTTCAGTGCCGTATCGGCAAGACCTTTACGTGCACCGTGAGTAGAAATAAAGTACTCAAGTACAGTTAGACCTTCACGGAAGCTTGATTTGATCGGTAATTCAATGATTCGTCCAGCCGGGTTGGCCATCAAACCACGCATACCAGCAAGCTGAGTGAAGTTGGACGCGTTACCACGAGCTCCAGAGTCACTCATCATGAAGATAGGGTTACGCGGATTCAAGGAATTCATCAATCGATTTTGGATATTATCTTTACATGCTGACCAAATTTCGATAACGCGGTCGTAACGTTCTCCATCCGTAATCAAACCACGGCGGAATTGCTTAAGAACTTTATCGACCTTAGCCTGAGCTTCTTCAAGGATCTCTTGTTTTTCAGGTAATACAACAACGTCAGATACACCGACTGTAATACCTGCTTTTGTAGAATAAGCAAACCCTAGATCTTTCATACGGTCCAGCATTTTAGATGTTTCACTGATTGAGAAGCGTTTGAATACTTCCGCAATGATATCTCCAAGGATACCTTTCTTGAATGGAAGGACTTCATCGCGGCTGGCGATGTCTTTTCTTACGTCCGTACCTTTCTCGATAAAGTAGTGGTCTGGAGTTTTAATTTCAAGGTTTTCCTGCGTTGGTTCGTTCATATAAGGGAACGAGTTAGGAAGCATTTCATTGAAAATCAACTTACCGATTGATGTAACCAGCAATTGATTATTTTGAGCTTCTGTAAAGGTTTCGTTGTTTAAAGAGCTGGCTTGAACAGCTACACGAGTATGCAGATGTACATATCCATTTTGATAAGCCATAAGCGCTTCGTTCAAGTCTTTAACAACCATACCTTCTCCAACAGCGCCTATACGTT
Source organism: Halobacillus sp. A1 (assembly GCF_024189295.1). Lineage (GTDB taxonomy): Bacteria > Bacillota > Bacilli > Bacillales > Halobacillaceae > Halobacillus_A. The sequence continues at coordinate 7,340 of NZ_JAIZEN010000027.1, forward strand.
CTAAAGTAAGGTAATAGTTACCCAGTACCATATCCTGTGAAGGTGTTACGACCGGCTTACCATCTTTAGGGTTCAGGATGTTTTGAGCAGCAAGCATTAAAATACGTGCTTCAGCCTGAGCTTCTGATGATAATGGTACGTGAACAGCCATTTGGTCACCATCGAAGTCAGCGTTATATGCTGTACATACGAGCGGGTGAAGACGAATGGCGCGCCCTTCGACCAGTGTCGGTTCAAAGGCTTGAATACCTAAACGGTGTAACGTAGGTGCACGGTTTAGCAAGACTGGGTGTTCTTTAATGACATCTTCTAGAACGTCCCATACTTCAGGGTGCACACGCTCGATCTTACGTTTAGCTGATTTAATGTTATGAGCCAATCCTCGAGATACAAGCTCTTTCATAACGAATGGCTTAAATAATTCCAGTGCCATCTCTTTTGGCAGACCACACTGATACATTTTCAAATTAGGCCCTACAACGATTACTGAACGACCGGAATAGTCTACACGCTTACCTAATAGGTTTTGACGGAAACGCCCTTGCTTCCCTTTCAGCATATGAGAAAGAGACTTAAGCGGACGGTTTCCTGGTCCGGTAACTGGACGACCGCGGCGGCCGTTGTCAATTAGAGCATCGACTGCTTCTTGAAGCATACGCTTCTCATTTTGAACAATAATCGTAGGAGCACCAAGGTCAAGCAGGCGCTTCAAACGGTTGTTACGGTTAATGACACGACGATATAAATCGTTCAAGTCAGATGTTGCAAAACGTCCCCCGTCAAGCTGAACCATTGGGCGCAGCTCTGGCGGGATGACAGGAAGAACATCTAAAATCATCCATGATGGGTCATTTCCTGAATTACGGAACGACTCAAGTACTTCCAAACGCTTGATCGCACGAGTACGACGCTGACCCTGGGCGGTTTTCAGTTCTTCTTTTAACGTATCTACCTCACCATCAAGGTCGATATCGAAAAGGAGTTTACGGATGGCTTCAGCACCCATAGCTGCCTGGAAGCCTTGCCCGAATTTCTCGCGGTAAGAACGATATTCTTTTTCAGAAAGAAGCTGCTTTTTATCAAGGGCTGTTTCACCAGGTTCAGTTACAATATAAGCCGCAAAATAAATAACTTCTTCTAAAGCACGAGGAGACATATCAAGTACAAGCCCCATACGGCTCGGAATACCTTTGAAGTACCAAATGTGAGAAACAGGGGCAGCTAATTCCAAGTGCCCCATACGCTCACGACGTACTTTTGCTTTTGTTACTTCGACGCCACAACGGTCACATACGACACCTTTGTAACGTACACGCTTATATTTTCCACAGTGACATTCCCAGTCTTTTTGAGGACCGAAAATTCTCTCACAGAACAAGCCGTCTTTCTCTGGCTTCAACGTACGATAATTGATAGTTTCTGGTTTCTTTACCTCACCATAAGACCAAGAACGAATCTTGTCTGGTGAAGCAAGACCAATTTTCATATATTCAAATCTATTAACATCTATCAAGGGGCTTACCTCCCTTTTAGTATCCAGGTTCTACCCTTAGCTTCAGGAAATCTTTTATTGTTCCTCTAGATTCATACTGTCGGATTCTTTGGTTTGTTCTTCTTCAATGTCTCGCATTTCAATCTCTTCGTCATCACCATCAAGTATCTTAACGTCCATACCTAAACTTTGAAGCTCTTTAATAAGAACTTTGAATGATTCTGGTACGCCTGGTTCAGGCACGTTATCACCTTTGACGATGGCTTCGTATGTTTTCACACGACCAACGACATCATCGGATTTAACGGTCAAGATTTCTTGTAAAGTATAGGCAGCACCATAAGCTTCAAGTGCCCATACCTCCATCTCACCAAAACGCTGTCCACCAAACTGTGCTTTACCACCAAGTGGCTGCTGGGTAACTAGTGAATAAGGTCCTGTAGAACGGGCGTGCAGCTTATCATCAACCATGTGGGCTAACTTAATCATATACATAACCCCTACAGATACACGGTTATCAAAAGGTTCGCCTGTACGGCCATCGTAAAGGATTGTTTTTGCATCGCGTGCCATTCCTGCTTCATCAAGAGTTTCCCAAACATCTTCCTCACGGGCACCATCGAATACCGGCGTCGCTACACGAAGTCCCAACTGGCGGGCAGCCATCCCTAAGTGTAATTCTAGTACTTGTCCGATGTTCATACGTGAAGGTACCCCTAATGGGTTAAGCATGATATCTACCGGTGTACCGTCAGGAAGGAAAGGCATATCTTCTTCAGGGAGAATTTTAGAAATAACACCTTTGTTACCGTGTCTTCCTGCCATCTTGTCCCCTTCAGAGATCTTACGCTTCTGAACGATATACGCACGAATCAACTGGTTGACCCCTGGTGGAAGTTCATCCCCGTCTTCACGGTTGAAAATCTTCACATCGAGGACAATTCCGCCTGCTCCGTGTGGTACACGAAGTGAAGTATCACGCACTTCTCGAGCTTTTTCTCCAAAGATTGCATGAAGCAGACGTTCTTCTGCAGAAAGTTCAGTTACCCCTTTAGGAGTTACTTTACCAACAAGAAGATCTCCATCACTTACTTCTGCACCTACTCGGATAATCCCCCGTTCATCCAAATCACGTAAAGCATCTTCCCCTACGTTAGGGATATCACGGGTGATTTCTTCTGGTCCCAGCTTCGTATCACGAGCTTCAGACTCATATTCTTCTATATGAATAGAGGTGTATACATCATCTTTCACAAGGCGTTCACTCATGATGATAGCATCCTCGTAGTTATATCCATCCCATGTCATAAAGGCGACAAGAGGGTTTTGACCGAGGGCTAATTCACCCATATCCATAGATGGACCGTCAGCCAGGATTTCTCCAGTAGTGACGCGGTCACCTTTTGCTACAATCGGGCGCTGGTTGTAACAGCTTCCCTGGTTGGAGCGGATGAATTTTTGAAGACGGTAACGGTCTAAGTCACCTTCTGTTTCTCTTCCGTCTACTTCAGAAATACGGCGCACGAGCACTTCTTTGGCTTCAACGCGCTCAACAATACCGTCATGACGGCAAATGACTGCTGCACCTGAATCTTTACCAGATACATACTCCATTCCAGTTCCGACAATCGGAGCATCCGGCTGAAGCAAAGGTACTGCTTGACGCTGCATGTTCGCACCCATCAGGGAACGGTTGGAGTCATCGTTTTCCAAGAATGGAATACAAGCTGTCGCAGCCGAAACTACCTGTTTAGGAGATACGTCCATGTAGTCTAAGCGATCGCGAGCAACTACGGTGTTTTCCCCGCGGAAACGAGCGATAACCTCTGGATCTGTAAAAGCTCCATCTTCTTCAAGTTTCGCGTTCGCTTGCGCCACAACATAGTTATCTTCTTCATCAGCCGTTAAATAATCGATCTGAGCCGTTACTTTGCTCGTTTCAGGATCCACTCGACGATACGGTGTTTCGATGAAACCGAACTCGTTAACTTTAGCGTAAGAAGACAGTGAGTTGATCAGACCAATGTTCGGTCCTTCAGGCGTTTCGATCGGACACATACGACCATAGTGGGAATAGTGTACGTCACGAACTTCAAAGCCGGCACGTTCACGCGTCAGACCACCGGGTCCAAGCGCAGATAGACGACGTTTGTGCGTCAATTCTGCAAGAGGGTTCGTCTGATCCATGAACTGGGAAAGCTGAGAGCTTCCGAAGAACTCTTTGATCGATGCAATAACAGGACGAATATTAATCAATTGCTGTGGTGTAATTGAAGACGTATCTTGAATAGACATACGCTCACGTACCACACGCTCCATACGGGATAAACCGATACGGAATTGGTTCTGCAGTAATTCACCTACTGAACGAAGACGACGGTTACCTAAGTGGTCAATATCATCTGTTCCACCTACATCGTGCAGCAAGTTAAAGAAATAACTGATTGAAGATAAGATGTCAGCTGGAGTGATATTCTTCACGTCTTTATCAATATTAGCATTGCCGATTACGTTGATAGAGCGTTCCCCTTCTGGATCAGTAGGGTCTACTATTTTCACAGACTGAACACGAATCGGCTCTTCTAATACTCCCTCAACAGGGTCAAGCGAGCGTTCGCTGGTGGTTTCTTCTTCGTTATCGAAATGCGGAATTAATTTATCCAGCAAACGACGGTCGATTTTCGAACCTTTTTCTGCTAAAACTTCACCTGTTTGTTCGTCTACTAACGTCTCTGCAAGAGTCTGGTTGAACAAACGATCTTTAATGTGAAGCTTTTTATTCATTTTATAACGACCTACTCTAGCAAGGTCGTAACGCTTAGGATCAAAGAAACGAGAAACTAGTAAGCTTTTTGCATTTTCTACTGTCGGCGGTTCGCCAGGGCGTAGACGCTCATAAATCTCAAGCAATGCTTTTTCGCTGTTTTCTGTGTTATCTTTTTCCAGTGTATTTTTCAAGTACTCATTTTCACCGATCAAATCAGTAATTTCTTGATCTGTTCCGAATCCTAGAGCACGAAGCAATACAGTAATCGGGAGCTTACGAGTACGGTCGATTCGAACGTGGACTACATCTTTTGCGTCCGTTTCGAATTCTAACCATGCCCCGCGGTTCGGAATTACAGTAGCCGAATAACCGCGCTTCCCGTTCTTATCTATTTTTTTGTTGAAATACACGCTTGGTGAACGAACAAGCTGAGAAACGATAACACGCTCGGCACCATTAATGACGAAGGTACCAGTATCGGTCATCAGTGGGAAATCTCCCATGAATACCTCTTGCTCTTTCACTTCGCCTGTCTCATTATTTAGTAGACGAACTTTCACACGAAGCGGTGCATTATACGTTACGTCCCGATCTTTTGACTCATCGACTGGATACTTTGGCTCGCCTAAGCTGTAGTCTACAAATTCTAGTGATAGATTACCTGTGAAATCCTCAATCGGCGAGATGTCTTTGAACATCTCTTTCAAACCTTCTTTTAAGAACCATTCATAAGAAGCGGTTTGTATTTCGATTAAGTTGGGTAATTCTAATACCTCACTGATACGTGCGTAACTTCTGCGTTGGCGGTGTCGTCCATATTGAACTAGTTGACCTGTCAACTGATTCACCCCTTCAAACAAGCATTTTTATAACGAAAAAAGGGTTCGGCAAAGACATGCCGAACAGGCTTGCGGTTGATCTTGCCACAAGCGCTATTTATCAAACATCCGCATGTTGGCAGATGGTGTTTCTTCATTTCTCTCTAACGTTAGACAAAAAAGAAAAAGGGTTTTCAACCAAAAACCTCATTTCGATTTACATGTACGATTTACCATTCTATCCACTTTTTAAAAAAATATACACTGTTTTTTAAAAAAGGACTTGACACCCAATGGTCATATTGGCATTTTTCAATAATAGCACAAATGAGATAGAGCGTCAAACTTTTATAGACTTTAAGACATGATAGCCTTTCTTCCTAACGACTACCTCCGTGTGACCAAACAACTCTTCAAGCTTCTCCTTTGCTGAAGGAGCCCCTTGTTTCTTTTGAATGACCACCCATAACTCTCCGCCCGGAAGCAAAGCTTCTGCTGCTTCGGTGAACATGCTGTGAACTACTTGTTTACCTGCGCGGATGGGAGGATTGGTAAGGATCGCCGCAAACGAACGGTCGTCTATATTGGAAAATCGATCACTTTCTTTAATAGATACATTCTTCACGTGGTTTTGCTCAGCATTCCGTTCTGCTAAGGTCAGGGCTCTCTCATTCACATCGACCATCACAATATGACGATCATGAAAAAATTTCCCCAGAGCTAAGCCGATCGGCCCGTAGCCGCAGCCCAGGTCAAGAATATCACCATCGACTTCCGGCAGCGTAAAAGCCTCAATTAACTCACGCGACCCGAAATCTACTTCAGATTTTGAGAAGACGGCATGATCAGTCGTAAAAGTAAAGGGATTCCCTTTCAAAGAGAAAGACCATGTGCGTTCATCGCTTTTCGCCTCTGTTTTTTTTGAATAATAATGTTCAGCCATTAAGAACACCTTCTTGAAAAAAATAAGAAAAAGAAAGCTCGCCGATAATCAGCGAGCTTAACTTATTTCATGCAATTACTTAACTTCTACAGAAGCTCCAGCTTCTTCTAGCTTAGCTTTAACTTCTTCAGCTTCTTCTTTAGCAACGCCTTCTTTGATAGCGCCAGGAGCGTTATCAACTAGCTCTTTTGCATCTTTAAGACCAAGACCAGTGATTTCGCGAACTGCTTTAACTACTTTGATCTTAGAGCTTCCAGCAGATTGTAGTACTACATCAAATTCAGTTTGCTCTTCTTCAGCTTCGCCACCTGCAGCAGCACCACCAGCAGCAACTGGAGCTGCAGCAGTTACACCAAATTCTTCTTCAATTGCTTTAACTAGGTCGTTAAGCTCAAGAACAGTCATTTCTTTAATCGCTTCGATAATTTGTTCGTTAGACATGAGAAATTTCCTCCTTAGATTTTAAAATAAATTTTTATTCATTCAAACATGTGTGTTAACTTACGCGCTTTCTTCTTCTTCTTTTTGTTCTGCAATTGCTTTTGTAGCATAAGCAAAGTTGCGAACTGGAGCTTGAATCACGCTTAGGAACATAGATACAAGACCTTCGTAGCTTGGAAGAGTAGCAAGTTCCTTGATTTGATCAAGAGTTGCAACCTGTCCTTCAATCACTCCACCTTTAAGTTCAAGGTTTTGGTGATCTTTTGCAAAGTTGTTAAGAACTTTTGCTGGGGATACAGCGTCGTCTTCACTGAATGCTAAAGCAGTCGGTCCAACAAGAACTTCATCCAGTTCAGTAAGATCTGTTTCAGCAGTCGCACGGCGAGTCATTGTGTTTTTATACACTTTGAACTCAACTCCTGCTTCACGAAGCTGCGCACGAAGCTCTGTTACTTCAGCAACACTTAGTCCGCGGTAATCTACAAGTACTGCAGACTTACTGTTACGGAATTTGTCAGCAATTTCAGTTACAACCTGCTGCTTTTGCTCAATAATTTTGCTCATCGTTCCACCTCCTAATAACTTAATGACTTATCATACCGATGGGAGTTCGTGCTTCACAAAATAAAAAGTACCTCCACAAGACATGGAGGTACGTATGTCAGAACAGGTCGATGAAAAGCTGTCCTGTTTATGCACACACCTCGGCAGGAAATTAAGCGGGATCCGCACCTGCTGTCTTCGGTATAACGTATTCAATTTATACAACGTTTCTAATTATAAGAAATTAAAAACGGAAAGTCAACCATTATTTATTACTTCACGAAGCCGGATACATCAACTTTGATTCCAGGCCCCATTGTAGAAGATACGGCAGCATTACGCATGTAGGTACCTTTTGAAGCTTGAGGCTTAGCTTTCACTAACTGATCAGTGATTGCTTTGAAGTTCTCAACAAGCTTTTCTTGATCGAAAGAAGCTTTTCCAATAGGTACATGGATGTTAGCCGCTTTATCGACACGGTATTCTACTTTACCTGCTTTAATTTCATTAACTGCTTTTTCAACTTCAAAAGTAACTGTTCCTGTTTTAGGGTTCGGCATAAGTCCTTTTGGTCCAAGTACTCGACCAAGCTTACCAACTTCAGCCATCATATCAGGTGTTGCAACAACTACGTCGAAATCGAACCATCCTTGATTAATTTGGCTGATCAAGTCTTGTTCTCCTACGTAGTCAGCTCCAGCAGCTTCTGCTTCTTTCGCTTTATCACCTTTAGCGAAAACTAGAACGCGCTGAGTCTTACCTGTACCGTGTGGAAGCACCATTGCTCCACGGATTTGCTGGTCTGCTTTCTTAGGGTCAACCCCAAGACGGAAAGCCGCTTCAACAGTTTCATCAAAGCTCGCCTTTGATGTTTCTTTCACAAGACTAACTGCTTCTTGTACTTCATAAGCTTTTGTACGGTCAACAAGTTTTTGTAGTTCTTGTTGCTTTTTGCTTTTTTTAGCCATTTTTATTTCCTCCTCATTGTGGTTTTAACGGATTAACCTCCCACGAATAAAGGTTGCGAACCTAGGATCACTCCTGTTTCGCAACCTTTAACTCCATTAGAGTGACGCTGTGGGATTAGTCTTCAACTGTGATTCCCATACTGCGCGCTGTACCTTCAACCATGCGCATTGCAGCTTCAACGTCAGCAGCATTCAAGTCAGGCATTTTTGTTTCAGCGATTTCTTTTACTTGATCGCGTTTAACAGAAGCTACCTTGTTACGGTTTGGCTCACCTGAACCTGATTCGATTCCGGCTGCTTTCTTAAGCAGAACAGCAGCTGGTGGAGTTTTTGTAACAAATGTAAAAGAACGATCTTCAAAAACAGAGATCTCTACGGGAATGATCATTCCTGCTTGATCTTGTGTTTTAGCGTTAAATTCTTTACAGAAGCCCATGATATTAATACCCGCTTGTCCTAGTGCCGGTCCTACCGGTGGAGCTGGGTTCGCTTTACCTGCTGGAATCTGTAGCTTTACAACTTTAATAACTTTTTTAGCCACGAGACACACCTCCTTAAAGTCCGTGATGTGGTAATAGGGTTTTCCCCTCCCACTCATTTACAATATGCGTTAACGCCTCTTCCTCGAGGCACATAATGAACATAAGAATTTTAGCATCTATTCAAACATATTGCAAGGGTGAGAGAGAATTTATAATTTTTCTATTTGTGAGAAATCTAATTCAACCGGAGTTTCACGGCCGAACATATTGACATGTACTTTGACTTTCTGCTTATCGACATCAATCGATTCGATGGTGCCGGTAAAGTTGGCGAACGGCCCTTCTTTTACAGTGACGCTCTCTTTTATATCAAAATCGATATCTGCTTTAGAAGGCTCCTTCATTCCCATGCGTTTAAGCACGGTATCTGCTTCTTCAGGCAAGAGAGGGATTGGCTTTGATCCGGAACCAGTCGAGCCAACGAAGCCAGTGACTCCAGGAGTATTTCGAACGACATACCAGGAGTCGTCTGTCATGACCATTTCAGCGATGACATAACCCGGGAACACCTTTTTCTTATTCACTTTACGTTTACCATTTTTGATTTCAGTTTCTTCATCTTCAGGAACAAGTACACGAAAGATCTTGTCTTCCATTCCCATTGACTCGACTCGTTTTTCTAAGTTGGTCTTCACTTTGTTTTCATAACCTGAATACGTGTGGACCACATACCATCTTTTTTCCATTTATGCAGGACAAGCGGCTTGCCCTTCCCTCCCTTATCGATCGTATTAAAAAGATTTCCAACATGAAAAAACCCGTTAAACGGGTTTTTTGCAACAAGACTATTATCTAGTATATCACAAATTTGACTGTACTATTAGCTCGGAATGAGTTCAAGTATTTGTGTGATGCCTAAGTCTACTACCGCAAAAAACACGGCTACAAAAGCTACAGTAAAAAGTACGGTAATCGTATACCTCGTTAATTCCTGCCCTTTAGGCCAGCTCACTTTACGCATTTCGCGAGATACATTTTTAAAGAACTTGATCATACTGATACTACCCCCAAACTTACGCCCACCGGCTTCATCCTCTATTTCGTTTCACGGTGAAGTGTATGTTCACTACACGTTTTGCAAAACTTGCGAACTTCTAAACGTTCGGACTGATTCGAGCGATTTATATTTGTAGTATAATTACGGCTTAAACATTTGGTACAGGCAAGAATAACTTTTTTTCTCAACGACAGTCACCTCATTTCAGAGGTATATTCACTTTCACTAATGTAGCACGCTTACTATCTAGTGTCAATTCACGTTTTGTTAAGTAGTTTCTGAGAACTCTATATACCTCTCAAGCTTACGTTTCACCCGCTGCAGTGCATTATCTATTGACTTGATATGCCGGTTCAGCTCAACTGAAATCTCCTGATACGTCTTCCCATCTAAATATAGCGCCAATACTTTCTGCTCGAGGTCGCTTAACAGCTCAGAGATTTTTTCTTCTATGTCTCCAAATCTTTCTTTGTTGACCATCAACTCCTGAGGGTCGATAGCTTTCGAGCCAGCTATGACATCAAGGAGGGTGCGATCTGCTTCTTCATCAAAAATAGGCTTGTCCAGTGAGACGTATGAATTTAGTGGAATGTGTTTTTGACGAGTGGCCGTTTTAATAGCGGTAATAATCTGACGGGTAACACACAGTTCAGCAAAGGCTTTGAAAGAAGAGAGTTTGTCTCCCTGATAATCACGGATAGCCTTATACAGACCGATCATCCCTTCTTGCACAATGTCTTCCCGATCTGCGCCAATGAGGAAATACGTCCGGGCTTTAGCACGAACGAAATTTTTGTACTTGTCAATCAAAAAATCCAGCGCCTGGACTTGTCCCAGATTGATTCTTTCTATTATTTCTTCGTCATCAAGTCTACTAAAATCCAACTTCTCGATGCCTGTCTTCGTTTGTCCGATGCTCACACAGGATCCCTCCGACTTAGATTCCTAAATATAGAAATATTATACAGTAAGCGTTTCAAAAGCGTCAATAAGGCGAAAGCTATTTATCGCCTCGTCTCCACTTCTCAAAAATATCACGTATTTCTTTATTCATCGGGATTTTAGACTGATATTTTAATTGTTTATGAGATTCAACATCTTTTTTTATTTCTTGTTGAATATTGGTCAATTCAATGTACAATTCCCTTGCTGATTTCCTAAAAGCGCCCTGAGCAAAGATCGTCCGCTGTTCTGCATAGTCAGACGTTGCTACATAGACTTTGGTCCGCACATCATTCAATTCACCAGCCAGCTTTTCGATCCTCTCATCTGCTGTTTCATTTTCTTTTGTATAAATGACTTCCACATTGAAATTCTTTTGTTTATTTTCAAGACCTCTGACGTGGTAGGCATCAAACACGATAATTAAGCGGACGCCCGTGTAGGACTGGTACTCAGCCAGCATTTCGACAAGGAGCTGTCTGGCTTGTCCTAGGTCTGTATCTTTCATTTTTTTGAGATCCGGCCAAGCACCAATGATATTATAGCCATCTACTAATAAGACATTCATCTCTTAATCCCCTAGAGGGTGACGCTTCCTGTAGACTTCATACATCAGTAATGAAGCAGCCACTGATGCGTTTAGCGAAGTGACTTGTCCAGCCATCGGCAGACTCACAGTCCAATCGCATTTATCTTTTGTCAGACGGCTCATTCCTTTGCCTTCGCTTCCGATCACTAAGGCTATTGCCATTTTTCCGTCAAGCTGACGATAATCCTCGGTGCCTTCTGCATCTGTGCCGACGACCCACACAAACCGCTCCTTCAGATCATCGATCGTCCGTGACAGGTTCGTTACTCTGGCTACTGGAATATATTCAATCGCTCCTGTGGAGGTCTTAGCGACGGTCGAAGTCAAGCCTACCGAGCGCCGCTTCGGAATAATCACCCCGTGAGCCCCGCTGGCGTCAGCCGTTCGTAAAATGGAACCTAAGTTATGAGGATCTTCGATTTCATCTAAAATAATAAAAAACGGCTCTTCCCCTTTAGACTCGGCCCGTGCAAAAAGGTCATCGATGTCACTGTATTCATACGCGGCTACCGCGGCAATCACTCCCTGATGGTTGCCATCAGAAAGTTGATCGATCTTTTTCTTTGGGGCTTTCTGGACAAGCACCCCATGCTCTTTCGCCGTTTGTTCAATTTTCCGTAAAGCTTGCGGCTGCAGCTGATCGGATACAAACACTTTATTTATGGAGCGGCCTGACCTCATCGCCTCAAGGACTGGGTTTTTACCGATAATCCATTCATCACTCATGATTTGCTTCTCCTTTCCTCGACAATTTGTATAGCGGAATCGATCAGCTCTTGCAGGCGTTCCTCATTTCCGGATAAATAATGAAATCCAAGAACCGCTTCAAAAGCTGTCGAGTACCGATAAGTCTGTACATCGGTGTTTTTAGGAATGGTTCCTGATTTTGCGTTACGCCCTCGCCGTAAGACACCTTCTTCTTCTTCTGTCAGCATGCCCTGGTCATTCCATGCTTGTACGACTTTGGCCTGTGATTTTGCGGAAACAAACTGGACGGCTGTTCTATGCAGCTGCTCCGGTTTGATTTCTCCTTTTGCTAATAGGTGGCGGCGCACATAAAGTTCATAAACCCCGTCCCCCATATAAGCGAGCGCGAGGCTTTTCATTTGTTTAACGTTAGTGAATTCCATCAGGACCCTCGTTTCCAGCGAGTACCTTGAGCTGTATCTTCTAATACGATATCACGGGCTTTCAATTCATCACGAATCTCATCTGCTCGTGCGAAGTTCCTATCTTTACGCGCCTGCTTTCTTTCTTCGATAAGCGCATCGATTTCTTCATCAAGCAATTCATCGTCCTGTTTTATGACAAGCCCCAGCACTCCTGTCAGTTCTTCGATCGTTTGGATGAAACGTTCAATCACTTCGGTATGCGTTTGATCAGATTTGAGATACAGGTTAGCCGCCTTCGTAACATCAAATAAAACAGATATCGCATTCGCAGTATTGAAATCGTCATCCATTTCAGCAATGAATTGCTGCTTGTATTTTTCGATATCCTCGAGCCATTTATCGTTGTCTTCCGTTAAATCAAGACTTGAAGCTTCCCGGTGCTTCAAGTTTTCATATGCGTTACGGATACGATCGAAGCTGTTCTTAGCTCCCCCCAATAGCTCATCACTAAAATTGATTGGATGACGATAATGGACGCTGAGCATAAAGAACCTGATGACCTGTGGATCATGCTTTTTGACGAGGTCATGAGCCAGCACAAAGTTCCCGAGTGATTTTGACATTTTTTCGTTCTCAATATTAATATACCCATTATGCAGCCAATAACGAGCAAATGAAGAACCATTATTCGCTTCAGATTGAGCAATTTCATTTTCGTGGTGAGGGAAGGTCAAATCCTGACCGCCTGCATGGATATCAATCGTATCCCCGAGATACTTCTTCGCCATCGCTGAGCATTCGATATGCCAGCCAGGACGGCCGCTTCCCCATGGACTTTCCCAGGAGATCTCTTCAGCCTTCGCATCTTTCCATAAGGTGAAATCCAAAGGGTCTTCTTTTTTCTCGCCTACTTCAATACGAGCTCCTGACCTCAGCTCATCTATCGACTGGTGGGAGAGCTTGCCATACTGATCAAAGGAACGTGTGCGGAAATACACATCTCCTTCCGATTCATAAGCGTATCCCTTGTCGATCAACCCCTGGATAAATTCAATGATTTCATTCATATTTTCAGTGACACGCGGGTGGTGGACGGCTTCCTTCACTCCCAGTGCACCGACATCTTCCTTATAAGCATCAATAAAGCGATTCGCGATATCCGGGACCTCTTCTCCCATTTCGTTAGCGGCTTTAATGAGCTTATCATCGACATCTGTAAAATTTAATACGTACTGTACATCATACCCTCGATACTCAAAATACCTTCTGACCGTATCAAATACGATCGCAGGACGGGCATTTCCGATGTGGATATAGTTGTATACGGTAGGACCGCACACGTACATCTTTACTTTTCCTTCTTCTAACGGTGTAAACGTTTCTTTGGCTCGCGTGAGTGTATTATAAACTTTTATGCTCATGCTCTTTCGCTCCTTTTTCCTCTTTTTCCAACTGCAGACACAGATTCTTTATCTCTTCTTCCATTTCATTCAACCGATCGTAGACGGGGTCTGGAAGTTTATGGTGATCTAAGTCCTTCTGGCGGATTTTCTTGCCATCCTGAACGACTACATGACCAGGGATCCCAACGACCGTGGAATTATCTGGGACATCCTTAAGTACGACAGAACCGGCCCCTATCTTGGAATTTGCCCCTATTGTAATCGAACCTAATACTTTAGCTCCCGTTGCGACTAAGGAATTGTCCTTTAACGTCGGGTGACGTTTGCCTTTCTCTTTGCCTGTGCCTCCAAGAGTAACCCCCTGAAACAACGTTACATTATCACCGATTTCACAAGTTTCACCGATGACAACTCCCATACCATGATCTATGAAAAATCTCCGGCCGATTTTAGCTCCCGGATGGATTTCGATTCCTGTAAAGAAACGGCTGATTTGTGATATTAGTCGTGCTAAAAAGAAAAATTTCCTTTTATAGATGGCATGAGCGACTCGATGTGCCCAAGTGGCATGAAGTCCCGAATACGTCAAAATGACTTCAATATAGGAACGCGCAGCCGGGTCTTGGTCAAAAACGACATCTACATCTTCTTTAAACAACTTGAAAAGCCCCATTTGTCTACCTCCTTTGAGTAGTCATAAGAACCATGCCTTCTAAATAGAAAAAAACGCGCCTCTGTGCTCGATCGCACAGAGGCGCGTTTAAGCGCGGTTCCACTCTGTTTAGGAACTACTTTCATTCCTATCTTGGCCTGGATAACGGCAGGAACCGCCCTAGCCTACTGAATTCGACAAGGGACTCAGAGGTGCATTTCAGAATCGCCCCTTAAAATCACTTTCAGCCCAGGTGATTATCTCTAAGTAAGGGGAAGAATTCTTACTTCTCCTCTTCAACGTTTCATATTGGTATCTTAACTATATGATAAAAACTGAAATTTGTGAACACATTAGCCTTGGATTTGGTTCAAAGCATCATTGAGACGAATGGTCACAGTTTCTAATCCTAATAGACGAATCGCATTTGGAAGTTCTGGCCCGTGGGTCTGTCCTGTCGTTGCCACTCGGATCGGCATGAACAGCTTCTTCCCTTTGTAGCCGGTTTCCTTTTGCACAGCTTTGACCTGAGCTTTAATGTTTTCAGGCGTCCATTCCTCAAGTTCAGCAAGCTTAGTTTTGAAAACTTCCAGCACTTCAGGGACTTGCTCGCCGCGAAGAACTTCCAGAGCAGCCTCGTCGTACTGAATTTCTTTTCTGAAAAAGAGGTCTGTAAGTTCCACGATTTCTGCTCCGTAGCTAAGCTGTTCGTGGTAGAGGGAGATCAATTCATGCGTCCATTCACGCGTTTCCTCCTTCATCTCCCCAGGAACGCGGCCCGCTTTGATTAAATGAGGAAGGGTTAAATCAACGACACGCTCTAAGCTGGAAGCTTTTATATACTGATTGTTCATCCATTTAAGTTTGGCGGCATCAAAGATGGCCGGGGACGTGGAAAGACGCTCTGCGTCAAAGATATCCACTAATTTGTCTTGAGTGAAGATCTCTTCCTCTCCTACTGGTGACCATCCTAATAGCGTAATAAAATTAAATAAAGCTTCAGGTAAATATCCTAAGTTCTTATATTGTTCAATAAACTGGAGGATATGCTCATCTCTCTTGCTGAGCTTTTTACGGTTTTCATTAAGAATCAATGTCATATGACCGAACTTTGGCGGCTCCCATCCAAACGCTTCATACACCATCATTTGTTTTGGAGTATTGGAAATATGCTCCTCACCACGCAGTACGTGGCTGATTTCCATCAGATGATCATCTACAGCTACGGCAAAATTATAGGTCGGCGTTCCGTTTTTCTTCACGATGACCCAGTCACCGAAATCACTGGATTCAAACGAGATTTTATCACGTACAATATCGTTAAATACATACGTATAGTTCTCAGGGACACGAATCCGTATACTCGGCTGA
The DNA here is from genome assembly GCF_024189295.1 of Halobacillus sp. A1. GTDB lineage: Bacteria > Bacillota > Bacilli > Bacillales > Halobacillaceae > Halobacillus_A. Next base: position 22,920 of record NZ_JAIZEN010000027.1, read on the forward strand.
CGACCTTCTTCTTCAAACTGTTTGATCTGCTCGGCAGTCAGGTCACGATGGGCTCCTGAATACTTAGGCGCTTCGCCACGAGCGATTTGTGCTTCTCGCTCCGCTTCCAGCTCTTCTTCCGTAACATAGCATTTATAAGCTAAGCCGCGTTCAAGCAGCTCGTCTACATATTTCTTATACAGGTCCAGACGTTCCATCTGGCGGTATGGACCGTAATTGCCGCCGATATCTGCCCCTTCATCCCAGTCGATGCCAAGCCATTTCAAATAATTCAATTGACTCTCTTCTCCGCCAGCAACATTACGCTTTGCGTCAGTGTCCTCTACACGGATGATGAATTTCCCTCCCGCGTTCCTTGCGAATAAATAGTTAAATAAAGCTGTACGAGCATTCCCTATATGAAGGTTCCCCGTTGGGCTCGGCGCATAGCGCACACGTACTTCGTTACTCATAATTTTATACCCCTTCCATTTTCCGTTCTTCATCTTTTTTCATTCTATCATTAATTCCCTAAGCTTGTGGATTCTTTTGCAGAAGCACTACAGCCTGAGATGCCATTCCTTCCTTACGTCCGGTAAAGCCTAGCTTTTCAGTAGTGGTAGCTTTCACATTGATTTTTCCAGGTTCGCTTTCTAACAATGAGGCGATGTTCTGACGGATTTCTTCAATGTATGGAGCCATTTTAGGAGACTGGGCGATTACCGTACAATCCAGGTTTCCGAGTTCATATCCTTGCTCGGTTACAAACCCCCATACCTCTTTCAAAAGCTCGCCAGAATCTGCATCTTTAAAAGAATCATCGGTATCTGGGAAGTGGCGGCCGATATCTCCCTCACCAATAGCACCTAAGCAAGCGTCAGCTATCGTATGCAGTAAAACGTCCGCATCCGAGTGGCCAAGAAGTCCTTGGTCATGTGGAATAGTGATTCCTCCGACGATACATGGGCGATTATCTGCAAATTGATGAACGTCAAACCCCTGTCCGATCCTGATCATGGATTTATTCGCATCCTTTCTAGTTTCACCTTGTTTGACGTAGGATTCGGCTTTTGCCAAATCTTCAGGTGTAGTTAATTTTATATTATCGTAGCTTCCTTCAACGATCTCGACTTTATAATGTAAACGTTCCACAAGTGAAGCATCATCCGTTCCATAATACCCGGAGTCTTTCGCCGAGTTGTGGGCTTCATTAATCAGATCATAGGCGAAGCCCTGTGGAGTCTGAGCCGCCCACAACGTATGCCGGTCCAGCGTATTCAATCGTCCGTTATCCTTTTGTTTAATGGTGTCCGTTACCGGTACGGCGAGCAAACCAGCTCTGTTCCTACCTACAACTTCCGCCAGCTCATGAAGGTGTTTTGTTTTTACAAAAGGCCGTGCGCCATCGTGGATGAACACAGGCTGGTGTTTAAGCTTTATGGCTTGAAGCCCTTCATAAACGCTGTCCTGGCGTTCTATTCCACCATTAACGAGTTGGACCTTTTGGATGAGTGAATGCTCTTTGAGCAGATTCTTCATTTGCGTATGTTCTTGTTCATTGGTCACGAGCACAATCTCATTACACCAAGTATCCTGAACAAAAACCGTCAGTGTATGTATGATCAAAGGTACATCATTAATCATGAGAAACTGTTTGTTTTGACCAGCCAGCATTCTTTTCCCCTGGCCTGCAGCTAATATTATTGCTGTGTAATTTATCATCAGAACCATCCTAAATCATCAAACTTAGTGATGAAGAGTGAAACAACAAAAGCGATAACATACTGTTATCACTTTTGTTAATCTCTATTTGTTATACCGTTTTTACAATGCTTTTTCAAGTGATTTCGGCCTCGCGAAAATCATTCGTCCCGCTGAAGTCTGAAGTACACTTGTGACAATGACTTCGATCGTTTTGCCAATATAGTCTTTACCTTCTTCGACAACGATCATCGTGCCGTCATCCAAATATCCGATGCCCTGCCTCTGTTCCTTCCCGTCTTTAATGACCTGGATGGACATTTCTTCTCCTGGCAGCACAACAGGTTTCACAGCATTCGCGAGGTCATTAATATTCAACACTTGTACATTTTGGAATTCGCAGACTTTATTCAAGTTGAAATCATTCGTTACAACAATTCCGTTCATCAATTTCGCCAGCTTAACCAGCTTGCTGTCTACTTCCTGGACTTCCTCAAAATCGCCATCGTAAATTTCCACCTTCACCGGCAGATCTTTTTGCAGACGGTTCAGAATATCAAGTCCACGTCGTCCCCGATTACGCTTCAATCCATCCGAGGAATCCGCAATATGCTGAAGCTCCTCCAGTACAAACTGGGGAATGACAATCGTACCTTCCAGAAAATGAGTTTCACAAATATCAGCGATACGGCCATCAATAATAACACTCGTATCAAGAATTTTTTCTTTTGGAACTAAAGAAGCATCTACCATCGCTCCCTGATCATCTTCACCCTCAACAGCCTTCTTGTCTCGTTTCGCAATCGTCAACAAATTCAAAAATTCATCCTTACGCTTAAAACCAACTTGAAAACCGAAATAACCGAGCAGAAAAGTAATGAATATCGGTAAAATTTGACTGACCACTTTAATTTCAATATCCTGCAGCAGGTTATTTACTAAATAAGCGATGATCAAGCCGACGATTAAACCAAGGCTGCCAAATAACAAATCGGCAACAGGTGCTCGTACAAGTGCGTCCTCGACCCACCTCAGGAAGTTGACAATATAATCCACAACCCAAAATGTCAATAAAAATAATATAAGTGCTCCGATAATAGCTCCTGCTACAGATTGAATCCAACTCTGCCAGGTCACGTCCATCATTGAAAATAATTCCGGGATATAAAGGTAACCTACAGTACCGCCGGTTATGACAATAAATAACTGAACAATTCGTTTAAGCACTCGCTTCACCTCCTTAGTGTCATTATGACCAACCTCAATAGCTGCTAACCGTAAAATGGTGTAAATGATTGTTTATAAAATTAGCACAAATTCCAATATTTTTCAATTTGTAAAAGTGCCTATTTTATCTACATGAAATGTCTATAAATGTCGATCCACAAACAGCTGTTCCTGAATCCGTTCCAAACCGTCACATATTTTCTTAGCTCTTACTTCCCCGACACCGTCCACTTCTACCAGTTCTTTAACAGAGGCCTGTACGACATCGTTCAAAGTACCGAACCTTTCAACTAAATGTTCAATGATCAGTGAAGGAAGACGCGGGATGCGGTGCATAATCCGGTAGCCTCTTGGATAAATCATATCGGAAAGTTTCGTTCCCGATGCGTACCCTAACAGCTTAAGCACTTGTTCATCCGCGAGGAGCTCTGTCCCTGATTCCTCTTGCATTTTTCTTAGAATATAGTAAGGCTCGTAATCCGGCTTCTTACTGTAGTCTTTTAAAAGAAGGGAAGCTTCCTCTTCAATATTCGACACCAGTTCGGTGAGCTGTAATTGAATCAAACGGCCTTCTGTTCCTAATTCATTTACGTAATTCAAAATTTCCCTTTTGATCCGCAATACCATTTCGATGCGGTGGATAACTTGAATGACTTCAGAAAATGAGACCATATTCTCAAATTCCATCGCCCCAAGGTTCGTAATACTTTGGTCATGCACGAGCTTATATTTTTCAAGCGTTTGAATGGCTTGATTCGCTTTCGTCAAAATGACTCCGATGTCTTGAAGTGAATAACGGACCGGGCCTTTATATAAAGTTATGACGTTTCGTCTTTGTGAAATCGCAATAACTAAGTGACCTGTCTGTTTAGCTACTCGTTCTGCTGTTCGGTGGCGCATCCCCGTTTCAGTCGAGATGATATCGGGGTCCGGCATTAATTGTGCATTAGCATATAAGATCTCTGTACCTTCATCGTTAAGAATTAAAGCTCCATCCATTTTCGCCAGTTCATATAAATGGGCTGGAGTGAATTCAGACTGGATATGGAAACCTCCATCCACTAATTGCTGAACTTCCTTCCCATACCCGATGACGATCAATCCACCCGTCTTCGCACGCAGCACGTTATCGATGCCATCACGAAGGGGAGTGCCTGGAGCCACGAATTGAAGCATATCTCCGATGCGGTTTTCATTACGTTCATGACCTTCCATTATCTATCGATCCCCCAATGTTACTTGCATAGCTTCCTGCACTGTACTGACACCCACCACTTCAATAGAGGATGGCGGCGTCCAGCCTTCTAAATTCTTCTTAGGGATAATGACTCGCTTAAAACCAAGCTTGGCAGCTTCCTGGACACGCTGCTCAATTCGAGCCACCCGCCTGACTTCCCCTGTTAAGCCGACTTCCCCTACTACAACATCATCACCGTTTGATACTTGTTCCCTAAAACTGGAGGCAATACTCAAAGCGACCGCTAAGTCGATGGCAGGTTCATCTAGTTTCACTCCGCCGGCCACTTTAATATAGGCATCCTGATTCTGCAAGAGTAAGCCAGCCCGCTTTTCGAGGACGGCCATCAGAAGAGGAACACGACTAGTATCCAAACCCGTAGCCATACGTCTAGGGTTTCCAAAAGAAGTAGGAGATATAAGCGCTTGAATCTCAACTAGAACAGGCCTTGTGCCTTCCATAGAAGCAACTACAATCGATCCAGCAGCTCCCTGGGACCGTTCCTCCAAAAAGATCTCTGAAGGGTTCAGCACCTCTTCCAGGCCCTTCTCTTTCATTTCAAAGATACCCATTTCGTGAGTGCTTCCGAATCTGTTTTTTACACTTCTCAATATTCGAAACGTGTGATGACGCTCTCCCTCAAAATATAGAACCGAATCCACCATATGTTCCAAAAGCCGCGGTCCTGCAATCGAACCCTCTTTTGTAACGTGGCCCACTATAAAAATAGGAATGCCTTTACTTTTGGCGATCCTCATCAGCTGGCTCGTACATTCCCGAACCTGTGAAACACTTCCGGGCGCTGAAGTGATGTCTTCTTTAAAAATCGTTTGAATTGAGTCGATCACGACGAACTTGGGATCGATTTGTTCGATTTGAGTGATCACATCCTGTAAATTGGTTTCAGACAGCACGTAAAGCTCGTCGGACGTTATATTTAATCTTTCAGCGCGAAGCTTCGTCTGTCTAGATGATTCTTCTCCTGATATATATAAAACTGGTAATTGTTTGTCCGCAATTTGGGCAGATACTTGCAAGAGCAAGGTTGACTTCCCGATACCCGGATCTCCCCCTATTAAAACCAGAGACCCAGGCACTATACCGCCGCCAAGAACCCGGTTCAACTCCGGCATGTCAGTAGTCATTCTTGGTTCTTTTTCAGATTTGATAGCGGTAATTTTCTCCGGTTTTGCAGAGGTCTGGGAATTCGTCTGAAATATATGTCTAGAGTTTCCGCTGCCTGTCATAGCAGCTTCTTCAACAAGTGTATTCCACTGATGACACCCTGGACACTTCCCCATCCACTTAGGAGATTCATACCCGCATTCCTGACAAACAAACTTTATTTTTCTTTTTGCCAAGGTAACCTCTCCCTCTCCTCTTATTATATACGCTTTTGTTTGTGAAAAAGTTTCACAAGAGTGTCAATTAGATTAATTTATTCTTACTAAAATCATATCTGAAACGGAAAAAAATCGGAAGGCAAACACCTTCCGATTAGAAACATTCATACTTTATTCATATTTTATGCTTCTTGTTGAGTGTGAACTGTAAATTCCTTATCATCATTCAGGTCAATTTTAACTTTTTGACCTTTTTGGATATTTTCCTTTAGCAACTCTTCAGATAATAGATCTTCCACGTTCTTCTGAATGGAACGGCGAAGCGGACGAGCCCCGTATTCAGGATCAAAGCCTTCTTCAGCAATATGCTCAATTGCTTTTTCAGTGAGCGTGAAGTCTATCTCTTGATCAAGCAGACGTTTTCTAAGCTGCTCTGACATTAGCGTTACGATATGCTTCATGTGTTTTCTCTCGAGGGAGTGGAACACAATCGTTTCATCAATACGATTCAAGAACTCAGGGCGGAATGCTTTTTTCAATTCATCTGTCACTTTGGATTTCATATCTTTATAATCCTGATTAGCTTCTCCCATAGAGAACCCAAGGTATTTATTAGATTTCAGTTCATGAGCACCGACATTGGACGTCATGATCAATACGGTATTTCGAAAATCTACCACCCGGCCTTTAGAATCAGTCAAGCGTCCATCTTCAAGTACTTGCAGGAGAATGTTGAAAACTTCCGGGTGAGCTTTCTCAATTTCATCTAATAAAATGACAGAGTATGGCTTGTTCCGGACTTTTTCCGTCAGCTGACCGCCTTCCTCGTATCCTACATATCCAGGAGGAGACCCGACAAGACGGGACGTACTGTGTTTTTCCATATACTCGGACATATCGATTCTGATCATGGCATCTTCCTCACCGAACATGCTTTCAGCCAGTGCACGAGCCAGTTCTGTCTTACCTACCCCTGTAGGACCAAGGAAAATGAATGAGCCGATAGGACGCTTCGGATCTTTAAGTCCGGCACGAGCACGTCGGATCGCTTTGGATATCGCTTTGACAGCTTCCTCTTGACCTATGATTCGATTATGAAGCGTATCTTCCAATTGCAGAAGACGCTCACTTTCATCTTTTGTCATTTTAGAAACTGGAACTCCCGTCCACGTAGAAACGATAGAGGCGATATCTTCAACGGTTACCTCTGAATCCTCTTGCCCCTGCTTTTCTTTCCACTCATCTTTCGTCTCGTCAAGCTCGTCGCGCAAACGCTGCTCACTATCTCTTAAAGATGCAGCCTTTTCAAATTCCTGGCTCTGTACAGCAGCGTCCTTTTCTTTTCTCACTTCTTCAAGCTTTTGCTCAAGTTCTTTTAAGTTTGGTGGAGCTGTATAAGAACGCAAACGCACCTTAGAAGCAGCTTCATCGATTAAGTCAATCGCTTTATCCGGTAGGAACCGATCAGAAATATACCGGTCAGAGAAGCGGACGGCAGAATCTATAGATTCATCCGTAATCGTCACTCTGTGGTGCGCTTCGTAGCGGTCACGCAGCCCTTTTAAAATTTGAATGGACTCATCAAGGGTCGGTTCATCCACCTTAATAGGCTGGAAACGACGCTCTAATGCAGCATCTTTTTCAATATATTTCTTGTATTCATCAAGCGTAGTAGCACCGATACACTGCAGTTCTCCACGTGCAAGAGAAGGTTTTAAAATGTTTGATGCATCAATCGCTCCTTCAGCACCACCTGCGCCAATCAGTGTATGCAGCTCATCGATGAACAGGATAATGTTGTTGGCCTGGCGAATCTCTTCCATCACTTTTTTCAAGCGATCTTCGAATTCACCGCGGTATTTAGTTCCCGCAACGACCGTTCCCATATCAAGAGTCATGACACGTTTTTCACGCAGGATTTCTGGAACTTCATTGTTCATGATCTGTTGAGCTAAACCTTCTGCAATAGCTGTCTTACCAACACCAGGTTCCCCTACAAGGACTGGGTTATTTTTCGTACGACGGCTCAGCACTTGAATTACACGCTCAATCTCCTTACTTCGGCCAATCACTGGATCGATATTTCCTTCTTTTGCAATAGCTGTCAAGTCTCTGGCTAAAGAATCCAATGTAGGTGTACTCGCATTAGCTGCCTGTGCACCGCTTCCGCCACGGCGGTTCTGTCCGCCTGTTGATTCATTGTTTCCAAGAAGCTGCAGAACTTGCTGACGAGCTTTATTTAAGCTTACACCAAGGTTATTCAGGACACGCGCAGCTACTCCCTCACCTTCTCGGATCAAGCCTAGAAGGATATGCTCTGTACCTACGTAAGAATGACCTAATTTACGAGCTTCATCCATTGACAGCTCGATTACTTTTTTAGCACGTGGTGTATAATGAATCGTCTGGGAAACTTTCTCCCCCTTGCCGATCAAGTTTTCGACTTCCTGCTGAATTTTACTAGATTCAAGACCTAAAGCCGTCAAAGCTTTCGCAGCAATACCTTCTCCCTCACTTACAAGACCTAATAAAATATGTTCTGTACCAATGTTATTATGACCAAGGCGTACAGCTTCTTCTTGAGCTAACGCTAGAACCTTCTGTGCTCTTTCTGTAAATCGTCCAAACATCATGGACACGACCTCCTTACGAATTATTCTTTATTTTCTAATTGAAGTCTTTCCCTAATTAATGAAGCCCTGCGAACATCACGTTCAGAGGGAGATAAAGATTCTTTCGCATATTGCTGCAGAAAACCAGGCTGTGTTAAAACCATGAGCTCATTTAGAATCGTTTTAGGGATATGGTCGATAAAACCTAAGTCGATTCCAAGGCGAAGATCAGACAAACATTTGGCCGCCTCTTTAGACTCTATGATACGACTGTGCTTCAAAACACCATAGGAACGAAAAACTCTATCCTCCAGCTGGACTCCTGAACGATGCATTAACGCTTGACGGGCTTTACGTTCCTGATCGATCAACTGTTTCACAATGCTGTGCAGATCCTCAACAATATCTTCTTCTGACTTCCCTAAGGTGATTTGATTGGATATTTGAAAAATGTTTCCCAGTGCTTCACTGCCTTCACCGAAAATTCCTCTCACCACTAAGCCAAGCTGGTTGATCGCAGGAGTCATGCGCGTGATCTGCTGTGTCATGGCTAATGCAGGCAGATGCATCATGACCGATGCTCTCATTCCAGTCCCGACATTTGTAGGACAAGCCGTCAAATATCCGCGATTTTCATCAAAAGCATAATCCACTTTTTCTTCAAGCCAGTCATCTAACTGGGAAGCTTGTTCTAAAGCACGATCTAATTGAAAACCTGGAAAGTAAAGCTGTATTCTAATATGGTCTTCTTCATTAATCATAATGGATACTTGCTCATTTTGCGATATTAAAGAAGCAGAATGTTTTGAGTGTTCTGTTAAATGAGGACTGATCAAGTGCTTCTCGACCAGCACCCTTTTCTCAACGGACTGCAGCTTATCCATTTCAACAACTTCAAATTGATGATAATCCCTGAATGATTTCCCGGCATATTCTTCCTTGAAGAACTGCAAAATCTCTTCCATCCGTTCTTCAGAAGAAATTATGGGAAAAGGATAATTTTGAAAGTTGCGAGCAAGTCTGATCCGGCTGCTCATCACGATATCACTGTCTGGTCCTTCTTCTTTCATCCAGGGACTTATGGCTTCGTTAATGAATTGTTGTAAAGACATTATTCCTCACCGCCCTGTCCGTGGTGGATCTGTTCATCCAAAGAACGTATTTGATCTCTTATTTTAGCAGCTTCTTCAAACTCCTCTTGTTCTATGAGGTTCTGAAGCTGTGTTTTATATTCATTCATTTGCTTTTTCAGGTGCAAGTTTCCACCTTCCCGTTTCGGGATCTTTCCATCATGTTTTATATTTCCGCTATGAACACGACGGAAAATCGGGTTCAAGCGATCATCAAACGTTTTATAACAATCCGCACATCCGAATTTACCTACCTGTGCAAATTCCTGATATGTTAATCCGCAGGCAGGGCATTTCAATTGCTTGTTGGATTGATGGGATTTGGATTGCTTTCCTTTGTAAGAAGAGCTTTTATCATAATTGAAAAGACCCGATAGCAAATCATTTAAGGTAAAATCCTGGTTGTCAGACATGTAACCCTGTTCCTTTGCGCAATACGCGCATACATGCACTTCTGTCTTTTCACCATTAATGACTTGGGTCAAGTGAACAGTGGCAGGACGTTTATGGCATCTTTGGCAATCCATAGTATCCGTCTCCCTCCTCAGCTAATTTTTATACTTAAGGGTGAGCAGCATAGCCGTAAGGATTCTGGAGCGAACCTCGTCTCTAAGCGGAAGAGGGAAAGCGAGAACCTCACGTTCCATAACACTGGTCATCATCCGCGCTTCCCGGTTTGTAATACTATCGTCCTCAAGTAATCTATCTATGACGTCTAATGCTACAGGCTGAGAAACTCTCGGCTGAATTAAACTGACAATATCATCAATCATTTGAGATACTGATCGATGCTGGACGCGACGTATACGAATATATCCCCCGCCACCGCGTTTACTTTCGACTATATATCCCTTTTCCACGGTGAACCTTGTTTTAATCACGTAATTGATTTGTGAGGGGACACACTGAAACTGGTCCGCAATTTCACTACGTTTAATTTCAGCGATGTGCTTATTATTATCATCAAGAATATTCTTTAGATATTCTTCGATTACATCGGAGATATTCCTCATTTTCCCTCCTCCTCTTTTGACTTTGACTATCTTTGACCTTAACTTTATTATACTGATTTTATACGTGTTCGCAACATTTTTGTTTCAAGCTACATGAATAATCATTCCCTAAATAATCCAAGATTAAAACAAAAAAACTATACGAAATAAAACGTATAGTTTTTCTTTATTCTTTATGGCTGATGCGCTCTACATAATCCAATTTAGAAATTTCATTTATTATATCTATTTCTGTCAAATGGTTATTACGGTTCACTTGAATAAAAATACTTTTTGTCTGATTCCCCACATTTTCTATTTCCACTCTTTCTACCGCAACATTTCTCCTATCAAATATTTCAAATATCTCATTCATTTGATATGCTTCGTTAACCATAATGCTGTAAGAATTCTTATAATAATGCCTCATGAATTTCCTCTCGATCTTATTTAAAAAGATCAAGCTCAATAAGACGAGAAAAGTCGCTAAGATTCCGACTCCATACATCCCAGCGCCAATCACCAATCCTAAACCTGCAACGGTCCAGATGGAAGCAGCTGTAGTTAAACCTCTGACCGTCATACCATTAACAATGATCGTCCCGGCCCCTAAGAAACCTATTCCGCTAATTACGTAGGAGGGGATACGAGATGGATCAAAACGAATATTATCATATTCTTCTATGAAGTTTTCAAATCCATAAATTGATAAAAGCATCATTAAACAGGAGCTGACTCCAACTAGAATATGTGTACGAAAACCAGCTGCATGATTTTTCAGCTCTCTTTCAAAGCCAATCATTCCCGCCAGCAGTAATGCTAAACTTAAGCGAATTAAAAATATGTCTAAGTTTTCTAACCATACATATTCTTGGTCCATTTTCACACCCCTATCACGGAAAAAGCAGCTAAATTAATATATTAAAAAAGTCGAAAGCATATGCTTTCGACTTTCACATTGACGTAGCAGCGTCCTACTCTCACGGGGGTAAACCCGACTACCATCGGCGCTGAAGAGCTTAACTACTGTGTTCGGCATGGGAACAGGTGTGACCTCTTCGCTGTCGCCACTACATCGTTGATT
>NZ_JAIZEN010000028.1 GCF_024189295.1 Halobacillus sp. A1
GCAGAGGGGCGGAGGGAAACGGTGAGACTCCTGGGGGAGGAGCGGGACAGGTGAGACCCCGGAGAGCGAAGCTCGAGGAGGCTCAGCGCCCGCCCCCCGGAAAGCGATCCGTTTCCCGGAGCCCCTAGATTCTCATTATGTCTCGAAACTGAGTACTCCACTAAAGGGAGCTTACGTGGAACAACTTAAATTAAACATTTTAAAAGGCTCGGTCGAAAAGTCGACTGAGCCCTTTGTTATTTTAATCGAAGAAGTTATTGTTTTTGCTATAGTAAACGGAGTAGTTACACTAAGCCGCTACCTTTTCTGTGTTATTCAGTAGTCACTTCATCCTCAAAAAAGCTTTCGAACTCACCTTCAGGATTTTCACCTACAATCCGCGCCTGTTCCTCTCCATCTTCAAAGTGGACAAGGGTTGGAGTCGATTGGATCTGATACTTTGTACCTTCCGTACCAAATTCACGTAAATTCATTTTTTTCATGTCTACATTCATGTCTTGTGCAAGCGGCACAAGTACGGGAGTAGTATTTTGACAATGGACACACTCAGGATCATAAAAATACACAGTTACCGGCTCACCGGATGAAATCTCTTCTTCTAATTCATCAGGTACTATTTGATTCTGGTAATCAGGGTCGTCCAGTTGATCGATGGTGCTTTGCTCAAGGTCATCTTTTCCGTAAGGATTTTCTTCTGTTTTTTGAGAATTTTGATAGTTCACTACAAAAGCGAGTACTACTAAAAGAACGACGAGTACCGTTCCAAAAATAATCATTTTCTTTTTCATTCCGCTTGTCCCCTTTGCTCACGAATCATAAGTACGTGACTGATAAAAATTATAATAAATGCGGTTCCTGCCAAAAACGGGATGGTGATGAAACCCAGCAAATTGAGATACTCCGCATTACACGGAACAGCCCCACAGGAGTTTCCCGCTGATTGAAAGGCGGGCACCTTTTGTAAGGAATAGTGGTAAATAGAAAAACAAGCACCTATACCACTCAATATTAACCCGGACAGCGCTGAAGTCACATTCTTCTTGATTAGTGACACTCCATAAATAACGACAAGAGGATACATCAAAATTCGCTGATACCAGCACAACTCACAAGGCTCATACCCTAACACTTCTGAGAAAAATAAGCTTCCAAGCATAGCCGCCAACGAAGTAGCCCATGCTATAAACAATAAGGTTTCGATTTTCTGTTTCATAAAAAGTTCCTTTCTTCCTCTCTCCCATTGTTATTATACAAGGTATTGTTTTCAATTCAAACTAGATTGCCACAACAGTTCAAGAATCGTTTTATACTTTACGTTTAAACTAAGAGGAACAGGGAATATTTGAATATATGCCAAGATTTCTTTGAAAGGATGATGAACATGGATGAAAAGATGCAACAATTAATCGAAGGACTAAACGAAGACTTAGCAAACGAATATGCAGCAACAATTATGTATACGTACAATGCTGCAGTCGTATCCGGTTTGTACCGATCCGTACTTAAACCATTTTTTGAAAGTGAAGTAGCCGATGAACAAGCTCACGCTTTATATTTGGCTGAAAAAATCAGTATTCTTGGAGGTACTCCGACCACAACTCCAGCTGAAGTTAAACAGCATACCGAAGTGAAAGCTATGCTGAGAGAAGCTCGTGAAGCAGAGCGTGCTACAATAGAACGTTATGAAGAACGTAAGCAACAGGCTGAGGAATTAAACTTAACAGAATTATCCGTTAAGCTGGATGACCTTATTTCAGATGAAACAGGTCATATGGAAGAAATCGATCGTCTTCTTCAAGATTCCCGTCTTCATGAATAATTTTCAATGATAAGCCTGCCGATTCTATCGGCAGGCTTTTTTAGCGTACTGACAGTACTACCTCCTCCCCTGCTTTTAATAATAAAAATAGTCTGATATATTAGGAAGACCACTTAAACTTACAAGGGGATGGAAACATATATGTGGGAAAATATATTTACAGCCATTGATGAACAATACGAGCACATGGTAAAAACTCGCCGATACTTACATCAGCATCCTGAAGTATCTTTCCATGAAACAGAAACAGCAAAATTCATTCAGCAAACATACGATCGACTTGGTATTCCATATGAAAGTAATGTGGGAGGAAATGGCGTATTGGCTACCTTTAAAGGGGGGAAACCAGGGAAAAAAATCGCTCTGCGCGCTGATTTTGACGCCCTTCCGATCCACGAGGAAAATGAGGTGGAGTACCGCTCCAAGGTTGATGGGGTGATGCATGCTTGTGGTCATGACGGCCATACAGCCTCCTTATTGGGGCTAGCAGAAGCACTTGTCCCTTTTCAAGAGGAATTGCCTGGCACCCTTGTTTTTCTGCATCAGCATGCAGAAGAGTTTGCACCTGGAGGAGCTAAACCGATTATCGAATCAGGCGCACTGGATGATGTCGACGCTGTATTCGGAACTCATTTATGGGTGAATACTCCGACCGGAATCATCCAAACTTCTAAAGGTGCTTTTATGGCGGGTGCGGACCGTTTCCATGTAAAAGTCAAAGGGAAAGGCGGACACGGTGCGATTCCTCACCAAACTAAGGACGCTATTGTAATTGCTTCCCAGCTTGTGACGTCCCTTCAGCAAATCGTCAGCAGACGAATAAACCCCCTGGATACAGCCGTTTTAACCGTAGGTACTTTTGAATCTGGAGATGCCTTTAATGTGATCGCGGACTCAGCAGAACTTTCAGGCACTGTCCGGACATTCGACTCTTCTGTTCAGGACTTAATAATTGAAGAGATGGAGAAGGTCATTAAAGGCGCGTGCATAAGTGCAGGAGCCGATTATGACTTTGAATATTTAAAAGGGTACACTCCCGTGATCAACCATGCAGAGGAAGCGGAACTGATTTTAGATGAAGCTTCTAAAGCAGATGCTTCCCTGTCTACGGAAGAGGTGGATCCTGTAATGGCCGGCGAAGACTTCGCCTATTATTTAGAACAAAAACCTGGGGCCTACTATTTCACAGGTGCGCAATTACCAGACCATTACTTTCCACACCACCATCCTAGGTTTGATTTCGACGAAAAAGCGTTACCTCACGCAGCCAAAACGCTGCTCCAAGCGTACCGTTCATATCAAGAGAAGCATCAAGTGTGAGAAATCAAGCGGAGGCGATAGATATTCATCGTCGTCTCCCCTAATTGTTCTAAAAACCTGCCATTCGCCACATAGCCTACTATAGCTCCTACCCCTGGCACGAGCTGCATCAATTTCACTAAATCGATCGTATCCCGGTATTCAAGCTGCAGAGTTTTCCAGTCCACCTTTTTCCTCTCTAAAGGTTCGTTTTCCCAATTCAGAAGTACATCTCTCACTTTCACTTTTTCTTTATCACTGGAGAAAGTAAGCATGAAAATGTGAAGCAGGTAGACTCTCTCCTCATAACGGTTGATATCCACCCCGTAGAATTGGGCCGTATCAAACAAAAATTTCATTTTAATGCTTAGTAACATAGGAAAGTCAGCCACACCCAGCCAAAACCCTCCCGCACCTGTACCCGCCCCTTCCCACGAGGCCGTCGATTTGTACTGCTTCAATCTTTCTTTAATAAGCTCCTCCCTTTCTTCGAAACTCCACTTCTCATTATGTTCAACTGGATGAATATACTGTGATGAAGTCAAAGATAACTCAATCATCCTCTTTATACTTTCCGTCACAACGGCATGTACACGGTCAGGGATTTTTTGATTGATCGCTGATTGTAACCCTTTCGAAGTCCTCTGTATGACTCCAGACCTTTTCTCAAGTGAACGACTCCACATGAGCGCTTCTTTATACTTCTTTTCTTCGTAAGTCATGTCTTCCCCTCCTAAAAAGGCGGCCCCCGCAGGAACCGCTCATTGGCTTAAATCAATCGTGGTTTAACATATCCCTTAATAAACATATAGCTGAACAGCGTTCCGCCTATAGCTACAATGGCAACTCCGATCCACTGCCATTGAATGAGAAATAACAAAGTAAATAGCAGTGTCTGCAAAAGCATAAGTTGATACAGGAAAGTCAGCATTGCTTTTTGCTTCCACTCTTTTTTTACGGGGTAAAGGTCAAGCCACACAATTGTTCGATGGTGATTCCATAACGTCATCATTTGAAAAGCACTTAAGTAAAGGAATAAAATAGCAAAGGCAACCTTCACCCATAGATTAGGTATAAACCAAACAGCGAGTCCGCCTATAGCAATCAGTCTGAAATACATACCTAAATAATCACTGCTTCTTATAAAAGTGATCCTATATAAATAAGTAAAGGTCTCCTTCTGACTGTATGGTACTGCAGAAGCAAGCATTCTAACGAGCGCATGTCTTTTTTTGACTGTATTCCTTAAATGAGGAACATCAGTAAACATATTAGCGATTCTATAAAAAGTCCGCATTCTAGCCTGATCTTTCTGAACGAGCAAATCAAACACAAGACCAGCTTTCTTGCGAGCCAGCGAATATATATATAACGTTACTCCCACAAGGAGAATACCCACTATGGCTGAAAATACCCATTCCCCTTGTGCTAAGAAGTAAAAGAACACAATACTTAACACAACCCGAATGACCTGATCGACGTTCCGGCTATAGGCATTCCTCTCTTTAAGCATCCACCAGTTAGCCAGCATATTGATTGACTTCAAGACAAGAATACCGGCAAGCATCGTTAAATAGTGGTTCGTGCCCAATTCAGGATACGATTCAAAATAGAGAGGACCAAGCGCTGCCACTACAAGTAAGATCAAATAAAGCTGGATAATAAAGCTGTACATAAGGCATCGCTTGAAATAGCCTCCAAGCTGATGCTCAGCGGGAAGTAAAAAAACTAAGTCCGGTTCTTTTAAAAGCGTCCTTACTGGACTATAGCTGGCTACTAGTCCAAATGCGGCCCCAACAATCCAAGCGGTCGGGAAACCTTCTGGGAGTTCCATCAGGCACTGTTGATAGTAATAGGCAAGAGCTGATATGAAAAAAAACATGGCAATGGCAATATGACCATTAAAAATATATTTTAAATAGCGGCTCGTCTCTTTAATATGGGCTTGAAAACGTTGACTCCATAATTCATTAGCATTAATCATCGGCGTCTTCCTTCGTCAGTTGGATATAAATATCATCTAATGAAGCTTGAGGCCGGTCAAATGACTCTCTTAATTCTTCCAATGTTCCCATCGCTCTTATATGGCCATCATGAAGGATTACAAAACGATTACAGTATTTTTCTGCTGTAGCTAAAATGTGAGTGGACATCAGGATTCCTGCTCCATTATTTTTCATTTCCTCCATAAGTTCCAGATAGGATTTGATACCAAGAGGATCCAGACCTACGAAAGGCTCGTCTACAATATACAGTTCCGGCTCAATGAGAAATGCACACATGATCATCACTTTTTGGCGCATTCCTTTAGAAAAGTGAACAGGGAACCAATTCAGTTTCTTTGACAGTCGAAATTCCTTAAGCAAAGGATCCAATCGCTTTTTAAAAGTATCTTCAGGAATGTTATAAGCCATCGCAGTCAGCCTCAAATGTTCATGAAGCGTCAATTCATCGTAAAGAATCGGCACTTCCGGAATATAAGCTAATTGTTGACGATACCCTTCTGGATTCTCATCGAAGGTGGTTCCGTTGATTGCGACCTTTCCTTTTTTTGCTTGCATCATTCCGATGACGTGCTTGATTGTTGTACTCTTCCCCGCCCCGTTTAAACCGATAAGTCCAACAATTTCATTTGGAAAGACGTCAAATGAAATTCCATGAAGCACGTTTTTATGTGTATAGCCTCCATGGAGATCCTCTATATGTAACAATGAATTCAAGTCAATCCCTCTTTTCAAAATATAACTGCATTCTTTAAAATTTTATCATAATATAAGTTAGCTTACACAGAAATGCTTCAATAGCTTCTCAATCGAGGAAAAAGGTTTAAATATGATACAATTATACAAATGCCTTAAAGGAGTGTATGTACGATGAGCCATGATAAAGATTGTATTTTCTGCAAAATAATTTCAGGGGATATTCCTTCTGCAAAAGTCTACGAAGATGAAGAAGTATATGCTTTTCTCGATATTAGTCAAGTCACAAAAGGTCATACGCTGGTGATTCCAAAAACACACACCCAGGATATTTACTCAACGAATGAACAGACGGCAGAGCAATTATTTGCCCGAGTACCTAAAGTTGCAAAAGCAATCAAAACTGCTTTTCAGCCGATTGGTATGAATTTACTCAATAACAATGAAGAACCTGCCGGACAATCAGTTTTCCACTTACATATTCATCTTATTCCTCGCTATGGAAAAGAGGATGGATTCAATCCGGAATGGACTGTACATTCAGTTGACTACACAACAGAAGATTTACAAAAAATGGCTTTTGAAATCAGCGAGCACGTGAAGTAGCCGAAAAGTAACCTATTTGATATAATCAAAATATGCATCTGCAGACGATCAAGAGGATACGTTTGAGGTGTGAATTCAGCTGAGTTTAGTCGAGAAGAGGAGAGTTCAAATGAATACAAGAATTTTAGTTTTTCTTTCGTTACTTATAGGAATAGGCGCAGTTCTACATGCTGTTATTCCGCCTTTTTTCTTTGGGATGCGTCCTGATATGATGCTGGCTATGATGTTTTTAGGTATTATTTTATTTCCCAAGTTACCTTACGTCTTCGTGCTCTCTATTGCAACCGGACTTATGTCGGCTTTGACAACGACAGTGCCTGGAGGCCAGCTTGCTAATCTTGTGGATAAACCTTTAACAGCGCTAGCTTTTCTTGGAATGTTTTTATCATTAAAAAAGATATTAAAAGAAACCGCGGCTCCTGTATTGACTGCAATAGGGACGATTATCAGTGGTTCAATGTTCTTAAGTTTCGTTCTCTTTTTCGCAGGAATTATGGAAGCCAGTTTTGGAGTGATGTTTATCACTGTGGTATTACCGGCAGCAGCAGTTAATACCATTGCTATGACAATCATCTATCCTATAGCTCAGAATATTATGAAAAGAACACACTATGCTCAATCAATGAGCATTTCATAACAGGGCAACCATATCTGTAAAGTCTGTTTAATCACCACTTAAGGTTGGCCGCTTCACACTTATTTGTCAGCGGCCAACTTTTTTCTTTTCTTTATTTAGGTTTTAAACGTACATATTAAGAGAAAATAATAAATAGTCAAAGTTTCTGAAAGGAGTTTTTCTAATGGCCAATGCAAAATCATTAGTTTTAGGTGTTTTTGTTGGAGGGGTAGTCGGTGCAGCCTATACACTCTTTAACACTCCTTCATCGGGGAGAGATTTCCGTGTAAATGCAAAGTTAAAAAGTGAAAATTTAAAGAATACAATTTTCAGCTTGAAAGAGGAAGGGCTTCAGCTTAAAGACCAAATTGCTCAAACTTCTAAAGAAGGAGCAGAATTGGTAAAAGAATTATCTGAAGACGTAAAAAGCTCCATTGAAAGTTGGAAAAAGACAGTGGAACCTCACCAGAAGAATATACAAATGTATTTAGAGCAAATCGAGGAAAGTTTAAAAGATCTGGAAGAAAAAGCGAAAGCTGAACAGAACACGGATGCGCAGGATGAAACTCAGCATGGCAGCGAAGAAACCAAACATTAATAAAATACTGACTTGGAGGAGTTTTCAGATGAATGAGTCTGGAAACTCTTTTTTATTTTTTAACGATATGTAAGTTGCTTTAAAACTAAAATAATCTCTTTCACCTTTCACCCAAACCTTGTAATGTAAATTCTAATTGTTCCGCAAAAGCTCCCTTTAGTGGAAGACTCAGTTTCGAGACATAATGAGAATCTAGGAGCTCCGGGAAACGGATCGCTTTCCGGGGGGCGGGCGCTGAGCCTCCTCGAGCTTCGCTCTCCGGGGTCTCACCTGTCCCGCTCCTCCCCCAGGAGTCTCACCGTTTCCCTCCGCTCCTCGGCCAAACATCTATATCGAAACCGCTTCAAGAAAAAGCAAACATTTCTGTTAGTACGCAGATTCTCTGTCCAAGTGTCTCAGGTTGCAAAACCTTGCTATAAAGATCTTAATCCGAAAGAACAGAGTGATGAAAACCACTTCTTCTTAGTGAAAGCGGTACTTTTTCTCGCTTACTTCGTATCGAGGATTGGGGAGACTCCTGTGGGAAGAGAGTGCTTGGTGAGATCCCGCAGGACGGGACGTCCGAGGAAGCTCACCGCGCTCCCACGGAAAGCGAGTCATTCCCCGCCGCCCTGACCCACTCACCCAATATCTCGAAACTGAGTCTTAAAGTATCCTGCCATATAGTTTAAAAACATTCCTTCACGTCTGAAATTCAATTTAAATTTATATTCGCATACATCTATTTTGATTCTAAAATTTAATAAGTAATTGGAAGTTAACCTGCAATTATCTTTATACCAACTAAAAACGTCTAACAAATAATTTGTTGGGCACTTCATACTATACTCTCTAAGTTAGCGGCAGGAAACGAAATCCGCAATAAAAAAAGCCCGTCTTTAAAGACGGGCTTTTAAATATATTAATTATCCGGCTGAAGATCTTCGATTGAATCTACATCCATATAATCAGGAACAACTAATCCTACTTTCGCACCTTCTAAATTTACCCCTAGATCTACGAGAGAGTCTTCATGTTGCTCGAATTGATCTCCGTGAGTTGCCGGCAGCCATGCAGCTACCATACCATCACTATCTCCAGTGGCAACAGTTTCCCACATGGGACCATTGTCTAGAGATGTAATAGTGACATCAAACCCTTGCTCTTTCATCACTTCTGCCACTACGTTTGTAGAAGCAATTTCAGAATCCCAGCTCACATAAACAAGTTCAATTTCGTTTCCGTCCACTTCTTCTGTACCATCCGTCCACTCGTTTACAGCTTCTTCATTATCTGCAATCCAGTTCTGAGCAGCCTCCTGGGGTTCCGCACCACCATCAATTTCTAACATAACCTCTTCCATATCTTCCGCAGTCCAGTTGAACTGGTCAAGAATTTGGTAAGCTTCCGGCTGATCCTCTTCTAAACCTTCACGTACCATTGTACGAATTTCTTCAGCATCTCCAAACACACCTTCAGGATCTTCTAAATATTTAAGATCATACTTAGCAAACTTCCAGTGAGGCGTCCAGCCAGTCACAATGATTGGTTCTTCACTGTCGATCGCTTCACCTAGTTCAGTTGCCATTGCACCTGAAGAAGAAGTTGTTACTTCCCAGCCTTCTAGGCTATCATATGTTTCTACTGCATCTTCAGCACCCGCTACTACGCCTGCGCCAGCTTCAATGCCAGTAATTGAGTAACCTAATTCTTCACCGTAATTAGTTTCTCCACTATCTCCGCTTTCACCTTCATCTGAACTTCCTTCATCTGACGAGCCACAACCTGCAGCTACTAGTGTAAGTGAAAGTCCAGCAGTAATACCAAGACGTTTCCAATCAAGCTTTAGCATAAATAACCTCTCCCCTTTTAATGTTTTCTTTTTATTGTAGAAGAACTGCATCAGTTCTTAACAAACCTCTTATGATTGATCGCCACGCTGTGTATTTAAATTTTGAGTAAAACGGTCAATAATGATTGCCAGAATAACGATACCCAGACCTGCAACGAAGCCAGTACCAACATCAGCACGCTGTAACCCGGTAATGACCGTTTGCCCAAGACCTTTTGCTCCAATCATAGATGCAATAACAACCATAGAAAGTGCAAGCATTACTGTCTGGTTAATCCCAGCCATGATGGTCTTTTTCGCCATAGGCAATTGTACTTTAAATAATTTCTGGGCACCGGTTGTTCCGAATGCATCAGATGCTTCAATCAGTTCATGCGAAACTTGCCTGATCCCTAAGTTCGTAAATCGTACTGTTGGCGGTGTTGCAAAGATTACCGATGCAAAAACACCTGGAACCATACCGATACTGAAAAAGGCAACAGCAGGTATCAAGTAAACGAAAGCAGGCATTGTCTGCATAAAGTCCAGTACTGGAGTCAATATTGTTTCGACAAATTTATTCTTAGCCATCCAAATCCCAAAAGGGACTCCGATAATAACCGAAATCAAACTTGCGAATATAACGAGTGTAAAAGTGTTCATTAATTCTTCCCATAATTCTTGGTTCTGGATAAACCAAAGTCCGAATATAACAAAGACCGGCAAGCCTATCCGCTTTTTAGAAACAAAGAAAGCTAGTACAGCTACGACCGCAATAAATAACCAAATAGGAATTTGCATTAATAAACTTTCAGCAAAAAATTCTATAAAATCTCCGAAATCATTTTTAACAAAATCAAATAAAAACTCAAATGTATCTGTCAGCCAATCTGTAGCATCTGAAATCCATTCTGCTACCGGCAATTTAGGAATCAATTCCATTAATGTTCACCTCGTTTCCTGCTAATGCTGCTATTACAGCTCCACGCACAATTATCCCCACTAATTTCTCATCTTCCATGACCGCAATTGGTACTGGAGTGTCATGAATGATGTTAAATATCTCATGCATAGAAGTAGTTTTATCTACTTTTGGAACCTCAGTTCTCAAAATACTCTTCAAATCCTTCACTTCTTCTTTAGTAGCATCTGAGACATCGTCAGCTGTTACATATCCATATAACCTTCTTTTAGCATCTGTTACATATATACTGGATAAGCCTTCTTTTCTCATTCTTTCTAGAGCTGTTCTAGGGCCGTGCTTTTCAATATCGACTGTTTCAGGACGTTTCATTATATTTTCAGCTGTAAGGACTTTTGAACGGTCTACATCCTGGACAAATTTTTCGACGTAATCATTAGCCGGGTTGACTAAGATTTCTTCAGGAGTACCAATCTGCACGATTCGTCCATCTTTCATTAGAGCGATCCTATCACCGATTCGTAAAGCTTCATCCAAATCGTGTGTAATAAATAAAATTGTTTTCTTCATTGATTCTTGAAGCTCTAACAATTCATCCTGCATTTCTTTACGAATTAATGGATCTAACGCAGAAAATGCCTCATCCATTAGCAGAACTTCAGGATCATTTGCTAAGGCACGTGCTAATCCAACACGCTGCTGCATTCCTCCTGAGAGCTGCCCAGGATATTGGTTGACATAATCCCCCAATCCAACTAACTCTAGAGATTTTTGTGCTTTTTTCTTACGTTCTTCCTTGTCCATCCCTTGGATTTCTAGGCCGAATTCAGCATTTTCTAGCACTGTACGGTGTGGAAACAACCCAAAACGCTGAAAAACCATACTTAATTTTTCACGGCGTACCTCTCTTAAGCTTTTAGAGTCCATAGCAGCCAAGTCTTTTCCATCAATAAGTACACTGCCTTCCGTTGGTTCGATTAATCGATTGACTAATCGAACGAGTGTGGACTTACCACTTCCGGAGAGCCCCATAATTACGAATATTTCTCCCTCTTCTACATCGAAAGAAGCTCGGTTGACTCCGACAGTATTTCCGGTTTTCTTTAAAATTTCATCTTTTGATAAACCTTCATCCAAAAGTCTTGTGGCTTTTTTACTATTTTTACCAAAAATCTTAGATAAATTCTTTACTTGAACGACTGGCACTTGTCTCACCCCTTCTATAAACTAGTTAATTTATATCATTTTTTATTTCTTTATATACTGTAACCTAAATGTAATATAAGTTTCAAACTATATAGTCTGATTTTACAGCTCTAATGGGACTAGCAGCTTCAGTTTAAAGCCGTAAAGAACCCATAATCACAACTTTCCTTTGAATTTCATTCAAACTTAGTTTGTCTTAGCTTTGCACTTCAATTCCTTTTAAGTATATCGATAAATTACATAATACTTATGATTGCTTAATATTAGAGGTTTGATGCTAAAATCAAATTATGAATACGCAAAATATCTTTAAGTTCAGGACGAAACTATTGAGGGGAGTGTCTTTACTGCACAATCAAAAAAATAATTGTCGATTATCACTGTCGACGAATAAAAAAGCTGGCCGTTAAAAGTTTTCATGATGACCTTTCACAACACTTTTCAACGTATGATTAAGATTGGATTATTTTTCAAATATAATTTAAAAGCACATTACACCTTGTAAAAATTCAAATAACTAATACAATGATAAGTAAGAATAATTTTTCGAGGAGCACATCATTTCTTTTAAGGGTTGAACTCTACTGATTAGTCATAATAAATTTACCCCAAGAGAAGGTGAGATGCATGAAAGATAAAATCTCCAAGCAAGATGCCATTTTCTATAGTCATAAAATGGCACAATTATCAAAAGCACTTTGGAAAGCAATAGAAAAAGACTGGCAGGAATGGATTAAGCCGTTTAAGTTGAACATAAATGAACATCATATTTTGTGGATCGCTTATCACTTAAGAGGCGCTACAATATCAGAAATATCCAGATATGGTGTCATGCACGTATCAACTGCCTTTAATTTTTCAAAAAAGTTAGAGGAACGTGGACTTCTTCAATTCTCTAAGCGCGAAAATGACAAGCGTAATACGTATATTGAATTAACTTCAAAAGGCACTGATTTGTTAGAGGATACATTAAATGAGTATGACCCTAACAACAATTCCGTTTTACGTGGTGTTCTCCCTATGACAGAGATGTATGGCAAACTTCCTGAATTCCAAGATTTATCTGCTCTCATTAAAGAGATATATGGCGATGAATATATGGAAATTCTTGAGCGCTCCCTCGAGAATATTGAAGACGATGATAACATATCAGATAAGACCACACGTATCGAATCTTACAAAGAGCAATCTAAATCATCTTAAATAACACTAACGCTCATTTCTTTAAAAGGAATGGGTGTTTTTTTTATGTAATAACGGACTTTAAAATATCCAAACAAGTATTAATCAATCCAGGAACCGTTTTGTGAAATAAATCTTGTTCAAAATAAGCATTATTCGACAATATTTTCTTTCATATTTTACTTTCACAAACCCTATTTCAATGCACTTTCAACTGCAATTTAAAACTCTAAATATTTTTTTAAGAAAAACCTATTGCTTTTTCTTCTAAAACATACTATTATTCGTCTTGTGCTCTTAAGAAAACCCAAACTTATCGTACTCGATATTCAATTAAAATTCACAGAAATATATATAGCAAAGGGGGATTCTAAGATGAATTGCTGGAAATCAGTAAACATCAATAAAGAATTCGGTCTTAACCGCGTTTACCTTATGTCTTTTTTGACGGGTCTCATGTCATTTCTAGTTTTATATTTACCTTTTTCAATCATGCATAGTGCTCAAGATGTAAGGGACCACGGTTTTATACCATTGTTGATCATCTTATTCTTTCTCCCTTCCATTCACAGACTTATGCATTTACTGCCTTTGATCCTGTTGTACAAGCGGGTCAGAGTGAATTTCAAAGTAAACAATAGATTTACACCAACTTTTTCTTATCAGTGTAAAAATAAACTATCAAAACAAACATCTATCATCATGGCAATGGCGCCAACTTTCTTCATTACTATGCCGGCGCTTGTAATGGCTTATGCTTTTCCTGGTTATTTTGCCTATCTAGTAATCTTCGCTTCTGTAAATATCGGTCTTTCTTTCAGCGATTTCTTATATTTGAACCAATTTGTCAGAGCACCTAGAAAATGCCTAATAGAAAACGCAAAAGAGGGCTATGATATACTCGTAAGAAATCAAGAAATTTAGTTATCAGGTAAATATTAAACAGTGCTCCTAAAAATCCGGGAGCACTGTTTTTCTATGAGGGTTTCTTCTGTTCAACTGATGATTTATTTGATAGAGTAGTTTCATAGGGAATAAAGGAGGTTTTTACAATCATACCAATTCTGTTTGTCATCTACGGACTAATTGTTTTATTCATATTTAATTCTCTTACACATTCCTTATGTATTAAAACTAAAATGTCTAATGAAAAACAATCCAAAGTATTCCGCACCATCAATATTTTAATAACGATCTTGCTAATTACTTCCTATGTAGATGTGATCAACCATATGTAGGTGACAGGCTATGCTTACATAGCCTGTTTTTTCATGTCCAATTACAGCCAAGCTGCACCTACGATAATGAGTAGAATAAACAACACGACGATTAAAGCGAATCCTCCACCATATCCGTAACCCATAACTTCACCCCCATGCTTAAGACATAACACATCATATGCCACCATTAAAAAAACTGAATGGGCATCAACCTATCCTTTTTCCTATTTTTTTAGTACATATAGAACTTGTAAGCCAAAATATGTTATATTAGTTATTGGACTTTCAGTTAACTTTCCATATTAGTGTGATTTTCAACATTATTGGTTAGTTGGACAAACTCCCGCTTTCTTACTTAATAAAACTGAGTGAGGGTGAAAATCCGCTAGCAATCACAACATGTCTGAGGAGTGTACGAGAAAATGAGAAAAAGAATTGTGATCACCCTACTTGCTGCAGGCCTACTTACACTATCTGCTTGTTCTTCAGAAGGAGATTCGGAAGCTGTAGTGGAAACGAGCGGTGGAGAAATTACTAAAGAAGAGTTTTATGAGGAATTAAAAAAGACATCCGGTGAGCAAGTGTTGCAACAGCTCGTTATGAATGAAGTACTAGGAGAAAACTATGAAATCTCTGATGAAGAAGTTGAAAAAGAACTTGATGGCCTAAAAGAACAATATGGCGACCAATTCGATATGGTCCTTCAACAAAGCGGTTTTGCTGATGAAGATGAATTTAAAGAAACCATTCGTTTAAGCTTATTACAGGAACAAGCAGCTGCTGAAAACGTTGATATTAAAGAAGAAGAAATGGAAGCATATTATGAGCGTATGAAAAACGAAGTTGAAGCGAGCCACATTTTAGTCGAAGATGAAGAAACAGCGAATGAAGTGAAAGATAAATTAGATAATGGGGAAAGCTTCGAAGATTTAGCCAGTGAATATTCTACAGACGGTTCAGCTGAGCAAGGTGGAGAACTAGGCTTTTTCGGACCTGGAGCGATGGATCCTGACTTTGAAGACGCTGCATATGGGTTAGAAGTAGATCAAGTCTCCGACCCTGTAGAAACGCAATTTGGTTACCACATCATTAAAGTCACTGATAAACGCGAAGTGGAAGATGTGAAATCATATGAGGACTCTAAAGATGAAATCAAGCGGACTCTAGTCAGTCAAAAAGTTGATCAAGAAGAGCTACAAGCTCAATTGGATCAATTGATGGAAGAAGCGGAGATTGATGTGAAAATAGAAGAGTACGAAGATCTATTTGAACAGCCTGAAGTTGAAGAACCAGTTGAAGAAGAACCTGCTGACGAAGAAGAATCGACAGAAGAATAATTTATTACAAATAGAAGCAAGGTAGACAGCGTATGTCTACCTTGCTTTTTGTCTAAGGTCTGTTGTGCTTTTACGCTTTTCTTTCTCTTCTTCAATGCGGGTCAAATATACTCTACCCTCTTTTTCTATAAACTGTTGTTCTATCTGCTGTTCAGCCCTCATCGCACGGTACGCCATATAGCCACTTAGAAATATGAATAAAATACATACGAACACCCAAATCGGAAGTCCAAAGATCATGTTTATCCTCCTTGTCCACTTCTTTACAATTAGTTTATGAACAAGGCTTTTAGCATATGCCTCAAATTAATTTTCAAAGGTTGGTTTATAAAAGGAACGTTGATCCAAAGCATAAATTCTGTCCGTAAATTCTCCTGGAGCGACCTTGCTCAAGGAGCGGTTCAGCATATTCATCTGCGCATCTATCATATCGATGTGATGGAGAAGCTCGGCTTCCCGAATGAGTGGGGGTTTAGGACTCCCCCATTCTGCTTTACCATGGTGGCTCAATACCATATGCTGCAGAATCGTCACTTCCTCTCCTTCGATTTGAAGCTCCTTAGCTGCTGCTTGGACCTCCTCCACCATAATTGATATGTGACCTATTAATTTACCCTCTAATGTGTAGGCTGGGGAAGAAGCATTCGATAATTCCTTCAATTTACCAAGATCATGAAGGATCACGCCTGCATATAACAAATCCTGATTGATCTCAGGATACAATTTTTTTAACTGTTGAGCAATATTCAACATGGAGACGATATGATGGGCTAACCCTGATACGTATTCATGGTGATTCCTTACGGCTGCCGGGTATATGAGCAGTTCTTCCTGATACTTTTTCACAAGATGGCGAGTGATCCTTTGAATATTTGGATTTTTCATCTCAAAAATCGCTTCAGTTATTCTCTCCATCAAATCTTCTTTCTCTACTGGCGCTTTTTCAATAAAATCTGATATTTGGACCCCGTCTGTTGGCTGGACTGGACGTATGCTTTGAATTTTCAGCTGAGGGCGGTTTCGGAATTGCCCCACTTCCCCTTGTACTTTCACAAGCTCCCCTTGCTGAAAAAGTTCTTCATCCTCTTTCGTTGCTTCCCAAAGCTTTGAATCAATTTCCCCGGTAGTGTCTTTCATCAATAAAGATAAGAAGGCTTTCCCGTTACTTGCAACACCTTTACTTGAAGTTTTTATAAATAAAAAGTAGTCAAATGTATCTCCAATCTGATAATTGGCAATTCCTTTTTTCATATACTTCCCCTCCTCTGTGTAAAAAAGTATGGTTGAATTTTATTAACTCTCAAGAGGCAGATGAAAAGTTTCCGTCCTATTCCCATCCAGACGATTCCCTATATCACCACGCCAGGTGAATAGAAATACTTGGGTTCCTCGTGAAAGTTCACTTAAGATCTCCAGCATAACTGACAGTCGGGCTTCATCAAAATTCACAAATGCGTCATCAACGATAAATGGAACTTTCAGCTCTTCGGATAATGTTTGAGCCAAAGCGAGACGTAAAGAAACATAAAGCTGATCAGCAGTCCCTCTTGAAAGTTCCTCAGTAGAATATTGAAAACCTCCATAATCCTCTACTATTATGCGGTTTTCATCACGCTTTACAGACAAAGAAACATATTTACCTAACGTCAACCTGTTAAAATAGCTCTGAGCTGTAAGCAGGACACGCGGTAAATATTGGTTCTGATACTTTTCTTTGGTGCGTTCGAGAACTTCTGACGCAATTTTGTAAGCCGCCCATTCTTTTGCATGTTCATTAAATTGAGACCGATTCAATTCATATTGATGATTTAATAACGATAATTGATCAGATCCTTCTAATTGTTTCATTTGAAAGTGTAAGTCAGCCTTTTTTTGCTGTATTTCTTTTTGATTTTTTAACAGGTAGTCAATCTCCTGTTCTTTTTCTTGAAGCTGAAATTTGAGATGGGCTTCATTAGGTAACGTTGACCAAATTTTAAAGTCCCTCTGTTCTTTCTCATTTAGCATCAGATTGATTTGATCCCGCACATTATTAAACCTTTTCTGTTTATACTTAAGTTGTTCATATGCTTCAAGCTTTTCGTAAAATTGATCGACGTTTATAGAGGCAGACGCTTCTAAAAGCTTCTGTTTATCCTCGAATAGCGGAGCAATTTCCTGTTTAATCCTTTCCGACTGCTTGTTCAGCAGATAAACCTCCCGATGTAATTGTTCATTATTTTCTCTTACATTCATTTGCGAATGAAAAAAATCTCTGATCCCTATCAATTTTTCACTGACAGTTTGGTCTGAGTCGTCCCATTTCATCTGTTCAGAAAACTTGTAAACATCGTCTTCTATATTTTTTATCTGTTCATCTAACTCTATTATTTCATTGGACCTTTCTTCGATAACTTTCTGTTTATCTTTTACCCTTTTCAAGAGATGATAAAGCTTTTCCCAGTGAAGCAATTTTAATGATTCCAGAAAAGGATAGCTCCTGTATTGTTCATTTACCAAGTGATTGAAACGTTCTTTTCTGTTAAGTAAGGTACGGAATTGTTCATCTAAACGCAGTTCCTTCTGTACTATTTCCTTTAGGTGCTCACTTAAGTATGCAAGCTCCCCTTTAGTTTGTTCGTACAATTGAAGCTGCTGCTTAGCATGCATATAATCGTCTTTGCTGACCTGCATGGATTGTAGACCCTCTTTAGAAGAAGATTCTTTTTTGAAAAAAATCATTCCTGCACTTATAAATATAGCCAATCCTATTGGCCAGAAACTTGAAGTCATATAAGAAATCATGATTCCGCCTAATATAATAAGTCCAAACAAATATGCAGATGTTCTGTCTTGAGGGGCATTGGAGTTCTTATTGGTATTAGAATGAATATAAAAATCAATAAGTTCAGAGTTCGCTGCCGCTTCTTCATCACTGATACTCTGTTCATTTAAATCATTGATTTGCTGCTCTGTTTGCTTCTTTTGTAATTGAAGAGAATTGTTCTCTTCTTCCAGCTGTTTTTCCTCCTGTACAATGATTTGTTCCTGTTCACGCAGTCCCCGCCACGTTTCCTCAACGTAAAAAGGAAATTCATACTCGTATAAACGTTCTTCTTCAATAGGAATGTCTAAATTTTCAAGTTCATGCTTCATTTCAGTTCTGTTTTGCTCCAGCTGTTTTTTTAACCTGTTCCTATCATGGACAGCTTGTTCATACGTACTGATTTTACTTATTAAACGCCGCACTTCTTTCTCATCAAACTCTACTTCATTCTTTTGATTAATTTGAAAACGTTCGTTTTTGTCCTTAAGATCAGCCTCTATCCTCAATTGCTCATTTTCCAAAGGCAGGAGGTTTTCCTGCAGATGACGCATTTTGCTGCCGGCATCATCAGGGAAGGACATCAAAGAACCTGGTTCTCCCGTAACCTTTAGCTCATGATACTCCTGGATAACCGGAATAGCTTTATTAATTTGAACAAGTGTATAATAATGACTTCTTGCTTCGTTAACTTGGAGCTCAAGCTCCACGATTTCATTCTCAAGATGATCAATTTTTTCAACAACTCTCCTGTAGTCTCCCACTTCCTGCCTAATATCTGATTGCTTCTTCTCCAGCTTTTCGAGACGCTGTAATTCTTGATTAAGGAAAGGGTTCCGGCCTTTTGGCTTGAACAAATCATCTAATCTTTTTTCTAATGTTTTTTTCGTATGATAAATTTGATCAGACCCAGTCAACCCTACATTTAAGAGTACTTCTCCAAGTTCTTCCCCAGTGACCTGATGCAATCCACTTAAATCTTCAGCATTAAAGCTGTAGATCGATTGATACACAGCTTTAGACATACCACCAATCAAATGCTTAAGGAATTCTTCTTCATACTCTTCTCCATCAGCGAGCCGGCAAATAGCCTGGGATTGACGACGATCACTTATTCTTTCAATTGTGATCTCCCCAAATTCAGTAGTTTCAACAACGAGTCTGCCTCCAATCGAGCCGCCCGTCTTCGGCCGGTAAAACTCTCTTTTTTTTGGAGGCAGACCAAATAAAATAAATAATAAAAATTGCTGAATAGTAGATTTGCCTGCCTCATTGTTTCCTGATATGATCGTCATCTTTTGCTCGCCAAGGTTCAGAGAATAATTTTTCCATTTTCCGAAGGCGAAAATATGGAAGGAATTGATTTTCATAAGCCACTTTCCCTTCCACTAAATAATTGCTGCATCACTAGCTGTTTGGCAGCTTGCTTAATTTCTTCACGTTCCTCGTCTGTTATCTCTTCCAGCTGCTTTCCTGCACGCCGATGTTTATATAAAGGTGCAATGGCAGCTTCCCATTCTAGGCTGCTGAGGCTGTCCAGGTTATTTAAAAATTCTCCAGCAAACTGAGAACTGGCTTTCAACTCCTCCTCATTCCACGCGGGTTCGTCCTCTATGAAAATCTGGTCTATCCATATCCACCCATATTCCAAGTTCTCTCTTTCATTTACAAGGTCTATCCATTCCGATAATATCCCTTCAGACTTCCATTTCATAAGCCTGCCTTCGTGACCTTTTAATGTAACTGTTAATAATACTGGCTGCTCAGACTTAACTGACTGCTTTGCCTCTTCAAGCAAATGTTCTATAGCCTCTGGATACTCAATATTATAGGCAGCCTGAGTTACTTCTTCATATGTAAAACTATGAAGAGGAACAAACGTATTATCGAATTGAGTGCCTCTCCATTCCACTACATAACAGCCCTTTTCTCCGCTCTCCTTCCTAGACCGCCCCTGAATGTTGCCCGAATAAAAAACAGGAGGATGCACAGAAAGCTGCTGCCGCTTATGAATATGGCCCAGTCCCCAATAATCCATTCCCTGTTCCAACAGGTCGTTAAGAGAAAATGGTGCATATACATCATGCTCCGTTTGAGTTTCTAAACTTCCATGCAGCATAGCAATATGAAAATCCGGCTCACCCGTTTTTTTAAACTCACGCACTTTTTTATCATGTACAGCCCTTTTTTTATAGCTGAAGCCATAAATATTAGCCACATGATCCCCATCACGCCAGTAAGGAAAAGAGGTAACTTCTTCCTCCATAAAAACATGTACGTTTGCAGGGTAAGTGATCGGGTAATGAGCTCCCTCAATGAAATCATGATTTCCATAGCTCACGTATACTTGAATATTATGAAGATGCAACCGCTCAAAACCTTCCCTCAGCTTAACCTGAGCCTTTAAGCTCCTCGTTTCTTCATTAAATAAATCTCCAGCCAAAATAACAAAGTCCACCTGAAAATGAACCGCTTCATCTACCAGGCGTTCAAAAGCTTCAAAAGTAGAAGCCCGAATCTGTTCCTTCAAACGATCTGGGAGATGACTTTTACTCTTAAAAGGACTATCCAAATGTAAATCTGCACTATGTATAAAACGTAAACCCGCCATAAAATACCTCCCAAGATTTTTATTCTAGTTTAGCAAACAAAAAGTACGAATGCACGTTCGAAGTAAGAAAAGCGGAAGCGAGTGTTCAGGACCGTACGCATAAGCAAAACGACGGAGTGAATCGCTCTTCAAAGAGTATATAAATTCACCGAAACGTTATGACGTGGGTATTCATGAACAATATTCCTTTTTTAATTAAAAACCCCACTTTCAATTAGAAAGTGAGGGTCCATTATTAATTCTCCTTTTTAGATAGTTGAAATGCTCTTTTGACATCTTTTAAGGATGTAGATTTGCCGTACATTAGAACCCCGCCTTTATATACACGGGCTCCTATCATTGCCAATACTATGATAGCGGCTACGAGAAAGCCTACAGATAAAATGACTTCCCACAGCGGAATATCAAGCATACCCACCCTTAAGAACATGATGAGCGGTGAGAAGAATGGTATATAGGATGTAACCGTAATGAACGTAGAGTCAGGAGCATTTAAACCGAACACTGAGATGAAAAAAGCGATAATGATAAGATAAATCATAGGCGATATCATCTGCTGGGCGTCCTCTAAGCGACTGACCAGCGAGCCTAATGTTGCCGCCAAAGTAGCATACAATAAATAACCTAAAATAAAAAATAAAACACCGTAAGCAATTACACTTAATTGAATGTCGCCTAAACCGAATTCATTTAGAAACGAACCCTCTCCTGAATTCTGCTGGACGCCTAAGTACCCTACTCCTAGGATCAATGAAAACTGTAGAAGTCCCAGCAGAGCAATGCCTGTTATTTTAGCAAACATTTGTGAAACAGGCGATACGCTGGAAATGAGGATTTCCATAACACGGCTAGATTTTTCCGTTGCAACTTCGGTAGCTATCATGCTTCCATAAAGCATGACTGATAGGTACAGCAAAAACAGCATAACGTAGACCAACCCACGGGTCTGTGCCATTTCCTCTGATGATTTAGCACCGCTTTCTTCTCCCACAGAAACAGTTTCGAATGGAATAGGAGTGTTAATCGCTTGCAATGTTGCCTTGTCAACTTCAGCTTCTTCGGCGGCAATCGCTATTTTTACTTGCTGTAAACTTTGCTGCATCATTTCCGCTTCTGCAAGAGATGAGTCTTCTCCTGTATATTGAGTGGCAACAGGCAACCCATCTTCTCCAGAATCAAGGGATATGGCCGAATCGTAGGTGCCTTCTTCGACAGCTTCCCTTGCTTCATCTGAATTAACTTCATTGACTTCTACTGAAAGCCCCTCTTGGCTCGATAAAGTTTCTCCGAGAAGTATAGCCCAGCTTTCTTCATCACTTACAACAGCTATTTCAGAAGTACCCGCACCCTCTTCATCATCATCGAACATCTCAATGATAGTCTGGATATTTGTTATTAAAAAAATCAGAGCTAGTGTAACGAGAGTAGTGATGAAAAAAGATTTCGATTTAACCCGCGACTTAAATGTTTGCCCGACCATTATAAAAAACTTATTCAAAGGAATTCCCCACCTTCTCGATAAAGATGTCGTTCAATGATGGTTCTTCCAAATCAAATGTGCGAATAAAACCTTTTCCGTGAAGCTCGCTGAGGATGGTTTGGGATACATGTTCATTTTCCACTTGTAACTCGCAGCTGTCTCCTAAACTTTTATATTTTGTCACACCTGGAAGGTCTTTAAGAAATGCTAAATCAAAATCAGTGCGGACTCTTACATTTTTCTTACCGAATGAGCGCTTGATATCCTTCAGCCTGCCATGGACGACTGGTTTTCCATGATGAAGAATGCATAAATGCTCGCAAAGTTCTTCAACGTGCTCCATTCTATGGGATGAAAAAACGATGGAAGTGCCCGCCTCTTTCAATTCAACTACAGCTTTCTTCAGCATTTCCACATTGACTGGGTCCAAACCAGAGAAAGGTTCATCTAGAATAAGTAATTTTGGTTTGTGAAGTACGGCAGAGATAAATTGAATTTTCTGCTGGTTCCCTTTAGACAAGTCCTCTACTTTTTTTGATTTATAATCTGGTACTTTAAACTTCTCGAGCCATTGCTCAATCTCATGTAAGGCTTCCTTACTATTCATTCCTCTTAAACGAGCTAAATAGACGAGCTGATCCTGTACTTTCATTTTAGGATATAATCCTCGCTCTTCAGGTAAATATCCGATCAAATGACTTTTATCGTAACCGATTCCACCTTCGTTCCATGTGATATCTCCTGAACTTTCTTGAATCAATCCTAGAATCATACGAAATGTTGTAGTTTTGCCAGCTCCATTAGCCCCTAGAAAACCAAATATTTGTTTTTCTGGAATTTCTAACGAAAGATGATCGACAGCTGTAAAGGAGCCGAACTTTTTCGTAACATTATGTAATTTCAAAGTCATTACTTAATCCCCCTTTTACCAGTTATACATACGTATTCAATTTGGTTTTGTTTCATTTATTTTTATGATTTAGCAGGAATTCCGGCGGTTTATGCCTAATATATAAAATGAGTCACCATTCACCTAGGAGGTACTTTTAATGAGGAAATATTATCTTACCGTTTTTGAGAAGGACGGAACGAATGTACTTGATGAAGTATTTGAGGCCAATGATGATAAAGAGGCTAAACGAATCGGCCAAGACACTCTGGAAGATAAAGGATTTTCAGAATATACCCATCGCTGTGCCGCACCTGAAGGTCACCTTGTATTGTTCCATAGGTAATCACATAAAAAGTCGCGTGAGACACGCGACTTTTTGCTTATTTTCCTTTGAATTCAGGTTCACGTTTCTCTAAAAATGCTTGCACTCCTTCTTTATGATCGGAAGTCTGCCTTAATTTCCACTGCGACCGCCTTTCTTTTGCTAAATATTGCAAAAGCTGATCCATACCGTATTGGTGATAGATTTTTTTTGAGGCTATCATGGATTGCAAAGGTCTCTCGGTCCATTTTTCAGCAAGCTTTTCTGCTTCCCGTTGAATATCCTTTTCATAAACTGAATCGATCAATTGATGGTCATATGCTTCTTCAGCCTGTAAGTTCTCTCCCTGCCAGGCAAACTGTTTGGCTCGGTGGGTACCTAATCGCTTTTCTAAAAAGAAATGACCGCCGCCATCAGGTGCAAGACCGATTCCGATAAAATTCATAGATAGCTTCGCATTTGCTTCAGCTATTAAATAATCAGCAGACAGGGCGATGCTTAAACCTAAACCGACTACAGGACCGTGCAAGGCAGCAAGAATAATTTTAGGCATGGAATAGAAGCCAGTTACTATTCGTTCAATATCGTTCATGACTTGATCATAAACTTCTGGATCACTAACTTCCTTCATCATTGTGACGTCTCCGCCTGCACAGAAGCCACCGCCCGCACCCGATAAAACGACGATCTGGGTATCTTCATCATTTTTCACGTTCTCAACGATATCAGCAAATTCCCGCAGCATCTGTACATGTAAAGCATTGTATTTTTCTCCGCGGTCCAGTTTTAAAAAAGTAATGGAATCTTTCTTCTCTACCTTAAAATAATTCATGAGTATCCCCCTCGACAGTAGTGTCCCTATATTAATAGTTCGCCACGACGCTTCAAATCCCTTGCTTTTTTTACAAAAATTTCACAAAAAAAAGCCACCCATTTCAGGTGGCTCTTTAAAGATTGTTTCTTATTGTTGTGGTTCTTCAGGATTACCATAAAGCTCTTCAAGAGGCTTTGTGATAATTTTACTTACGTCATTGATTACAGTGTTAAGACGCTGCTCTTCTTCCATAAGTTTAGAAATTTGAGGGTGCTGCTGAACAAGTTCGACAACTTGACGTGCCTGCTCAACTTCTTCCTCTGAAATCTCTTCACCTTGCATTTGTTTTTGCTGAAGAGTGATTTGAGTCTGACGGAAATCTTCGAACATTTTCTTCGCAGCTTCGTCATTCATTACCGCTTCATAAGCGTCTTTTAAACCGTTGAATTCCTCGCTATTGCGAATTGCTTTTTCTAGTTCATATGCGTGATCATAAATATTAGACATAAATGATTTGAACCTCCTACGTTAATAAGTTTCGAATTCCTTCCTCACTATAACAAACATGTTAAGCCATGTATAGGAATAGGTGGTTATCCGAATAAAAGCACTAGAATTCCTTGAAAAATCCCAATCATCCCACCTAATAATGCCCCTAGATATGTGATCATTTTAAATTCTCTCTTTGAAATTCCAAGCACCATTTCTTCCAGACGGCCAACATTGAATGAATCGACTTCTTCTTGGACAATCTCAGACAAGTGCATCGATTCCATCATTTTTTCGATTCTGGAAGATATAAGTACAGTGGCTTTAGGAACGAGAAGAGGCACCACGTCAAATATAACCCGAGATTGAAACGACTTTGACCACTCAGCTATTGATGTATTCAGCCACTTTTCAATAGGTATAGTTTTTGTAACGGCTTGTCCAAGTCCTTTTGTAATTGTATGTTTACCTACCTGGTTCTCAAAATAGCTTAATCGCTGATTTAACGCAGAATGCAATTCACTGCGTAGCATAGTTTGCAGCCAGTCCGTCGTTTCTCCTGCTGTAACATATCGAATAATGACGGGATGTACTCGGTCGATGACTCGCTCTGATCCCATAAAAGATTGAATCATGTTACCCAGGAATCCCTGTTTATTCAAATAATCATCAATTAGATCACCTACTTTTTCTTTACCTTCCGGACTCGCTAAGAAAAGGTGCACTTTCTCTTGAATATAAACAGCGAGTTGGTCAGCTCCGGCCTCTGCCTTGTCCGACCACTTATCAGTTATAAGATCCTTAAGCTTTTGATCACGATATTTTTCCATCAATTCCTCATAGCGATCTTCTATCCAAGTCGAAATGGATTCTTCAACGTGCTGCGTATCGATATTCATTTCTAAATTCTCAAATAAATCCTGGAGGGTGGCCTCATGATTCAATGCTTTTTCAACTTCTCGTTGAGCGAAATTCGTCAGTTGATTCTGAAATTCCTGTCCTTCTATTTTTCGTTTTAATCCTTCTGCCGTCAAAAGGTGCTCAACAACCATTCTCCCTAGCTGCTTTGCTAATTCCGGCTGCCTTTTTGGAATTAATCCAGGCGTAAAAGGAAGTCTATACTTACCTATATATATGGCCTTATAAGGACGAAAGAGCATTTTTATGGCTAACGAATTCGTAACACCGCCAATGGCCGCTCCGATGACCATCATTAAAATGATTAGTACGATTGCATTCATAAATTATTTACCTCTTTTCAAACAATGAACTTCAGTCCAATTATAGAGCAATAATGCTTCACTCGCCAACTAGAGATGACGATCAAAATTTAAAGTAAACGAATTTTTTAAAATAGCCTCTATTAAAACTCAGTAATGATTTTTAATAGAGACTATTTTTCCCGGTGTCCATAAGAACTGCGACGATCCGCCAGGCCTCCACCCAGTCGTCTTGTTAAAATATAATTAAGATGAGTACCCTATCATTTTATTAAGCATACGTTGTTGTTAATAATTATAAGAGTTATTCAAAAATATGTCAGGATAGTGGAAGACTTGGAATCGAGACATTGGGTTAGTGGATCAGGGCGGCGTGGAATAGCGATCCGTTTTCTAAAGATACCATCTTATCATTTAAAAGCCTCGAAACTGAGTCTTCAACATAAGGGAGCTTATATGATTATCAACACGGAAATTTAACAGATCTCAAAAATAAAAAGAGTGCGCCCCACTCAAAGGTCCCACTCGTGATTATGTTTATTTATAATCTCACTAAGATCTTCTCAAGACGATTTGCACGCTCCATTTCGTCTGTCATTGCGATGAAAAATGGCTGGTAGGCATCTGGACTGGGAATTATGTAAAGCATTTCCCTATACATTTCAATTGCTTCAAATGTTTTGCGTCTGGCCGTGTCCGCACCTTGTTCAAAATTACTATATTCAACGAATTCAGGATCAAAAGAGTGATAACAATCTGTAAGTTGGTAATAAAGATGTTGAAACATGTAATAATGTTTGGCTTCATCTTCTTCTGCAAGTTCAATGTCATTCATGCACGATTCATCTGGTGCATCTTTTTTTAATCTTTGATAAAACTCATTGGCCCCCCACTCATTTTCAATGGCACGCTCTAGCATCCTTAAAAAGTTCTTTTCCCTCATAGTTATGCCTCCCTTGCTATTATTTTATGATAGGGCACAAAGAATATGTTTCTTTACTATTCGGATACGTGAGGATTAAGAGGGAGACAATAGAGACACGGAGGTGATGAGTTGGATAAAAAAAGAAATGAATCCGCTGAAGGAAAAGATCGGTTCGAGCTCGATGTCGATCGCATGATCAATGAAGGAATGGCCGGGGGACGCCCTCGGTCTTCCTATGGGCATGAGCAAATTGGAGAAGTTCACCCTATTCCTGAAGAAGATGAAAAATAAAGAAAGATGCTGCTCAGTTGAGCAGCATCTTCTAATTTTATTGATTATCGGCTTTTCACAATCATATTAACGGCTTCATTGATCAATTCTTCCGCAGATTCGCCTTGCTCTTCTGCTTCCTTGATGCAAGTTTCTAAATTCTTCGCTACAATATAGCCTATAGCACGGTCCATTGCTGACCTGGCAGCCGATAACTGCGTGATGACATCTTTACATTCTTTATCTTCTTCCATCATTTTCAAAACACCGCGCACTTGGCCCTCTATTCTTTTTAAACGATTCTTCGTTTCTTGCGGATACTCATATTTATTTCTTATATCTGTCATATTAATTGCCCCCTACTTAACTTAATTAGAACCAAAATATCGTGTATACTGACGATAACCGATTATTTTTATCTATATTATCATATTAATAAATTTCATTGTAAAAAGGAAGTTTTCTATGTCACTGACTGATCAATTAAAAGAAAATTATCCATCCTTGATTGAAGTAAAGGATCACACACACATCCCTTCTCATCCTTACAAATTTTTTCGCACCAGCGAAGATAAAATTATAGGTATTGCACAAGAGGAAATGAGCGAACGAGAGGCCAGACTTCTATCGGCATTCATGACCCCTTTTGAATTTCCTGACTTTAAACTCTCTCATCAGGAACGCGTGTGGAAAGAGTATCTTGAAGGTAATACAGAGGATCTCATTTTACCTAGTATTCCTTATAAAATTCGTTATGTATTCTTTTCTCTAGCTGATCAAAGTTTAGACACGGACGATTTCCAAGAGGCCCTTCAAGCTCTCTTTCCTGAAGAAATGCCCCTAATATGGCAAAACAGTCAGGAAGGCTTCATTATCGAAGAATTCTTTAAGAAAGACCAGGAGCCGATTTCTTTTGAAATGGTGATCGACATCTTAATGAGTGATTTTTATACAAAGCTTCAATTTTACATCAGCGATGAGGTCTACGATAT
The DNA here is from genome assembly GCF_024189295.1 of Halobacillus sp. A1. Taxonomy (GTDB): domain Bacteria; phylum Bacillota; class Bacilli; order Bacillales; family Halobacillaceae; genus Halobacillus_A. The sequence continues at coordinate 28,133 of NZ_JAIZEN010000028.1, forward strand.
AAATCAATATCGCAGGGCATTTCAATGGGCTAGTCGTTGTTCTGTTCTTTCAAAAAAATATCAGCCAGCTGAAGTAGTTCACTTCCATGATGTCACCCCCTACTTGTTTATTGACGCAATCCCAGCAGAGGACCTTGCATCACTTCAGCATTCTATTTTATCCGAAGCGGAAGAGGACATTGAACTGCTTCGGACCATTAGAGTATTTCTTGAGTCTGGTTCCAATACCTCGCTCGCTGCCAAGCTTTTGTTTATGCATCGTAACTCACTGCAATATCGTGTAGATAAATTCATCGATAAAACTGGTGTTGATATCAAGCAATTTGAAAAGGCGGCTATCGTCTACTTATTGCTGATCTACTTGAACCCGTAATCACAGTGCACAAAAGCCAATTTGGTTCTTTGTGCACTTTGTCCATTTACCAGCCTCCATAACTTCGCTACACTATAAACATACAAAAGAAAGCGATTTCACACGAGGAGGAATTTTAAATGGCAGAGCTAAAGCTAAATAATATTGAAAAAGTATATGATAAAAAGGTGAAGGCGGTTGAAGATTTCAATTTACATATCGGAGACAAAGAATTTGTTGTCTTTGTAGGTCCCTCTGGTTGCGGAAAGTCCACCACCCTTAGAATGATTGCTGGATTGGAAGAAATCTCGGGTGGAGATTTTATGATTGATGAAAAAAGAATGAACGATGTAGCTCCTAAAGACCGTGATATAGCGATGGTGTTCCAGAACTACGCACTATACCCACATATGAATGTCTACGATAATATGGCATTTGGACTGAAGCTGCGCAAAATGGATAAAAAAGAAATTGAACAGCGTGTAAACAATGCAGCGAATATTCTTGGTTTGGAAGCTTTATTAGACCGTAAACCGAAAGCGCTATCAGGTGGTCAGCGTCAGCGTGTTGCTCTAGGCCGCGCCATCGTTCGTGATGCGAAAGTATTCTTGATGGATGAGCCTCTATCCAACTTGGATGCCAAACTACGTGTGCAAATGCGTGCTGAAATTCAAAAGCTTCACCAGCGCCTGCAGACAACAACCATTTATGTAACACACGACCAAACAGAAGCGATGACCATGGCCACTCGTCTTGTTGTCATGAAAGATGGACTCATTCAACAAGTTGGCGCTCCAAAAGAGGTTTACGATAAACCAGAGAACGTATTTGTAGGCGGATTCATTGGTTCTCCTGCTATGAACTTCTTTAACGGCACATTAAGTGAAGGACATGTTAACTTAGGCGGAGACGTCAATATCGCCATCCCTGAAGGTAAACTGAAAACACTTCGTGACCAAAATTATATCGGGAAAGACGTGATTCTTGGAGTGCGTCCAGAAGATATGCATGATGAGCAGTTATTTATTGATGCCAATCCTGATAAGAAAATCAAAGCAGATATTGAAGTTGCTGAATTGATGGGTGCCGAATCCTACCTTTACTCCCGCATTCATGATCAAGAATTTATCGCTCGTGTTGATTCCCGTTCTGATGTGAACGGTGGAGATAAAATTGAGCTTGCCATTGATATGAACAAAGTTCATTTCTTTGATGCAGACAGTGAACTGCGTATCCGATAATATAGCAAATAAAAAAGCAGCCTCAAAATGGAGGCCACTGAAGAACTGCTAACTTTTTGAGTTATATATCAAAAAAGGAAGCCGCGTTGGACTATTTTATCGTCCAACGCGGCTTCTTTGGTTGTAAGTAAGAGGGTTTTGTCCTCTTATTCCTTCA
>NZ_JAIZEN010000029.1 GCF_024189295.1 Halobacillus sp. A1
GTATATAGACTACTACAACAATGAACGAATGAAAGCCCGCCTTAAAACGAGTCCTGTACTTTATCGAAAAAAGCTGGAAGAAGCTGCTTAATAACATAGGCGTGTCCAATTTTCGGGGGTCAGTACAGACGTCCGAGGAAGCTCACCGCGCTCCCACGGAAAGCGAGCCTTTCCCCGCCGCCCTGATCCCCCCAATGTCTCGAACTCAAGTCTTCAAGTATCCTGCCATATTGTTGAATAACTCACTTATAAATATCAACAACCACCTTTAACATAGCCAAATGAAAAAGTCTTACTTCTACTTCTCTTAAACAAAAAATCAGGCTGTCGAATTGCATGTTGTCGGCAGCCTGTCTCGCTATGAATTCCCTAAAGGAATTCGTCTTTAAATTCTTCATACCCTTCTTCCTCTAAATCTTCAACAGGAATGAACTGAAGAGCCGCAGAGTTCATGCAGTAACGCAGGCCTGTCGGCTCAGGGCCATCTGAGAACACGTGGCCTAGGTGCGAATCAGCTTCTTTACTTCTAATTTCCGTTCTCATCCCGAATATACCTGGATCATCTTTTTCTACAATGTTTTCTTTAGATAACGGTTTCGTAAAGCTCGGCCATCCTGTTCCTGAATCATATTTATCTTTTGAACTGAACAATGGTTCTCCAGAAACGATGTCTACGTAAATACCTTCATCTTTCAAGTCCCAATACTCATTATCATAAGCTTTTTCCGTACCGTCTTCCTGTGTAACTTCATATTGGATATCCGTTAACTTCTGCTTCAATTCTTCATCACTATAAAGCTTGTCTTTGGCATCTACTTTTTCATCACTAGAAGCTTGCTCGCTTCCTGCTATCCGGTCTATAACGCTCGGTCCCACAAAAACGGCTAATGCCCCAATGACAATGGAAGCTAACAAAATTTTATTCATATGAATCCCCCTTCTTTCAGACGAAGATGGCTTACTTACAATCTCATTTTACCATGAAGCATGCTTCTCAGTCAGTTTGGAGAGGTTTTATAATAGAAATGTCTATCCGTTACCCGATATAATGGATTAAACCATCAAAAAAAGGGGTATTCTTATGAATCGTAAACAAATAGAAGAAGAAATTATAAAAAAATATCAACAGGATGAACAAACGATGGTTCTCATATTTGCACAGTGGTGCATCAACCACGACCTTGATCCTAATAAACTGTATCAAAAAGCCTATCCTTTCCAACCAAACAACTCTACATTAGTAGAAGCAGTGGAACACACCGTGCCTAGAGAACAATCGGATGAGATTTCCAATGAGACACTGCTGACCGTATTATCACTTTTTGGAAACGATGACTTGGCTTTCGTAGTGAGTGAATACATGAATCATGGATAAGGACATACACTAGTTGCTGCTGATTTTTCGTAATGGATCGATACCGTATGAAGGTTCCTGGGTGGTTAGGAAGTGGAAAGAAGGAACTACCCTATCATTGATATGCGAATAGAATTTCGAGCTTTTCCCGGCTATAGAGCTTAGCGACTAACGAAATTTGTAAGTCAACGTCGGATCACTATGTTCTGGATTTTCTTTATCCCCGGCTGTTCAAACCAGCCTCTATGCACATGGAAAGCAAGTGATTTCCCGGACCATCAAGCTCTATACTTAGTAACGGAAACTTCCATGATATCTCGATAACAAGCCTTTAAGTTGAGGTAGCTAATATGAAAAACTACAACATTGAGATATGGAAGAAATGTAAGGATTAAATGTGCTATCGCTTGTCTCGTAACCCTATTACATTTGACTATAAAAAATATTCTGATAACATAATTAAAATATGAGCGATGGTCTTACCTCGCTTAAATTCAAAGACTTTACAGGATGGTGAAAGTATGACTTTACAAAATCAAACCAACGACCATACAACTCCCCTCAGGCACGATGTCAATTTACTCGGCAATATGCTCGGGGAAATTCTCGTCCACCACGGTGGAGACCAGTTACTTAATAAAGTCGAAACAATACGTAAATTAACTAAAGATCTCAGAAAAAATCAAGAAGCTCATACTTACAACTTATTAAAAGAAGAAATTCAGAACCTTCAACCCCCTTTGCGTTCCCAAGTTATCCGTGCTTTTTCAATTTATTTTCATCTCGTTAACATCGCTGAACAAAACCATAGGATTAGACGCCGCAGAGAATATCAGCTGAGAGATGACCATGGCGTCCAGCCTTATTCATTGGAAAGCGCTGTTTTGAATCTTAAAGAGAACAATATTGAAAAAGATGTGATACAAAATGTATTGAATGATCTTTCTTTAGAGTTAATCATCACTGCCCACCCTACAGAAGCAACAAAAAGAACAGTTCTTGAAATTCAAAAGCGGATCGCTAATATACTTATTAAATTGGACCAAAACAATCTCACAGCAAACGAAAGAGAAAATATAGAAGAGAGTCTTTTTAACGAAATTACAGTCCTGTGGCAGACAGACGAACTTCGTCACCGTAAACCAACGGTAATGGATGAAGTTCGAAATGGATTGTATTATTTCGATCAGACCCTATTTGATGTCCTGCCTGATATACATCAAGAATTAGAGAATCGTCTTGATGAAACTTACCCTGACGAAGAATGGTCGGTGCCCAACTTCTTGCATTTCGGTTCCTGGATAGGTGGAGACCGTGACGGAAATCCGAATGTGACACCTGAGATTACTTGGTCTACTTTAAAGAAACAGCGGGAGATCGTATTGAAGAAATATGAAGAAGTGCTCGTAGAATTGATGAAGCGGTTCAGTCACTCCACTACCCGCGTCAATGTAGGAGAAGATTTCATCAAGGCCGTTGAAAAAGAAGAGAAAACGATTCCAGAAAATAAAAGATGGCGGGTAGAGGCTGAGATTTATCGACGTAAGTTCGCCATCGTTTTGGAACGGCTTCGCCAGATAGGTCAATCAGACATAGGATACCCTTCAGCTGATGATCTGCTTGAAGATATTACTCACATTCAGAAAAATGTACAAGCGCATCACCCAGCTAAAAGGGATTTGAAAATGATGAAAAAGTTTGTACGTCAAGTGAATCTCTTCGGCTTCCATTTAGCTACCCTGGATATCAGAAATCATAGTGGCGAGCATGAAGCAGCAATTTCCGAGTTATTGAAAAAGGTGGACATCACTGAAAATTACTCAGACCTTCCAGAGGAAGAAAAAGTTCATCTTCTTGAGGAAGTGTTGAAAGACCCGCGTCCAATCTCACTACTGAATGAAGATTATACAGAAGAGACACAGGAGATGCTTAAAGTTTTCCAATTGATTCGCGAAGCTCATAGAGAATTCGGTAAGCGATCTATCCAAGTTTATTTAATTAGTATGACCGAATCGGCAAGTGACCTGCTTGAAGTACTCGTGTTAGCTAAAGAAGCAGGCATTTATCGACTACATGCTGATGGGACGGTGGAAAGCAATTTAGATGTGGCTCCACTGCTTGAAACAGTCGAAGATTTAAAAGCAGGACCTTCCATACTTGAAAAGCTGTTTAATATGGATGTTTACCATAAACATTTGAATCACCGTAATAACAATCAGGAAATCATGCTGGGATATTCTGACGGAAGTAAAGATGGAGGTACACTGACAGCTAACTGGAGATTGTATAAGGCTCAGCAGGAAATACACGAAATGGCTAAAGAGTACAACGTAAGTCTTAAATTCTTCCATGGACGCGGCGGCTCCCTTGGCAGAGGCGGCGGCCCATTGAATCGCAGCATCGCTTCCCAGCCTGTTGAAACGCTTGGAGACGGTGTCAAAATTACTGAACAAGGAGAAGTTTTGTCCTCCCGTTACCTTCTTACGGACATTGCTTATCGCAGCTTAGAACAAGGTGTTTCAACACTGCTTGAAGGTGCGGCGCATATTTCTAAAGAAACGGAGCAGACCAATCGTTCGGAGGAAAATTGGGAAGAAATTATGGAGGAAGCGGCTAATGTTTCGTTGGAGAAATACCAATCATTAGTGTTTAAAGACCAAGATTTTCTCACTTATTTCAATGAAGTCACTCCTCTGCAAGAGATCAGCGAACTCAATATCGGTTCACGCCCTATGAAGCGAAAAGACAGTACCAAATTTGAGAACTTGCGAGCCATTCCATGGGTGTTCGCCTGGACACAAAACAGGCAATTGATACCTGCATGGTATGCATCTGGAACAGGTCTAGCAGAATATGCCGACCGAAGCGATGAAAACTTATCCCATTTACAGCAAATGTATGAGAAGTGGCCTTTCTTCCGATCAACGGTTGATAATCTTCAAATGGCTCTGACTAAGGCAGATATTCAAACTGCTAAAGAATATACCACGCTGGCAAATGATGCTGAAATGGGCGAGCGGATCTTCAATAATATTGTCGAAGAATATGATAAAACAAAAGACATCTTGCTTAAGATTACAGGAGATGAAGAGCTGCTGGATCACCAGCCGACCATTCAGGAATCAGTACGCCTCCGTAACCCATACGTCGATCCTTTGAACTTCCTGCAAGTGGAATTGATCAAAGAACTGCGTTTGCTTGATGAAACAGGCACCAATGATGACTTATTAACTGAAGTATTACTCACCATCAGTGGAATAGCGGCTGGCCTGCGAAACACTGGTTGATCTATGGAACCTGGCAAAATTGCCAGGTTCTTTTTATCTTCCATAACTTGTACATAATTTCTCCTGAAAACAACAGACTAGACAAGAATATATCATTGGAGGGATTAACATGGATCAACAGCCACAAACAAATGGAACACAAGCTTCAAATAATATGGCTCCTATGGTCAGCCACGGAGGTCACGAATTATTTGATGCTCACGAAGTCATTGCTTCCACAATTAGTGTATTAGACCAGTATCAAATGTACGAACAGCATATTCAAGATGCTGAATTAAAAAAGATATTAACGAATCAAACGGAATTTCTTACTCAACTTTATAACATTATGGTCGAGTGTTTACAGACTGGACAAAAACCGTCGCAGTCTACTCACATCTACAACATGAGTCAAAATAACGATGTCGTCTACGGAATGAAACCTGGCCAGCCGAAGAAACCGAACCAATCCGTTAACGATTTAACGGATCAAGGGCTGTCAGCTTATATGCTAGGTCAAACAAAAGGATTAGCAGGCCTCATGTCGATGACGGCTCTTGAAATGACCAACCCTGTCATTCGCAGAGTGGTCGGAGATAGTGTTCCGAACTTAATTGAAATGAGCTATGAAATCTTCCTGTATCAAAATAAGCGAGGGTACTATCAGGTTCCTCAGCTGGCTGCACAGGATTTGACTCAAATGACGAACAGTTACGCACAAACTCCTGATCAAAGAATAAATTAAAAACATACAGCGAGCAGAAAAATTAAAAACTTTCTGCTCGCTGTTATCATTTATTCGATTATATTTTTTGGTAAGCGTCACTCAGCACTACTGCGAGAAAAGTACGTTTTGAATAACACCTTCATCTTCCCACACCGCATTCCCCGCTATTCTTCTTGACACATCTTATGCTTATAATCTGACATGATTTGAATATCGTACGGTGTAGTCCTGCAGCACCCCCCTATTAAACGTGCTCCCGTTTCAAACCATTTTTCTGTATAGGTCGCAATCGATAGGTCGTCCGCTTCACCCTTCCATGAATTTGTCTGCGCTACATACTCCTCGCCTGAATTAGGGTAGATAAGAATTGGTTTAGAAGTATTTTCAGAAATTTGTTGAACGAGTGAGCTAATGTATTGCGGTTTTGTACAATTTACCCCAATTGCCGCTATCTGACTGCAAGAATCTAACCATTTCGCACAGTCAGCAATACTATGTCCTTCACTAATGTGAAAATGATCCTTTGCACTGAAACTCATCCAAGCATAGACTTGCGGGAATTCTTTAAGTAAACTCACTAATACTTTTGCTTCACTAAAGCTGGGAAGTGTTTCGCATGCGATAACGTCGGCCCCTGCTTCTACCAGTGCTTTCATGCGTGGGCGATGAAAATCCTTTAAACCTTCTTCACTAATCGTGTAATTCCCACTATATTCTGAACCATCAGCTAAAACCGCACCATAAGGCCCTACAGAAGCTGCTACAAGCGGTTTTGAACGATTCAATCGGTTTCCGGCTTCTTCCCAAAACTCATCTCTCGCTTCTGCTGCCAAATAGACCGATTTCTTTATAAGTTCTATGCTTTCTCTTTCAGTCAATCCTCGATTCATGAATCCTTCTACCGATGCTTGATAACTTGCGGTAATGGCAACATCTGCTCCTGCTTTAAAATACTTCAAGTGAATCTGCTTGATTGACTCTGGCTGCTCTATCATGATCTGTGCTGACCATAAATCGTCGTTAAGATTGCAGCCTATAGCTTCGAGCTCCGATGCTAGTGCTCCATCAAGTACAACTAGTGGCTGCTCTTTCAATATATTATCTATCGGGTTCATAAATACCAGCTCCTTCTCTAAACTCAAAATAGTCGGCAATGTTCCATAATAAAGGTATTCTTTTGTTACAGTACATTTTCCCTGAAAAAGTTTTCTCTTCTATTCTTTATCCATTATTTGAAGCAGACACTGCAGTAGCAGCCGTGATCCCTGTAATCATAGCAGTCTGCTGTGCTTGCATAATAGCTTCCATTGTAGTCAACATCCCCGTTTCAACTAGACTGCTTCCTTTCAGACTTTCACTTACAGCAAGATTCACAGCTACTTTAAAATTGAGCTCTCTTTGCCATTTAAAGTGCCGCTGATTATCAAGTTTCAGTTTTAATTGTTTTGTATTCTCAAGTTCTATGTCCGTATGCTCGATTAGAGAAAGAAGACCGACTTCTGGATAATGTATAGGTTTAGGTTTAATAGAAGCGCGCTTTAATGACTCTAAAACCTCTATAGATCTTTTGATGTATACTTCCGGCTCTTCCTCTTTGCTTAACGAAAGAATATGGCTGAGAAATTGAAGGTCATTCCCTTTCCTGAATTTCGATGTATGGAGTTCTTTATAAAAATATTCTATCCTGGCAATTACATCTTTAACTGCACCTTCTCTTTCGGACAAAAGCACAGCCAATGGATAATCCTCGTTCGTCGTTATGAAAGGGTGTTCCTGGCGCATAGATTTATATATATATAGTGCTCGATCGATTTTATTTTCTATATGTGACGTTTCCACATTATCTGTCATCATGGCGAGCGCGGCAATGTAAGTAAAATTCCCTCTCTTAAAACCGCCTTCGACCAATTTATCATAATATGCGTTCAATATTTGGACTACTTCTTTCGGCTGCTCAAAACGTGTGTCAAGCATGGAAGCCACAGAGAATCGCAAATTCGAATTCAAGGGCGAGAACATTCCTGCATTTGTTTTAATGTGTTCACTTAGTTCTACGAACTCATTTATATTGAACGCTCTCTCTTTGATGACGTAAACGGATGATGCCATCATGAGGATCTTTTTATCGCACCACTTAATTTCATCATTCATTACATTAAAAATGTCTATATATTTTTCCAATTTTTCTGTTACCATTCAGATTTCTTCCTCCTCGTAAGTATGTTATAACTTTACGAGTAAAGGTACATAAAAGTTTCATTATTTAGTAAAAAGCCATTCTGGGAATGTCAGGTAGTTACTATACTTGGGATCAAATGTGAAAAAACAGCTAAATTCTGAAAAAGAAGTGTGTTTAACGCTATAAAATTGTCTTAATAAAACTAAAGCTCCCTCGTATGGTGGAAGACTCAGTTTCGAGACATAATGAGAATTTAGGACTCCGGGAAACGGATCGCTTTCCGCGGGGCGGGCGCTGAGCCTCCCCCAGGAGTCTCACCGTTTCCCTCCGCCCCTTTGCCTAATAAGTATATCGAAACCGCTTCAAGAAAAGGCGAAGATTGATGTTCTTATGGTGATTAGCTAACATGCTGCCATGTTGAAAACTTTGCTGTAGAGCGCAAAATTCTCACCAGACAGTCCTATAGAAGACGCTGCTTCTTGATAAAAGTTTTTTCCATTTACTTTGCATGGGGTGTTTGAGAAGCTGCTTGAATTCTTAAGTAAAAAAGCGCTGAAGCTTGATAGCACTCCAGTGGTCTATGCCAATTGTTCAGGTAGCTTACTTATTTAATTTCTCCGAATGTTGGTACATGAGAACTAATTTCTAAGTTCCGTCTCTCACATTTATATGAGGTGGTTTTATGAATGGGCGAGACTCCTAGCTTTGAATGCGGAAGCGCTTTGGTCAGCGGCGTATTGGACTGGACTGGGCTTTTGAAGATAAAAGAAACACGAGGAACGAAGAAGTACGATGTTTCCTTATCGAAAAAAAGTGGAGGAAGTCCCCTCGGTTACTATTTGTTGAGTTGAGCATGGAATAGAAGGTCTAAGAATTTTCTTATGATGTGGATGTCGAGAAGCGCATATATAGTGAAGGGCGGCGGGGAATGGTGAAGACTCCTGTGGGAAGCTCATCGCGCTCCCACGGAAAGCGAACCATTCCCCGCCGCCCTGATCCCCTCACCCAATGTGTGGAATCCAAGTCTTAAACTACCTTGCCCGTTTGTTCAAGACTAACCCTAACAAATTTCACAACATACTTGCTCTATAAAAACAACTAAAAAATAAGCACGTTTACAACAGCTATTTTTAATTACACTATAAGATTGCGACTTTATATGTTAATCCGATTAGTAATTCCCAATAATCGTTGATATACAAAGAAAAAACAGCAGACCAAATCCTTTGCGATTTGGTCTGCTGATTCGTATGCCTTAATACAGAAATAACACTGCTTACCTTAAAGTACCTGGGTTTTACTGTTTTTCATCAGCATAACTATACTTATCTTCTTCAGCTTTAACTTCTTTGTTTTTTTCTTTTCCTATAGAAGAAAGCATGTTCGTCACATCAAAACCTGTTAATTCTTTAAGCGGCTCATGCATATCCATCATCGTTTGCGTCACGCTTTTTCCGAAAGAAGGTACACCCTGACCATTTCCTGAATCGATGATTTTCACTGAATCGATATTGTTCAACGGCGCAGCAATTTTTTCAGCAAATAATGGAAGCATTTCGATCATTTTTTCTACGATAATTACGTCCCCGTGTTTTTCCATCGCTTCAGCGATCAGACGACGAGATTCTGCTTCCGCTCGACCTTTTTCACGAATGACTTCAGCATCAGCAAGTCCTTCTTCTTTCTTGATTCTAGCCTGTGCTTCCCCTGCGATAGAGGATTTCCGGGCTTCTGCTTCCGCATGTTTCGTTGTTTCGTAGGCTTGAGCATCCGCTTTTGCTTTCCTTACTTTTGCTTCTTCATCTTCAAGTTTAACTAAGCGTTCTCGTTCGATATGCTTTAAGTCCAACTCTTCTTCTTTTGCGCGACGCTTGATCTGTAAGTCTTCCTCCTGAACTTCTTTGGCAAGTTTTGTACGTTCCAATTCATAGGATTGTTCAGTCTGCGCACGCGCTCGTTCTGTTTCTTCTTTGAACGCCGCATCTTTAATATCTTTCTCTTTTCTTGACTGTGCAATGGCACTTTCCCGCTTGTATTCCTCTTCTTTAGCTTCCTGATCCGTACGAGCCACATGCATACGAGTTTCACGTTGACTGTTAGCTTCGGCTATTTCTGCCTGTTTACGAACTTCAGCAATACGCGGGCGGCCAAGGTTTTCTAAGTATCCATTATCTTTATCTGCATCGCGCAAATCAGTTAAGCCTAGTGATGTAATTTTAAAACCCATCTCATCTAACTGGCGCTGCGCAATATTAGTCACTTGCTCATTGAAACTTTCTCGGTCCTCATTAATTCCTTCTACAGTCATTTTAGAAAGAATAGCGCGTAGATTACTGCCTAGTACCTCAACAATTTCTTGTTCGATTTCATCTTGTTCTTTCCCTAAAAATTGCTCAGCATAATTGGCTATACCTTTTAAGCTGTCCGCTACTTTAATCATGGCAACGGCATCTGCTACAATTGGAACTCCTCCGTTCGTGTATACCTTAGGAGTTTCTAGCTTAAGCTGAAAACTCGTTAAATTCACTGGAGTCGAAGTCTGGAACATCTTTAACCGGTATCCGCCGCCTCGAATTATCTTCATAGAACGACCTTCATCATCTGTAAAAATGTTCGTTTCTTTGTCCGGATCACCAAGTTTCGGGCCAGTAATAATTAAAGCTTCGTTGGACTTGGCCGTTCGATACCTCAGTTTCAGCCAAAAGAATCCAACCACGGCAGCAATAGCAGCTACCACTAGAATGGGAATGATAATGATAAGCACACTTGCAACATTCATATGTAATTGTACCCCCTAAAAAAGAATTAGTTATAGTGTAACATTTTGTCTTAAAAAGAAAATACTTCTTAATAGATTTGTAGAAACTTATCTGAAAACATAAAAAATCGTCTCTACAACAAGACGACTTTTTTAAATATGACTGATTGCTTCTTTATAACGTTGATAGTAAGCCTCTACGTTATTTAAGAGAAGCAATTCCGTATATAAATAACTCTTCATATTGAAATCATTGAAATCAATATTCGTCAGCTCTTGAATTTGCTTAATTCGGTAGTTGAGCGTGTTCGGATGAATGAACAGTTCATTCGCTGTCTGTTTCGCTTTCCCATTATTGGCCAGATACACTTCCAAGGTCCGAAGCAAATTCGTCTGTTTATCAGTATCATTCATAATTAATTTCAATAAGTCTTCACTATAATAATCTTCAGAGCTGTTTTTTTCATACAAAGCAGCCAAATATCGATAAATACCGAGTTTTGCGAATTCTCTCGGCATTGACTCAGGGCGCGGTGTGATAAAGTTAGCTGTTTCAATGACTTCCAGGGCTTCAAGAAAACTTTTCCTTAAATAGTAAAGGGTTGTATACTCTTTCCCTACGCCGATCAGAAAATAATAGAACTCCTCTTCCCCTGTTTCATATTTAACATCATCAATGATGATTCTGCTTAAATTTCTTGATGAAAATTCACTCTCGGCATCCCCGTGAATGACAAGGATCATTTGGAATTCCGTTTTTAAATAATGCACGGACTTCTTATGGCTTTGTACCACTTTCTCCAAGTAATCTAATAAGTATTTATGCTGAGGGGTCGTGACTGAAAATACCATAACAGAAAAACGTTCCGGGAGAGTGAGTTTGGCTAATGAAGCATCATGACGTATCTGACTTTCACTGCCGTACTCATGATGAAGCAGTTTCCAAAGCAGCTCTTCCCTGCGTCCTTCTTTTGCATTCACTCTGGCATATACGTCATAGATGAGTTTACCCAAATGAGGAGTGATCTCTTCTAATAAAACCAGTTCCTCACTAGTTAGAAGCTCATCAGATTCCTGAACCCAAATGTACCCCATTGTGTGGCCCAAGTGTTTTGCAGAAATGACGATTCGCTGATGGAAGCCGAACTCTTCGATTGGCTGAATGCGGATTGGGTCGGGGCGTTTTTCAAGACGCTGCACAATCCCTTCTTTTTTTAGACGGTCGATTATAAAAATCGGACATTTTTTTGATAAAATCGTTTTTTGCTGCGTAAGATCGAATTCATCAAAGGATGAACTATAGGAAATCAGTTCAAAATTTTTATTTTCGATTATTACGGGTTTTCCTAGAGCGGAACTGATTAATTCGGTTGCCTTATGAATATCCTCTACTTGGAGGATCAAATCCTTTACTTCCATATAAATCCTTACCTTTCCAAGCACTCACTTATTAAAGGCTCCTTCCAACCCCTATTCATCTCTAATAAAAGCAACGATTCTCTTTATGAAAATCAACAGCTTATTATTAAAACAACAAGGAATGATAACCTGACCTTGAATAAATTAATGGACTAGTCTTCCACTATTATAGCGAGTTCTTGTACAAAGAAAAAGAAAAACGAAAAAAAAGCCCTCAAAAATGAGGGCTTCTTAGCATCAATTATTTAACTTTAATATTTTTCAGAGATTGTTTTGGCTTGCATGTGCAGGGCAAGATAATCTGGCCCGCCAGCTTTAGAGTCCGTACCGGACATTTTAAAGCCGCCAAATGGCTGGTATCCTACAATTGCGCCCGTGCAATTACGGTTGAAGTAAAGGTTTCCTACATGGAAATCTCTCTTCGCTTTTTCTAAATGGTCGCGGTTATCAGAGATGACAGCACCTGTTAAGCCATACTCAGTATTATTGGCAATATCGATCGCTTCATCAAAGTTTCTCGCTTTTGTGAAACAAACGACTGGTCCGAAAATCTCTTCTTGCTGCATACGGGCGTCAGGAGCAAGGTCCGCGAATACAGTTGGTTCGATGAAATACCCTTTGGAATCGTCACCTTTACCACCTGTTACTAGACGCCCTTCCTCTTTCCCTATTTCAATGTAGCTCATAACCTTATCAAAAGCACCCTGATCAACTACAGGTCCCATATATACGTTTTCTTCAGATGCGTTGCCTACCGTTAATTTTTCAGTACGCTCTTTTACCATTTGAAGCAATTCATCGTACACATCTTCATGAACTACTGCTCTTGAACCTGAAGAACATTTTTGTCCGGAGAAACCGAATGCTGAGACGACAATCGCTTCTGCAGCTGTCTCAAGGTTGGCATTGCTGTCGACAACCACAGTATCTTTACCGCCCATTTCAGCAATTACTTGTTTAAGGTGCTTCTGCCCCTCTTTCACTTCAGCTGCCTTCTGCATGATGCGAGTACCAACATCACGAGAACCTGTGAAGGATATCAATGCAGTCTTAGGGTGATCGACTAAATAATCCCCCACTTCACCACCGCTGCCAGGCACGAAATTCAGTACGCCTTTAGGAAGTCCTGCTTCTTCAAGCACTTCCACAAATTTAGCAGCGATAACCGGGCTGTTACTTGCAGGTTTCAGCACAACAGTACTTCCTGTTACAAGTGGAGCTACAGCCGTACCAGCCATAATCGCGAAAGCTAAGTTCCAAGGAGGAATGACTACAGCTACCCCTGTAGAAGTATAAATATAGCGGTTTTGTTCACCAGGACGACTTTCGATTGGTTTACCATCTTTCAGCTCGATCATTTGGCGACCATAATATTCAAGGAAATCGATCGCTTCAGCGGTATCAGCATCGGCTTCTTTCCATGGCTTTCCAACTTCATACACTAGATAAGCTGAGAATTCATGTTTTCTTCGGCGGATGATGCTTGCTGCTCTAAAAAGAAGTTCAGCACGTGCACGTTCATCCCACTTTCTCCAATCTTCAAAAGCAGTCGCTGCTGCTTCTACAGCTTTCTCAGCAATTTCCTGATTAGCTTTGGAAACCGTACCAACAATCTCTTTCGTATTCGCAGGGTTAGTTGAAACAATCTCCTGGTCCGTTCTAATTCTTTGACCGTCAACTAATAAATCATGTTTCTGTCCTAATTCCTGTTTTACTTTTTTCAATGCATCCTCAAATGCCTTTTTGTTTTCCTCGATTGTAAAATCTGTGAATGGTTCGTGTTTGTAAGCTGTTACCATAGTAAAATTCCCCTTTCGAAATGATTTATTTTTTTAAAATTCCTTTAACCGCAAAAGCCACATTGGCAGGTCTCTCGGCCATACGCCTCATGAAATACCCATACCAATCTTCTCCATAAGGTAAATATACTCGAACGGTATATCCCTCCTGGACTAACTTTTTCTGCGTTTCATTCCTCATACCATAGAGCATTTGGAATTCATATTGGTCTTTGGAAATCCCTTGTTCTTCTGCTAGATTCTTTGTGTACTCAATCATAGCATCGTCATGACTTCCTACTGCAGTATAGTGGCCGTTTAATAAATTTTTCTTTATTAAACGCTTTAAGTTTTCATCCACCATAGATTTTTCGGAATATGCGACTTTGCCAGATTCTTTGTAAGCTCCCTTGACAAGTCTTAAATAGGGATTAGTTTCATCTAAAGCATCTAAGTCTTCATCTGAACGAAACAGATACGACTGAATCACTGTTCCAAGATTTTCATACTCCTCTTTCAGTGTCTTATATATATCAAGTGTAGCTCCACACCTAGAGGAATCTTCCATATCAATGGTAACTGTAACTCCATGCTGTTCGGCTACTTGTAAAATCAGCCTCATATTTTCCATGACCAAATCTTCACTAATGTCCAAGCCTAGAGAAGTCAACTTTAGAGAAACTTCTGAATTCAATTGATGCGAGGCGATGGCCTGAATCGTATAGACACATTCTTTCGCTCTCTCCCTCGCTTCTTTTTTTGAATTCACAAATTCTCCTAAATGGTCAACGGTCACTTGTAAACCATCATGGTTTAACTCTTTAATTAACGGTATTGCCTGGGAAAATGTTTCTCCCCCTACAATCTTGTCAGCCCCAAATCTAGTTCCATACCGCTTAGCTAAGCGATCTAACAACTTGTTATTGGAAAGGAATAAGAAAAAATTCTTACTTATGGCTTCCAAGATCACCACACCCTTTCTTCCATACTAATATTTAAACCATGTGGATTTATGATGGAATTCATAGAATTAAATCTATTAAGAAAATTATAACGATTATTGCCGCATAATGACAACGTGTCCAATTCACAAATATATGACGTCCCTATTGTGCGATGCACACAAAATTGGATCTAAACGGTAAAAACTGAGCAAAAAAGGTTTAATCGGATTGCTTTCATATTCAGGGTTAAAACATTTGGTCTTAAAAATAGTTTAAGTCAACAATTTTTTTAAAAAGGTATTGTTAATTTAATCCTTTTACAATATCTCCTCTGAAAGATAACTGAATCTAGTCCGTCATTTCGAGAAGACATGTTTGAAATATCATGCTAGAGATGAAGTAAATTCCAATTCTTCTTCGCATAATTAACTCACCGCAAAGATAAACTACATGTTAAGGAATTAAGGGATTTGCGACTTTTTACTTACATCACGCAACCCTTATTAGTAAGCGGCGTAATGGAAAGCTCACTTAGAAACAGGAGGATATCATGGGGCACAACATCCGAAATGCATTGGCAGTTATTCTATGTACGATTATTTTTACGATCCATATTCCGCAGGTAAGCGCTGATACCAAAGACTTTCCTTCTTTACCTGCCCATTCTCAAAAATCTACTGAAGATAAAAATAAAAAATCGCCATATGACTACACACTCGTATGGATGACAGATACTCAGTATTACGCAAAAAACTATCCCTACATATATTTGAATATGGTGGAGTGGATAGCAAATAATAAAGAAAAACTTAATATTCCGTATGTTTTCCATACTGGAGATATAGTAAATACTTGGAATGATGAAGAGCAATGGCAGCATGCTAACAAAAATATGAAAGTTTTAGAAAGCGCTAAAGTGCCTTACGGGATTCTGGCGGGCAATCATGACATCGATCCAAATAACAATGGTTATTCTCAATTCTCGAAGTATTTTGGTTCAGCCCGATTTGAACGTAATTCATACTACGGGGATTCTTATAAAGACAACCGTGGCCATTACGATTTGATCAATGTTAAAGGAAATGAATTTATTATGATTTATATGGGCTGGGGAATTGGCGAGAAGGAGGTCGAATGGATGAAAGGGATTGTAGAAAAATACCCGGACCGCATCGCTTTTATTGGCCTCCATGATTATTTAACTGGCTCAGGTAAACGAAGCCGGATCGGCCAGCTCGTTTACGATCAAGTTATCAGGCCAAATAAAAATGTAGCGGCTATACTAAGCGGGCATTATTATGGCAGTGAAACTTTGGTCGATCACATAGACGATGATGGAGATGGGAAACCTGACCGGAAGATATATCAGATGCTCGCCAATTATCAAAGCGGACCAGAAGGCGGGCAAGGTTATTTACGTTTATTACAAGTGAAGCAGAAAGAAAATAAAATCCATGTAAAGACTTATTCTCCTTATTTGAATGGCTATAATTTCTACGATAACGAGAAGTATCCTGGAAAAGATGAATTTTATATGGAGATTCCACTCGAAGTTAAGAAACATAAGTTTAGATGGACCAGTGATTAATAAATAAATTATTGGTCTATTCGTTTCTCCTGCGTAAAAGCATCATCTCTTCTATAGGAGAAGGTTAGAGACGACTATTCTTTACTTTCACTGCTTTAGTGGCCATAAAGCACTTGATGTATTGGTCAATCAATCTAATTCCACCAAAATCATCTTCATAAAAACCTGTGAGAGCGAACCCAGCGTCTATTTGACCTTGAATTTGATCTTCAAGAGAATGACCAAACTCGAGCGCTTCATTATTTTCTTCTAGTTTTAGGAGAGCATCTTTTGACAGATGATTTTTGGATGAAAAGGGAATCGAGTATTTGACATCTAATACCCCTTTCTCTTCTTGTTCGTCATCAAATAAGTAAAGAAGAGGATTTGTAAAACCAGCAATCATAGTTCCATTAGTTTTTAATACTCGTGAAGCTTCTTTCCACACTGGTAATACATTTTCTACAAACACGTTGGATACTGGATGAACAATGATATCGAACATTTCATCATTTAGTTTGCTCAAATCAGACATCTCAGCCTTCAGTGTCTCAATTTTTAAATTCTCTCTTTCAGCTACCATTCGATCTTGTTCCAGTTGTTTCTCAGATAAATCGACTACAGTCACCGCAGCACCTGCAGCGGCGAGTATTGGAGCTTGCTGACCGCCACCTGAAGCAAGGCATAAGATACGAAGTCCTTTTAAATCGTCAGGAAACCAATCACGAGGTACCGCTCTTTTTGTAGTAACAGATATGCTCCAATTTCCTTTTTTACTTTCAGCGACCTCCTCTCCACTTACTGCTTTCGTGTACGTCACACCTTCTTCAACTTTTTTGTCCCAGGCTTTACTGTTGTGACTTACCGTTTCCATTTACTTCTCCCCTTCTTAATCAACTTCTTCTTTAATGTAAGGCTTTGTGAAATTATATTTTGGATTCTGTGATCGACTGGATCTCCAGTTATCGTTATCACCAACATCATATACCAGAAAATATAGTAAAAAAAACCTCTAATTCCTTAAATAGGATCAGAGGGTTACAAATACTAGCCTTTAATATCCCGTTTTCGATAGAACAGCAATCCTGCTGCCATAAATAACGCAGCAACTATAGTCAAAATAAATACATTTGTATATTGCATTTCATCTACAGGCAGTTGGGGGATATGAGCAAAAGGGGATAAATTCGTCACCCACTCAGGAAACTGAAACAACCCTCCTAAATAAACGGTGATAAATGAATATCCTAAATATAACCAAGCGATGCTGCTTAAAGAGGGCTTAACACCTACAAGGAAAACTGCCATTCCTATCATGACCCACATGGCAGGTAAATAAACGATGCCCGCCTGATAAAATGTGGCTAAATCAATCGGGTCTTCCATTACTGCCAAGCCGGCCATTCCCATCCCAAAAGCCGCCAGTGACAGCATTACAAAACTGTTCACTAATGCTATTAAAAGGTAACTACCCATCAGCCGCCAGCGCGATACCGAACGGCTCAGCAAGTGTTCCACTCTATTCTTATTTTCTTCGCCTTTAAGTTTAAAGACAGCCATCAGCGGGGGAATCGTACAAATCATTGATATAACAGCCATAAGCAGTGTTATGAATTGTTCTGTTAAAGAAAAACCATCCACAGGACGCAGGAGATCCGTCATCATGTCGTTACTTTCAAAAAACGAATCCAAATCTCCCAACACCGATCCATATGAAAGCCCTAAAATTAACATTCCTGCCGCCCAAGAGATAATACCCGTTCTCTGAAGTCTTAATGCGAGACCAAACGGGCTTTGTAAAAAGGCGGAAGCGTTTCTCTTGCCGGCTCTTGTAGGCAGGAACCCGGACTGTAAATCTCTGATAGAGCTTAAATAGAAAGCAGCAATAAAAATGACAACAGCCACTGCAGCCATCAGAAAAACAGGCCACCAGATATCAGATACATAAACCTCAGTCCGAGTTACCCACCCCAATGGTGAGAACCAGGCTAATGTTTCGTTACTGACATCTCCTATAGCGCGTATGAGGTATGCCGCTCCAAGCACACTCATCGATAAACCTGCCACACCTCTGCCACTTTCCGAGACTTGAGCAAAAAGAGCAGTAACTGAGGTGAAAAAGATCCCTGTAGCAGTTAATACGGCTCCATAAAGCAGCGAACCTTCTACGTCTACACTTTCTATATTCATAAAAATTAAACCCGTAGCTGTCAGTAATCCTAAAACTATATGGACACCAACCATTACAAGCGATGTAGATGCTAAAGTGGACAATCGACCCGTCGGTAAGGAGCGAATGAGTTCGATTTGTCCATCTTCCTCTTCCGTCCTAGTATGACGGGCAACAATTAAAATACTCATCATACCTACAACAACTGCACTCAACAATAACATTTGATGCGCCATCATAGCTCCGAAAGTATAGTTGTTTATTCCGTAACCAATTCCCACCATCGCTACCATGGCTGGGTTGACCATCGTCTCAGCCATAGCCATTCTTTCTTGATCACTTGAATATAGAGAAGTGAAAGAAAAAGCCACTAGTAACGTAAATCCGATGATCGAAATAAGCCAAATAGGAATCTTGAAACGATCCTGCCGCAGAATGAATGTGGACAATATGCCCGTTTTTTCATAAAGTTTACTTGACATTATTGACCGCCCCCTAAGTGAGTGGATGCCTCCGTCCCTTCATAATGACGCATAAATAAATCTTCTAAAGTGGGAGGAGCGCTCTCTATCTTTAGGACTCCGAATGAACTAGCATACTGGATAACTTCATCCATATGTTCTGAATCCACTTGAAAGGACACTCCTCCGGCTTTGTCAGCGACGTCATGAACACCTTTCACTTCACTCAAGCCTTTCATTGGCTCTTTCGTTTCCATATAGAGAGTAGTTCTCGTCAAATGGCGCAGTTCTTTGAGTGAACCGGTTTCAATGATCCTCCCCTGTCTAATAATTCCGATTTGGTCACACAGCTTTTCAACCTCGGATAAAATATGACTGGACAGCAAAACACTTTTTCCGTTTTTCTTTGCTTCTAATACACAGTCCTGAAAAACTCGCTCCATAAGAGGATCTAAGCCTGAGGTAGGTTCATCCAAGATATAAAGATCCGCATCAGAAGCGAATGCAGCTATGAGTGCTACCTTTTGGCGATTCCCCTTTGAATACGCCCTACATTTCTTAGAAGGATCGAAATCAAATTTACGGATCAGCTCTTCCCGAAGGGTTTGTTGTTTTGCTCCCCTAAGTTTCATGAAAAGATCGATGACTTCTCCACCCGTCAAGTTGGGCCATAGATTCACATCTCCAGGTACATACGCTATTCGCTTATGGATATCAACCGCTTCCTCCCATGCATCTTTTCCGAAAATTCGAGCTTCTCCTTCAGTAGCTTTTAAAATACCGAGCAACACACGGATCGCGGTAGATTTCCCTGCCCCATTTGGTCCTATGAATCCGTAAATCTCCCCTTCATTCACTTCCAGGTCAATTCCATCCAGAGCTTTGAAGTTTCCATATTTTTTTGTTAAGTTTTTCGTTTTCAGGATAGCCATACTATGCATCCCTTCCTTTTGAATAGAAGCTCGTTTTTAAAATTTCAAGATATACGAAAAATTCTTCCCAGTAGGGATCAAAATTTATTTCCGAAAAATTCTTCCCATACAATTCTTGTTTTAATTTATTTTGATAGCCTTCTATCGCCCACTGGATCAATTGGAATGCTTTATCCACTTCAATATCATCTCTGAACAAGGAGTAATCTATATTTTCGTATAACCTGGAATAACCAAGCTCCTGTAATCGGTTAAACTTAGGTTTGAGCTTATCGGGGATATGCTCCTCTCCCTTTAAAAGTACAGTTCCCATAAAATTATATACATCTGGATACTCAGCAAAGGCGGCCATTTTAATTATGGCTGCCTGCTTAAAGCGTTCAATGACGTCTTTCTGCTCAATATCTATTTTAAGAAGGTATTCATCGATCGTAATATCAAAACAAAAATCGATCAGGTAGTTATAAAGTTCTTTTTTATTCTTAAAATAATAAAACAGCATCCCTTTTCCGATATTTGCTTTTTTAACAATTGAATTCGTCGAAGCCAATTCAAACCCTTTTTCAGAAAACTCCTGAAAAGCGGCGTTCAAAATCCGAGTTTTTTTATCTCTGTCTAAGTTTTGGAACTTTTTCAAAAAAGAGTTCCCCCCTTACCTGGAAGTTTTAGACCAACCTGGTCGATTACATTATATTCTTTTAGACCAGTCTGGTCAACTTTTATTTTTTTAGGTAAAACGTAATAGTTGCACGTAATTCTTATAAATAACACAAAAAGGCTTGCCTGATATCCAGACAAGCTTACAACCTTCTTTGAATATATTTACTTAAAGGTTCCTTAGTCGATTCCTACGACTACAGGAATCGTTTAACGTATTTTGAACATGCAGAAAAATGCCGATGAAGAGCAAGGTCTAAGGGGTTAAGTTGGAGTCCAAAAAGGTAACATGTCAGTGTACATCTTAATAATTCTTACTTTTTATTCTTGTGAGTGTAACAACCTATATCTTTCTGTTTCCTAATTATGTATACTTAAATAAAAATTGTAAAGGCGGGCTTGCTTTGAATAGACATCGAATCGCAAGTGTTCTAGTGACGGCTATTTGGTGCATCCTTATCGCTCAAATTCCCGCCTTAGACTTTCAAGGTACATCATTAGAAGATGTTTTCTCCAAGCAACATACCTCGATTAATGAGAGTATTCTTGTTAATACGCCCGCTCCTCAAAAAGGAAAGATACAAGATTCTTTCACTTACCTTATTTTACCTCCCGATGATTATAAGTTTTACTTCATTTCACTCAGGAACCAGTTCCCATCAATTA
The DNA here is from genome assembly GCF_024189295.1 of Halobacillus sp. A1. Taxonomy (GTDB): domain Bacteria; phylum Bacillota; class Bacilli; order Bacillales; family Halobacillaceae; genus Halobacillus_A. The sequence goes on from NZ_JAIZEN010000029.1 coordinate 20,879, forward strand.
TCTCTTTGATTCCTGACGCGGTCACCTTCATGAAACATCATTCCAATTACTTCTCTGCCAATTAACGATTTCATTATTTCCTTTTTTAAGGGCTTATTTAACATGTCCAAAAATAAAGAACATATAGTAAAGGGTGTAGACAACCAAAATGAAATCAATAATAAATTCCATTAATAAAGAGATGATCGAATGTTTCCTTATGATTTTTACAGTATTCACTTTATTTTTCAGTGTACTGGTTATTTCGGGAATGGTGTTCGGAGTGAACTGGGAACAATATATTCCTGATTTCTCATGGAGAATGGTTAACACAAAAGAGATGAAAGACCTGCTCACTTTATAACAACATCATCGTTGAGGAGAAAGTTAAATGGATATGATTGAATTAGTGAAAGTGATCATTTTGGGGATGGTAGAAGGTTTAACTGAATTTGCTCCAGTCTCCTCCACAGGTCATATGATTATCGTAGACGACCTATGGCTGCAATCGAGAAGTTTTTTGACGGAGTATGGGGCTAATACTTTTAAAGTCTTTATCCAGCTCGGTTCAATTACGGCCGTTGTCATTGTTTTCAAGGACAGGTTCAGAGACATGCTCGGCTCAATAATGGGCAGAAAACAAGCTATTAAAAATAAACTGAAAATCAGTCATATCATTGTGGGTCTTCTGCCAGCTACGATCTTAGGGTTATTGTTCGAAGATTATATTGATGATTACCTATTTTCTACCTCAACTGTTCTTGTAGGATTAGTAGTCGGAGCGGCATTAATGATCGTTGCGGATTTGATTAGCTTAAAAACGCCGTTCACCGATACAGTAGATGATATGAGCTATCGCCAAGCTTTTACGGTAGGACTTGTCCAAAGCTTCTCTTTATGGCCGGGGTTCTCGCGCTCAGGGGCCGCGATATCCGGTGGGGTATTGATGGGCATGAGTCATCGTGCTGCGGCTGATTTCACCTTCATAATGGCGGTGCCGATCATGTTCGGGGCAAGTTTTATATCAATATTGAACAACTGGAGTTATTTCACATGGCACGCCCTCCCATTATTTATGATTGGTTTTATCACAGCTTTTCTATTTGCTTTGCTGTCTATCCGTTTCTTCTTACGTGTTATTCAAAGGGTTAAGCTGATTCCTTTTGCAGTGTATCGCATAGTGCTGGCCGTCGTTGTATACGTTTTATATTTCTAGCGGAGGGATTTCTAAAGTGGAAGAATGGATCATTAAATTCATTGATCTTTATGGATACTATGGTGTTTTTATCTTGATAGCAATTGAAAATGTATTCCCTCCCATTCCATCTGAAATCATTCTGACTTTCAGTGGTTTCATGACGACTCAAACGTCCATGACCGTATTGGGAGTGATTGCCCTATCTACCTCAGGTTCGATTACAGGGGCGATCGTTCTATATTATATCGGAAAAATCATCGAAATCAGATCATTAGAAAGCTTTATCGATCGATACGGAAGTTTTTTTAGAATGACGACGGAAAACCTTCACCAGGCCATGACATGGTTTGAAAAATATGGAGGAAGGACTATCTTTTTCTGCCGTCTCATCCCTATCATTAGAAGCTTAATTTCTATTCCGGCCGGTGTGACCGGTATGCCAATGACTAAGTTTCTTGTCTTTACTTTGTTAGGAACTCTATTGTGGAACAGCTTGCTCATCTTGATCGGAGCTCAACTCGGCGCATCGTGGTGGAAAATCTCAGAATATATGCAAACTTACTCTGTTATTCTTATCAGCACAGCTGCTATTCTCACCAGTTTACTTCTAATTGTGAAGATGAGAAGCCGATTTAAAGCCGGCAAATAAAATAACATTCGCAATTCTACGACGAATTGCGAATGTTTTCATAGTTTTTTTAGATTGAATTGAGCATTCAATTGCCCCCGAATCATATGATCCCGGACTTCTCGGTCTTTGTTTTCATTTTGAAGTTCTTTTTTTATTTCATAGGTTTGTATGCCTTCTTCCCGTTTATTTGCAATTTCCATTAATAATTCTATATCAGAAAATGAGTACTTCCTTGTACCCCTTTCCGTTCTTTCAGGGAAAATCAGCCCCCTCGACTCATAATATCGAATCATGCGGCATGACAAGCCTGTGATTTCATTAACAATTCCTATCGTAATGACTTTCTTATCCTTGTAAGAAGACATAATAAACTCCTTTAATCAGCTATGTTAGTATGAATTGGATTAGATACCTCCTCCCTCTGGAATTTCACATTTACACAATTTTATTTTGGGTGACCATTGACTTAAGCTGACTGACTGTAAGTGTGCAGGAATGCTCTTCAGAAGCTGATAAAATTCCTGCATCTATCAACTTTCTTATATAACAAAGTTTTACGTCGTTCACTGCTTTTCTTAACTGGTTGGGCTCGGAGACTTCCATGATCCAATCGTAATTCTCTTCTTCTTGAAAGTTCTTATGTTCCATTTAAGAGTTCCTCCTCTTTACTGAAAATAAAACTAAAAAAAACAGGACAGATGCTAAAATGGAATGACTATCAGGTACTTATGAAGCAGGAGCTTCATTCCTTTTTATCTTTTGTTATTATCATCATAAAACATTAAAGCAAGAATGTCAGTTCAAATGTCAGAAAATCTAACATGGTTTTTCGTTTAATCTTACACAATGTTAGGAATAATAACATACAATCATTTATTACCTAAGTTCATATAAACTTCCTTTTCTTGATTATTCAGTATTGAAATGTTTGAACTTTTTCCGTTATGTGTGACAGCTTCGGAACTTCAGGAAAATCACTCATTTTCTTGTGGAGGACCACTAGAAACGTTCATTCAGTGACTTTAATAAAGGTCGAACGAACATTATATTTTGGAACTCGAAACAAAGACGCAGTATTTATTTTCAAGGTAGCCTATTAGTAAAAAGAAGCGTCCAATCGTAATTGATTGGACGCTTCTTTTTACTTATATCCATTTATAATTTCACTGAGTTTACCCGTTTCTGGGTCGATTACTAATCCATGGACTGGAACTTCATTCGGCATCAAAGGATGGTTGCTCACTGTTGCTACACTCTCTTTCACGCTTTCTTCTACATTATTAAAGCCGCGAAGGAATTTTTCAAGATCCACTCCTGAATAGTTCAAGGTATCAATTACTTCCTGACCAATACCTCGCTCTTTGACTTTCTGCAGCGTACCGTCCGCTTCAAGACTGGCCATTCCGCAATCATAATGTCCAACTACACATACTTCCTCCGCCCCAAGTTCGTGGACAGCTATAAGGATACTACGCATAATGCTTCCGAACGGGTGGGAAACGATGGCTCCGGCAGTTTTGACGATTTTGGCGTCACCATTTCCAACATTCATAGCTTTAGGAAGCAGCTCGACTAATCGAGTATCCATACAAGATATAATGACTAATTTTTTATTAGGGAATTTACCCTTTTGATATTTCTCATATTGTTTATTTTCTACAAATTGTTCATTATGCGTAAGTATTTCATCAAGTAATTTCACAATTATTCCTCCCAGCTTTTCTTTGATCTTTTTTTCTATAATATCTATTTTTCGACAATTTGCCAAGTTATTAGAGCATCGGACACCCGCTTAATTTGATTTTTCTTATAAAATCATCCTAATTACACATAAATATTTAGGGCTTTCCTATCGTTTCATCTACATTGTATAGGGTAAAATATTACATATGTACCTTTATTCGTTAATGTCGATTATCCTAACCTAGGCTGACCCGATTAAAAATGCTTTTCAATTTTCAAAGGGGGATGAATATGAGCAGAATTCGATTGATACCATTTGAAGTTGAGGAAATTATTGAAGCCAGAAACGAAACTCCTGAAGGGGTCAGAATGATTCAGGCACCTGAAATATGGGAGGACTCAGAAAAAGGTAAAGGGAACGTGTTAGCCGTCATTGACACAGGGTGTCAAAGAGATCACCCTGACTTAAAAGAGAGAATTATTGATGGCAGAAATTTTACATCCGATTTTAATGGAGAGGCCGACAACTATGATGATAATAATGGTCACGGTACTCACGTTGCAGGCACTATTGCGGCTTGCTGCGCCGAAGAAAATGGTATTTTCGGCGTGGCTCCAGAAGCGGATTTACTGATCATCAAAGTATTAAGCGAAGACGGCAGCGGAGATTATCAGTGGATCATCGACGGCATCCATCACGCCATCGATTGGGAAGGTCCTGACGGTGAAAAGGTAAGAGCCATTTCGATGTCTTTAGGTGGGCCTACTGATGTGCCTGAACTATATGAAGCAGTTAAACGCGCTATAGACCAGGGGATTCCAGTAGTATGCGCAGCTGGAAATGAAGGAGATAACCGGCCAGAAACCGATGAATTCGCATATCCCGGAGGCTACAACGAGGTGATTCAGGTTGGAGCTATAAATTTTAATAAAGAAATAGCTCCTTTCAGCAATACAAATGATGAAATCGATTTAGTTGCACCCGGAGTCAATATTTTGTCCACATACACCGAAGGAAAATATGCTAAGTTATCAGGGACCTCCATGGCTACTCCTCATGTGACTGGAGCCCTGGCTTTGGTCGCAAATATCGCTGAGAAACAATTCGATCGGAAGCTTACTGAAAGTGAATTGTACGCCCAGCTTGTGAGAAGGACTATACCTTTAGGCTATCCAAAATCAGCGGAAGGAAACGGGCTCCTAGCGTTAGCTATACTAGATCAATTCGAAAAACTGTTCCAAACTTTCAACACTACGTTCAACATACCGGCGAAGGAAGATTTATCTGTCTCATCAAAAAAATCGTAAAAATAGCCGTTTGTATCAAAAGCTGATACAGACGGCTTCATTTTTTATAATCGTCTAGAAAATCTTTTTGGAAACTCGTAGTAATTGTAGGATCAGTTGGATTTTTCAGCCGCTGGAATGTACCTTTTCCATACTTTTCAGTCAAAGTTTCCATTACTTTATAGAGTTTCTCTTTGCTGGCGTGCTGTTCATAGCTGAAAAGGTCAAGCTGCTGAGTCAATTCATTTTTCTCCACCAGGTCCTGAGCCGTTACCCCAAGTAGTCTGATGGGAGATTGATTCCAATGCTCATCAAAAAGCTGAACCGCTGCATAAAACAACTGATCGCTTGTCGAAATATAATCCTGAAGCTGTCTGCTTCTAGTAATCGTTTTCCGGTCATGGTAGCGAATCGTAATTTGAATATTTCTGGCTAGAACAGTTTTATTTTTCATCCGAGCTTCAACTTTATTCGTTAACCGACGGAATACTTGACGTATTTCTAGATCTTCAGTCGTATCCTGAGCGAGAGTAGTCGAAGTACCAATACTCTTGAACTCGTGGACAGCTTCAGGATCTACGGGCCGATCGTCAATTCCGGCCGCTCTTTTTTGCAGTCGTTCTCCATTTATACCGAGAAGATTTTTTAATTCTAGCGGTGAATGACGGGCTAAATCACCGATCGTGTTCACATGAATCTTACGAAGTTTTTCAGCCGTTTTTTCTCCCACCCCATACATTTCTTCTATTGGCAATACCCACAACTGCTTTTCCAGCTCTCTTTTACGTAAAATCGTTATTCCCATCGGTTTTTTCATATCAGAAGCCATTTTAGCTAAAAACTTATTGGGTGCAATCCCGATACTGCAAGGAAGATCCAACTCTTGAAAAATTCTGTGTTGAATCCTTTCTGCTATCTCAGGTGGTGACCCCTGGTCCTTGCATTCGGTAATATCCATATAACCTTCATCGATAGATACTGGCTGCACCATATCCGTCACGTCAGCAAGTATTTTAAACATTTCCTTCGAAGCTGTTCGATACCTATCGAATGTAGGTCTCATGACTATGAGATCAGGACATAGCCTTTTTGCTTCACCAACAGGCATTGTCGTTTTCACACCGTATTTCCTGGCTTCATAGCTGCTAGTCACAACGATTCCCCGTCGTTCTTCAGGATTGCCCGCAATCGCTAACGGTTTTCCTTTCAGAGAAGGGTCGAAAGCCATTTCTACTGAAGCATAAAAACTATTCATATCTACATGAAAAATGACTCGGCCATTTTTCGGGTACCATTTCGACATGGCCATCCTTCCTTTATTCGAACGTTCGTTCTAACATTGTATCATACTTTAGGTCATTTGAATCCGATGACATACCTCCCCAAAACCATAAGAGCTGTCAACAAAAGTCCATTAATTAACTTCGTAGTAAATATAACTTTAAACATGGCTATGTTAAAGGTGGTTGTTGATATTGATAAGTGAGTTATTCAACAATATGGCAGGATAGTGGAAGACTTGATTTCGAGACATTTGGTGAGTGAGTAAGGGCGGCGGGGAATGGCTCGCTTTCCGTGGGAGCGCGGTGAGCTTCCTCGGACGTCCCGTCCTGTGGGATCTCACCCAGCACTCTCTTCCCACAGGAGTCTTCACCATTCCCCGCCGCCCTTCACTATATGCGCTTCTCGAAATCCACAAAATAAGATAATTCTTACCCATTCTATTTTATGCATGCTCCACAAATAGCCACCGATGATATTTCCTTCATTTGTGTTCGAAAAGGATACATCTCACGTTCCCTTTATCAGCTCACTCCAGTCCAAACGCTGCTGAACAAAGCGCTATCGCCTATAAAATGGAGCGTCACAGTTTTCCTCCCCATACGAAGTTAGTGAGAAAAAGAACCACATTCACTCAGAAGAAGCGTCTTTCATCTCTGTCCTTTGAGAATAGAGAGCTCTATAACAAGTTTTTTTCAACATGAGCACTTACTATGAGAATCAGTTTGCTTTTTCATTAAGTGGTTTCGAGATACTTATATGGCAGAGGGGCGGAGGGAAATGGATTGTCAACACAAAACTAGACAATTTCATTAAGGTGTTTCTTCTTAAATTCTATAGGACTAAGGTAGTTGAGAGTGCCATGAATGCGAATATGATTGTACCAGTGGACATAATCAAATAAAGCC
>NZ_JAIZEN010000002.1 GCF_024189295.1 Halobacillus sp. A1
TTGCTTCTTAAATTCATCTGTAAAGTTACGGCGATTCCTTGGGGTCATGTGTAGTCTCCTTAATTGAAATATTTAGTAAAGTGTAACTCACCTTAACGAAACTGTCCAAATAAGTGTAGCCTATCCAGACTCAGTTTCGAGGCATCATGAGAATTTAGCGGCTCCGGGAAACGGATCGCTTTCCGGGGGACGGGCGCTGAGCCTCCTCGAGCTTCGCTCTCCGGGGTCTCACCTGTCCCGCTCCTCCCCCAGGAGTCTCACCGTTCCCCTCCGCCCCTCTGCCATATAAGTATCTCGAAACCGCCTCATGAAAAAGCAAACTGATTCTCATAGCGAGCGCTCATGTTGAAAAACCTTTCTGTAGAGCTCTATATTCTCAAAGGACAGAGATGAAAGACGCTTCCCCTGAGTGAAGTGCTTCTTTTTCTCTCTTACTTCACATGGGAGGTTTAGAAGCGCATATATAGTGAGGGGCGGCGGGGAATGGGGAGACTCCTGTGGGAAGAGAGTGCTTGGTGAGATCCCACAGGACGGCACGTCCGAGGAAGCTCACCGCGCTCCCACGGAAAGCGAGCCATTCCCCGCCGCCCTGATCAACGCATCTAATGTCTCGAATTCAAGTCTTCCACTATCTTACCAGATAGTGGAACAACTAAAATCAAAAATAAAAGGTAGAAGTCCACTTTTTTCTTTAGTGGTCTTCTACCTTTTGGTTTGTCCATATCAGTACTTACTATTCTTCTTTAAGGTACCTTAGCACCGGTTTTCTTGCTGCTTTCGTTTCATCCATCCTACTTACAATCGTCGTATGAGGCGCTTCTTGGACTTTCTCCGGATCATCCTTCGCTTCCTGGGAAATCTGCAGCATAGCATCAACAAATGCATCCAGCGTTTCTTTGGATTCCGTTTCAGTAGGTTCTGCCATTATTGCTTCCTCCACATTAATCGGAAAATAAATCGTCGGCGGGTGATAGCCAAAGTCAAGAAGGCGCTTAGCTATATCCAGAGTACGAACGCCTAATTTTTTTTGACGCTTTCCAGACAAAACAAATTCATGCTTACAATGCTGCTCGAAAGGAAGATCGTATTCTTGCTGTAACCTCCGCATCATATAGTTAGCATTAAGTACGGCATACTCACTCACTTTTTTCAATCCTTCGGCGCCCATTGTCCGGATATACGTGTAAGCACGTACATTGATACCGAAGTTACCATAGTAAGGTTTCACACGCCCGATAGATTTGGGTCTATCATAGTCGAAGACAAGCTCTTCATTACGTTTGACTAAGATAGGTTTAGGCAAAAATGGTTCAAACTCAGCAGTGACACCAACTGGGCCAGAACCAGGCCCTCCGCCTCCGTGAGGTCCTGTGAAAGTTTTATGAAGGTTCAAGTGAACGACATCAAATCCCATATCTCCCGGTCTTGCGTAACCTAAAATAGCATTCAGGTTAGCTCCATCATAATACAGTTTACCGCCAGCTTCGTGTATGATTGAAGCCATCTCTTCAATGCTTTCTTCAAACAAGCCGAGCGTATTCGGATTCGTAAGCATAAGGGCGGCTGTCTGCTCATCTACTACACGCTTCAAGTCCTCTAAATCAACAAGTCCTCGATCGTCAGATTTCACAGTAACTGCTTCAAACCCTGCGACTGTAGCAGAAGCTGGATTCGTTCCATGAGCAGAATCCGGAACAATCACTTTCGTACGGTTAAAATCGCCGTTGCCTTCGTGGAACGCCCGAATCATCATTAATCCAGTCCACTCCCCATGGGCACCTGCCGCGGGCTGAAGTGTTACAGTATCCATCCCTGTAATTTCTGCTAATGTTTCCTGTAAATCAAACATAAGACTAAGTGCCCCTTGCACCGTTCCCTCAGGTTGAAGTGGATGAATATGGCTGAATCCCGTAAGACGAGCGACATCCTCGTTCATTTTAGGATTGTACTTCATCGTACAAGAACCTAAAGGATAAAAACCAGAGTCTACGCCATGGTTCCTCGTCGATAAAGCCGTATAGTGACGCATGATCTGTAATTCACTAACTTCAGGAAGATCAGGTTCACTTTTTCTTACGAATGCGTCTCCTAAGTGCTTGTCGATATCCGTTTCCGGCACATCGAATTCAGGCAGGCTGTAACCCGTCCGGCTCTCTTGACTAAGTTCAAAAATTAATGGAAAGTCCTGGTTAGCCACAAATATCCCCCACTTCTTTTACGAACTGATCGATTTCTTTTTTTGTTCGAATTTCTGTAACGGCTACAAGCATATGACCTTTTAAGTCTGCAAAATCCCTGTGAAGATCATATCCTCCGATAAAGCCCTGTCGAAGCAGCTCTTGATTTACCACACCGATATCCTCATCCAATTTTAGAACAATTTCATTAAAAAAAGCTCCGCGAAAAGCTACTTCAAATCCGGCATTTTCCAACTGTTTTTTCATATAATGAGTCTTTTGCAGGTTCATCCATGCCATTTTTTTAAGGCCTTGCTTACCTAGTGAAGACATAGCTACTGAAGAAGCTAACGCGTTCAAAGCCTGGTTAGAACAAATATTGGATGTTGCCTTATCCCTGCGTATGTGCTGTTCTCTGGCTTGCAGCGTCAAAACAAACCCTCTTCTTCCTTGTTCGTCATTAGTTTGACCGACTAAACGTCCTGGTACTTTACGCATCAGTTTTTTCGTTGTCGCAAAATAGCCGCAGTGAGGTCCTCCGAATTGAGCAGGAATTCCGAAAACTTGCGCATCTCCTACGACGATATCAGCTCCGAATTCGCCAGGAGGAGTGATGTATCCCAGCGCTAACGGATTACTCGATGCAATCAACATCGCTTTCTTTTCTTGATCCACAATTTCGCGCACACGATCGAGACGTTCAACCTGGCCAAAAAAGTTCGGGTATTGAATGACCACACTCGCAGTATTTTCATCCAGCTCATTCTCCAATTGTTCAAGATCAGTCACCCCATTGACATGATCGATCTCTACAATTTCTAAGCCTGGCCCTTTTACATAGGAATGGATAACCGCCATGGATTCTGGATGGATTGCTTTAGATACGAGCACTTTTTTCTTCTTCGTATGGCCGGCTGAAACATTAACCGCCTCCGCAAGAGCAGTTCCTCCGTCGTACATGGAAGAATTGGAAACGTCCATTCCTGTCAACTCGCAAATCATCGTTTGAAATTCAAAGATAGCTTGTAATTCACCTTGTGAAATCTCAGGCTGGTACGGGGTGTAAGCTGTATAAAATTCAGACCGGGAGATGACGTGGTCTACTATCGATGGGATGTAGTGATCGTAAACACCCGCGCCTAAGAAGCTAGTATGAGACTTAGTGTTTATGTTTTGCTGCGACAGGTCTGTCAGCTCTTTCGTAAGCGTGTACTCGTTGGCGGGAGGCTTTATATTCAAGTCTCCTTTAAACCTTATGCTTTCAGGGATATCTGCAAAAAGCTCATCAGTAGTTTGTACACCGATAGTTGACAGCATATCCTTCTTATCCTGCTCGGTCATAGGTAAGTATCGAAATTCCATTATTGTCGTTCCTCCGATCAATTAACGTTTATAGAATGGTGTCGGTACAACTTTCGCTTTTAACGTTTTTTTACGTACTTGAACATCTACTTCTGTGCCTTGCTCTGTATAGTCAGTTTGAATCAAAGCCAGCCCTATATTTTTTCCTAACGTCGGGGACTGCGTGCCTGTAGTTACGAAGCCGATATCTTCTTTGTCTCGGAGTACACGGTAACCTGTACGCGGTATTCCTTTATCAATCATTTCAATACCGACAAGTTTACGTGTCAGTCCTTCTTCTTTCTGGCGCATCAGCGCCTCTTTCCCTATAAAATCCTCATCTTTTTTCAACTTCACCGCAAAGCCTAAACCGGCCTCAAGCGGTGAAATGTCTTTGCTTAATTCCTGGCCATAAAGGGCTAAATTCGCTTCAAAACGCAGCGTATCCCGTGCTCCAAGACCTATAGGCTGAACACCATCGTTCTCTTGCAGTTCAAGAATTGCCTGCCATAGAGAAGGACCAGATTCACTCGGAAGATAAATTTCGAAACCATCCTCGCCTGTGTAGCCTGTTCTTGAGACAATCGCTTCTCCGTTTACTCCATCAAATTTGACACCCTGGGCAAATCGGAAAAATTTCAGGCTGGATAAATCGGTTTCCGTCAACTTTTGGAGCTGTTCTTCTGCTTTTGGGCCCTGCAAGGCTAATTGAACATATTCGTCAGAGACGTCGGAAACGGTAACCTCTTCTTTAATATGCTGCTGTAACCATTCCACATCTTTCTGGCGATTAGCTGCATTAATGACGAGCAGGTACTTATTTTCGGCTAACATATAAACTATGAGATCATCCACAGTTCCCCCGTCGTCATAGCACATGATTGTGTACTGTGCTCTACCCGGTTCTAGTTTGGACACATCATTGGTCAGCATTTTTTGTAAATATTCCTGGCTCTGAGGTCCTTCTACCAGCGCCTCCCCCATATGAGAGACATCGAATAGCCCTGCACTATTCCGAGTGGCATGATGCTCTTCTTTTATACTTGAAAATTGAACGGGTAAATCCCATCCCCCGAAATCAATAGTTTTAGCTCCGAGCTTTTTATACTCTTCATAAAGTGGTGTTCGTTTTAAATCCGCCATATGTTCTCTCCTTTATTCGTTGTAGTTACATAAAAAAAGAGACTCCACCGTAAAGTTAGGAGTCTCTGTCCGTGCACCAGAAAGTTTCACGTCGTCGAACGCTTGCTTCTTGGGTGGTTTACTACTCGAGTAAACGCTCTCCAGAGTTGCGTCCTACAGAGGTCTTCTTTGCCTGAGAGATTCACAGGAATCTGCTTGCTCCTTCGGCGCTACAAAAGTAGTCTCTCCCCCTGCAGTCATTCGCATTAGTATTTAGTTAGATCGAACTGGACATACTAACCTGTATAGCTTCCGACAAACTCTCTTAAATTTCAGCTTCATTATACCATAGCGTTCTTTATCGTCCAGTTAGTTTTCTAAAATTATAAAAATTCTTACGATATTCCAAGGAGGGCATCCTATTGATCGACACTCGGATTGATCCTGCATTTTTCACTCAGCTCACTAAGCAATTAGAAGAGTCTGATTCATTATGTTCATGGGATGAATTCAAATTAGCCTGGAAGGGATTGAATTTACAGACAATCCCAGAATTTGATGGGCTTTTGTCACTCACCCAGCTTCCTCACATCAATTTTTTAGAACATCAAGTAGATGCTTGTGAAAAAGTCGTTCATGAAATGAGTGGCCGGGCTATACTGGCCGACGAGGTCGGCTTAGGGAAAACGCTTGAAGCCGGTCTGATTCTTAAAGAATATATGATTCGCGGCATGGCCAAAAAAATACTTATCCTTACCCCAGCTTCTTTAGTCAACCAGTGGACGCAGGAACTTAGTGAGAAATTTTATATACAGGCTGCTTCTCCGCGAAAGAAACACGCAGATTGGAAGAACTGGGATATTACTGTCACTTCTATAGACATGGCTAAACGAGAAAATCACAAAGAAGAAATTTTATCCATCGATTACGATCTCATCATTATTGATGAAGCTCACAAGTTGAAAAATCATCAGACAAAAAATTATCAATTCGTTCAGCAATTGAAAAAAACATATTGTCTGCTGCTTACGGCCACTCCCATCCAAAACCATTTAAGCGACTTATTCAATTTAGTCTCCATTTTAAAACCAGGCTATTTAGGTGACTTGTCAACATTCAAGAAAAAATACAAAAACACTCATTTAGGAGCGGCAGATACCCAGGAGCATATCCACTCTCTATTAAGTAAATTGATGATTCGAAATTTGAGAAAAGATACAGGACTTGACTCCTCTAAACGGCATGTAAAAAATATTACGCTTAAATTCAACAAGGAGGAACAGGAAGTCTATGACGAGCTGGATGCCATAAAGAAAGATTATCCATCTTTCACTTGGCTCACTTTGACTAAAGAGCTTTGCTCTTCAAGAGAAGCATGTTATATGTCTCTCCAGAACATGCATAAAAAGCAGCCATCCGATCTTCTGAAGCACCTTATCGATCGCTTAGGCGAGCTTCCTCATCATACGAAAGCGATGAAAATGGCAGAATTAATTCAACAATCAGATGAAAAATTCATTGTTTTTACTGAATATCGAGCCAGTCAATTTTATTTGCAATGGTATTTGCAGCAAAACGGCATTTCCTCTGTTCCATTCAATGGAAAGTTCAATAAGAGCAAAAGAGATTGGATGAAGCAGCTTTTTAAAACAAAGGCTCAAGTGATGATCGCTACGGAAGCAGGTGCAGAGGGCATCAATCTGCAATTCTGCAATAACATCATCAATTATGACTTACCATGGAATCCTATGAGACTCGAACAGCGAATTGGAAGAATCCATCGATTCGGTCAAACGAAAGACGTAAATGTGTTCAATTTTGCCATTGAAAATACTATGGAAGATCAGATTATGAAACTGCTATACGAAAAAATACAACTTTTCCAAAATGCAGTTGGAGACCTGGACGCCATTCTGGAAAAAATTCCTGGGGGTAACTTTGAAACGCACGTCCAAAAAATCCTGCAAGAATCCGAGTCTCAAGGTGAAATCGATATAAAAATGAAAAACTTGGTAAGCTATGTTGAATATAACGTCAAAGAAAGGAGAGAGTCGAGTTGAAACAAAATGTATATTATGATTTCACAAAAGAATTCTTTACGATTAATGGATGTTTAATAGAAGAAAGAAATGCTAAACACATGAAAGTTCAACTAACGAGACAAATGGATGAGTCTTTGATGAACCGTCCTTTCTATTGGCATTATATGAAGAAAATGAACCGTGAAGGGGACCCGATGAGCTTATCCTTTAAAGATATCAGCATCGGAGAGGAAGAAGAAGGAATTTACCTTCACGCGGGTACACCAAAGCTCCAGCAAATTTACCAAACAGCATTGGAAAAGGGGTACATTACGAGGTTATACGAGTCGATCAATCATCCGACCCACAACCTTGCCCTGCACCCCTGGCTGATTCTTAATATGAAAATTACATTCCGCGGCAAACAATCAAAAGACCAGATTTTATCAATAGGGCTGAACTTAATAAATGGAGCTATTACTCATAACATGATGGAGCTGCTGGAACATATTAAACTCATTCAGAAAATTTCGGATTATACCTTTCCAATGACTCCTATGATCAAATTAGAAAGCGCCTATAACCGCATCATCCAGCACGTAGAAGCATACTTGACTACGCTGGATACAGATTGGGCGGAACAGTCCATTCAGCAGTTCAATTATGAAAAACAACTGCTTCAGAAATTTTTCCATTCCGATGATATCGGTGAAGAGCAATATCAAAAGGAACTTGATCAGCTGGCTATCCGTTATAAACCTCGAGTTACGATAACAATTGCTAACGGAGGACTTTTCTATCTATCCGTCCATACGAGTCAGAACCTGTTAACTTAGAGAATTTATTTCTTCCGCTTCTTCCTTAGCATCCTTAAAGCAAAAGGGATCACTCCGAACCAATAAGAGGAACTTTTCTTAGAAGGTTTGGAGTGTTTCTTTTCCAGCTTTTCTTCCTTCGTCATATGCATGTGTTTCATCATTTCTTCCGTGAGATATTGAGCGTACTCACTCTTTTTCATACGTCATCCCTGCCCTCGCTTAGACTATTATTATTATGCCCGCAAGGTCAAAGTTTTAGACGGGAAACAATTTCATCTGCGATGGTCGAAGGATTCTTATCATCTACCGAAACGACAAGTGTAGCAAGTTCTTTATAAATCGGCAGACGAGTTTCATATCGCCTCTTATTTTCTTCAATGTCGGCCCCCCATAGAGGACGATCTTCATCGTCTGCTAAACGTTTGTTAATCGTTTCAAATGAAGCATCCAAAAATATAACAGTGGACCTGGTGAGAAGCTTTTGATTTTCTTCCGACAATACAACCCCTCCCCCAGTAGAGACAATAATTTGACCGGATAAAGAATGTAATAAAGTCGTTTCTAGTTGACGGAATTTCTCCTCACCATCTTCTTCAAAAATCTGCGGAATCGACCGGCCCTCTCTTTTTTCAATTTCACCATCCATTTCTATGTACCCAAAACCTATTGATTCACTCAGCTGTTTAGCAACCGTTGATTTTCCACTACCCATATAACCGATGAGAAATATCATATTATCTCCTCCTTGGAGTAATTTATTTAAAAGCAGGATTATAAAAGTTTATGTCGAATAAGATATATTAGAAAATTAAAATGAGGTGATAATGAAAGTGACTCAAATCGCAGGATATGCAAGAGAACTACTTATTTCAGCCACTCAACAATCCGCTTCAGACATCCACTTCTCTCCATTTTTAGAATCTACGAACATCCACTTCCGAATCCATGGACAAAGAGTTTTCCATTCTTCCCTTCCTAACCCTCTTTACCGAAAATTACTAGCTTATCTGAAATTCACTTCCGGTATGGACATTGGCGAAGTTTCAAAACCCCAAAATGGATCTCTGGAGCATCGGAGTCAGCAATCCCTTTACAATCTTAGACTATCAACCCTCCCGACTTTAGGAAACGAAAGCCTTGCCATCCGTATTTTATCTTCCGACGAGCATTTAAAACTGAATAGACTTTTTCTATTTCCCCATCAGCTGAACACTTTAAAACAATGGCTTTCCCATAAAACAGGTATGATCCTTTTCACGGGAGCTACTGGCAGCGGAAAAACCACTACGCTTTATGCTCTGCTTCAGACACTGACAAATGAACACTCCTATCAAGCCATCACTCTTGAAGACCCTATTGAAAAGAATTTAAACAATATTATCCAAGTCCAAATGAACGAACGAGCCGGAATCACTTACGATACTGGTCTCAAGGCAGCGCTTCGTCACGATCCTGACTTGCTAATGGTTGGGGAAATACGTGATAAACAAACGGCCCAGTTTGCGTTTAGAGCAGCATTGAGCGGACATCTCGTAATCAGTACTATCCACGCAAAAGATGCTTTTGGAACGATCCATCGACTAAAAGAGATGGACATAAAGACAGTAGAATTAGAACAAACATTAATAGCCATTGCTGCTCAGCAATTGATACCTCTAGCTGAACACCGGAACTTTTCCAGCAGAGCCGCCATTCTTGAACTGCTATACAAAGAATCATTGCAGCGAGCCATCAAAGATATTTCTCCCGAGCAGGATCCCTCCTTCTCCACCTTCACTTCTTTAAGGAGGAAAGCCTATGCTCTCGGGTTCACTGAAAATTAAAGAGTGGATATCTACAAAACGTAGCATGATCCCTATTAAAAAACAAATCCTCTTTCTTCATCGAGTCAGAAAATTATTAGGCAAAGGTTTCCCTCTGCTCGATACTCTTAAGATGATAAGCTGGGATCCGGAATTCGAAGAAGTTACTGGAATCATCACACAACAATTGAAGACTGGAAACCCTCTTGATATAGCCTTTGACAAGGCTCATTTTTCTAAACAGATCGTCTCCTTTTTATACTTCGCCAGAATTCATCATGATCTTCCTACTATGTTCAAGCAATGTGCAGACTTATTAGAATTACAATATGAATATACTAGAAAGTTTAAAGAAGCCATGAGATATCCACTTCTTCTCCTGATCTTCGTAATCGTTGCTTTCAGTGTTATTAAACAAACAATCATACCAAGCTTCCAGACTTTGTTCGCTGATGGAGATACAAAACCTTTCAGTTTGATGATATTAAACGGGGTAGATATTTTGATTACAATATCAGGTGTATTTCTCCTCATTCTAGCTTTAACATTCCTCATTTTCTACTCAGTAAAGCATAAAATCACGCTTCAGCAGATGTTAACTTTATATGAAAAAATCCCGCTGCTCAAACATTATAAAATGTTTTCTCTCACTTTTTTATTCTCTACTCATTTAAGTTCATTACTTGCTGCCGGCCTTCCCTTAAAAAACGCTTTGACCCTCATCAGTGCACAATCACGTTACCCTTTTCTCTCCTATTATGGAAAAAGAATGTTATCCCACCTCAGTGATGGCCAGTCGCTGGCTTCTTCCTTACATGAATGCACTTTATTAAGATCCGAACTTACCTCGATTTTTCACCATACAAATGATTTGAGAGCACTCGGTGAAGAATTGAACGTCCTTTCTGAACTGCTAATCGATCAGCTCAAAGAAAAACTGACAAAAATCGTTCAGCTCATTCAGCCTATCTTCTTTATAGGAGTCGCCTGCGTTGTCATCTTAATCTACGCTTCCATCATGCTCCCTCTCTATCAATGGATGGACCAAATTTAAGGAGGAATTATTATGAACCAAAAAGGATTTACACTTATTGAAATGCTTATCGTACTTCTGATTATTTCCGTATTACTAATTATAACCATTCCCAACCTGACAAAGAACACCGACTCTGTGCGCTCAAAAGGCTGTGAGGCTCTTATTATGACTGCAGAAGCCCAGGTGGAAGCTTATTATATTGAAAATGATGAATATCCTGAGAGTATCTCAACCCTGGTAGATGGCGAATATCTTAAACAGAGTACATGTCCGAACGGAGAAGTATTAACTTATTCTAATGGTCAGGTAACAGCAGAGTAAATGATGGATAATCAAAAAGGATATACACTGAGTGAGATGATTGTGGTGTTAACCGCTATTTCATGTCTGCTCCTATTATTTTTCCCCCTTCAAAGCTCCCTCGCAGAAGAAGTCAAAAAGAGATATTTTATAGAACAATTTGAAAATGATCTTCTTCTTGCCCAACAACTCACGATCCAAAATCACCCAAATTACTGGCTCATGATCAATTCTTCCTCTAATCATTACTACCTTTATGATTCCCGGAATAGAGAAACTATCTTTGAACGGTACTTTCCTGACAATTGGTCTATACAGCTGCAAAGCCTGACTACGCCTATTCGCTTTAATTCTACTGGAACTTTGTATAACCCAGGTACAATGAAAATAACTACACCTCGTAAAGAACTGAAAATAACATTTCCCTTTGGAAAAAGCAGGGTGAAAATCGTTGAACAATAAAGGATTTACTTTAATGGAAGTGATCTCTGCTTTTGCTGTCCTCATGATCATAGCTGCAGCTCTCCTCCCTCAGCTTAGTCAATTGAGGGTGGAGCAGTATAATTTATCTCTAGAAAGAAAGGCTGTTTTAATGTTGCACAACGAACTGATATTTCAACAGGATACCCATCCCGCTTCCGAAGGTCTATTTATAACGGAAGGTAACTTTACTATGAACTTTGAATATTACATCGATTACATTGAAGGCTGCACGTCTTGGAGGGACTTTAGAGATGACAAAAAAGAGGTATGTCTGTACTCACCACGTTAGTGACAGCGGCTTCACACTAGCTGAAACTATTATTAGTGCTACACTCATCACTATATTGTTAATTTTCACTATGCCTTTATTGAAATTGCTTGAGAGTCCTTCCTATTCACAAGAACTATCTGTATTGCAATTTTTCACATTTATTGAAGAGGAAATCAACTCTGCGATATCTGTAAGAGTTATAAATGAGAATCTCCATATTGTAGACAGCAATCACAGGGAAATTTCAATTTCTAAATATGGAAGAGATGTAAGAAGAAGAGTGGACCACCAAGGACATGAACTATTAATCAATGACATCGATGACTTTTCTGTGGAAATCGAAAACAATATATTGAACGTCTCAATTACTGATAAGAATGGAGAGGGTTATAATAAGAGAGTCCCGGTTCAAACAGGCTTCCAATGACAAAGGTTTTATTTTCCCGTGGGCATTATCAATTTCAGCTATTCTATTTTTCATCGTAATGACTACAGTCCTTCAATATGAAAACCAGATGATTTCCACCGATTCGTCCAAAAGTTATAATCAGCTTCAGAGCTTATTCCATTATAGTGAATACCATTTGCTGAAAGACTCTGAACAAAGCTTTACTGAAAATAACAAATTTCACCTTCCTATCGGTTATTCGGAAGTACAATGTAAATCAGTAGATGAAACCTCTTTTGATTGTACATGGGACCTTAACCTGGAATCAGGAGAACAAAAGGAAATATCTAAAACTTATATTTCCCATAAAAAAACCGATGCTCACTGATGCATCGGTTAACAGCTTATGAAATTTGTTGTTGATATTCCGACTTGTTATCAGTGATACCACGTAGACCTTCGACGTTGTACCCAACTACTAGTTTATCGCCATTCGTCAAAATCGGGCGTCTAAGTAATTTAGGTTTTTCAATTACTAAATTTAGAAATTCATTGACTGTCAATTCCTCTACATCTATGTTCAAAGCTTTAAATTCCTTACTTCTTTTAGCAAGAATCTCATCGATTCCATTTGTAGTCAAGGACAAAATTCGTCTCAACTCATTAACGTCCGGTGTTTCCCTGAATAAATGCTGCTCACTGAATTCAACCCCTTGACTCGTTAACCAGGCTTTCGTACGGCGACATGATGTGCAGCTTGGATAGCTGTAAAATTTTAAAGCGTCCATCTTCATCGCTCCCCTTTTTTATTAATTTTACAATATTGTATAATGTATGTATAGCCTTTGTACAATTAATTAAACCTATTTTTCAATTATTTTTTTAAATTATAATGAAAATTCGACAAATAATTCTATTTATTGGTATTTACATTCCTTTATTTAACAATTTTTCTGTTGTTTAATCATAAACCAAAAAGGAAAGAGTATATGTAAGAAGTGCAGGTACTTTATTTACTTTCAGTAATGGGTCGTTTATAATATTATTGATAGCGTTACGATGATGAGAAAAGGAGGGGAAGCAGCATGGATCGCATGTTTCGTGTATTGGCGTTCTGGACGGGGATTTTCGCTGTTATGTTCTACGCTGGCGATATGATGGAAGCAGCATTTTTATCTCTTGCTCAAACAGCCTTTTTCCTTGCAATTGGCTACCTCAAGCTGTCAGAACGTATGTACGTATACATATTTTTCTCATACTTGACAGTGTTTATGATTGGATTTACTTATTATTCTTCTTTTATTCTGGTGCCTTCTTTCGGAAGTCACTAAAAAAACCTGTTATCCTAAATTTGGGATAACAGGTTTTTTTGCTACATCATTTAAATGAAAAATGGATTATTTTTTCGTTCTTCTTCTACCGTCGTAGGTAAGCCATGGCCTGGGTAGATTCTCATATCATTCCTTAAACTGAATAGTTGAGTAGTGATGCTGTCCAAAAGCAAGTCACCATCCCCACCTGGAAGGTCCGTACGTCCGATCCCTCTTTCGAATAACGTATCCCCTGCTACCGTAAATCGCTGGTTACGGAAAACGAAGGATACACTCCCAGGAGAATGTCCCGGAGTATGGCGCACTTCAAATTGGAAAGGACCAATTTCCATTTGTCCTGCCTCTAGAAAATAATCAGCTGGCTTTGCAGTTATTTCACCGAGCTGAAATAGTGCAGATCCATTTAATCGGCTGTCAGTAAGCCAGTCTTTTTCTTCTTCATGTAAATATACTGGCACTTCATATTCATTTCTTGCCTGTTCTACTGCTCCAATGTGATCAAAATGTGCATGAGTCAGCAGTATCGCAATGACTTTTACACCCTTCTCCTTTATAAGATCATTAAGTTTTTGAAAATCACCACCTGGGTCAATCACCAACGCTTGTTTATTTTCAGTGATTACATATGAATTCGTCCCCATAGGTCCCAGAGGAAGTCTAGTTATTTTCAACATAAAAAACACCTCAATATCATAAATTAAAAAATCTGGAATAACTCGACAAATAAACCTTTATACTATAAAATAAATGTGGAATGAATGAATCTACATATAGTATAACATCCAGCAAGACCAGGTGATAATAAAAGTAAATTGATATTGGAGGGCTTACTATGGTAACAGCTGTTCTTCTTTTATTGGTAACGATCTTATGTGTATTTGCAGTTTTTCGAGAAATCAAAACAAAGAACTTTTTTGCTGTGCTTTTCGCCGGAGTATCTGCGTTAATGTTCGGCTGGTTTTCGATTATGACCATATACGCAAATCTATTTGGTTAAAATATAGCTCGCTGCACCCCTCTGCTTTAATCGCAGAGGTTTTTTTATGCTTCAGAACGTATCTCTTCTTCAGAATCCACAAGCTGGCCCTGTTCATTAAAGAAATAACGGTACATCGCTAAAGTAATGAACATCGCGCTCAATGATACAGAAGAAAAAATGCTTATTGAAATGACTAGCTGATACTTTATGGCTGTAACAGGAGCCACACCGCCAAGAATTAACCCCGTCATCATTCCCGGAAGCTGGACGAGGCCTATCGTTTTTAACTGGTCTACATTTGGAATGAGAGCGGCATTCAAAGTCTTTTGTACAATCAGTTTGGAAGCAACGCTAGGCTTTGCTCCCAACGATAACGCTGCTAAAAGGCGGCCGTTATTTTCCTTGAATTCATTTTTCATACGCTCCAAAGCCAACCCCATAGCGACCATACTATTACCAATTACCATCCCGCTCATCGGGATCACTTCTGAAGGTGTGAATGCAACCATATCAAATATCAGCCAAAGACCGAGAACGCTGACCTCAATTACAAGCAGCCCGATAAAGATATATAATAAGACGTTAGGCAGCCCCTTCCCTTTTTTCCTTGCATGAAATGCAGCAACAGTTAACATAATGCTGATCATGAAAGGGATGCCTATGATCGCAGGAAGTTCAAATAAATACGTTAATAAATAGCCGATTGCAAACAATTGAACCGTTCCTCTTAGAGAAGACCATATAATATTTTTATTTAGTCCAAGTTGATAAAAATAGGATAAAGAAAGTGGGATCAGTACAAACACCACTAAAAACAAAAGGGATTGATTGGATATTTCCGGTTCCATTACGATTCATGTCCTTATTCTTCTAAAAATTCTTTTAATGCCTGGGAAGCTGGAGAATCCAACATATCGGGCAGCTTCCCATCTTCCATCACTTCCCCTTCAGTAATGAACAAACCCCGGCTACCTAATCTCCTCGCCTGCCTCATATCATGCGTTACCATAATCATCGTCAATTCATGCTGGTTGATTAATTGTTCAAGAACTTCTTCTATATCCTCTGCTGTGCGATAGTCGAGGGCGCTCGTCGGTTCATCCAGCAGAAGTACTTCAGGTTGGTTAGCCAGCGTTCTCGCCAAAGACACCCGCTGTTTTTCTCCTCCTGAGAGTTGTTCCACATCACGGTTTAAGTAAGTGGAAGGGAGCTGGACGTAACCCATTAACAGCTCACCATCCTCTTCTTTCCATTCTCCAAATAATGAAGGGCCGTATTTAATATTATCCAATACTGTACCTGGAAAGAGGTTTGGTTCTTGCAAAACGAGACCTACCCGTTTTCTCAATTCTGTGAAAGGATACTCTTTTACATTTTGACCCTCAAAATAAATCGTCCCCTCCGTTGGATTATGTAGGCGATTGAATAAAAATAATATTGTGCTTTTCCCTGAGCCAGACGGGCCAAATAATATAACTTTCTCCTTTTTTTCAATTTGAAAATCCATCTTTTTTAAAGGATATCTTGATACTTGTTCAAATCTGAACATAATTATCCCACCTTTACTATTATCAGCATCCTGCACGGAACAGAACATTCTTATACATACCCCTTCTACAAAGGATATAACGCAAAAAAAGCCGCAATGAGTTTAAATCATCACGGCTCATTATTAATCAAAATCATAAAAGCGGAACAGATCACCATAAATAATATCATTCGAATACTGTAATTCTTTATCTACCTTTTCCCTAACCGGAGCACAAGCCTCTTCCTCTGGCTCAACTTCCTCCCCGGACTCTCTTTCATAACAAACACCATCCGTAGAAATGTGCTCATCGCTGACAAAACTGCCATCACGCATCGCGATAAATCCTTTTCTCTCGTCTGCAAACATATCTGTTCCAAAGGTTAAATCATTCTTATCCTCGATCCCTAATAAATTGAGTAAAGTCGGTTTGACATCTATCTGGCCTACAACCTCATCCCGTACTCCACCATCTTCGTATCCTGGAATATGGATCATAAAAGGAACTCTCTGCTGTTGAATATGCTCATATCCATCAATCTCTTTACCGATAAATTCGCCCATAGCTTTGTTGTGAAATTCACTAATCCCGTAATGGTCGCCCATGAGTACTATAATAGACTCCTCGTATAAACCGGCTTCTTTCAGCTCCTCAAAAAATTCTTCTACCGCCTCATCAGTATATCGTGCGGTCTGGAAGGAGTCGTTCAAGGTCGTTGAACCTGAGTCGTATTTATCTATATTCGCTTTATCTTCGGGTAACTCAAACGGGAAGTGGTGAGTTAACGTAATAAATTTACTGTAAAATGGCTGGTCCTGCTCCTTTAGATAAGGTATCGATTGTTCAAAAAACGCTTTATCTTCAAGACCCCAGCCAAATGAATTCTCCGGTGTTTCCTCATAGGATTCGTCGCCGTAAAATTCATCGTACCCTATGTTGTCATACATCACATCTCTATTCCAAAAGCTTTTGTTGTTAGCATGGAATACGCTCGTTTCATATTCATTTCTGTTAAGAATCTCCGGCAATGCATGATAATCGTTTTGTGCATGGGTGAAATAAACTGCTCCTCGATCAAGGGGGTAGAGAGAATTCTCTACGATAAACTCTGAGTCTGAAGTTTTACCTTGTGCCGTCTGATGATAAAAATTCTCGAACCAAATGGTTTCTTTTCCCTCTTTTAAATCATTGAGAAAAGGAGTTGTTTCCGTACCGTTGATTTCAGAATCAATAAGATAGTTCTGAAAGGATTCGATACTGACAAAAATAACATTTTTCCCCTCTGCTGCTCCAAACATGTCGGAAGGATCCTTTGAACCTGTTTCGTTTTTCATATACGATTCAATGTCACCGATCTGGCTGTCATCAGCAAAGACACGCTGAGCTTTAGTCTTCGTATGCATCGTCGCGTCATAGATATGATAGTTGTAAATTCCGATATTCTTCACTAAATATTCTCGGTCGAAAGCTCGAACAAACAGCATAGGGCGCTCGATTTCTGCTAGTACGACGTTGCCGGCAAGCAATAGAAAGGTTACAGCTGTAGCCGCGATTTTTGCATGTTTAGTAAATCGTACGGCCATTTCGTCAGTTTTTTTACTTAAAATCCAAACAATAATGACATCTAATATAAGAAAAACATCTTCCCAATGAATCAATGTTAACAGGCTGGATCCTAAATCGACTGCATTATTCCCCTGGAATAGAACAGGAATAGTTATGAAATCAGTGAAATTCCTGTAAAAGACTAAATTCAAATATATAATTATTGTCCCTATAACTGCCGTCCATCGAAGGTATTTCATTTGATTCTTAGGCTTCAGCCATACACTGATCGCAAATACTAAATATGCGCTGGCTAATGGATTAACGAACAATATAAACTCCTGCATCAAGTTTTCTATGGTCATATCAAACATAAAACGATAAACGAAATATGTTTTTAGACCAAAGAGAAACGATGCAACAACAAATAAAGGGGAACTCAATTTGTTGAATTGCATGATGTTTTCCTCCTCAACCCTTAAATGAATAATAGGGTACTGCCTCTATAATAATTGACAAACAACCAATAGACTAAACAAGTTCCTCTAATATGACGAATATATTACCACAAAAGTTTCATTAACAGAAGTTAAATTCATTGAAAGGGCTCTTTCATTACATGTACCCTCCTCACTAATTCAATAAAAAAAAGCCAAGTGAATGGCTTTTTAATTATAGACTCATTGTGCATTAGAATATTGTTTTACTAGAGATGCTCCCCCGATAACGCCTGCGTCATTTCCTAATTCTGCAAGTTCAAAAACACACGCCTCTGCTGCTCTAGGCAGACAATGTTTAGAATATGCTTCTTTTAATGGTTGAAGCAGCTGGTCTCCGGCTTGAGAGACTCCTCCGCCTAAAACTATTTTATTTGGATTGACAGCGACGGTTAAGTTGGCAAGAGCAAGTCCCAGCGTCTCTGTAACATCGGAAAGTACTTGCTGGGCTGCCGCGTCTCCTTCCTTAGCTGCAACAAACACATCTTTTGCAGTGATGTCCTTCATGGAAGCCAACGCCGAAAGAGGTTTTTCTAAAACTGCTTCTTTAGCTTTTCGTACAATAGCTGTTGCTGAAGTCTCAGTTTCAAGACAGCCGGACCTTCCACAATTACAAGGTGCTCCCCCTGATGTTTTAACGGTTACATGCCCGATCTCCCCGGCTGTTCCGTTGGCTCCGTTCAGGATTTCACCATTTGCTATAATTCCTCCACCTACTCCAGTCCCTAGTGTCACGGCTATCAAGTTCTCAACACCACGGCCAGCTCCTAACCAATTCTCTCCTAGCGCAGCCAAGTTTGCATCATTATCAACCCAAACATTCAAACCAGTCAGCTGCTTTAATTCAACTCCGAAATCGAAATGCTTCCATCCGATATTTATTGCTTCGTTGATGTAGCCCGTGCTTGAATCAACAAAACCCGGTGCCCCAGCTCCGATTCCAAGTATGGACGACTTATGTAAGTTTAATTCTTCTAATGTATTATCAATAGTTATGTTTATGTCTCTCGTAATATGCTTTCCTCGTTCACTCGTATCCGTAGGTATTTCCCATTTCTTCAAGATTTCCCCATCAGTAGAAATAACGGCCAATTTGATCGTCGTCCCTCCAACGTCAGCTCCGATGCAGTACTTCTCAATCATTTACGTAAACTCCCCTTTTGTTTATCTGTTAATACAGTAATTTCGCTTCTTAAAATTAGAATAGCCATTTGATAATCCTCTTGTGTCATACATTGGGATTGATAAAGCTCCTGTATTTCCTGTTCCATAAGTTCAAGTTC
Organism: Halobacillus sp. A1; assembly: GCF_024189295.1. Classification (GTDB taxonomy): domain Bacteria; phylum Bacillota; class Bacilli; order Bacillales; family Halobacillaceae; genus Halobacillus_A. The sequence continues at coordinate 18,924 of NZ_JAIZEN010000002.1, forward strand.
AGCTAATCGATCTCCAATATAGATGAAAGTACCGAATTTTTTTAATAGCTGCTGCACATCATAAACTGTTCTCATTTTCATCACCTCCTCTATTATACCAATCAAAATAATAATTGAAAACGTTTAAGACCCTGCCAATTAACGGTCAGGGTCCTTTGGGTGAAGAAAAGCCGGTCTACGGTTCTTTAAAGGAATAGGAGACCTTATGAAAATATCTCGAAACGCACGGAGTGAAAAAGGCATGAACGGCCATAAATAAGGTGTTTTAAACGTCTGCATATGAGCAAGGTAAAGAATCCAAATGGTAATTCCTATAATATAACCTTTTAAACCGAATATCCCAGTTGCCAGCAGCAAAGCTATTCTTGAGATACGATCAGCCAGACCGATTTCATAACTGGGAGTAGCGAACGTACCGATAGCCGCAATCGAAAGGTATAGGACAACTTCGATGGAAAACAGTCCGACATCTACAGCTACCTGTCCAATTAAGATGGCTGCTACCAGCCCTAAGGCTGTAGCTAATGAAGATGGTGTATGGATGGCCGCCATACGCAGCAGATCAATTCCAATTTCAGCAATTAAAAATTGTAATAGTAAAGGAATCATCCCAGTCTCTTCTGGTCCGATAAAAGATAAACTTACCGGCAGTAAATCCGGCTCTATCGAAAACAAGTAATATAGAGGCAATAAAAATAATGAGGCAAATAAACCTATGAACCTTACCCATCGTAAATAGGCGCCAACCAATGGTTTCTGCCGGTACTCTTCAGCATGCTGCATATGGTGCCAGAACGTTGCCGGAGTAATCATCACGCTTGGAGAGCCATCAATGATAATTAAAATATGCCCTTCATATAAGTGAGCGGCTGCTGTATCTGGGCGCTCGGTATAACGGATAACCGGATACGGATTCCAGTGCTGCCCGCTGATGTATTCCTCCACCGTTTTCTCAGCCATAGGAAGGGCATCCGTATCGATCTCATTGAGTACCCGCCGCAAGTGACTGATTCGATCGTCCTCTGCTATATCTTTGATGTAGCATAAGCACACATCTGTTTGTGATCTTCTTCCTATTTGAATATATTCCATCCGTAAAGAGCGATCTCTTATACGTCTTCTCGTTAATGCGGTATTAAATACAATCGTCTCAACATAACCGTCTCTTGATCCCCTTACGACACGTTCCAAATCCGGCTCTTCAGGTCCTCTGACCGGATAAGTACGTGCATCGATTAAAATGATTTCATCGACACCTTCTACAACGAGGGCCGTTGGGCCAGCTAAGACTGTATCTCCTGCTTTATTTAAATCATCAACCTTATCGAGCTCTACGTAAGAAATATGTGTTTTCAGCAATTTTTCCAGGGGATCTGTCTCTAACTCTTCAGGGTTTAATCTTGAAAGCAGCCTCATTAAATAGTGGAGGATTTCATCTTTAACAAAACCATCAACCATAAATAAGGACATTTTTCGATTCGCATAAAACAAATCCAAATGAATCATATCAAAACTTTCATCGACGCCTAAGTAATCTTTCAAGTAGTCTACATTCTTCTCATAACTTTCAAACATCGGCTGCTTTTTTTTCATCCAGAACCCCCCTAAAGCTTATAAAAGTTAGGGTTTACTAATTGGCTGAAAACATACATCCCTAAAGAATTCTATAAAATAAAAGCATGTCTTCCCCTTAATCAACATATTTGTATTACATAGCACAAAAAGGGGATGCTCACATTGAAACTTGCCTGGATTGTCATATGTACAAGTCTAACCGCTATTTTATTTACTTATTTTTTTATAGAATCCCGGAATGAATCTGTCATCAAATACTTTCCTGCTGATGAAAAACAGTCATTTGAATCTGCGAACACTACCCTTTCATTCCAATCAGGAGAGGGTAATGATGAATATGAAATCGGCTGGGAACTATCCTCTCGTACTCCTCAGTCTGTTTACTTGCGACAGGACGTTTCTCTATTGTATGTAAACGGTAGGCTTAAGGGAGTCGTTAATAAGTGGAAGGAAAATGCTCAGGAAATCAACAAACGTTCTACGCTTCACGGAGAAGATACACAGAAATATGAAGCAATTTCCTTCCACCACGGAGAAATTCATAAAAACAGCGATACGATTAACAGTATTCAAGAAACCTCAAAAGATAGACTATATATCATAGACTCCCCCCACTCCAATCGGATTGCTTTTCATGATCCTCAATCAGCTGAAGAGAAAACGTGGAAAAATAAACTTGACCATTCTATCAACCAGCAGCTTGAAGCCCAATGGGACGAGCTTTTGACTCATTATCAAATCCCTGAAGGAGCATATGAAAAGATCCCTCTCACCGAGCTTCCAGCTTTTGATGAAGAGAACCCTTTTCCCTATACTTCCAAAGAAAATTACAAAAGAATTTCAGGCCAACTGTGGGAGGGATTGTACAAAAATTACATTTTAGGTATAAAAGACACACACTCGAAGCACCCGATTCAAAGCTACATCCCTTTATTATTATTTGATAAAAATGGCAAGCACCTTATGGTCCTGTATGAAGATGATGCGGGAGAGAAGCACCAGCTTATTCAATATTATTGAGTTCATCTGATAAACCCTGAAAATTATCATTGTCAGGCTGAAGATTTGCAGCTTCGTCTGCATGAGTTCGAGCATCGTCTATTTCTTCCTCGGTCTGGTAGATCAAAGCTAAATTATAGTGAGCTTCCGCCATACCAGGCTGGAGCTCCACAACTCGTTCTAAATCTGCTTTAGCAAGAGCGATTTCCTCAATCTTTGAATAAGCGTAAGACCGGTTAAACAGAAGTTCTGCTTCGTATTCATCTGGGTTGGTGACTGCTGCCGTTGTAACATCAATAGCTCTATCGTACTCTTCCTGTTGAATGAGCTCCTGGGAGATCTGCAGCTGTGCTGCTGCATAGCCTCCGCCTTCATCATTTCTTACCCCAATCAGAACCATTAGACTAATAAGCGTAATATATATTAAAACTCCTGCCAAGCGGCTGCTTTTACCGGGATTTTTCGGTAATGCTGTAATCATGGAGGCGATGAACCCACCAACTAACCCACCAAGGTGTGCACTGTTATCAACTTGAGGTACAACGATTCCAAATGCAATATTGATCCCAATGATAATTAATAAATTATAACCCATAGTTTGAAAAAATAACCGTCTATTCTTCAATCCAAAATAAAGCAAAGCGCCGAATAAACCGAAAATGGCACCAGATGCTCCTGCAGCCACTTGAGGATTCATCATGAAGCTGGCCAGTCCGCCAAAAACACCTGCTAAAAAGTAGATAAAAATAAACCTTATGGAACCATATATCCTTTCCACAGCCGTTCCTAAATAAAAGAGGGCAAGCATGTTCATCAGCAAGTGGACAGCACCGATGTGAAGGAACATAGAACTGACTATCCTCCACCATTCACCTTCGATAATTGCGGGGTTGAATTTAGCTCCAAACTCAATTAACGTCAATACAGACGTACTATCTCCCTGCCACTCCATTAAACCGAATATAATAAAGTTCACTACTAATAGAATTATGGTGAAGAATAGTTTCCCCTGCGAAAAGATCTGCTCATTTTCTTTTTGCTTTTTCTTTCTCAAGGTTTGAAGCTGCTGCTTTAAATATAGTGACTGGCTTTCATATTCTGCTTCATCTAAGTGTTCAGGGAACACCGGCCGCTCCACTTGCAGCGTCTCATACAATCTGCCGCTGTCACCTTCTTTTTCTTTATCATCTAAGTAAAATATATTAATTTTCTGGATATTTCGATTTGCCGCTATGTCTAGACTTTCCCACTCATCAACTGGGGAAAACTCCGACACATACACATAATGCAGATCCATTTTCCCTCCCCGAAACAGTTGGGAATTCTGCTTGATCTGTGCCTGCACGTACTCAATATCCCTCTTTAATTGATTTTTCCAATTGAAAACTTCGTGGATGAGTCTGACGACATGCCATTTTCCTTTATCTTCTCTCTCAAGCCAGATTTCACTTTTTTCTTTATTCATATATAAAATATGAAATTGATGGTTTGCAACCAAATGATAGGAGAGCTTCCACAGAAAGTATTCTTGTTTAATATACATAGCGTGTCCCCCTGTTCTTACAATGATCATACCATGATAAAATGACCTTTATCCAAAATAGAGAATTAAATAACTGTAGAAAAAGAGGGGGAACAGTTGTGTTCTGCACTTAGAATATTGGGGACTGGAAAGCAGCTCACTTAATTCGCATCACTTTACCGTAGGATTATCCTCAAGGCAGTGAAAATCGAGTACTCCCCTGCAGGATCTGGTGTCCCGTGAGATTTTCCAGGTCAGAGAGCAATAGAGGAAGCTCAACGATACTGCTAAAAAAATTGTTTCTTCACCACTTTTCCTTTCATCCCAGCAGAACCAACTTCTACCTTCTCGCCACTCTAAAAAAACTACCATAGAGTATGGTAGTTTTCATGAATGGAACATTTGGCCGAGAAATTTTTTTCTTATAAAAGGAACACGCATAACAGAGCGCACAGCTATCTTTCTTGTTAAAGGAATAGAGGATAGCATGCTAAAGAGGCGGTATCGATAACTATAGACTAAACCTACAACAGGAAGCAGAGACATGAACACTATAATACTTTTTTTCATTAAAGACCCTCCAAATGCGAATCATGTTCATGAATAGGCTTCGCAATTTTCACTGCATCTATTCAATAGTACATCATCCTTCATTTAAAGAACTATGTATATCGATTAGACCATTTTCTGTAATCAAATAATGGACAGGCACATCATAGGATTCTGTCGGTACTTCATCTACTAACTGTTTTTTTGCTAATATCGACAAAGACACTCCGTTAAAGTCCTTCAAATAACGATCATAGAACCCGCCGCCGTATCCGATTCTGAATCCTTTCCTATCATATATTAAGCCCGGAACAATTACTAACTGGATATCGTCTTTACTGACAGGCACGGTCAACTCTGGCGAGGGTTCCTTCAGACCATAGTATACCGTTTCCAACTGAATAAAATCCTTAAGTTTATAAAAAGTCATCTTTTTCGTAATGGGATCACACTTCGGAACAACCGTCTGTTTCCCACAGCTCCAGGCTTCTTCAATAATTGTATAGGTATCCCATTCGTGTGAAAACGAAACGGTGAGGGCGACAGTTTCAGCTTCCTCCCATTGTTTACTTTGAAAAAGTTCTTCATATAAACGGCTTTCAATAAACTGTTTCTCATGTTGATCCATAGCTTTCAATAACAGCTTTCCTTTTTCTCTTAACAGCTTTTTCTCCATGAACACAGCCTCCATATTTGTATAAAAAAAACAGCAGGAGTAAAATCCCGCTGTTTATTTAGTCTCACGATGAAGCGTATGCTTTGCTAAGCGTGGGCTATATTTCTTAAGCTCAATACGCTCTGGGTTAGTACGCTTATTTTTTGTAGTAATATAATTACGATCACCAGTTTCAGTGCAAGCAAGTGTAACGTTTACACGCATGGTTTATCCCTCCAAATCATGATTCATTTCACTGTCTTTATCCACATAATCAGACTTTATAATCTTATCAAAACTCTGCGCTGCTTTCAAGTATGTAAATCAAATAGAAGAAAATAACGTAGAATCCGTCAAAGTATTATATTATAACTGGATATGAGAAAGCACAAAAATGATAAAAAGTAGGAAGCCATCACGGCATTCCTACTTTTTTATTCGTTCAAGTCGTACGAAACTCCTTTTACCAAGTAAAGAATACTCTCTCCAATGTTTGTAATGTGATCTGCAAAACGCTCAATGTATCTAGAAGTATATGCTGTCTGCATAATGTATTGAATTTGATCAGGATTAGTAGCTGTCAATTCCAATAAATCCTTGGTCACCTGTCCATATAAATTATCTACCTGATCATCTTTTTGAGCTAGCAGTCGAGCGAAGGATATATCTTCTAAATGGTACCCTTTAATTGCGATATCGACCATTTCTATGGCGATCTTCATCATCTCTTTAATAGAAGGATGGATTGATATAGGATGGTCGTCTCCTAAAAACAGAGTAGCTTTGGCAATATTCTTTCCATGATCAGCCATGCGTTCTAAATCAGTCGAAATTTTTATAGCAATTATTAGTCTTCTTAAATCGGAGGCAACAGGCTGTTGTTTTGCAATCATGATCATAGCCGCATCATTAATTCGCTGCTCCTTCTCATTATAAACATAATCATTAGCTATAATATTTTCTGCAGTTGTAAGGTCGCTGTTATACAGTGCATCTACAGCAGTTCCTAATACTACTTTGGTATCTTCAGCTAATTCCTCAACATCTAATTTCAATTTTTGTAATTCCTCATTAAAAAAACGTCTTGTCTGCATCTCCAGTTTCCCCTTTCAAATCACCCGAATTTTCCACTTATATAATCTTCGGTTCGTCTATCTTGAGGGTTAGAAAAAATTCGATCTGTATTGTCATACTCTACTAGCTCACCATTTAAGAAAAACGCTGTCCTGTCTGAGACTCTTGAGGCTTGCTGCATATTATGAGTTACAATGATAATTGTATAATGTTCTTTCAATTCTTGAATGAGCTCTTCGACTCTAAGTGTTGAAATTGGGTCTAAAGCTGAAGTTGGTTCATCCATTAATATGACATCTGGTTGTGTTGCAATCGCACGAGCAATACAAACCCTTTGTTGTTGTCCGCCAGACAATCCCATTGCGTTACTGTTAAGACGGTCTTTCACTTCGTCCCAGATTGCAGCCTGCTTTAAACTTTTTTCAACCATTTCATCAAGTACAGACTTCTTTCTAATACCTTGTATTTTTGCACCAAACGCTACATTTTCATAGATAGACTTAGGAAACGGATTGGGATGTTGGAAAACCATTCCAACTTTAGTTCGTAATTCTTCAGGATGATAACCGGACCTGAAAATATTGTTTCCATAATAGTTTATATCTCCGGATAATTTCACACCGGGGACCATTTCAACCATACGATTTAAAGTTTTTAGAAAAGTAGATTTTCCACAGCCTGAAGGTCCGATTATCGCCGTCACTTCATTTTCTGGAATATCCATTTTTATTTCATACAAGGCTTGATTATTTCCATACCATAAATTTAAATTTTCAACATTATAAGTGTGATTGTCCATTCAATTCACCCTTTACAAAAATATCCATTAATAAATACACTGTTTGACTTTGAAAATAAGAAGATAACATCATTAACTAAATTTCCCTGAAATATAATCTTCCGTTCTTTTTTCTCTAGGATTCGTAAACAATCTGGAAGTCTCTCCAAATTCAATCAAATCCCCATTGTACATAAAGGCTGTATTGTCAGAGATTCTAGCTGCTTGTTCCATATTATGGGTAACTACAGCAATCGTGTAGTGTTTTTTCAATTCCATTATTAAATCTTCTACTTTAGCACTGGAAATAGGATCTAAAGCTGAAGTAGGTTCATCTAACAATAATACTTTCGGCTTCAAAGCTAACGCTCTGGCTATACATAATCTTTGCTGTTGTCCCCCCGATAGGGATAGGGCCGAATTGTTAAGTCTATCTTTCGTTTCTTCCCATAGTGCTGCTTGCTTTAGAGAACTTTCTACGATCTCTTCTATTTCATTTTTAGGCTTTTTCATAAATTTCAATGCGTGGGTAATATTTTGTTTAATAGGCTTAGGAAATGGATTTGGCTCTTGGAACACCATTCCGATTTCTTTACGCAACGTAACAACATCAACTTCTTTTCTTAAAATATTGAGACCATCATAGTTAATTTCACCTTCATACCTGGCTACACTTATTTGATCGTTCATACGATTAATTGTACGTAAAAGCGTAGATTTTCCACAACCTGATGGACCAATGAATGCAGTGACTTTATTTTTTTCGATTGGCATATCTATATTTTTCACTGCTTGATTATCTGCGTAGTACACACTTAAATTCTTTAGATTCATTAAAGTTTCTGTAGTATTGAATTCTGAAGATTCTGTTCTTATTTCTTTACTCTCTCTTTTCTTCATATTTGGTTTATCATATTCCTGTTCATTAATGGTTCTCTTATCCAGCTTAGGCATTGTTTATCCCCTTCCTATTTAGAACCTGTGATTTTATTGAAGATAATATTGCCAACAACACGGGCAGTGACATTAAAAATAAGGACAAAGATAATCAGTACAGCTGCTGAACCTGCGGCAATTTCATCTACATCGGGCATAATCCCTTGCGAATTAACCTTCCAAATGTGCACAGATAATGTTTCTGCCGAACGGAAGGGATTTAAAGGTGAATTATTATCGAACGGATTCCAAGTATCGAATTGTAACCTGTTTGTAGAAAGGCCGGCAGTAAACAATAACGCAGCCGCTTCGCCAAAAATACGACCTGCAGACAGCAAAATACCTGTTAGTATACCAGGGAACGCGGCAGGTACTAAAACCGTTTTAACCGTATGCCAATGAGTGATTCCCAAAGCTAAGCTGGCATTTTTTTGTTTGACAGGAACTGAACGAATAGAATCCTCCGTGACCCTTACGATGATAGGCAGATTAAACACGGTTAACGCGAGGGCACCGGCAATAATTGAATATCCCAGCCCCATATACTGTACAAATATAAGCAAGCCGAACATCCCTACAACTATAGAAGGTAATGATGATAATACTTCAACACTTGTACGGATAACATTTGTTAATTTTCCAGGTCTGGCGTACTCCGCTAAATAAATACCTCCCAGTACCCCTAAAGGTGCTGAAAGCAAGAGGGTGACTATTAGAATATAAAACGAATTCCAAAGCTGGTTTTTTATTCCTCCGCCTGCCATAGCCGAACTAGAATCAGACGTTAAGAAATCCATATCTACTTCAGACAAACCGTTAGTCAATATATATCCCAACAAATACACCAATGTGGCAGTCATAATGACGGCACATGATACAAATACTGTTGTTGCTATCTTATTCGTTAATCTTCTATTCATTAGATTTTCCTCCTTGAGGACACAAAACGTATAATTATTATGAATACATAAGACATTATCAATAAAATAAGGCCTAGTGACCATAATAAACTGTTATGAACACTTCCATACGTAGTGTGGGGCATGTCGAGTGTAATTATAGATGTAAGGGTAGCAGCAGAATCTAGTAGAGATTCCGGTAATCCTTTGACATTCCCGATAACCATTTGCACTGCTAACGCTTCTCCAAATGCTCTCGCCATCCCAAGTACAATAGCTGTCATTAAAGAAGGCAAAGCTGCTGGAATAATGACTTTATAAATAGTCTGCCATCTAGTAGCACCTAAACCATATGAAGCATCTTTTATATCACTAGGAATAGCTTTTATCGCATCAGCAGAAATACTAGTAATTGTAGGCAGTATCATTACACCTACCACGATCATACCTGCTAATAAGCTAAACCCTAAACCTCCTACATGGTTTCTAATAAGAGGAACAATAACCGTCACACCTATTAAACCGTAAACTACTGAAGGGATCCCTACAAGAATCTCAATTACTGGCTGTAGGAATTTTTGCCCCCATTTTTTTGCTATTTCCGTCATAAATATGGCACTGCCAATTCCTAGTGGCGCTGCAAACAAAGCTGCCAGAAAGGTAACCGCAAATGAGCCAAAAATAAACGCAAAGGCTCCACTGTTTTCAGTACCATCCCAGCCTGTAGTAGTAAGGAAATTCCATAGACTGACGTCATATACAAAAAATGTTCTTATTCCTTTGTAACCAAGAAAAACCGTTATAGCAATAGTCGCTATAATCACAATAACTGCACTTGTAAAGACTAAAAATTTTCCGCGACCCTCGTTTTTTTTACTTGAAGAATTATTACTCTTCAGTAACCTATGATTGTTTGTCTCAGACTTCTGAGCATTTGCCATAAATACTCCTCCTAAAGCATGGGAAATGGGCTGAACCGTAACAGTTTACCTACTGAATACAGAAGGATACTTCCTTCCCTATTCGGAATGGTTTCACTATTTGGTCAACCCTGGAGATTTCCCTATTAAAATCTTAATTTTTTATTTACTCAACCTCAGATTCGTTACCTTCAGCATCACGCTCTACTTCCATGTTCGTAGAAGCGATGTAACCCTGATCAGGTACAATAGAGCTTTGAACTTCATCACTCATCATATAATCAAGGAATTCTTTTGTAAGTCCTTCAGGCTCGCCGTTTGTATAGCTGTGCTGATAAGCCCATACCGGGAATTCACCTGTCTCTACATTTTCACTTGTTGGTTCTACACCATCAATACCTAGTGGGATAGTGTCGTCATTACCTTCAAAGTAAGCGAATGATAGATAGCCTACTGCGCCAGGAGTTTCATTGATAATTTGTTGTACTCGGTTTGAAGAATCTTCTGTTATTCCTTCAGCTGGAGTTTCGCCATCTAAAGCAAATTCGTTAAATGTAGCACGTGTACCTGATCCATCCGGACGGTTTACAAGTGTAATCTCTTGATCTGCTCCACCAACTTCTGACCAGTTAGTGATTTCACCCATGAAAATCGCTTTTAAGTCTTCCATTGACAAATCTTCAACTCCAACTTCTGGATGAGCTGCTGCAGTCATTCCTACAACTGCTACTTTATGGTCTACTAGTTCTTCAGCATCGATATCTTCTTTAGATTCCGCAAAATAGTCAGCGTTACCGATATCAAAGTTACCTGCCGCAACTTCACTTAACCCGGTTCCGCTTCCTCCGCCTTGAACGTCGATTTGTGCATCAGGGTTTTCTTCCATGAAAGTCTCTGCTGCTGCTGCCACAAGCGGCTGCATAGCACTAGAACCACCGACCACAATCTCACCTGAAGCTCCTTCTTCTTCTGTTCCTTCATCTTCTGAACCTGTGTCTTCTTCATCGGAAGAACCACCACATGCTGCAAGTACTCCGACTACCAGCATTAAAGCGAATAGTAGTGCTAATCTTTTGAAACTCTTCATTCTTAAATCCCCCTACTTTATCTAGTGTTATGGATGATGGCTTGGCCAACTCACAATTCATATATTAAAGGGAGAGTTTTAAGGACATATGAAAGCAACGTAAAGGTTTTGTAAACCTGGTGATTTCTGTGTATATAAAGAGCCTGCATCGACTTAATCAAATGATTTCACAACTTCTTCAGGCATTATCAAAGGCTTTTGAGAGGAAAGAAACTCCTAACTATCTATTCAAATAGCTATGTAAAATGTAGTTGTTTTTATATAGCACTTACTCAAACTGCCAACTTAAAAGGAACAAACCCTTCTCTTGAAAAATATAAAAAGAGCGATGCGCTATGCATCACTCTACTTCTTCTGACTGTTCTTCAGCAATTTCGTCTTGTTCAGTCAACTCTTGATTTATTCCATTTTCATCTCGTTCTTTTTTTAACTCGAAATAAGCATCCATGATACGCCTGCCTATATCTCCATTGATGCTAGTGTTGGCATTTTCTCCTGTGTTAGGAGCCATCACAGAGAAAGCTACTTCGGGATCATCGTAAGGTGCGTAGCCTACAAGCGTAAGGTTCAATGTATCATGTTTTATTGGATCCCCTTCAGAGTCTCTCAGTATTTCTCCATCTTCATCTCTTTCATTAACTGAGGTTTGGGCCGTCCCCGTTTTTCCAGCTGCCTCATAATCAGCACCGCTGAAATAGCCGCTGGCTGTTCCGCCTGGAAGAAACACATCGCGGAACGCTTCTTGCACCCTGGTGATATCTTCTTCATCCATCGTTAATTGGTTCATTACTTCAGTATCATTTTTATTATACAGCGGACCTAATCCCTGTTCATCATGGTTAGGATTGTGAACCTCTTTAACAAATTTAGGACGTACTCTTTTTCCTCCGTTAGCGATTGTGGAAACATACTGATTCAACTGCATAGCCGTATAGTTTCCATACTGACCAATCGTGTAATACAAAATATTTCCTGTTGGAGGGTTATCCGCTCCTCTAAACCCAATCGCCTCATAAGGAAAATCGATCCCTGTCTCTACTCCAAGTCCGAATTGATTGAAGTGGTATACTAATCTGTCCAGTGTATCATCTCTTAGTTGCAAAGATTGTCCTCTTTGATAGTTTCCTTCACCCATCCATATCGCTATATAAGCCATATAAATGTTGGATGATTTTTGCAACGCCTGACGGTAATTCACTGTACCAATATTAGAAGAGTACGAACTGAATTCCGGAGTTGAAGCAATTTTTATTGGGCTGTCATTCACAACAGTGGAAGGAGTGATCACACCTTCTTCAAGGCCGGTCAGCACGGTTGCCCCTTTAACTGTTGAACCGGGTTCGTAAGCATTATAGACAGCCTGATAGCCTGCATCGGAAACCTTTTCCTCTCCACTTTCTCGATCTCGGTTATACTGTTTCCCAGAGACCGCCAGCACTTCTCCGTTATTCGGATCCGACATGACCACAATGGCGTTTTCCATAAATCTGTTTTCCTGAGGTTCAGATTCTATCGCTTTAATCAGTTCTTCTTCGACAATATCATCCACTTTTTCCTGCAGCTCGATATCTAACGAAAGCATAAGATCTTTTCCACGAGAGCCTTCTCTTACAACTTCCGTATCGATGACATTGTTATCACTGTCTGTAGTATACTGCACTTTTTCTTTCGTGCCCCGAAGAACATCTTCATACTGCTCTTCTAGCCCGCTCGTTCCTACCCGATCATTACGGCTGTAATCCAATGACATGTAATATTCTTCTTCATCACTAGGTATCCCTTGATCACTGGTGGTAATCGCCCCGACAAAGCTTCTGAAGGTATCATCATAAGGAAAGTCTCGGTTCCAATCTGACGTTACATTAATTCCAGGCAGTTCGGATAAGTGTTCGGCGACAGTAGAATATTCTTCTTGAGAAATTTCAGCGTTTTTTACTACATGCGGAGATAATGTATACGCTTGATCTAATTCTTTTTTAATTGCGATGATTTCCTTCGTTTCGTCGTCCATTCCTTCAATTTCTTCTTCGTTTATGCTGTCCAATTGAGCCTGATAGACTTCCCCATTGTCTAAATCCGCGATTTCTTCTTCAGATAACCGTCCTGTAATTTCTTCTTCGTTTTTCAGGAAAAAGTATTCCTTTAAATCACGTTCTGTCAATTGATCCTCGAATTCCATATCAATATATTCGGCCATCGTTTCAGCAAGTTCCATACGGTCTTCGGGCTGAACGCCTTTTGGAGGTGTATATGTAATAGAATGTAACGGTATGTTATTAACGAGCACCCGACCGTACCTGTCATACATTTCCCCCCTAGGTACGGGGATGGTCGTTGTTGTGTTTTCCGTCCGGTCAATCTTTTCCTGGGCAGACTCCCCTGTTAATATTTGCACGACACCCAACTGCAGAATCAGGCCGGCAAATAATAAAAAAACGATAAAAAAGATTATGTTCAACCTTAAAGGCAGGTGTGATTTTTTTCTATAGCTTTTCTTCTTCCCCATGGGTTCCTCTCCCTTGTTACGTGAGTTTCCATGATATAGTATACCATCTTTCAATGACTGAAAGACAGGAGAAAAGCATATCAAATTTAATCAATTCTGCGGTGATTCTTTCGTTTTAAACTGAATGTCTTTAATAAAAAAGTATATGAAAAAGTGTCCTCCCCCTACAATTAACAGAATATATGGGATTCCCGTTTCTGGCGGGATAAATACAATCGCCAATAAAAAAACGAGAATCGACAGGACCCTTCCTGCATTCAGAAAAATTTCCCTGACCACGATATACTCAATTCGCATTTCCCCCGCATTCCAAGATTTCCCGATTACGTCGTACGTTAATGATTGATAGGGAACGTAAAGCATCGGAAAGAACACACCGGCTACCGCTCCATAAAATAGTAATAACGATAAACTGTCTCCTAAAAGCAGCAGAAGGACAGAAAGATACAGCGATAATCCTGCATAAAAAATTGCCTTTTTACGACGCCTCGGTTTCACCCATCGTGTACACAAAAAGAAAAACAGAAATGCAAATCCCGAGTAAACTAAATTAAATACACCTAATGTGAACTCACTTCGCGTCAATAAAAAAATCCAAATAGAAACAGCGAAAAGAAATGTTCCTTCCCTAAAACCTTGAGACACATGAGCTTTTAAAATTTGGTTCCAATTCGAATTATACTTTCTTTCTAGTAATATTCTTCTGAAAGAAAAATTCCCCCTGGCTTTTCTTCGCGACAGTCCAAAGCTGATAAACACAGCTAAAATAAAAAAACTGAACGAAATGGCGAAGATGACAGTATAGCCTGTCAATTGATCAAGACGCGATATGACATATCCAGCGAATAATGGACCTGTCATACCTCCAAAGGATTGCAATACACCTAAAAATCCATTAAAGAAATCTCTTGTATCTGGTTCTGTAATTTCGAACGTCAGAACATTGTAAGCCAGCCAATAAAATCCATAGCCAATACCTAACAGTGATCCAAGCAAAATGTTATAATCGGCTGCCTTTTCCCCTATTATCAAAACGGATAGGAAAAACAGCGATAGTACGATGACCCCAGCCCGTAGAACAATAACCCGATCAATTCTCTTGGCACACTTCCCTGCCAAAACGAATGTCAAGGGCTGTAATACATATATGCTGAGATTATAGAGAGCGATATCAGTGTAACTGTTCGACTGCTTCCATAAATATATATTTACAAAAGTACTGGATAAAAAGATGCCTAGAGAGTATAGTCCCCCTATTAATAGCAGAAAAATTAAATCTTTGGAAACATTTTCTTTATTTAACCACACTTTCAACATTGTGAGCATAATTGTATATCTCCTTTTACCCATCTGTTCTTAGTGTAATCAGAACAAATTTAGATATACAAAAAGAAGGGAACAGATTAGCATCTGTCCCCTTCACTCACCATTATTATTTTGCAGCTTCGTAACGCTTAGAAACTTCTTCCCAATTTACAACGTTCCAGAATGCTTTAGCATAGTCTGGACGACGGTTCTGGTAGTTCAGGTAATACGCATGTTCCCAAACATCTAAGCCAAGGATCGGCGTTTTACCTTCCATGATTGGAGAATCCTGGTTTAATGTGTCAATAACATCAAGTTTTCCATTATTAACAACTAACCAAGCCCAGCCAGAGCCGAAACGGCCTGCTGCTGTTGCTTCGAATTTTTCTTTAAATTGATCAAATCCTCCGAAAGTATCGTTGATTTGAGTTGAAAGCTCACCTGATGGCTCACCGCCTCCATTTGGAGAAAGGATAGTCCAGAATAAGCTGTGGTTTGCGTGACCTCCGCCGTTATTACGGACAGCCGTCTTGATATCTTCGGGTACTGCAGCTAAGTTATTAGCAAGCAGCTCTTCAATGGATTTATCTTGAAGGTCTGCATGCCCTTCAAGAGCACTGTTCAATTTCGTTACATAAGTGTTATGGTGCTTCGTATGGTGGATGTTCATGGTTTCCTTATCAATAGTTGGTTCTAGTGCATCGTATGCGTAAGGTAGTTCTGGTAGTTCAAATTTAGCCATGGTTAACTCCTCCTTTAATAATATGTACATGTTCGGGATTATTTGATATCCCTACAATGTACATTACCAAACGAATTTTTGAGTTGCAAATTATTTGCCCGTCAATTTGATGATTGCTGGGGACACATAGAATGCATTCCCCATGCACAACAAATGAAACATAGAGCTCCGTAAAAATATACTAACGGATTATTTATACATTTAAAGGCTCTAAATTATTTATACATTTAAAGGCTCTAAACGGATTAAATATTCCTCTACATTAAAACCTTGTGTTGATCTTCCATATTACCTCATCAACAGTTTCGTTAATGTTTTAGTGTGAAGTGCACTCTATCAAGATCACTTCTACCCGGCCTCGCATGTTTTAAGTTATTTTAGCGTGAATTTCTAAATATAATTGAGTACTCTCTTATCGGCAGAAACATTTCACAAATTCAAAACATAAAAAAACAAGCCAGTATGCTTGTTAGAAATGGTGGCTCGGGACGGAATCGAACCGCCGACACACGGATTTTCAGTCCGTTGCTCTACCGACTGAGCTACCGAGCCCTAGTATATTTTTTAAAGTGCTTCGATCCAATTTTGCATCAGATAACTTGTCGAAAGTGTTCCGTGCTCGTCTCGCAGCAGGCTGATTCGCAAATTTTTTATGTTCCTCGTTAATTCTGCTGTGAGGATTATCTACTGAGCCATAATACGATTTGATTTAAAGTAAGACGAAGTATGTAATGGCGGAGGAGGAGGGATTCGAACCCCCGCGGGCCGTGAAGCCCCTGTCGGTTTTCAAGACCGATCCCTTCAGCCGAACTTGGGTACTCCTCCGAAAAAAAATGGTGGACCCTGCAGGACTCGAACCTGCGACCGATCGGTTATGAGCCGATAGCTCTAACCAGCTGAGCTAAGGGTCCAACATGGGGCGGCTGATGGGAATCGAACCCACGAATGCCGGAACCACAATCCGGTGCGTTAACCACTTCGCCACAACCGCCATAATTGGAAAGTATAAAATTTTTATTATGTAACCATATCTTTTAAAAAAGTAGCGGCGGAGGGGATCGAACCCCCGACCTCACGGGTATGAACCGTACGCTCTAGCCAGCTGAGCTACACCGCCATTTTGTTAATTTCGCTTCGTTCTCAAATGAAGCGACGCAAATAAATATATCATGGTTTCGAAGGCCTGTCAACAAAATCATCAAATGTTTTTGGCGCCAGAAATAATATAGCATGTGAGGTGCTCGGTTTCAATAGTTTTTTATATATTTATATAAAAATATAAGCCGCTGCCTTAAAGACAGCGGCTTAAAATTTATAGACTTTCTTTTTCACCTAGAACTTCTTCAGCAATATTCACTGCGTGGTCTCCTATACGCTCAAGGTTACTAATCATATCGACAAACACAATGCCAGCTTGGCCAGTGCAAAGTCCTTCGTTCATCCTAATAATGTGCTTCTTACGGAAGCTCCTTTCCATGCGATCGAGTTCATTCTCTTTTTGAACAACAGAAAGTGCTTCTTCACGATCCATCGATTCTAATGATTTCGTGGCTTGTTTCACTGTCATAAGAGTCAAATCGAACATTTCGTTTAAATCTTCAACAGCTTGCTCAGTTAATAGAACTTTATTTGAATTTTTATAATCGATTAATTCGATAATATTTTCAAAATGGTCTCCTATGCGCTCAATGTCTCTTACAGAATCCATCAGAGCCGTATGCTTATGACTGTCTTCATCTGAAAGCTGAGCTTGCGATAGGTCTACTAAATAATCTGTTATTTTTCTATCTAGATTATTTAAAGCTTCTTCTATTTGCATAGCTAATTCAGAGTGTTTCGGTTGTTTATTATTTAAATACAGACTGGTTTCTTCTAAACCTTTATATGCATATTCACCCATGCGTATAACTTCTTCTTTTGCCTGGTCTAATGCTAGAGATGGAGATTGTTCAATGAAAATCGGATCCAGGTGCTGCGGTTTGTATTCAATTTCTGAATCGTTACCAGGAATAATTTTCATTACAATCCATGCAAGGGCTGCTATAAACGGAAACTGTACGATAGTGTTTGCAACGTTGAAAGACCCGTGGGCAAAAGCAATCGTCATTTCCGGATTCAAATCTAATGACGTACGTAGCCAATCGACAAAATTGTAAAATGGAGCGAGAAATATTAAAAATACGGCAGCGCCTATTACGTTAAATATGACGTGGGCAGCAGCCGCACGTTTAGCGCCTACACTTGCGCCAATGGATGCTAAAACAGCAGTAATCGTAGTTCCGATATTATCCCCGAACAATACAGGAAGTGCAGCCTGGAGGTCCATTAGACCTTCCCCGAATAACTGTTGAAGCACCCCAATTGTGGCACTGGAACTTTGTACGATTACCGTGAACAGCGTACCGATTGTCACACCTAATATAGGGTTGTCACTCATGCTTAAAGTCAACTCTTGAAATGCTTCTAGTGACCTTAGCGGTTTCATTCCGCCGCTCATGACATCTAAACCGAAAAACAAGGCACCTAAACCGAATACAGTCTGTCCAATATTCGTGACTTTTTTGTTTTTAAAGAAGAATAATAAGAAGGACCCGACTGCGATAATCGGTAATCCATAAGAACTGATGTCAATACCGATAATAAACGCCGTTACTGTCGTTCCAATGTTGGCACCCATGATAACACCAATGGCCTGCCTGAAAGTCATGAAACCGGCATTAACAAGCCCGACTGTTAATACTGTGGTCGTTGTACTGCTCTGGACCAGTACGGTTACAAATAAACCTGCCAGCACACCCATGAACGGGTTACTAGTGAACCGGTCCAGTATTTCTCTCAAACGGTCTCCAGCAGTACGCTGTAAACCATCCGCTAAATATTTCAAACCAAAAAGGAAAATACCTAATCCACCAATGAATTCAAAAATCATTTGTTGAACATCGATTTCCAAAGTTTCTCCACCCTTTCTTCATCCAAGTTTTTTCTCTATTTCTTTTGTAACGCCTTCCCCATTATTGACGAATGGAAAATGCTTTGTAAAGAATAATCATGAATCTTAACATTAAATTTACATTCGCGTTAATTTGACGATATATTACAAGTTTTTCTTGCTAATAAATAGCAATGTCAATTATCATAAAACCGATGATTGTAAAGGGGAAATTTACATATGACCAAAACTCAGCAGTTTATTAAAAGTTTCTATCACATAAAACTACTTGCCGCCTTTCGAGTAAAGCCCATGGGCAAAGCCATCAGCTATCTATTTTATTTAAGCTTGATTCTCCTGCTTCCAGTGCTGGCCAGTTCGTTATTCACTTTTCTATTTGGCAGTGAACCACCTTCCATCGTCTCGGGGGTGTCCAGCGGCATTTTTATTGTGATCTTCTTGCCCTTTATTTATTTTTTGATCGTCTTTGTTTTATTTATAGTTGTAAGTGGATTCGCAGCTTTAGCTCTTCTTTATACACGTTTAAGTAATCGGCGGGCGGATTATAAACAGTTATGGAATGTGGCTGCTCTTGCAATCACTGCCCCCGCTTTTGTCGTTGTGTTGGTGGAGTCATTTATTTTTTCAAGTACATGGTTTTTATATGTATTCATCATAGCTTCCACCATTTATATAGGATCAGCCCTTAAATATTTGCCTCAAAAAAAATAAAAACGGTCGATTTTCTTTTAATGAAAATCGACCGTTTTATTATTCAGTTCCTTTTAATTTCTTGACTAATATTCTCGTGCCGTCGACAGAAGCCACTTTGACTTCATCTCCTTTATAGATCCACTGACCATTAGAGATGGCACTGTATTCTTCTTCGTCAATTTGTATCGTTCCTACAGGTCTCATATCAGTCATCGCCTTTCCAGTCTGACCGATAAGAGCCGAATATGTTTCCTTCATTGAATTGTAGCCCATCTCTGAAGATAGCTGGTCAGACAAAGCGATTTTCGTCCACATTTCCCTTCGCTTAAATACCTTCAGGAACATTAACGATGCGGCACCGCCTACCAGCACCCCGATGACACTGTACAAACCAGAAACCCAATCTGGAGCGCTGAAGCCAACAGCAATTACCATCGCTGTTGCTCCAATTGTTGCCAGCGTCCCATCGTTCACTACTTTCCCATCTATAATAATTAAAGCAAGCCCTAAAATGTAAACGAGCATCATAATCGCAAACATATCCGGAGTAAGAAAAGAATAGAAGTACACAGTAATAAAGCCAAACCCTAATACTCCAAAAAGCCCCCGCATATTGACGAGCAGCTCGCCTATTAAAAACATCGTTCCAAATAATGTTATGAGCAGTACAATCCAATCATATGATAACAGATTCATCATCCATTCACCCTCTCATATCCTTTAGTTTACATACGTATGAAAATCCATAATGTTTCACTTAGGCTCTACATTTTTATATTCGTTACCCTCATGATATAATTTTTCTTAGCATACGTACACTTTTTAAGTTTACACAAACTTAACATTAAATATCTCTGTTTTAAGTGACAATACTTCTCATTTCTTAACATACCCCTTATAATATAAAGTGGTATTCATTTAAAGCTTTTTTCAGAAATAAAGGAGCGATTATTAATGGCATTAACTCACAGAAAAGATACTCGGCCAGTAAAAGTCGGAGATCTGACGATAGGTGGAGAGGACCAGGTTGTCATTCAGTCCATGACCACTACTAAAACACATGACGTAGAAGCAACAGTAGCTGAAATTCTTCGTTTAGAAGAAGCTGGATGCCAGGTTGTACGCGTCGCATGCCCGGATGACCGTGCAGCAGATGCTATACCGGAAATTAAAAAACGAATTAACATTCCATTGGTCGTTGATATCCACTTTGATTATAAAAAGGCATTGAAAGCTATTGAAGGCGGTGCTGATAAGATCAGGATCAATCCTGGGAATATCGGTAAAAAAGAGAAAGTCGAAGCTGTCGTGGAAGCCGCAAAAGCAAAAGGAATCCCTATTCGTATCGGCGTAAATGCCGGTTCTCTAGAACGCCATATTTTAGAAAAATACGGCTACCCTACTGCAGAAGGTATGGTTGAAAGTGCTCTTCACCATATTAAAATTTTAGAGGACCTCGACTTTCACGATATTATCGTTTCGTTAAAAGCCTCAGATGTTAAGCTGGCTATCGAAGCGTATGAAAAAGCTGCTGAAGCCATCTCATACCCGCTCCATTTAGGGATTACTGAATCCGGCACATTATTTGCAGGAACTGTAAAAAGTGCCGCCGGGCTTGGAGCTATTTTAAGTAAAGGAATCGGGAGCACATTAAGAGTAAGTTTAAGTGCAGATCCTGTAGAAGAAGTGAAAGTAGCAAAAGAACTGCTTAAATCTTATGGTCTTGCTTCAAACGCAGCCACATTAATTTCATGTCCGACTTGCGGACGAATTGAAATTGATTTAATATCCATCGCCAATGAAGTTGAAGAATATATTTCCACGATCAAAGCACCGATTAAGGTAGCCGTACTCGGCTGTGCCGTTAATGGTCCAGGAGAAGCTCGCGAGGCTGATATCGGGATTGCGGGTGCACGAGGAGAAGGTTTACTTTTCCGTCACGGTGAAATCATTCGAAAAGTTCCTGAAGAGATCATGGTGGAAGAACTCAAAAAAGAAGTCGACAAACTGGCAGAAGAGCATTATGAGAAAGAACGTAAAGAAAAAGAAGAGCAGAATGCATAAATCAAACTAAAGGTGGACCCTAATCGGGTCCACCTTTTTTAAATTAAAACACTTGGGTAATCGGAGTCAAGAATAGAGAGAATAAGATGGAAACGATACTTATTATGATCGCCATGTTTCCTAACGTATCCGCTCCTCGTCTTTTTGATACGACACCTAACGCAATACCCACAATTCCTAAAAGGAATGGAGCAAAGAAGAAGGATAGAATTGCCGCCGATAATGCGACCCATCCCATTCCAGCTTTCACGTCATTTTCCATAGTGGTTTCAGATTCTTCCGAACGAATCGGCTCATTCATTGGCATGACGGCTTCTTGAGCATATTCTTCGTCATAACTTTCACCATAAACAGGCTGATTAGCTACTCGTTCTACTTCAGTTTCATGCTGTAATTCCTCACCATGCTCTGGTAAAGATGGTTCGTTTTCGACACGATCAGGAAATGATTGTTCTTCCTCTTGATTCCTTACAGACTTATTTGAATCATCCATGTGTAACCCTCACTTTCTGGTAGGAGAATCAAGGTTAGTATGTGGAGTATCCTGTTTTTAAGTAAGGTATTTAATGGGATGCATGAAAAACCTGTACTCTTCTGAGTACAGGTTCAATTAATGATCTGCAAGCAGCATATTCATTGTAGTAAAAAGTTACCTTTACTTTTTGGATTGTACTTTTTCTTTCATCACCATTATCCTGATAATCTTAGCGCTTTTAGTCAAAAAATCACTTACGTACCTGTATTAGCATAAAAAGAACTTGTACATTTCTTTACCATTACTCATTTAATTTTTTTCATTTGATTTGCCCAACGCCAAACAAAACTACCCTGCAAAAAATCCCTCAACTTATCTTATCAAGAACGAAATTCCTACACTCATCATAAGGTGTAAAGAATGAAATAAGAAGGGGTATGGATAAATGTTAAAACAGTACATTACCCATAAATTAAAGAACCTGACCGTTGAAGAACTGCTTTATTATAGTAAAATGTATAATATTTCTATAAGCCGCAGGGAAGCAGAAAAGATCGTTAAAGAGTTACGGAGAAACAAGGAAGATCCTTTTGAAAAACAAGGCAGAAAAAAAATGCTGAAGAAGCTCTCTGAAATCACTTCTGCTGAAACAGCTCATTCCGTAGATGTTTTACTTCATAAAATCGCTAAACAATACGGTTTAGAAGAATGGCTTCATTAAACCCTCCTACGGAAAGAAAGCGCCCAGAGCACGAACGTCTCGAAATTGAGTCTTCCCCACTTAACCATCACAAAAATTTACTAAAACCTGATACAAAACAACAAGAAGAGTGCATCCAAGCACTCTTCTGTTTATTGCTGCATTATTTTTTCTTTTAACTGTGAATCATATTGGCCTTCTTTTAACATATTGATTTCGAATTGGTAAGGAGGCTGTTTATTCTTTTTATCCTCACCTACGTATGGAGTTTCAAGAATTTTAGGGATATCCTTGAATACTTCATGATGAACAATATAGTGAAGGGCTTCAAAACCGATGTGACCGAATCCAATATTTTCATGTCGGTCTTTAGCAGCTCCCTTGACATTCTTGCTGTCATTGACATGTACGACTTTTATACGATCCAGTCCGACAATACGGTCAAATTGGTCAAGGACACCATCAAAATCTTCCACAATATCATAGCCTGCATCGTGGATATGGCAAGTATCCAGGCATACAGAAAGTTTATCGTTCAATTGAACCCCTTCAATAATTTCAGCCAGTTCCTCAAAGCTTCTTCCACACTCAGATCCTTTGCCGGCCATCGTTTCTAAGGCGATTTGTACGTTTTGGTCTTTGTGAAGAACTTCATTCAAACCTTCAATGATTTTAGGAATTCCTTTATCTACCCCTTGTCCCACATGAGAACCCGGGTGAAGGACGATCTGTTTAGAGCCCAGGGCTTCCGTCCTTTCAATTTCACTTCTGAGAAAATCCACGCCAAGTTCAAAAGTTTCAGGTTTTGTCGTGTTACCGATGTTAATGATGTATGGGGCGTGCACAACAATATCATCGATTCCTTTCTCTTTCATATGGGAAGCTCCTGCTTCAATATTCAGTTCTTCAATTGGGCGTCTTCTTGTATTTTGAGGTGCACCTGTGTAGATCATAAATGTAGAAGCACCGTAAGAAGCAGCTTCTTCGCTCGCACCAAGCAGCATCTTCTTTCCTTTCATAGATACGTGCGATCCGATTTTCACCATAAATGTCCAGCTCCTTTCTATTTCTTTTTCCGGAAACTTTCACGTTTGAGCTGTCTATAATTTTTATCAGCTTCCTGCTTCATTTTTTTCTTATAGCCTGGTTTAACCTTTTTAGGTTTTCTGACCATTTGTTTCGCTTGCTTTTCCATATCGTTTTCATTTCGGTTACGCTTTTGCCGCTCTTTGTAGGATTTAGCCTCTACCCATTCTCCATTTTTCACTTCATAGAATGTAAAAGATAAACCTCTTCGCTCTAACTTCTCGATTAACGGCAAGTCTTCTTCTGCATAAAGATTAATGGCAGTTCCTTGCATCCCTGCTCTCGCCGTACGGCCTACACGGTGGACGTAGAACTCTTCCTCTTTAGGCATTCTTGCATTAATTACATGACTTACCCCTTGGATATCAATGCCTCTTGAAGCCAGATCAGTGGCCACAATGTATTGGTAACGAAGATTTTGCAAATCTTTAAGCATTCTTTTCCGTTCGCGGGGGCTTAGTCCGCCATGGATGATTCCAGTTTCCAATCCCCGTTCCAGTAAATCGTTAGCCAGTTCATCAGCCTGCTTTTTTCCATTCGTAAAAATAATGGCTAAATAGGGTTGGATTGTCTTGGATATATCTATGATGATATCTGCAGGGTTTTTATGACGCAAAGCGACAAGTCTATGCTCCATTGTTTCTGGAGAAGGCTTATTATCCTTAATTTGAATGTGGGTAGGATTCGATAAATATTTTTTCAAGAACGGCTGCAGCCGTTCCGGAATAGTGGCCGAAAAGACAAGCATTTGAAGATCTTCATGCATGCGAAGCAAAATTTGATCGACATCTTCTATAAAACCTAGATCAAGCATTAAATCCGCCTCATCTAAGACAAAGGCTTTCGTCTCATGTAATACAAGAGCTTCCTCTTTAACCATATCCAACACTCGTCCCGGGGTTCCTACGACGATATGCGGAGGGTTAGAAGATAGTTTCTCCATCATTTTTTGCTTATCTGTCCCGCCGATCACAAGACTAGACCGCCAAACGTCCGTTTTACCTGCATACTCGATCGCTTTTTTAACTTCATCATAAATTTGATAAGCCAATTCCCTAGTAGGAGCAGTTATTACAAATTGAACACCTTTGGCACCTTCTTCTATTTGATTGAATAACGGCAGCAGGTAAGCGTGCGTTTTACCGGACCCCGTGTGCGACTGCCCGATTACACTTTCACCTCGTAAAGCTGCCGGTATGACTTCTATTTGAATAGGAGTAGGTTCTTTAAAACCCAGCCCTTCTATAATTTGCTTTACGTCTGAACGTATCGCATATTCGTTAAATGAATGATTACTCATATACGTGCTCCTTTAATGTAAAATATCCCTACCCTATTATAATCGACTGAAGAAAGAATTGCACGAACTGTAGACATTCTTTGTCATCTTCTGCTTTAGCCTTTATAATAGTTAATGAGAAATATTGTTGTAAAAGTTGCTAAGAACGAAGAGGAGGATTTATGAAATGGAAGTCATAAAAATCGCCCCTCGCGGTTATTGTTACGGAGTGGTTGATGCCATGGTCATCGCACAAAATGCGGCGAAAGATCCAAATTTACCACGACCTATATATATTTTAGGAATGATCGTTCACAATTCTCATGTTACAGAAGCATTTGAAAGTGAAGGAATTATAACCGTCGACGGAAAAAACCGTATGGATTTATTAGAAGGAATCAACGATGGTACGGTTATTTTCACTGCACACGGCGTTTCACCTGAAGTGAAAGAACGTGCGAAAAGAAAAGGTTTGACGACGTTAGATGCTACTTGTCCTGACGTTACGAATACGCACAATCTCATTCGCGACCGTGTGGAGGAAGGCTATGAAATCGTATATGTCGGAAAAAAAGGACATCCTGAACCTGAAGGGGCCATGGGTGTAGCGCCCGGTAAAGTCCATTTAGTACAGACGGAAGAAGATGTAGAAGAGCTGGAGTTGGATCACGATAAACTGTTGATCACCAACCAGACCACGATGAGTCAGTGGGATGTTTATGACGTGATGGAAAAAGTCAAAGAGAAATATCCTCACGTAGAAAAACACCAGGAGATTTGCATGGCTACCCAGGTCCGTCAAGAGGCAGTGTCAGAGCAAGCCAAAGATGCAGATTTGACATTGGTAGTAGGGGATCCAAAGAGTAACAACTCAAACCGTCTAGCTCAAGTATCCATTGAAATTGCAGGAACACAAGCTTACAGAATAGCTGATGTTACAGAGATAGAACTCGAGTGGCTCGAAGGAGTTTCTAAAGTAGCCGTAACGGCCGGAGCCTCTACACCAACACCGATTACTAAAGAAGTTATTAAATTCATCGAATCATTCGACCATGATAACGAGGAAACATGGGTTCGCGAGTCATTAGTTGAACAAAAGAAAATCCTGCCTAAAGTCAGAGCTAAGAAGAAATAAACTAAACAAAAGGTCATCCGTTCATTAGACGGATGACCTTTTGTTTCAACAAAGAGATAAATAATATTGTTAGATGGTTTTATATAAAGTAGTTATCAATATGGCAAGATCGTTGTATGCTCAATTTCGAGACATTTCTTAAGTGAATCAAGAATACGGGGAATGGCTCGCTATCCGTGGGAACGCGGCGAGTCTTCCTCGGTCCCCCAGGCGAACCTTTTCCTGAAGCCACAAAGCCAAGAATATGTCTCGAAGTTAAGTCTTATTAACAAAAACGAAAAGGCTCAGTGTTCGAAGTAGAGATAAAAAACTTTACTTCATCAGAAAATTTATCATCAAAATATTTTTTCAAAACCGGGTTGATCACTTTTTCTACATGATGGCCAGGATCAATAACCATCAACCCGTTTTCCCAAGCCTCTTGCGCTAAATGGAAAGTCATATCTCCAGTTATAAATACATCAGCACCTTTAGCTAAAGCAGCTCCGTGATATTTCTCACCGCTCCCACCAAGCAGCGCTATGCGCCGGACTTTTTGATCAGGCTCCCCGATAAAGCGGAGCTTTGATACTTGATATTTTTCTTTAACCAATTCACAAAGGGTATGCAGTGTCATTTCACTACTTAAATCACCGACTCTGCCCACTCCCCTTTTTTGACCTTCATTTAGTAAAGGGAATACATCATAAGCAGCTTCTTCATATGGATGAGCTTTTCTCATAGAATGTATGACCGTTTCCACTTTTTCTTTAGGTAAAATGGTTTCTAACCTATCTTCTTTCACTTTTTCAAGATCGCCTTGACTGCCTATAAATGGGGTTGAGCCTTCTAGAGGTTTAAACGTCCCCTCTCCGCTCACCTGATATGTGCAATGGCTATAATCGCCTATATGGCCAGCCCCAGCTTCACTGATTGCATCCCTTACATAATCTGTGTGGCTCGAAGGAACAAATACTGTTAGTTTAACAAGTTCTTCATTATTAGATTCAATTAAAGGCTGTAGGTTTTCAATTCCAAGAAGTTCTGCCATAGCATCATTTACTCCACCTTCAGCCACATCCAAATTCGTATGAGAAGCGTACACCGTAATATTATGTTGAATCAATTTTTTTATAGCTCGTCCTTTGGGTGTATCAAGGTTTATTTCATTGAGCTTGATAAACAACAAGGGATGATGAGCGACAATCATATCTGCCCCTTGCTCAATCGCTTCATCTACAACATTCTCCAGCACGTCCAGTGTAATCATCACTTTTTTTACGGGCTGCTTGAGAGACCCTACTTGCAGCCCCACATTGTCCCAGTCAAAAGCATACTCTTTAGGTGCTATTTCCTCTAATGATTTGATAATGTCCGATGCAGTTACGTCATTAGCCATTTGTTAATGCCTCCTCAATCCATCGAATTTCTCTTTCAAATATATTTAATTTACTTTCATCAGGAAAAGGTGACTTCTGTATTTGATGAATGATTTGTCTTTTCTTTTCCTTTTCCTGTTGCCATTTCATCTGAAACGCTTCATTTTTCTCTTCTAATAGATGAGGGCCAAACCAAAGCTGTTTTTCGAGGATATTTTCATTATAATTTTCCAGGCCTTCTCCTTGTTCAGCTACTAAAATTTCATAAATATGACCATTCTCTACAATAATACATTCTTCCACTAAATTATAATTATGCTCAATAAGCCACCGTCGGATGGAACGAGCATCTATATTAGGCTGAGCAATTATTCTTGAGACTTTCCTTAGCTTATTTTTCCCTTCTTCTAGAATATCTCTTATTAAAGGACCGCCCATACCGGCAATCACAATTTGATTCACACGTTCATCTATGACCGCTAACCCATTTCCCTGCTTGACTTCAATCCTGTCCTCCAATTGATTGTCTGCTACTTCTTTTTGAGCGCTCAAAAAAGGGCCGCGATTGAGTTCACCCGCAATGGCAAAAGCTTCTGAATTGCGGCTGCAAACATAACAGGGCAGATAAGCATGATCTGACCCTATATCTGCAAAGTATACCGGTTCTACTAAATAATCAGCTATCTTTTGCAGCCGCTTTGATAATTGATTTCCGTTCATGTTGCAATCTTCCCTCTCATAAAAAGAAAAGCTTCCTGAATGAACAGAAAGCTTTTCTCAATTTATTGATGTTCTTCAGCAAGCCACTCTGCTAATGTCGCAGCATCGTCACCTGTATAAAGACCTGCAGGCATAGCCCCATCGCCTTTACCATTTTCAATGATGTCTTGGATCTCAGAGGCATCATATTGAGAACCTACTTCTTGAAGACTCGGTCCATTTTGGCCTTCGAGGTCTCCACCATGACAGCTGGAACACTGTTGTTCATACATTTCTTCTGGTCCAGCAGCGGTTTCTTCTGTTCCTTCACCATCTTCTGCGTTTTCAATTGCATTCCTTTCGTTGACTCCAACTGATGACACAACAATCATCACTAGAATTCCGAGCACAGCAATAATCGCAAAAGGAATCACAGGGTTTCTTCTCATTAGTTGCATCCTCCTTATGTATTCCCTAAAAGTATGAGAGATGTCTAATAGACTATACTTATTTTACTTTAAATTCCTTCCATAGGAAAGGAAAATCAGACAAATACTAAAAAACTGTGGTCAATCCGATAACAATTATTCCTAATAAACCGAGTATTTTCAGATAAGTATACTGCTTTAACCTGCCAATCACAAGCCAAATTATAGAGTGAATACCTGCCATCAAGTAAACCCACAAATTATTATCCATCCAATAACCAGTTATATAAACAGCAAAAACCATAACCAGTACTAAAAGTATGACAAGTGACGTTTGGGTAAAGTGTTGAAATTGATAGGAAGTAGATCTATATAAAATGAAAGCGATACCAACAAAAGTCGACAAAAGACCTGTTTGCAATATAATTCCCAGTTCAGTAAAATAAATGACAAGAAATGAAAGTGGAAGCAATAAAAGGATAACACTTACATAAGTATACAGTAGGTAAGGAAGTGTAGTTTTTGATGGCAATCTTTCAGGTTTCTCCATACCTTCAGAATACAATGCCAAAAGAAAATCACAATATTGCTCTGGCAGTAATCGATTCTGCTTCCAATATAATATCTCTTTAACAATCGTTTCATTCCGTTTGTCCAATAGACTTTCACCCCACCTCTCCTGATAAAACTTTAGGGACCCTCCGGCCCCTAAAGAATGAACAAGATATATCCTATATATCGGATGGGTTCCATTACGGATTAAGAAACTTATTCCATAAAATCTTTCAATCGTTTGCTTCGGCTAGGGTGTCTCAGTTTTCTTAATGCTTTCGCTTCGATTTGACGGATACGTTCTCTTGTCACACCGAATACTTTCCCTACTTCTTCTAATGTGCGGGTGCGGCCGTCATCCAGGCCAAAGCGAAGACGCAACACGTTTTCCTCACGATCGGTCAGCGTGTCCAGCACATCTTCCAATTGTTCTTTTAATAACTCGTAAGCTGCGTGATCGGAAGGTGATGTCGCTTCCTGATCTTCAATGAAATCTCCAAGATGAGAGTCATCTTCTTCACCGATTGGTGTCTCAAGAGAAACAGGTTCTTGTGCGATTTTCAAAATTTCCCGGACTTTATCAGGTGTAAGTTCCATGTCCTGTGCAATTTCTTCAGGAGTAGGTTCTCGTCCTAGATCTTGAAGAAGCTGTCTTTGAACCCTGATCAGCTTATTAATCGTTTCCACCATATGGACCGGAATACGTATAGTACGTGCCTGGTCAGCGATCGCGCGCGTTATCGCCTGCCTTATCCACCAAGTGGCATACGTACTGAATTTATACCCTTTACGGTAATCGAATTTTTCAACTGCTTTAATTAGACCCATGTTTCCTTCCTGAATCAAGTCTAAGAAAAGCATTCCCCGTCCTACATATCTCTTTGCAATACTTACCACTAAACGCAGGTTGGCTTCTGCTAGATCACGTTTAGCTTCTTCGTCGCCTTCCTCTATCCTCTGAGCCAGGCTTATTTCATCCTTGGCAGCAAGTAAATTGACACGACCGATTTCTTTAAGATACATACGGACGGGATCATTGATTTTTACACCAGGCGGTACACTAAGATCGTTCAAGTTGAACTCTTCTTCTTTGTTCAACTGCTGCATACTAGGGTCCTGGTCAGAATCTCCTATAACTTCAACACCCTGTTCATTCAGGTGTTCGTAATATTCGTCCATTTGATCAGAATCCAATTCAAAACTGGATAATTTCTCAGCAACCTCTTCGTAAGCTAGAACTCCCCTCTTTTTCCCCATTTCAAGGAGCTGTTCTTTTGCTTGCTCTAGAGTTAGTTCGCTGTCATTTTCTTTAGAACGTGATGGCTGTTGTTGCTTGTCCGCCATTTGTCCCCCTCCTTCCGACTATCCATACCAAGTTAATGAGTATTTTTCAACTCTTGTTTCCGTCTCAAAATTTCCATTGCGATTTGCGCAGCTTTTATAGGATCACCGTGCTGCTCCGCTCTCTTTTGTTCTGCTTCTAAACTTTTGATATCCGTACGATCCGTATTTTCCATTCGGATACGATGGATATAGTCTCCCAGTTCCTGATCGGTTATTTCTTCCTCAGCGTTAGGTGACATCGTCAATTGTATAACTAAATTCTTTAAAGATTCATCTTCCAGACGCTCGATAAATTGACTAATGTCAGGTGCATGGCCATCTTCATAATATGCGTATAAGTGCGTAACGATTACCTGGTGCTCGGAAATATTAAACGACCCACCTAATTCCTCTTGCACTTTATCAGCAATAACCGGGTTTTTCAACATATTTGCAATAAGCTTTCTTTCCGCATTGTGAAAGGCCGGGAGCAGTTTATGATGCATGGATTGAGAATCTATCGAACGGTTCTGCCAATTTTTCTTCTGCTTCCCTTGTGAAGGGGCTGACGGAACTCGTTTCTTTAATTGATCTACTTCATCTTTTAAGGTTTCCATTGATATATCAAAATCCGCGGCTACTTCTTTTAGATAATGCTCTCTTTCTATGGCACGATCTAATTGAGCTACCTCCTGTAGTACCTTTTCGATATAAGCAATGCGATCTCCTTCTAGTTGTAGATTATAATTTCTACGAAGGTAATTTATTATAAATGACGTATAGGGATCGCTCGCATCTATAACTTCTTTTTTGAAACGATCTCCGCCATGTTTTTTAATGTAATCGTCTGGATCCATGCCTTCGGGTAAACGGGCTACATTTGTCTGACAACCTGTAAGCTTGAGAAGTTTCGCCGCTTTAGCCGCGGCATTCATTCCTGCTTCGTCTCCGTCGTAGCAGATGATTGCCGTCTCAGCATAACGGTCAATCAACTGAGCCTGTACTTCAGAAATAGAGGTTCCCATTGTCGCTACACCATTCTCTACACCCGCTTGACGGGCAGCAATAACATCAGCATATCCTTCGAACAAAATAATTGTTTTCGTTTTCCTGATGGCCGAACGTGCTAAATCAAAATTGAACAGCAGTCTGCCCTTTTGGAAAAGGTCTGTTTCCGGACTGTTCAAATATTTAGGCTGCTGGTCTCCTAAAGATCTCCCAGCAAAAGCGACGGTCTTCCCTAAATGATTACGAAGTGGAAACATGATTCTGCCTCGAAACCGATCCGAATAATCTCCTTTATCATTTACGTTCAATAAACCGGCTTTTACCATAGTTTGCGGATGGTACCCTTTTTTCTCAAGAAAGGTTACAACAAAAGACGGGGATGTGGGTGAAAATCCGATTTGATACTCCCGGATGATTTCCTCCGTAAACCCTCGATCCAGCAAATACTGAAGGGCTTGTTTACCTTCTTTAGAGTTGCGGAGCATATGTGAGTATAGTTTGGTCAGCCATTCATGAGCCTCCAACATACTTTGAGCTTCAGGGTCTTGTTTTCCAGCAGGTTCTTCTTTCATTTGTTCAGGTAAGCTGTGGCCCGTTCTCTCAGCTGTTTTTTGGACAGCCTGAATGAAGTTATACCCTTCTATCTCCATTAAAAAAGAATATACGTTGCCGCCTTTTCCACATCCGAAGCAGTGAAATATTTGTTTGTCGCTGGATACAGAAAAGGAAGGCGTATTCTCTCCATGAAACGGACACAAACCGAAGTAGTTTCTCCCCTGCCGTTTCAATTGAACGTATTCCCCAATAACCTCTGCTATATCTACTGATTTTCTAATCTCATCGACTGTTTCTTCAGGAATGTGTCCAGCCATATACATCACCATACCAGTTGTAAAATTTACTACATTCCTTCAGGTTCTTCATTCTTTTGGAGTAGGTCCTGTAATGTTTTCGAAAATGTGTCGCGATCATTATTAGTGAAAGCTTTTGGACCTTTCCATTTTTTCTTGCGTTTCATAGTTTGCTGACGAAGATGCTTTTGATTCATGATATCCGAAGCCTCTTCCTCTTTAATCAGTTTACCTCGTGGAGTAAGTACGTAAACCCCTTGTAAAGTAAGTAAAACCGCCAAAGAATAATCTTGTGTCACTACTATATCAGCCGTCTTCACATGATTTAAAATGTAAAGATCAACTGATTGGGAGCCATGGTCAAGAAAAGTCCAGTTTTCGCCATTTAATTCATTCTTAAAATGGTTCACTGTTGCAATAAACTTGGGCTGAATTTTAAAATCTGAACATACGGCAGTAAGTTCACTTTGAACAGGACAACTATCGGCATCTACCCACACATCACGTTTTAAATTCTGCATAACTCAATAATTCTACAATAATCGTTAGAATCCTTCCCATTTTATAATGTTTTACTTTTCTGAAAAGTGTCCTCACATAATTAGCAATAAGATTATTTTTACACAAATATTTATTATAATACCTATGATTTATAAAATCTATAGTTTTTTTGTTTTTTTTCATGAAAAATCGCGCTTTTATGTAAAAAAGCACGATTTTTTCTTAATTCACGATGAGTACTCCCGTAATTTACTCATGATGACGTTAGCAGTTTCTTCGACTGCTTTATGGGAAACATCTATCACATGACAGCCGATTTGATCAACGATACGATCAAAATGTTCGATTTCCTGCTGAATGCGATCCATGTTAGCGTAACTCGCTTCAGCACCGAGTCCTAAAGATTTCAAACGTTCTTTACGTATATCGTTCAGCTTTTGTGGACTGATTTTTAATCCGATACACTTCTTCGGATCTACTTTGAATAATTCTTCAGGAGGCTCAACTTCCGGAACGATAGGTACGTTCGCTACTTTTAATCTCTTATGAGCTAAATATTGTGAAAGTGGAGTTTTGGAAGTCCTCGAAACACCAATGAGCACGATATCCGCTTTTCCGATCCCACGGGCGTCTCGTCCATCATCATATTTCACAGCAAATTCGATTGCTTCGACTCTTTTGAAATAATCCTCATCCAGTTTATGAACCAAACCTGGCTCTAAGCGAGGTTCAGTCTTAAAAAATCTTTGCATCGCATCCATCATTGGGCCCATGATATCTATACATTCCAAATCATATTCCTTCGCTTTGTTCAATAGGTGGGTTCTGAACTCAGGAACTACCAGCGTAAAGCCGATCATAGCATTATATTCTTTCGCCTGAGCGACTGTCTCATTAATTGTGCCTTTATCCTCTACGTAAGGGATTCTTTGCACATCGAATGGTCCATCATCAAATTGGCTTAATGCTGCTTTTACTACTAGTTCTGCTGTTTCTCCTACTGAATCTGAAAGAATGAAAATTAATGGTTTACTCACAGCTTTTCCCTCTCCTTCTGCAAAGACGTACGATTTATAAATGCTGATCTCTTGCAAGCTCAACTAATGCTTTCGTTACGCTCGTCTTCGTCAGTCTGCCTATGACTTCCAGTCCGCGATCTACAGGCTTCACTACCGGAAGGCCGTCTATTTGTTTCTCGATCAGCTTTTGTGCCGCATCTAATAAGAGATCGTCTTTTTCACAAATAGAAATATTGGGCATCCTTGTCATGATAATATGAACCGGAACTGAAGTTAAGTCATGATTTCCAATACTTGCACGCAATAAATCTTTTCTAGAAAGAACTCCAACAAGCAGTGCTTGATCATTTATGACGAAAAGAGTTCCGACATCTTCTAAAAACATCGTGCAAATTGCATCATATGCGGAAACATCCTCTTCTACAACGACGGGAAGAGCCTGGTATTCATGGACTTTGAACTTTTTTAGTTTCTCCGTCAAAAGTTCAGAACCTGTTTTCCCTGTAAAAAAATACCCAACACGAGGTCTTGCATCTAAATAACCAGCCATAGTTAAAATCGCTAAATCCGGCCGCAAAGTCGCTCTGGTCAAACTTAAGTTTTCAGCAATATTTTCTCCTGTAATCGGTCCATTGTCTTTGACGATTTGTATGATTTGCTCTTGTCTGCTGGAAAGTTCCATTCTTTCACCGCCCTAATCACCAACTGTGACATACTATTTAATTATTATAGCTCATTTATTCTGATGGGTAAAAGAGTTCACTTAATATTGTTGTTTCCACTGCACAGCGTTTAAATCAGCAAAGTCTAAAATGTCAGACGCAATTTGTTTCAATAGAGCTAACCTGTTGGAACGCAGCTGCTCATCCTCTGCCATTACCATTGTCTGATCGAAGAACGAGTGGATAGGATCAGATAGCTGCGCGAGAAGATTCAAGGCACTTTCCGGGCTTTGTTCCTTTAAAGCCTGCTGGTAATTCTCGTGAATATCCCGATGAAGTTCGTAAAGTGCAGCTTCACTTTTATTTTCAAACAAAGCCGGGTCTATGGCTGCAGCTTCTGTTTTTTTAGCCAGGTTGAGCACTCGGCCAAGCGCTTCATGTACAGATTTGAATTGATTATCATTACGCTTTTCCATCAAAATGAGTGCTTTGGCAGATGTTTGGGAATATACTTGGATCCCTTGAGCGAGTACTGATTGAATGACATCGGGAGCCATCCCCTCGTCTTTCAATAAGTAACTAGCTCTAGTACGGAAGAAGTCATGGACCTCCTGAACAACATCCTCTTTTTTTCTAGTAGGCAAGTTCTTTGTGAAGTAGAAATCGATCACTTCATCCAGTAAATCTTCTACGCACAGCGACCAGTTTCTATCTTTAAGAATTTGTATAATGCCTAATGCCTGACGTCTTAATCCATAAGGATCCTGTGAACCAGTCGGAGTATGTCCGATAGCGATAGAGCCGACGATAGTATCAAGCTTATCGGCAATGCTGACCACGGCACCAACTGTTGATTCAGGAAGTTGACCGTTTGCTTGACGCGGCATATAATGCTCATTTATTGCTGCCGCCACTTCCTCATCCTCTCCATAAATACGAGCGTATTTCTCACCCATGATGCCCTGGAGTTCAGAGAATTCATCCACCATATGAGTAACCAGGTCAAACTTACTTATTTCCGCAGCACGTACTGCTTGCTTTTCTACTCGTTCCCCGAGACCCAATTTCCGGCTGATTGACTCAGTAAACTGCTTCACCCTTGACACTTTATCTGCCAAAGTTCCGAGTTCCACTTGATAGACCATGCGCTCCAGCTTTTTAAGCTTTTCATCTATAGATCCTTTTTGATCTTCAAAGTAGAAAAATTGAGCATCTGCCAAACGGGCCTTTAAAACCTTCTCATTTCCTCGGGCGACAGTTTCGAGGTGTTTGTCATTTCCATTTCTGACGGCAACAAAGAAAGGTTGCAGTACGCCTTCAGTAGATCGTACGGGAAAGTACCTCTGATGTTCTTTCATTGAAGTAATTAGTGCTTCTTCAGGAACTTCAAGAAATTCACTGCTGAATTCGCCGCTGAAAACAGTCGGATACTCTACTAGATGAGTAATTTCATTCAACAATTGGTCATCTTTTACAATCTCCCAATTTCTTGTTTGCTCTAAGTGACTCAGCTGTTGTTCTATCATTGTTTTTCGTTTGTTTTTATCAGCTATAACTTGTTCATTCTTCAACACTTGTTCGTATTGATCCGCATGTTTAATATCAGCTTTAGAGCCAAGGAAACGATGTCCGTAGGTGTACGCGTCCGTAGATACATTCTCAATTGCAAAGGGAATGACCTGATCATTGAATAGCGCAGCAATCCAGCGGATAGGACGAGCATACTTTAAATTAAAGCTTCCCCACCTCATGTTTTTTGGAAAGTTTAAACTTAGCAGAACTGCTTTGAAATCAGCTAGCAGATCAACAGTGGACTGACCGGGAGTGAATTTTTTCACGTGGACATATTCTACTCCTTTGATCTCTTTAAAATAAATTTCATCTACAGATTGCCCTTGACCTTTAGAAAAACCTATCGCAGCTTTCGACCATTCTCCATTCTCGTCTAAAGCGATTTTCTTAGCAGGTCCTTTAGCTTCTTCCTCAAGGTCAGGCTGTTTATCTGCAACGCCGAAGATTTGAACGGCCAGACGCCGAGGAGTAGAGTAGCTTTTAACCGATTCGTAAGGAATCCTTCGATCGTTCAGCCAGGCCTCTGTACTTTTCGTTAACTGTTCGATAGCATCATCAATGAACCTTGCAGGCAATTCTTCTAATCCTAGTTCAAATAAAACCGTATTACTCATAGGACGACTCTCCTTCCTTCAACATTGGGAACCCTAATCTTTCCCTTTCATCCACATACGCTTTGGAAATAGAACGGGCCAGGTTCCTGACTCTCCCGATATAACCGGTTCTTTCAGTAACCGAGATGACTCCTTTAGCGTCCAATAAATTAAATGTGTGGGAACACTTAAGTACATAATCGTATGCAGGAAATACTAATCCTTTTTCCATGATGCGCTTCGCTTCTTGTTCATAGGTAGAAAATAAATCAAATAACATTTGATCATCTGATTCTTCAAATGTATAAACGGAATGTTCATATTCAGGCTGAGTAAAGATATCTCCTACTGTTACGCCGTCCGTCCATTCAAGCTCAAACACATTTTCCTTATCTTGGATATAGGAAGCCAAACGCTCCAAACCATAAGTGATTTCTGCTGCTACCGGACGAGCTTCAAGTCCTCCGATTTGCTGGAAATAAGTAAATTGAGTGATTTCCATACCATCCAACCATACTTCCCAGCCTAATCCCGCCGCACCAAGCGTAGGATTTTCCCAATTATCTTCAACAAAACGAATATCGTGTTTTTCAGCGTCAATTCCCAGTTTTTCGAGTGATTTCAAATACAGATCTTGAATATTGTCTGGAGATGGTTTCATAATCACCTGGAATTGGTGGTGCTGGTAAAGACGATTAGGATTCTGACCATAACGTCCATCAGCAGGTCTTCTGGAAGGTTCTACGTAAGCGACGTTCCACGGTTCAGGACCCAGGCTTCTTAATAAGGTCATCGGCGACATAGTGCCGGCCCCTTTTTCTACGTCATAGGCCTGCATTAGCAAACAGCCTTCATCGGACCAATGCTTCTGCAAGGTTAAAATCATTTCTTGAATGTTCATGTTCTACCTCCTAATTAGTAAGCATAAAGAAACCCCGTCTCTATGCCATCATTGACATAGGGACGGGGTTTACCGCGGTTCCACCCTATTTGCTTCCTCTAAAAGAAGCCACTTTGAACGTTCTTTGCTCCGGAATGCCTTCATCGAATTTTTGTTACTCGATTTCCACCATCACGAGTTCTCTATAAACAAAAAAGATCGATTACTACTTTCCATCTACACAATCTTTTATTAGTAAATAGAATCATACTGAATCATCATTCTTTTGTCAATCATTATCGTTAAATAGATCAAGTTGCTTAAGAAATTTTTTTGATTTAAGGAAGTATCCGCCAAAACGATCGTAATATTCGTCCATTATTAAACGGAGCTTCTGTTTGTTTTCATTTTTCATTGAGATTTGCCCTAGCCTTTTAACATCCATATGTAAAAATAAGCGCAGCAGCCTTGCTAATGTATCAGACAAACCATAAGCGTAAGGATCCTTGTGTTTACAACGGAAGCATAAATATCCTCCTTCAACTACTGAAAATGAGAAGGGCCCCTCTTCATTTCCACAATTGACACAGCTGTCAACTTTAGGGGCGAATCCCGCTTTCCGATATAATTTCAACTCATACATCATAGCTAAGATTTCACAGTCTTTCCCTTCAGCCATCCACGTATAAGTTTGCAGCAGCTGCTCATAAATAAAAGGATCAGGCTGTTTTTCATCGATCAGTTTGTCCGTCAATTCTGCTAGATAGGAGGCATAGGCTGTCTTGACAATATCTTCTCTGATCGAACGCAGGGAAGTCAGCATTTCTCCTTGACTCATCGAACCTAAGCCCGAGCCTATTTGGATTAGGAACTGGGCATGGATAAATGGTTGAGTAATCGAGGCCATTCGGCTTTTTGGTTTCTTGGCACCTCTTGCCATGACCCCGATCTTTCCTTTTTCCCTTGTGAGTATAGTAACAATTTTGTGTGTTTCTCCATAATCTCTCGTTCGTATGACGATACCTTCGATTTTTTCTAACAAAGCATTCACCTGCTCATGGTTTTTACTTCTTAGGAATCTCGCTGTTGTTCCGACGCAGATGACGTTTCTTCAACAGGCTGCGGGCTGTCTTCTAATTCCTTCATTAATAAATAGGTTTCTATGTTTCCTGTCCGTCTAAACAAATTCCAGGATAGGTCTAGCACAAGAAACACCGCCTTTCTTAATATCAAATGGAATGACATCCTTAGGTTGCTTCATCTACGCCAAACGATAAGGCTTAAAATTTACCAATCTTAGTATTCATCTTCCTTATAACCAAAATCACTTAGCTGGATTTGCTTATTTCTCCAATCCTTCTGTACCTTGACCCACAATTCTAAATAAACTTTACTTCCAAGAAGCAGTTCTATATCTTTTCTGGCTCTCTGCCCCACTTCTTTCAACATGCTTCCTTGCTTACCGATAATGATTCCTTTTTGTGAGTTACGCTCCACGATGATGACAGCCTGAATGAAAACGGCGTTTGAATCGTCCCTTTTCTTCATAGTTTCAATAACTACAGCAATAGAGTGAGGAATTTCTTCACGAGTCAACTGCAGAACCTTTTCACGGATGAATTCACTTACAATGAACCGTTCAGGATGATCTGTGATTTGATCCTCGGGATAAAATTGAGGACCTTCCGGCAAATGGCTTTTTAATACACCAAGCAAGTGATCGACATTGTTCCCTTCTAATGCTGAAATAGGAACGATCTCTTCAAAATCTAACTTTGACCTATATTCTTCAATCAAAGGCAATAGCTGATCAGGATGGACTTTGTCAATTTTATTTACGATCAAAAAAACGGGCTGGTTGATTTTTTGTAAACGATCGAGTATGAATTGGTCGCCGCGTCCATATCCTTCTTCCGCATTGATCATAAACATAATGGCATCGACTTCGTTCAGCGTATTCTCTGCCACGTTGACCATATAATCGCCTAATTTATGTTTCGGCTTGTGGATGCCTGGTGTATCAATAAATATCATTTGAGCGTCTTTTTCTGTAAGGACACCTGAGATTTTATTTCTAGTGGTCTGAGGTTTATCACTCATAATGGCGATTTTTTCACCAATTACCCGGTTCATAAAAGTTGATTTTCCTACATTCGGGCGGCCTATTATAGCTACAAACCCGGATTTAAACGTTTCTTCCATATGCCTATTGCCTCCATTAATCCTTTTGTTTAAAACATGATGTCCATCAATTTAGGTAAGAAAATGATACATCCTATGATGATTGAACTTATTGCTGCGACCAACACAGCTCCAGCTGCTATATCTTTAATTTCTCCTACGGAAGCGTGCCATTCAGGAGCCAGGTAATCCATGACCCTCTCGATGGAGGAGTTTATCATTTCTAATGAAATCACTAGCGCAATTATACCGAAAAGCACCGCCCATTCCATTAATGAAACGTCAAGAAATGCAGCGAAAAAGATAACAACGACACTTATTATCAAGTGGATTTTAAGGTTCCTTTCCTTACGAAACACTTGCTGTATTCCACGAAGTGCGTGTCTTAATCCAATCAGCTTACGACCTTTGTAATCCATACTCATGTAAAATTTCCTCTTGACGAGCGAACATCTTTTTCTCATCTTCTTCAGTTTTATGGTCGTAACCAAGCAAGTGAAGAAAACCGTGTAACGCTAAAAAGCCGAACTCACGCTCTAAAGAATGGTCATACTCTTTCGCCTGCTCATTAGCCTTGTCTACAGAGATGACAATATCGCCTAAGAGAACAGGAAGATCTTCATTTTGGACCTCTACCTCACCATCTCCCAGTTCCTGCATAGGGAATGAAATGACATCCGTAGGCGAATCAATTTGACGGTAATTACGGTTCAATTCCTGTATCTCTTTATTGTCCACAAAGGAAATAGAAATCTCCGATTCCGCCACCTCTTCTTTTTTAGCTGAAAATTGGATGATACGTTCCACTAAGTCAATGAACGCTTCATCCACCGAATTTGTAGCGTCATGAAAGTCAATCTGAATCATTATTTTGCCTCCTTTACAAGATTGTTCTGATTGGGATATTGAATTCGCGAATGGAAAATCCCTTGAAGTGTTTCACAAATTGCTAATTCCAGTTTGTTCAATTCTTTAAAAGTTAGATTACAA
This sequence comes from Halobacillus sp. A1, assembly GCF_024189295.1. Taxonomy (GTDB): domain Bacteria; phylum Bacillota; class Bacilli; order Bacillales; family Halobacillaceae; genus Halobacillus_A. Next base: position 59,470 of record NZ_JAIZEN010000002.1, read on the forward strand.
TCAACCAATTGCCCATCTAATATACGATCTTCTATAATAGCATGCACAATTGAATCAATCTTCTCCTGGGTAGGCTGATCGAGTGAACGTACAGCCGCTTCTACTGAGTCACAGATACAAACAATAGCCGCTTCTTTCGTTTGAGGCTTAGGCCCTGGATATCTGAACATACTTTCATTTACAGAGGACTCTTTCTCTTTAGCCTTGTAATAAAAATATTTCAATAGTGTAGTTCCATGATGCTGCTTAGCAATATCAATTATTTCTTTAGGGAGTTTCTCCTTCTCAAGAAGCTTTGCACCATCATAAGGATGACTGATGATGATAGCTGCACTTTGTTCAGGTTTAATATAATCGTGCGGGTTCTTCATCCCCATTTGGTTTTCGATAAAATAGTGAGGTCGCATTGTCTTCCCTAAATCGTGATAATAAGCGGCTACTCTTGCTAAAAGCCCTCTAGCACCAATTGATTCACAGGCCGCTTCGCTCAAATTAGCTACCATAACGCTGTGGTGATAAGTACCAGGGGTCTCCATCAAAATTTTCCTTAACAACCTATGATTAGGATTTGCCAGCGCGATAAGCTTACTATCCGATAGAATATCAAACGTCGACTCGATAATCGGAAGTAAGCCAAACGTCAGAATAACTGATAATACAGCGCTAATCAAGCCATATCCTGCGAACAGCCCCCAATCGAACCAGCTGTATTTTTCAAAGGAAAGGAATACAGTAAAGCTGATCGTCATACAATTAACTAAGGCAATACCTACGCCTGTCTTTGCGATGAACAAGCGATCACTAGTATTCCATAAAAAGATTATACCCGCGAGCTGAGACAGTAACACGTATATTCCCATATGGGCGTTCAGCGCTCCGGGAACTTCCCCATTGAATAATACGACAGCCATAAGAGAAAAAATCACGCTCATAAAAACGGCAAAACGCTCATTACATAACAGCTTGATCAATATGGCGCCCATCGCCGCAGGCATTAAATAATACAGAAAATCATTGGAAAAATCAAAGACACTGAACCCTTTCATCAAGCTCATTGAAATGGCTGATACGAGGACAACGACAGAAATATGCCGATACGTTAACCCCTCTTCAATGATCATTTTCCTGAAATGATAAAGAATAGCGGCTCCAAGTAGTAAAGAAAACAACGTCAATCCCAGGTAAGGCATTACATTTCTTTCTTGGTTCAAAAGGCCTGTAATCTCAAGTTCGTCATAAATGTCATTCGTAATCGTCGCACCTTCTGTAACGATCACTTCACCTGCTTGAATCATGGCGGGCTGAACTTGGGCGGCCGCCTCTTTTCTTGCTTCGTCTGTTGCCTGAGGGTCAAACATCGCATTTTCTACTAGTGCAAAGCTGCCCAATTCGGATGATTCATCTTTTAAATCTTCTGGAATGGAAGAATATCTGATTTTCAACTTCAGTGTATCTACTGTACCTTCTAAATCAGTCGTTCTGATACCTTCGTTGAAATAGGATTCAGCAGAGGATATTAACAATTCTTTTGTTTCGTTAAGGTCGTTTTCAGAGGCATTCAAAAACGGACGAAAAATTTCCATTGGCAGCTCGTCTGTTATGGCTGATGACAATAATGAATTAAGCTGATTCAATTTCTCTTCTGTAGAAAGCCTTCCTGACTCAGATTGGTTCACTTCACCTACCGCTTCAAATACTTCCTCGATATATGCCAGCCTTTCTTCAGCTACTTCCATAGAAAGCTGATATCGATCTTCTACGTCAAGCGTTGCTTCTCTTACCCGTTGTTCTGTTTTTCTTTCATTTTCAATTGTAACTGGTGACCGGATCGTTTCATGAGCAACGCTGAATTTTTCAAGATTGTAGGTTTCTGTATGTACATTTGAAAAACTCAAAAGGAGAAAAAAGAGGGCAAGCAGAAAGGATGGAATACTTAATCTCAACCAGGAATTTTTACCATTAAATAAGTGTTTAATCATTTGTCTTACACCTTTCAATACATCCTCACCCCCTTACATATAATTCCAAATAATCATAATAATAAAGGCCCTCCTGCGGGCCTTTATTATTATGGATTTTGCTCATAAGCATCAATAACACGCTGGACGAGTGGGTGACGAACTACATCAGTCTGGTCAAGGTGGATGAAAGCAGATCCCTTCACATGATTAAGTTTTTGTTCAGCAACTTTTAAGCCTGAAGTCATTCCTTTAGGAAGATCAACTTGAGTAATGTCGCCTGTTATGATCATCTTTGAACCAAAACCTAGTCGAGTTAAAAACATCTTCATTTGTTCTGGAGTGGTATTTTGCGCTTCATCCAGTATAGCAAATGCATCGTCCAGTGTCCGGCCTCTCATATAAGCCAGAGGAGCAATTTCTATTGTTCCCCTGTCAATTAGCCGAGTGGTATGCTCTGCACCGAAAACATCGTGTAAAGAGTCATATAGTGGTCTTAAATAAGGATCCACTTTTTCCTTAAGATCACCAGGAAGGAATCCAAGGCTTTCACCAGCTTCGACAGCCGGACGAGTAAGAATTATTTTTTTCACTTCTCCGTTTTTCAAAGCATTGACTGCCATAATAACCGCAAGGTATGTTTTTCCAGTTCCTGCGGGCCCTATTCCAAATACAAGATCGTGATTTTTAATCGCAGATACGTATTTTCTTTGTCCTAAGGTTTTTACTCGCACTGATTTACCTTTGGCATTTCTCGTAATTTCATCTTCGAACAGTGCTTCGAATTGATTCATCTTACCATTTTTAGCCAATTCAACGGCGTATACGACATCTCTTTCAGTAATAGACAATCCTTTTCTAATGATTTCGAGTACGGAAAGCAGCACGTCTTCCACAAGCTGAACGTGCTCAGCCTGTCCCGAAACATTGACGTGTTCCCCTCGTGAAATGATCGTTACTTTCAACTGCTCTTCTATTCGTTTTAAGTGACGGTCTTCTGTGCCAAACAACGATAGTGCTTCAGTCGGATTATTTAATTGTATATCGATTGTTTTCAATTCTCCTTGCATACTCAATCTCCTTGGGAAACATACTTGGTTTCAGCTATATTTTCTTCAACTTTAAATAATAGGATTAATTTTACTTTACCACGGTCCACACCCTGGTGCAAAATTTTTTCATCTAATATTTCTGCGTCTTCATTTAAATTGACAAGTAAGGAATTCCGCCCGTTTTTCAAAGCTTCTTTGACCGATTGCTCCTTTGAAGGTTGTTGTGCTGAAAACTCATTTTCATACGTAGTATTATGACCAATACGAACAGGAAGTTCCCAACCGAACAACTCAAAAGTCTGCTCATATCTTTCCTCACGATCCTCCTCGTCATTCTTTCGCCAAAAGCCCCAAACTGGTATCGAAACTTTACCAATTGCAATCGAATAAACTGTGCTGGAATTTCCGTCCGTCAGGGTTTGCTCTATTTGTTCAGGCTGGTCTATCTCTACTCGGTACCATGTCTCTGCAAGAACCTCTCCAACTGCTTCTACATATTTCCCGCTATCTTCTTTCAACTCACCGGTTGCCAGCATTTTACCTTTTTTAACTACATCGTTAACTTCTACTAATGGTCTTCCTTTAGAAATAAACATTTTAGTAATCATGCCTTTTTTTGAGGCAACAATATTTGAAGGTCTAGGTGCCTCGGGTTCATCATAGTTGGTTTGCTTTACTCCATACAATTGATAGCTTGTCCCTTGCTTTTTCACCCCTACCCATAGAAGATCGGGTATGTCTTCTAATAATAACCTTTGAACTTCTCTAGGCTGCTTCATCGAAATACTGAGTGAGCCGGGTTTGATTCCGTATGAATCTAACTGACTTTTAACTGCGGCCTCCAGCTCAGGTTCCAAACCTTCAACTTTGATCGACCATAACGTGTTAGCCAGTAAAAATACTGCAAGACAGCTGCAAACGATCGCGAGCCATAAAGCTTTTTTCTTTTTTTGTGCGTTGTAAAAAAAGGGAAGGCCTTCCGTTGATACAAACTGTATACGGCATCTATGACGTTTGCGATATTTTTTAAAAGTAGGCCAGTCCTGCACTCGGATAGTCATAAGTACAGTGGAATCATCAAGGTGTTTAATTTGAGAAAGCACACATCCCTCACTTACACAAGCTTGCATAAATGACTCGATGCTCCCCCCTTTCACTTTGATCGTTATCCGTCCTTGAAAGACAGGCAGGTTCTTTGACATCAGTCACCCCCTCCTTTAGATTCATCAATGAAATCAATGGATAATAATTTCCCTTCCAGTAATAGCTCCTCTTTCAGCATCATTTTAATTCTTAAATCCTTACCTTTGATGGATAATTCACCTCTTCGATGAGATATTCTTATCTCGTGATCGGAAAAATGAAGAAGCCCTGTACAATTTTCTATGTAAGCATGGATAGAGCCGATGGTTGTAATCCTTGGAAGATCAAGCATTACATCAGCTGGCAGGTCAAAATACTGACTCACCCAATTGCGCAGTTGATTTTGCCATTTTGACATGCAGCTCCCCCCTTACCTTATACATACGAAAAACGCACGGATTGTATTCACTACAATCCGTGCGTTTCATTATCTTTTTCTTGGATGAGAGCTATGAGGCTTGTAAGCTCTGGGCTGACCCAGAATTTCTGCCATTATTATGCCTTCAGCTAACTTGTTTCTACTCCACCTGGATGAATACTTCAAATTCGGTTTTTTTGTCTCTTTACCTTTCTCAATATAAACTTCTAAGTTATCACCGTCTAAAGTTCTTTGATCGAAGGACAAAGATTGTCGGTTGCGATCATTTTGATAATCAGCAGCCTCTTCCAACCTCTTTTGTTTTTCTTCATAGTAGCTTTCGACCCGGCCTTTAGATTCCTTCACGGCATCCTCAACTTGCGTCCGTGTTTCCTTTTGGGCGCTTCTCTCAGCTGGACCTGAAGGTGTCATCGTCGGCCTCGGCTGCTTAGGTGCCCGTTTCTTCTGATTCTCATCCTCTTTACTCATACCTGAGAACCAGCTAATCAGTCCTCCGATGATTGCAGCGACAATTAAAATATTGCTCGTAATCATCTCAATTAGATCAGTCATATCCATGCTCCTTTTATGAGGGTAGGAAAATTATTGATCATCCTTATCCTTGTCCTCGGACATATCACCAAGTGTCTGCCTCATATCTGTATCAGCATTGATGTTTTGATAATTCATGTAGTCCATAACACCCATTTTCCCTGAACGAAGAGCCTCAGCAAGAGCTTGTGGCACTTCTGCTTCAGCTTCCACAACTTTAGCTTGCATTTCCTGAACACGTGCACGCATTTCCTGCTCTTGAGCAATTGCCATAGCACGACGCTCTTCAGCTTTCGCTTGGGCGATATTTTTATCTGCCTCTGCCTGGTCAGTCTGTAAAATCGCACCGATGTTTTTACCGATGTCGATGTCGGCAATATCAATCGAAAGAATTTCAAAAGCCGTACCTGCATCCAGCCCTTTTCCTAACACGTTTTGGGAGATCATGTCTGGATTTTCCAAAACTTTGCTATGATTTTGACTGGAACCGATTGTTGATACGATCCCTTCGCCAACACGAGCGATAACCGTTTCTTCACCCGCACCACCGACGAGTCGGTCAATATTGGCACGTACAGTAATTCTTGCTTTAGCCTTAACTTCGATCCCATCCATAGCAACACCTGCGATGAAAGGAGTTTCAATAACTTTAGGATTTACACTCATTTGAACCGCTTCTAGAACGTCACGTCCTGCTAAATCAATTGCCGCAGCTCTTTCAAAACTCAATTCAATATTCGCTCGCTGTGCAGCAATTAAAGCATTGACGACTCTGTCGACGTTCCCTCCAGCTAAGTAATGGCTTTCCAGCTGGTTGGTGTCTACATTGACACCCGCTTTGTGGGCTTTGATCAATGGATTGATGACTCGTGATGGGATTACCCTTCTCAATCTCATTCCGATTAGTGTAAGGATGCTGATTTTCACTCCAGCCGCTAACGCGCTAATCCATAGCATGACCGGAATAAACGTGAATAGTACAGCAACTACGATGATGATAATACCAATAATAATAATAGGCATCAGTTCTTGAATTGTCATTAAATTATTCCTCCTCTAAATTTTTTAACAAGCGTACGACGATTCTGGATCCTTCTGTTTTCACAATCTTCACACGCTGATTTGCTCCAATGAAATTACCTTCTGTCACGACGTCAAGCCTTTCTTCGTCAAAGACGGCGGTACCTGCCGGCCTAAGTGGTGTAACAGTTTCTCCTACTAGACCTATCAGTTCTAAGCGGGTCACAGATGATACATAGCCTTTCTCGGATGAGGTGGAATCCCTGAGAATGACATGTTTGAAAAACCCTCGCTCCATTCCGATGGTTCTAAATAGAATGATGGAAACGACTATCGTTACTACTAAAGCAATTCCTATACTGAGAGCCATCTGTCCCATGTCAGCAGAAGACATCATCAAGGATGTAACGACAGCAACGACTCCAATTATACCTAAGAACCCACTCGTCACGAAGAACTCAGTTACAATCAGTCCTATTCCCAGTATGAGCAGAATGATGGCTTCATATCCAGCCAAACCGGCTACGATGTGTCCATAAAAGAACAGGACAAGTGAAACCACTCCCATAATTCCAGGGATTCCAAAGCCTGGCGAGTATAATTCAACAATCAGTCCTAAACTAGCGACAGATAATAGAATAGGGATGACCACAGGATCGGTGAGAAAACGAGCAAAATTTTCTGCAGGAGTAGGATTATTCTCCACAACTTCAGCACCAGAAAGCTCTAACTCGTTAAGGAGTTCTACTCTGTCCTGTATGACTCCTTCTGCATACCCTACTTCGACCGCTTCATTCGGACCCAGAGTCAAAAATTCACCTTCAGCAGCTCCATATTCAGGTAAGTCTACACTGCTATCAGCCATAGCGCGTGCATAGATCGGGTCTCTCCCATTGGACTCTGCAGCTGCTACCATAGAGGAAACCCACGCTGACTGTGCTTTTTTATCCGCCGCTGTACCATCAGAATTTATGACACCAGAAGCCCCGATCGTCGCTTGCTGTTTCATATAGATCTGATCAGCGTTCAAAGCAATGTACGACCCTGCCGAGTAGGCTTGGCTCGTAATATAAGCAGTATTCGGCACCTCAAGATCTTGAAGCAATTCTCCTATAGCGCCCGCAGCATCAACTCTGCCTCCCGGTGTATCGATTTCAAATATGATATGGTCCGCTCCATTTTCAATGGCTTCACTAGTTGTACGTTCTAAGAAGGCTGTCATCCCGCGTTCAACTGTACTCTCCACAGGAATGACATACACTTGCTTGCCTTCACCATCTGCACTAACTTTATGAGTTAATTGGAAAACGGACAAACCTGCCGCCACCAGCAACATGATACTAAGTACGGTTATTCGAAAAGTTTTCATAGATCCACCCCCCTCATTCTATCTTATCTGTTGAATACTAGTCTATACGTTTTTATGATTAAATAAGTTTCAAAAAAAATTAAAAAGGTCTCTCTTTTTTAAAAAAGAGAGACCTTTAACAATTATGATAATTGCTTTAATACGAGCTGATTCACCTTAGAACCGTCGGCTTTGCCTTTTACTTTAGGCATAACCGCGTTCATGACTTTTCCCATGTCGGCTTTAGATGATGCTCCTACTTCTTCAATGGTATTCTGAACAATCTGATCAAGTTCTTGCTCAGAAAGCTGCTCCGGCATATATGCTTGTAAAATCCCAATTTCTTGAATAAGTTCTTCTACAAGATCTTCGCGTCCAGCTTCTTTAAACTCGTGGAGGGAATCTTTTCTCTGCTTTACCTCGCGGGATAAAACAGTAAGTTCTTCTTCTTCAGAAAGTTCATCTTTACCTAGTTTAATCGCTTCGTTCTGCATCGAAGCTTTCACCATACGGATGACAGTCAGAGTTTTTTTCTCTCTGGCTTTCATCGCTGTTTTCATATCTTGGTTTAGACGTTCAGTAATTGACATCTATTAACACCCTCTTTAGATCACTTGCGCTTTCTAGCGGCCTCAGACTTTTTCTTGCGGCGAACGCTAGGCTTATCGTAATATTCACGCTTACGATATTCTGATAATGCACCGCTTTTCGATACATCGCGCTTGAAGCGACGAAGAGCATCTTCAAGTGACTCGTTTTTACGAACGCGAGTTGTTTTTGACATGCTATTTCCCTCCCTCCGAAGCAAAAAAACTGTTTCTCTAATGTATGAGAGAACTCCCATACCTTCGACAATTATATTATATTGGAGGAATATGGTCAACTTTTTTCGAAATAATAATCATTTATAATCAATTTATTAGTAGTCCGAGGTTCCCTTTCCTCCATGAACTATAGCAATGCCTGCGCTTGCCCCGATGCGAGTAGCGCCAGCCTCAATGACTGCTTTAGCACCTTCATAATCGCGCACCCCGCCCGAAGCCTTTACACCTAGGTCAGGGCCTACCGTTTTACGCATTAAACTGATATCTTCCACCGTAGCTCCTCCACCTGAGAAACCAGTGGAAGTCTTCACGAAATCTGCTCCGCCTGTTTTAGTCAATTCAGAAGCTGTAACTTTTTCCTCTTCTGATAGTAAGGAAGTTTCGATGATTACTTTGACTAAAGCTTTCCCTTCTGCTTCTTTCACGACGGCTTCAATATCTTTCTGTACGACATCTTTATTGCCGGACTTAAGTTCCCCGACATTGATCACCATATCTACTTCTTCAGCACCATTTTCTATAGCCTGGCGAGTTTCAAAGACTTTTGTTTCCGTCGTAGTTGCCCCTAACGGAAAACCGATGACTGTACAGACCTTTACATCCGTTCCTTCTAAAAGATCTTTACAATAGCTGACCCAATAAGGGTTCACACAAACGGACATGAAGTTATTGTCTCGGGCTTCTTTGCATATTTGCTCAATTTTTTCTTTTGTTGTATCGGGTTTCAATTGTGTATGATCAATCATCTTGGCTAGATTTTGCTCCATCATAATACTTCCCTTCCATTAGTTGTTCGTACATCTATTGTATCATAGCATGACCCGATGAGAAATGCGAGCAGACGTTAGAAATACCAAAAAGACTTTGTTCACATATAAAATAACCGCTATGAATGCCATAGCGGTTATTCATTTTCTTCAAAATGATAAGAAACAGCAGATAAGAAATAAAGTGGCGCTGTTTCCATTCTTAAAATCCGCGGCCCTAAGCGGATAGAATGAAAACCACTGTTCACTAAAGCATTGGACTCTCTTGAAGAAAAACCGCCTTCAGGTCCAAAAATGACCAGCAGGGAATCCCCTTCATTCACTTTCTCTAATTCTAACCGCAAAGAGCTGTAAGTATCTTTGCGAGCTTCATCTTCAAAGGCTAATAATTTCACATCAAAAGAATCCATTCGCAGCAGTTCATTCAACTCTAAAAGGTCATGAATTTCTGGAACCTTGACTCGCTCTGACTGTTCACTTGCTTCTTTTGCGATTTTTTTAAGCCGCATAATTTTTTTATCTGTTTTTTTCTTGTCCCATTTCGCAACTGACCGTTCAGCTTGATAAGGAATAAAAGAATCAGCACCAAGCTCCGTAGCTTTTTGTACAACCTGCTCCATTTTATCTCCCTTACCGAGGCTTTGGACAATCGTTACATTTACAGGTAATTCTGTGTTCTTTTTTATCCATTCATCGACTTTACATATAATCTGTTCTGGAACCTCCATCTTCTCAATAGAGCAAACCGCCGCTCCAAAATCTGGATGAACACATACAATCGTCTGCCCTTCAGTCATACGCATCACATTTGAAATATGATGTACATCGTCACCTGAAATAGTCACTTGCGTTTGATTCCAGTTGGAACTGTCTACAAAATAACGTTGCACAATAAGTCACACCTTATTTCTTAGCGATAATTAGAACCCAGTCTTCCATCATATTCGTTTCTACTATTTCAAAACCAGCTTGCTTTAAGCGGTCTAAGACGTGGTCTTTTTTCCCAGAGATGATCCCTGAGGTGATGAAGTACCCATCATCTTTCAACAACCTATAAGCATCGTCCACGAATTGAACTATGATTTCAGCAAGAATGTTAGATACAATTAGATCCGGCTGTATTTCTACACCTTTAAGCAGGTCGTTCTTGGTTGAAGTGATCTGATTCTGTACGTGGTTCAATTCTGCATTATTGAAAGTACTTTTTACGGCCACCTCATCCAAGTCAAAAGCGTGTACATGTTCAGCACCGAGAAGAATAGAAGCAACACTGAGTATTCCTGAACCAGCCCCAACATCGAGTACAAGATCCTCGGGCTTCAAATATTGTTCAAGTGCCTGCATACTTAACACTGTAGTAGGATGAGTTCCCGTACCAAATGCCATACCTGGGTCCATTTCTATGATGAGTTCATCACTTGAAACAGGTTCATATTCCTCCCAGGTAGGAATGATCGTAATCCGTTCAGATATCTTTACAGGTTTGTAGTATTTTTTCCAGGCCGTAGCCCAGTCCTCTTCATGTATTTCACTCAATGAGACGGAATTGCGGCCAATATCTATGTTATAAAGCGTAAGATTTGTAACAGACTGTTTAATCGAATCCACTGTCTCACCTAAAAAACTATTCATCTGCAAATACGCTTTAACGTATACCCCTTCTTTTGGGTAATCTTCAGGATTGAGCTCATATATTTCTCCGAACGAGTTTTCCTCTTTAATCATATCTCTAGGATCTTCAATTACAACTCCACTGGCACCCGCTTCATGTAAAATATTGGAGACCGGTTCAATTGCTTCATTTGTCGTGTGAATACAAATTTCTGACCACTTCATTCAGGATCAACTCACTTTTCTTAAGTAGGTATAAAGATTAAAAGAGTGTCTAGATTCAAGCTGCGGGACTACCCGAAACACCTATACCTCCAGACACTCTAATAAACGATCATTCACCTTTGAAAGCGCGCTTCATTCTTTCAAAAAAGTTACCATGCTGTTCTTCTGTAGCTTCATTTCCACTGATTTCATTAAATTCTCTTATCAACTCTTTTTGACGATCCGTTAGATTCTTCGGAGTAATTACTTTAATTTTGACATGCTGATCTCCTTGACCACGTCCATGAACATTCGGCGCACCTTTGTCTTTCAATCGGAACGTTTTGCCTGTTTGGGTACCACCAGGAATTTTAAGTTTCACTTTTCCATGAACTGTCGGCACCTCAATTTCATCACCTAATGCAGCTTGTGCGAAGGTTAGAGGCATATCACAGAAAATATGATCCCCTTCACGTTCAAAGAATTCGTGAGGCTGCACACGAATGACTACGAATAAATCGCCTGCAGGTCCGCCGTTAGCACCATCTTCGCCTTTACCTGGCACGCGGATCTGCTGGCCTTCATCGATTCCGGCTGGAATATCGAGATGAATCTTCTTGCGATTAGTGACGCGGCCATCTCCTCCGCATGTATTACATTTTTCTTTGACCATTTGGCCGCTGCCCTGACAGTGATGACAGACACGGCGGTTCACGACACGACCGAACGGAGTGTTTTGTTCCTGATTAATTTGACCACTTCCGTTACAGTGTGTACATGTTTCTGGAGAAGTACCTGGTTTAGCTCCTGAACCATCACATGTATCACATTCTTCTTCCGTCGGAATTTCCACATCTGTGCTTTTTCCGAAGATAGCTTCCTCAAATGTCAGCGTCATAGAATATTGAAGGTCTGCACCTTTTCTTGGGGCGTTAGGATCTCTTCTGCGACCACCGCCGCCAAAAAACATATCAAAGATGTCGCCGAAACCACCGAAGTCTTCAGCACCACCGCCAAAACCTCCGAATCCCTGGCCTTGAGGACCAGAGTGGCCAAATTGGTCATATTGTGCACGCTTTTGCTGGTCACTCAGTGTTTCATAAGCTTCTTTCGCTTCTTTAAACTTATCAGAAGCGTTTTCCTCTTCACTTACGTCTGGGTGATATTTTCTAGCTAGTTTTCGATATGCTTTTTTGATTTCTTCTTTAGAGGCATCTTTAGAAACCCCTAGCACATCGTAATAATCTCGTTTACTCACTTGTTCATCACTCTCCCGGGCACTATTGCATAAAATTTATCATAACACTCTCTAACTCATTCAAGCAAACGAAATAGAGCTTGAAAATCTTTTGACCTGAAAAAAGTCAAAGTCAAGAAGATCCTGACTTTGACTTTTTCATTTCAATCACTTACTTTTTATTTTCATCATCGTTAACTTCTTCATAATCTGCATCTACAACATCTTCTTCCGCGTTGCCCTGCTCGCCTTGAGCTGCTTCAGCTTGCTGTTGTGCCTGCTCATAAAGTTTAACGGAAAGGGCTTGAACCTGTTCTTGAAGAGCGTCTTTCTTCTCTCTGATCGCGTCAAGATCTTCGCCTTCGAGCGCAGTTTTCAATTCTTCTTTAGCAGATTCAGCATTTGCTTTCTCTTCTTCAGAAACTTGATCCCCTAGATCTTTGATTGTTTTGTCAGTAGTGAAGACCAGCTGATCAGCTTCATTACGAAGTTCGATCGCTTCACGCTTCTTCTTATCTTCTTCCGCATTTTCTTCAGCTTGACGAACCATATCTTCTACTTCTTCATCAGAAAGACCTGAAGAAGATTTGATTGTAATGGACTGTTCTTTGTTAGTGCCCATGTCTTTCGCACGAACGTTAACGATACCGTTCGCATCAATGTCGAAGCTCACTTCGATCTGTGGAACTCCTCTTGGTGCTGGCGGGATATCCGTCAACTGGAAACGTCCGAGTGTCTTGTTATCCTGAGCCATTTCACGTTCACCTTGCAGGACATGAATGTCTACCGCTGTCTGGTTGTCTGCTGCAGTAGAGAATACTTGAGAATGACTTGTAGGAATTGTAGTGTTACGCTCAATTAATTTCGTAGTAACGCCGCCCATAGTTTCGATACCTAGAGACAATGGGGTTACATCTAAAAGCACTACGTCTTTAACATCGCCCTGAAGGACTCCGCCTTGAATAGATGCGCCTAATGCTACTACTTCATCAGGATTAACTCCTCTTGAAGGGTCTTTGCCTACTTCTTTTTTGATTGCATCCTGTACAGCTGGAATACGAGTTGAACCACCAACAAGAATCACTTTATGAATTTCATTAGTGCTTAGTCCAGCATCTTTAATAGCCTGACGAGTCGGCTTCATAGAGCGCTCGATCAAGTCTGAAGCAAGCTCTTCAAACTTCGCGCGTGTCAAGTTCATTTCCAAGTGAAGCGGCCCAGCTTCTCCAGCCGTGATAAACGGAAGAGAAATCTGTGTTTGAGCAACACCAGATAGATCTTTTTTAGCTTTTTCAGCTGCATCTTTCAGACGTTGTTTAGCCATTTTATCTTGAGAAAGGTCGATGCCATTCTCTTTTTTAAATTCAGCAACCATGTGATCAATTATAACTTCATCGAAGTCATCACCGCCAAGACGGTTATCACCAGCTGTAGATACTACTTCAAACGTACCGTCACCGATATCAAGGATGGATACGTCAAAAGTACCTCCACCTAAGTCGTAAACTAAAATTGTTTGATCTTGATCTTCTTTATCGATACCGTATGCAAGAGCCGCTGCAGTAGGCTCGTTAATAATTCGCTCTACTTCAAGACCCGCAATCTTACCAGCATCTTTTGTAGCCTGACGTTCCGCGTCATTAAAGTATGCAGGTACTGTAATAACAGCTTTATCTACCGTTTCGCCTAGATAGTCTTCGGCATACCCTTTGATATACTGAAGGATAATCGCAGAAACTTCTTGTGGAGTATATTCTGTACCTTCAACTTCTACTTTGTGGTCCGTTCCCATATAACGCTTAATGGAAAGGATTGTATTAGGGTTTGTAATCGCCTGGCGCTTTGCTACCTCGCCAACTTGACGCTCGCCATTTTTGAATGCAACAGCTGAAGGGGTTGTACGGTTACCCTCTGGGTTAGGGATTACCTTTGCTTCTCCACCTTCCATTACAGCTACACAAGAGTTAGTTGTACCTAAGTCAATTCCAATTATCTTACTCATAAATCTAAATCCTCCTCTACTATAGTTAACAGTTTTTTATTGGTTCACTTTGACCATTGCCGGGCGGATCACTCGATCATTCAAGCGATACCCTTTTTGCAGCTGCTCTACAACTACATTGGATTCAAAGTTTTCATCTTCTACTTGCATGACTGCCTGGTGCAAATGAGGGTCGAATTCTTCTCCTTCAGCTGGAATTTCTTCGACTCCTTCTTTGTCTAACGCTGCCTGGAACTGGTCGTAAACCATTTTCATCCCGCTAGCAAAATTTTGAGCAGCGTCTCCTTCAACTTCTACTTGCAGTGCTCGTTCGAAGTTATCAAGAACAGGAATTAGTTCTTCTACAAGGGATTGTGCTTTATATTTCCGATCCGCTTCTTTCTCTTTTTGAGTTCTGCGGCGGAAATTATCATAATCGGCTTGGAGACGTAAAAGTCGATTGTGCACTTCTTCTTTTTCCTTACGGATCTGGTCGATCTCACTATCTTCTTCTACAATTTCAGCCTGATTCTCATGAGTAGTTTGCTCTTCATCATTTTCATCGTTTAAATGATCGATGATTTCTTGTTCTTCTTGTTTCTTTTCTTCCATGACGTACACCTCCTTGACCCTTTCAACGTTATTGACTATAACATGAATTAATATCCTATAAAAAGCAATTAACAAAAAGAAGCGATGGGAATTAAAGCTCCCCCATCTAATGTTGTTTCTTTCCCGCAGTTAATACCAGCCACGGAAAGTTTCTGTCATTTGCTTGGATAAAACATTTATTAATGAAATGACACGATTATATTCCATTCTTGTAGGACCTAAAAGAGCTATAGTTCCCGCCTGCTCATTACCAAGCGTGTATCTTGCAGTAATTAGACTACAGTTCTGCATGGCATCGAATGGGTTCTCATGTCCTATCCTTACGTGAACACCTTGTTCATCAGATCTCAGCAAGTCTGCCATCTCGTTCTCTTTTTCAATAATTGCATAGAGAGATCGCACTTTATCCAAGTCTTTGAATTCAGGCTGCATCAGGATATTGGTTTTTCCCCCAATATACAATTTCGTCTGGTGTTCATCCAACAAAGCGGCTTGTAAATAAGAGTAAGCATGTTCATGCTGGTCAGTATGAATCTCAATCAAATCGTAAATTTCTGTTTGAAGTTTTTCATACAGTTTCACCAGAGGAACTCCTCTTAAACGATCATTCAAAATGTTAACCATCTTTTCTAATTGAGAATGATCGATTTCAACAGGAATGTTAAATGCCCTGTGCTCTACATGCCCTGTGTCGGTCACGAGTATAGCGATAGCGGATTGATCATTTAAGGGAACAATTTGCAATTGCTTAAGCTTCGTTTCAAAAATCTCCGGACCTAGGATAATGGATGTATAATTGGTCAGTTCAGACAATATACCTGCTGACTTTTGCACAACTCGTTCAAACTCCATCATTCTATCCTTGAAGGCTTGTCGAATCGTCGTCAATTCCTGGTTAGATAACCGAAGAGGAGACAATAAATGATCGACATAAAAACGATACCCTTTTTCTGATGGAACACGCCCTGAAGAAGAGTGGGTTTTTTCAAGAAAACCCAATTCTTCTAAGTCTGCCATCTCGTTTCTGATCGTAGCAGAGCTGTGAGTGATTTCGTCTTTTTTTGATATTGACCGGGAACCGACAGGCTGTGCCGTCAGGATAAAATCATCAATGATGACTTGCAAAATTAATAATTGCCTATCCGTTAACATCGATAATCACCTCTGTTAGCACTCTAATAAAGTGAGTGCTAAATCTAATAATAAATTATCAAAAGCGATAATGGATGTCAATGAATTTACTTTGATTTTTATTAATCCAACAAAAATTCCTGAAACACTTCATTGCCCAGCAGCTTACCTTTCTCAGATAAAAGAATATGACGTTTCGACTCAAGGAGTAATCCTCGCTCTTTAAGTACGGGTATCGCTTGACCAAACACATCATGTATAGAACGGCCATACTTTCTTTCAAAACGATCCATAGAAACGCCCTCAGCCTTTCGCAAACCAAGAAACATTTCTTCCTCCATTTGTTCTTTAACCCCTACAGGTTCCTCGTGAAGAATCGGACGGCCATCAGCCATCGCTTGTTTAACATAAGCAGGCAGTGGACGTATGTTAATCGTTCGCTTTCCTGGTAGATAACCATGGGCCCCTGCACCTATTCCGAAATAATATTCATTATTCCAGTATGTCAAATTGTGCTGACTCTCATAACCAGGCTTAGCAAAATTACTGATTTCGTATTGTTTAACACCACGGCTGGCCAGTTTACTTTGCAGCATCTCATACATTTCCGCCTCATCTTCTTCCGGAGGTTTGATGAGTTTTCCTTTATTATAACGCTGGTAAAACACGGTTTTCGGTTCAATTTGTAAAGAGTAGGAAGAGTAGTGTGGTAAATCAAACTGCATGGCTTCATCGATTGTACGTTCAAAATCACCTACTGATTGACCGGGAAGTGCATACATGAGATCGATGCTGACATTCGTCAACCCTTCTTGTATTAACCGATCTACATTTGTATAAACATCTTTCACCTTATGAATTCTTCCGATTTTCTCTAACATGTCATCGTCAAAAACTTGAACACCAAGGGATATACGATTAACACCGAAAGATTTCAGTAATTTTACTTTTTCTAAATCAAGGTCTCCAGGATTGGCTTCAAAAGTATATTCTTTACATTGATCTATCATAAAATGGTTTTCAATCATGAGTAGCAGCCTATGCAGTTGTTCAGCTGTCAAAGCAGTCGGTGTTCCTCCACCAACAAAAATAGTCTTCACTTCTGCCTTTTCATGAGGAATATACGTATGAATTTCTTTTTCTAAAGCTTCCAGGTACTCATCGGCCAATCTTTCATTATAAAAGAATTTGGTAAAGTCACAATAATGACATATCTGCTGACAAAACGGGATATGGATATATGCTGATGAAATGTTCATGCTGCTCAACCTTTCAAAAGGAAAACCGCAAGAAAAAGCTCCTGCGGTCTTTGCCTTAACGTATTAATCTTCGTCAATTTCTAATACAGACATAAATGCTTCTTGCGGAACTTCTACAGATCCTACCATCTTCATTCGTTTTTTACCTTCTTTTTGTTTTTCAAGCAATTTACGTTTACGGGAAATGTCACCACCATAACATTTAGAAAGCACGTTTTTCCTCATAGCTTTAATCGTAGTCCGCGCCACGATCTTATTGCCGATAGCAGCTTGAATAGGAACCTCGAATTGTTGTCTAGGAATAAGTTTTTTCAGCTTTTCAGCAATAACTTTCCCTCTGTCATATGCAAAATCCCGATGAACTATAAATGATAATGCGTCAATTGTATCCCCGTTAAGCAGAATATCCATCTTCACAAGATTAGAAGAGCGGTACCCTACTAATTCATAGTCAAACGAAGCATACCCTTTAGTTTGAGACTTGAGTGAGTCAAAGAAGTCATAGACGATTTCTGAAAGTGGAATTTCATATACGATGTTTACCCGATTGTCATCGAGGTACTGCATGTCCATAAAGTTACCACGTTTTCTCTGGCAAATTTCCATTACTGGTCCAACATAATCGTTTGGAACCATGATGGTCGCTTTAACAAATGGCTCCTGAACTTCTTCGACTCTCTGATTGTCAGGCATCATAGAAGGGTTATCGACGGTCATTTCACTTCCGTCTGTCAGTTTTACGCTGTAAATAACACTCGGGGCTGTTGTAATCAAGTCAATTTTATACTCGCGCTCAATACGCTCCTGTATGATTTCCATGTGGAGCATGCCAAGAAATCCGCAGCGGAAGCCAAACCCTAAAGCTTGTGAAGTTTCAGGCTCGTACTGCAGTGAAGAATCGTTGAGCTCCAGCCGCTCCAAAGCGTCTCGTAAGTCGTTATAATTACTGGCGTCTACAGGGTACAGACCACAAAACACCATCGGGTTCATTTTTTTATAACCAGGTAATGGAGTTTCAGCTGGACGTTTCGCATGGGTAATCGTATCACCCACTCGAGTATCACCAATATTTTTAATGGATGCTGTTAAATAGCCAACATCTCCTACGTTCAGTTCTTTTAAAGGTGTAGGGGTGGGTCTGAAAACACCCACTTCATTCACTTCGAATTCTTTTCCAGTAGCCATCATTTTTATTGTATCGCCTATTTTAACTGAACCTTCTCTTACACAAGTATAGGCGACAACTCCTCGGTATGAATCATATAAAGAATCAAAAATTAATGCTTTTAAAGGCTCATCCTTATTCCCGTCGGGAGCTGGGATATCAGAAACGATTCTTTCTAGAATTTCATCGATCCCGACGCCTTCTTTAGCAGAGGCAAGTATAGCATCTGATGCATCTATCCCGATGACATCTTCAATTTCTTGCTTAACCCTCTCTGTATCTGCACCAGGCAAATCAATCTTATTAATCACTGGAATGATTTCCAAGTCATTCTCTAATGCTAAATAAACGTTCGCCAATGTTTGAGCTTCAATACCTTGGGCAGCGTCTACCACAAGGATAGCTCCTTCGCATGCCGCAAGACTCCGAGACACTTCATATGTAAAATCGACGTGCCCAGGTGTATCGATTAAATGAAACGTATAATCCTGATTGTCATTAGCTTTATAATTAAGCTGAACAGCGTTCAACTTTATAGTGATCCCGCGTTCTCGTTCTAAATCCATGGCATCTAAAAACTGTTCTTTCATTTCTCTTTGAGTCAGTGCATTCGTTTTTTCAAGGATCCGGTCAGCTAACGTCGATTTCCCATGATCAATATGGGCAATAATCGAAAAGTTACGAACTCTATCCTGATTTGATCTTGTTGTCATCATATCACTCCTACTAATTTCGGCACAGCTATCTAGGATGATTATAGCAATAGCAGAGCTACGATTCAATCTTAAGTACAAGCAACCTCACATTATTAGCCGCCGAAGAAGCCGGAAAGGAGGATTAAAATAAAATCGAATCCGTGGCTTACCCCTTCTCCCAACCCGTAAGCGAACTTGGCAATTAAAGGCGCCTCCTCAGTATTGACTTCAGGGAGGCATGCCTCTTGATCGGAAACTTCCACTATTTTTTCTTCAACCGGCGTCGGAGTCTGGCTGATCCCATAAAGAGAACCTGAAACAAATAAGAGCAAACCAACCATTGTAATAAATAACCCTTTCATTTTAGGTCCCCTTTATTCATCACTCGATACTTCCTCAGCCTGCCAATAATATTCGCTGAACACTTCGGCAATGACATCCGCAGTCAAATACGTTTCATCCAAATCGTTGTAAACTCCCCCGAATTCAATGAGCACTGCATTTCCAGATAAATCTTGATTGTACTTCCCGTCGACACCACTGCCTTGTTTCGTTAAGACACCTCGGCTCAAACCTGGATATGACTCTTCTAACAATTTATGAAGGTCAGTAGCTATCTTCAGGTTCTTTTCGTAATCTGGATGTTTAGCACCGACTACAAATATCGTACGGGCATAAGTTTTGCCGTTTATCTCTTTTGTAGTTACATCTCTTGGAACGTTATCACGATGCAGGTCAAAAAGGTATTTTATCCGATCGTTTGAAGCCATTGCTTCCTGAACGACTCCTCTAGAGACGTCATAGTAATCCATACTTTTTTCCAGGGCGGTCGTCGTTATATCCGTATGATCCACATGGGCACCAATTCCGTGACGTTCAAGAGCCTCTCCTAATCGATCCCCTACTTTAGTAATATTGACTTCATCATGATAAGCATCTGTAGTTCCTTCAGGTAAATGCGGAAAATACGATTCCCTGTTATGCGTATGATAAATGAAAACTGAATTCTCTTTAATGGTTTTTCCTTCTCCCTCTGGGGCAGGTTCTTTTTCTGATTCGTTTGAGTCTCCATCGTCAACAGCTTCCCGATCCTCTAATACCACATCTAATGGAGGTTGTGATTCAAATGGCAGGTTCGTATAATCTGTTCCTTCTCCGGCAATTACAATTTCACTATTGTAAGCCGACAAACCTGGAATTTCTCTGCCAAGAAGACTTCGTAAGTCATGAGGTTTTATACTCGTGAATAATTGGAATGAAAGAGACGATAACCCTGGAAGTTTGGATCCATCTGGATGAGCTTCTTTAAATAATCGATTTTCCATTTCAAATAAATAGAGGAAAGAGCTTCCTTCGACCTGTGTAGTGAAATTCTGAATAGTAGTTGAATAAAGTTTATATGTAGATTTGGCTCCGGTAAGTAAGCCGATGCCAATAAAAAGCAGTAATAGAATGGCCATAGTACCTGCTGCAAATACAGACCACCTTTTAAATAGATTGGAATGTTTCTTCTTAAATTTCTGAATAGATCCCATCGTTCTATTCCCCCTAGTATGGACTCTAGTAAATCCTATGTGAGAAGGGATAATCATAGAACGCGGGATCTCATTTTTATATTAAATTCTCGTATAAGAGGATGCTTCCCCATCATCGATCGCATCATGCAGAGCACTGTTGATACCAGAGGCGATTACATAAGCCATGTCATTCACAAAAGAATCTACTTCCTTTGGAGTGACCATCAAATTATGGCCAAGCGGGGTCAGCACCTCTTTGATCAATTGTTTCTTCTCTTCTAATCCTAATTGGCCAAGCATCCCCAGCACGGCTTTTTTCTGCTCTTCATTAGGCATATCTTCCTCCGTCAGAGTTTTTCTTTCAAACGGATTCATTGAAGGGGAGAGCACTCCTGCAGGACGATCTTTATCCGCCCATTCTCTGCCAAAGTGCATAAGAATGTAGTCAATGCTGTCATTCGTAATTGTCACAGCATCGACAACTGTAGGTACGCCTATAGAAATCACAGGCATACCGTACGTTTCCTGACTGATTTCCTTTCTTTTATTACCTACTCCCGAGCCTGGATGGATGCCGGTATCAGATATTTGAATAGTTGCGTTAATCCTGTTTATTGAACGTGACGCAAGAGCATCTACCGCAATTACGAAATCTGGTTTGGTTTCATGAATGATTCCATGGATCATGTCACTGGTTTCTATTCCTGTTACTCCCATTACTCCAGGGGAGACGGCTGAGACCGGCCGATAACCCTCGGCTACCGTGTCAGGCTGCAATTCGAACAAATGACTGGTGACTACGACCTCATTCATGACAAGCGGACCGATAGCGTCAGGGGTTACATTGTGATTGCCCAGACCGACGATCAAACACCTGTCCATTTTCTTTATACCGCAAAGTTCCATCACTCTTTTTAATTGATGGGATAAGCATGTGGCTAACCTAACCTGCATATTCGTGTCCTGTTTTCGAATAGCCAGGGATTCCAATGTAATATAGTGTCCTGCTTTCTTACCTATTCTTTCTGCTCCCTCTTCATCCACCTGAACATGAGTGAGGGTAATATCATCGATCGTTTCTTCACTTACTGAAACACCATCGTTTTTCTCGCTTTGTTTTCCTTCAGGGTGCACATTCATCTCTTGAGCTTCCAATGCTAAATCCGTACGAACTGAAAAATTCTCTTGATTGTTCATCGTTTTAATCCTCCTTATCCCATTATTTTTCCTTTGTTTTACCATCCTATTCAGTTCAAGATATAGAAACCTGTTGAAAACAATGCGCTGCTTTGGTAAAATGTCTCTTGTTCGACATGAACGAGTTTGATGTTTTTACCTAGGAGGTGAAACAATGCCTAATATTAAATCAGCTAAAAAACGTGTACGTGTAAATAGCGAAGCTCGTGAACTAAACGCAGCATTCAAATCTGATATGCGTACGGCAGTTAAACGTGTGGACAAGCTAGCGTCTAACAATGAAGCGGATCAAGCGAAAGAAGCACTTTCCACAGCTATCAAGAAAATTGACAAAGCTGTTCAACGCGGTGCCCTTCACAAAAACAACGGGAACCGTACAAAGTCTCGCCTTTCAAAAAAAGTTAACGCTTTATAATTGAGATCAGTTTTTTATGACCAACACACCTGCGATCCTTGTCAAAGGATCGTATTTTATTGAACAAACAGGGCTGTCCACAAAAGTCTATTTCTTAGACTTTTGGGACAGCCCTGTTTTCTTTATACAATGGTGCTGTTAAATTTCCATTCAGTTTCAAATCAACTTCCTTATAGGAGAGTTCTTTATTACATCAGACTGAAGAAACTTCATGACTCTTTTTAATATGGATCAATTGATATAGAAGCATTTCGAAAGCAAGTACCTTGTCCATCCTTCCCTGCTTCATAACAAAATCAGTTTCCGCCAGCTCATTCATGATGCTGTTCAGCTCTTTCATCGAGAAAGCACGCTCCCTTTTCAAAGCCATTTTGATGACAAAGGGATGAGCTTTAACATATTCACGCATTTGATTTTGAGCGTAACCTTTTTGTTTAAGCACTTTCACCTGGCTGATGATGCGAAACTGTGAAGCTAATAAAGCCACCAGTGAAATCGGCTCCTCGTTTGCTTTCAATAAATCTTTAAATAAGGTTACTGCCCTTCCTAAATCTCTTTCCATAACGGCATCCACCATTTTCAGCCCGGAAGTTTCAGAGCTGTGTGACAATAACTCTTCTGCCAGCTCTCTTGTAACGACACCGCCCTCTTCCAAGTTCAGTGCAAGCTTTTCCATTTCCTGGCGCAGTGCCATAAGGTTCGTTCCTACTTCCTGTGCGAACAATTCATGAATGGATTCGGGCACAGTAATATGTAAATCTTTAGCAATGGATTGAATCCATTTATCGATATCCCACTCTTTTACAGCTTGACACATTATTATTTCAGCATGTTTTTTCAGCTGCTTAAACACTTTCTTCCGCTCATCCACTTTTTCGTAAGGTGCGATGATGATTAGTTTGCTGTAATCAGCGGGATTCTCTATATATTTGAGAAGTGCATCAACATCGTGTTCAAATGGGAGTGAGTCAGGCTTGGCCTTAAGAAATACAGGGTTGTAGACGATGACTACTTTATTATCTCCTAGAAAAGGAAAGGTTTCTGCATCCGTTATGGCATCCTCAATCGGTGATTCTTCTAAATCATATTGCGAAATGTTAAATTCGCGGTCTTCAGGTGCCAGCGTCTTTTCAATTAATTTCTGCTTCTGCTCCTGTATTAAAAAACTCTCAGTTCCATATAATAAATAGATCGATTTGGCCACTTTGTCGCCTTCCTTTCCAGTAAAAAAGTTGCGGTGGTGTCCCTTTTAAAAGGAATTCGTGTTTTATTTTATTGCTGTTCAGCACTTCTGTCAAAATTCCACCACCGCAATAATCTATATAAACGCCACCTTCACAGCCCCGGGATGCTTAGAAAGTAAACGATGTTGTCCCCCTCATGTGTATAGTGTGACCTTTTAGAGCAGAAATATCTTTGACAACTTTATCTAGATGAGGCAATCTTATAGGCAGAAAAAGAATTCGTTCAATCTTTTCAGTTTGTGGATTTTTGATGATCAATCAATTATAATGAAAGTGGATATAGGAGGGGTAACAATGAATGAATTTAAAAAGGATATTCAATCTAAGACGAATGACGTAATTGACTCTGGATTAGGGTTTGTTTTTTCATTTGTTTTCTTCTTCGTCATTTTTGGTATAGGCGTATTATTTTCCATCATTGGACAATAGTACATATTGATTGAAATGGACTGCTTAGTAGCAGTCTTTTTTTATTTTCTTTTCGCATTATACGGTAAATGAGTCGAAAACGTTCCACTTTCTCCGCTGAATTTATATGTGACAGCTCCATGAGTATCCGTTCTGAGTATGGTAATGTTGTGATCTTCAAGTAAACTCAAAACTTCTTCATGAGGGTGACCATAACGATTCTCTTTTCCTGCAGAAACCAGAGCCACTGATGGATTTAAACGATTCAGCCACTCTTCTGATGTCGACGTCTCGCTTCCATGGTGGCCCACCTTCAATACTCCGCTTGATAACGACGGGTATCTTTTTAAAATATCCATTTCCACATTTTTAGAAATATCACCTGTAAACAACCAGGACCTCCCGCCAAGTTCAACAAAAGTTACCAACGAATTTTCGTTCGGATCTGAATAGTCTTTACTCGGATGTAAAAAATGAAACACAGTACTTCCAAAGGTAAGGCTTTGTCCCCCTTGGATTGTTTTTTTCAGCCCCGTTTCCATCTCATCATACGGATTTACATATACATTTTCTACAGCGAATGAATTTAATAACGATTCAACGCTGCCACTATGATCCTGATCTTTATGCGAAATGATTATTGCATCTAATTCCGATATACCCTTTGCTTTTAAAAAAGGAGAAATGATTTGGTCCGCTATTCGATCCTGGTTACCAGAAAAAATTGAAGGGCCGGCCGCGTCAATCATGATAACTCCCCGACGATAAGGCAATTCAATGACAAATGCATCTCCCTGTCCAACGTCCAGCATAGTGACATACCCTTCACTACTGAAATAAGGCTTCAATGAATACGTGAATAGCAGCAGCACAAATAGCACTCCATAACTAAAGGCACGAGATAAACGGGTAAGAATCCAGTTCTTCATCATGAGTGTAAAAAAGATAAAACCCGCACATACCCAGACCCCTTCTATTTCTCCTACAACCCATTGAATGTTAAAGAAATCCGAATGATTCATGAGAAACTCGAATATTGTGTTGTGCACCCAACCAAATATTTCAGATAATTCCGCACCTAACAAAGGAAGGGTTATGGATATAAGTACTAATAAGATTAGTATCGGTATAATCAGCAATGAAAAATAAGGCACCAGTATGAAGTTGGCGAGGAGGGATAAAGGATTGAATTGATAGAAGTGATGAAGCTGCAAAGTGAGGATGCATAATTGACTGATCAAACTGATTTCTACAGATACTATTAACGGATGCTTCTCCTTAAAAATCGAGGTGGATAAAATCAGAGCGAAAGTTACCAGAAATGAAAATTGGAAACCGAGATTATGGATGTAATGCGGTGAAGAAAGAAGAAGAACTAAAGCGACAAAAGATATAACATCAGTTATATTAACCCGAACCTTCATCTGAACCAGAAACAATATGACTACCGCCATTATAGACGATCGAAGGACTGAAGGTGCGGCACCGGCAATGAACGCATAGACAGGAATGATAACGAGCAGCAGCCACCTTGACTGTTCAAGAGTGGTCAAACCTGAACGATATAAGAAAAAGAACATTCCCCCTATGAATAAACCTACGTGGAGACCCGAAATAGCCAATAAATGCGAGACGTTAAAATCCCTGAACCAGTCCACCGTCTCGGGAGGCAAAAGGGTAGTATCACCAAACACAAGTGCAGAAGCCCACATGAACGTTTGATCATTCATTGACCTCTCTGCTCTCTGGATTAACTTTTGTCTAAGGTCATATGCAGTCTGAAGCACTGAGGACCCTTCACATATAATTTCATCAGAAGCACTCAGCGTAACCTCATAGAAAATGTTCTGATGCTCTAAATACTTCTGATAATCAAACTGTCCGGGGTTCCTGGCTGACTCAGGTGCTTGATATTCACTGAACACTATACATGAAGCTCCCAATCTTAGCTGTGAGCGCAATTGGTCATACTCACTGCCGGCTTCATCATTTTTGTAGTATTGTACAATCGCTTTTTGATGACTATCAGTTAATGAGAGGGTAGTTCGAAAATATGATGGGGTTTCTGTTAGTGGAGAGGATATAGTTCCTTCTAAATTGTTTGTTGGCGGGAAGGCCGGGCCAACTTGAGGAGTGAAAAGGAAAGTGCCGAAAATGAAGAAGGAGATTAAAATCCCTCTCCAAGTCCAGGCAGTAATAAGGTAATATAACCATGCTGTAAAAGATATTATAAAAAAGAACTGCATTTCCCTGTCGCTTATCGTAAACAACCCGCCCATAATCAACGCAAATACTATTAAGTGGAGGTTACCTCTCATAATTTTTTTGCAGCGGGACGTGAAACAGATCGTTGGCCCGTTCTTTTAATAAAGCCACCTTTTCCTCATCGATGTCGCTCTTTTCTAAATTTGATATCAGTTCATCCACTAAGCTGCCTTTCTCCAACAGTTCTTCTGCCGTTCCTAAGCTATGGTCAACCTTGATCATAGCAACTTTGGCATCTTCAAACAGTTGGATAGCATATGGATGGTTTCGGTAATCTTCACTGTAATACACGGCTTTAATTCCCGCCTGAATTATGGCTTTTGTGCAGTGTAAGCAAGGGAAATGAGTGACATATATTTCAGCCCCCTCTGTCGCTACACCGAATTTGGAACATTGAAGCAATGCATTCATCTCTGCATGGATCGTGCGTACACAATGACCATCTATGACATAACAGCCTTCATCGATACAGTGAACGCCTCCTGAGACGCTTCCGTTGTATCCACCCGCAATCATGCGTTTATCTCGTATAATAACGGCTCCTACAGCTAATCTTTCACAAGTACTTCGAGTTTTCAATAAATAGCTCTGAGCCATAAAATAATGGTCCCAAGAAATACGTTCCATAAAACTACCGCCCCCATCGTTCATTTATAATTTAGTTTACTCTTAGAGAAAATCGACGTCAATCAACGCTATGGAACTTGTATCTTTTCTTTTATTTGTTCTAACGTTTTTTCACCTATTCCTGAAACCTCCAGAAGGTCTTCTGCATTATTAAACCATCCATTTTCTTCACGGTATTGAACAATGGCGTCCGCTTTTGAAGGTCCTATCCCTTGTAAGACTTGAATCTCTTCAGAGGTAGCTTGATTAATCCTGACAAGAGAATCTGACGGCTTAGAAGAACTGGAAGCTTCTCCTTCAACCAACTCTTCATCTGTTCCTATTCCTTTCTCTGATACTAAAATGACCATTTCATCTTGTACCTTAAGTGCGAGGTTGACGCTCGTCTCATCCGCTCTCTCTGTCATACCCCCTGCCATATTTATAGCATCATTCACTCTCGTGCCTTGATCCATCTCATATATTCCAGGATTTACGACTTCTCCTTTAACATCAACGACAACCCCTCCTGACTTAACATCTTGGCCAGGAACTTCATCTGCTGTGGATTGTTCCTCCAACATTGGATCTGCTGAGGCTTCATCTACAATCATAGCCTCTTCTTCAGGGTTGACCCGCCACACAATTACAAAAAAGAGCACAACAATTAAAACCCAGCCATAGCGTTTTAGTAATAGCAACAAGATAAGCCAATCTCCTTTCATAATTCATTTTTCAGTGAATAAAGTAATTAGGTAAACGATAAGGAGGAGATTTCCATGCGTTATGGGATCATAGGGACAGGTAATATGGGTAGTATGCTGACTCATGCGTTGATTTCCAGCGGAGCGGTTAATGAAGAACACGTTACGATTTATAATCGTACGAAGGATAAAGCAGAAAAATTGCAGGAAGTATTCAATGGCTTAACAGTTGCTGAAGATATTGCGGAGGCTGCTGCTAACAGTGATATTGTTTTCATTTGTGTGAAACCCCATCACTATAAAGATGTCATTCAAAACTTTGTGCCAACCCCCTCCCAATGCATAGTGTCAATCACTAGTCCCGTCTCTGTGCAGGAACTGGAGAAAGTACTGAACTGCCAAATCGTTCGTATCGTACCCTCAATCACGAATAGAGCCCACGCCGGGGTCAGTTTATTTACATTCGGGGAACGCGTTGAATCCACCTATCGAGCCGAACTGTTAGACACTTTTTCAAAGTTCTCTAAACCGATTGAAGTGGATGAAGAGAATATTCGTGTGGCTTCTGATATTGTTTCTTGCGGTCCAGCTTTTATTGGCTTTCTGCTCCAAAATATGATTGAAGCTGCTCAAACCGTAGGAGGGATTTCTAAAGATCAAGGAACCCAATTAGTCGAAGAAATGATTATCGGACTGGGCACGCTTTTAGATAAAAAAATATTCAGCCTTCCTGAACTCATCGAGAAAGTTACGGTTAAAGGTGGAGTTACGGGAGAAGGGCTCGTGGCTCTGGAAGAAAATATAGATGATACGTTCATTACTATGTTTCAAGCTACTCATTATAAGCATTATCGCGATAAATTATCCATTAATTTATAATATTCGACACTGAAACGAATTTTCCTGCATGAAAAAAGGGAGCTATATTACAGCTCCCTCTCTTTCTTACGGCATACAAAGAAAAGCCTGTTGCCTGTTTCATTCAGTTCATTAGAAAAATCACTCGTTATACTTTCAATATCAAAGCCAGTTTTATTCAGAAGCTGCTTTAATGTTTCTGTAGAATATCCTCGTTGAAAATGAGTTTCATCAAACCTAACATGGTGACCTTCGTTATTTTGGACGAAAAACGTCAAATCATGAACGAGAGAATATTCACTTTCACCAGGATCACAGAACCAAATATAAGAAATTTCGTCGTACACCTCGGCAAAAGTTTGTCCATATAAATGCTGAACGATATGTTCAACTGAGTGTACGTCAAATAAAAACAGCCCATCCGCCTTCAAAGCATCATACGCACGTATAAAAACGTCCTCAACATTTTTTTCATCAGTTATATAATTCAGTACGTCACAAAATGAAAAAACGCAGTCAAAGTCATAGAGCCCATCTAATCGCGTGATATCCTGTCGAAGCCATTGAACGGTTTTCGCATTATCCTTTGAAGCAGCGACAGCAAGCATATCCTCAGACAGGTCAACTCCAGTCATTTGATAATGACCCGCTAGACGGAGAGTGATTTCCCCAGTACCACAGCCAAGGTCAAGAATGCGATTTGTATCCGGGTGATAGGAATTGATGACTCTCTTCGTCCACGCCTCCCAATTCTCATAAGGTGCATCCTGCATGAGCCGGTCGTAGACTTCAGCCATTTGTTGATAACTCAACCTTCAATACCCTCTAAGCTTACAGTAGAAGCGTCCCCCCATAAGCGTTCTAAGTTATAATAATGTCGCTCGTCTTTATGGAATATGTGACAAACTACACCATTCAAATCTACAAGGATCCAGCGAGCTTTATCAAATCCTTCCATTCGTTTCACTTCGATTCCATTTTCTTCTGCCTGCGCTTTTACTTCTCTGGCAATAGCCTGAACTTGACGCTCATTAGACCCCTCACAAATTAAAAAGTAATCAGCTACTAATGAAACGTCAGCCATATCCAATACTACTATATCGTGTGCCCGCTTTTCATCGCATGCTTTAGCCGCGACGGTCACTAACTCTCTACTTTCCATATTATTCCTCCCGTTTTCATTCAGGTTCTTTAAAACATCCTTATACTAATTGATTATATGCATGAAACGTATTTGGATAAACTGAACTTTTATTATTCATTAAAAATTGTATCGTGTTGATCATAGCTTGCAGACATGCCTTATCCAAGTCTTGTTCAGCTAACTCCCTTACTTCTTCCACGCCTGAAAATTTACGTCCCGGCTCGATATAATCAGCTAAAAATACGACTTTATCTAATATGCTCATATCTTTCTTACCACTCGTGTGACAGGCAATAGCTGATTGGACTTCCTTATCTTTAAGCTGGATTTCCTTTTCAAGCATTAAGGCCCCTACAGGACCATGCCATAGTTCATGATGATAATACAAAAGGTCCTTTGAAAGTCGCTGGTCTTTTAAAATCCATTGTTTCAACTCATCTTTACTCTTATTTTTTGCAAAATCGTGTAAAATAGCAGCTTTTTCTGTACGAGCCAGATCAGCTCCATATTTCCTGGCAAGTTCCAAAGCAGTATCAGTCACTCTAATCGTATGTTCGTATCGAGACTTTTTCAAATGAGGTTTTACGAATTCCAGTAGCTGATCACGGTTTAAATTCATACAAAGCGTTCTCCTTTATAAAGTGAAAAACTCCTTCAGGAATAAGGTAACGTATTGATTTTTTATCGGTCAACCTTTGTCTTATCATAGAGGACGAAATATCAATACGAGGTATTTCCACCATTTTCACATTGAAATGAGAATCGAGTGCAATCCCTTCCCGGCCGACACCTACGAACTGTACGAGTTCATTTAATTCTTCTATTTTGTGCCAGCGGTCTAAATACTGGACCATATCGCCGCCGATAATAAAGCAAAACTCGTCTGAAGGGTATTCTTTCAATAAACTTTTCATCGTATCAATTGTATAAGACTTGCCTTCACGATTCAGTTCAATTTCGGAAACGAAAAAGTGAGGGTTTCCTTCAGTGGCTTTCCTCACCATTTGCAAGCGATCTTCAGCTGATACCGCAGCTTCTTGTTTATGGGGTGGAAGATGGGAAGGAATGAACCAGACCTCATCTAATTCCAGATTTTCCCTGATATGTTCAGCTATAATCATATGACCTAGATGGGGCGGATCAAAAGTCCCTCCTAACAATCCAATCCTTTTCATTTTAAATCTCCTCTATGGTAGATTGATTTGTTTATTATTGACAGATTCTTTATAAAGGATAACGGTATTTCCGATCACCTGTACAATGTGAGCTCCCGTTTGGCTGGCGATTTCATCTGCCACAGCTTGATTATCATCAAAATTGTTTTGTAGAATGCTTACTTTGATCAGCTCCCTTTTTTCAAGAGCTTCACTTATTTGTGTAGTCATGTTGTCGTTGACTCCTGCCTTTCCTACTTGAAAGATCGGCTGGATGTCATGGGATTGCTTACGTAAATATTTCTTGCCTTTACTTGTTAACATTCTATTCTCCTTTTAATACGTTTTCGAATTTCTCTATAAGCTCACTAGCTTCTGGTTCTCTGCCGGTCCAAATCTTAAACGCATAAATGGCTTGATGAAGCAGCATTTCATGCCCATAGTGGAGAAAAGCACCTAGCTCATCTGCTCGTTTAAGAAATTTGGTATTCATGGGCCGGTAGACGATGTCACTGAATAATGCATTTTCCTTTATGTCGTCGAAATCAATGATGGATTGATTTTCATTTGGTGACATCCCGACTGAAGTAGTTTGGATGACGACCTCGTACTCACTGATTCTATCACCAGCTTCTTGAATGGTTAATGGCTCAGAAAATTCTTCTCCATTCAATTCTTTTATAATCTGTTCAGCTTTTTGAACTGTGCGATTCGCAATATCAACCTGACGCACACCTTTTTGAAGAAAAGCATGGTAGATACCACGGGCTGCTCCTCCACTGCCCAATATTAGTACCTTAGACGTATCCTTTAACGTATTTTCGAATCTGGAAGTTACTGAACTGAAATAGCCTATTCCATCAGTATTGTATCCGACCCATTTCCCGTCTTCCACTTTAACTGTATTTACAGCCCCTAGAAATTCAGCTGCCTGATCCATTTCATCCAAAAACGGGATGATTTGTTCTTTATAAGGTACAGTCACATTGAAGCCGTCTAAGTTTTCTTTCTTTAAACTTTTTATATTCTCCTCAAATTTATCAGGTTCTATTTCGTAAAGCTGATAACTACCTTCTAAATTTTGAGATTCTAAAAGCTGGTTGTGAATCCATGGCGATAAAGAATGGCCAATAGGATAACCAATAAGACCGAGTTTCATCATCTTTCGCCTCCTAAATTAATGATTGGCGCAGGGATACTTTAACTCCTGCAGGCACGTGAGCTGTAACCGTAATATTCCCCTCCGGCACAGTAGCCCATCCTAAACCTGAAAATACAATATCTGTCTTACCCTCAGGTAACCTGAATGTTTGTGCTTTCAATTCAGGAAGGGACTTCATCGTTTCCTCGTCTGGAGGTGAAAGAAGGCCACCTAAGTGATTTCTATACAATTCATCCGCGTTCTCTAGCTTTGTCCGATGGATATCCAATTCATTGGAGAGGTAACAAATGAACGAAGACCGTTCACCTGAATCAAAATCAAGACGAGCCAGTCCGCCGAAGTACAATGTTTGTCCTTCGTTAAGTTGATACACTTTTGGCTTTACTTCTTTTCTAGGCGTTATCGTTTTAAGGTCCTGGTCTGAAACATAATGAGCCATCTGATGTCGATGGATAACCCCTGGTGTGTCGTATAAAGAAGTGCGTTCATCAAGTGGTATATCAATAAAACCTAACGTAGTTCCTGGGAAGTAAGAGGTAGTAATAGCGTCCTTAACCCCGGAAGTCTGCTGGATCAATTTATTTATGAATGTAGATTTTCCTACATTCGTCGTCCCTACTACGTAGACGTCCTGCTCATTCCTATGCTTTTCAATTGCCAGAGATAAAGCTTCGATTCCTTCTCCTTTTTGTGCAGAGATGAGAAAAACATCCTCCACGATCAAACCCTGGTCTTTGGCAGCTGATCTTAACCACTGTTTAACTTTTTTCGGATTGACAGAGTTAGGCAGCACATCCATTTTGTTACCTACGAGGAGGACAGGATTTTGACCTGTCAGCCGCTTCATACCCGGTATAAAGCTGCCGTTAAAATCAAATATATCTACAATTTGAACGACTAAACCCCGGCTGTCGCTGATTTGATTAAGCATCTCAAGAAATTCATCATCTTGATAAGGTACATCCTGTACTTCGTTGTAATGCTTCAAACGAAAGCAGCGCTTGCAAATGATGTCTTCTCTGCTTAAAGCAGATTCGGGAGCATAACCCGGAAGATTCGGATCGCTGGTTTGGATGACTGCCCCGCACCCCTGGCATTTAACTGTTGTCATCTTTAGAATTCTCCTCCCATTCAATCTTGCCTTTACGTTTCATCCATTTAAGAATTCTCCGCTCTATTTTACGGTTGAATTTTGTGATAAAGCCATCGGTTTCAACGATCGGCACAACAAGAATCGTGTGAATACCTGCCAAATTACCGCCTAAGACATCGGTCATTATTTGATCGCCTACTACTACAAGTTCATCTTTTTTAACATTCATTTCCTTCTGAGCCTTTTTAAAAGCTTTGGATAATGGCTTCCTTGCACTATGGATAAAAGTCGTATCCAATGGCTCAGAAAATAACTTGACTCTATTTTCATTATTATTCGATGCTATGATCACTTGAATGCCATGACGGTTCATAAGTTGAAACCATTCAACAATCTCCTCAGTAGCATCAGGCTTGTCCCAAGCCACAAGAGTGTTATCCAAATCTGTAATGACACCCTTAATACCTTTATCTTTCAAAACGAGAGGATTAATGTCATACACACTATCCACGTGTTCGTTCGGAAGAAAATTTTTCAACATTCTATTCACCCCATCTTTAACGACAAATTCCCTTACCTATCATATACAAAAACCTTCAGTGTTTCAAAAGAATCCTGATATTCTCTAACTTATTACAAGAATCGTTCGACAATTCGCGACATAAATGACCTTGTGGATAACTTTATGCACACATTCCACACATCCTAACACTCTATAGAACAGGAACATCCTCCTTCAACATGAAAACTTATCTACATTTCACTGTTGATAAGGTGGTTATTGTGGCTATGATTAACTCGTGATATGGTTGGAAAGTAGTAAAACTTCCGAGCTCTATATTAAACAGGAGGTGGCTGCCATTCGGCAGAATAAGATGAAACAATTATCTGATACCCTGTTATTACAATCTTACCACAAAGCCATACAACTCAATCTTTCTAAAGATTTCATTAACCAAATAGAAAGGGAAATCATTGATAGAAAACTCTATCATTTATTAGACCGAACGAACCCAATGGTTGGTTGATAGCAAAATCAGGAAAATAGGCCTAGTTGAAAAACGTCAAATCAGATTTGACGTTTTTTTTTAATATTTTTTTTTCATAACCTGCTTCCGATTTTCTTCATATTTATATATTTTGAGAAAAAGGACAACAATAAAATGGTTTATAGGAGTATTCAGTTGAATCTTTGACTGTTTTTTGATTACAATTGAGTGAACCAACTATAACAATATGCTGGATCTTAGTTCGAGGGAGGATCAACCAGATGCTACTGGCTGTACTATTGCCTTTTATTATCGCTATTTTCATTCCATTTTTAAGTAAGTGGAAACACAAGCTTCACACGGGTTTTTTCGTTACTGCTGTACCTGTTGTGATCTTTATTTATTTTGCACGATTTATAGGACCGGGATTCGAGCCTGTTGAAAGAGAATATTCCTGGATACCATCATTGGATATGAACTTTTTATTCTATCTTGATGGTTTGAGCTTACTATTCATTTTACTTATAAGTGGAATAGGCTCCCTAGTTGCATTTTATTCGATCTATTACCTACATAAATCGGAGCAACTGGGACATTTTTATGTTTACTTTTTATTATTCATGGGTTCCATGCTGGGAATCGTATTATCTGATAACGTATACGTTTTATATACGTTCTGGGAATTCACTTCCCTATCATCATTCCTTCTTATCGGATTTTGGAATCACAGGGAAGGTTCTCGGTATGGGGCTCTGAAATCCATGCTGATTACAGTCTTTGGAGGGCTGAGTCTACTTGGTGGCTTAGTGTTCATGAGCGGAATTACTGGAACTGCAAGTATTCAGGAAATGATGAGTCAGCAAGAATTGATTTTAAATCATGACTTCTTCCCACTCATCCTGACCTTGATTCTATTAGGAGCATTTACGAAATCTGCTCAGTTCCCATTCCACATTTGGCTTCCAGATGCAATGGAAGCGCCGACACCTGTCAGTGCGTATTTACACTCGGCAACTATGGTTAAAGCCGGAATTTTCTTAGTTGCGCGCTTTCTTCCTATGCTTTCTGTTTCAGAGTGGTTCTTTATTATCGTATCTGCAGTCGGAATAGCCACGTTATGCTGGGGATCCTATATGGCTGTAAGACAGACTGACTTAAAAGGAATCCTTGCCTTTTCAACAATCAGTCAGCTCGGGATGATCATGGCTATGCTTGGTTTCGGTACAAAAGCAGCTATTTTTGCTGCAGTTTTCCACATTTTGAACCATGCGACCTTTAAAGGCAGCTTGTTCATGATTGCTGGAATAGTAGATCACGAAACCGGTTCGAGGGACATTAGGAAATTAGGAGGGCTCATGACATTCCTCCCGATTACGGCTACTTTAGCTGTCATCGCTTCATTTTCGATGGCGGGTGTTCCGTTTCCGTTCCTTAACGGATTCTATAGTAAGGAAATGTTTTTTGATGCTGCCGTGACTATGGACTTGTCTGTTACTGGCATTGCAGCAACATTGCAGACTTTATTCCCTTACTTGGCCGTACTAGGAAGCATTTTCACATTTGTATATTCTATGTACTTCTTCTTCGGCACTTTCCGAGGAAAAGCGAACATTGATGAGCTTCCCAAGAAGCCCCACGAGGCACCGGCGGGAATGTTGGTTTCTCCAGCTATCTTAGTACTTGGCGTCATCATCATCGGATTGTTCCCAGATTTGATCAACAAACCTTTCATAGAGCATGCGGCTTCAGCGGCTTATGGAAGTGAAAATGTGAAAGATATATATTACTGGCACGGATTATCACCGGCATTCATTATGTCGATTACTGTACTGGTATTCGGAACGATTCTTTACCTGTCTATTCCGAAGTGGGCTTCCATTTACAACGCAGTCCCAGGCCGTCTAAGTTTAAACACATTTTATGACGGGCTTGTCGAGCGCACAGAAAGATATTCAACTATCATTACTAACAGCTATATGAACGGCTCACTGGGGCGATATGTCCGTTTGATACTAGTGGCTATAGTTGTAGTAACTTTCGGCACCATGGCTCTTACAGGCGGGTTTACTCTTGATTTCGGTAACGTGTCAGAGGTGACCCTGCACGAAGTACTGATCGCAGTCGTCATGGTCATTGCTGCAATAGGTACGATCATAGCTAAAAACAGAATTGCTGCCATTCTGATCTTAGGTGTTGTCGGTTACGGGTTAGCGATGTTGTTTGTGCTCTACAGAGCACCTGACTTGGCCTTGACCCAACTTATCGTCGAAACAGTAACCGTAGCTCTATTCTTACTCGTGTTTTACCACTTGCCTAATCTTGAGCCGCACCATGAATCATCATTAACAAAAGCGATGAATTTGATCATATCGGTCGGCTACGGCTTATTGATGACAATGGTTGCTATTTCTGCCCACAGCCATAAGATGTTCGATACTATGTCAAGTTACTTTGTAGATAATTCCTATAAGCTCGGCGGTGGAGATAATATAGTAAACGTCATTCTTGTCGACTTCCGTGGGTTAGATACGTTGTTTGAAATTGCTGTGTTAGGAATTGCTGCGATGGCTATTTTCGGATTGATTCGATTACGCGGAAAGAATAAGGAGGAGTAACTCATGGAGATCATTATGGCAGTCCTTGCCGGTACTTTATTCACAACAGGAGTATATAACCTCCTCCAAAAGCAGCTCCTCCGAATCGTAATCGGTACCGCATTAATATCTCACGGTGCCCACTTGTTCATTTTGACGATGGGAGAGCTTAAAAGAGGAGCGCCGCCGATTCTGACGGATGGAATTGACCAATATACAGATCCGCTTCCGCAAGCCTTGATCTTGACTTCTATCGTTATTAGTTTCGGGGTGACGAGCTTACTGCTCGTATTAGCTTATCGAGCCTCCAAGATTAACGGCACAGACAATATGGAGCAATTGAGGGGAAACGATTATGAGTAATTTATTAGCTTTAACAATTATATGGCCGTTATTGGCAGCAATCATTACGGCCTTTTTCAATAATAAGAAAAATACAGTTCGAGTCATGTCTCAAATGTTTACACTGATCAATTTAGCTCTTGTAAGTGTCGTTCTTTTTCTGATTTCAACAAACGGAACGATCATCCTTGAAACGGGAAGCTATGAAGCTCCGTTCGGCATTGTGATAGTTGGAGATATGCTGTCTATCACTTTAGTATTGACCACGAATATAGTGGCTGCTGCTTGTGTATTTTATGCACCAAAGTCACTGACCGAGCAGCAAGAATCTTTCTTCTTTTACAGCTTCTTTTTCATGCTGATCAGTGGAGTCAGCGGTGCATTTCTTACAGGAGACTTATTCAACCTTTTCGTATTCTTTGAAGTACTGCTCATGGCTTCATACGGGTTGATCGTACTCGGAAATGGAAAAGCGCAGCTAAGAGAATCTTTGAAATATGTACTAATTAACTTATTCTCATCCATGCTGTTTGTAACGACCATTGCCTTTTTATATTCCGTCGTTGGATCGGTAAATATGGCTCAGGTTTCTCAGAGGGTGCAGGAAGTCGAACAACAAGGGATCCTTACAACAATTGCCATGCTGTTCTTCTTTGTTTTCGCAACGAAAGCAGCAGTTTTCCCCTTGTATTATTGGCTGCCAAGGCCTTATATAGTTCCGAACCCAGTCGTTTCCGCCCTTTTTGGGGCCTTGCTTACTAAGGTTGGAATTTATTCGATCCTTAGAGTGTTCACCTTGATCTTCGTAGGCGAAACCGACCTTACTCACACTATTTTCATATATTTAGCTGCATTTACTATGATTTTTGGAGTAATCGGCGCATTATCTACCAACAATATCAAACTGATCGTAGCTTATAACATTATTCCTGCTGTCGGTTTTATGATGATGGGAATAGGCATATTTTCAGAAACAGCGCTCAGCGGCACGATTTATTATTTAATTAATGATATGGTAATTAAAGCAGCACTCTTCCTGCTCGTTGGCCTCATCGCTTATGTAGCGGGAACTTCTGACTTAAGAAAAATGAATGGACTGATTCACCATTACCCAGTCCTCGGATGGTTCTTTTTCATCGCTACTCTTGTTTTAGCGGGTATTCCACCGTTCAGTGGTTTTGTAGGAAAGCTGCTTCTTATCCAGGGCGGGTTGGCGCAAGAAGAAATAATGGTAGTTATCGCTTCACTCGTATCGAGCCTGCTCATTTTATTCTCTATGATCAGAATCTTTATTCGTGGATTTTGGGGTGAAAAGCAGGATGCTCCCCCTCACCCTGAAAGAAGCGGAGCAGCTCGCCGTATGACTTGGCCGATCGCGGTCCTGCTATCAATTACTGTTCTTCTGGGTGTTGGAGCTGAATGGTTTTATCCTTCCGTAGAAGAAATGGGAGAATATTTAATGAACCCGCAAATCTATATTGATTCTGTAATAAAGGAGTAGACAGCTAATGCCTTATCAAATTGTCCTCAACATTATCATTGCTGTCATGTGGATGTTTCTAAGTGAGACGTATAACTTTACTACTTTCTTAGTAGGTTACCTGATTGGTATTCTGATGTTGGTAGTACTACAGAGGTTCATCCCTGACACGTTTTACATGCAGAGGGTTTTCAGTGTAATTAAGCTGATCTTACTCTTTGTCCGAGAACTATTACTTTCAAACATCGATATCGTAAAACTCGTTTACAAACCAAAATTAGATATGAAACCGGGAATTTTTGAACTTCCCATTGATCTGAAAAGTAATTGGGAGATCACCTTGCTTGCCAATTTGATTTCATTGACTCCCGGAACTCTTTCTTTAGATGTGAGTGAGGATTACTCAAAAATTTACGTCCACGCTATGGACATTCCAGATGTTGAAGCCTCAGTTACGGAAATCAAAGAAACGTTTGAAAAAGCTATCATGGAGGTGACACGGTAATGGAGCAAACTTTAGAAATTACCCAATCACTAATCCAAGTCTCTGCAATTATCTCAATTATCGGTGTATCCTTGTCTGTAATGATCTTGCTTTATCGGGTCATCAAAGGACCGACCAATCCTGATAGAGCGGTCGCATTAGATATATTTGGAGTGAACATCATGGGCTTAGCAGGCATCATCGCCATCCTGCTGGTTTCTACACAATTCAATGATGTTATTTTATTGATTGGTATACTATTATTTATCGGAACCATAGCGCTGGCGAAATTCATTGAAAAGGGTGTTATCATTGAGCGGGACATGGATTAATATTGTTTTTGATTTGCTCATATGTTTTTTCTTATTATCAGGCACCTTTTTCTTGATTTCCGGTTCTATCGGAGTGTTAAGATTTCCGGATGTTTACACCCGCCTGCACGCGGCTACAAAAAGTGCCACTTTAGGTGTCGCAGGGATATTGATAGGTGCCTTCATCTTCATGTACGTGGAACATGACATCATCAGCGGTAAACTACTGCTGGGTGTTCTGTTCATCCTACTCACTGCTCCTGTTTCAGGTCACATGATCGGCAGAGCAGCTTACAAAAGCGGCGTTCCTTTATGGGAAGAGAGCATACAGGATGATTATAAACAAAATTAATAATGAAGCAGAAAAGCAGCCATTCTCCTGGCTGCTTTTTTATTTGCTTTAGTACAGGCACGGTCAGGTTTCTTTCGACATACACTTGTGGTAGGCAGTTGCCCAATACACGAGGAGGTGTGTTTTTTTGAGCAGTTTGTTAGCTTCCATCTTATATTTCTTCAAAGAAGCTATATTCTTTGTATCATATGTAAAGAATCAGGCGTTTCCTAACCCCTTATCCAAAGAAGAAGAAGCTAAGCAGCTACAATTGATGAAGGAAGGGAACAGAGAAGCCCGGGATAAGCTGATTGAACATAATTTAAGGCTTGTCGCTCACATCGTTAAAAAGTTTGAAAACACAAAAGAGGACTTTGAAGACCTGATATCTATCGGTACAATCGGTTTAATCAAAGGAATAGAAAGCTATTCCACGGGTAAAGGAACGAAGCTCGCCACTTATGCTGCACGTTGTATTGAAAATGAAATACTTATGCATTTGAGATCTACGAAAAAAATGAATAAAGACATCTCTTTGCAAGATCCCATCGGTCATGATAAAGAAGGTAATGAACTTAATCTGCTCGATATTTTGCAAGCAGATGTCGTTGATATTGTAGAAGAAATTCAACTTCATATGGAAATAGCACAAATTAGACAATATATTTCGGTACTTGATGAAAGAGAAAAAGAAGTAATCGTTTTCAGGTATGGTTTACATGATGAAGACGAAAAAACTCAGAGAGAAATTGCCAAAGAATTAGGCATTTCAAGAAGCTACGTATCGAGAATTGAAAAGAGAGCTTTAATGAAGATATTTCATGAATTTTATAAGCAGAGTAAATATGGAAATTCTCCTTGAGTATAAACCCTGTTTAAGGATAAATTCTACTGAAGTTAATCCGGTCGTTATGAGTGTGCAATAAAAAGAACTAAAAAGAGGCTTACTAGCATTCAAGCGCACATCCATAAAGAGGGGCCAGCCCTGCCCAAGAAGATATATACAGAAGGCATAACACCAATTTATCTTGTTTTAGAACTAATTTGAAATGGTTTAAACATAAAAAATCCACTGTGTATATGAAACACAGTGGATTTGACTATTCTTCCCTTAATTTTTGCTGGAGCACCTTCAATTTTTTCACAAAATAGAAGGCGGTGGATAATAGCAAAGTGATGAGTACGAACAAATAATAGTATGAAGTTGAATGATACTCATATATGCTGATCAGCACCCCGATATATAAATAACCGCTCAGTATAATCAATGTCATGGTGAACCTTCTGTAGTCAGCTAATTTACCTTCCAATACCTTGTTAGCGTCCATCAAGCCACCTCCTATACTTGAATGATTGTAACATAAGTTAGAGGTGCCTTGAGATGGTAATTTCTACTAGTCTATCGACTCTAGCATAGAGAAGATCATGGAAGCTGCATTGTCAGCAGCCTTAGGCAGAAATTGATCAAATGATATAGAAGATTCTTTCCCAGCAATATCAGAGAGAGCTCGAATGACTACAAAGGGTGTTTCATACTTGTAACACACTTGGGCAATGGCTGCTGCTTCCATCTCTGCTGCTATCATCTCAGGAAATTTTCCTCGTACAAAACTTACACGTGATTCCTCCTGCATAAAGGAATCACCTGTTGCTATTATTCCTTTTTTAGCATTTGCATCTGTTTTTTTAACTGCTTCCATTGCTTTATTAATAAGTTCCCCATCGGCGGGGTACATCGCTGGCAAGCCAGGTACCTGGCCATATTCATACTTAAATGCAGTTACATCTACATCGTGATGCGTCACGAGAGTTGAAATGACCAGGTCCCCAACTTCTAACTCTTTTGCAAAACCGCCAGCTGAGCCTGTATTGATCACTTTACCGATATCAAAACGTTCATGCAGAATTGTAGTAGCAATAGCCGCATTTACTTTACCTATTCCGGATTTTAATAAAACGACAGAATGTCCGGCCAATTCACCTTCAATAAAGGTGCTTTCAGCCACATGATGGACTTCCCTTATTTTCATTTTACTTTTCAGTAATTCTATTTCTTCATCCATTGCGCCGATAATACCTATTGCCATTAGTCTAACTCCTAACTTATTAATAAGGATTGTTATTTAATTCTTCTACTTGAAGTGGTTGATATCCTTCTCCGTCTTCCCAATCAATCAACACCCTCTGGACCTTTCCTTGCCCTCCATCTGAAATCGCTGCATGAACCTGTCCATTTCCTGCATTCTCTATTCTCCAAACCGTCATAGCTCCAACATCTACACCTGTAGCCTTACTTGCCGCCTGCAGGATTTCCTGCCAGTCTTGGGAGTTTGGATCATAAGTTGTTCTATGTTCTCCAGATATGTCTTGTTCGGTTTGTACAGGGCTCCAGTCCCCTGTGATTACTCTATCCACGTTTTCTTCAGAACTCTCTTCCACTTGACGATCATCATTTTCTTCGTCTTCGCTGGACTCCTCCTCCTCAGAAGATTCTTCTTCCGATTCCTCTTCTTCGGATTCTTCATCCTCATTTTCTTCTGAAGATTCGTTTTCACTCTCTTCTGACTCTTCTTTTTCATCTTCTTCTGAAGAATCATTTTCGGAGTTTTCCTCATCTGAGTCTTCATTTTCCTCTTCTATTTCTCTCACTTCTAATTCTTCAGTTGGTTCTTCTGAGTCACCACTGCTATCATTCTGTTCTGCTGATTCAGACTGGGTTTCGGAATCTTGAGTCTCATCTGGCGCAACACCTCCGCCAGCTGTGAACAGGATTATATAAACGATTATTAATAAAGCCGCTGCACTAGCCAAAATCGTTGCTATTATTTTTGATCTCTTTCTTTTCGCAAAACGGCCTTCTCTGGAAAATCCAGAGTTATTTTTAGACATTCCTTGTTCCTCCTTTACAAGCATATAAGACATACATTTTCTATAATTTACAAAACACAGGAAATAAAAGTTTCACAAAAAAATTCATTTCTACCTTACACGCTGATTGATAAGTATATACAGCTAGATAAAAAGGCAGGGAGTTTTTCCCTGCCTTCCCCATTATAATGTAACCGTAACTATTTTCACGTTGATCTCGCCGCCAGGGGTTACAACAGTAACCTTATCTCCTACTTCATGGCCGATCAGGCTCTGGGCCATCGGAGAATCATTAGAGATTTTTCCTTCAAAGGGGTCGGCTTCTGCACTGCCTACGATTGTATATGTCTCTTCATCTCCATCAGGCAATTCTTGGAAAGTGACTGATTTCCCCATAGATACGCGATCAGGATTATCGTTATCACTTTCAATAATCACTGCATTGCGAATCATATTCTCAACCGTTTGAATTCTTGCCTCTACGAAGGCTTGCTCATCTTTAGCCGCATCGTATTCCGAGTTCTCGGATAAGTCACCAAAACCTCTAGCAATCTTAATTCGTTCTACTACTTCTTTTCTACGTTCGTTTTTTAAATATTCAAGTTCTTCCTCAAGTTTTCGTTTTCCCTCGTCGGTCATGTAAAAATTCTTTTCTTCTGCCATATTCATACACTCCTTATATCCGCCAATAATAAACGATTAAAATTCTTACTACTAAGAAGATCCTACTCCATTTTATTAATATAATGTATACCGGAGTGAGGTTTCCTAGAACTTCTATCAAAAACTATGCCAGATTTGTTTAAACTTTTCAACTATTTTCTCTGCTTACGAGCTGACCTTTTTCGCGGAGAACTGTCTGAATTTTCGTCGCCATTAAGTCGATGGCCACGTGGTTCTGCCCGCCTTCTGGAATAATTATATCTGAATAACGTTTCGTCGGTTCAACAAACTGGAGGTGCATAGG
Organism: Halobacillus sp. A1; assembly: GCF_024189295.1. Classification (GTDB taxonomy): domain Bacteria; phylum Bacillota; class Bacilli; order Bacillales; family Halobacillaceae; genus Halobacillus_A. The sequence continues at coordinate 102,520 of NZ_JAIZEN010000002.1, forward strand.
TCTAACAACATTAATATACTGTTCTATGACTGAATCCAAAGTTCGGCCCCGCTCATTTATATCTCTCATCAATCGGCGAATGATCCGCACATCTGCATCCGTATCTACAAAAACCTTGATATCCATAAGGTCACGAAGTCTTTCATCTTCTAAAACGAGAATTCCCTCAATAATAATGACTTCTTTCGGCTCTACTGTAATTGTTTCATCCGATCTGGTATGAATTTTATAATCATACACTGGTTTTTCGATCGACCGCTCTGCAATCAGCTCTTTTAAATGCTCAATAAGTAAATCGTTATCAAAAGCGAGTGGGTGATCATAATTGGTTTTCAGTCTCTCTTCCATAGGCAGATGACTCTGATCTTTATAATAATAGTCTTGTTCCACCATCAAAATCGATTTATCCGCAAAACGTTGAATAATAGATCGGGTTACACTCGTTTTCCCCGATCCGGTCCCCCCCGCTACTCCAATTACTACAGGTTTATCAGTCATTCGTTCTGGTTCTCCTTTCACCAATTCCAAATTTATCTATGATTTTCTAGTTGTAATAGCTACTCCATCGCCTATGGGTACAATCGTTGTATTGTAATCTGGATGCTCATTGAGCAGCTGATTAAATTTGATGATTTTAGAAACCATTTTCTCAAGCCTCTCAGGCGCCTTGGAAGGATCTGCTACATACCCCTTAAACAATACATTATCTGAAACGATGATTCCATGTTCTGACACTAAAGGAGAATATAAACGAAAGAAATCTTCATATTTCCCTTTAGCTGCGTCTATAAATAGAAAGTCGAACGGCCCATATGCTTCTATTTGTTCTTTTATATGAAGAGCATCTCCAGCTAATAAATGGATCTGTTGTTCTTTACCGAAGAACCTGATGTTTTGCTTGGCTTCTTCGTACCTTTTCTCATCTCTTTCAACCGTAACTATTTGACTTTCAGGTAAAGCTTCCACCATTCTTAAAGCAGAATAACCAATCGCTGCCCCTATTTCAAGAATGTTGTTTGGTCTGTGGACTCTCAACAACTGCATGAGAAATTCAATACCTAAAGGTTCCATGATCGGCACATTATGCTCCTTTGCATACTTTTCCAGTTCCCTCACGTCGTTCGAGGCCGGATGAAGTAAACTATGCAGATATTCTTCCTGCTTCATGATGGAATCCCCTTTCATCTATAGAACTTCTCTTTTACAACCCTATTATTTTAACATAAAAAAAACAAGGAATGCGAGATATATTACGCATTCCTTATAAATCATTCATCTTCGGGTATATAATTATGACCCTCGTCACTAGAAATATGCTCTTCTTTTAACTCATTATGTTCCTCTAAAGTCTCAGAATAGAAAATTTCACCTTCACTGTTCGCTAAGAAATAAAGGTAATCTGACTCTACCGGATTAAAAACAGCCTGAAGTGAATTGATGTTGAAGCTTGAAATAGGACCTACGGGCAGCCCTTTATTCTGGTAAGTATTGTACGGTGATTCTACTTCCAGATCCTCATATAACACACGGTCTTTATGCTCGCCTAATGCATAGAGAACAGTGGGATCCGTTTGCAACATCATATCTTCGTTCAACCTGTTATAAAAGACCCCTGCGATTTCTCTGCGGCTCTCTTCATTGGGGGCTTCGTTTTCTACAAGCGAAGCCATCGTGATTACTTCATGGATACTCATATCGGAGTCCTCGATTTCATCACCGTATTCCATAACTTCTCCCTCTGTCCGTGAAACCATTACCTCGACTATTTCTTCTATTGTTGGGTCTTCCACATCATAATCATACGTTCCCGCAAATAAATAACCTTCTAGGGGATAACGGATGTCTTCTTGTAAAATATCATCCGTAAGAAGTGATGGGTGATCTTCTATCAATTCATTTAAGTAATCTTCATCATTTACTTTATTCAGAAACTCTTCCTCTGTAAATTCAAGCTTTTCACTGTAGATTTCTGCTATTTGCTCCATATTACGCCCTTCAGGAATAGTAATTCTAACGGCCGCACCTTTTGTCTTCCCGGTTTGAAGCGATTCGATGACCTCATCCAATGTCATTGAAGCAGAAAAACTGTAACTCCCTGCTTGAAAGCCTGTTTCATTATTAAATTTTGTGTATAACCTGAAGATGATCGCACTTTTTATTACATCTTCATTCTCAAGGATAGCAGCTATTTCAGACGTAGAGGACCCTAGTGGGATATCCACATCGACATTTGACTCGTCATTTGGGTCTACGGGTTCTATGGATGATTTAATATATAGATATCCTGCGATTAAAGAAACAATCAATCCAATACCTATGGCGGCTAATACGATCATAACGATCTTTCTCACCGTTCCCGCTTCTTTGCGGCGATTCTTCAACCGCTCTTTATGTCCTTTTTTATAACCTGACAAAAGTACTCCTCCTTCCACCCGCTACATTATACTACAAATTACCTGGCTATTTCTACGCCATTAGACATTTGCCCTCATATCTTCCGCCATTAACCAGTGACGATATCCCAGTTTTTGTTGTTAAAAAACCATAAAAAAACTTGCAGGCGGGTGCCTGCAAGTTCAATCCCTCTTACGTGAGATCTTCTTCCGTTAACGTATTCAACATTTCTTCAACCATTTCCCATTCTTCGTCAGAGTCTATCTGATATAAAGCTAGGTCATCTTCTTCATTGCCTTTTTCTTCATACCTAAAGGCAAAGACTTCTACCTCATCGCCCTCTTTTTGTTCAGCAGGTACGACTGCAATATATGATTGTTCTGTCTGTTCCACATCGAACGTAAATAATACCTCGAATAAATGCTCTTCCCCGTTTTCATCAGGGATGATAATTCGTTCTTCTTTCTCTAATGCCATGATGTTGCCTCCTTTATTGTTTAGAATCCAAATAACTTTGTAAAATGATGACCGCAGCCATTTTATCAATGACCTTTTTTCTTTTTTGACGACTTACATCAGCATCCAGTAATACTCGTTCCGCCGCCATGGTCGTCAAGCGCTCATCCCAATATTGGACGTTTAGTTTGAATTCCTTTTCTAGCCACTTTCCAAACCTGTAACTTGCTTCTCCACGTGGACCAATCGTTCCATTCATATTCTTAGGTAACCCGATGACTGCTTCACTCACATCGTGTTCAGAAATCATCTCACGAAGCGGTCCTTTCGCTGTCGTATAATTATTTTCGTCCCAATGAAGTGTCGTGAGACCTTGAGCTGTCCACCCCAGTGCGTCAGAAATGGCAACTCCGATAGTTTTTTCTCCTACATCTAAACCTATTTTTTTCATTAAACGTCCTCTTTATTGTTTTCCAAATAGTACTTAACTAATTCCTCAATCAGCTCGTCCCGTTCCATTTTACGGATTAAATTTCTGGCATCATTATGGCGAGGAATGTAAGCAGGATCCCCTGATAGTAAATATCCGACAATTTGATTGATAGGGTTATACCCTTTCTCTTGGAGGGAGTTATGAACCGAGAGCAAGAGGGTTCTGACATCCTCGTCAAACGGTTCTTCCGAAAAGTTGAAGCGCATCGTTTTATCCATCGAACTCATTATTTGTCACCTCGCACATTGTTAGTCTTTGTTCCATTATATACTTATTTTCGAGTTTGTAAAAATCAACCCGTCTTTCTAGCGTAATCTTTTGCGAAATTCAAAGCCTCAGATATTTTCGAAGAATCTTTACCACCTGCTTGAGCCATATCAGGTCGGCCTCCACCGCCTCCACCGCATATGGCAGCCGCCTGTTTAATCAAGTTCCCTGCATGGTACCCTTCATCGATTAAATCTTTAGAAACACCCGCAATCAATTGAACTTTATCCCCGTTTGTAGTTGCCAGCAGGACAATGGCCGAACCGATTTGCTGCTTCAAGTCATCCATCATGGTCCGTAGGGCATTACTGTCCTTGACGTCGACTTGCTTTGCCAGTACATGAACACCATCGATATCCTCTACTTCATCTAAAATGGAGGAAGCCTCCAAGTTAGATAATTTGGTTGATAATGACTCGTTTTCGCGCTGTAATTCTTTTAATTCCTGATGAAGGACTTGCACACGCTCTGGCACTTGATCAGGTTTAGTTTTCAGCAATTGAGCCGATTCTTTTAGGATCATTTCTTTATTGGTCATCAACTCGTAAGCGCCTCTTGCAGTAACAGCTTCCATTCTTCTCGTACCAGCACCAATACCTGTCTCGGTTATAATTTTGAACATTCCGATTTCAGCAGTATTTCCTACGTGACAACCTCCGCATAATTCCATACTGTAATCTCCGACTTCAACAACCCGAACTTCAGAGCCGTATTTTTCACCGAAAAGAGCCATAGCTCCTTTCTCCTTTGCCTGCTCGAGAGAATGATACTCTATGCTGACAGGAATCGAATTCCATATCTTTTCATTGACGATTTTTTCAATTTGTTCAAATTCTGCTTCAGTCACCGATCCGAAGTGAGAGAAATCGAAACGCAGCCGATCAGGAGAAACCATAGATCCAGCTTGATTGACATGATCACCAAGAACATCTTTAAGAGCCTGATGCAGCAAGTGAGTAGCCGTATGATTTTTAACGATATACGATCTCGTCTCTTTGTTTACTTCCGCAACGACTTTATCACCTTTTTGTATCGTACCCTTAGTTACGACCGCTTCATGCATATGCTGTCCATTCGGTGCTTTTTGGACATTGCTCACATTTAAAACAGCTTCATTGCTTTTCACTAATCCTTTATCAGCGATTTGTCCTCCGCTTTCCGCATAAAAAGGAGTGCGGTCGAGGAAGAAATACACAGTATCTCCTTCATTCGCTTCTTCTGCAAATTGATTTCCTTTAATCAATTCGACGATTTCACCATCAGCCTTCAATTGGTCGTACCCTACAAATTCACTGGCAACTTGAACGTCCCCGAGTACACCATCTTGGATTTGCATACTGTCAGATTTCTGGCGGGCACTTCTTGCACGTTCTCTTTGCTTTTTCATTTCCTGCTGGAACCCTTCCTCATCAATAGAGAAGCCAGCTTCAGAAACATATTCTTCTGTCAGTTCTTTTGGAAAACCAAATGTATCATACAATCTGAACACTTCTACCCCAGGAAATACATTGCTGCCTTTTTCTGATTCCTGATTCATGATCTTATTAAGGATGGATAGCCCGTCATTCAATGTTTCATGGAAACGTTCTTCTTCCGTTTTGATTACGTTTTGAATAAAGTCTTGTTTTTTACTGACTTCAGGATAGAAATCATTCATGATCTCAGCGACTACTGGCACTAGTTTATACATGAATGGTTCGTCTATACCTATTTGCTTGGCAAAACGCACTGCACGGCGCAGGAGGCGTCTTAGAACGTATCCTCGACCTTCGTTAGAAGGAAGGGCTCCATCACTTACAGCAAAGCTTACTGTACGCATATGATCCGCAATAACTTTAAAAGCAGCATCCTGGTCGACTGTATCGCCGTAAGTGCGCCCTGATATCTTTTCTGTCGATTTGATGATCGGTAAAAACAAATCTGTTTCAAAATTAGTAGGTGTATCTTGAATGACACACACCATCCGCTCCAAACCCATTCCTGTATCAATGTTCTTCTTAGGAAGCGGCGTATACGTATCATCAGGATTGTGATTGAACTGGGAGAACACAAGATTCCAGATTTCTAAATAGCGTTCATTTTCTCCACCTGGATATAGCTCCGGGTCAGAAGAATCCGCTCCATACTTAGCTCCGCGATCATAGAAGATTTCCGTATTCGGACCGCTTGGGCCTTCTCCGATATCCCAGAAATTCTCTTCCAAGCGTATGATCCGCTCTTCATTCACACCGATTTTATCCCGCCAAATTTCATAAGCTTCATCATCTTCGGGATGCACGGTTACTGATAATTTCTCAGGATCGAATCCAATCCAATCCTTGCTCGTAAGAAACTCCCATCCCCAGGCGATCGCTTCTTCTTTAAAATAGTCGCCAATGGAAAAGTTACCCAGCATTTCAAAAAATGTATGGTGACGCGCAGTGAACCCAACATTTTCTATATCGTTCGTACGGATAGATTTTTGAGCGTTTACAATTCTCGGGTTATCCGGAACCACGCGTCCATCAAAATATTTTTTCAGTGTAGCCACTCCACTGTTGATCCATAAAAGGGAAGGATCTTCATGGGGAACAAGCGATGCGCTCGGCTCCACTGTATGACTTTTTTCTGTAAAGAAATTTAAAAACATTTGTCGGACCTCTGCTGAAGTTAATGATTTCATGCTACGTGCCTCCTGTTAATTTCATGTATTTCGCTATATGAACATAAAAATCCCGCCCCTGCACTCTGGCAGGGACGGGATTATAATCCGCGGTACCACCCTGATTATAGACTGATCAGCCTATCACCTTGGACGCTTGTAACGGTACGTGAAACCGGCGGGTATTAGCCGCACTCAGAAATAGCTTTCAACAGCGCCAGGTTAGTTCCTCTTTCAGCCCGGGGAGGTACCTCTCTTATGACCGGCTGTCTGTTTACTCTTTTTCTTCAAAGTGTTATGCGTTCATATAGTAATAGATAGCGCAATTATAGATAATTTGTGCTTATCTGTCAACGTTCATACGCGATCGGTAAACTTCTTCTGAAATGACTTTCAAGCAGGTGAGTACAGGTACAGCTAACACCATCCCTGCGATTCCTGCAAGTTCACCTCCGGCTAGCAAAGCGAAGATAATAAGCAAAGGGTGGATATGAATGCTTTTCCCCATAATATAAGGTGAAAGGAAGTTACCCTCAATGATTTGTATGATGACGATGACGACCACCGCAATAACCAAAGTTTTCACAGAAATAGTCAAAGCCACAATCAATGCGGGTACAGCACCGAACAGCGGACCGAAATAAGGAATGATATTCGTAATCCCTGCCACAACACCGAGCACCAATGGATAAGGAAGCCCTGCGATCCAGAAACCTATGCCAGCCAAAACTCCTACAAACAGACTGATTAACAGTTGACCTCTAATATATCCGCCCAGGGAATGGCTTAACTCTTTCGTCAAATGGACGGCCTCTCTTTTCCACTTCCTTGGAACTAAAAAAAGCAGAGCATTCATAATGTAATGATGGTCTTTCAAAAAATAAAACGTCATGACAGGTATGACTGCAATGAGTACAATCACATTGAAAAGACCGCTCATACCTGAAACAACTGCCATCATTCGCTCATCCATCCATGATTCCAATCTGCTGAAACTTTGCTCCAGCCTCTCATGAATTCCGTCTGGAAACCGCTCGGTCTGTTCATACATTTGCTTCGTCCACTTCTGATACGCCTCTATTAAATGAGGAAGCTGCTCATTAAGCATTTTAATTTGATCTATTAAATGAGGATATCCACGATAAACCCCATACCCCGCTAAAGAAAAGAACACGAGAAATATGAGTAATATAGCTATTGAGCGCTTTAAACCCACTTCCTCTAAATATTTGACCAAAGGATGTAGCAGCATCGCCAAAATAATTGCAATTAAAAAAGGAAGTACGATTCTCCCTAGTAAAATAACTACATGATCATAATGTGGAAATAACCAGGCAAGAAAAAGAAGAAGTAATAGAACAATGAAAAAGATGGACAGACGGACCGTCCATTTTATCAGTTTTTTATCCATTAGGAACCTGATTGATAGAATAAATCATTCAAGGAACTTAAACTGCCATCTTCTTCGATTTGATGGACATTGACTATGCCTTTTTCTACAGAAAGTTCTAAACAGCAGTTCCAGCAATAGTATTGTTCATTGCCTATCCGTCCCAAGTTCTTGCCATTACAGTTCGGACATTTCATAAGGGCAAACTCCTTTTTACTGCTAGTTTGCCCCTTGATTTTACAATTTATACCTTACATAAAGTCATAAGGTGATAGACCTTCCTCTTCCGCTTCTTCCTCTATTGCAGGGATACGATGTTCTTGAAGCTTTTCAGCCAGACCAGTATACCTTAAATTCGTGTCTCTCGTCTGGATTCCTTCTAAAAATGCTTGCTGATCCCCACAAATGATCAGCGATTGTTTCGACCTGGTAATCGCTGTATAAATCAAATTCTTCCTAAGCATTCTTCGGTAGCCTCTTACAATTGGAAGAATGACAATAGAGAATTCACTACCTTGGGATTTATGGATCGATGTACAATACGCGTGCATGATGTTGTTCAGGTCTTTCTTTGGATAAACCACTTCTTTGCTGTCATATTCCACAACCACCTGTTCGATTTGATCCACGTTTTCTTCAGCACGGAAGATTGCTGCGATTTCTCCTATGTCTCCGTTATATACACCGTCTTCAGGCTGGTTGACCAATTGAATGACTTTATCTCCTTTTCGATAGGTCACTTCTTTAAAGGTCAAGTCCCTTTTTTGTTTACTTTTCGGGTTAACGACCTGCTGGATCTCTTCGTTAAGCTTATGGATTCCCGTTTCCGAGCGGTACATCGGGGCGAGTACTTGAACTTCACGCAGTTCAATCCCCTTATCGATCGCTTTTTTTACAATATTCGTGACCAACTCTTTTATTTGGTGCTCTCCGGCAGGTATAAAATTGAAATCATGGTCTTTTTCTAATGATTTTGATGTACACTGGTCATTTTTTATTTCATGGGCCAGCTGGATGATTTTTGATCCTTCTTTTTGTCGGTAGACTTCTGTTAATTGAATAGAAGGTATATAGTCCGAACGCAATAGGTCAGCTAATACTTGACCGGGTCCAACCGATGGAAGCTGGTCTTCATCTCCGACAATCAATACTTGCATGCCTGAGGGAATCGCTCGAAACAATTGGTTGGCCAGCCATATATCAACCATAGAAAATTCATCAATAATCAGCACATTGCCTTCCAACTGGTTATCCTGATTTTTTTCAAAACTATTGTGGCCATCCCAGCCTAATAAACGGTGAATGGTTCTAGCAGGCAATCCTGTCGATTCTGTCATTCTTTTTGCAGCTCTTCCTGTAGGAGCTGTCAAAATAAAAGGAAACGGATCTCCACTGCCATAGTCACCTGGGTCAATCGATACATCATTAAGTTTCGAATAGGATTGTATGATCCCTTTTATCACAGTCGTTTTCCCCGTACCTGGACCGCCGGTCAATATCATAGCCTTGGAATGAAGAGCTTTCTCAATCGCCTGGAATTGGTCTTCGCCATAACTCATGGCTTCTTTCTCTTCCACATCACCTATGATTTTCATTAAATCCGCCTGTGTATGTTCGATGTCCAAGCTTTCTTCCGTGATGCGCTCCAATTGATGGCAGAGCCCATTTTCAGCATGAAAAAGCGAAGGCAGATAGACATGATCCTCTTCTATGAAAACATAACGATTTTCTGCCAAATGGACGATTTGTTCCGATAATTGCTCAAAGGTTACTGCGTTCATATTTCCATTGTTCAAAAGATTTTCCACCTGGGAAAGACATAATTCAGTCGGAAGATACACATGACCAGATGATAGGCTTTGCTGCATGATATATAGGCAAGCCGCCCGTACTCTTGTCGGATGGTCATCCGGGAGCTCCTGCATTTTTGCAATCTCATCGGCCCGGTGGAAACCAAACCCTTCAACTTCAAACACCAGCTGATAAGGGTCTTCCTCTATGATCGATAGGGTCTGATCTTTGAAAGCTTCATATATTTTTTGTGACATTTTCAGTCCGAATCCGTACTGGTTAAGATGGATCATCACGTGTTCAAAACCTTGATGCTCCTTTAGAGCTTCATGTAATTGCTTCTTCTTTTCCTTAGCCAGTTTCGGCACTCGGTCAAGTACATCCGGGTTTTGAAGAATCATTGAGATAGCCTGTTCGCCAAGCTCATCGACAATCCTCTCTGCCGTCTTTTGCCCGATCCCATGGAATAGATCGCTCGCTAAATAAACGATTAACCCATCTTTCGTTTCAGGCATGACACGTTTATAAAAATCCACTTGGTATTGGCGTCCGAATTTTTTATGTTCTTGAAATTCACCATGGAAAACGTAGGATTCTCCTTCTTCTAAAGGAGGGAAATATCCTTTAATGACTAAACTTTTTTCTGAGAAGTCTTCATTCGTATCCGTCACGTTTATGCTGGCAATCGAAAAGTGCTCGGATTCTTTATGAAAAATCATCCGGTTCAATTCACCAATAATATAAGGACGTTTTTCTTCTGTTGATTCAGAAAAAAGTGTATGTTCTTCCATGATCATCTTTCCCCTTTAGATTATTCTCCACTTAAAGCTTGTTCGATTTGTGCCTTTGCATGGGCCGCTAACGTATGATCACCATTACACTCTAAAGCTTTGTTAAAGTGTTCAAGGGCTAGACCTGCATCTTCTTTATGAAGAGCGACAACCCCTAAATTATAATGAGCATCACTGTGATTTTCTTCTAATTGTAGCACAGTTTTCATCGTTTCTTCAGCTTCTTCTATTTGACCGGTTTGAGCTAAACATAAACCGTATTGAAATTGAATATCGATATCCTTCGGTTCAAGTTCAGAAGCTCTCAGCAAATAAGGAAGAGCCAGCTTCATATACTCCTGATGAACTAACGTCATCCCAAGCATAAAGTGAACATCAGCCTCTTCTAAGCCTTTTTCAATGGCTAATAGGAACTGGTTTTGTGCTTTTGTATAGTTTTCTTGCTCATAGTAAACGTTGCCTAAACCGTAATAAGCAGTGGCAGCCTGCTCGTCAAGCTCAATAGCCCGATTAAAAAATCGTTCAGCTCGTTCCCATTCGTTCACATGAACTAATAAATTCCCGAAATTAATGTAACCTACAGGATCGTCAGGATTCTCTTCTATCGTTTCCGTGAAAAGTTTAGTAGCTTCCTCGAAGTTTTGCTTCTTCATATGTTCGATCGCTTGATTCAATTTATCCATTTTTCATACCTCCTGCTTAAAAATAGCCATGCCCAAAAGCAAATGGACATGGCTTGTTTTTCATCCAACGTAAGTCAATGATTCATTCTCTTTCACTACTTGGTCAATCGTTGCACCGCCTAAACAAACTTCACCTTTATAAAGGACAACAGCCTGACCGGGAGTGACAGCTCGTTCACGTTCATGGAATTTCACAACATAGGTTCCGCCCTCTTTAGGGATGACAGTGACAGGGCTATCTTCTTGACGATATCGGAATTTAGCCGTACATTCAAATGGTTCTAAAGGAGGGTCATTACTCGTCCAATTTGCATCTACTGCAATTAGACCATCAGAGTACAGCGCTTCATGATGGTAGCCTTGACCAACATAAAGGATATTGTCTGTTACATTTTTACCAACCACAAACCACGGTTCACCTGCTCCACCAATACCAAGCCCCTGGCGCTGACCTAATGTGTAGTACATCAAACCATCATGCTGACCTTTTACTTCACCGTCTAAAGTCTGCATCTCTCCTGGCTGGGCAGGGATGTACTCACTTAAAAATTCTTTGAAATTACGTTCTCCAATGAAGCATATGCCTGTGGAATCTTTTTTCTTAGCGGTTGCAAGCTCATGATCCTCCGCAATTTTACGTACTTCTTTTTTATCTATATGACCTAGAGGAAACATAACTTTAGAAAGAACTTCCTGTGACAGCTGATTCAAGAAGTAGGTTTGATCTTTATTTTGATCGACCCCTCTAAGCATTTCGTAAGTTCCATCGACCTCACGTACTTGAGCATAATGTCCCGTAGCGAGATAATCAGCACCTAGAGCTAACGCGTGATCCAGGAAAGCTTTGAATTTGATTTCTTTGTTACACATGACATCAGGGTTCGGGGTTCGGCCAGCTTTATATTCGTCTAAAAAGTAAGTGAACACTTTATCCCAGTACTGCTTTTCAAAATTCACGGCGTAATAGGGAATATCCAGCTGATTACATACATGTATAACATCTTCATAATCTTCTGTCGCGGTGCATACACCGTTTTCGTCGGTATCATCCCAGTTCTTCATGAAGATACCAACGACATCATACCCTTGCTCTTTTAGCAGCAGGGCAGATACGGATGAATCGACTCCCCCGCTCATACCGACGACAACTCTTGTATCTTTATTCTCTTTCATCGTATTTTTACCTCCTAACTCAGCCTTTCGATGATTTGGCTGATGCGCTTTGCGGCCGCAACGATATTTTCCTCGGTGTTGGCCATTCCAAAACTAAATCGAATCGAGTTAATCGTTCTCGGGTCATTTCCCCCGTACATTGCGGACAGTACGTGTGAAGGTTCAACTGAACCAGCCGTACAGGCACTGCCGCTTGAGGCGGCTAGACCAGACAAATCAAAATTAGTTAATAAAGTTTCCACATTCATTCCGGGAAAACTAAGGTTCACGATCGTTTCTACCTGATGCTCGACTGAACCATTTATTTTAAAATCGACATGTTCCTTTTCCAGTGTCTCCAGGAATAATTGTTTATAACGAGCGTATTCAGTTCTTCTGGATGAACGAAATTCGTCAGCCAGTTGAACTGCTTTCTGAAATCCGACGATGGCTGGAAGATTTTCTGTGCCAGCTCTCCTTTTTCTTTCTTGTTCTCCGCCAAAATGCTGGGAATTTAAGTTCGTACCTTCTCTCACATAGAGAAAGCCGCCCCCTTTAGGTCCGTTGATTTTATGACTGGACACAGTCAGTAAATCAACAGGAAGTTCCCTGACATCGATGGAAATCAAACCATAAGCCTGTACAATATCTGAATGAAAGTAAGCTTGATGATCTTTGAGAGCGTCGCTTAATTCACGAATAGGCTGAACGACACCTGTTTCATTATTCACCATCATGATCGTCACTAAAATCGTATCTTCTCTTAGAAGGGTGTGCACATCTTCTGACTTTACACGGCCATCATTATATACCGGGAGATAACTCACTTCAAAGCCTAACGACTCCAAATGTTCTACGGCATGCAATGTCGCATGATGCTCTATTTTAGAAGTAATAATGTGACGACCTTTATGCTGATTAGCAATTGCTGCTCCGATAATCGCTAAATTATCAGATTCTGTTCCGCCACTTGTAAAAACAATTTCCTTGTCCTTCGCCTGGATGCTTTCCGCGGCTGTATGACGCGCGTCATCAAGTTGTTTCCTCGCTTTTCTGCCAAAGGTATGGACACTTGAAGGATTTCCGAATGTTTCTTGTAAAACAGAAATCATAGCTTCTGTCACTTGTGGATGAACAGGTGTCGTAGCCGCATGATCTAAATAAATAGACTCCACCTTTTCCACCTCCATATTTAAATATAAAACATATACGCATCTTGAGTTTGATCGTCCACGTGATCTTTCAAGTCTTCTAACGTCGTGGTATCCAGTACATCTTTCACTGCATCCCTTACTCTTTTCCAAAGAGCTTGCTTTGCAGGTTCTTCATCTTCTATGCCTTCTACAGGGGTAATCGGTCCTTCTAGTACCCTGATTACATCTCCCGCAGTGATTTCGTAAGGAGCTTTCGTCAGCATGTATCCTCCGTACGCACCGCGCACACTCTTAACGAGACTCGCATTCCGAAGCGGTGCAATAAGCTGCTCTAAATAATGTTCGGATAACTCATTATCTCTGGCGATCTGCTTCAACGATATTGGGCCATCCCCATATTTCCTAGCCAATTCGATCATGATGGTCAGGCCGTAACGGCCCTTTGTAGAAATTTTCATACGATTCACCTTTCTTCATTAAAAAGTTCAATAATCGTTTAGAAAGAGGGAGAGAATATCCCACGAAAGAACCGAGGAAAAGTGCGATGAAAACTGTTCCGATTCCAACCGGTCCTCCTAACATCCACCCTAGAAGGGCAACCGTGACTTCTATCCCATTACGTACAGTAGAAACTTTCCATTGCAATTTATCTGTAAGAATCAACATCAAACTGTCGCGTGGCCCAGCACCGATATCTGCTGCTACATAAACTCCTATACCCAGCGCCGTTATCATTGTACCAGCCACGAAGAAAATGACTTGATTAAGAAGCCAGCTTGGTTCCGGCAATATCCAATTAAAAAAATCAATGAAGACGCCGATTAAAACCATGTTTAATATCGTACCGATTTTAGGAAATGTCCTCAAAACGATTGAGCTGATAATGACGATCAACAGACCCGCGATAATAGACCATGTCCCGACCGTAAGTCCGAGTTGTTTATATAATCCATAATGAAGCACGTCCCATGGACCTATACCAAAAACTCTTACTTGCATAGTTAATGAAATTCCCAGTCCAAGTAAAGTTAATCCTACAATAAAAAAAGACCAGCGAAGACCGGTATGCGGTCTGACGTATTGATCATTCTTCATAGCTGATCTCTCCTTCTTCAATTATACCAAACGCTATTATAGCATGAATGGCAAGTCTCTTGCATTTTAATAGAATTGAGCATACCCTTAACGTAATTATCATTGTAAAGGAGCTATCCGTTTATGAGCGTACAACCTCTAGCATACCGACTAAGACCCTCCACACTCAACGATATTATCGGACAGAAACATTTAGTGGCTGAGGGGAAAACATTACATCGAATGGTAACAGCTGAACGATTAGCTTCGATGATACTATTTGGTCCACCAGGGACTGGAAAAACCTCCATGGCAACAGCTTTGGCCAAAAGCTTGCAGCTTCCTTACAAAACGCTGAATGCAGTGACTGATAAAAAGAAAGACATGGAAATAGTAGTGGAAGAAGCTAAAATGCACGGTCAAATGGTGCTCATCTTAGACGAAGTGCACAGGCTTGATAAAGCTAAACAAGATTTTTTACTTCCTCACCTTGAAAGTAACCGACTAACGATGATCGGATGTACGACGAGCAACCCATACCACTCCATCAATCCAGCTATTCGCAGCAGGTGCCATCTTTTTGAATTACATCGTCTTGAGGAACGGGACATTGAAGAAGCAATTCAAAAAGCATTAGTCAACAAAGGTGAGGGCTTGGGCAACATCAATATCAAACTGACAGACGAAGCCCTCCATCATTTTGCCAAAAGTGCCAATGGGGATATGAGAGCGGCCTTGAACGGATTGGAACTTGCTGCTTTTTCAACTCCGGAAAATGAAAAGGGTGTTGTTTTTATCGATTTGGATTCGGCAGAAGAGTGTATGCAGAAAAAAAGCTTTTCACATGACAAGGACGGAGATGCGCACTATGATGTACTATCCGCTTTTCAGAAATCGATTCGCGGAAGTGATGTTAACGCTGCCCTTCATTATCTGGCACGTCTGATCGAGGCTGGAGACCTCGACAGTATCAGCCGCCGACTTGTCGTGATCGCTTATGAAGACATAGGGCTCGCTAACCCGCAGGCAGGACCTAGAGCACTAGCCGCAGTAGAAGCGGCCGAACGATTAGGTTTCCCTGAAGCCAGAATTCCTCTGGCGGCTTCTGTAACAGAGCTTGCACTTTCCCCTAAATCAAACAGCTCTTATAAGGCACTGGACGCAGCTTTATCTGATATTAGAAATGGAAACAGCGGGGATGTTCCAATTCATTTGAAAGACTCACACTATAAAGGGGCAGGCAAACTCGGTCGAGGAAATGATTATAAATATCCCCACAACTACCCTAACGCCTGGGTGGACCAGCAGTATCTCCCGGACACACTGAAGAAGAAATCCTACTACGAACCTAAATCAACTGGCAAATTTGAGCAAGCACTGAAACAGGTTTACGATAAAATCAATCAACAAAAATCATAATCAAGTATAATCCTGCTTTACTTTGGTCACAATAGTAGCAAAATCTTACAAACTATTTTTCTAATAGTTCAACTGGAGGGTAAATTATGCCAAAAGTAAGGCAAGATGCTTGGTCTCATGAAGATGATTTATTATTAGCTGAAACAGTGCTCCGTCACATAAGGGAAGGGAGTACCCAATTAAGGGCGTTTGATGAGGTAGGAGACGTGCTTAACCGCACATCCGCTGCTTGTGGATTCCGCTGGAATGCAGAAATAAGACAGAAGTATGAGCAAGCTGTAGAACTTGCGAAAAAACAGCGCAAAGAAAAGAAACGATCTGAAGCTGCCTTTCAACAACCTGTCGCTGCCATCCCTAAAACCCATTCCGACCCTGTACACAGAGAAATCGAGGCTCCTATCGAAGAGAATAATGAGGAAATCCTTGATTTGAATCAGGTGATTTCATATTTGAAATCACTTCAAAAAGAAAGCAAGTCTCAGCTTGGGTTAAGTAGTAAACTTCAAGAGCTTGAAGAAGAAAAACAAGAACTCTTAAAAGAAAACGAACAACTGCATACTCAACTCAACTCATTAAAGGAAGATTATCAAGCTTTTATTTCAATTATGGATCGAGCACGAAAGATGACAATGTTCGATGACCAGGAATACATGAATAAACCCTTCTTCCGTATGGAGAAGAACGGAAATCTAGAACATTTAGCAAAATAGAAAGAGCGAGCATAATATGCTCGCTCTTTCTACCAAAAAACAAAACCAATCCCAATTGTGCCGTTGTTTCACCATGAGTTTTGAACCCGCTCCAGGCAGGTGGGTGCCTTGCTTCGCATTTCTTGCGTCCTCTGAATGTAATAAAGAGGCATGCATTCCGTGCGAAGACGTCAGGCTCCCGTCTCAAAAATGTTCGGTCAAAACGTACATTCGGACAACGTACACATCAGGATTGGCTTATTTAATTTGTAATCAAATAATAGCACAGTTTATTATGCTTATCAAGCATGGAACCACCTTATTTGGTACTACTTCCGTCCTGTTTTTGTTTTTTCAGCTGAAGGTGAAGCTCATCCAGCTGGGCTGTACTTACTTCGCCAGGAGCGTCTGTAAGCGGATCTTGTGCTGATGCTGTTTTAGGAAATAAAATTGTATCACGTAAGTTACTTCGTCCTGCAAGCAGCATAATGAAACGGTCAAAACCTAAAGCGATTCCCCCGTGCGGCGGAGTGCCATATTCAAGAGCTTCCAGCAAGAAACCAAACTGTTCTTCGGCTTCTTCCTTAGTAAAGCCTAACACTTCAAACATTCGATCCTGCATTTCCTTATTATATATACGCAGTGATCCTCCACCTAATTCATAACCATTCAAAACAATGTCATAAGCTTCTGCTTTAGCAGCCTCTGGACGTTCAGCCAATTGATTAATATCCCCATTCTCAGGCATCGTAAATGGGTGGTGGGCTGCGAAAAAGCGGCCTTCCTCTTCGTCATATTCAAACAACGGCCAATCGGTCACCCATAAAAAGTTAAATTGAGACTCATCAATTAACTGTAGAGTTTTACCCAATTTCAAACGTAAAGCGCCTAAACTATCATATACGACAGATGTTTTATCTGCTACGAACAGTAATAGGTCTCCATCTTCAGCATCCATTGCTTCTTTTATCTGCCGGGCTTCTTCGTCTGTGAAGAATTTAGAAATCGGCCCATTGAGCTCTCCTTCTTTCACTTTAAGCCAAGCTAACCCTTTTGCACCATAAACTTTAACATCTTCTGTTAATTTATCTATATCTTTTCTAGAAAACGAGTCAGCTTCTCCTTTTACATTAAGTCCGCTCACTTTACCACCAGAGGAAACAGCTCCACTGAATACTTTAAATCCGGAGTCTTTCACTATCTCGGATAAGTTTACAAGCTCAAGCCCGAACCTTGTATCCGGCTTATCAGAACCGAACCTTTCCATCGCTTCATGATACGGCATTCTTTCAAAAGGTGCTTTCACTTCGACTTCCTTCACCTCTTTCATGACTTTCACCATCATACGCTCAGTCATTGCCATTATTTCATCTTTTGACATAAAAGAAGTCTCGATATCCACTTGAGTGAATTCCGGCTGACGATCAGCTCTTAAATCTTCATCACGGAAACAGCGGGCGATTTGATAATATTTTTCAAAGCCGCCCATCATAAGCATTTGCTTAAATAATTGAGGAGATTGCGGAAGTGCATAGAACTCACCTTCATGTACCCTGCTTGGTACTAAATAATCACGTGCACCCTCTGGTGTACTTTTAGTCAGCATTGGCGTCTCCATTTCCATATAGCCTTCATCGTTAAGGAAATTACGGATCGACTGGGTAGCGTTATGACGAAGCTTGAATGTCTCCTGCATTTCTTTCCGGCGTAAATCTAAATAGCGGTATTTAAGCCTCAAGTCTTCAGACACATCGGTTTGATCCTCGATCATAAATGGAGGTGTCTTCGCCTTGTTCAACACTGTCACTTCGTTTGCGAGCACTTCTATTTCCCCGGTAGACATATTGGGGTTCACTGTACTTTCATCACGTATGACTACTTTTCCACTAACTTCAATTACGTATTCTGTACGGATATTTTCAGCCGTTTTCAATGCTTCAGAAGAATCCTCCGGACTGAAAACGACCTGAACAACGCCTGAGCGGTCTCTAAGATCAATAAAAATTAAACCGCCAAGGTCCCTCCGCTTCTGAACCCATCCTTTCAAGGATATGTCCGTATTCTTATCGCTTGTACGTAACGATCCACATTGTATTCGTTCCATCAGTCTTTCCCTCCTGCTAGTTGTTTCTTAAGAAATTCCGTAACTTCCTCTAAAGGAAGCTCTTCCTGTTGTCCCGTCTCCATATCCTTTACGGAAACGGCATTTTGTTCAATTTCTCTATCTCCTAATACAACCACATATTTTGCGTTTAAACGGTCAGCCGATTTGAATTGACCTTTCATTTTCCTTTGCAGGTAATCTTTATCCACTTGAACGCCTGCCTGCCGCAGCTGATGCGTCAAGCGGACTGATGCCTCTTCAGCCTTTTCCCCGAGTGAGACGATATAACAATCGAGCGCTTCTTCGATCGGCAATACCACACCTTCAGCTTCCAGAGCCATAAGCAGCCGTTCAATACTAAGTGCAAATCCGATACCAGATGTTTCTGGACCACCAATATCCTCAACGAGACCATTGTAGCGGCCGCCTCCGCTTAATGTAGTGATAGCACCGAAACCTTCCGCCCGGCTCATGATTTCAAAAGCCGTATGGTTGTAGTAATCCAGTCCACGAACTAAATTAGGGTCGATAACGTATTCGATTCCCATACGATCCAGATGAGCTTTCACTTTTTCGAAATAAGAGCGGGACTCATCATTCAAATAATCCAAAATAGACGGTGCATCAGCCATTGCCGGATGATCTTTGTCCTTTTTACAATCCAGTACTCTTAAAGGGTTCTGCTCTAAACGAACCTGACAGTCCGCACATAACTCTTCCCTGTGAGGGCTGAAGTGGTCAATTAGTGCCTGCTTATGAGCTTCTCTGCTGTCTTTATCACCAAGACTATTCATCACGAGTGTCAAAGATTTC
Source organism: Halobacillus sp. A1 (assembly GCF_024189295.1). Taxonomy (GTDB): domain Bacteria; phylum Bacillota; class Bacilli; order Bacillales; family Halobacillaceae; genus Halobacillus_A. Next base: position 121,831 of record NZ_JAIZEN010000002.1, read on the forward strand.
AGCCCAAGTTCTTCATACGCATTCATGGCAAGACCCATCACTTCGGCATCAATGGAAGGATCATTACTCCCTAATGCTTCGATACCAAATTGGACAAACTGCCGAAGTCTTCCTTGCTGGGGACGTTCATAGCGGAACATTGGACCAATATAAAAAAGTTTCGTCGGTTGATTGGGAAGACCAAACAATTTGTTCTGCACAAAGGACCTGACTGTTGATGCCGTGCCTTCGGGACGCAGTGTAATACTTCTTCCGCCACGATCTTCGAAAGTATACATTTCTTTCTGAACAATGTCTGTTGTGTCCCCTACTCCACGCTGGAACAATTCCGTGTGTTCAAAGATGGGGGTGCGAATTTCTTTATAATTATATCGATGGCAGATATCCATAAGCTTACGTTCTACAAACTGCCATTTTTCTGAAGTACCTGGTAATATATCTTGAGTTCCTCTAGGAGCTCTCATAAGCTTCTTCCTCCTTTAAGTGCTATGTGCTATATGAATCTGTGGACACAAAAAACTCCCGCCCCTTTCTAAACTCTAATAGTTTAAGAAAGGGACGGGAGTATTTCCCGCGTTGCCACCCTAGTTGAGGTATGTACCTCCGCTCAAAAACAGTTAACGCCTGTCACACGTACATACCTACTGGAATTTCAGCATGTCACCTTAGAAATGTCTTTCATTTAGAGTTTACAAAGAAATGCTTCCAGCCTTAAAAGGCATTTCCTCTCTGTTTGCAAAGGATCTAAATTACTTTTTTCCTCAATGGTTTTCAATCGATTCATATGGAATATGGATACTATCATAAGGTTTTGACTTATGCTATGTCAAGCGTAATAGCAATAAATTGTGAGTTACTTAAAAAATATTGTAGATAAAAGAAGGGAAAGCCACTTTTTTGTCGAATAAGTTAAAGCATTCTTAATTTATGGAGGTGACAAGAGCTTTATGAAAGGTTGGATGTCATTAGTATTTATTTTAGCATGCTTACTTTGGTTAATCCCGACGGCCGTTCACGCTGACAGTGTCAAGGTGCAGGTTGACAATTTGAACGTCCGCTCAGGTCCAGATCTTTCGCATTCGGCTTTGGGCAAAGTCCAAAAAAATGAATCGTATTCAATCGTGGACCAAAAAGGCGACTGGATAAAGATCAACTGGAATAACAAGACGGGATGGGTCGCGGATTGGTTAGTCAAAGTTAAGCAAAAAGAAACAGTAAAATCAAAAGTGGATTACTTAAGAGTCCGCAGTAAAGCAGGGATGGACGGAGACATCCAAGGTTATCTTATGAAAGATGAGAAAGTGACCAAATTAGATCAACAGGGTGAATGGGTGCACATCGATCGCAGCAAAGCATCTGGCTGGGTACACCAAAGTTATATGAGTACATACTCTGAGGAACAGCCCAAAAAAACTTCTGAAGCCGAGCCTTCAAAATCACTTGGTAAAGTAAAAGTGGCCACAGCTCTCTTAAATGTAAGAAGTAAGGCTACATCAAACAGTTCTATACTTACCCAAGTGGCTAAAGGTGACAGCTTTGAATACTTTGATGAGAAACAAGGCTGGTACAAAGTTGGTTTGAGCAATAATAAGTCAGGCTGGGTAGCGGGTTGGTTAGTAACGAAGGATAATTCTTCGAAGACCACACCTCAATCTAATACAACAGTGAGCCTGCAGTATAATGCTACTAACTTAAGAAGCGGACCTTCTACCAATCATGAAGTTTTAGGCAGCTCCGATAAAGGCGACCAATTAAGTGTGATCAGCAAAGAAGGATCCTGGTATAAAGTTTCATACAAGGATAGCAGCGCTTATGTAGCAGGATCGATTGTGAAAGAAAACAAATCCTCAAATATCAAATCTGCTTCAGCATCTAAAGGAAACTTACGAGGTAAAACAATTGTGTTAGATGCGGGACATGGTGGTTTCGACCCTGGAGCTATAGGCCGCAACGGTACTTATGAAAAGACTCTTACTTTGCAAACCGCTCAAAATCTTAAATCTACACTAGAACAAAATGGTGCAAGTGTTGTGATGACAAGGACTAATGATTCTTATTTATCTTTATCTGCCCGCACAGCATTATCGAACGCTTCTAGTGGCGATGTGTTTATTAGTGTTCATTATAATAGTGTTCCTGCTACTAATAGAGCAACAGGGATCAATACTTACTTTTATAATGATAGCACGCAGACCCTTGCATCCAACATTCAATCAGGCCTCATCAACTCCACGGGACTTAGTGATCGAGGTATAGCAAACGGAAACTTCCACATACTGCGCAATAACCAAAAACCTTCCGTGTTAGTTGAACTAGGTTTTATCTCTGACGTGAACGAAGAGAAAACGGTTAATAGTTCAGGTTTTCAGTCCAAAGCCAGTCAAGGAATTACAAATGGATTAATTAATTATTTTAAATAGATTCTTTTACTAATAGCTGGGTTACAAGTGGTTGTTGTATTTCATAAAAGAGCTATACAACTTTATAGCGTTATTGTGGTAAATTGGATTTCGAGATACTTATAACGGCAGAGAGGCGGAAGGAATCGGTGAGATTCCAGTACCACATAAGGCAAACCTTTTTCTTTTGCCTCTATACTTCCTATATGTCTCGAAACGAAGTCTTCAAGATGTGAATATCGACTCGGAAATTGAATTGAGACTAAATAAAAAAACAAGCAAGTGCTTAAAAAAGCTCTTGCTTGTTTTTTATCGATCTTTACTATCTAGTATGAGCGTGACCGGGCCGCTATTCAGTAATTGAACCTCCATCATTTCTCCGAACGCTCCAGTTTCCACTTCAACCCCTTCATTTCGTACAAACTGGTTAAAGCTCTCATATAATTCATTAGCTAACTCCGGTTTAGCAGCCTTCATAAAATTAGGCCGCCTTCCTTTGCGAGTTTCCCCATATAAAGTGAACTGGGAAATGGATAGAATTTTCCCCTTCACATCTAGAAGGGAATCATTCAACTTATCTTGTTCATCTTCAAAGATCCGCAAGTGAGGAATTTTCTTAGCTAAGTATCGAGCGTCTTCTTCTGTATCTTCATGAGTCACACCCAATAAGACAACAAGTCCTTCATTAATTTCCCCGATGCTCTGCCCCTCAACTTTTACAGAAGCGGGGCCGCTACGCTGAACTACTGCTCTCAAATCAATTCACTCCCGTTCCTACTGCATGACTCGTCGTACTGTATATACTTCCTGGATTTGTTTGATACGTTCCACTATTTTTCGTAAGTGATCCGTATTTTGAATCAGAATAGTAATATGAATAGTAGCCATCTTATTACGATCAGATTTACCCGTTACAGCTGTGATATTTGTTTTAGTTTCATTCACCGCTTGAAGCACTTCATTTAAGAGCCCCCTGCGGTCGTACCCCCATATTTCTAAATCAACATGATACTGTTTAGTATCAGCTGGTCCTTTTTCCCAATAAACAGGAAGTAAGCGGGTTTGAGCTTCTTCCGTCTGCACATTAGGGCAATCCGTACGGTGCACTGACACTCCCCGTCCTTTTGTGATATATCCAATGATATCGTCACCTGGAACAGGATTACAACATTTTGAAAGTCGTACGAGTAAGTTATCGACGCCTTCGACACGAACTCCTGAATCTTTTTTACTCTTCGGAGTCGATGTCTTGATATCAGTCGTTGAAACATCTGCTAACGTTTGTTCAAGGTCCTGCGCTTTTTGAATTTGTCTTCGCAGTTTTTCTGTTAACCTTGTGGCGATTTGGGAAGCCGTGATCCCCTGGTAACCTACAGCTGCAAACATATCCTCATCATTTGCGAAATTGAACTTTTCAGAGACCCTCTGCAAATTATCTGAAGTGAATACTTCTTTCGGCTGAAGGTTCATGTTTCGGATTTCGCGTTCGACGGAATCGCGGCCTTTTATTACATTTTCTTCTTTACGCTGCCGTTTAAAAAACTGTTTAATCTTATTTTTAGCTTGAGAAGTCTGAGCCAATTTGATCCAGTCCTGAGATGGCCCATAGGAGTGTTTAGACGTCATCATTTCTACAATATCGCCTGTGTTGAGCTGGTAATCAAGCGGCTCCATTTTGCCATTCACTTTTGCACCAATCGTCTGGTTGCCGACTTCTGTGTGGATACGGTAAGCAAAATCGATCGGTACTGACCCTGAAGGAAGTTCCACCACTTCTCCTTTTGGGGTGAAGACATAAACCATATCCGAAAACAAATCCACTTTGAGCGATTCCATGAACTCTTCGGCATCATGGGTTTCACTCTGAGATTCTAAAATTTCTCTAAACCACGTCAGCTTTTCTTCAAACGAGTGCTTGGATGTTGCTTCTCTTCCCTCTTTGTAAGCCCAGTGAGCCGCAATTCCGTATTCAGCGATTTCATGCATTTCATGAGTACGTATCTGCACTTCAAGGGGATCTCCTTTAGGTCCGATAACTGTCGTATGCAGGGACTGGTAAAGGTTTGGTTTAGGCATGGCAATGTAATCTTTGAAACGCCCTGGCATCGGTTTCCAGCAAGTGTGAATTATGCCTAAGACAGCATAACAATCCTTAATGCTGTTCACTAAAATCCTTACAGCGAGTAGATCATAAATTTCATTGAATTGTTTATTTTGCAAAACCATTTTACGATAAATACTGTACAAATGTTTCGGACGCCCGTTAAGATCCGCTTCGATGTTAACGTCATCAAGCTGGGATCTTATTTCGTTCATGACGTCATCGATATAAAATTCTCTTTCGTTTCTCTTTTGTTTCATCAAATGAACGATTCGATAGTACTGCTGAGGATTCAGATAACGTAAAGCAGTATCCTCAAGCTCCCATTTAATCGTTGAAATCCCTAACCTGTGAGCTAAAGGCGCAAAAATTTCCAATGTTTCATTGGAGATTCTGCGCTGTTTCTCAGACGGCAGATGTTTAAGGGTTCTCATATTGTGTAAACGGTCAGCAAGTTTAATCAGAATAACTCTCATGTCTTTAGCCATTGCCACAAACATCTTTCTGTGGTTTTCAGCTTGCTGAGCTTCTTTTGATTTATATTTAATTTTCCCCAATTTTGTAACACCGTCGACGAGCATAGATACTTCTTCGCCAAACTGTTTCTCTATATCCTCAAGTGTATAATCGGTATCTTCTACAACATCATGAAGAAAACCGCCGGCAATTGTCTCGGGGTCCATTTCTAAATTGACGAGAATACCAGCAACTTGAATGGGATGTATGATATAAGGTTCCCCGGACTTACGGTATTGCTCGCTGTGAGCCTGATTGGCAAACTCAAAAGCCCTCCGTATAAAACCGAGATCCTTTTCGTTCATATAGGAGGCAGCCTGCTCAATCACTTCTTCAGCTGTTAAAATTTTGTCTTTAGCCATACAATCACCCTGATTTCTCTATGCTTCCTAAAATTTAGTAGTGGTTTAGTTTTCATTATCAAAAAAAGACGAGAAAAAGTAAAGAAAAAACGTCTATTCACACTCAACGATTAGGACTGATTATTTGTGAACTGAAGGAATCTAAAACAAAGAGCGCCCTAACTTAGGGCACTCTCCATCTTAATATTGCATTAGTGTCAAAACATCATAACCGTCCAGCTTATCTCGGCCATCTAAGTAAGTGAGCTCAACTAAAAATGCGCATCCCGCAACTACACCGCCAAGTTGTTCTACTAAGTTGATGGTAGCTTCGATTGTACCGCCGGTAGCCAATAAGTCATCTACGATAAGTACTCGCTGTCCTGGTTTAATCGCGTCTTTATGAATAGTAAGAACATCTTTACCGTATTCTAAGCCATAATCAACTTTAATAGTTTCTCTTGGGAGTTTTCCTTCTTTTCTTACAGGTGCAAATCCGATTTCCAGTGCATACGAAACTGGACAACCCACGATGAATCCTCGTGCTTCAGGACCTACAATAATGTCTATTTCTTTATCCTTGGAATACTCTACAATCTCATCAACCGCAGATTTAAAAGCCTTCCCGTTATCCATCAATGGGGTGATGTCCTTAAATTTAATTCCCTTTTTAGGCCAGTCTTCCACGATAGCAATATGTTCTTTATAATCCATTTAATACTTCCTCCTTGACGGGCTGCCTCTGTTTATCGAACCAGCCTTTCAGCTCTTTATATGTCGAATAATAGAGAGCCTGTTCCACATGTAATTGTTCTTTCCTCTGTTTATATAGAGAAGACTCTGATAAGTCTTTCTGGGCAGGAGCAGATTCAAGTGTAATAAGACCATCTTCCATTTTAACAAAACCAAGTTCAAAAAACACCTGGGAAATAAAATCAATCATTGAAGCATTCCAGCCTTTTCTTTGAGCAAGTCTTTCCCGGTCATTTTTCAGATGAAAAGATTTTTGCTTTACAAGCATACCATAAAACCACTTAAAATGATCTCTCGTAGGCCATGAAGTGAAAAAAGCACTATCATCAATTTGATAACAAGCATAAATATTATCCGGCGCAAGCTTGTGAACTACATTTGATACATGAGAAAGCTGTTCCGGCAGATCGATAAAAACGAGCCCCTGAACATCTGCTGCAGTCAACTTATCTATTTCATCATAGTGAATAACGGGCACATTTGCAGGAGGCGTGGTCTCTTGTTGGAATCGAACGGCTGTCACAGTTTGTCCAGCAGGAAATTTCAATTTCTTTTCCAGATGCTTGGAGCCGCGATAATCAAACAGCTGCCAGGATTGGACCTCCAGATCTTTGATCATAATCTGCACGTTTTTGCGTCCGTTCCATTCATTTATACTAAGCTCTCCCACTATATCCAGCTCTGAAGCCGGCGCAATTTGAGAATATAAATCACCTAAACCAAAAGCGATCCCGTCCAGCTTGCTTGTATCTTTTTTAAAGCTGAATTTCAGGTGATTTTGTCTGCTTCCTATTAAGCGTATTTCTTTAGGTGTCTCTTTTATATGAAATAGGGGCTTTGGATTACCCATGCCAAAAGGTCTCAACTTGTTGATCTCTTCGATTTGCTGAAGAGTAATCTCTTCTATTCCTATTGACATCTCCACGTTAAGAACTTGCTGATAATCATTATCACTAAGCTTGTTCTGCGCCATTTCACATAACTTCGACCTTACTGAATCCACTTCATCTATAGACAATGTCATTCCTGCCGCCTGAGCATGTCCGCCAAAATGAATAAAATGATCTCTGATTTCCATGCAGTTTGAGAATAAGTCGAATGCATCAATACTTCTTGCGGATCCTTTGGCTTGCTGCTTTTCAGAGTCAATCGCAAGTACGATAGCCGGCCGATCAAACTGACGCACGAGCTTGGAAGCGACGATTCCGAGAACCCCGGGGTTCCATCCCTCTTTAGCTACCACGATGACTTCTCCTAATGGCTGTTGCTCATTCATGAGAATATCTTCTGCTTCTTTAGCGGTTTGTGTGACGATCTTTTGACGTTCCTGATTCAACTGGTTAATATATTCCGCGAGCTGCACGGCTTCCTCACGATCATCTGTTAAAAAAAGCTCTACAGCAGGAGAAGCATCTTGAAGACGGCCCACTGCGTTAACTCTCGGTCCTATAGTAAACCCAACCATTTCCTCATCAATAGTGCCTTCAATTCCACATACTTCTTTTAAGCTTTTCAGTCCTATGCGATTTGATTGGGATAAAGCTTTTAATCCTAAATGAACAAGAGCACGATTCTCATCCTTTAAAGGTACCAGGTCCGCAATCGTTCCGAGAGCAACCATATCAAGAAGGTGTTGAGGAAACCTCCCAAGAAGAGCTTGCGCAAACTTAAACGATACTCCTACTCCTGCCAATTCGTTGAAAGGATAATCTGGTGATGTTTTAGGATGAATGATGGAATAAGCCTCGGGCAAAGATTCTTGAACTTCATGGTGATCAGTAATAATCAAATCGACACCTAATCGTTTCGCCACTTCTGCTTCATGGACACCAGCTATCCCATTATCTACTGTAATGATGACACCCACACCCGAGGCAGCCGCTTCTTTAAAGGCTTCCTCATTAGGACCATAGCCTTCTGTAAAGCGGTTTGGAATGTAAAAATCACAAACTGCTCCAGCCTCTTGCAACGCTTCGATCATCACAGTTGTCGAGCTCACACCATCTGCATCGTAATCTCCATAAACAAGAATAGGCTCACCTTGCGCAATAGCTTGTTTGACTCTATCCACAGATTTCTCCATTCCCTGTAATAGCAGAGGGTCATGCAAATCTTTTTGAGAAGGATGCAAAAAACGGTCAACTTCTGTGAGCTCCGTTATATTCCTTCTTTCAAGCATACGTCTCGTCAATTCTGAAACTCCTTTAATCTTAGGAGATTCAAAATTTTCATTATCTTCATTATATGTAAAGTTCCATTTAGTTTTACTTGGTAACATAAGTTCACCCCTGACTAATCCATTATACAAGAGGTCATCAGGGGGAGCAAATGTGATTATTCAACGGCTTGAGTTCGTCTCTTCTCCGATGTCGGAAGAATCATCTGGGGGACGCATTTCTTCAGAATTTGAAGTAGTCGTTGAACCGGAATGTTGATTCATCTTCTCATTTTTCAATTGCTTAATTTCTCGTTTTAACTGATAAAATCTCCGAGCTCCCACTAATGCAGTAATCAACCCTCCTAAAAGCACAGAGAATAATATGACAAGAATAAGCGGTGCTTGTCCGGAACCGAACAAGTAGTTGACTTCAACATTGCCTACATTAATAACTGCAAACACAGCTACAATTAACGCAAATATAAGTGCAAAAATAAAATAAGTCTGTCCCTTCAACAGTAGAACCTCCTTCATCCATAGTTATTGTATTTATACCCTGATTCATTCTCGTATAATCAAAAACAAGGCTGACTTTGTAAGCCAGCCTTGCGTTGTTAGACTTGTGGTCCGCCAGTATTTTTCTTTTTCACGAATTCCACTGGGTTATCTTTAATATTTTTTCCTCGCCATACCAACCATAGCTGGGATGCGATAAACAAGGAAGAATACGTTCCTGCGATCAATCCGATAAGAAGGGCGAACGCAAAATTAGTAATCGATGAAGCTCCAAACACGAACAGCATAGCTGCCGCGAATACTACCGTAATAACGGTATTCAAGCTTCGAGCCATCGTTTGAAGCAAGCTGTCGTTCACAATTTTAGCAAGTTCTTTGAATGATTTCACCTTTTTGTGGAATTTCAGATTTTCTCTGATCCGGTCGAAGGTTACTATCGTATCGTTGACTGAATACCCTACAATTGTAAGAATCGCTGCAATAATCGTAATATCGAATTCCAATCTGGTGAGACTGAAAAAAGCGATGATGAAAAAGGCATCATGTAATAAGGCGATGATTGCAGTTATTGCAAAGAAAAATTCGAACCTTATGGTTACGTAAATAATTATTCCTATGGAAGCGTACAAGACTGCAAGTGCCGCGTTTTTGGCAAGTTCCTGTCCAACGACAGGGGACACCGTACTGACGTTAGGGCTGCTGCCAAATTCCTCATTGAAGTAATCTTGTACTTCTGCTATTTTTTCCTGAGGAAGTTCTGACTCGAATCTGGCTACAGCAATATCGTTGTCCTCTCCTGATAAAACAACCTGTTTCGGGGATACATTAAGCTCATTTTCGAAGGCATCTTCTATTTCCTCCACTGTCACGCTTTCCTCAGACAGGATCTCCACTCTAGAACCACTTGTGAAATCTATTCCCAAATTCAATTTAAAAATACCGAGAACGATAGCTCCAGCAGTCAAAAGGACAAGTGAAAGCGCAAAGAATTTTTTTCGATGCTTGATCAAATCAAGTTTACGATTCATGAACTTAGCTTCTAAAACTTCTCCATCTTCTAGTGAATGGACTTCTTCTTTTTTAACTCCGAACCATCCGAACCTCTTCGTCAAGAATCGGCTTCTGACCCATAAACCTAAAAGCAGCCTTGTCCCATAAACGGCTGTGATAAAGCTTACAAGTATACTTACTATAAGCATGGTCGCGAATCCTTTTACAGAGCTCGTCCCAAATGCAAACAGAACTCCTGCAGCAATTAATGTTGTGATGTTCGCATCTAAGATTGTAGCCAGCGAGCGTTTATTCCCCGACTTAAATGCTGAGAGTACGGATTTACCGGATTTCAACTCTTCTTTAATTCGTTCATACGTTATGATATTGGCATCTACTGCCATACCTACGCCGAGAATCAAAGCAGCAATCCCTGGAAGGGTAAGCACGCCTTGGAGCAGCTCAAATACAACGAGTATCAGGTAAATATACGCCGATAATGTAATGACAGATATCAATCCCGGAAAGCGGTAATAGAAAATCATGAAAACAAAAATCAATGCAACACCAATCATTCCCGCATAGATTGTCTTATTCATCGCTTGTTCACCGAACTGAGCTCCTACTGACGTGGAGTAGGTTTCTTCAAGTTCAACCGGGAGCGACCCAGCGTTTAGAATATCAGCTAACTGTTGAGCGGATTCTTGTGTAAAGTCTCCTTCGATTTGAACAGTACTGCTTCTTATTCCTTCACTTACCTGAGGAGCTGAAACATAAGCAGGATCTTCTGAACCATATTCTTCCTCAAACGAGATATCTTCATCATAATCGAGCCATACCACTAACAAATTCGGTGGATATGTAGCGTTTTCTACCGGCTCCTTATTCGAAATCTCCTGAGTGACATCATAGAAATCAGAAGCACTTTTCACCTCGAGTGTAACGATCGGTGAATTATTTTGATCGTAGGACTGCTGAGCACTGCCTTCACGAATATCAGAGCCATCCATGTATTCGTTACCTTCAACATCTCTAAATGAAAGCTGTGCGGTAGTAGACAGAAGTTCCCTGGCCTCTTGCTGGTCCTGGACACCTGCAAGCTGCACCCTGATTCGATCGTTGTTTTCAATTGAAATATTGGTTTCGCTTATTCCTAAAACGTCTACTCGTTCATTCAGCGACTCGACTGTCGATTCCAGCACCTGCTGGCTGACTTCCTGGTCTTCATCCAGAGTCTCGACATCGTAAAGGATCTCAAATCCACCTTGTAAATCCAATCCTAAATTGATATCCTTCGTCACACCAGTTATTGTAGTTCCAATCGTAGCTGCCAATATGATAGCGATTAGAAAAAAGGCAACGATACGCCCTCTTTTCACCATAACATTCTTTACCTCCTTTAAACTTCAACGACGATGATACTATGTAGTAAGTTATCATTTGTCTATAATTGTTACTTTGTCAATTTTACTACTTTTTTCGTTTTAAACAACACGAAAGTTTATCATTTTTCTGAACTCCCGCTATCTACGGCTTTGATCGACTCCATTAAGTCATCATTTTGGTAGGCTTCTACAGTAATATAGCTGACATATTGGTTGTTGCTCAAGTGTAATACATCCTGGACTGCTTCATGTAACCGTTTCTCAGGGTTGTTTTTCCACAGTTTCTTATTGACACATCTCCATATATCCTCCGCTGTTGCACTTCTATATCCTAACAGCCTGAACTCATCCTGTTTACTTAAGAGAACGGGTGTTAATGTTTCTTTCCATTCGCTGACAGGTTTAATTTCTTTCATGTATGGCACTCCTTCAAATGATTAGTAACGGAGAATTAAGAAATCCTTTGTCATGCCTTGTCCCTCTCAATGCATATAATTCATTGTATATGAATTTCATTTCTTTGAGAAGGCGGATCCCTACGATGTCAAAACAAACCTTTTTGCATGGAGCGCTTATTCTAGTAGCTGCTGGACTCGTTACTCGGTTATTAGGATTTATAAACCGCATTGTAGTTGCCAGGATTATGGGAGAAGAAGGTATGGGACTGTATATGATGGCCCTCCCTACCCTTATCTTAGTATCCACCATCACTCAGTTTGGCCTTCCTGTCGCTATTTCTAAACGTGTCTCTGAAGCGGAAGCACTCGGTGATGAAAAACAAATCAAAAGAATTCTCATCGTTTCCCTTACAATTACCGGGAGTTTAAGTATTATTTTTACAGCCGGATTATTCCTCTTCGCTCCTGTTTTGGCCCAGTACTTATTTACGGATGTACGTGCGTTAGCGCCTTTACTCGCTGTCACTCCTATTATTCCTATAACAGCTGTATCAGCTGTCCTGAGAGGTTACTTCCAGGGGCGACAGAACATGAAACCGCAAGCTATTTCTCAAGTTATTGAACAGGTTGTCCGCATAGCAACTGTCGCCTTTTTAACGAATCTATTTATGCCATATGGTGTCCAGTATGCAGCAGCTGGAGCAATGATCGCAGTAATCATAGGAGAATTTGTATCCCTTCTTTACATGTCCAAACAATTCTCCCTTCATAAAACCTTCAAATTAAGGAAAGCCTGGAGGAAACAAATCAAACAAGGAAAAGCGACATTAAGGCAATTAATGACGATAGCCCTGCCTACTTCCGGAAGCCGCCTGATTGGCTCTCTCACTTATTTCTTCGAACCTATACTTGTAGCGCAGAGTCTTGCTATTGCCGGATTCACTGCAATAGAAACAACTAAATTATATGGAGGACTGACAGGATACATTCTCCCATTATTATTTCTACCTACCTTCTTAACACACGCTCTGGCCGTTTCACTCGTCCCTTCGATCAGTGAATCTGCGGCTAAACATCAATATGAATCCATTCACTATCGAATATTACAAGCCATCCGCTTATCCCTTGCATCTGGCGGACTCATAACAGTCATCTACTTCTTATTTCCAGCAGCTACGTTGGCAATTGTTTACGGTACCGACCAGGGAGGTTTCCTCCTGCAGTTCATGGCTCCTTTTTTCTTGCTTCATTATATTCAGACCCCCTTACAGGCTAGTCTGCAGGCCCTGGACCTGGCCAAGGCTGCCATGTGGAACACTTTGATCGGAGCGGTCGTGAAATTCATCATTTTGGTAGCCTTAAGTTCAAGACCTGAATTTGGAATTAACGGCGTGGCGATCGCTATGGTGACGGGAGTTGTAATTGTGACACTCCTTCATTTAGCAGTCCTCGTGAAATCTACCGGCTTTGTATTCCCAATCTTCATGACTGTAAAATTCTTTTGTATACTAGCGGTAACCACTTCATTTGGAATGTTTATCCACGAACAAAATTTCATGTCATCCGATGCTCTTATTGAGATACTTTTAGTCGGTGGAATCCTGACAATCCTTTATTTGCTGCTTCTATTCAAGTTCAAATTACTGACTAAAGAAGAGTGGAATCTCATTCCATGGAATAAAATAATGAAAAAAAGATAGCCTGAAAGGTTGCTTGAACCTGTCTGGCTATCTTTTTTTGTTGTTAAATGTTGCTCATTAATTGGGTGTGTTAAATTTCCGTTTCGAGACTTTTCTATGCTGATATGCTCGAGTCGACTTACAAGAGTAGGGATCTCTTAAAACTAAAAGCTATAACCACGCCCTGTATGATGATCCCGGGATTATTAAGAAATAGCTGCGATAAATGAAACAAGAAGGGCGAAGTGAGGGAAGTCACATTAGTCGATTAGAGCTGGATAGTCCTCCGAAATAATTATGAACGTTCACCCTAGACTAAAATAGGTGTAAAAGAGGCCGACGATGGGACTAGGCGACGCGAGGAAGCTTGCCAGGTCCTCCGCATGCAAGCAAATTGTTTCCCTACCAACCCTGCACTTCGTACGTTAACGAATCGTAACCCCACCAAATCGAGGCTTCCATATAACTGTCATAATTGAATATTTCTCTTAAGAAAAATCAACAACAACGTTAAAACATTAATAAAAAATGTGCAATTCGCTTGCCCTATGCTATCATACCATCACTTTATTTCGTTTTTCTCATCTATAGAAAGATCTCCATCAGAATTCACAGTACATAAGGAGATATTCGTCGAATCAACGTAACCTTTTTGTTTCAGTTCACCCATAAGCCACTCCTTGTTTTTTTGAATTGATCGTAGTCCGTTATATTGAATATGCCCATCTTCTATCAATACGACTGCATAATCCGAACTGCCGTCCTCACCCTTTTTGAATACAGACAATTTTCCAGAAGGTTCAAGTATAGCAAAGTCTATGACTTTAATATCTTGTACTTCCTGTTCCCTCAGCTGCATGAGCAGATCAGAGAAATTATAGCGCTGACGCCGCATCTCTCGCTCATCAATTTTGCCATTCCGTATCAATATCGATGGCTTCCCGTCAAACCAGTCACGAAACCTTTTACTTTTCAGAGATAATAACGCACTTCCCCATTGTATGAGCAGTAGTACTGCCATAGGGATAACCGCCTGCCACATGGAGGCTTCGGGCTTTTCAATCAAAAATATAGCAATTTCGGCGAGCATGATAAATACAACAAGATCCATCACACTCAGCTCTCCAATTTCCCTTTTACCCATTAACCTGAAAACAATCAATATGAAAAAATAAGTCAAAACAGTTCGCATGATCAACTCAAAAATAACCATAAGTCATCTGCCCTTCACACTCTCTACACACTTAAGATGACCTATTTTAGAATTTCTATGAAAGAAACGGAACTAAATATCTTAGAAATATATAGACGGTACAAATGAGTAAAGAAAGCAGCATGATCGGCACACCGTATAAAGCAAACTTCACAAAAGGGATAGGCTCCTTATAACTTGCTGCCAACCCTGCTACTACAACATTTGCAGAAGCTCCGATCAGCGTTCCGTTCCCTCCTAGACAAGCACCTAAAGCAAGCGACCACCAAATGGGATCAACATTCATCATTCCATAGCCTTGCAGTTCTTGAACGACCGGAATCATCGCAGCCACAAAGGGAATATTGTCGACGATCCCAGAAAGGATGCCAGAACTCCATAACATCAGCATGGAAGTGAACGGTAAATCTCCATCTGAAACCCACACCATGGCTCTAGCTAATTCATCAATCAATCCGACAGTCTGAAGCCCGCCTACGAGCATGAATAAGCCAATGAAAAAGAAAAGCGTGACCCATTCCACCTCTTGAAATACCTGCTCCACTTCTATACATTTATCTGTCAAAAATAACAGCAACAACGCCCCGCTTACAGCAATAGTCGTAATGTCCATATGGATAAACGGGTGGAGCATGAACCCAAAGATTGTCAAAAATAGAACTGACAATGACCGATAAAGCAGCTTGTCTTTCACCAGGTGTTGATTTGCATCTTGGTTGAGGAACTCATCAGCTAATTCCTTATTATAGTGGAGCTTATTCTTAAAGATGAGGATCATCAAGAACATGACAACGATAAATACTATAGTAACTACAGGACCCATATGGTTGAGAAAGGATAAGAAACTGAAGTGATCTACAGCCTGTCCTATCATGATATTCGGCGGATCCCCAATCAATGTAGCCGCTCCACCAATGTTGGAAGCGAATATAGTCGTAACTAAATAGGGGAATGCTGGAAGCTTCAGCTGTTTAACGAGTGAGAGGAGGACAGGGACAAATAATAGAACAGTCGTCACATTGTCCAGGAAAGCTGATCCGATGGCGGTGAATATTCCAGAAACGAGCAGCAGCGGAACTGGACGTCCCTTGACGATCTGCGCAAGCTTAATTGCCACGTACGTGAAAATGCCGGTTTTTTTAGTAATGGACACTAGAACCATCATTGAAAATAACAAAGCGATTGTAGACCAATCGATGAAACCGAATGCCTCCTCCCATTCAAAAACATTGCAAATCAGCAGAAGGACACCACCTGTCAAAGCTACAACCGCACGATTCCATTTCTCAAGCATAAGTAGACAATAACTAATTACAAAAATGATGATCGTAATCAAAGTGGTCATAGATCTTCCCCTTTAAAACAAGCTTTTTTTATATCTATTCAAAAGCTTGGGCAAATATCTACTTCTACTAGAAATATGTGTGAGCATATAGTAAAGAAGACAAGCTAAATAAGGAGGACGGAAGATATGAAAATTTTTCTTCAAGGGGTACTTGGATACGGGGTAGGATCTATCTTCATTCTGATGATTCTGTTTTCAGCCGTGTTGGCCGGCTTACTGCGCTTCACTACCATCGACACAGATGCTTTAAATCAAGTGTCTTTAATTGCCGGGTTGACCATTTTGGGAGTCGGCGGCCTGCTCGCAGCTCATAAAGGGGAACAAAAAGGGTGGCTCACCGGGCTGCTAACTGGAATTGTTTTTATATCGATCATGATGCTCTTCCAAATTATTTTCGAGAATCGATGGATTTCTTTAGCCCAGTTAAGTTATTTCGGCGGTTTGGTCCTCGCAGCCATTTTAGGGGGAATGATCGGAGTCAATATGCCAAAAAGAAAGATATGAAAAACCCCGCTCAAGGCGGGGTTCTATTTTAAGTATGTAGGAAAGCGCAGGTCCGAACGAATCGAACCTTTACCGCTTTAAATTATACTTAATCTTGGTTCAACTTTTCTCTTACTGAAGAGCGGTCAAATTTCATTTGGGTGCCATCTTGCACACTAACGACTATTGTACCTTCATCAAGTGCATGAATCGTCCCATGAAGGCCTCCAATAGTGATGACCCTATCTCCTTTTTGCAATTCCGTCTGCATCTGCTGCACTTTTTTCTGCTTCTTCTGCTGTGGACGGATTAACAAGAAATAGAAAATGACGAACATTAGAATAATCGGCAATAATCCTACTAACGTTTCCATTTATATATTCCCCCTTTCTAAAAGTTCTTTGCGTTTGGTTTGTTGAAACCATACTGCTCAAAGAATTCTTCTCTAAAGTCACCGAGTCGATCTTCTCTAATGGCTTCACGAACTCGCCTCATTAATTTTAACAGAAAATAAAGGTTATGATAAGTAGTAAGCCTAAAGCCGAATGTTTCACTCGATTTCACTAAATGTCTAATATAAGCCCGGCTGTAATTACGGCATGTATGGCAGTCACAATTTTCATCGATCGGGCGGAAATCACGAGCGAATTTTGCATTTCTTACGACTAAACGGCCTTCGGAAGTCATACAGGTACCGTTACGAGCAATTCTTGTCGGCAGTACACAGTCGAACATGTCAATGCCTCTAATAGAGCCGTCAATCAATGAATCAGGAGAACCCACCCCCATAAGGTAACGAGGCTTTTCATCAGGTAGTAACGGTGTAGTAAAGTCAAGGACGCGATTCATGACATCCTTTGGCTCTCCAACTGACAGACCGCCAATTGCATATCCCGGAAAGTCGAGCGACGTTAGATCTTGAACACTTTGACGCCTTAAATCTTCATATTCGCCACCTTGCACAATTCCGAACAAACCTTGTTCATTCGAACGATTGTGCCCCTCTAAACAACGTTCAGCCCAGCGGCTAGTCCGTTCTACTGACTTTTTCATGTAATCATGGTCCGCCGGATATGGAGGGCATTCGTCAAAAGCCATCATAATATCTGCACCGAGAGAATTTTGGATATGCATAGCTTTCTCTGGAGACAAAAATAGTTTTTCACCACTGATATGATTTCTGAAGTGTACGCCTTCTTCTTCGATTTGACGAAGATCACTCAAACTGAAAACTTGGAACCCGCCAGAGTCTGTGAGAATGGAACCGTCCCAATTCATAAATTTATGGAGTCCGCCGGCTTCTTCGACGATATCTTCCCCTGGTCTAAGCCACAGGTGGTACGTATTCGATAAAATGATTTGAGCACCCATACGCTCAAGTTCCTCCGGGCTCATCGTTTTAACAGTAGCTAACGTTCCTACCGGCATGAACATCGGAGTTTCAAAAGACCCGTGTGGAGTATGCACGCGGCCGAGCCTTGCCCCCGTTTGTTTACATGTTTTTATAAGTTCATAAGTTATTGCCATGTTTTAAGTCCTTTCTCACGTTCATCATTAAAATATAAACATTGCGTCACCGAAACTGAAAAAGCGGTAACGTTCTTCTACAGCAAGTCGGTAAGCTTCTAATACAAAATCACGGCCGGCAAATGCACTGACAAGCATGATCAAAGTTGACTTTGGCAAATGGAAGTTCGTTATCAATCCGTCAATCGCTTTGAGCTGCTGAGGGGGATATATGAAGATATCCGTCCATCCGCTGGAAGCTTCAAACTTTCCATAATCTCGTACAATCGTTTCCAGTGTACGAGTGGAAGTGGTCCCGACAGAAATAATTCGCCCACCTTTTTTTCGCATCTCATTAAGCTGATTAGCAGCCTGTTCGCTAAGCTGATAAAACTCAGCGTGCATTTCATGTTCTTCCACATCATCGACACTTACGGGTCGGAAAGTCCCTAGACCAACATGAAGGGTTAAATATACGATTTCCACTCCAGATGTCTGTAACTCGTCCAATAATTCGTTTGTGAAGTGCAGTCCAGCCGTAGGAGCAGCAGCAGAACCTTGCTCTTTGGCATACACTGTCTGATAGCGTTCGCGATCAGATAACTGCTCTTTAATGTAAGGCGGAAGCGGCATTTCT
The DNA here is from genome assembly GCF_024189295.1 of Halobacillus sp. A1. Lineage (GTDB taxonomy): Bacteria > Bacillota > Bacilli > Bacillales > Halobacillaceae > Halobacillus_A. The sequence goes on from NZ_JAIZEN010000002.1 coordinate 140,251, forward strand.
CCTAAAGAGTCTAAAACTTCAAGAAAAATCCCTTCATATTCGAAGCGCATCTTTCTTCCGCCATGTTCCTGGAGCTCCGTGCACTCTGCGATCAGTTTACCGTCCCCGAACACGATTCTTGTACCGATATTCACTTTTTTGGCAGGCTTTACGAGAACCTCCCACTCATCGTTCTCGTGCTGATGAAGCAATAAAACTTCAACTTTTCCACCCGTCTCTTCCTTAGCTCCATAAAGACGGGCGGGGAGTACCCTTGTATCATTTAATACTAAACAGTCACCTTCATGCAAGTACCCTTTGATATCGGAAAAATGCTGATGATCTATCCTTTTTTCTTTTCGATCCAACACCATCAGTTTAGAGGATGCTCTTTCCAATAGCGGAACTTGAGCAATCAATTCTTCTGGCAATTCAAAATCGTATGCGTTGATATCCATTTGAAACTCCTATTCTGATTATCGAATTTTTCCTATTAAGTAAAAGATCAATGTGAGTACGATACTGGCAATTATGGACGTCATGATTGGGAAATATACTGTAACAGGACCTTTCTTAAAACTAAAGTCACCCGGCAGTTTACCAAACAAACTCCATAACAACCCAATAACGATAAATACAACCCCTATTACAATAAAGATTTTACCCATGCCCGTCAAGAGCCTGGCACCTCCCGGTTAAAGTGGCTGTATGCCTTATCCGTCACAACTCTTCCTCTCGGAGTTCGTTGAATAAAGCCTGTCTGTAAAAGAAATGGCTCATACACGTCCTCAATCGTCTGTGATTCTTCCCCTATAGTAGCTGCAATAGTATCGAGGCCTACCGGTCCGCCTTTAAAGCTGTCCATAATAGCTGTCAGAAGTTTATGATCGATATGATCAAGGCCTTCTCCGTCCACTTGAAGCATCCGTAATGCGGTTTGAGTCGTCTCCTCAGAAATGACTGTCTCTCCGCCTACTTGCGCGATGTCCCGCACACGCTTAAGCAGTCGATTAGCGATCCTCGGGGTTCCTCGGGATCTTCGAGCAACCTCAATCGCCGCTTCCTTGTGAATACCTACGTGGAAAATATCCGCAGTTCTTTCTACAATAGAGCATAGAGCGCTGGCATCATAATAATCAAGGCGGCAATGGACACCAAAACGATCTCTTAACGGAGCTGAAAGCAGCCCGGCTCTTGTTGTTGCTCCTACGAGCGTAAATGGAGGAAGGTCAAGACGCACTGACCTTGCACTCGGACCGGTACCGACTATGATGTCCAGGCAGAAGTCCTCCATCGCAGGATATAAAATTTCTTCGACGGATCTTGGAAGACGATGAATTTCATCTATGAAAAGCACATCCCCAGCTTCCAAAGAGGACAAAATGGCTGCCAAATCACCAGCACGTTCAATGGCAGGACCTGAGGTCGTCCTGAACTGGACCCCCATTTCGTTTGCTATTATTGAAGCCAGCGTAGTTTTCCCTAAGCCAGGCGGGCCGTACAGCAAAGTATGGTCAAGTGGTTCTTCACGCATTTTTGCCGCTTCAATGAAAATCCGTAAGTTCTCTTTCGTTTTCTCCTGGCCAATATACTGACGCAAGTTTTCAGGGCGTAAACTAAGTTCGATATCCCGTTCTACGTCTTGTAACTCTCCAGATATCATACGTTCCTCCATCCAGCTTCCTCCTTTCTGTTAAGATTTCATTAAAAGCTGCAGTCCCTGTCTAATTAAATCGTCAATCTTCGACTGATTTGATTTTGCTAATTCAGGCTGGATCACTTTTAACTCCTTATCTGAGTACCCTAATGCTTTTAATGCCTCAAGTGCTTCATCCAAACGTTCTCTCTTTTCTTTAGAAGTCACATCTTCTTTGTAAAAAATCGTTTGTTCATTCTCTTCATCAGGCAGCCAGATAATAAGCTTCCCTTTTAAATCGAGGATCATCTGACGGGCTGTCTTTTTCCCGACTCCGGGGAAGCGCGTTAAATATTTATCATCTTCCTGCTCTATCGCTGAAACAAACTCGGGAACGCTGACGCTGCCTAGAATACTCAAAGCTCCTTTTGGCCCGATACCGGAAACATTTAAAAGTTTAGCAAATAGTAATTTATCTTCCTTCTTTTTAAAACCGAAAAGCAGCTGCTGGTCCTCTCTTATATAATGATACGTATGAACTTTAATTTCATTATGTAAATCATCCTGAAAGTTAAAGGGGTTGGCACATAGAATTTCGTACCCTATGCCTTCTGTTTCAATGGCTATTGCCTCTTCATCTATAGATGTTACTTTTCCTCTCACGTATGCGATCATGGTGAAAATTCCCCTCTGTCTCGAATTCATTTCTACACTACATTGTAACACACAAGCACATGTTCGTATAAGAATTAATCCAAAGAAAAAACCGCCAAAATACAGCGGTTTTTTCTTTATTCAAGCTATTACTAGCTGCCTCTGAAACACGATTTCCCCAATACTCTGATCCTCCACTGTCCAGCCTTCATAGGCCGCCCAAAAGTCTTCCATGGCCCATATCGTCTCTGTTTGGACTTTCGTATCTATCAATTCACTGCCTTCATAAGTTTTCAAAATAACTTTAAGTTCTAACGGATCCAGATAGACGAAAGCCGGGATGGCTTTTTCGGTTAAAGTAGAACTCGCAAAACTATGGTCGCTTGCAGCTCTTTCTGGAGTTCCTGTAAACGGCTGAAGTGTCATACTGACGATCATAAGGGCTGTTATCCATATGGATTGCATGGTTTTTCCTCCTTATAAAAAGCTATTGTTTCTAGTATGCTCAGAAACAATAGCTTTTATAAGTGAGACTAATATTTATGATAGTTTTTCCAACACTTCTTCATCAGCGTCCAAATTATGATGAACCTCTTGAACGTCATCATTATCTTCTAAAGCATCGATCAATTTTAACATTTTAGCAACGCCCTCTTCGTCCAGCCGTGAATACGTAGTGGGAACCATTGTTACTTCGGCTGTTGTAATTGTATGGCCGTTATTTTCAAGTTCAGATTTAACACTTGTAAAATCCTCAGGTTCTGTATAGATTTCGTATTGTTCTTCACTTGTTTCGAGCTCTTCGCCCCCAGCTTCAATTACTTCGAGTAAAAACTCTTCTTCATCCAAACCTGCCTGGCTGCGATCTATGGCTATATATCCTTTACGGTTGAACATAAAAGCTACACATCCATTTTCACCGAGGTTTCCATCATTTTTATTGAATGCGTGGCGGACTTCGGCGGCTGTACGATTCTTATTATCCGTCAATACAGTGACCATAACGGCTACTCCATTCGGGCCATAGCCTTCATAAGTGAATTCCTCATAGTTCACACCATCGAGGTTACCTGTCGCTTTCTTAATCGCTCGATCTATATTATCGTTCGGCATATTGTTTGATTTTGCTTTATCTACAGCTAAGCGAAGATTAGCGTTCATTTCTGGATCTCCGCCGCCTTCTCTAGCTGCCATAAAAATTTCACGAGCATGCTTCATGAAAATCTTGCCTTTTTTGGCGTCTTGAGCACCTTTTCTTCGTTTAATATTATTCCATTTAGAATGGCCTGCCATAGGTAATCTCCTCCCCTGGAGCAAAACTTTTCCTATATCAATATATCACAAAAGCAAGCCCTTGATAACTTATGAAACCTGTTTTAATTCGAGTTAAAAAAATCTTTAATTTGTTTCTTAAGAGCTTCCGGTGCCTCGGCAGCCCTTGATCTTGCGTCTTCATCCTTTCTTCGATCCCACTGACTGACATTTGTATAAACTACAACGGGTAAATCCGTGACAGCTTCTGCTTTTTCTAAAACTTTTTCTGCGATTTTTTCGTCCTTATAATCATGTGGGTTGACCATTACGGCAACGTAAGCTTTTTCTCCGTTTGTAAAAGCTTGAGAAAGCGTCACCTCTTTCAACTCGTTGACCTCCTGAGTAATCAGCATGGCTTCTTCATTGTTGAAAGCATTGTCATGAGAGCGGGTTGTTTCCGAGTACTTGGTTTCCCTCATTTCTTCTTGGGTCGATCTTTTAAAAAACTGATCCTCTCCTGTGGGGATTTGTGTTCCTTTAGGTTTTTTGTCCTCATCTGTATACTCGATAGGCTGATAAAGCTCATCGCTTTGTGATTCATTAGTTTTCTCCGGAATGTCATCTTTACAAGCTGACAATACCGCCGCTAATAATATAACAATTAAAATTTTCCACATAAAAAACATTCTCCTTTTCCATTACTATGGACGAAGAAGAATGTTTTAGTCTGTCAATTTAAGGTAAGGTTACTTCGGCGGCCCTGGAGCCATTTCTCTTTTATGTGCTGTTCGGTTATGCATCGCCTCGATGATTTCTTTGTCCTTGTCAGGAATAGTTTCACCTTTTAAGTAACGGTCGATCATGTCATAACTTGTGCCCATCTCATTTTCATCAGTTTGACCTTCCCATAAACCCGCACTTGGCTGTTTATGAATAACCTCATCTGGCACGCCAAGATATTCTGCCATTTCTCTGACTTCACCTTTAGTCAAATTGACAAGAGGGACTAGATCCACGCCTCCGTCACCGAATTTGGTGAAATAGCCTGTGTGCCATTCTGCGGCATTATCGGTTCCTACAACTAAATACTGATGATTCGTGGCAAGAGTGTATAGGGTACTCATTCTCAAGCGAGCCCGTAAATTGGCATCAGCAATTTTCTCCTGGTCGGCATCATAGCTATTATCTGTTTTCAGCTGTTCTAAAATGTTACCGAACATAACATTATGCGTCTCCGTTAAATCAACAGTCAATGAATCAATCTCACATGAGCTGATTACTTTTTTTGCATGCTCCTGGTCGCTGCCATGACTCTTACAAGGCATAATGACGCCCAGGGAATGGTCTGGATAGGCTTTTTTGATTAAATGAGCCACAACGGCTGAGTCAATACCGCCGCTTACACCAACAAGCATCCCTTTTACGCCTGCATTTTCACCCTGCTCTTGCAGCCACGCTACAATACGATCTACTTTTTGCTTCACTGGATTGTTCATCCTTTCACACGTAAGATACTTTTTATCTTAGCATGAATTCTGCATATCGGACAAACTGTTTACGACTTTGCCATGCAATTTCAAACTTTTCAATATGGTTGTTTAATAAATCTTCCCCTTTTCGAAATTTGTTATACCCGTGAAGCCATTCTCTGACAAGATCCGCTGGAACGAGGACGCCTCTAAGCCAAATCTCAGGATACTCAACATGTTTAAATAACTGGAAGAATGCTGAACGATCCTTTTCTAAATAAGGGAGAAATCGGTGAGCTAATTGAATTTCATCATACAGTTTCGGCCCTATATGAAGTAAATCGAAGTCAATCATTTTCATTGATCCTGCAGGTTCTAATATGAAATTATGGTGAGCAACATCCCCGTGCAGCCATTGCTGCTCATCCCAAGCCTCTTCTTCGATCACTCCCCAGGAATAACGTGAAAAAGGGTCGAGCAGACGGCTCATGGAGGTCACGACTTCATTGTAGAACTCCTTTTTCTCGCAGTATTCAAAAACCTCTCTCGTATTTTTGAACTGTTCTAACCGTCGTTCCCATTTCAAGTATAAGGGATCTCTAGGAATCGATAAGGCTTGTAAACCTTTTGTCGAACGGTGAAACTGTCTTAAGCAATGGTAAGTTTTTTTACGATCGCTTTGATGAGAAAAGTCAGCATGTCGGCCGTTAAGCCAAGTGAACAAAGCCCAATCGCAGCCAAGCTTACTCAAACTTCGGGCATTGTCAGGGAATGATATCGGAGTAGCAGCAAATTTCGCTGCTTCCTCCCAATTTTCAAAAAAGGATAGTTGCTGGTTCAACATGTTAGAACGTCTATACCCTTTTAATAAGAAGGGCTTTTGATTCACCCATACTTTATATACTTTAGGTTTGATTTTAACAGCTTTGGTAATATTCATGTCTCTTGAGCGCAGCCATTGAAAAAGGCGATCCGTATAAGAATCGCCTTCTTTTAAATTACGAGTCATCTCCATCATCATCCTGCCACGTTTGTTCAGGCGCCCAGTTTTGAAAAGGCTGTGGTGGCTGTTGAGGGAAATATAAACCTCTCATCTGGTAATCGTTATTCATCATAGCATAAGGGTGCCATCCATTCATTTGAGGCTGCATCATTTGATTCGGCGGGTAACCATAATCCATCATCTGTGGCTGAGTGAATGGCTTCGGAGCTCCACAGCCGCAATCACTTTCTTGCTGTGCTCCGCCCACATAAGATGACTCAGACTCCTCTTCCATTTCGTACATCTCATTTGCCGATGCGTTTTGATAAGGCATCTGCTGTGGATATTGATGGTTCATCATTTCATTCTCATAAGGCATCATTTGCGGGGAGTGCGGCATTCCCATCATTGCGTGATGGTAAGGCGGGCACCAGAAACTATCCCAAGGAGAATGCTGATATTGCATCGGCATGCTGTGCATTGGCATGCTGTGCATCGGCATGTTCTGCATCGGCATGCTTTGCATCGGCATGTTCTGCATCGGCATGTTCTGCATTGGCATGTTCTGCATTGGCATGTTCTGCATCGGCATGTTCTGCATTGGCATGTTCTGCATCGGCATGTTCTGCATTGGCATGTTCTGCATCGGCATGTTCTGCATCGGCATGTTCTGCATTGGCATGTTCTGCATTGGCTTAGTCTCTGATTCTTGCTCCATAGGCATTGATTTTGCAGTCTGTTGCTGAGAAGGTTTTTCCATATACTTCATCGGTTTCATCGGTTTCATCGGTTTTTGATAAACAGGACTCTCCGAAGACTCCTCTGGAGCAGGCATCTGAGGAAGATGGAAGGTTGTATAGTAATTTTGCATATGCTGGTCCATCGGCATTTGGATTGGCATATTCATTTGGATCGGCATCATTGGCTTTTCCATCATCGGCATAGGCTTATTAACTTGTGGCTTTTTTTCATCCTCTTTTATTTGAGGAATGGGTTTAGGAATAGTTTTTGGCTTTGGTTTTGGTTTTGGCATTTCTTTTTTAGGCGTTTCTTTCTTGGGGGCTTCTTTTTTTACATTTTCTTTTTTGGGAGCTTCTTTTTTTACAGGAGTTTTCCCCTGAGGTACTTTGATTTTCATGCCCGGCATAATCATATCAGGGTTCGATAGTTGGGAATTCACTGATTTCAATTCTTCGAAATTCACCCCATATTTTTTCGAAATCTTCCACAGCGTATCACCTTTTTGTACAATGTGAATTCTCACAGTTGCAACTCCTTTCCTGTGATCTATAAAGTTATAAGAGCATAATCGTTTCCTAACACTTTATGCGTAGACAAGGAAAAGAATGATGAATTTGCCCAATAAATAAACCCGAGCTATGGGAAGCCTCCCTATTAATAGTCTGGAAGAAGTTTTTAAATATAGTCGCTGTAAAATTTTCGCATTGACTTTATATAAGCTGTTATCCCTGTGGTAAGCTTTAAATAACAACACGGAACTTTAATAAAGCCTTTCATTTAAAAAACGAGTCCCCGATTATTGAGGACTCGTTTTACTTACTGACATACAGGAGAAGGGATATCTATATTATAACTCGGGTACGTGCCGAGCAACTTCAATGTACAACCTAAGGCTTCTAATTCCGCTTTCACTCCCGGGAACAAGACCTCATCATAAGGTTGATCGACATCTATTAAAAAGAAATAATTGCCTAAACCTGTTTTCATTGGGCGAGATTCAATTTTTGATAAGTTCATTTTACGCCAGGCGAACGCAGCTAACACTTGATGGAGAGCTCCAACGAAATCTTTAGGCAGCGTGACCATCACCGTCGTCTTTTGAGTGGTAACAGGATGATTTTTCACTTCCAATGGTTGTTTCTCTTTTTGCACGACGGCGAAACGGGTGTGGTTATTGTCGTAATCGTGAATATTCGGCGTAAAAATTTTCAGACCATTTTCTTCAGCTGCCAAATGATTTCCTATAGCGGCTACGTGGACCCCCTCCGAAGCTACTACTTCGGCTGCCCTTCCTGTAGAAGCCGTATATTCTAATTCTGCTTCAGGATAATGTTTATACAAATATTGATGACACTGGGCAATAGCGTGACTGTGTGAATAGATGTGAGTTAGGTTCTCTCCATTGTAATCAGGGTGGACAAGTAAATGTTGTTTTATAGGTACTGTCATTTCTGCAATGACAGCCTGATCTACCTGATGAATCAAATAATCGATCGTCAGATGAACCGATCCTTCAATTGCGTTTTCCAGCGGCACCACGCCCGTATCAATATCCCCGCGCTCTACTGCATCAAGGCAAGCAGGAATGCTGTCATAACTGATAAAAGATCCTTTTTCAAACAATGCGTCAACCGCCATTTTTGTAAAAGTACCTTTTGGTCCTAAATATCCAATTCGCTGCATAACTTTAACTCCTTCTTTCTTAAGCCCCAGAACTAAGAATCTCTACACGATCTACAAAGTCCAATTTATGAAGCCTCTGTAATAATTGCTCAATCGAATATATCATACCTGTCGTATTCAATGACAGGGTAACGTTCGCTTTCCCTTGCAATGGAATCGTTTGGTGAATGGTCAATACATTACACCCTGAATCTGCCACCGTATTAAGGAGGTTGGATAATGTACCTGTTCGATCCTCCAAATGAAAAAACAATGTGATCATCTGCTCTTTCACCATAGCCTGGAACGGAAATACGGCATCCCTATATTTGTAAAAAGCACTTCTGGATAAACCAACATCTTGAACAGCTTCAAATATAGATACTGCCTTTCCCCGTTCTATCAAAGCTTTAGCTTCAATCGTCTTCTTCATCGCTTCGGGCAAAATATCGCTACGGACTAAGTAAAACTTTTCATTATAATCCGTCATCACTTAGCACCCCATTAGTCAACAAATTCAAATTCATAATCAAGCAGTCTTACAGTATCGCCGTTTTTTGCCCCGCGCTTTCTAAGTTCTTCATCTACACCCATTCCGCGCATCTGTCTCGCGAAGCGGTTAATGGATTGGTCTCTAGTGAAGTCAGTTTTACGGAATACGGACTCGATCTTTTCACCATATAAAACGTAGGCTCCATCATCAGCTCGCGTAACTTTGAATGGGGCTTCCTCTTTTTCATACTTATATATGACTCGCTCTTCCACTTCTTCAATTGGCTCCGCTTCATACTTAGGGATTTCATCAAGCTTATCTGCTACAGCATAAAGAAGTTCGTCGAGCCCTGTTCTTGTAACTGTTGAAATAGGAAAAACTGTTACTTCTTCCCCCACAGCTTCTTTAAAAGCTTTAAGATGTTCTTCCGCTTCAGGAATATCCATCTTGTTGGCTACAACGATCTGAGGACGTTTTGTCAGCCTTTCATCATAGGAAGAAAGCTCATTGTTGATTGTGACGAAATCTTCGTAAGGGTCTCTTCCTTCTAAGCCAGACATATCAATTACATGCAGCAGCAACCTCGTTCTTTCCACATGGCGCAGGAATTGATGACCGAGCCCAATTCCTTCATGTGCGCCTTCTATTAAACCTGGAAGGTCAGCCATGACAAAGCTTCGGTGGTCCTGACTTTCTACAACACCTAAATTAGGAGCTAAGGTCGTGAAATGATAATCAGCGATTTTTGGAGTTGCTGCTGTCACGACTGAAAGAAAAGTAGACTTTCCAACACTTGGAAAACCAACCAGCCCTACATCAGCTAATAACTTCAGTTCTACTTGCACGTTCAGTTCTTCCCCTTGCTCACCATTTTCAGCAATTTCCGGAGCAGGATTCCTAGCCGTAGCAAAACGAGCGTTTCCTCGGCCTCCTCGACCGCCTTTGGCAATGACAGCCTGCTGTTTATGCTCAGTGAGATCCGCAATGACTCTCCCTGTTTCAATATCTTTTACCGTTGTTCCAGGGGGAACACTGATCACTAAAGGCTGCGAATTTTTACCGTGCTGCTTTTGATTCATGCCATTCTCGCCGCGCTTGGCTTTAAAATGATGCTGATAACGAAAATCCATCAGCGTATTAAGTCCTTCATCGACTTCAAAAATGACATCGCCGCCATTTCCGCCATCTCCACCGGCTGGTCCTCCCATAGGAACATATTTTTCCCGGCGGTAGGCGACTAAACCATTACCACCATCTCCACCTTTTACAAAAACTTTAACCTGATCGACAAACATATGGATCACCTCATTATTCTATCGTTAATTCGAGATAAAGGTCAGAACCGTTAATATAAGCCATTCTGTACCCGATATCTTCGAGCTGTTTGATCAATTCTTTTTCTTTGGTGAATGCCCCTGTCCAATTCCAGCTTAACGTTATACCTGCGTTTTCCTCATTATCGCTCAGTTGGAGGGTACCTTCATAGAGTTCTTCATGGACGTTGAATTCATCCATAGCTTTAATCGTTTGATTCGCATAAGCAACAAGCTGTTCATCATGACGGGATAAATCAACGTCATTATTGATTACATAGGCCAATCGATAGTAAGAGTGACGAGAATTGAAAGTGATTAGCCACAGTGCAAAATGAACCGCTGAACTATTCATAAGTCTTCGTTCGTGTTCTGATTCGTCTATAATCCTTCTCAACTGTTCTTTTACTCGCTCCATCTTTCCCATAGACGCATACCCTTGCACCAACTGTATTTGATTCATCCAGTCATGACGCTTATGCTGTAATAGATGCAGCACCTCATTTTCATCCATTGTATTCCGCTCCCCCTGCTTTCCATTCTCTTCTATAGAAAGTATAGCAAACTCATAGGAAAACTGAAATCATCGTAAAATAAATAAGCCGCGCTTATGCCATGGCACAGCGCGGCTTACATGTACGTATGAAATCATACTAATGATGTTACGCTTCCTGAGCTACAGGATAAACGCTAACTTTTTTACGGTTACGACCATAACGTTCGAATTTAACTACACCATCCACTTTAGCGAATAATGTGTCATCTCCACCACGGCCAACGTTTTCACCAGGGTATACTTTCGTACCACGTTGGCGATAAAGGATTGATCCACCTGTTACCGATTGACCGTCGGCACGCTTAGCTCCAAGACGTTTAGACTCAGAATCACGTCCGTTTTTAGTACTACTTACACCTTTTTTAGAGGCAAAAAATTGCAAATCTAGACGTAGCATGTGTCCCACCTCCTTACAGTTCTGTAATTTTTATATATTCGTGATAATCATTTTCGATCGTTTGCAAAGACACCATCATTCCTGCAAGGAGCAGTTGAGATTTAGAATGAGATGTCTCATCCAAATTCTCAGGCAGTTTTATTTTCAGATAACCGCCTTCACCGCCTTGAGTGATTTCCGGTTCGAATTCACAAAGGCTGATTATTGAATTGACCGCTCCAAAGGATACTGCGGATACGGCGGCACAAACGAGATCATGTCCATAAGGACCGCTCTCGGCATGACCGGCTATTTCAAAACCAGTTATATCCTCTTGTGAACGAAATATCGTTACTTTAATCATCGTCCCGCTTACGCCTTGATGCTCTCAACAACAAGCTTCGTGTACGGTTGACGGTGACCTTGTTTACGTTTGTAGTTCTTTTTAGGCTTATATTTGAAGACAGTCAATTTCTTCTGACGACCTTGTTTTTCAACTTTAGCCGTTACCGTTGCACCGTCTACGAATGGAGCGCCAACTTTAGTGTCGTCTCCACCTACGAAAAGAACTTTATCAAAAGTTACAGTCTCGCCATCTTCTACGTTCACTTTCTCTACGTAGATCTCTTGACCTTCTTGAACTTTGATTTGTTTTCCACCAGTTTCAATAATTGCGTACATACTTGCACCTCCTCAAATAACTCAGACTCGCCATCCAGGTACCGGAATCGGTTTAAAAACCTGTTCTGTGCGGTTGTAGCATGAAGTGCTACTTGAATAACATATTGATGTTACCACAGATCAAAACAAGTTGTCAACATGATACACACGTCTCTGAATAGCTGCTGTGATCATGTCTAGTGACCCTTCAAGCTCAATTTGCCAGCCAGGAATGCTATGATCCTGCCTAACAAACAGCTTCTGTGGAATTTTACTAGATATCGGTTCAGAATGCAATTGTTTTTTTATATCATATAACTCAGGATGAACGGCAACGAGGACCGCTTCATGCTGCCGGTTCTCAAGAAGAAAACGTTCCAGTCGATACCACTGTGTATGTAAATCATATCGACGTTCAGGGCTCGCAAGTAATTGATCGCATACAGCATACCATTGTCTAGTCCGAGTCATTTCCACTATTCCTAGTTTAGTCATTCCGTGGATGAGCGTTTTGACGGGATCGGCCTGCGCAAGCTGTTTCATGTATTTAAGGAGCTGCTGCTCTTCTGAAAGGTTGTTCATGGAAATGAAATCTACGAGAATCATTCCAGAAAGGTTGCGCAACCTTACCTGCTTCAATACTTCCTCAGCCGCCAATTTATTCACCGTCACTATTTCCTTACGGGACATAGCTTTTTCCTTATACTGATGACTGTTAACATCAATGACCGTCATAGCTTCCGTACGGTCAATTATTAATTGAACTCCTTTAAACGTTGTTACCTCGCGTTGAGAAAGCTTATTTTGGAGTTCATTAACAGAATGGTTTGTATAGCTTTCTAAACTTTTTTCCCATCGTATTTTCCCTTCCAGGCTCGGGTACTTCGCTTTTAACAGAACACTCATTTCACTCGTGTCCACTACAATTTCATTCAAAGAATGAGCGTATTTTCGAATGGACTGATCAGGGATAATGAGATCCTCCCACACCTTCCCTGGCTTATTCGCCTCGGGAATCTGCTTCCATACCTCTCTTAAAGTGCTCAGCTCGTCTTTCATGATGTCAGCTCCCGTATCTTTTGAGCTCGTCCGCATGATGGCTCCTTCCGAGTCAGTCAACATCGAGGTCATAACTTCACGTAAAGTTTCCGCATGATCCTTAGCTACTTTTTTAGAAATTGAAATCCTCTTCCCAAACGGTCGGTAAACTAAATACAGTCCAGGGAAAGTCAAGTCTGCACTGACCTGGGCTCCTTTGTCACCGATAGGTTCTTTAGTCGCTTGTACGTAGATCGACTGTCCTTCCGTTAGTGTCTGTTCTATAGACCCGGTACACCATGGGATTTCAGTTTTTTTCAAAAAAGCATGCTGTCTTTCCCCAATATCAACAAAAGCTGCCTGCATGCCTTTATGAATATTTTTTACCGTACCTTTAAAAATTGAACCCGAAAGCTGAAAAGCATCCGGGCGCACCGCTGTATATTCAATGACGTCTCCCTGTTCGATAAAGAGAGCTATCGATTCACTTGTTTTTGTATGTAGCGCTAACGTTCTCATGTTGAACCTCTTCACCACTATAGACTTGAAATGTCCTTTAATGTCGCGTTCGTTCGTTTCTCATCTAAAAATTGATGCAGACATTCCTGTTCATCTACTATATATAATCCTGGTGTTTGTTTCAATATATATAAATGGTGACGATTCGCGCGGATATTTTTTATAACATCAAATGCGGAAGTTTGAGGCGGAACTGTGAAATACTTTACTTTCATATTCGTAACGTCTCTCTCGAGGCAGTAGACGGCATATCTCATAAATACATACATCTGCCTTTTCCACTCCAAAACATTTTCTAAAAGCAGAAAACCTGCCAGAAGGGTGCCGGCTAAAGTCATTCTCCCGTCCAGAATCAATACAGTTAAGCTTAGCAGCAGGACAGCCATTGAAATGATCAATGAGGCTTTCAGGCTGAATTTAAAAGGAAGATACTGACTGAGAAAATAAAAAAGCAGTTTTCCTCCGTCCAACGGCCATACAGGAATTAAATTCAATAGTAAAATCAGACTATTGTAAGTAAAGGCTGCCGACAATAAAGGATGTGGACCGATCACAAATGAAAGCAGCTGAAGGACCGCAAATATCCATACATGCTGAATTGGTCCCGCTAACGTAACATGAAATTGTTCTTTGAGTGGTCGTGTCGTATGTTCATCACTTACGACACTTCCTCCGAGAAGCCAAAATTCGATATGAGAAACTCTCCATCCATACCTTCGAGCAGCCGCATAGTGCCCCATTTCATGAATGGCCACTATTGAAAACAAAATGATGAATTCGTAAATGGCTCCCGTCAAAAGAGCAGATACTGCCAGCACAAAGAACAGGGGATGGATATGGATGGATTTAGCAAGTTTAAGAGCCGCCATCGACTTTGATCACTGCAGCAGGGTCTAAATATTGCTTGTCTTTCTCAATAGCAAAGAAAAACTCATTGCCATCTTTCTCATTCAACAAGCCTACCGTTTCCTGTGCTTGAATGTGTTCATATAAATGGACATCTATAGTGGACAAAAACCCGTAAATCGTATTCGAGTCGTCCTGATGCTGGATAATAACTGTTTTTTTCGTTTCTGGGTCATTGCCCGCAAAAATAACAGTACCTTCTTTAATAGATTTAACTTCTTCACCTTGAGCCGTGCTCATGATGATTCCTCTTCCGTGATTCTCAAAAGGCTCTGTTACCGTGCCATTGACTGGAAGTGCTACATTGACACTCTGCTGCTCTTCTTTAGGCTGAACTAGCTGCAAAGGCCCTCCAAAGCGATCACTGTACCACGCCGTCACTTTCGCAAAAGGAAATTCTTCTTGCAGCTGGGAAGATAACCATTCCCTGGGCTGTTCGGCAACGGCTGATGAAGATTGGTCACTGATAAATACAACTCCAAATAAAAGAACAGACGCCAGAGCTTGTACACCAAAAAGCGAAGCAGATTTCTTTGACGATTGCTTGAAACCATCGCTCACTACGAAAGGAGGATACCCATGCATCTCTTCATCCTGCGGTCCGCTGATCCCATTATGAGTCGTTGGTTTGCGGGAGGTTATAACCTTTTTCCTTTTTCGTTCTGCTATGTTTTTTCTTACATCATTTATATTCTTTTTCACTTGATCCCTTCTCTCCCAGCCTTTTTATTATTTTATGGCGTAAAGAGAGAGAATATGAATAGACTCATTGTGATTACATCGTGTCGCAAAATCCCCACAAATGTTTGCAGACAAAATAAAACAGCTGCGAATTATGGTTCGCAGCTGTCAGGCACGCATTCCGAAGAATTTTTTCACTTTAGTCATCAAGCCAGGGTCTTCTTCTAAATTCATCAAAGGGACAGATTCTCCTAAGATGCGTCTTGCAATATTCCGATAAGCGATAGACGCTTTAGTATCTGGCGTAAAAGCCACAGGCTCACCTTTATTCGATCCTCTAATGACAGCATCATCGTCTATAACAATCCCTAAGAGATCAATGGATAGCACATTGACAATTTCGTCGACATCCAGCATTTCTCCATTTTTCATTAAATGATTGCGAATACGATTAATCACTAATTTCGGCGGTTCCAGCTCTTCCTGCTCCAATAAACCTATGATTCGATCAGCATCACGGACACTCGCTTTTTCAGGTGTGGTCACCACAATAGCTTTGTCAGCTCCTGCGACTGCATTTTTGTACCCCTGCTCAATACCGGCTGGACAATCGATGATGACGTAATCGTAATCCTGCTTGAGTTCATCAACGATGGCTTTGACCCTTTCAGGTGTGACCGCTGATTTATCAGAAGTCTGGGCGGCTGGCAATAGGTGAAGGCAGTCAAACCGTTTATCTTTTATGAGAGCCTGCTTCGTTTTACAGCGCTCTTCGACGACGTCTACAATGTCGTAAATGATTCGGTTCTCCAATCCCATGACGACATCCAAATTACGCAGCCCGATGTCCGTGTCCACTAAACAAACTTTCTTGTTCTGGAGAGCTAATGCTGTACCTAAATTTGCAGTCGTCGTTGTTTTACCAACACCGCCTTTTCCTGAGGTGATTACGATGGCTTCACCCATTTAGCATTCTCCTTTCAAAACTGAGTAAATCCGGTTTTAACTTTATAACTTCCTGTAAAGGGGCTATACGAATGACGTTGACCTGTTCATCGATAAAACCACATTCTATATACACGCCATCTGAATCCTGATCAGGTGCTCTAGATAGCTGTCCTGCAATTCTCAGCTGATTTGGCTTCATATAGGAAGCCGCTATTACTGTTTGTGCGTTCCCCTCATATCCAGCGTGAGCAATTCCGCGCAAATTCCCTAATACGAAAATGTTGCCGGTAGCAATCACCTTCCCGCCTGGATTAACATCGCCTAACAAGAGCAAGTCTCCAGTGACTTGGACCACTTGACCAGAGCGGATAGTTTTTACTATAGGAGTGATTTCGCTGTTTTCTTTCCAAGCAAGCGCTTCTTCTTTTGTAATAATGTCCGACTCGATCTGCTCAACGACAAGCTTCTGTTTTTCTCGGACAATGTCCCTGAGCTTGTTCTTTTGCTGGTCCGTAAGATATCGATTCCCTAACTGTATCGTTACACGTATCATCGGCTGATCAGCATCTGTTCCGCTCACTGAAAGCTTTTCTTCAAGCTCCTGGAGTATAGCATCATAAGAGCATTGGTCATTCAACCGAAGTGTTAATCCATCTCTCGTTCCTTTTATCGTCACCATTTGACTATTCGTTGTCACGGGCCTTCACCTCAAAACTTGGACATTTCTCCGATTAATTAAGTACTTTTCCACATGTCAGACCAGCGTTCTACTCTATTTTTCATAAGAGGATATAAAAAGACAAAAAATACGACGTTCGCCAATATGGTGGGCACCAGTCTAAGGACTACATAATTCCACCATGGCATTTCTGTTATCTGAACAAAAGAATAAATGACATATAATACAGCATCAGCCAAACCTACACCAGCCATCGCAAGCAGCAAAGAAACGAAGAAGGTTTCGTGCACCCATTTATGAACCCCGTGAATGACATAGGCGACAATAGTATAAGTTACCATATAAACACCGAGGACCCCAGTATATACTACATCAATCAAAAGTCCGAAGATCATTCCATACCATACGCAGTGATATGTATCGTCTTTATCAAAGAATATGGCAATAATTAGTACGAAACATAAGACCCAGTGAGGAGTCATCAATAATTCGGAATATGCGATTTTGGCGGGTAATAAACTCATCGCCATTCCTTGAAACACTAACAATATAATAAGCAGGCAGGATATTGTTAAACGTATCATTGTCCTTCGCCTTCCTCTTCTTCCTCATCATTGGTAGATTGAACATCGCGGTCTACGACAATTACGTGACTAATATCGAATAAGTCTGCAAACGGTTCTACATAGGCGGTTTTCGTCAATCCAGACTGGTCATTTTCCACCTCATCTACGGTCCCTATGCGCAAGTCACTAGGAAATACACCACCCAGGCCGGAAGATATCACGGTATCCCCTTCTTCCAATTCTTCATCCAGACTTATGCCTTCTAAAAGAAGCCGGCCGCTTTCACTATCATAACCTTCGATTAAGCCGAACGTGTTCTCTTCGTCCTCTCTGACAACCCAGGAGGAAATTTTATTGGATTCATCAAAGCCGCTCAATAGCTGTACGGTGGAGTGAAAGGAGCCGGCGGATATAATTTTACCTACCATACCTTCACTAGTAATGACAGCCATATCCTTCTCCACCCCGTGCTCTTCCCCTTTATTGATCGTCATTTGTTCAAACCATCGATCGGAGCTTCGTGCAATGACTGTAGATTGAATAGGCGTATAATCACGTAAGGATTCCGTTTTATCTAAAGCAGCTCTTAACTCATCGTTGTCTTTTTGAAGCTGCTGGTTCTCCTGAATAAGCCCTTTATATTCATCTAGCCTTGTTTTCAAAACTTCATTCTGATCATACACATTCAACATTTTTTGTATATTTTGGTAAGAATCATCGAATAACTGCACTGGCGCTAAAAGCACTGTTTGTACCCAGCCGACGGAATCCTGAAGGAACTTCTCTGGAACTGATAATTCACTGCGGTCCCTCATTGAAAAACCGATAAGTGCTACAAGTATGATAAAGCCGATAAGTACAGTCATAAGTCTTTTTCTACGAAACAAAGAAGGCATAAAAATACTCCTTAATCCGTACTCGGACGTGCCGCTACATTAGGCTGGGATCTGAAATGATGAATATACTCAAGAGACTTTCCTGTTCCGACGGCTACGCAATCTAAAGGTTCATCAGCGATGAATACTGGCATGTTTGTTTCTTCACTTATTACCCGATCCAGATTGTTCAGTAACGCTCCACCGCCTGTCAGCACAATACCTCTCTCCATGATATCAGCAGAAAGTTCAGGAGGTGTTTTCTCTAATGTGTTTTTCACAGTTTCAATGATAGCGTCTACAGTGTCTTTCAAAGCTCCTACAATCTCCTCTGAGTGTACTTGAATTGTTTTAGGAAGACCGCTCAGAAGATCGCGTCCGCGTATCTCCATTTCCACACTTTCTTCGACTGAGCCTGCTCCGCCAATCTCCACTTTTACGTCTTCAGCCGTACGCTCTCCAATCATTAAATTATATTTCTTACGAACATGCTGGATGATGGCCTCGTCCATTTCATCACCGGCAACTCGTATGGACTGGCTTGTCACAATACCTCCAAGGGAAATGATGGCAACTTCTGTCGTACCACCGCCTATATCCACCACCATGCTTCCTGTAGGTTCCCAGACAGGCAGTCCCGCTCCAATGGCAGCCGCAAAAGGCTCTGCAATAGGAAAAGCTTCTTTGGCTCCTGCTTGTTTTGTAGCATCAATAACAGCCCGTTCTTCAACCATTGTAATGCCTGAAGGCACGCATACCATGACATTCGGCTTACTAGCGAAAAATGAACGTGTGCGAATCGCCTGTTTAATATAATGATTCATCATTTGTGCAGTCGTATCATAATCTGCGATTACCCCATCTTTCATCGGACGAATAACATTTATGTAATTCGGTGTACGTCCTATCATGTTTCGGGCATCGTTTCCAACAGCTTCAATCACGCCTGTCTGGCTGTTTTTAGCTACCACGGAAGGCTCTCGTAAAATAACGCCTTTATTTTTCAAAAACACCAATGTATTTGCAGTACCTAAATCGATCCCTAAATCTTGCGAAAAACCAAATAAGCCCAATTATATCTCCCTTTCTAAACCTTATCCATAACAAGATGTATAACTAAATATCATCAGAAGAAGCGCCATATTATAAGAAAAACTTATAAAAGGCGCTTATTTTTTTCATTTATTCAATTATACGAAAAATACATAAAAATAGATAGTCTTATAGGTATCCTTTTTCTTTCAGGGAAATGAATGTACGATCCCCGATCACTAAGTGATCCAACAGTTCTATACCGATCATTTTCCCGCACTCATTTAACCTCCTTGTTACCTGAATGTCTTCCTGAGAAGGAGTCGGGTCGCCGGAGGGATGGTTGTGGGCACAAATGATAGAGGCAGCTGAACGTTTAACCGCTTCCTTAAAAACCTCTCTTGGATGCACGATGGAAGCGTTAAGACTTCCTATAAAAATCGTCTGTCTATGAATCACCTGGTTCTTTGTATTAAGGAACAGACAAATGAAATGCTCTTGTTTAAGATCTCTCATCTCCTCCATAACAAAATCCGCTCCGTCCTCTGGACTTCTTATGACATAGCGTTCTACAGGCTTCATATGTTGAATCCTCCGGCCGAACTCAATAGCTGACAATAGCAGGACCCCTTTCGCAGCCCCGATTCCACGAATAGCTGTCAGTTCTTCGATTGTCGCATCTTTCAATAACATAATCCCTTCGAAATGACTAAGTATCCTATGGGCTAGATCCGTTACCGACTCCTGCCTGGTCCCGCTTCCAAGAAGAATCGCCAACAGTTCCTGATTGGAAAGGTGGGACGCACCTAATTTAAGCAGCCTTTCCCGAGGACGGTCCTCCTTTGGTAGATCACGTATCATCACACTGCTGGTTGTCATTCTATTACCATATCCTTTCTCTTCTATTCCTCATTGAGGTACCTATAGTGTATAAAAAAATGGCTTATTCATAGACCAGGTAAATATGAAGATTTGAAGGATATGAATGAGATAACATTAACTTATTAACATAGAAAATACTCAGATTGAACGAATTATACCTATGAAATTTATAAAATTTATATAAACTCTACAAAGATTCAAAGGCCTTGGCAAACTCCAGCCAAGTAAGACCATTCGCTTGTTCATTCACCCAGCCGTCGAAAGCTTTACGTACCTTTTCCTCCCCCGCAGCTGAATCATCCCATTTCTCAAGCAATGCCTTTCGTTCCTCGACTGGTACCGTGTGCAGTGTATTATTTTCTAAATGAGTAATAATAGTTTCGGCCACGGCGGCATTGTTTTCTGTGATCATCAAATCAGCAGCCGGCACATTCCAGTTTTTTATATAAGTAGGTACATCTAGTTTCGTCAATTCACCAGACAATGATTGAATCCCATCATCAAGGTCACTGGTTCCTGATAGCAGAAAGTACTGGTCACTTTGCTTCCATATAAGGGAAGGCAGCGATTTATCAGATAAATCCTTCTGCCACTCCAGTGCAGTTTCTTCGCTCGTAAACACACCACTTTGCACAACTTGCGTCTCGAGCTCAGGAAGCTTCACAGGAACCTGGGCTGCTGATGTAACTTCGGCTTTGCTCCCCTCGGTCAATGACTCAGCAGCAGGAGCCGATTCTTCAGTTACTGAAACAAACAACTTTAATAAAATAAAGCCAAGAAAAACGCTCACGACTATGGCCGTCATTATGGATATGCTTACATGTTTCATGTAAGAAGGATTCACATTATTTTTAACTGCGGTAAATTTTGAAAATTTGGGCTGACGTTTTATTTCATGAATGTGATGAACCTTTTTAATTTGGGAAGCTGCCTGCTCTTCCTGAGCTTGTACAATTTCTTTTTTTGTTTGTTCTTGATCACGGTTGAATGAAATCACTATTTTATTTTTTTCTGCCATCCTGCCCTCTCCCTTACCATTTTTATCAATCTAACATAAGCATATTAAAAATGGGGTTGGATTTTGTCATTAAGTTTTCGACAGCAAATTCCGCAAGAAAAAAAGAGACTCATCCGTTAGCCTCTTCCTTCCCATTATCATTAAAATGGATTTATTTTATTTGATTCTTCGTCATATTTCTGAGAGGGCTGCTCGCTTTCCAATTCCCCAATGTCAGGCTGAAAGAAAGCAGAAACTGTAACAAAATAGCTTTTCACATCCGACTCATATCCTTCAGGCACAGAATCTTCGAAGCTGATAGCATCCACTATCAAAATACGATCGTCATTCGACAATTCCTCAAGAAATATTAAAAAGTCTGAAAAACCATCTGTCAAAACCTCAACTTCATAGCTAAGCTTTTGCACTCCTTCTGGCAGGGAACTTTGCGCCCCTTCTTCATTCGGCGTTTCCCGAGGAACTGTCCCAGCACTTTGAGCAGTCACGCTATTAATCAAACTATCAGAGACACTCTCGGCACGCTCCAATGCGATAAGCAGTTGATCCGTTTTTTTAGTAACAGGCAGACTAACTAAAAGTTCTCGTAGATTTGGGGTGGTCTTGCTGGCATTCTCTCGCTTCTGCAGCTCCTCTAAAATCTCTTGTTCATTGCTTAATGTATTGCGGAGACTTTGGACTTCTTCTTGTTTTCCTTTTATAAATACGTCGTGTAAAAGGAACCCTAAGCCAAACAAACCTATCATTACGGCCGCTAGGATCAAGGTGTAAGTTTTATTCCAGTGCAGCACTTACTCCACCTCCCCATCATTATTCATTTTGGAGGCGATATTCAAAGAGTAAGAAGCAGAATAACCTGTCCTGTATTCAAAAGAGTCCAAATCCGCTTCTGTTTCTGAAGATAATATATCCACTAATTCTACATTTTCAAATAAAGGGTCATATAGTAAAGCATCCGTATAAGCAGCAGCTTGCTGAAAAGAGTCAAACCTCACCTGTACTTCCACGGATCGATCCATCAAAATATAATTTTCTATGTAGCCTCGTTCGGGAAGCAATCCAATCATTTTTTCCAAAGCAGGAACAGTCGGAACGGCAGAATCCATTATGCCATCGTGCGCTTCTTGTAACTTGTCCTCTGCTTCCGCTTTTTCACCTGTCATAGTCAGTTGCATTTTTTCCTGCGCCTGGTGCAGCTGCTCAATACGTTCCGTGTTAAGGTCTCTTTCTTTTGTCAGTTGCTGTGAACTCAACATAAATATGACGAACATGATCAAAGCAGCTGACATAGCAGCTATAATGATGAACAAGGGCGTCCGGTTTTTCTTTTCTTTCTCTTCTAATAAATTAATATCGACCATCATAGTGAACACTCCAAGCTTAATAACCTACTTTTTATAAGACAATCCTACCGCATCGACAAAGTGGTTGGGCAGCTCTACATTCAATCCAGAGAGTTTCATCCATTGCACAGGAATTTTTAGAAAGTCTTCCAACTGCTCTTCTAATTCTTTTCGGTAACACCAATCTCCTGAAAGGATGACCTTTGAGATATCAGCCTCCCCTTCTTTCACCGAAAACTTATAAAAACTCAAGATTTTGGTAATCTCCTTAAGTTGCTCACGAACATAATTCCTTAGTGAATCGAGTTCTCCTTCCCAACGAACCCAGGTTTTCTCTCCCTCACTTCTCACCTTCCAACCATTACGATCCAAAGTGGATTTCATTTGACGTGAAAATTGCGGAATACCGTCATGAAAAAAGGTCAACATGATTCCATCTGCATTCCATTCCACCATCAAATTGTGCTCACCCTCTGACACCTCATTTTGTTCCTCATAAAATCGATAGGTTGAAAGAGAAGATAAATCCGCAGCTTTTGGAATAAGTTTCGCTTCCTTAAAGCTTGACCTCAGCTGTTCCAGTCGTTCTTCAGGGTAAGCGACAAATAGAATGTGTTTCTCACCATCCGCCATCCCGAGCTTTACAAAGTCAAATACGGGAGCTTCAAATGGGAGGTGCACCGTTTCTCCTAATTGCGAGTATAGATACCCTTTGATTTCATCCCAGTTTATCTGATCGGGTAATGAATGGTGACGGATGATAGCAGACGCATCCGGCACACAAAAATATAAGTCCCTGGCTTTTAATTTATGGTCGATCAATATATCTTCTATCTGCATGATAAACTTTCGCTCATCTGTAATGACACCTTCAACAATTAGATCATTAGGTAAAAACACTTCGCCGAAATCGGAAATCCGCTCCCTTTCATTTGGTGTGGAGATGATATACCGAATCGTATGCTCCTTAATGATCATATTCATTCTCCGTTTACTTTTTTTCAACCCTAACATCAAATACCTCCTTAGAAGAAGCTTCCTAAATACCAGTTGATCAATCGAATTCCGTAAAAATAAGAGGCGAGGCTCCCTATGGCAATGAATGGTCCAAAAGGGATAGGGTTCTTTCTTCCTACCACTTTCAAGCTCATTAAAATGAGGCTCGCGGCCGTACCAATCAATACAGCTAAGAAAAAGGACACGATCAGAAGTTTTACCCCTAATGCTAATCCGATCACTGTAAACAGCTTCATATCACCACCACCCATACCTCCTCGGCTGACTATAATAATCAAAGCTGTACCTGCAAAACCAAGCCCTCCGCCTGCAAGTGATGCCCACCAGGGGTCTATTGGGTCCACTATGCGATAAATCATTATGAGAAAAGCAAAAAAAACCAGCACTTTATTTGGAATAATCATATATCTTAGGTCACTGACCACGATAATATGAAACATCGAAACCAATAATAGAGCGAGAAGAAGTTCAAACTGAAAGCCTAGAGATAAAAAAATTACAGCAAAAGCCAGACCGCTGAAGAGTTCCATAAAAGGATAAATCGGAGAAATGCGCTGTCGGCAATGACGGCACTTTCCGCTTTGAAGAGTGAAGGATAAGAGGGGGATTAATTCATACCAGCTTAATGAATGGTGGCAGTGAGGACAGTAAGACCTGTCTTCCTTGAACAGTTCTCCTTTTGGAACACGGAGTCCTACAACATTGTAAAAAGATCCTAAGATGGTACCTAAGATAAAAAAATATAGAATGAAAAAAGTTGTCATTGTTCTCTCCTTGGTTATGTATAGAAGAAAATCCCCCATGAAGAGGGACTTTCATCAATATTGAGTGATCTAATTATTTTATTCAGAGCTTGCCTGTTCAAATTCCATATCACCGTCTAACGTTACGGTACCATTACTCAAATTAACCGTACTATCCGTTTGGCTATAGACACCTCCGTCAGGATTTTCTACATCCCCGTCTATATATTCTTCTTCAATCAAATCAGCCAAAGTGATTGTCTCACCGTCAACGTCTTCTGTAACTTCATATAACCTTGCCGCTTCTCGTAAAGAAGACGCATTCGCTTCATGAGCATCCGACTTTGAATTATCAATTACATTTCCGATAGCCGGTACTGCGATCGCCGCTATAATTCCAAGAATGACAATAACCGCCAGCAGCTCCACTAATGTAAAGCCTTTTTGATTCTTTAAAGCTTTCTTCCATCTTTCAAACATACATTTTCCCCATTTCTAAAGTATGATTGCCAATTATGGCCAGGTCGGTTGCACTACTTGCTCCCAGCCCTCCAAGTGCCCAAGTATAGAGTTCTGTTCATCGCACCTCTAACATATGACTTATAAACTAATTCTATTTTACTAAATCAACCAAGTGTTTACTATAGTAAACATAAAATCAATGTGTAATTTCACTAAATCTGCTCGAATATGGAAAACATCGGCACAGCTACCGCTGTAACGATCCCGCCGACCATGACAGCTAATACTACGATCATGATAGGCTCTATCAACGTTTTGATGCGATCGGTAGTGTGATCGATTTCTCTTTCATAAAAGTCAGCAACTTTGCTGAGCATCTGGTCTAAAGCCCCCGTTTTTTCTCCTATGATGATCATTTGGGTGACCAGGTTAGGAATAGCCCAATGGTCCCTGAAAGGTTCAGCCATCGACTCCCCTTTTTCCATAGAGTCTGCGCTCTTTCTCAAAGCTTGTTCAATTACTTTATTTCCGACAATTTTTTCTGTGATGTAAATAGACTGAAGGATAGGCACGGAACTGTTGAACAAAGAGCTCAATGTTCTGGTCATTTTAGATAGAGCTGCCTTCTGAATGAGTTTTCCAAACAGCGGTATTCTCATTTTATAGTAGTCTGTATAATAAGCGAACGCAGGGTGACGCTGGCCCGCCTGGTATCCGATCACTAAAAAGACTGGGACGGTGACCATTAACCACCAATAAACTCCAAAAAATGTGCCGATATTCAATACAAAATGCGTAAAGGGCGGAATATCACTCCCGAAGGATAAGAACATATCCTCAAATCTGGGAACAACATAGCTCAACATGAAAACCACAATAGAGAATGCTATGAGACCTACCACGAACGGATAGGATAACGCAGATATAACCTTCTGTTTTAAATCGTGCTGCTTTTCATAATAACTTGCCATACGCTGTAAAACTTCATCAAGGTTACCCCCAGCCTCTCCTGCACGAACCATATTGATAAATAGGACAGGAAAAACATCTTGATGACGATCTGCCGCATCCGAATAAGCATGCCCAGCTTCTAACTCCTCGGCCACATCACGCAGTACCTTCTTTAAAGACTTACTATTGCTCTGCTCCATTAAAATATAAGTCGAATCAAGAATGGACACCCCTGCTGCAATCAACGTTTCGAATTGACGTAAATAAAGAACAAAATCCTGGCTCTTTACCTTTTTGGCTAATCGAATTTCTTGATATAAAAATCCATCCATTTCTTCAATATGAGCTATGAACATACCGGATTCTCTTAATGACTGCAGAGCCTCTTGTTTGCTTTCCGCTCTAATTTTTCCACTCTTCTTCCTGCCTTGCTTATTCCGACCCTCGTATTTGAAGTGAGCCATTGTCAGCCTCTCTCCTGTATGTATGGACCTGCATGATCTTCTGAGATTTCACCTTCATCCAACAGCTGTCTCACAGACATTTCCATCGTATGCATGCCTTCAGATTTAGCTGTCTGCATTATGTTATGAATCTGATGGATCTTCTCATTTCTAATCAAATTCCTTACGGCAGGGGTATTCATTAATATTTCTGTCGCAGCTTTTCTTCCTTTACGATCTTTCGTTTGGAAAAGACGTTGGGAAACGATGGCTTGTAATACCGAGGCTAATTGAATTCTTACTTGAGACTGCTGTTCAGGTGGAAAAACATCAATCACGCGATCCATCGTTGCTGAAGCCCCTGTCGTATGCAGCGTTCCTAGAACTAGATGCCCCGTTTCCGCAGCAGTAATAGCTGTTGATATCGTTTCTAAGTCCCTCATCTCCCCGACTAAAATGACATCCGGATCCTGCCGCAGGCATGCTCTCAACCCATTGGCGAAATTTTTCGTATCGAATCCAATTTCCCGTTGATCGATAATGCAATGATGATGAGAATGCAAGTATTCAATTGGATCTTCAAGTGTAATGACATGCCTTCTCGAATGATGATTCATATAATCGATCATCGCCGCTAGAGTCGCACTTTTACCACTTCCAGTCGGACCTGTAACTAGCACCAGCCCCTGGGGGGAGTTAGCGATGCTTTTTAATATATCCGGCATAGATAAATCTTCAAGGGTCGGAACCTCCTTCGGTACAATCCGGATAGCTAAAGAAATACATCCTCTTTGATGATAGGCATTGATGCGGAACCTGGAGATCCCTGGGATTCCATAAGAAAAATCAAGCTCTCCTGAATCTTTGAATTTCCTCCATGATTCTTCTGATAATATTGACTCTGCCATTTCCTGTATACTTTCAGGCGTAAGAACTTCTTTTCCATATTGCTTTAGTTCCCCGTGTAATCTGAATACAGGAGGAACCCCTACCGTAAGATGAATGTCAGAAGCTTCTAATTTGTATGCGGCTGTCAACAATTCTTCAAAACGTTCTAACATATGAAAGCACCTCCTGTACTAATCATTTAGTGCCACCCGCAACACTTCATCAATCGTCGTCAATCCTTTTTTAACTTTTAACAGTCCATCGTCAATTAAAAAAATCATTCCATTCTTCAATGCATATTCTTTTATTTTTGATATCGATTGATTGTTCATCATCATTTGGCGGATATCATCGTTGATGACGAGAATCTCCTGAATCGCTAGCCTTCCCCGGTAACCCGTGTGCTGGCAATTGCCACATCCGGCCCCCTTATAGATTTTTTCAATAGGTAAACCTCTTTTTTCAAAAGGCTCTTTTTCCATCGGAGTCGGTTCAATTTCTTTTATACAGTTCGGACAAATTTTTCGTACGAGCCGCTGAGCTACAATACCCGATAAGGAAGATACAACTAAGTACGGCTCGATGTCCATATCAATCAGTCGCGGGATTGTCGCTATAGCGCTGTTTGTATGTAAAGTGGATAAAACGAGATGTCCTGTTAAAGAGGCACGCACAGCAATCTCAGCTGTTTCAGAATCTCTGATCTCTCCAACCATAACGATATCCGGGTCCTGGCGAAGCACAGAGCGTAATCCCTTTGAAAATGATAAACCAACCGAAGTTTTCACTTGCACTTGATTGACTCCCTCTATTTGATACTCCACAGGATCTTCGATCGTAATGATATTTTGCTGATCTGTATTAAGGTGGTTCAATGATGCGTAGAGGGTAGAAGATTTTCCAGACCCTGTTGGACCAGTGATCAAAATTAGGCCGGAGGGTTGTTCGATCAATTTCAAATACCGTTTATAATTAATTTTGTTGAATCCCAATTCTGACAGTTTATTGAGAATACTGCCCAAATCTAAAATCCTGATGACTATTTTTTCACCAAAAACAGTGGGTAAGGTAGATATTCTAAGGTCAACAGGGATGGAGTTCACATCTGTTTTTATTCGTCCGTCTTGAGGCAGCCGGCTTTCCGTTATATTCAGATTACTCATGATTTTCACACGCGCTGTTAAAGAGTTTTGTATGGACTTGGATAAGGCTTTTTCTGTGCGAAGTAAACCATCTACTCGATACCTTATGAGCACTTTTGTATCCTGGGGGTCAATATGAATATCACTTGCCTTCAGTTGGATCCCGGTTTGCAGAATCTGGTCAACAATGCGAATCGCAGGCGATTGGTCATCGTCACCTCCCGTTACCTCTTCCTCCTTCTGACTCATTCCATAATACTTGTTGATGGTATGCAAAATCTCTTCACGTGCGGCGATCACAGGTGAAATTTGGAAGCCGGTGCTGATTTGTAAATCATCAATCGCATAGTAGTCCATCGGATCACTCATAGCGAGGGTCATAATATTGTTTTCTTTCTTTAAGGGCATCACGATATTTCTCGCAGCAAATTCTTTATCAACTATATTCATTAAACTTGAATCAATCGGATAACGATAGAGAGAAACGTGAGGGACGCCTAACTGGAATTCGAGTACCTCTATCAGCTGTTGTTCAGTAATCAATCCTCTCTCCAGGAGGGCATCACCGAGTTTCTGTTTATCCTTCTTGATAAGCAGGGTGTCATTGATTTCCTGTTCAGACACCAGCCCTGTCTCTTTTAAAATATCACCAAGCCTTTTTCTTTTCATAGGGGCCTCCTTCGAAGTTTACTTAAAGTACAAAACTTCATCTTCATTTTCCCAAATTCCTCCACTTTCTTTCTCTTCATCCCTATTTTCGTCTTCTTCAAGTGAAGGGTTGGATTCTTCAATAGTCTCCTCCACCTCACTCTGTGGACCATCAGTATCTGAATCATTTCTCTCAGCTGAAGAGGGATCGCTGTCAGAGGCAGGAAAATCTTCTTCCATCTCTTCTTCGTCCATTGTGTTTTCTTTAAGTAAACTGCTTCGGACTTCTATACGATTCACAGGGGGGTAATAATCACGGCCCATTTTTTCCGTTCGTTCACCATTTTCATCCGAAATGACTCTTGTTGTCACTGCGCTTCTGCCAGGTTGTCCTTCTTCTTCAACCTTAATTTCCTGTTCATTGAGATCAACAGAATATTCAACAACTGTCCGGGATGGAATTTCTTTTTCTTCTTCGGTATGCGTTTGGACTTTACTCCCCAGAGGATAGCCCCGAATTTCCAATATTAGCCGGTTGTCGATTATTGAGAACACCAGATCATAAGTGTATTCATTCGGGTTCGTAAAAGAAAGGTCGTGTGATTTATCAAAATCAATAGCTGCTTCTTTTCCTATATCTGCGAAATCAGGGAGCTGCTGGCTTATTTGTCTTTCATCGATCGAAAAGTTTGTATTGAGAACGGCTGTATAGACAGCGGTTGCTAATCGGTGTTCATCTTCCTCATCGATGGATACAGGAAGGGATTCAATAGTGTCAATAATGGAAAAGCTGTTTCCAGGTTCTAAGGACACGGAACCTAGCTTGTCCAAAAATTCCGCTAGCTGTTCTCTATCCTTAATATTGATTTCTGCAGTAGAAATCGTTTCATATAAAGCCTCTACATCAGGTGGTAAAAATTCATAAACGGAATAGGCAGGCAAGTTTTCCGGAAGTGTTGATGCGTCAGTTTCAACTTGAGCGACAAGCTCTTCTGGTAATAAATTATCGCTGATGTTTTTCCCCGTACTTTTTTTAAAATCATCGAGATGAGAGCGGTCTACTTTAATAACTGCAGCAGTATTTTCCCCGCTCTCACTATTATGTAATGAAGCTTCTGTAGATAAAGTCAAAAAAGAATCCTGAAAACGTAATGTATTCTCCTGCGTTTCTATCTCGATAAGATGGTTTTTCTTCCATTTGGAGAATTGATATTCCAATTTTTCGGCGGCTTCTTCTTGATCCATATCTTCAACACTCACTCCAGCTATTTGAGTGCCCGTAGCAAACTTTCCGTGCTCACCTGATACGATCTGCCAGCCAAGGGGTCCTCCATACGTAATTATTAATATGAAGAGTACCATGCTCGTCATGATGATTAAACCTTTCCATTGGCCCACCTTAATCACCTCATCCTTCTTTGCGGGACATCGACATTAATTTCTGCAATCTCATAATCTTCGACCTCTGTCTTCTCTTGTTCCGGAGCTGTGACATATTCTATAACTTTATTTTCATTAGATTTTTCTTCCTCTTCCTCAAAAATGGCTTCTAACCGATCCTCTACCTCAGTAATATGAATGGGATTCTTATCTTCCTGCTGAGCGTCAGGAAGTGTTCGCTCAGAAAACCATTCTTCTTCAATATCGAATGCTTCATTGTTTACTTTCAATTGATTAAAAGATACTCGCTCAGGTTCTTTGACGCTTTCTTTTTTGGATGCCGTGTTTTGTTCACTCAAAAAAGAGGATCCCTTTTGCTTATATTGATCATTTATTCTATTTACTCGTACATCTACTGGCTCGATTTCGTCTAAACTCTCTTCTTGAGAGACTTCAAGAATTTTACCTCTAATCATTATGTAAGTTGAAATGATGAGAATACTTCCAAGCAATACTGTGCCCCATATGTGGAATATCGTATTAGCAAAAATGATAATTATACTCACTGAGACTGCCGCTCCGAACAGAAGAAATAGACTTTGTCTTTCAGCTCCCGATCGATAGATGGTTATTAAAGCAATAACGACAATCATAGATAAAACAAAGAATATGATCTGCATGCCACTTCCTCCTAACCTTACTTAAACTTCCAAGCACTGCAGTTAACAATTATGAAGAAGGATGATGATTTCCTTCTGTAAATTGATTAAATGGAGCTGTTTATAAAGTTGTTTTTATTCTGCTGATTTAATAGTTACAGTGCCTTCTATAACTTCCTCAACTTCTCCTGACCTGCCTATACTTTCGTATTGAAGTTTATTAGGTTCGTTAGGATGTTCAAAAACGCGGACCGTATATTCTGTTTGCAGGGATGCGTCATCCATGGTTATCGTCGTTTCGCTTCCCCAATACTCTAAAATTTGCTGCGAGGTATCTCCTTCAACAATTTCTGGTTCTATCCTATTTAGATAAGCTTGGAAGTAATCCTGGCCCATCACAGCCAGGTTTTCAGCTTGCAGGTGCTTTTGCGAGAGAGTGACCTGTTTACCTGTGGAGGTCAATTGAAATCCAGCCACCGTAAATAGAAGTCCCATGAAAACGATAAGGAATAAAACCATAATTAAAGCAGCGCCCCGCTCATTGCTAAAAAGTTTCACGAGGGATTCACCTCTTCATCTATGTATTGGTACACTTCTGTTACAAGGGATAAATCACCGCTTTGTAAAGTTCGATACACCTCAACTTTCATACGTACGACCAATCCTTTTTCCGCTTCGTCCTGACATAGATTCACAACTAGGTCATAGGTTTGATTTTGAGAAGATGTGTAATATAATCGGTTAGAACCATCTGATTCAAATTGACTGTTTATATTAGATAAAGAACTTACATTCACTTGCTGATCTTCACTATTTGATTCACATGCAGCAGGGTCCTGGCTTACGATCTGCTCCGACTGTCCCGCATGAAAAGCGACTTCTTGTGCAAGATTTGTTGCATCAAGCTCACTTTCGACTCGATTGGTGGATGCAGCATAATTAGAAAAAACGGCAAGAAACACTGTCGCTATGATCCCTACCAATGTTATTACAGCCAACACTTCAATTAAAGTGAAGCCATCTTCTTCGGCATTCATAATATCACCACTACTTTTGTCTAGTTAGGAGAACCAGTATGAGACAGAACTTTTTAAATAATAATCGAGGTGTGACCCTAATTGAACTATTAGCTGCTTTAGCCTTTGCAGGCATTATCTTAACCATTACGGGCTCTTTTTTTGTACAGTCGATCAACTCATCGAGCAGTGTGGAAAGTCAAATAGATTTAAAGCAGCAGTCCAATCTATTACTATCCCAAATAAGGGAAGAAACTAAAAACCAACCTGCTGAAATCTGTTTTGATAACGAACTTCAATTATATGTAAATAATGATAGAGTCTTAAGTAATGAGCACATTTACATAAATGAATTATACATTGAAAATGGGAATATTTCATTATCTAATCCAGGGGATTGTATAAATACTACAACCGAAAGTCCTATAAGCATTGGTTTGACAGTTTCTACAACAGAACAAAATTCTTCAGATTACAAAACCTCTACCGTGATAATGCCCAGGAGCTCTTCCCACTTAAAAGTAGAAGTAAAACAAAACGAAAAAGAAGAGCCAGAAAATATTTTTACAACCAGTGAACAGTTTGAGGACTTAAGTGTGAAAGATGGAGAGCCTTACCAACGTATGAATTCAAACGGTAACGGCCAGTGCCATTATGAAGACTCAGTATCACTTTTGTCGATCACTTTTGCTAGTTGGACAAGTCCTTGCCTTCATACGACATTCGCTCAATTCGTGCACGCCAAACAAGGATTTTCAATGAATGGTACTAATGGCTACCGTGATGAACTTTTAGTTGAAATTGGTGAAAGTTTATATGTAGATGGCTACGCCAGTATACAACAAGGCACACTAAAGGTAAGTGACAATATACAGTTCAACAACCAATTCAACCTCAACAGCGGGGTGATTGAAGGAAACAACGTACATTTTAAGAACAACACAAACTTTAATAATAATTTTACCCTGCAGACATCTGGCAGTACTCGATTTGATCAAGCCATGACTTCTTTTTCAAATGGTACTTTTAACATAGGAGGATATCTATTCTCTAATAATGATTTTAGGATTGGTAATAATGTAGAAATGTACGTCTCAGAGGGTGCTGCTTTTACACACAAAGTATACCTTCTAGGAAATGCCGACTTGTACGCAGGCGGATCTATCGATATCCGCGGCAAGACACAATTTCAAAACAACGCGTCCATGTCTTCAGGAGGAAACATAACCTTTCACAGTCAGGCGAATTTAAATGGCAATAGTTCTGTTAAATCTGAAGGTAATATCACTTTCAATGAAACCGGGTATTTCCAAAACAATACATCACTGATAGCAAAAGGGGACATTATTTTCCGCAAAAATATCGGGTATTCAGATGGTGAAAATGAGTTCATTTGCGCCGAAGGAGAAGTTATTGGAAAAGAGTATATTAATGGACCGCACACGATAGAAGAAGGAGGCAGCTGCCCTTTTTGAATGTAGTGATTAGACGTTGATTCATATCAGTGGTGTTTTTAACTTTTCATCTTGACGATTTAGTTGTATTTAATCTCCATTTTTCTACTCTTTGTCGTCATCCCCATTGACCTATAAAATTCGATTGCGGATGTATTTTTCTCGGATACTTCCAGTTCAATACTATCAACTCTGAGGCTTCTTCCAAAATCAAAAACGTATGTAGTTAGTTTTTTTCCGAAACCTTCTTTCTATGCGTTTCATCAACACATAAACTATTTAAAAATAATACTTTCCTCGCAATCACAAAAGAATTTTCAGGCGTTACTTCTTCCTTAGTAACTATAACTCCGACGATATCATTCCCTATGAGATCCACAAAAATTTGCTGTTGGTTATTAATTAACTGGCTTTCAAAGAACTCTTGCTCGACTGGAGTTGAATTCTTTTTATATAAATCTGGTCTTTCAGCAACATGCATTTCATGAACTTGCTTAAATAAACGCAGCAATGGCTCATAATCGTTTTTCTCGGCGGTCCAAATAGATATATCCATATTTTTCCTGCCCCTTAATTCTTGATAATTCACCACATTTTCATTCCTAATTACTACAGATATATTCGCGCTAACTTATTGAATGTTGAAAAAACAAATTATATAGCACCTGATAAAAAAAGCTAACTTACATACAAATACGATTATTCAAGGTATGAGTTTCAAATATTTCTTTTATCTCTATTGTGAATTTTTACAACTAGCATTATGAATAAAAAAACAGACATGGCTGTTGGAGCATTGCCCCTATACACCAGGACTTGAACCAAGGTTATTCTCCCGTTTGTATCAAATATCTTTTAGAAATTCCGTTATATTCTAAGATGAGTACAGGGGATTTCTCTTTAGTTTTATAGATTTCAGCACCAATAGGAGTTTCAGTTGCCATTCCTTTTTTAATTTCTCCTATTCTTTCTCCTTTTTCGTATTCTTTTTCGTCTATCCAATCTACACCGTCCTCATACACGGTCCCATCTTCTAATTCAATATGGTCAGAGTGAAGGAAATTTCAAATATTAACACCAATAAATCAGAGCCAAGGGTATATGAACTCTAATCTTTCATAAATTCCACAAGCATTCTTTTTGGTTTTTTATACATATATTTCTCTATTCATTAGCCATCTCAAGATCTGACTGAAATTCTTCTCCTTCTGTCGTACGCACGGTTAAAGGTTCTTTGATTTCATTGAGCCCTATAAAAATAAATGGAGATTTTTTGGGGGCATTTTCGTCCTCAACCATACTTAAAACAACCTCTGTACTTT
Organism: Halobacillus sp. A1; assembly: GCF_024189295.1. Classification (GTDB taxonomy): domain Bacteria; phylum Bacillota; class Bacilli; order Bacillales; family Halobacillaceae; genus Halobacillus_A. Next base: position 174,635 of record NZ_JAIZEN010000002.1, read on the forward strand.
CGTTTTGGTCGATTTCCTCGACTTCAATTTTCTTACCGATATACTCTTCACCAAGTCTTATGAAAATTTCTTTGTTTCCTTCTGAAATCGTTGAAACACGATAGTGATTTTTCGTGTCCTCCTGGACGCTCATATGTCCTTCTTCATTAATCCAATAATCATCAGCATCATTTAAAGTTACAAAGAATATGGTGGTGAAAAAGAACACCGGGAGTACGAAAAGACCGATTTTATCACCAATTGAAACCTTTGTAAGTTTAGACGATTTAGTCAATAAAGGTAGTACCATCGTGCCCAATAAACTAATTAGAAAGATACCTCCTGCTAGAAATATATAACCCATGCCTTCAAATCCTCTTACAAAGAAAAGACTATAGAAAACAATGGTTAAAGCTGTTATAAATGTCAGCAGTGGTGCCAAGTAATACTGCTTTTTAAATTTTGAAATGATAAAGAAGAAGCTAAAAATCAACAAACCTAAAAATATTCCACTTGCCATTATTGAATACATTCTATCTCCTCCTAAAAACTAATAAAATAGTTGAAGCTGCCAAATGGCCAGTAAAATCTCTAAGTCCACTACCAAAGAGTTGATGAGCCACTTTTTATTTAAGCGCGTTCATGTAAACACGTATAGTGTTGGAAGGTATAACATAAAGCTTCAACACCATCACTAGGATTATGAGATGTATACCTCTATCCATATGGACTAATTTATTAAAAACTTAACCTCGACATCCTTCCGCTTTCTCTGAGCAAGAATGATAGAGATCTACTAGTCTAATTCTGAATATACCAATAATTATCAATTTTTTCTATTTTTTAGTTGAAAAAAAGGCATGCCCCTGCTACGCTTAGGAAGCAATTTCTAATTTTTACCATACGAGAGTTTATTATATTTCTACTACCTCCTTCATTTTCTCGAAAATCAAAATATCTAAGTTTCCATTAATGATTAGATACACCAATAAGAGAACAAAAAAGAAAGCAGCTTCCCCCTTCTAACAACGAATTTTTAATAATCCAATAGCTATCAAACTCAATAATAAGTATCAGCTTTCACTGTTTAAACTTTATCCTCTGACCGCAGAGTTCAGCATATATATTCCATGTGAAGATTAAGTTGACTGGTAAAGAACTTATGCCTTCTAAAAAAACATGTATTTTATTAGGAAATTACTGAAGATGGTTTGGATCTTTACTATCCATTGTTAGTAAGTCCACTTTAGATTTCTAAGAGGTCGATTAAATTTTGTATTATTTTTTTTTAGGAGGCATACAAACGGTGAGATCTGTAGGTGTAAGCTTAGTTATTTTTGCAGCTATATTCTGGGGCGTTAGTGGGGGGATTGCAGATATTTTAATGAACAAGGGCTGGGACCCTATTGTAATTTCACTTTATAGAGGGGCTGTTGGCTTTGTATGTTTTTTTGCATGGTTTCTTTTACGCTTTAAACAAAATTGGACCTCCTCTACCCGCTTATGCATTTGGTCCTTATTGGCGGGTGTTGGTGTTGCTGGTAATTTCACCTTTTATTTTCTCACTATCCAAGCATCAAGTGTGGCTGTTGCTGCTACATTAATGTACACCGCACCGGTGTTCGTCCTTGTCATCTCTTTTTTATTAAAAATAGAACGTTCGACTTGGTTTAAATGGGGATGCATATCAGGTGTACTTATGGGGATTATCATGCTTACAGGTGCTTACAATGCGGAGTCTATATCAGTGGGTTTTGTAGGGGTGGCATCCGGGCTTGCTGCCGGCCTTTCCTATGCATTATTTATATTCGGATTTAAGAACGCCTCTTCCATCGGAAAGCCACAGACCACGTTAACCATCGCGTTCTTTGCATTTTGTCTCGTACTTTTGCTTATTGCGGACATAGATGAAGCTGCTAGTGTGGCAAAGTCGAACGATTTAGGCTGGTTTGTTTTATTGGGGATCCTGGGAGCTGGAATTTCATTTATCTTTTATGTGATTGGCATTCAGTGGACTGCGCCAACTACCGCTTCAATGGTGGCTATGGTGGAACCGGTAACAGCTTCATTATTCGGCTTTCTACTAATCGGCGATCATTTAATCATCATTCAACTTCTTGGAATGGTGCTCATCCTGTTTACGGTTATCGTTCTAAGCGTGAAGAAGACTCCTCACCCTCAATAAAACTTACGCATCAAAGGAAAAAGAAGGCGTTATAAATTACAAGGCCTTCTTTTCCTTTTTTTTAATAAGTTGAAAAACTGATTTATTCCCATAGTTAAGTGATGAAATGTTCAAATATGGTTAGTTAAAGTATGGATACAACGAACAATCCTGACTTATAGTTGTATTACTCAATTATAAAAAATCAAAAATCACGTTCGACATAGCTTTATACAAAAAAATCGCCCTGCTCGTTTTAATGTCAGTGACTAAACTTAACAAAAACGAAAAAGGGAGATTTTTTATGAGGATCTATTCAGATACTACTTTCATTTTTAAGAGTTTTTATCATGTAAATTAGCTTATGTAACAGCATCTTGTTTCAACTTTTCATAACTGGCGACTCGATTTCGTCCCCTCTGTTTAGCACCTACATACATCGCCCGGTCTGCATGACGGGTTAATTCAAGAATATCTTCACAATGTTCAGGGTAGGAGGCTACTCCGATACTCGCAGATATACGGATGCTAATGGGCTCTCTATCCTTTAAGATATGCTCATATGCGGTGAAGGGTTTTTCATAAATCGTTTGCCGGATTTTCTCAGCCATAGGAACAGATTCTTCAACCGTCATACCTGGAAGCAAAGCAACGAACTCTTCGCCACCATAACGTGCCACAATTCCACGATCGCCAATCACTTGCTCTAGTCGGACAGCCAGTTCGCATAAAATTTCATTCCCCGCTTCATGGCCATACTGATCGTTCACAGACTTAAAATGATCGATATCTAATAAAATTTGGGAGACCGGTTGACTCGTATGTTCATTTTCCCACTCATCTGCTAATATTTGGAGGTGGTTTTCAAAATATCGATAATTATACAAAGACGTCAAAGGACAGCGCTCACTCTCCATTTTAGTCTTTTTATAGTTTCTAGCATTTTCTATGGCTACAGCTAAATAACCACCCAGTATGTTCAAAATCATATACTGATATTTAAAGAACGCACGGGGGCTAGTCGAGTACATTGTAATTACACCCACTATTTCGTTTTGACGGCTTATGGGAATAGACAAAACGCTCTCAGCATTCTCCGGAGTATAAGCGTTGCTCAAATGTCTCCACTTTTTTCTGTTATGGTAATGCTTTCCTTTGCCACGCTTACAAGTATCTCCACTGATGCTTTGATTCTCTACCAGATTAAGGTCAGGAATTTCATCCTTGTGAAACCGGTTGTAATATCTAATTAATTTTAGCGAGTTGCCATGTGTCACGTCAAAAACATACATATAATCAACCGGAAGCAGCTCAGTTACCCTCTTAACGAAGACATCTAACACTTCTTTCACACCGAGACTGCCTGTAAGTTCATGACCAATTTCGCCAGTAGTCTGTAAATAGTAATTCACCTGACTCGTTTTATGGAATTGTCTTAACATGATAGAAAGCAGTAAAAAAGGAAAGCCGACTAAATAAATGGCCGTCGGACCGATTTTCGTGTAAACAAAATATAGCATAAGTCCGACGGGGGATATTAATATTAAACTTATTAATTCCCATAATACCCCGCTGTCTAACAGCTTTTGCTTCCGGTCATAGAAAAGCCTCCAGATGATATGAAGAAGCAGCTGATTGACTACTACGTGAGTAACGACGTACGCAACTACTGGAACAGCAGCGCTTCCAGTACTCAAAGCGTCGCTCCCGTGATTTCCTCCTAACAGATTATATACATAAGCGGAGACTAAGGAAATAATGAGAAACATGAGCATATTCAAAGGAATACGAAAAAAATCAACCCGCCCGACTCCGAGCTTGAGCATAAGGAATATGATGGCCGCCTGTATAACAAGCACCTCTACCAGGAGACCGAAGTACAGAAAAGCAGCAAAGCTGACTACATTCGTCAAAAAAACAGGGTGGTCACCCATCAGCAATGGAAATAAAGCCACTAAGGAGGCCAAAACGATGAATCCAAAAATATCTATTTTGTAATCTGCAAGCTCTAATGGTGTATTCGAAAAAAGTATGTAGATCGCGGCTGGCCAAATGACTAACCAGGAAGCATAAACGGCGAGCTTTTTTCGTTTAGCTATCAATAGAGCTGCACCCTCTCGCTACAATAGTAAAAGAATATTCAAACAATTATCATATTATCATAGCCATACTTTTTATTCAAAACATTTCCTTATATCGGAAATAAAATACAAAGAGCCTGAAACTATTAGGACATCCTCACCTGTCATTTTTCCGAGTATTTGATTAAGAGCCTCTCTATAATCCTCTTCCACATGTGCGGGTTCAATCATTGAATCAGCTTCTAAATCCTTGGCCTTAAGCGATTTCGGGAAATCAAATTGTGTGAACCATGCTTCTTTAACAATGGGCTGCAGCTTTTCTAACATATTATGGACAGGTTTACCTTCGACTGCCGCATACAATAGGTAAATGGTCTTGTCCGGGAAATAATTTTCAATGGTACTTACTAAGGCTTTAGTTCCTTCTTCATTGTGCGCTCCATCCAAAATGACGCGAGGATCCTCCTGAACTGTTTCAAATCGAGCCGGCCAAGTTGTAGCCGATATAGCTTCAGGGTAAAAATCCTGCTGGATAAGAAAGCCCATTCCCCTTAATTGTTCAATAGCTCCAAGAGCAAGAGAAGCATTAGCCACCTGGTGAATGCCCTTCAAATTCGAGACCAGCTCTGGTGAGTCGTACGTTTTCATATGAAAAGTAAAAACTTCACCCTCACTTGAACTTCCGTAATATTCAGATGAGAAATCCTGCCCATCAATCAAGAGGTCCGCTTGATGAAGTGCTGCTTCTTTTTTTATGACCTCCAGGGCATCCTTTTGTTTTACACAAGTCAGAACAGGCGTTTCCTTCTTTATGATGCCTGCCTTTTGATAGGAAATGTCTTCGTACGAATCTCCAAGGATATGCGTATGGTCTTTACCTATGTTCGTAATGATCGACACTAACGGATGTATGACATTCGTGGAATCATAGCGGCCGCCCAACCCAGTTTCAAATACTGCAAAGTCTACGCCTTTATTTTTAAAATACAGGATAGCTATTACCGTGATGACTTCAAACTCTGTAGGTTCCCCAAGTTCAGTTTGGCCCGCTTCCTCAGCGAGTGGTTTAACCACCTCAACTAAATCGGCAAGTTCGTAATCAGAAATGGGATCTCCATTTATGCTCATTCTTTCATTAAAACGGATGATGTATGGAGAGGTGAAAGTCCCTACGGTATACTCTTGTTTCTGAAGTAAATTTCTAAGAAATGAAACGGTCGATCCTTTTCCATTCGTTCCTGCGATATGTATGGAGTTCAACTGTTTCTCCGGATGGCCCAGCTTCTCCATCATCCATTCCATTCTTTTTAATCCTGGTTTGAATTTAAACTTCTCTCTTGAGTGTATCCATTGGATAGAGTCTTCGTAATTCACTGATATCCCTCACTTTTTTGTATCATAAAAGAGGAGAGTATTCCTTTGAATACCCTCCTTTTCCCTTTTAAGCTTTCAATTCTTTCATCCTTGCTTCAACTTTCGATCGTTTATCTAAATAATCACTTTCTTTATTACGTTCTTCTTCGACGACATGGTCTGGAGCTTTACTGACAAATCCTTCGTTCGCCAGCTTTTTCTGGACACGATTTACTTCTTTGTCCCATTTATCCCATTCTTTTTCTAGACGTTTAATCTCATCATCGATATTGATCAGGCCTGCTAAAGGTAAATAAAGCTCAGCTCCTGTTACGACGGCTGACATAGCCTTTTCTGGAGCTTGCAAGTCTGTACCGATAGTAAGTTCGCTTGGATTGCAGAAACGCTCTAGATAGCTGCGATTCTTCTCTAATTCCTTGACAACATCTTCATCTTTCGCCTGAATAAGAAGCTGGATTTCTTTAGACATCGGTGTATCTACCTCGGCACGGATATTCCTTACCGAACGAATAATAGAGACCAATCCATTCATTTCGGATACTGCCTGCTCACTGTGAAATTCTTTGACCACTTTAGGCCATGCTGCTTGAGTAATGGACTCCCCTTTGTGAGGCAGATGCTGCCAGATTTCTTCAGTAATAAATGGCATGAATGGATGAAGCATCCGCATTATCTGGTCCAGCGTATAAGCTAAAATGGAGCGAGTCGTATGAATTCTGTTTTCATCTTCTCCATACAACGGCAATTTCGCCATTTCTATATACCAATCACAAAATTCATCCCAAATAAAGTTGTATAGGTGGCGTCCAGCTTCACCAAATTCATAGCGATCAATATTTTTTGTGACTTGTTCAATGGTCTGATTTAAGCGAGTCAGAATCCATTCATCGGCTACAGATTTTTCACCTGAGAGATCGATGTCTTCATATTTAAGATCGCCCATATTCATTAAAGCAAAACGAGACGCATTCCAAATTTTATTCGCAAAATTCCACGTCGATTCTACCTTCTCCCACTGAAAGCGCAAATCTTGTCCTGGTGATGATCCTGTGGATAAGAAATAGCGAAGGGAGTCTGCCCCATACTTTTCTATGACATCCATTGGATCTACACCGTTTCCGAGAGATTTACTCATCTTCCGGCCTTCCGCATCCCGTACGAGCCCATGGATCAGTACGTCTTCAAATGGACGTCGATCTGTAAATTCAATCGACTGGAAGATCATGCGGCTTACCCAGAAGAAAATAATATCGTAGCCTGTAACTAGCACATTCGTCGGGAAGTACCGTTTGAAATCTTCATTGTTCTCATCAGGCCATCCCATTGTAGAAAAAGGCCATAATGCGGATGAAAACCATGTATCGAGAACATCTTCATCCTGTTCCCAATTTTCGATATCCTTAGGAGCTTCTTTCCCTACATGTATCTCCCCTGTTTCTTTGTGATACCATGCTGGAATGCGGTGCCCCCACCAAAGCTGACGAGAAATACACCAGTCACGGATGTTTTCCATCCAGTTCAAGTAAGTTTTTTCAAAACGGTCAGGAACAAAGCTGACTTTATCATCGCCGGATTGTAATTTGATCGCCTCTTTAGCAAGGGGTTCCATATTAACAAACCATTGAGTGGACAAATATGGCTCTACAACAGCTCCGCTTCTTTCCGAGTGACCAACCGAATGCATATGCTCTTCAATCTCAAAAAGAACACCGCTAGCTTCGAGATCCTTAACGAGCTGCTTACGACATTCGAAGCGATCCATCCCTTTGTACTTGCCGGCATTTTCATTCATAGAACCGTCTTCGTTCATAACGAGTACGCGCTCTAAGTTATGGCGGTTACCGATTTCGAAATCATTAGGGTCATGAGCCGGAGTAATTTTCACAGCGCCTGAACCGAACTCCATATCAACATAATCATCCGCTACAATTTCAATTTCACGTCCGATGATAGGAAGCACCGCTTTTTTGCCGATCAAATGTTTATATCGCTCATCTTTAGGATGCACGGCTACCGCCGTATCTCCAAGCATCGTTTCCGGACGAGTCGTAGCGATTTCTATCGATCCCTCTTCATCTTTTAAAGGATAACGCATATGATAGAATGCACCCTGGACATCTTTATATTCCACTTCGATATCAGAAAGTGCCGTTTGCGTGGATGGATCCCAGTTAATGATATATTCTCCCCGATAAATAAGGTCCTTTTCATAAAGTTTCACAAAGACTTCTTTTACAGCTTCAGAAAGCCCTTCATCTAAGGTGAACCTTTCGCGGGAATAATCTAATCCAAGTCCTAGCTTTTCCCACTGCGTTCGAATGAACTGAGCGTATTCTTTTTTCCATTCCCAAGACTTATCAAGAAAAGCCTCTCGCCCTAAATCATACCGGGACGTTCCTTGCTCTTTCAGTTTAGCTTCTACTTTAGCTTGCGTAGCGATACCTGCATGGTCCATTCCCGGCAGCCATAGCACATCATAACCCTGCATGCGCTTCACGCGCGTCAGAATATCTTGCAATGTAGTATCCCAGGCATGACCAAGGTGCAGTTTCCCCGTGACGTTAGGCGGTGGAATGACGACCGTATAAGGCTCTTTGTTCTTATCACCATCGGCTTCAAAGAATTTACCATCTACCCAATATTGATACCTGTCCTTTTCAATTTCTGCCGGATCATACTTCGTCGGCATAGACACATTTTCATGCTCCATTTCATTTCCTCCTTCAAATCATACCCTGCTGTAAAAACAAAAAAATCCCTTTCATCCTAAAAAGGACGAAAAGGACTGAGTTTCCGTGGTACCACCTTCATTTACAGACATTTACATCTGTACACTTCATGACAAATAACGGCTTTTAACCGGCTTCTTTTACTGAACCTTCAAAGAAGCTGCATCCCGGGCGACCTTCCATCCATCTCTTTCCTAGAAAACTCTCAGCTCATGTTTTCTTCTCTGAAGGAGAGATTGATGTACTCTTCCCATTCACGGCATTTCACATATAGTAGTTAATATTCATATTGTATATAGAATGCGACTAGGAAGTCAACTATTTTTAAAATTTAAAAGAAAGAGGTGGTCTATATGAGTAGAATGTACCGTTATCGGTTACCTCCATGGTGTCGTCATTGGCTCTATGTCATTGAAAAAGCGACGTTACCTATTTGTATTTATCAGCTGATCAGAACCGTCATCTTCCCTACCACACTTGACGTTTTATTGCTGGGGGTCTGTATAGGTCTTCACTTAGCTTTCCGAGTGAAGTGGATTTAATTCGGAATATAAACAATTTGCCCTGGTGAAACTTCATCTTCTACGCCATTCACTTTCTCTAACTGTTTCACAGGCACCTCATAGCGTTCAGCGATCATTTGAATGGTTTCATCCTCTTGTACTATATACATCTTCATTTGCGTATACGTTTCATCTCTATTTGGAAAGAGGTGTTGGAATATCTGCTTGAAGCCGTTGACGGATGGCGAGGATTCTTCTTCTACATTTGATACATTCTCCACCTCATATGTTTCAGAATCACCTTCATCCTCAACTAATTCAGTCTCCTCAATCTCTTTCTCATTTGTATAGAAAAATTCTGATAAACTTTGGGTTTTCTCTTTCCTGCTGCTTTCCTCATAAGTTTCATATCGTTCATTCATTAGACTGTCTTCTTCAGTATTTTCATACAAGGAAACTTCATCAACTGGCAATGGTTCTTCTTCAAAATCTTTCTTCAAATCCACTTCATCTACAGTCAACGTTTCTTCTTCAGTATACCGGACAGGGCCAATTGTAATCATTTCGTGACCGTCTTTTTCAGGGGCAGCCGTTTGCTCTTGTTTTATGCCCATCATGCTGATTTGAGCATGAAGACTCAAGTTTGCAGGTTCAGGTAATTCGTAATCGAAACTTTCAATGTTTATTACTACTTCATCTAAATCATCGACTCGATCTTTGGCTACAGTAATTTCAACTGGAAATGAATGAGAAAACTCTGCCACTCCATCTTCTGCATCGGCTACCTCCAATACTCGACCGACAGGAATAGCATCTTGGTTTCTGTATGGCTCAATGTCCGGGTTCGGTATATATTCCCCAGACAGCACGACAAATCCATGAAGCCTTACTTCTTCTCCTAAATCTGTAATAGATACATCAGGGTCCAATGATATGCCTAATAATTCATTTACTCCCTGTCCTTCCTTGAACCACAGAGACTCATCTAAATAAAATGTAAATTCCTGATTGTTTTGCATGTATTCCATTCCCTCCCCTAATTAATCAACAAAGTCACCTACTTAAAACGTATGCATGAATTTCTTTGATATACATTAGGAAAAGAAAAAGGAACTATCCTGAACGTTTTAGAAGTAGTCTTTCTCCTTTATCGACTCAGCTTCGACATGTTTAGAGGGACGCAACGGAAGTTTTCGTTCCACTTAATCATCGCTAAAAGCTCCGGGGAATTGCGAGACACCTGTAGGAAGAGAGTGATTGATGAGGCCCCGCAGAGCGTTAGCTCGAGGAGTGGAAAGGTTACACTTGTTTGGACAGTTTCGTTAAGGTCAGTTACACTTTACTAAATATTTCAATCAAGGAGACTAAACATGACCCCAAGGAATCGCCGTAACTTTACTGATGAATTTAAGAAGCAAGTGGTGCAGTTAAATGAAAACGGAAAACCGAGAAAAGAAATTTTAAAAGAATACGAATTATCATCTTCCGCCTTTGATCGTTGGCTTAGTCAGTTTAGAAATACGGGTTCTTTCAAGGAAGAAGACAACCGGACAGCTGAACAAAATGAAAATATCAGGCTGAAAAAAGAAAATCAGCGTCTTATGATGGAGGTTGATGTTTTAAAGCAAGCGGCGCTGATCATGGGACGAAAGTAAAGGTGATCCAGAACAACCGTCACCGTTACTCGGTATCAGCAATGTGTGCCGTCCTACAACTTCCTAAAAGTACATTTTATTATGAAGCGAAAGAAAAAGACTCTTCTGAGGCGGATGATCTGACGTCTCAGATTACCGAGATCTTTCACGAAAGCCGTCAAAACTACGGCACTCGAAAAATCAAGCATGAGCTCCATAAAAAAGGCTCTCAGGTCTCTCGTCGAAGGATTGGGCGAATCATGAAAGAACAGGGGCTTGTCTCGAAATACACCATCGCTCAATTCAAACCGACGAAGAGTGCGTGTAATGAGTCAAAGCAAGGGAATACGTTGAATCGTGAATTCACTCAAGACCAGGCTCGTAAGGTCGTGGTCAGTGACCTAACTTATGTGCGCGTTCACACAAAATGGCATTATGTCTGTACGATTTTGGATTTGTATAACCGTGAAATTATCGGCTATAGCTCGGGCCCACAAAAAGATGCAGCCCTGGTTCAAAAAGCCTTCGCTTCAATAGATGGAAACCTTGATGAATTAGCTCTTTTTCATACGGATCGCGGAAGTGAATTTAAGAATCAAGCCATTGAAGATTTACTTGAAACCTTTCAAATTGATCGTTCTTTAAGTATGAAAGGATGCCCTTATGATAATGCAGTCGCTGAAGCTACTTATAAGGTGATTAAGACAGAATTTGTTTATGGAGAAACCTTTGAATCTCAAGAACAATTAGATCTGGCTTTATTTGATTATGTCCACTGGTACAATCATATTCGCATTCATGGCACTCTCAACTACCTTAGTCCTATAGAATTCAAGAAGAAACACCTTAATGAAATTGTCTAGTTTTGTGTTGACAATCCAGAGACTCACCAAGCTCCCAAGGAAAGCGAGCCCATTCCTAAAAACACCTTCCCCTCATTACGATCAATGAACAGTTAAAAATCACACCTCTAATCAACGATCGCACGAATTAATTTTTTATAATAAAAAATCGCTCCAATTGTTTTAATGTAAGCGACTAAGCTTTAACAAAAAAACGAAACAGAGCGATTTTTTATAGGTGACTATTCAGCTGAATTGATTTCATCTGTGTGGTTTACTCACAGCTGAAGGAATGGAGTACAGAACCTTTTGCGAAATTATAAATTACTGAAAACTTGTTCCACGGCTTTAATTGTTTTTTCTATATCTTCCTCAGTATGAGCGGTAGATAAGAACAATCCTTCAAATTGAGAAGGCGGAAGGAAAATACCTTCTTCAATCATTCCTTGATAATATTTTGCGAACATGTCCAGATTAGAAGCATTTGCAGTTTCAAAGTTGACCACGGGATCTTCATTGAAAAAGACACCCACCATTGAACCAGCTCTATTTACGGTTAGTGGAATGCTGTATTTCTCAGCAGCAGCCTTGAAACCTTCCACAAGTCGATCGACTTTTTCTCCTATTTTTTGATAAGCTTCTTCGTTCATAGCTTTCAACGTTTCATACCCAGCGGTCATTGCCAGAGGGTTACCAGATAGAGTTCCTGCCTGATAAATGTCGCCAACAGGAGCTACTCGTTCCATGATTTTTCGCTTTCCACCATACGCACCGACCGGAAGGCCGCCGCCTATCACTTTACCGAGACAAGTCATATCAGGAGTGACTCCAAAGTGACCTTGAGCACTTTCGTACCCGACACGAAAACCGGTCATTACTTCATCAAAAATAAGCAACGTGCCATGATCCTCAGTAATTTCGCGAAGCTGCTCCAAGAAGCCTTCTTGCGGTGGAACTACCCCCATATTTCCTGAAACAGGTTCAATAATAACAGCTGCTAAATCCTTGCCAAATTCCTCAAATACATACTTGACGCTTTCCATATCATTATAAGGAACCGTAATAGTATTCTCTGCAATAGAGGCCGGGACACCTGGTGAGTCAGGTAGCCCTAGTGTAGCTACACCAGAACCCGCTTTTATTAAAAGGGAATCCCCGTGACCATGATAATTCCCTTCGAATTTAAGGATTTTGTCACGCCCAGTATACCCTCTCGCTACCCGAAGAGCACTCATGGTAGCTTCTGTTCCAGAATTGACCATCCGGAGCATTTCTATAGAAGGAACTCGATCAATTACCAGCTGTGCTAAGTCATTTTCCACCTGAGTAGGTGCCCCAAAGCTGGTTCCAAGTTCCGTCGTTTTTTTTAATGAATCGACGACACGATCGTCTGCGTGCCCCAAAATTAAAGGGCCCCAGCTCAATACATAATCAATATATTCATTGCCATCGATATCTGCAATTTTCGAACCTTTTCCTTTTTCCATAAAAATCGGATCCATCTTGACCGAGTTGAATGCACGTACTGGTGAGTTCACTCCTCCAGGCATTAAATCCACGGCTTCTTTATAAGCGGCGACAGAGCGTTCGAATTTTTTCATTTACAGCATCCTTTCTTCCTTTACTTATCTAAATATCGAGCTGCATCTTTTGCAAAGTAGGTAATAATCAAATCAGCACCTGCACGCTTCATGGATGTCAGCTTTTCCATCACAATTTCTTCCTCATTCACCCAGCCATTAGCTGCGGCTGCTTTGATCATTGAATATTCACCACTGACATTATAAGCCACCAGCGGTAAATTAAAGCGGTCCTTTACCTCTCTCATAATATCAAGGTATGACAAGGCAGGCTTTACTATAAGGAAGTCTGCTCCCTCATCTACATCAGACTCTGCTTCTCTCATGGCTTCCAAACGGTTTGCTGGATCCATTTGATAGGCTCTGCGGTCACCGAACTGCGGAGAGCTGTGGGCAGCATCACGAAATGGACCATAAAACGCAGAAGCATATTTAACCGCATAGGACATAACGGGGACATGGCTATACCCTGCATCATCCAGCCCCTTTCTGATTGCTGCTACAAATCCATCCATCATATTTGAAGGAGCGATGATATCCGCGCCCGCTTCAGCCTGGCTCACAGCTGTTTTAGTAATAAGTTCAAGAGATTCGTCATTCGCGATTTCCCCGTCTCGTACGACACCGCAGTGGCCGTGATCAGTATATTGGCATAAACACGTATCCGCAATTACGGTTAAAGATGGATGAGCTTCTTTTACATGACGAGTTGCCTGCTGAACGATTCCCTCATTGTGATAAGCCTGGCTTCCCACTTCATCCTTTTCATTAGGCACTCCAAACAAAATGACAGAACGGATGCCTAATTGTTCAAGTTCATTCATTTCCTCAGATAGATGATCAAGAGATACTTGATGCACTCCTGGCATAGAGGCTACAGCGTTTTTTATTTGTTCACCCTCCACTACAAAGATAGGGTAGATAAGATCTTCTTTACGCAGGTGCGTTTCCCGCACCAGTGCTCGCATAGATTCTGTTTTTCTCAAGCGGCGATGTCTTTTGAATTGCATATCTTTCATGTTCACTTACCTTCTTTCGTGAAATAATCGATCATTTGCTGAATCATATCCTCCACTGTAAACCTGTCCGGAAAATACACTTGTTGAAAGCCCTCGGAAAAAGCTTCGTCAGCAGTCGTTGAACCGATACAGAAACAAGGAATACGTAAGGCCTCTGCTTTTCTATTTTCAACAATTTTTATAAAAGCATGGATTGTGGAAGGACTGGTAAATGTAAGAGCATCCAACGTGTTCAAATGGTTAAGTATGTCATTCGACTCTTTTAATAGTAGGGTATCATATACAGTGAATGTTTCAAAAAGAACGCCCTTGGCTCTAAATGATTTTAAAAGAGTATCTTTTGATAAATTCCCGCGAACAAATAGAGTCGGACCGGGATGCTTGTACAGTGATAAATATTCCTCCGCCATAGCTTCAGCTTCAAACTGACCGGGTACAAAGTCGGCCTGTATACCGAACTCTCTGAGCGTTTGCCTTGTTTTATCACCTACGACCGCCCATCGCCATTGGGAAGGGGGGCTGAGATCGTTTCTCTTCATCCATTCGAAAAAAAACTTCACGCCATTAGAGCTTGTTAAGAAAACCCAGCTGAAATCGTGAAGTTTAGTCAAAATCGATTTATTATTAATGTTTTCATTGAACTGAAATTGAATCAGGGGCTCATGGATGACCTCAGCCCCCGATTCCTGCAGATTTAAAAGCAGACCTTCCGATTGCTCTATAGCCCGTGTTACTAACACTTTCTTGCCTTCTAGAAGGGTCATTACTGCCCGTACTCCTGTTTCGCTTTCTCCACTATGCTTACAGCACCTTGTGCTTTTAGTTGATCAGCTGCTTCTCTGCCTACTTCTACAGGGTCCTTGCCTTTGACCCTTTCATGAAGAATAGCCGAGCCATCTGGTTTGCCTACAAGAGCTGTCAAAATGACATTGTCACCTTCAAGATAAGCATAACCACCAATAGGCACCTGACAGCCTCCATTTAAATCATGAAGAAATTTGCGTTCCGCTGTAACCGTTTTTTCCGTATACTCATGATTAATTTTTTTAAGGAAATTCAGAAGCTCCGTATCTGTTTCTCTGCATTGCAGCGCCAGCGCACCCTGACCTACTGCCGAAACACATACATCTTCTTCTAAATATTCGGTCACTAGCTCATCATCCCAGCCCATACGCTTAAGCCCTGCTGCAGCTAGTACGATCGCATCGAAATCTTCTTCTTTGAGTTTTTTCAACCGCGTGTCAATATTCCCACGAATCCATTGAATTTCCAAATCCGGCCGGAAGGCTTTAATTTGAGAGCCTCTGCGCAAGCTGCTTGTACCTACGACAGCGCCCTCCTTAAGATCTTTCAAAGCTACATGATCGTTTGAAATGAAAGCATCTCTGTGATCCTCACGCAAAGGAATGGAAGCAATCGTCAAGCCATCAGCGACTTCAGATGGCATATCTTTCATACTGTGAACAGCCATATCTATTTCTTCGTCATACATAGCTTGTTCGATCTCTTTAATGAATAGACCTTTCCCTCCTACTTTAGACAAGGTGACATCGAGGACACGATCCCCTTTTGTAGAAATCCTCTTGATTTCAAAATCATAAGAAGGGTCTACTTTCTTCAACTGGTCGATTACCCATTCAGTTTGAGTGATCGCCAAATTACTTTTACGCGAGCCAATGACTATTTTACGCACCTTACATCCTCCTCAGCTTAGAAATGAAAATTCGATAACGATCCAAATAAAAAGAAGTTAATCAATAAAAATAAAAATGCCGCACTATTAAAGAGTGAAATGGCCCTGCCCTGATACCCTTTAACAACCCTAAGGAACAAGTAGACCCCATAGACGATCAGCACGAGAATAGAACCTAATGTTTTAGAATCGTACCAATAAAAAGTATCTTCAGAAACATACCCCCACGTGATTCCTAGAATCAAAGCGATCAATAGCAGAGGCATGCCAAGTATGACAGCTATATAAGAGAAATGATCGAGTTTAGTCAAGTCTCCAAGTCGAAACAGTTTAGCATTCCATTGTTTCTGTTTTAGCAGCCGGTACTGCAATAAATACATTAGTGAAAAAGTGAAGGACAGGGTGAAAAATCCATAAGAAATGAGAGCCAGAGTAATATGCACGACGAGCATCTCATGAACCAATGCCACTCCTTCATCATCCATTACACTTTGCGCACGCGTGGAAATATGAAGCAGCATCACAAGGAACCCTAATAGATTTGTAAAAAACACAAGAAAATCCACTCTGAAAAAACGGTTGATAATCAAGGAAAAAGTGACAAGGATCCATGCGTAGAAATAGAGCCCATCATAAACGTTCATGACCGGTAAATTTTCTTTAATAAAGACTTGTGCCAATAAAAAAAAGGTTTGCAAACCCCAAACCAAACTAAGTAACCAGAAGGCAAACACATTAGCCTTCCGGTTATTTTGAATGAAATCAATAAAATATCCTATTAAGCTCAGTCCATAAAGTAAAAGGATCAGTTCATAAATCCATTTGAGCTCGAACATCGCTGACTCCACCCTATGAATTCACAATCTTACGAAGAGCTGGAAAGGTGAAATTTTCTTCATCCGTCGACTTTACGGTGGATTGTGCTTTTCTCTCTTGTTCTTCCAGTTCCTTTTCCACTTCTTCTTCAATGCCGAAAATTTGCGTGAAAAGACGCAAAGATTCCTCAGATTCTGGTTTAGCACTAAGTTCTTTCACTTGCAGAATAGGATCTTTAAGCATTTGATTGATGATGCTCTTCGTGTGTTTGTTCAACACTTTTCTTTCTCGCTCCGTCAGCTCGGGCATTTTCCGTTCAATGCTTTCCATCGTTTCCGCCTGAATGCCCATCGCTTTAGCCCGCAGAGCTGAAATGACAGGGACAACACCTATCGTCTGAAGCCATTCTTTAAACGCTACGATCTCTGCTTCAATCATGATTTCGATCTCTTCGGCTGCCTGCTTTCTGACCGCCAAATTTGAATCAACAATTCCTTGAAGATCATCAATATCATATAAAAAGACACTATCTAAGTTTTCCATAGCCGGATCCAGATTTCGAGGTACGGCAATATCTACGAAAAACAAAGGCTTACCTTTTCGTTTCTTGTGAATAGGCTCCATATTTTCTTTAGTCACGACATATTCTGAAGAACCTGTTGATGTTATCACGATATCCGCATCCGTCAACACTTCTTCAAGGTTATCCATCGTCCTGGCTTGTCCATTGAACTGTTCCGCTACCATTCGTGCTTTGGATAACGTACGGTTTAATACAGTGACTTTTTTCACACCTGAACCGTGCAGGTTTTTAGCCGCAAGCTCGCCCATCTTTCCGGCACCGACAATTACAATATGCTTATGAACTAAATCTCCGAAAATCTTTCGGGCAAGTTCCACAGCGGCATAGCTTACAGAGACGGCATTTCCACCAATTTCTGTATCTTTATGAGCCTTTTTCGACATCGTAACCCCTTGTTTAAAAAGCTGGTTAAAGATTGTTCCCGTCGTTCCGGCTTCCTGTGCTCTTTGAAACGCTTGCTTTATTTGTCCTAATATTTGAGTTTCGCCTAATACCATGGAATCGAGACCTGACGTCACACGGAACAAATGCTCCATCGCGCCATCCGCTTCATAGATCGATAAGAATGGAGAAAATTGTTCTTTATCCATCTCAAACCAATCAGCTAAAAATTTCTTAATATAATATCGTCCAGTATGAAGCTGATCTACAACTGCATAAATTTCCGTACGATTGCAGGTAGATATAATGACATTTTCCAGCACACTTTTTTGAGTACTCAGCTTCTGCATCGCCTCTTCAATGTGGTCTTCAGAAAACGTCAATTTTTCTCGAATTTCCACAGGGGCTGTTTTATAATTTAGTCCTATTGTTAAAATATGCACTACGAATACCCCCATCTCAACGTTCCTAGTCCGTTACATATAAACCATTATAACATGAACAAAATGAAATTTTAGAGAAAAAATATGAACAGAATTTGAAATCCTTATGTTAGGATGAACTTATAATCATTAATCATTGATATTTGTTTAGAACGAGTCTAATTTATAACCCGTTTGTAATATAACAAATCATTACAAATTGCGCAAGAAAAGCATTTTGCAGCTATGTATTTATGGAGGAATTATCATTGAAAAAACAAAACTCTTTCGCTGGCTATCTATTGATTGGTCTCGGCATTTATTTTCTTCTTCGCCAATTAAATATACCCTATTTCAGTCAATTTTACTCTTGGCCTACCATTCTTATCATAATTGGGGCTGCCTTTTTGATACATAGCTATGTGTCAAAAGATTATACGAACATTCTCCCTGGTTTTATACTTACAGGACTGGGCGTTCATTTTCACGGACAGAATCATTATTCATTTTGGATCGATCATTGGGCCATGTATCCTTTAATTATCGGTATCGGCTTTTTGCTTAAGTATTCGAAATCGAAATCTGGGATTCTACCAGCATTAGGATTACTAGGATTAGCTGGTTTCGGTTTTTTCTCTACGTCAAACCCCGGTTGGTTCAGCTTCTTATATACATTGACGGGCTGGATTGAACAGTTTTGGCCTGTCGTCCTAATTGCAGCAGGACTATTTTTAATGAAAAGAAAATAGATGCACTTTGTAAAATCAGGGATATCTTATAAGTCTGAGATATTTTTTATAGGATAACGGTTTCCATTCCCGATTGCAGCTAGAAAATGCAGTCTGAAATGTCTATCAATTTGTTAGGCATTTTTTGTTTTATATAGTTCTTAATCAGCTTTTCGAGCTGAGATTACTAACGTTGCAATAAATTAGACGGGCAATTAACTTCGTCTACGCTTTCTTTATGTCTTGAACAAACTGGCAGGATAGTGAAAGAATTGATTTCGAGACATTGAGTGAGGGGGTCAGGTCGGCGGGGAATGGCTCGCTTTCCTTGGGAGTTCACCAAGCACTCTCTTCCCACAGGTGTCTCCCCATTCCCCGCCGCCCCTCGAGGAAGCTCACCACATGCCCACGGAAAGCGATCCGTTTTCTGAAGTCACCATATCCTTATACAAAATCTCGAAGCTGAGTCTTCAAGAATAGTGAGCATTAGTGGAACAACTAAGATTTTAATAAGACACTGACGCCTTTTGATAATGTGATGTACCATCTTCTTCAAATTATGAAGTGAATTACTTTACAGCCTTTTTTATTATAATATCGAGCTTAAGAAAGCTTTTGTTCGTTCCTCTTTTGGATGATCAAAAATCTCCTCAGGGTCGCCAACCTCTACAATTCTACCCTCATGCATATAAACTACACGATCGGCGACCTCTCTGGCAAATCCCATTTCATGAGTTACGACGACCATCGTCATCCCTTCACTCGCTAATGTTTTAATTGTCTGCAGGACCTCACCGACGAGCTCCGGATCCAGAGCAGAAGTTGGTTCGTCAAACAGCATGATTTCCGGCTTCATGGCTAGTGCTCTTGCAATCGCTACTCTTTGCATCTGCCCTCCGGAAAGCTTAGAAGGATAATCGTTCGCTTTTTCTAATAACCCAACCTTCTTCAGTAAGGCCAGGGCTTCTTGTTCAGCATCCGTCTTTTTTTCCTTTTTCACCTGAATAGGAGCTTCGGTTACATTTTCAAGGACGGTTTTATGAGGAAATAAATTAAATTGCTGAAACACCATCCCGACTTTTTGACGAACGTCATTTAAGTTATTTTTCTTTGGGTCTACAGCTTGTCCTTTAATCATGACGACGCCGCTGTTAAGCATTTCTAAAAAATTTAGACACCGGAGCAGTGTACTTTTGCCAGATCCACTCGAGCCGATAAGGCAAACTACTTCACTTTCCCTCACTTTAAAATTTATGTTTTTTAATACGTGTAAATCACCAAAATATTTATTTAGATTCTTTACGGTTACCATCTCTCTGCCTTCATTCATAAGACTGCCTCCTCCGTACCTTCAGAAAAAAACCACCCCAATAGGAGTGGTTACTTTCAAATGTTTAAATACTCCAGCATTTTTCTCCATGCTAAATCCTTGCCCTCTCCAGTTTCAGCGGAGAAAGGAATCAACAGATCCTCTTCTTCCATCTGAAGCGTTGAAGAAATCAATTGGAGCTGTTTTTTTCTTTGACCTTTTTTTATCTTATCTAGTTTCGTCGCAATGACCATCACAGGAAGCTCAAAGTGTTTGAGGAAATCATACATCATGCAGTCATCTTCAGTCGGCTTATGGCGGATATCGATGACAAGAGCAGTCGCTCGAAGCTGTTCTCGTTCTGAGAAATACTCTTCCATCATTTCTCCCCATTTAGCTCTTTCCTTTTTAGACACTTTCGCATACCCATAGCCTGGAACATCGAC
This sequence comes from Halobacillus sp. A1, assembly GCF_024189295.1. Taxonomy (GTDB): domain Bacteria; phylum Bacillota; class Bacilli; order Bacillales; family Halobacillaceae; genus Halobacillus_A. The sequence goes on from NZ_JAIZEN010000002.1 coordinate 194,918, forward strand.
AAAATGGAATTTATCATTGATGATATAAAAATTCAATGTCTGCGTTTTGCCTGGTTTAGAAGAAGTCCTGGCTAGATTTTTCCTTAAAATCATTTTATTAATAAATGAAGACTTACCTACATTGGAACGGCCAGCTAACGCAATTTCCGGAATAAGATCTTTAGGATATTGTTTTTTACTCGCTGCACTGATCACGATATCTGCCTGGTTAACCTTCATGATTATCCTCCGTTAAAGCTTGTTCTAACACCTCATCCAAATGTTTAACCGGGATGAATGTAAGACCTTCCCTCACGCTTTCAGGAATGTCATCCAAATCTTTTTCGTTATCTGCTGGAATAATGATTTTTGTAAGTCCTGCTCTATGAGCACTTAACGATTTTTCCTTCAGCCCTCCGATAGGGAGCACACGCCCGCGCAGAGTGATTTCACCAGTCATGCCTACCTCTTTCTTTACAGCTCTTCCTGTAAGGGCTGAGACCAAGGCTGTAGCCATGGTAATACCGGCTGAAGGGCCATCTTTAGGTGTAGCTCCTTCAGGAACGTGAATATGAATATCATTCTTTTCAACAAAATCGCGATCAATTTTCAAATCGTCAGCACGTGTACGGATATAGCTGAACGCAGCCTGTGCTGATTCTTTCATGACATCGCCTAATTTACCGGTCAAGGTCAGGTTGCCTTTACCAGGATAAATAGAAACTTCAATGGATAGCGTATCTCCTCCTGCAGAGGTGTAAGCCAATCCTGTTGCAGCTCCGACTTGATCTTCAAGCTCTGCTTGCCCATAACGGAATTTAGGGCGCCCTAAAAGCTCCTCCAGCTGATTTTCAGTTACTACGACACGTTTTTTCTTGCCAGAGACGATGATCTTCGCTGCTTTTCTGCAGACGCCTGCCAATTCTCTTTCTAAATTACGCACGCCGGCTTCCCTCGTATACATACGAATCAGCTTCAATAGCGCTTCATCTTTGAACTGGACTTTGCTTTTCGTTAAGCCATTTTCCTTGATCTGTTTAGGAAGCAAATGCTCTTTAGCGATATGAAGCTTCTCCACCTCTGTATATCCAGCAATTGATATGACTTCCATACGGTCAAGCAATGGGCCGGGTATCGAGTTCATCGTATTTGCGGTAGCCACGAACATAACGTTAGATAGATCATAATGTTCTTCAATGAAGTGGTCGCTGAACGTATTGTTTTGCTCAGGATCAAGTACTTCAAGCATTGCGGAAGACGGATCGCCGCGAAAATCACTTGCCATCTTATCAATTTCATCCAATAAAAAGACAGGGTTTACCGTCTCAGCACGTTTCATCCCCTGGATAACGCGACCAGGCATCGCACCAATATACGTACGTCGATGGCCACGTATTTCAGCTTCATCACGGACACCTCCAAGTGACACGCGCACAAACTTACGGTTGATCGCTCTTGCAATTGACTTGGCCAGAGAGGTTTTACCTACTCCGGGCGGGCCGACTAAGCAAAGGATAGGCCCTTTAATCGAATTGGTGAGCTGCTGCACAGCTAAGTACTCCAGTACGCGCTCTTTCACTTTTTCTAAGCCGTAATGATCTTCATCCAGAATGGTTTCCGCATGATTCACATCTAAATTGTCCTCTGTTTCTGTTGTCCACGGCAAAGAAACCAGCCATTCGATATAATTACGGATGACAGAGCTTTCTGCAGAGCTTTGTGGAACCTTTTCATAACGGCCCAGCTCCTTTTCTGCTACCTTTTCTACACGTTCAGGCATATTAGCTTCTTTAATTTTCTCCCTGAGCTCTGAAACCTCTCCAGACTTTCCATCTTTATCACCGAGTTCGTTTTGGATGGCCTTCATCTGCTCACGCAAATAGTATTCTTTCTGCGTTTTTTCCATCGATTTCTTAACACGCTGTCCGATTTTTTGTTCAATTTGAAGCACGTCTCGTTCATTTCCGATCAATTCGATCAAATGCTTCAAACGCTGCTTGACGTTAGCAGTTTCAAGAACGCTTTGCTTTTCTTTTATTTTTATTGGCAGATGTGAGGTCACGATGTCAGCCAGGTGGCTTGGTTCATCTACATCCGCTACAGTATTATACGTCTCTTTACTCACCTTTTTAGACACTTTGACATACTGCTCAAACTGATTGAGCAAAGTACGCATTAAAGCTTCTTCTTCGTTATGATCTTCATGGATATCCTCTACTCTTACGACATCCGCTTCATAAAACTCTTCTCCTGTGCGGATATGTTCTACACTCGCTCGGTAAAGTCCTTCTACAAGAACTCGATTCGTTCCGTTAGGGAGTTTAACCATTTGTTTCACGCGCGCAACTGTACCTATATCATACATATCCTCTGCTGAGGGATCATCGATATTCACTTCTTTTTGTGAAACGAGAAATATTTCGTTGTTTTCAATCATCGCTTGCTCTAAGGCATTAACTGATTTGTCTCTACCTACATCAAGGTGTAGTACCATCGAAGGGTACACTAAAAGACCTCTAAGAGGAAGGAGGGGTAACTGTATTTTATGTTTTTCTGACAAGGATTGCACCTCCAAATAATGCGAATTGTATGTTAATCATATAGAAATCCAAGTGGAAAGTAAAACGTAAGGAATAGGTCTAAAGACTATAGCCGTACTTAAAAACTACGAGCGTTAGTTCTATTATAAACACGCGGCCAGTGAATCATGCTAAAAAAGAACCTATGTACAGCAGAAACCGCGCTACAAACTGATCGCAGCGCGGTTTTCATAAAAAATCGAAAAATGTTAAAAGGCTTAATTAAGCACTCTCTTTACCTGATTCCTTGTTCTCATCTTCTACCGTACCATCAGTCAAAATCAACTTAGGATAGCTGCTTTCTTCAACAACTGTATCCTTCGTTATGACACATTTTTCAATATCGTCTCTTGATGGAAGTTCGTACATAACGTCTAACATGATTCCTTCGATGATTGAACGGAGACCACGAGCGCCTGTTTTACGTTCAATTGCTAAGCGCGCAATCTCACGCAGTGCTTCTTCTTCAAACTCTAATTCCACATGGTCGATTTGCAGAAGCTTTTGATACTGCTTGACCAATGCATTCTTAGGAGCCGTAAGAATTTCCACGAGTGCTTCCTCATCTAATTGCTCCAGGCTTCCAATTACAGGAAGACGGCCGATAAATTCAGGAATCAAACCGTAACTAAGCAGGTCTTCTGGTAAAACTTTTGTTAAAAGTTCACTTTTCTCGGCGTCTACGTCTACTTGACCTGAGCCGAAACCTATAACTTTTTTACCTAAACGGCGTTTAATGATCTGCTCAATCCCATCAAATGCACCACCGACGATAAATAGAACGTTAGTCGTATCGATCTGGATGAATTCTTGATGAGGATGCTTTCTTCCGCCTTGTGGAGGAACGCTGGCTTGAGTGCCCTCAAGAATCTTAAGCAGTGCCTGCTGCACACCTTCACCAGAAACATCACGAGTGATGGAAGGGTTCTCAGATTTCCGAGCTACCTTATCAATCTCATCGATATAAATAATTCCTTTTTCTGCTTTTTCAACATCGTAATCAGCTGCTTGAATCAGTTTGAGAAGAATGTTTTCTACATCTTCACCTACATATCCAGCTTCCGTCAATGATGTTGCATCTGCGATAGCAAATGGAACATTCAAAATACGAGCCAATGTCTGAGCAAGCAACGTTTTACCGCTCCCGGTCGGTCCAAGCATAAGAATGTTACTTTTAGCTAGTTCTACATCATCATTTTTTACTCCAGCGTTAATACGCTTGTAGTGATTGTAAACAGCTACTGATAAGTTTTTCTTAGCTTGATCCTGCCCGATGACGTAGTCGTTCAGAATTCCGCGTATTTCCTGAGGTTTTGGAACTTCTTTAAATTCCACTTCCTCTTCATTGCCCAGCTCTTCTTCTACGATTTCTGTACATAGCTCAATACACTCATCACATATATATACGCCAGGGCCAGCCACTAATTTTCTAACTTGCTCTTGACTTTTCCCACAGAAAGAACATTTCAATTGTCCTTTTTCTTCATTAAATTTAAACATAACCTTCACCCCTTTATAAAATGACGCAATAGTTGATTGCGACTGCTCAATCGTGGCTGCTGTGCATCCGTTTCTTTTGCCCATCATACCAGATTAACGACAAACAAAAAAGCAATACCCATAGAGAGGTGTGCGAATACTATTACATCAACCTCATTATGTAGACATATAACTTAGAAGTCAACTGATAGGTATATCTATATTATATGTAAAAACAAGAGATATTCATTCATCATCTTCGATAAAACTAGATTTTATAAGGAACGAAAAATATAGGAGAAGACAAGGGGTGCCTAAGTCCCCTTGTCTTCTATTTTTATTATTCAGGTTTACTATTTTCAGCTAACACGTCAATTGCTTTACGGACTTTTAAGTCTTCTTTGACCATGTCCGTGTTACCGCCAAGCATTTGTGTTAGTTGAGCTACGTCAGTCTGATACGTGGAAGCCATCTTTTCAAGCTCAGCATTCACGTCTTCTTCGTTAGCTTCAACGTTTTCAGCTTCAGCAATTGCTTCAAGTGTAAGATTTGTTTTCACACGCTTGCCTGCATCTTCTTGCATTTGTTCGCGTAAAGCATCTTCATCTTGACCAGTGAACTGGAAGTACATGTCTTTCGTCATGCCTTGCATTTGAAGGCGTTGTTCAAACTCGCTGACCATGCGGTCAAGTTCTGTATCCACCATGGATTGTGGAATTTCTACTTCTGCATTTTCAGAAGCCTTTTGAACTAGAGTGTCGCGCTTTTGGTTTTCAGCATCTGTTTTCTTCTGCTCTTCCAAACGCTCACGAGTTTTCTTCTTCAGTTCATCCAGAGATTCAACTTCTTCATCTACATCTTTAGCAAACTCATCATCAAGTTCAGGAAGTTCTTTTCCTTTTACTTCGTGAATCGTTACTTTGAAAGTAGCTTCTTTACCTGCAAGATCTTCTGCATGATATTCTTCAGGGAACGTCACTGTAACATCAGTTTCTTCTCCTGTTTTCTTACCAACCAGCTGTTCTTCAAATCCTGGAATGAAAGAACCAGAACCAATTTCAAGAGAATAGTTCTCAGCCTGGCCGCCTTCAAAAGCTTCGCCATCGACAAAACCTTCAAAGTCCATAACAACGGTATCTCCATCTTCAACTGCACCGTCTTCTTTCACAACAAGTTCAGCTTGGCGCTCTTGCTGCTGCTGAAGTTCGTTTTCAACGTCTTCGTCCGTTACTTCAGTGCTTTGCTCTTCGTAAGTTAATCCTTTGTATTCACCCAGTTTAACTTCTGGTTTTACTGTTACTTCAGCAGTAAATACAAGCGGCTCTCCTTTTTCGATTTGCTGCACATCCACTTCAGGACGGTCTACAGGCTCAATACCAGTTTCTTCTACAGCGTCTGAATACGCTTTTGGAAGAACGATATCAATAGCATCCTGATAAAGTGATTCTACTCCGAAACGTTGTTCGAATAATTTACGAGGTACTTTACCTTTACGGAAACCTGGCACCTGCACTTGCTTTACTACTTTTTTGAATGCTTCATCTAAAGCATTGTTGAAATCCTCAGCAGGCACTTCAACTGTTAGTGTCCCCTGATTACCTTCTTGTTTTTCCCACTTTGCTGACATAAAAATTCCCTCCAACATCTATAATTTCCTTTTCGTCAGTAGACGATCATTGTTTCATTCTATGATTCTACCTATACACGAATCTCATATGCAACCACTACATTATAACATAAAGATTCGTGCTTTCAACAATTGTCCATCCCTCAAAAGAATTATGAAAAGTCTAACGATTTCATTCCCCTACAAGAACCATATAATGCTGTTCACAAAGTTCAATTTCTTCCTTATATTTATGAACTTCTTCAGGATGTCCATCATAGTTATAAGGAAGCTGCAAATACTCATGTCCCAATTGTTTTAAAGCCTCCACTACAAAATCCACTTCATCTTCAGATGGGAAGAGCGGATAACGGACGAAGCAGTAGTGATCAAGTAAGTTATGAATCAAATCAAACATTGTCGGATTGCTTTGTTCAATGGAACCCAGCCTTAATTGAATCTGCTTGATAATGTAGTCAGATTGAAATGTGTTTAATTTAGAGGGTGTGACGTCCCATTCTGAACCAAATTTCTTAATCCGGATTTTGTTGTTGAAGCCCTCATCCCTAAACCATTGAATAATCCCGGTTTTAATAATGGGGTGTACTTGATCATCAACCAAAGAGCTTTCAAATACTGAAACGTCCTTCGGTATAGGCTGCTTCTTCAATTGATTGACCGCTATCCATTGGTTATGTAAGTCACCGGCCCCCAATGCATTTTTAAAATCGGACGTCAGTTTATCACTTTCTTCTTTATGTACATCCTGTAAGAGTTTTTTACTTACTTCATACATTTGCCAAAGCTGAGTACGGCTTTGATGGGGCATATCCTCCGTCTCAAATACTTCATCCAATAGACTGATTAATTCCTGATACCGATTATCTTGAAAAAGAATCGTAATATAAATATGTAGATATTGATAATAGTGATCTTCTTCTGTTTTCATCTGCTCTTGACAAAGGTACTCTGCTTCTTCATAGTGTCCCAGCTCAATCCATGCCATTAGTAATCCGGTGATTACTTCATGAGTCGCAACGCGGTGCTCAAGAAGCAGCTTAAAGCTTTCTACTGCGTCTTCATACCGCTTCTCGCGAATAGACTGAAAACCTGTATTCTCCAAAGTTGATTTCCATTTTGGGAACAATACTATATCCCCGTTTTGTTTTTCCATAAGACACCCTTCCAAATAATTTATCATTCATCCATTGTAACCAGATTCATTATTTTTAAAACCGGTAAGTTTTTGAAAATGGTCTGTTCCAAATTTTTTATAAGAAAACACCCTAAAAAAAGACATGCATTCGAAAAGTGTAGGTGTAACTCCCCCTTAATAAATATATAGAGAAGAGGCGTCCAATGCGGCGCCTCTTTCTTTGTTTTGCGAAGTATCGCTGACACAAACCTGTATATGTATATTTGACACCGTTTATTATAGCACAGGCAGTTCATGAACACACCTTATTCACTCATAGTGAGGCATTAGGGATGAATCTGTGAGAAGTAAGCAGCATAGTGGCCAGTGCTACACTTATGATAGTGAGGGTTGAAAGCAAGAGGGTGTGCGCTGAAAACAAGTATCCTCCTAAAAGAATTACGATCGAATCAATAAAAAGAATAACAAACCCTACGTTTACTTTCATAAACTTCGCAATCATCTGGGCAAGTAAATCTGTCCCGCCCGTGCTCGTCTGATGTCTGAGCATGTATCCAATCCCACACCCTACAAGTACTCCTCCAAGAATCGAGCTGACCACAGGGTCGATGTTAACTTGATAATTTCTCGTATCACTCAGAACATCAATTAAAAAGGAAGAGACTAACAATCCATGCAGGCTATTATAGAAATAACTTCTAAAATGAAACCACGCAATTGTAAATATCGGAATACTGACACATATGATTGTGAAACCTACTTGTAAATCCCATACATAATTCGCTATTAGTCCTAAGCCGATGACACCACCGTCCAATACCTGATGGGGGATAAGAAACAGATTGATTCCTAATGAAAGGAAAACACTTCCTATAAGTATGGCTGATGCTTTCTTCACGAAATTTTTCATAGTATGTCCCCTCTGAATCAATAAGGTTTGTACTACTTTATGCAGGGAGTGGATTATGTAGAATTCGTGTAAGTAATACCAATATATTTTTTCAATGAAGTAACGGTTTATAGTAAGGTAAACCACCGGCCATTCAAATATCGTAAATACGAGGAAATATAAGAAGATTACAGTTAAAGGCATTTGTATTTAATCACCATGTGGACCATAGCTGAACTAGTAGAAGGAAAGAAACCTATAATAAATGGCAGAGAGGCATAATTATCTAAGACAATATAAAGGTAGACTTTCCTATTCCCATGGGCAATCGTCCAAGTATTAATAACATGCGCAGTCAGAGAAGCAAAAGGAGAAATAAGAAATATGAGTTTTACATCGACCTCTACGACAAATATTACGATAACTCATGAAAGAACAAAAAGAGCTATCAAGCTTAACAGCATTAGATTTACGCTCCCTTTTAAAACCTCTTCCTGAATAGTGTAAGTCCAAGGGCTTCCCTTTACCCCACCTCCTATATACTTTAAAAGGTGAGCGACTCAATGGTCGTCACTACTCACCATATGCTGGACAACAATCTTTTTATGGAAATCAAAACCCTAATCTATCCTACTATATCCAGTTCAAATCCCTATTGAGCTTCGCGCCAAGCTATACGGTCAAATCAAAGTGATGCAACTCTCTGCTTCCGAACATCCGAAATTCTCTTATTAAGATTCCATTCCACACCAGGAATCTTAAAAAATGATACCTTTAATCTATTATGTGCTTGTGTTGCGAGGGTGATCATTCAGCAGGAAGACATTCTGACCAGACTGAGGGCAAGAGACATCTGCTAAATCTCTTGGTTTACAAAACCCCCCTGTTATTTCAATAGTTACAGGATAAGTAGATTGGATGCTTTGACAAACATTAATTTGTATAAAAAGGTCGGAAAATCGAATGATAGGGCCTCGCCGGGAAGCCTCCACGGTCATCGTTCCCGTAGAACAAACAATACAATCACTAGTCATAACTTCTACTTCTACATTTGTTCCCTCAGGGGCACATAATAATACGGTTTCACACCTCGTTAGAATTCCTGGCTCACTTTGAAATGTCCTCCCATCGGCTAATTCAATTACCAAATCAGCACTCACTGTTTTTCGGACAGTGACCTCCTGCAGGACCACTTCGCTGCCTTCAACAAAAATGCGACGATCCTTTATATTTGCGATTTCAGCTGTCACGGACAGAATCTCACAAGTTACATTTGCACCTTCAATAACCGTACCAGGCGGTAAAGGAAGACCGGGGAATGGAACGTCTGGGTTTCTTTCATTCAATTCAAATTGAAATTCATTCGCTATCCAATCTAATACTTTATCGACATTTACACAAAAGGTTTCCTGTTGAAGTCGCATACAACCCCCACTTTTTTAGTATTTATAGCTAATTTATGCACCTTATGAAAATAAGTATAGACTAAAGTACTAAATTCAATTAAAAACCCAAAAGCTTTCTATCATCAGATTTATGTCATTAATTTACGAATCAATATCAGGTCATATAAAAATAATAAATAAAACGCTGAATCTATTGATAGACAATAGATTCAGCGTTTAGTTAGTTAGCGTCCCAGGAGAGATTCGAACTCCCGACCCACAGCTTAGAAGGCTGTTGCTCTATCCAGCTGAGCTACTGGGACAAAATATGTAATTTAATTGGAGCGGGTGAAGGGAATCGAACCCTCATCATCAGCTTGGAAGGCTGAGGTTTTACCACTAAACTACACCCGCATTAATAAAATTCATTAGCCTTGTTTTTCATGCTTCTTTCTCTTCTAGATGATTCAAAGATGTAAATGCGTCGAAGCAACGCGTAGTTGACTCGGCGGAAGCGTTGCTCGTGGCTGAGGTTTTACCACTAAACTACACCCGCATATTTTATTCTACTGATTTTCTAGAAAAGTTCATGAATATGTATTTATTAAAGCAATTTGTAATGGCTGTCCTGTTTTTTCGGACAAGAATAAGTATATTAATTATCAGCGGATTTGTCAACAGTCTTGCAGCAAAGAATTAATTCTCTGCTGCAAGTGATGTTTCTATTCTTAGTTCAGGCATCGGTTCACCGTTGACGTGATAGTATTGCAGGCTGATTTTATCATTACTTTGCCATTCTAAAATTGCATAGGACGGTTCCTTATGATCTCTCGGTTCGCGAGCGCTACCTGGGTTGATCAGGAGTTTTCCGTTTACTTTTTCTGCTCCGGCCATGTGAGAATGTCCAAAGCAGGCGATTTGGGCACCTACTTCGTCCGCACGATAAGTTAATGGGAGCAATGTTGATTTAATTTGATGCAGGTGGCCGTGAACGACAAGGATTTTGATATTACCGACCGGCACTACTTGTTCGTTTTCCATTTCCGGTTCAAAATCGCAGTTGCCTTTCGCATAATAAAATCCTTCAAGTTCTTCTGAAGCATAAGCCAACTCTGAGTCACCGCAATGAATCATAGCATCTACTTCATGCTGGTGACGCTCTTTAATTTCAACAACCTTATCCGTAAGACCGTGTGTATCACTTACAATTAATACTTTTGGCATTTAGAATCACCTCTTTAGAAATGTTCTTGTATCCATTCTTCAATTTTCAGAATCGCTTGTTTACGGTGACTGATCGAGTTTTTTTCTGTTGAACTATGTTCTGCCATTGTCCGATTGGAATGGAGAGGAATAAAGATCGGATCATATCCGAACCCTTCGTTTCCACGTGGAGCTTCAGCGATTGTACCTTCACATGTTCCTCTTTTCACAAATGTGCTAAGGCCAGGTCGAGCTACAGCTACTGCACAGACAAAACGTGCAGTACGTTCTTCCGCAGGGGTGCTTTTCAACTCATGAAGGACTTTTTCTAAATTCTTCTGGTCATTTTTGTCTTCGCCTGCATAGCGGGCAGAATAAATGCCTGGTGCTCCGCGAAGAGCGTCGATTTCTAAACCGGAGTCATCAGCAGCGACTGGTATCTGAAATTTTTCTGCAATGGCTTCTGCTTTTATTATTGCATTTTCTTCAAACGAGTCTCCATCTTCGACAATGTCTCCGATGGGCTCGTCAAAATCCAATAATGACTTCACTTCGATGCCGTAATTGGCAAACATCGTACGGAACTCTTCCACTTTTCCAGCGTTTTTAGTAGCAATCACCAGTTGTTTCATCTGATTACTTTCCCGCTGCTTTTGAGGATTGTTTAGATTCGATTGTTTCCGACCATTTACCAATAGCTTCTTTTTGCAATGTAATCAGTTCGGTTACGCCTTCTTGAGCCAGCGATAGCATTTCTTGAAGTTGATTCATCGAGAAAGTAGCTTCTTCCCCTGTCCCCTGAAGCTCTACGAATTCTCCCTGACCAGTCATGACTACATTCATATCTACATGAGCCTGGCTGTCTTCTTCATAGCAAAGGTCGAGAATTTCTTTTCCATCTTTTAAAACCCCTACAGAAATCGCCGTCAAAAAATCTTTAACAGGGAGTTCTTTAATTGTACCCTTATCTACCATCTTTCCAAACGCAAGAACGACAGCTACGAACGCACCGGTTATGGATGCTGTTCTTGTACCGCCATCTGCCTGGATGACATCACAGTCCACCCATAAAGTGCGTTCACCGATTTTATCTAAATCCACTACAGCACGCAGGGCACGACCGATCAGACGCTGGATTTCCATCGTACGGCCATAGACTTTCCCTTTAGAGGATTCTCTTATATTTCGTTGCTCAGTAGCTCTTGGGAGCATAGCATATTCAGCTGTGATCCAGCCTTTTCCTTGTCCGCGGAGAAAAGGGGGAACACGATCTTCTACACTTGCATTACAAATTACTTTTGTATCTCCAAAGCTTATTAATACAGACCCCTCCGGGTGTTTTACATAGTCCGTTTCAATCGTAATTTTTCTAAGTTCATTGACTTCACGCTGATCACTTCTCATCGTAAACGTCCTCCCTTTCCATTCTTCCTTTTATCCTTGACTATCTTAACATAATAAGCTTCTGCTTTGCATAAACAATGAGAGCCACTCCTATTTTAGAGTGGCTCTTTAAACGAAACTTTATAAACTTTCAGCTTCTTGTATGTCAGATTTCGTTACAGGTTCACTAATTGGTTCTCCAGCTTCATTTAATACATCCTTCACTCCTTCTACCATCACTTCCACTGACTCTACGTCTGGGAGACCTGTCAAACTCATCACTAAGCTTGATAAAGCTTCATTCGAAAGAGCCTTTGTTTCTTCACCGGTCAACATCGCTTCATTGAAAGTGACCGACAGCACTCCATCCTTCATCTCCGCCTTACTTACTTCTGCTCCCTCATTAAAAGGCTGCATAAGCGATGTGCCAAGTGCGGGGCCATTCAGGAGGGTTTGTACTACAGTTGTATATAAATCCTCTCCGCTGGCTACTCTCGTTGTTACAGGGACCTGATAAACTTCTTCACCATCCTGCTGACTCGGATAATACACAGTCACTGGTTCACTGTTCACTAAATCATTCGTTGAGCTTTCCTGTACATTGATCCCGTCAGAACGGGAAACCCCATCGGATATTGGGGTTCCGCTCACAGGCATTGTCTTCTGTTCATGGCCATTGATCCATAATTTGATTCTTTCCACATTATCGAACTGCGTAAGAGTGAAGGTCATAGCTTGTAAAATTTTCTCTTCATCTTCCGCTTCATATTCTTGGAATTCTTTCGAAACATCAACAGTCATCGTCCCATCTACCAGGTTCACTCCCTGGATTTGCGTTCCTGCTGGAAGTACGGCTTCAAAGCCTGATGGGAGAAGTTCAGTAACTGGCCCATCTTTGACCAAGTATTCTAATGATTGTCCGGCCACATTTTCAGAAGCCGGTATTTCAAGCGTCTGCGGTACAACCATTCCGTTGGAGTCAAGAAGGTATAATTCTCTTTCAACTGTTCCGGAAGTTTCTTCTTCAGTACTTTCCCCTTCCTCACCTTCTCCGCTTTCCGTTTCAGTTTCTTCGGTTATTGTATCTGTACTTGCTGCTTCTTCTTCAGGAGGACCATCCATTTCCTCCAGGGATTGCTCCCCCTCAAAGAGGCAGCCAGTCAACATACCCATGCTCATAAGAGCTACAATTGTTAATGGCTTAATTCCCCACGTTTTCATGCCTTTCCCTCCCATGATAGTTTGTACTACCATATATACGAGCTTTTTGAGGGATTAGACCAGCCGAACAAAAAAACTCCGCATTAATTTGCGGAGCTTTGTATCGGGTCCAGGCTGACGTAGTTGAGCACTTGAATCGGTTCCTCAAACCAGCGATTCGCCACATGGCGGAATTTCTCTGTGTCACCCGTTGTATAAAATTCGTGAACAGGACTTCTGTTCCGTTGCTCTAAAGACCTGTGATAAGCAAGAATCAAACTGGCTTCTCTTGCCGTTTCTTCTCCAGAACTGATAACTTGAATGTGAGAGCCCATCTCCTTTTGAATCAAATCTTTTATAATAGGATAATGGGTACATCCAAGAATCAGTGTATCGATATTTTTTTGATTTTGAAAAGGCTTCAAGGTTCTCGAAACGATCTCTTCTGCCTCAGGACCTGATAGAAGGCCACTTTCTATCATCGGGACGAACGACGGACAAGCCAAACCATCTACGACAATACTTTGGTCGATTGTCCGAAGGGTATGTGGATACGCTTCACTCTTGATTGTGCCTTCTGTACCAATAACACCGATTTGCTTGTTTTGGCTATTTTTAATCGCCGCTCTTGCGCCGGGCTCAATAACTCCTATTACGGGAATAGAAAGCGTTGATTGAAGCTCACGCAGTGTATAAGCCGTAGCCGTATTGCACGCTACGATCAGCATTTTAATGTTTTTTTCTAATAAATAATGGACCATCTGCCAAGTATAACGCTTCACTTGTTCTTTTGGGCGCGGGCCATACGGGCACCTGATCGTATCTCCCAGATATATGAGTTTTTCATTAGGAAGCTGACGCATCAACTCCACGGCCACGGTCAGCCCTCCGACCCCTGAATCTATAACTCCTATAGGCTGTTCCAAGCATATCCCTCTTCTCTGCGTCTACTTAGATGTGTGTACCATGTTATCATGCAGAAGACTCAATAATTTATTTAAAGTTTCCACGTCATCACTTGGCATTTCACTTAAGACTTCTTTAAGGTATTCCTGCCTCTTTTCAATCACTTCGTGGATAATCTGTTTTCCTTTATCTAAAACGTGTATACGAACTACCCGGCGGTCTTTAGGATCACGGACCCGCTCCACCAGTTTATTCTTTTCCATACGGTCCACTAGATCTGTTGTTGTGCTGCATGCTAAATAAATATGGTCTGATAACTCACCTATCGTCAGATCACCTTTTTCAAGCAGCCACTGAACAGCTACAAACTGAGGGGCTGTTATTGGATACTGGTCAAGAATTTCTCTTCCTTTTTGTTTAATAATTCCTGATATGTACCTTAATTCTTTTTCAACATTGGCTATTGACGCCGCGGGATGTGATTCGACCACTTACAGCACTCCTAACAAATTGTTCTATTCTATATATCTTACTTTTTTTGAGATAAATATCAAGCTAAACTTTCTAAAAATGAAAACCCTCCCAGGCATAGACAATCTAATACCTGAAAGGTCTTTGCCTGCTATCTAGCATGGCACATCAAAGCTAAAGCTTCAATTCACCCATTCGCAGTAATTCTACTACAGCTTGAGACCTGCCCTTAACGCCCAGTTTTTGCATGGCATTAGAAATATGGTTTCTCACCGTCTTTTCTGAGATGAACAGTTCTTTAGCAATTTCTTTTGTCGTCTTGTCTTGCACCAATAGTTCAAAAACTTCGCGCTCGCGTTTAGTCAGAATCTGTGCTGGCCTATAGCCCTCCTCCTTCACAAGCGAACCCCTCCTTGTTGTCTAGAGCTCTGTACGGAGGGAATTATTTAGTCATTGTATCGTATGAAGGTAGGGGTGACCATGTGCCGTTCATTTACGTTTTAGATACAAGACCTAACTCTTGAGCTTTAAATAAGGCCTCAGTTCTCGACTTTACGGATAATTTATTGAATATACCCGTTAACGTATACTCTACACTGCGCTGTGACATATGAAGGGTTTGAGCGATTTCCCGGTTAGTCAAACCAGAAGATACTTCTCTTAGTATGGACTGTTCCTTTTCATTTAACGAAAGCCGAGCTCCTTCTTTTTCAGAAATATCGCTCACGCTGGCTTCAGACCGCCTCAATTGTTTGAAAAGGTGAAGAGGAATGACGACTTCATCTCGAAGTGCACAGCGAATTACATTAATAAGTTGCTCACTAGAAGCTGTTTTACTAACGAACCCGTTGATATTGGCTTCCACCAGCATATTAAAATGAGTGTTCAAGTCAAATCCGGTATAAATAAGAATGGCTAAATCAGGGTGGTCCTTGCGTAAATCTTTCGCTAAATCGACACCGCTCATTCCAGGCATATATAAATCCAGGAGCACAATATCATAAATTTGGTGTGCAAGTGTCGCCTCCGCCTCCTCAGCTTGATCGATGACATCTACCTGCATGTCCTCCTCTTGTTCCAGCATGGCTTTGGTTCCAGCACCGACCGCTGGGTGGTCGTCCACTATGAGTACACGAGTCATACTTTAGCCTCCTTTCTTGAGTTATAAGGGAAAGCAACCATTGATTTGAATCCTTGATCCGGTGCAGTCTCAATATGCAAACGGCCGTTTAAGCCGTGAACCCTTTGTTCGATTCCTGATAATCCGATATGAGAGAAAAGATCTCGTTGAAATGAATAATCCATGCCCTGTCCATCATCAGAGTAAAGTAAAGTAACCTCTTCACTTAAATTGGACAGACTGAGTTTAACAATTTTCGCATCCGAATGTTTCATCGCATTGGACAATAACTCCTGGACAATTCGAAAAATTGCTAGAATCCGCTCCTGATCGAGCTCTGCATCAAAGTTATCATGTGAAAAGTATACCGTGAAATTAGACCTAAGTTGATATTGCTCAATAAGGTCCTCTAACGAATGCACCAATCCGAGTTCCTCAATAAAAGCTGGTCTTAACTCATTACACGTTTCTCTAATCAAATGTATACTATCCAATATCGACTCCTTGAACATATTCAGTTCCGTTACAAGCGTCTTCGGTAAGTCTTTACGTTTGCTGACTAAATCATCCATCCTGCGGTAAAGGTAAAGCTGCTCTTGCAAAACTGTATCGTGAAGGTCAATTGAAAGCTGCTTCCTTTGGTTTTCCGCGATCGTAAATAAAAGCCTTGATAACCATGCTGGATAT
This sequence comes from Halobacillus sp. A1, assembly GCF_024189295.1. GTDB lineage: Bacteria > Bacillota > Bacilli > Bacillales > Halobacillaceae > Halobacillus_A. The sequence goes on from NZ_JAIZEN010000002.1 coordinate 210,961, forward strand.
TGTTGAGTCTGATCACTTCGAAGGGTTCGCAGCTCTTTAAGCAGATCTTCAATGAGATTCATATTTTCAATAGCAATATTGGCATTGTGAGATATCGTCTGAAGATACGTCTTCTCATCCCGATTTAACCTGGTGAAATCCTTCTTCCCTCTACACCAGAGCATTGTAATTTTTTCTAAAGAATATCCGACGATAACCCCGAACCCTTTTTCAGTCTCGATAATGGAACCAATATCATAGCTGTGATGGGTCAAATGATAGTCGACATGCTCGATATAGTCTTCAGGGATTGGATCATATACACAATAAAGCGGTTTTTTGTTGTGTTTTGAATAAATATAAATCTCTCTAACGTTTAGTACATTGCTGATCTCATTTCGCAAGACTTTCATTAAATCGACCACATTCGTCTGGTCCTTCATATCTTTGGACATGCGGTGCATACTTTCTTGATAACTATAACGAGCAGCGAATAGATACTGCTGAAGCTTAAAGTCCAGTATTTCCTTTAAAGAAAGAAACACGATGAGCAAAACGTTGATGATAAAGTAGATCTCGATATAATGGACAACTGAAACGCTGTCTCTAAGGAATAGGACTAAAGCGATAGTAATCAATAAGCTTGGAATTGATGAAAGAAATAAGTAGTATCGCAGTCTTCCCATATAAAAGTTAATATCGATCAGTCGTTCACGTGTAATTAAATACATAAAAGTGACAGGCAGCGCTATTAAGAAAGCCCCTGCGAATTCAATAGGAATGAACTTTGTGTCCAGCAGTAAAGCAGGAATCAAGTACAAGAAAATATACGGAAAAAAGCCTACCGTCATCCCTATGCTTACATACTTGAACAACGTACCATGGGAATGATTCCGGTGAATAAATAATCCTCTGAAAATAATAAAAAAAGAAATAATATATAATCCCAATAAAAAGATTCGAGGAATATAGTAATAAACTGACGGGTATTGGTTCGTCAATATAAAATAACCTTCCAGTAAGGTTACGGCTCCAACCAGAATATATAATACTTGATACCAATTTTTTGAAAACCAATACACTCCAAGTTCCGAGAAATATTTATACAAAAAGTGTATCAATACAACGGGAGCAAGCAAAAACAAAAAAACATTGATGAATAAACTGTAGAAGTCAGCACGTACCGCTCCACCATTGCTTATATAGCCGACAGCTATCATTAAAAAGAACAGCATGAGCAAATTCGCAGAATAACGTTTATTTACTTTTTTATTTACAAGGTGCGATATCCAAAGTACGAACAACAGAAAAATAATCGGTAATATAATGAAAAATGCCCAATGTGTTGCAGAAGACTGTTCGATTTCTTCATAATTCAGGAATTCTCCATCATGATTCAATGTAAAAGAGTTTGCGTTTTCCAGTGTTTTAAACATGGTAACTGTGTAATGTTCTTCTGGACTTTCTCCATTCACATTTTCAACGGTCGCCCCTAAAGGAACCTGCTGCTTGTCACCCCAGCTATCCCCGTTAATATGGGTGATTTCAAACTGTTCCCCATTCTTTTCAAGTTCGATACCCAGAAACGGCTGTGTAACAGAAACAAAAATAATATAGCTGGCAGATCCTAGTACAAATAATAGAATCAATAACTCTTTTGTATTCATCGAGCGCATAGATAAATCCACCTTTATATATGTCAATCCATTCTATTATACTACCACAATAATAGCGGGCAACCCTGACACACAAAAAAATACCTCTGCTCAATGAGCAGAAGTATTTTGGATAAATAAATTGAATTAAACTCTTTGGTCACTTCCGAAGAAGCTTTTGAAAGATTCAATTGCTGTATCACGATATAATGACGCGATAGAAGTTGTAAGCGGGATACCTTTAGGACATGATTCCACGCAGTTCTGCGCATTACCACAGCCCATAATCCCTTCTGCATCCATAATCGTTTGCAGCCTTTCACTCTTATTCATCGCACCTGTCGGATGAGAGTTGAACAAGCGAACTTGTGAAAGTGCAGCTGGACCAATAAAGTCCGATTTACTGTTAACGTTCGGACAAGCTTCCAAGCATACACCACATGTCATACACTTAGATAGCTCGTAAGCCCATTGCCTTTTACTTTCAGGCATTTTCGGTCCAGGACCAAGATCGTGCGTACCATCAATAGGCACCCATGCTTTCACTTTTTTCAAAGAGTCGAACATACGGTTACGATCAACGGCCAAATCACGATTGATCGGGAAAGTCGACATAGGTTCTAAGCGGATAGGCTGGTCTAATTGATCGACAAGAGCGGTACAAGACTGTCTCGGCTTCCCGTTGATAATCATTGAACATGCACCACAAACTTCTTCTAAACATCCCATATCCCAATAGACAGGTGTCGTGGTCTTCCCTTCAGCATTAACTGGATTCCGACGAATCTCCATTAAAGCAGAAATAACGTTCATATTATTACGATAGGGAATCTCAAATGTTTCCTCATACGGCTGGGAATTCGGATCGTCCTGTCGTGTGATTATAAACGTAATGTTTTTTTCTTCACTCATGATGATGGACCTCCTTTATTTGGATTTCGAATAGTCACGTTTACGCGGTTCGATCAAAGATGTATCTACAGCGTCATAACGGAAAACAGGCTTATTATTTTCTTTATCATAGCTTGCTACCGTTGTCTTCAACCAGTCTTCATCATTACGATCAGGAAACTCTGGCTTATAATGCGCGCCACGGCTCTCATTTCGATTATAAGCACCTTGTGTGATTACTCGAGCTAGTTGAAGCATATTCCATAGCTGACGAGTAAACATTGCGCCTTGATTGCTCCAACGGGATGTATCATTGATATTGATACGCTTATATCGTTCCATAAGCTCGACAATTTTTTCATCCGTTTTTAAAAGTTTATCATTCTCTCGAACAACTGTAACGTTATCGGTCATCCATTCTCCCAGCTCTCTATGAATTTGGAACGCATTTTCATCGCCATCCATATTCATAATAGCTTCGAATTTTTCCTGTTCAGCTTTAAGCGCTTCGTCAAATAGAGTTGAAGTCATTTCATCTGAAATGGTTTCCAGATCCTCTGTATATTTCACAGCATTCGGACCGGCAACCATACCACCATAAATTGATGATAACAGCGAGTTTGCTCCGAGTCGGTTAGCCCCATGCTGAGTGTAATCACATTCTCCCGCTGCGAAAATTCCAGGTATATTCGTCATTTGATCGAAATCAACCCAAAGTCCTCCCATAGAGTAATGAACAGCCGGGAAGATTTTCATCGGTACTTTTCTTGGGTCTTCCCCAACGAACTTCTCGTAGATTTCAATAATACCGCCAAGCTTGACGTCTAATTCTTTAGGGTCTTTATGAGAAAGGTCCAGATACACCATATTTTCACCATTGATACCAAGCTTCTGATTGACACATACATCGAAAATTTCACGTGTAGCAATATCACGAGGCACCAGGTTTCCGTAGGCAGGGTACTTCTCTTCAAGGAAATACCATGGCTCGCCATCTTTATAAGTCCAAACCCTTCCGCCTTCACCTCGAGCCGACTCACTCATAAGCCTAAGCTTATCATCACCAGGGATGGCAGTCGGGTGAATTTGAATGAATTCACCATTTGCATAATCCACTCCCTGCTGGAATAAAGAACCAGCCGCAGATCCTGTGTTGATGACCGAGTTCGTAGATTTTCCAAAGATGATTCCAGGACCGCCTGTCGCCATGATTACGGCGTCAGCAGGGAAAGCTTTAAGCTCGTGGTTACTTAAATTCTGACCGACCACACCTCGCCCAACGCCTTTCTCATCAACGATTGCAGAAAGAAACTCCCAGTTTTCATATTTCGTAACAAGTCCATTCACTTCGTGGCGGCGAACTTGTTCATCTAAAGCATATAACAACTGCTGTCCCGTAGTTGCTCCAGCAAATGCAGTTCTATGGTGCTGTGTTCCACCGAAACGGCGGAAATCGAGCAAACCTTCAGGGGTTCGGTTGAACATAACTCCCATTCGGTCCAGCAAGTGTATAATTCCAGGTGCTGCATCACACATGGCTTTTACAGGCGGCTGGTTTGCCAGGAAATCGCCGCCGTATACGCTATCGTCAAAGTGTTCCCATGGTGAGTCCCCCTCACCCTTCGTGTTGACAGCTCCGTTAATTCCGCCCTGAGCGCATACAGAGTGAGAACGTTTAACAGGAACTACTGAAAGCAAGTCGACATGAACGCCCTTCTCAGCAGCTTTAATTGTTGCCATAAGACCAGCTAGTCCCCCACCAACAATAACTATATTTCGATTACTCATGATTAATGCTCACTCCCTTGACTTTCTCTAACCGTATATAATTTTATACTCCGTAGGCAAACTGAATTAATGTACGAACACCTACGTATGAAATTGCAACAAATACAATGATGCTCACATACGTCATAATGCGCTGTGAACGTGGAGAAACGGTAATTCCCCAACTGACGAAAAAGGACCAAAGTCCATTCGAGAAGTGGAATGTTGTGGAGATAACCCCTACTATGTAGAACCAGAAAAAGAATGGGTCAGTAAGGATGCCTTCCATAAGCTGATAATTTAAATCAGCCCAACCGAATCCAATGGCAATACGAGTTTCCCATACGTGCCAAGCAATAAATATGAGCGTAATAATACCCGTAAAACGCTGTAGCATGAACATATAGTTCCTGAAATATCCAAAGTTTTTCAAATTACTTTTAGCCGTGAATGCAATGTATACTCCATAAATCGAATGAAATAACAGTGGTAAAAAGATGATGAAAATTTCCAGAACGTATCGATAAGGCAAGCTTTCCATAAAATGTGCTGCCGCATTAAACGCTTCTGGCCCACGAGTTGCAAAGAAATTCACAGTTAAGTGTTGGATCAGGAAAATTCCTATAGGAACTACTCCTAATAATGAATGTAGTCTTCGATTAACGTATCCGCGTGATCCTGCCATGTTTACCCCCCTAGAAGATGATGACTATAGTATTATGCACATTATTCAGACAGTTAAGCGCTTTTATAAAGGCTCAAAAAAAGATAGGAAATCCCCAATTTTTCCATGATCAAAACTGCTAAATGTACAATTTGTGACACGTATATTGTACTTCTATCGGGGAATAGCGTCAAGAAAACCTGTTCATTATTTAGTAGAAATCCCCAAAAATTCACAATTCCTTAAAATCTATTGAATATGTTGCGAGTTTTTTTAATTCAAGCGATAATAATGAAGTAGAAGGGAATGAACGTTATGAAACAAACTGCTAAGCTATCTACTGAAAACATTTCATCGCTAGTCGCTACAGGCGCGGGGTTCGACCTTCTGCGCTATTATTCTTTACCCGATTTTCTTGGGAAAGAAGCTCCCTCTTTACTTTATTTCATGGGGAAAAATATCGCACGGGAAACGACTATAAGTACATTTGAAGAATTATATGAGTTTTTCCAATACATGGGCTGGGGCGAATTACAGCTGGTGAAGGAAAAAAGAAAAGAAATGATTTTCAATCTTCAAGGACATATCGTTGAGAAAAGGTTGAATCAAAAAATGTTCAAAGTTGATTTCAGGCTCGAATGCGGTTTTTTAGCAGAGATCCTTAAATCTTTAACAGAAGATACATATGAATGCATTGAAGAAATAAACTCAAAAGAAAATATTGTTGAGATCATTGCTACAAGAGAACCAGAATAAGGAGCCAGTGTTATTCCTCAGCTGGCTCTTCTTCTTTATTGAGTGTTTCAATGATGTTCTGTGCTGTCGGTAACGGGACCCCTAATTTTGTAATATCCTCCGGGGATGCATCTTTGATTTCTTTCACGGATTTGAAATGCCTTAATAACAATCGGCGGCGCTTTTGCCCCACACCAGGGATTTGATCGAGTTCAGATTGAATGGCACCTTTACCCCGTAACTGTCTGTGGAACGAAATGGCAAAGCGGTGTACTTCGTCCTGGATTCGCTGGACTAAATAAAACTCTTGAGAATTCCTGTCCAGGCTGACAAAAGCCGGAGGGTCCCCGTATAGTAATTCACTCGTTTTGTGCTTATCATCTTTAGCAAGCCCGCATAACGGTATATCCAATCCTAATTCGTTATCCAAAACATCCATAGCGGCCGTCATTTGTCCTTTGCCACCATCTACAACGATTAAATCAGGAAGCGGCAATTCTTCTTTCAAAACTCTTGAATACCTTCTCCTCACGACTTCTCGCATCGTTTCATAGTCATCTGGCCCTTTAACATTTTTCACTTTATATTTACGATATTCTTTTTTGTCAGGTTTCCCGTCAATGAACGTTACCATAGCAGAAACGGGATCCGTTCCTTGGATGTTCGAATTATCGAAAGCTTCGATCCGATGAGGAGTTTCGATATTGAGTTCTTCCCCAAGTTTTTCTACTGCTTTTATTGTTCTTTCTTCATCTCGTTCAATAAGTGCAAATTTCTCTTCAAGAGCGATTTCTGCATTTTTCATAGCTAAATTGACGAGCTCTTTTTTACGCCCTCTCATAGGAATAGCTACTTTCGTTTCCACTACGCCTTCGAGAACCTCCGTATTTGTTGCCACGGGTACAAGGATCTCTTTTGGATATGGGTGGTTTTGGTGCAAATAGAAGCGGCCGATGTAACTTAAGAAAGTTTCTTCTGGGTCGTCGAAAAACGGGAATAAAGCAATATCGCGCTCAATCAGTTTTCCTTGACGTACGAAGAACACTTGCACACACATCCAGCCTTTATTGACAGAGTACCCGAATATATCGCGATCTATTTGATCATTCATCGTCATCTTCTGCTGCTCCATGACAGACTCAATATGTTCGATTTGATCACGATACTCCTTGGCTCTTTCAAAATCCAACTTTTCTGAAGCGTCCTGCATTTTTCTTTTGAGGTCATTTTTTATTTCCTTATGACCTCCTCCAAGAAAAGAAGTAATACTTTGCACGATTTCCTGATTCGTTTCTTTAGAAACCGGAAACTCACATGGACCTAAACATTGGTGCATGTGGTAATACAAACACACCCTGTCCGGCATGGTATTACATTTTCTTAACGGGTAAAGTCGGTCCAAAAGTTTTTTCGTCTCCCTTGCCGCAATGACGTTCGGGTAAGGCCCAAAATACTTCCCTTTATCCTTTTTCACTTTACGAGTCACAATCAACTTAGGATGACGTTCAGCTGTGACCTTAAGGTAGGGATAAGTTTTATCATCTTTCAACATAACGTTGTATTTAGGATCATGTTTCTTGATGAGATTCATTTCTAGAATCAAGGCTTCGATTTCTGAAGTGGTAACAATATATTCAAAGTCCACGATTTCTCTTACAAGTCGCTGCGTTTTTCCATCATGAGCTCCTGTAAAATAAGAGCGAACTCTATTTTTTAAAACTTTAGCTTTACCTACATAAATGATTGTATTCTGTTTATCTTTCATCAAGTAGCAGCCCGGCTGGTCCGGCAATACTGCCAGTTTCTCTTTAATATTGTTGTTCATGGTTGTTCACCCCACCCTTATTGTGGTTCTTATATGAAAGGTACCACATTTAGGAAATCTTATACAGCAAAAAGCCACGCTGTCATACAGCGTGGCCCTTTTCAAAAATTACGCTCTTATTAAGAGTGCTTAGTAATAAGTTCAGCAAGTGCTTCTTTCGGTTGAAAACCGATTACTTGATCGACGACTTTACCATCTTTGAAAAGAAGTAATGTCGGTATACTCATAACACCGAATTTACTAGCTGTTTCCTGGTTTTCATCTACATCAAGCTTAACAATTTTCACCTGATCGCTCATTTCTTCATCCAGCTCTTCAAGAACCGGTGCGATCATTTTACAAGGGCCACACCAAGGTGCCCAAAAGTCAGCAAGGACAAGGCCTTCACTAGTTTCATTAGTAAAATTTTGATCAGTAGCTTTTACAAGTGCCATCTTTACATTCCTCCTCGAACTTTTAGTCTGTAACGAGTATATCACTTTCTATTTTAACTGACTAACAATTTGTTTATGCACCGAAAAGCGGAGGGGGACTGGTAGACACGACAAGCATAAGCAAGGCGGCGCAGTGAAGCGTTCTTCCTTCACGGAGGCGAATTGCTTATGTCTCGAGTGTCTGAACACCGAAGCTGGACATCACGAAAAGCGGAGAGGGACTGGTAGGCCTGACACGCATAAGCAAGGCGGCGCAACTCAAACCTAACATAACAAAAATAAATGGTTAAAGTGACTAAAGCATCACTTTAACCATTTATTATAATTAAGCGTTCACTTTCATCTGTTTGATTTCTTCAATCAGCTTAGGTAATACGTCAAATAAATCTCCTACAATTCCATAATCCGCTACATTAAAAATGTTCGCTTCTGGATCTTTGTTAATAGCTACGATCACTTTAGAGTTAGACATACCAGCTAAGTGCTGAATTGCACCTGATATACCACAGGCGATGTATAAATCTGGAGTTATGACTTTACCCGTCTGTCCGATTTGCAGAGAGTAATCACAATATCCTGCGTCACAAGCTCCTCGGGAAGCTCCTACTGTACCACCTAACAGCTCAGCAAGTTCTTCAAGCGGTTCAAACCCTTCGGCGCTTTTCACCCCTCGACCACCGGCTATTACGACTTTAGCTTCGGAAAGATCCACACCATCCGTTGATTTACGGATTACTTCTTTAATAATCGTACGGATATTTTGCACATCTACACTTTTTTCAGTAACTTCTCCAGCCCGTCCTTCGTCCCTTGCAGCTGCAGGAATATTGTTCGGCCGGATAGTAGCAAAGGTCAATCCTTCAGTAATTTCCTTTTTCTCAAAGGCTTTTCCTGAATAAATGGGACGTGTAAATACGATCCTTCCGCCTTCTGCTACGACTTCTGTAGCATCAGAAATTAAACCTGACTCCAGTCGACTGGCCAGCTTAGGAGTTAAATCTTTACCGATTGACGTGTGTCCCATAACGATCCCTTCTGGGGTTTCATCATCGATTACGGATAACACAGCTTGACCATATCCATCAGATGTATACGTTTTCAATTCTTCGTTTGCTACAGTGATGACTCGATCGGCCCCGTAATAAATCATTTCTTTACCCATATCTTCAAGGCTATCAGATCCGCAGAGAACACCGACCACTTCGCCTCCGTCACTAATGATATTAGCTGCAGCAATAGCTTCAAACGTTACATTTCTCAAAGTTCCTTCTCTAGCTTCCCCGATGACTAATACTTTCTTACTCATAAATAAGTCTCCTTTCCCTCCATAAATAATTACAGAACTTTAGCTTCCGTTTTCAGTAGAGATACCAGCTCTTTTACTTGGTCGTCCGTTTCTCCTTCTAGCACCTTACCCGCTTGTTTTTCAGGAGGCAGGAAGATTTCTATAGTTTTCGTTTTTGGTTCGACTTCATCTTCATCTAAATCAAGATCATCAATCTCAAGTTCTTCTAAAGGTTTTTTCTTAGCTTTCATAATTCCAGGCAATGATGGATAACGTGGTTCATTCAATCCTTGCTGGCACGTTACAATTAGTGGAAGTGTCGTCTCCACCTTCTCCACGTCACCTTCTACGTCTCTTTCTATTTGAACATCACTTCCGTCAATATCGATACTTGTAATTGTTGTCACACAAGGCATATTCAATCGTTCAGCCAGACGTGGTCCGACCTGTCCGCTGGCTTCATCGATAGCTACATTTCCACCTAAAATGATGTCTGCTTCTTTATCTTCAAAGAAGGCTTCTAAAATTTTAACCGTGGTGAACTGATCACCTTCTTCAAGGTCATCTTCAGTATTGATCAATACAGCTTTGTCTGCACCCATCGCCAGCGCTGTACGGAGTTGTTTCTCAGCGTCTTCTTCACCAATCGTAACGACCGTGACTTCTCCACCATGTGCATCACGCAAATTAATGGCTTCTTCTACCGCATACTCATCGTATGGGTTGATGATGAATTCAGCACCATCATCCTCGATACGACCATTACTTATAGAAATTTTTTCCTCTGTATCAAATGTTCTTTTTAATAATACATAAATGTTCATTTGCATACCCTCCTAAACTATTTATCCTTGAATTCTGGTTTTCTTTTTTCAATAAAAGCCTGCACACCTTCAACAGCATCTTCATTACCAAAAACTGCACCGAAAGCCTCTGCTTCTTTTTGGATACCTTCCTGAAGCTGAGTAGTATGAGCATAAGGAATCAATTTCATGATGTGGTGGATAGAAGGTCCGCTTTTTGCCGCAATTAACTGAGCTGTTTTATCAGCACTAACGAACAACTCATCGTTGCTGAAGCTTTGATTTGCTAATCCAGCCTCCACCGCTTCTTCACCCGAAATCGGTACACCGGTTAATATCATTTCATACGCTTTGGCAGCACCCACATGGCGAGGCAGCCTTTGAGTTCCAGCAAATCCGGGAATGATGCCTAGATTCAATTCTGGTAAACCAAGCTTTGCGTCTTCCGCCACATAGCGGATGTGGCAGGCCATGGCAAGTTCCAAACCACCACCTAATGCAGCACCGTGAATCGCTGCAATCACTGGTATGTGGAAGTTTTCAATTCTATTGAAGAGCTCCTGGCCTTTACCCGCAAGACTTCCGGAGTCAGATCCATCCTGGAAAGACGTAAATTCTTTAATATCTGCTCCTGCGGAAAAGAACTTATCTTCCCCTTTGAGTACAATAGCTTTAATGGATTGATTGTTTTCAATATTGTCCAGCTCCACTGACAGATCATTTAAAATATGACTGGATAAAGCATTTGCCGGTGGACTTTGAATGGTGATTGTGGCCACATGGCCATTTGTTTCGACGTGTAAAGTAGACAAAAATTTTCTCTCCTTTATTTACTTGATTCGGCCAATCCATAGACGATTAAACTATGGACGTCTTGTGCTTGCTCTTCTAAGTTATATTTTTGTTCTTTCATTACCCAATTGGTGACAGCTTCGTCCATCATCCCAAAAATCAGCTGACGAACTAGTCTGCGATTCAGGTTATTACGGAACAATTTTTCCTGTATACCTTCATCGACGATGTTATCAATAACTGCTAAGTACTTCTTTAGCACATTATTGATTTTGTAACGCAGCTCTTTATTTGATTGACGAAGTTCGAGCTGAGTCACTATAGCCAGATGATGATCGGCAGCCAGCTGTTCGAAATGGGTTTCTACTAAGGTCAACAATTTCTCTTCAGCAGACTGCCCGGAAGTGGTTTCGTGTTCAATCTTCTCTATGAACTGGCCCATTTTGTCTTGAAAAAGTGAAACTAAGATATCTTCCTTATTTTTGAAATATAAATAAATAGTACCATCCGCCACTCCTGCTTTTTTGGCAATCTTGGAAACTTGCGAAGAGTGGTATCCATTTTCAGCAATAACTACGACTGCTGCATCGATAATTTGTTTGTATTTTGGTTTATTCTTATTCATAGTAATCCCCTGCCTTTGCTAAAAATGAATGAATGGTCATTCACCTATTATATTACATCCCAAAAATATATCTGTCAACACGAAAACTAGGAACTTTGCAGAGGTTTATTGTCCATCTTCTTTTTTTCTTCTTCTACCAAAGTACGCCTTAATATTTTACCTACAGCTGTTTTTGGCAGCTCCTCCCTGAACTCATAAATCCTCGGCACTTTGAATGCAGCCATATTTTTACGGCAGAATTCATCCAGTTCTTCTTCCGTTACGACCTGACCAGGCTTTTTCACAATAAATGCTTTGACGGTTTCTCCGCGATAAGGATCAGGAATACCAATGATGACCGCCTCCTGTACAGCCTCATGCTCATATAAAACTTCTTCAACTTCTCGAGGATATATATTAAAGCCGCCGGCGATGATCATATCCTTCTTCCGATCCACTATATAGAAGTAACCCTCTTCATTCATGTAGCCCAAGTCCCCTGTTCTGAACCAGCCATCCTCACTTAACACTTTATCAGTATCTTCTTTTCGTTTCCAATAACCTTTCATGACTTGTGGTCCTTTTACCACAATCTCGCCGATCTCACCATGGTCCGCTTCTTCGTCCGCATCAATACGGAAGATCTTCGCATCCGTATCAGGCCAGGGGACTCCGATACTTCCACTGATTCGATTAGACCAAATGAAATTGGAGTGGGTAACAGGAGAAGTTTCCGTCAATCCATACCCTTCTACTAATTTGCCTCCAGTAATTTGTTCAAATCGTTCCTGAACTTCTACTGGTAACGGTGCTGAACCGCTGAGGCATGCAGTAATGGATGACAGGTCATACTTCTTAATATCCGGATGGTTCAATAATGCAATATATATCGTAGGGGCTCCTGGAAAAAGTGTCGGTTTTTGTTTGGCAATGACTTTTAAAACATCTTCAGGCTCGAATTTAGGCAAAATCACCATTTTACTACTCATCATTACCGATAAGTTCATGACGGATGTCATCCCATATACATGGAAAAATGGCAGTAATGCCAACACAACCTCCTGGCCTTTTTCAGATTTATACATCCATTTCATCGACATTTGAGTGTTAGCCACTAAATTATAATGGGTTAGCATCACACCCTTGGGAAAGCCTGTCGTACCTCCTGTGTACTGCAAAAGGGCTAAATCTTCTTTAGGGTCGATTTCTACAGGACTGACCTGTTTGCTGCTTTCATTCATCAGATGTCTCCAGAGATGTGTATCTGTCGACTGCTCGGGTTTTACAAGCATTTGATACTGGCGCCTCTGAATGAATGGATAAATTTTATTCTTAGGAAAAGGCAAATAGTCTTTAATACCTGTCACAATAATATGCTCGAGTGAAGTAGCTGGCTTGACGTTTGCCACTTTAGGATATAAAACGTCTAAACACAAAATCATTTTGGCTTCAGAGTCCTTTAACTGATACTCTAATTCTCTCTCCATATATAAAGGGTTCGTCTGAACGACGATTCCACCTGCCATCAGTATCGCGTAATAAGCAATAACTGATTGCGGACAGTTAGGCAGCATGATCGACACTCGATCCCCTTTTTCAAGCCCAAGCTTCTGTAAATAGCTTGCAAAAGCCTTTGTATCCTCATACACTTCTTCGTAATTAAGCTCTTTTCCCATAAAATAAAGCGCTTTCTTTTTACTGTAATGTTCAGCGCTTTCTTTAAGATAATGGTGCAACGGATATTCGTCATACTCAATGCTAGTAGGAATCTCTGGTGGATAGTGCTTATGCCATGGTTTTGTTTCGATTGTCATCTTTGTATCCCTCCCGCTACTTAATACTTACATTATAACGATATTTCCGAATAATTTGAAATATTATTTAAATTATTGAAAATGTATGAGGACAACTAATGAATTCAATACCACTACTACCTATTTTTTTGACTCTGGTAACAAAAAACCTCCTTGTAAAAGGAGGTTTTAAACTAAAAACATATAAACGACGCCGACTATGATAAAAACAGCGGCCACTACCATCAATACTTTCGCTAGAGTTTCCACCTTGCGCCCCCTCACATAATGTTAGCACCAATGACATAGGATAATCCTACTGAAATAATCAAAGAAATAAATCCAACCGCTCGGTTATCGGCAGAGAGTTCTTCATCAATTTTAAAAGACGGAGTCAAAAATTCGAAGATGAAATAACCGACGAGCAGCATAACAAAACCATAAATACCCCATCCCATCGTCTGCAGTAAGCTGTCATTATGTTCTATGGAATACCTGAAAATGTTAGCAATCCCGAATATTTTGCCTCCGGTTGCCATAGCAACGGCAATATTTCCGTTTTTGATTTCTTTCCAGTTATTGTAGGAAGTGACCACTTCAAATACAGCCATGAATAAGATTAAACATAAGACGGCCACACTATAACTTGCAGCCGTTTCTACGTATGGGTTTTCCCAAAAACCTGTCATTCCTCGCACTCCCTTATGTCATCACTTTAATTCTAGTACAGTGACACCGCTTCCGCCCTCATTCATACCGCCGAATCTGGAAGAAGCAATCGACCGATGGTTTTTCGCATAATTTTGTACGGCTGTTCTAAGGGCACCTGTTCCTTTGCCGTGAATGATAGAAACTGTAGGATAACCTGCTAACACAGCATCATCAACATATTTCTCTAAAAGGTTCAACGCATCCTCATACCTCTCCCCACGTAAATCAAGCTCGGTTTTAACGTGATGGCTTTTACCTTTTACTGTCGCAAGAGGTTTATCTTTATACGGCTGCTTAGACTTGATGAATTCGAGGTCTTTAGCTTTGGCCTTCACTTTCATGACCCCGACTTGGACCTGATATTCTTCTCTGCCGGTTTTATCCACGATCGTTCCTTCTTGATTCAAAGTCAATAGTTTAACTTCATCGCCAGCTTGGAGTTCTTTTTGTTGTTTCTTTTCTGGCTGCTTCTGAGGGTGTTTCTGGTTGTTTGACAGATTTGGTTGAGCTTCCTCAAATGATTTTCGAGCTTCAATCCATTCATGTTCTTTTAGACCAGCTTTGTTTTTATTACGAATTTCACTAACGATATATTCTGCTTCTTCTTTAGCTTTTTGAATGGCCTTCTCGGCTTTCGCTTCTGCCTTCTCATACATCTTCTCTTTCTTTTCTTCAAACTGCCGCAATTTTTCCTGTAAATCACGATGCAGCTGCTCAGCTTCCTTCAGCTTTAAATCAGCTTCCTCATAATCCTTCTCAGCTTCTCTTGTGGAAGCTTCCAGTGAAGCAATCATGTGTTCCACACTTTGCGAATCTACTCCAACATGCTGCTTAGCCGTTTCAATAATATTCTCATCAAGACCCAGCCTGCGCGAAATTTCAAAAGCGTTACTCCGGCCAGGGACACCGATCAACAATCGGTAAGTAGGTTTTAATGTCTGGATATCAAATTCCACGCTTGCATTCGTTACTCCGTCACGGTTGTAGCCATATGCTTTTAATTCAGGATAATGAGTGGTCGCAATGACCCGAGCCTTTCTGCTGACAACCTCGTCAAGAATGGACATCGCCAGTGCTGCTCCTTCTTGAGGGTCTGTACCGGCACCTAGTTCGTCAAAAAGCACGAGCGTGCGATCATTCACGTGTTTTAATATGTCTACAATATTCGTCATATGCGAAGAAAAGGTAGATAAGCTTTGTTCGATCGACTGCTCATCTCCAATGTCAGCGTATACTTGTTCAAACACCGCAAGTTCACAGCCATCCATTGCAGGTACTTGCAGCCCGGACTGAGCCATCAAGGTGAATAGGCCGAGTAATTTCAACGTAACCGTTTTTCCGCCGGTATTAGGCCCTGTGATAACAATAGAGGTAAAGTCTGAGCCTAGCTCAATATCATTGGGTACTACTTCTTCAGGATCTATTAATGGATGTCGAGCCTGCTTTATATTGACGCGTCCCTCATCATTCATCGTTGGCATAGCAGCTTTCATTTGACTGCCTAGTTTGGCTCTTGCGAACATGAAATCAATTTGAGATAAAATTTCAACGTTGGTATATAAGAAGCTTTGATTTTCAGAAACGTCCTGAGATAATTCCGCTAATATCCGCTCGATTTCCTGTTTCTCTTCCACTCGGGCTTGTTGGAGCAGGTTGTTGACTTCCACTACTGCCTGAGGTTCTATGAATAAAGTAGCTCCAGAAGCAGACTGGTCGTGAACGATGCCTCCAATGGACCCGCGATATTCTTGTTTTACAGGAAGAACATAGCGGTCATTACGGATCGTTACGATCGAATCAGAAAGCATCTTTGATTTTGACTTCGTAATGGAATCTAACTTGTCCCTTACTCTGCTTTCAGAAGTGCGTATTCTAGAGCGTATCGTACGAAGTTTATCCGAGGCGCCGTCCATAACAGTCCCGTGGTCATCAATACAGCTCTTTATACTTCTTTCCAGTTCATGAAGGGGAAGCAGACCATCAACTAATTCGCGCAGAATTGGGAGTTCGGGCTCTTCCATATCTTCAATAAAACGTTTGAGCTGACGGCCTCCATAGATCGTACTGGCAATGTCGAGACATTCCAATGCACTTAAGATACCCCCGATCATTGTTCTTTTTATGCTTGGTTTAATGTCAAAAATACCGCCCAGAGGAACATGGCCTTTCAAACGAAGCACTTGCGCGGCTTCATCTGTTTCCTGCTGCCAACGCACAACTTCCTCTAATTCAGTGGATGGCTTCACTGCTGCCGCTTTTTCTTTTCCTAGTGAAGAAGCAGCTTGATCAATCAATTGATTTTTAATTTTATTATATTCAAGAACCTTAAAGATCCGCTGGTTCATTATGACATCCCCTTCTAACTTAATCCGAGTCGTTTCATGAGCTGTTCTCTTGTCATCGTATTGATCACCGATTCTTTTTTAAGCCAGCCTTTTCTAGCAGACCCGACTCCAACCTCTATATGCTCAAGCATAGGGTAGCTGTGTGCATCCGTATTGATAGCAATCTCCACACCGGCTTCCTGAGCCGCTCTTACCCATTCGGCGCTCAAGTCGAGGCGGTTGGGGTTCGCGTTCAACTCCAAAATAGTCCCGGTTTCTTTTGCACCTTGTATCAATTGTTCAACATTAGCTCTATATCCCTGGCGCTTGCCTATTAATCTTCCGGTAGGATGGGCAATCATATGGACATAAGGATTTTCCAAGGCATTAGTGAGCCTTTTCATGATGAGCTCCTCTGTTTGACTGAAACTTGAGTGAATAGAGCCAATTACAAAATCCATTTCTTTTAGAAAATCGTCTTCAAAGTCCAAACTGCCATCTGGAAGAATATCCATCTCAATGCCGCAGAAAATATGAAAGTCTTCTATTTCTTCATTGATTTTTTCTATTTCTTCCCGCTGCATACGCAGACGTTTTTCATTTAATCCATTTGCCACTTTTAAATATTTAGAGTGATCGGTAATCGCAATATAATCGTATCCTTTTTCCTTACTGCGTAAAGCCATTTCCTTGATAGATTGGGCACCATCACTCCACGTTGAGTGCATGTGCAGGTCTCCACGGATATCACTTAACTCCAGCAGGTCGACCTTTTCACGAAAAGCATCAATCTCACCAGTATCCTCCCTCACTTCAGGAGGAATATAATTCAAACCGAAATGCTTAAAGAACGCTTCCTCTGTTTCAAAGGTTTCTACTTTGCCCGTCTCCGTATTTTCAATGCCGTACTCACTTATCTTTTCGTTATTTTCTTTAGCCAACTGTCTCATTGCGACATTATGGTCTTTAGAGCCAGTGAAGTGGTGCAGTGTTGTAATGAATTCCTGAGGTTCCACAATTCTAAAGTCGATACCGATATCATATCCCTCATTCACGATGATGGATACCTTCGTCTCGCCAGAAGCTACGACTTCTTTTATATCTGGATAGTTCAACAGTTCATCGCGCGTGGCTTGAGCATCATTGGAAGCGATAATGAAATCAAGGTCCTTGATGGTTTCCCTCATTCTCCTGACGCTTCCCGCCTTGGAATAACGCTCTAAAGTATGAAGTCCGGCTAAGTACTCTTCCACCTTTTCAGAAAGTGGAAGCATTTTAGAAATTGGCAGACGTTCTGGTCTTGAGCCTGCTTCTTCCAAAGCCTTAAGCATTTTTTCAACAGACTTTTTGCCGAAACCTTCTAGTTCCTCGACCTTTCCAGATTGTAATGCTTCTTTCAAGGACTCAGCATCTGTGACACCTAGTTGTTGATAAAGTTTGGCCAGCTTCTTACCACCAAGACCAGGTAAGTCCAATAAGGGCACTAGTCCTGCAGGTACGTCCGCTTCTAACTGACGGAGTGTTTCTGATTCACCAGATTGGACATACTCCTGAATGACGGATGCCGTTCCTTTTCCAATGCCCTGCATTTTTGTAAAATCATCAATTTCGCTCAATGAATGATCGTCACGTTCTAATGCCTGCGCTGCCTTTCGGTAAGCGGATATCTTAAACGGGTTTTCACCTTTTAATTCTAAATACACAGCAATCTTTTCGAGTAATTGGATTACTTGCTTTTTATTGACGTTACTCAATTTTCCCATCCTCTCTTCATAGGAAAAAGCCGCTATGAAAATAGCGGCTCCCCTTTACTCCATTATATCAAACTAGCCACTTGTTCAATCCACAAATTTTTTATTTGAGATGAAAGCACAGGAGTATGCTCTATAATATACTGTGCTAAGAAAGATCCATCAATCGCATTTTGAATCTGGACTACAGGAACAAGTGCCGCAATATATAAAAGTATAAACAAAAGAACATAGCGCTGAACAAAACCCAGGATTCCTCCAAGCAATCCATTAATGGAACTAAGCACTGGAAGATCGGAAACGAAATCCAGCATAGAAGCCACGATTTGCAGGATAATCCTCACCCCGAAAAACAAGATAGCAAAGGCTATCGCGTTGTAAAAAGCAGTTTCTAGCGGGAGGTTATCTAAGAAAATAGCCCATGATGCTCCTTCAGGAAGGTCAGGATAAGGAATCCACAATACGAGATTAGGAGCTAGATCATCATAGTAAAGAACTCCTACAATGAAAGCTGTCACAAAGCCGATTAAATGGAATAATTGTAAAATGAAGCCTCGTTTAAATCCTGTAAATATACCTAAAAGCAAAATAAAAAGTATCAGTAAATCAATCATGTTAGTCGTCGTCCTCTTTCTCTATCTTTTCAATATAGTTAATCAACTCTGCACATTCCTCTTTCAGTTTTATGTACTCGTTCATTGTATTAACAGCCGTTAATACAGCCAACTTAGACACATCCAGAGCAGGATTGGACTCGTGAATTTCTCTCATTTTCTGGTCGACAAGATTAGATACCATGCGGATATGATGTGGTTCTTCTTGACCAACTATAGTATAAGATCGATTGTATATCTCAACGGTAATTCGCTTCCGCTCTTTATCTGATTGGGACACATCTATACCCCCTTGATTCTAATATCCTACGCTTTATACTAACATGAAGCTAAACAATTAGGAAACCAATAAGATTGATTTCCTTTGAGGTACTGGAATTTGCTATACTATGGCTAGAAAATATATCAAAGAGAGGATCTATATATGCCACAAGTTGTACTTACATTATCGAAGGAACGATTATCTAAACTAAAAGATCATTATCGGACGTCTTTGAAACCCATTACACCTAACCATGCTGCCTTTGCAGCGAAAACACCCAATTGCACGATCACGGCATACCCTTCAGGAAAAGTTTTATTTCAAGGTAAAAACCCTGAAGCGGAATCAAAGCACTGGGGGGAAACAACCCAGAAAGCATCAAAAAGTATTTCTACGAAAAAAGCACATAATTACCATCCAGCGAATGACTTATTCACAAGCAGTCATATCGGATCTGACGAAGCGGGAACTGGTGACTTCTTCGGCCCTATAACCGTTGCAGCAGCCTATGTCAAAGACCACCAGATTGGTCAACTAAAAGCCATTGGTGTAAAAGATTCCAAACATTTATCAGACGATCAAATTACACATATCGCTAAACAAATTGTTGAAATGAACATCCCTTACACCTTATTAAGACTTCACAACAGTAAATACAATGACTGGCAGGAAAAAGGCTGGTCCCAGGGGAAGATGAAGACCCTTCTTCACCACCAGGCCATCGATAAATTATTGACAAAAATCGAACCTGAAAAGCCCGACGGAATATTGATCGACCAATTTTCAGAGCCGTCCGTTTATTTAAAACATTTGAAATCTGAAGGACGAATGCTTCAGGAACATGTCTATTTTATGACGAAAGCGGAAAGTTACTCCATTGCAGTAGCGGTTGGTTCTATCATCGCACGTTCAGCCTTCGTCAAAGCGATGAACCAATTAGAAATGGATACTGGCCTGCCTATACCAAAAGGAGCTTCCGCTAAAGTAGATCAAGCTGCCGCAAAAATTATTGAAGTTTATGGTGAAACTAAATTAAGAGATATAGCCAAGATTCATTTTGCCAATAAGGAAAAAGCTAAAAAGCTTGTGAAATAGATTATACTTTTGCCTTGTAAAGTCCAGGTTTTTTTCCGTGAAACAATTTCACAACATATAAGATATTTTAAAATGCCGTTAACCTAGCTAAGGTTAACGGCATTTTTTTGAATGGACGTACCTTCTCAAAAAAAATAAGCTGTCGAGAGGATTTCCCGACAGCTTCTCCATGCACAGCTGTTTAAAAGTTATGCTGGTAAAAGAGGGTCAGTAGAACTCTTTTCTGAAGCTCTCTGATAATGAATATTATCCTCTTAACTCAGCTGCATGTCGTTCTTTTACGGATTGCAGAATATTTTCATGAGCAGATTCTACTTCTTCATCCTTTAATGTCCGCTCTGGATCGAGGTAAAGCAGATTGTAGGCTAATGATTTTTTACCTGCAGACAGATGTTCTCCCTGATAAAGGTCAAACACAAGTACCTGTTTCACTAAAGGGGAACCTGCTTCAAGTATTGTTTCTTTAATATCTCCTGCTGGAACGTCTTCATCTACAACTAAAGCAATATCACGACTTACACTCGGGAATCGAGGAATCGCTTCAAAGGCTTCTTCCTTCTCGTATAGTTCAAAAAGCTTCTCAGCATTCAAGTCGAATACATAAGTTTCTTTAAGTCCCCATTCCTTTTGAAGCTTAGGATGAACCTGTCCTATAAAACCAATGATTTTGCCATCAGCCATGATATTTGCCGTACGGCCCGGGTGCATACCCTCGATTTTAGCTTTTTCGAACGTCATAGGAATATCTAAGAGGTCACTCAGTCCCTCGACAATTCCTTTTACAACAAAGAAGTCGACGGTTTTCTTTTCCTGCTGCCATGGATGGGACAACCATTCACCAGTCAGCGCGCCAGAAGCTCTCAGCATTTCATGTGGCTGCTTCGTTACTTCTGATTCCTCACTTATAAACACCGTTCCTAATTCGTAATAAGCAATGTTATGCTGCTTTCGAGCTACGTTATAAGCTAAGGATTGAAGCAATTCAGGAACAACACTTAACCTTAAGTGACTGTGATCTTCACTCATAGGCATGGCAAGCTTTACAGGTGCGGCAGCTTGTTGAGCAACCTCCTTACTCACTAGCATAGTCGACTGCTTCTCACTCGTCAGGGAATACGTAATCGTCTCATCAAGCCCTGCCCCTTCGAAGTAAGCTTTCACGCGACGCTTCAACTGCTGTTCTAATGAAAGCCCACCTGCTTGTGATGCACCACTTGGGAGTGTATAAGGTAAATTGTCATAGCCATATATACGAGCTACTTCTTCGAGCACATCTTCAAAGCGCTCAACGTCTCCGCGGCGCGTCGGTATAGAAATCGTGAAGTCTTCGTCTGACTGCTCGTATGGGAATTGCAGACGCTCGAGAATAGAGGCTATTTCCTCCCTAGTTATTTCAGTACCTAAGCGGTCATTGATCTTTGTCGTATTTACTTCGATTGTCTTTTCGGAACGATCAAGCTGATCGTAACTAACTACACCTTGTAATACTGTAGCTCCTGCGTATTCTCTCAACAATTCACTCGCACGAAGACCAGCTCGCTCGACACGTCCAGGATCTACCCCTTTTTCAAAGCGAGTACTGGCCTCACTGCGAAGACCATGGTCTTTAGCTGATTGTCTTACGTTAGCTGGATTGAAATAAGCCGCTTCTAACAAAATCGTGTTTGTATCTTTCTGAACTTCGGATTCTGCTCCACCCATGACACCGGCAATAGCATGTGCCTTATCACCATTCGTAATGACTAAATGGTCGCGCGTTAAGACACGCTCCTGATCATCAAGAGTTGTAATTTTTTCTCCATCACGCGCACGGCGAGTTATTACTTTGGCAGAACCGAAACGGTCGAAGTCAAAAGCGTGCAGTGGCTGACCATATTCAAGTAACACGTAGTTCGTAATATCAACTACATTGTTGATTGGGCGAATGCCGGCAGCTGTTAAACGATTTTGAATCCACAGAGGTGAAGGTCCTACGGTGACGTCTTTGAGTATAAAAGCGCCATAATAAGGATTGGCTTCTGGATCCTCCACTTCTACACTGACTAGCGATTCAGCTTTTTCAGATCCTTCTTCCACCTTTTCAGCGGTTAATTCGTACTCGCGGCCTAAGGCTGCTGCTACTTCATAAGCTACGCCTGCCATACTTAAACAATCAGCACGGTTCGGAGTAAGTCCCAGCTCTATGATGATATCGTCTAAATTCAGTAAAGAAATGGCATCGTCGCCCGCTTGGACATCTTCAGGAAATACATATATTCCGTCCTGGTATTCTTTTGGAACATCTTTCTCGTCGACACCAAGTTCTTGAAGGGAACAAACCATTCCATTCGATTCTTCTCCACGAAGTTTTGTTTTCTTAATTTTGAAATTACCCGGTAAAACCGCTCCTGGAGCAGCTACAGCCACTTTCTGTCCTTCAGCTATATTCGGAGCTCCGCACACGATTTGCAAAACGCCTTCGCCTACATCGATTTGACAGAGGGATAATTTATCAGCATTAGGGTGCTGTTCGCAGGATACTACATGACCAACGACCACCCCGGTAGCTTTTTCAGCTACTGGCTCTACGCTTTCCACTTCAATCCCCGTTTTTGTAATAATCTCAGCGAACTCGTCAGGCTCGTAGTCACGTACATTTATATAATCGTTTAACCAATTTAATGATACTAGCATGCTCTATTCCTCCTTACGCCTTATGATATTGTTTTAAGAAACGCTGATCATTTATATAGAAATTCCTGATATCATCTACTCCATATTTCAACATAGCGATACGTTCAGGACCCATTCCAAAAGCAAATCCAGAATATTCTTTAGGATCATAACCGGCCATTTCAAGCACGTTCGGATGAACCATACCTGCTCCCAGTATTTCAATCCAGCCCGTTCCTTTACAGACAGAACAGCCTGCTCCTCCACAAACCTTACAGGAAATATCCATTTCTACAGAAGGTTCAGTGAATGGAAAAAAGCTCGGCCGCAATCTTATATCTCGTTCAGCGCCGAACATTTGCTTAGCAAACGCATTAAGTACACCTTTTAAATCACTCATACGAACATCTTTGTCCACTAGCAGCCCTTCAATTTGAGTGAATTGGTGGGAGTGAGTAGCATCGTCTGTATCGCGGCGGTAAACTTTTCCCGGGCAAATCATCTTCACAGGTTCTGAACCATTTTTCAGCCCCATTGTGCGAGCTTGAACTGGGGAAGTATGGGTTCTCATCAACAATTCTTCTGTAACATAGAATGAATCCTGCATATCACGTGCCGGATGCCCCTTCGGCAAGTTGAGCGCCTCGAAATTGTAATAATCACTTTCTACTTCTGGACCTTCTTTAATTTCAAATCCCATGCCGATGAAAAGATCTTCAATTTCTTCTACGATACTTGTCAGTAGATGCGGACCTCCAACTTGAACTGGACGGCCCGGCAACGTAACGTCTAAGCTTTCTGCTTCCAGCTGCTCCTCAAGAGCGGCTTCCTCTAAACCTGTCTGCTTCACTTCGATCGCTTGCGCAATATCTTCCCTGACTTCATTAGCAAGCTGGCCGATGACAGGACGCTCTTCTTTGGACAATTTCCCCATCCCGCGCAGAACTTCTGTAATCGGGCCTTTCTTCCCTAAATATTCAACCCTTACATCCTTTAACTGCTGAATACCATCTGCCGCGTCTACTTTACGTAACGCTTCTTCTTTCAACTCTTGCAAACGTTCCTTCATAAAAAGCTTCCTCCTTATAATAAAATAAAAAAAGCCTCATCCCTGTAAAAAGGGACGAGACTTGGATATTCGTTTCGCGGTACCACCCTTGTTGACACACGAAGTGCCCACTTAGATCATTAGATAACGGACTAGGATCCGGACGCTTCTGCGTCAGCTCCAGAGTGAAAATTCAATGACTGCCACGATAGAAATGCTTCCAGTCTAAGGCATTTCTTCCCTTAATCGTTTTTGCATTCATTTACTTTGCTCTTTCATAGCTTTTTTTCTTATAACTGTTGATAATTATAGAGAAAGTCGACGTGCAATGCAAGCCTATCCTTTGAAATGATACATGAGAATCGCTGCGGCAATGGCTACATTCAATGACTCAGCTTGTCCATAAATGGGAATATACACTTTATCATCAACCGAATCAAGCAATTCTTTACGGATTCCCTGACCTTCATTTCCCACAATAATAGCTGCCCGTCCCTTTGGCTCAAACTTCTTATAAGGTACTGCTCCTTCAAGAGCAGCCGCATATAATGGTACTCCTTCACTGTTGATGGCTTCCACATATTGCTCTAAATTCCCTTGAATAATTGGCAGATGAAACAGTGATCCTTGAGTCGAACGAAGAACTTTCTCATTAAAGGGATCTACAGAACCTTCACCTATAATGACCTGGCTGAACCCTGCCGCGTCTGCCGTTCGGATTAATGTGCCCAGATTTCCCGGATCCTGTACGGAATCAATTAGTAAAGAAAAATCCTGCTGCCTGTAAGGAAATTCTTTATAGTTGACGATCGCAGCCATTCCTTGCGGTGTTTCGGTTTCCGCAATCTCCTGAAATACTTGATGGCTCACATAAGTGGCAGGTACATCCTCTATAAGGTCAAGGCTGGAGCCTTCTCGAAGAATGATCTCCTCTACATCCCAGTCACTGCTTAACGCTTCTTCAACTAAGTGCCTTCCTTCAACAATAAATCTGCCGTTTTTCCTTCTATATTTTCTCTTTTGTAGTTTTTTCCATTCTTTCACTTTTGGATTATATAACGATGTCAGCATGGCGAACCTCTTTTATTGTTTTTCTTCTCCATCATACATAGCTTATTCACAATTGGTCAAACTAAAATATACTATTAATTGGAGGTAATGAACGATGAATTTAAATTTAAGACAAGCCATTCTATCTAACGTGTCCGGCCATAACGCCGATCAACTAGAAGCAACCATTGATGACGCTCTTCAAAGAGGCGAAGAAAAGATGCTGCCTGGCTTAGGTGTATTCTTTGAAATGCTCTGGAAAGAATCTAATGAGCAAGATCGTCAAGAGATGCTTGATACACTTGAAAAAAGCTTAGCCGAGTAACGGATGAGTTAGTTTTTATTTAAGAAAAAACCTGTAATAACTAATTGAAATAACAATTGGTTAACAGACCCGGAAATAATACGCAAAAAAGCTGAGAGTTGCTAAAAGGCTCTGAGCTTTTTTGCGTATTATGAGATTCATTCGCTTTTTATCGCAGACTCGTCTTTGATATTTAACTTACTAAGTAAATTTGGAAAAATTGGTTACGAAAAGCTTTATATCGCGAGGGTCTTTAGACTTCTGAGGAAAGCGGGTCGTTCTAAAAGACCCCTTCTCCTACACAATCCTTATGTCAGTTCACTAAACGGATACTTAGAAATAAGAAATCGAGTATAAAACCAATGCGGTTTCATACTCGATTTCTTTTGATTATTTTATTTGTTTTATCTCATGCACTGGTCTACTTAGCCTATGAAAGCAAGACTATTGATGATTAGTTAAAAGTGATCTCTTTTACTTTTTTATCATCCAGCCCTTTGATGACTTCCACAATCAAATTCACTGCGTTTTCAAAATCATCGCGATGAAGCATAGCGGCATGAGAATGGATGTAACGAGTAGCTACCGTTATAGAAAGAGCTGGTACACCGTTGTGGCTTAAGTGGATAGCGCCTGAGTCTGTACCGCCTCCAGCTAAAGAATCGAATTGATATGGAATTGAATGGGTGTCTGCCGTATCTACGACAAAATCACGCAGTCCTTTATGGGAAACCATAGAAGCGTCGTAAAGGATGATTTGCGGCCCATCACCCATTTTACTTGAAGCGTCGCGATCGGAAACCCCAGGCGTGTCGCCAGCAATACCTACATCTACACCAAAAGCGATATCAGGATTGATTAAATTAGCTGAAGTACGAGCACCACGTAAGCCGACTTCCTCTTGAACAGTCCCTACACCATAAACAATATTCGGATGTTTTTCACCTTTAAGCTTCTTCAACACTTCGATGGCAATAGCGCAGCCAATGCGGTTATCCCATGCTTTAGCGAGAAGCATCTTTTCATTCTTCATTTGTGTGAATTCGAAGTATGGCACGATTGAGTCTCCAGGAGTTACGCCGAATTCCTTCGCTTCTTCCTTGCTGGAAGCTCCAATGTCGATAAACATGTCTTTGATATCTACAGCTTTTTTGCGCTGTTCTGCAGGCAGGATATGAGGTGGTTTAGAACCGATAATGCCTGTCAAATCACCATTGCGCGTCATAATCGTAACACGCTGGGCAAGCATGACCTGGCTCCACCAGCCGCCTACCGGTTGAAAATATATATAGCCGTTATCGTCAATTCGAGTCACCATAAAGCCGACCTCATCAAGGTGACCGGCCACCATAACTCTCGGGCCTTTTTTGTTCCCGGTTTTTTTAGCAACTAAGCTTCCGAGGTTATCCGTATACACTTCATCCGCAAATGGAGAGATATAACGGCTCATCACTTCTCTTGCTTCTCTTTCATTACCTGGAATACCTTTAGCATCCGTAAGATCCTTTAACATCTGTAAAGTTTCATCTTTTTTAGCCATATGTAATTGCCTCCTTATTTTCTCTACTTATCATTATATAGTTTTATCGATCAATTAACAAAAATTCGCCTTCTTTTAATACCCTTCATCCTGCCGTTGAAAATTAACTTCATTTTTCTTTTGATAAGCTGTCTGCAAATCTTTTTCACTGAACCCTAAAGTATTTCCAAGCTCTAGATAGGATTGAAACAGGTGTTGATAGGATGCTTCACTTTTTTCCTGTTTAAAATGCTCAATAGAAGTAAATATATCTAAGAAAGCATCTGTTTCTCGTTTTTTCAGAGACAGAGAAGCTTCTTTGTAGTAAAATTGCAAATCCAACCCTAACGATAATATAAAATGGAGTCCATCCACATACTCCTCTAAGATTACTGACTTCTCACTTGAAGGTTTGGCGCTCCAAAATTTAAAGCACCTTGTTTCATTGGCAAGTTCCCCTACTTCAACAAGCAAAGCCAGGATCTTATCATCGATCACTGACACTTCCTTCATTTTCTGAGTCTCCATGATGTGAGCATCTAATTCGCTCTGTTTTTCGTAAAATGACTGCCAGTCCATAAATATAACTCTCCTCTTCTATCATCTATATTAAATGTATCATTTTTTGAAACAAAATAGCACGCTGAAACGTATACAAATTACAATGGATAAACAGGGAGACGATCGCGATGGTGATTATCATATTATTACGTATCCTTCTGCTGATAGCTTTTGCTTTTCTTATATACACGGCTTACAAGTTTATTATTGATCCAAAAAGAAAATTGGATGCCGCTCAAGAACGAAAAGAATTTTATTTTTATGACGACCCGGAAAATACGAAGAAGAATTTTCTGATTACGTATCGAGGAATGTTATTTGAAGGGGAGAAATATTTAGGAGCAACAGAAGATTCCTTTGAAGTATTAACAATAAATGTGTCCGCCCAGCGCCCGGAGCTGCTTAAAGGTTTGGAAAGAAACGACATTTATTTTCTTGAAGAGGAAATACTGATGCGTTATCCGTTTTCAAAAATCGAATGGAAATACCCACTTAACCGATTAAATGTCCTTCCTATTAAAGATGGGGACGAACATGAATGAAGGCCGCATTATGTGCGGCCTTCATTCATGTGAAAAAACTCATGCCAAACGAAAACCTCATATTTTCTTCGAAGCAAATAACAAATTCCCAGCAACAAACTGACAAGTCCTATAATCACCGGAAATGAAAATAACGTAATCCACTGACCCATCGACGTATAAACGAAGGCCAATGGAAAATTGGCTACCAGGGAGGATTTTGCGTATTCTTTAAAGTCTGCACTGATTTCAATCAAACAATAGGATAACAAATGAAAATGGATAAAAGGAATAAGCCTCAGTACGGCTACTTGTTTGACTGTCAGTTTCACGCGTCTTCGACTCCAGCGGCTGTACATTTGCTGCAGCTTTTTGAAACCTGAAGGAACAAAACGAATCATTCGATAAAAAAGAAAACTGGATAATAGCGTGCCGATGACAGAATAAGCCGTCCCTGCCACCGGCCCGAACAGCACTCCTCCTATAATGCAGATAACCATGACAGGAAGAAAAAAGAACGGCCGCAGCAGATGAATCAAAATAAATAAAAGTGGAGCCCATATGCCTTGATGTTCAATCCATGATAGCAGTGCAGATGATGCTTCACTCATGCTTCTCGCACCTCCTGCCTACATCCTATGTAAATACACTTGAAAATAGAACAGACAAGATGACGAGCTGGATAGCAGCAAGTGCAGGCCATCCGTACTTGAACAAAGAGTGTTTGGTTTTATGGCGGTACATCTGCATACCAATCGCCCCGCCTAAAGCTCCACCAATCAAAGCCAGTACCCATAAGTTCTTTTCGCTGATTCTTCGCTTCCTTTTCTTCGCCTGGCGTTTATCATACCCCATGACAAAAAACAACAAAATGTTAATGAGAAGAAAATAGACCATCAATTTGATAACCTCCATTGTGTCTCCATATAAAAAAAAGCCATTTCCTACCGATCGGAAATGGCTTTTTCACTTATTATTTTAGAGCAGATTTCGCTTGATCTGCTAGACTTGCAAAACCTTTAGCGTCATTGACAGCTAGGTCAGCAAGCATTTTGCGGTTCACTTCGATACCGGCAAGCTTAAGACCGTGCATAAGACGGCTGTATGAAATATCATTCAAACGAGCTGCAGCATTAATACGTGCAATCCAAAGCTTACGGAATTCACGTTTTTTCTGACGACGGTCACGGTAAGCGTACTGACCTGACTTCATCACCTGCTGTTTTGCTGTTTTAAATAGAGCGTGCTTTGAACCATAATAACCTTTTGCTAGTTTAAGGACACGATTACGACGTTTGCGTGTCACTGTTCCACCTTTTACTCGTGGCATTGGAATTCCCTCCTATATGAATCGTTATTCTACTTTATTTTTTGGGAAGCATGTGCTTAATACGACGGAAGTCTCCGGCAGATACCAAGGTAGCTTTACGCAATTTGCGCTTTTGTTTTGTAGATTTATTAGCGAACAAGTGGCTAGTGAAAGCGTGTGAGCGTTTCACATTTCCGCTACCTGTTTTCTTAAAACGTTTTTGAGAACCTTTGTGGGTTTTCATTTTAGGCATTACAATTTCCTCCTTCAGCTAATTTCGCTTACTTCTCAGTAACAGGAGCAAGCATCATGAACATGTTACGACCTTCCATTTTAGGTCTGGTCTCAATTGTAGCAACATCTTTACACTCTTCGGCCAGGCGGTCCAGAACTTTTTGTCCTAGTTCTTTGTGAGTAATCGCACGTCCACGGAAGCGGACAGATGCTTTCACTTTATCGCCTTTTGATAGAAACTTGCGGGCATTACGCAGCTTCGTATTGAAATCATGCTCTTCAATACCTGGGCTCAAGCGTACTTCCTTGATCTTAATCGTTGTTTGATTCTTACGAGCTTCTTTTTCTTTCTTCTGCTGCTCGTAACGATATTTACCGTAATCCATGATTCGGCAGACCGGAGGTTTCGCATTAGGCGCAACCATTACAAGATCAAGATTTGCATTTGCTGCAATATCTAGTGCTTCATTTTTAGATTTAACACCTAGCTGTTCACCGTTTACATCAATGAGGCGTACTTCACGTGCACGAATTTTTTCATTAATGTTATTGTTATCCTTGCTAATAACTAGCCACCTCCAACATATTTTAGAAACTTTATATAAGATCTGTCATCGACAAGTGGATTTCACTCCATAAAAAAAGTGCCGGTACATAAATGCACCCACACGTCTCCTAAAAGTTAAAAGGAAAATTAACCTGCCAACTGCTCATTAGCGTCGATCAGGTGAGAAGCGGGTGCTTCTTCTTGTCTCTAGATCCGTTCATTCAGTTACCTAAATTATAATATCATGCTTACTAGTTTGTGTCAATCATCACTAAGATGTCTTTTTGCTACCTTTTAGATGATATATGACCTTAACACAAAAATCAATAGGTTTTCGAAAGAAAGTAGCTGGCCCAAAGCTTCGATATATTTTGGAAGTTTCCGTTTCTATGAATGAAGGTCGAAGGTCCGGGAAATCACTCGCTTTCCATAGGCGTACGGTGAGCTTCATCAGACTAACGCCCTGCCGGAACTCACCATACTGTCTATATTCCCATCTCTTACCCGTATATTAGTCTAGACCCTTAAACCAGTTCACAAATCTTATGGGTCGATTAATCTGTGACAAAGGGTTCGTTCTTTCCATTTGGATTTGAGGTGGTGGGAAACGACGAGACTCCCGCGGGAAAATGGGCTAAACGAGACCCCACAGGGCAAAGCCCGAGGAAGCTTGCCAGCCAGGTCCCCCGCAGGAAAGCGAGTTGTTTCCCGGCCACCCTATTTTCCATTTTGATAACGAAGCCCATAATATTGGAATAGAATCTTTATCATTGAATCCTCTGTTCTATAAGACCCTTGCTTTAATTATCACTTCGTATTTTTCTCATTTTAATAATACCTTCAGGCTTACTTATTCAAGAGCTTTTGGTCAATTTCGTTACGAATTTCCTGAATAAACGTCTCAACTGACTTTGTCTCCGAATTCTGCTCACTATAACGCCTTACATTTACAGCATCTGCTTCAATTTCTTTGTCACCCACAACCAGGGCAAATGGAACTTTTTGGGTTTGAGTTTCACGGATTTTGTACCCGATTTTTTCATTACGTTCATCCACTTCCACTCTCACTCCAGCTTCACGAAGCTGATCTTTCAATTTTTTCGCATAATCCAGGTGAACATCTGCAGAGACAGGAATGATCTTAGCCTGCACAGGTGCTAACCAAGTAGGAAAAGCGCCTTTGTACTCTTCAATAAGAAAAGCGACAAATCGTTCCATAGTAGAGACAACGCCCCGGTGGATTACGACAGGACGATGGTCTTTTCCATCCTCGCCTACATAAGTCAAGTCGAAGCGCTCCGGCAAGTGGAAATCAAGCTGAACAGTCGATAATGTTTCATCTTTCCCGAGGGCTGTCTTAACTTGAACATCCAATTTAGGTCCGTAGAATGCCGCTTCTCCTTCAGCCTCTACGTAATCAAGTTCCATATCTTCCATTGTTTCTTTAAGCATAGCCTGAGCTTTATCCCACATTTCGTCATTATCGACGTATTTCTCAGTGTCTGCAGGATCACGGTAGGACAAACGGAAATAATAATCGTTAATGCCAAAATCACGATAAACCTCTTGTACAAGACGAACTACTCGTTTAAACTCATCCTTCAACTGGTCTGGACGGGCGAAAATGTGGGCATCGTTCAACGTCATGGCACGCACGCGCTGCAAACCAGCTAGCGCTCCTGACATTTCATGGCGGTGCATCGTTCCGAGCTCAGCGATTCTTACTGGCAAATTACGATAGCTGTAAAATTCATTTTTATAGACCATCATGTGGTGAGGGCAATTCATAGGACGTAGTACGAGATCTTCATTATCCATTTCAAGTGTCGGGAACATATCGTCCTTATAATGGTCCCAGTGGCCACTAGTCTTATAAAGGTCTACACTCCCTAATACTGGAGTATACACATGATCATATCCTAAGCGCTCCTCTGTATCTACAATATAACGTTCGATGTTGCGACGGATGGTCGCTCCTTTAGGCAGCCAGAGAGGCAGTCCTTGGCCGACTTTTTGATTGACTGTAAATAATCCTAACTCTTTGCCAAGTTTACGGTGGTCTCGTTCTTTAGCTTCTTCAAGTAGACGAAGATGTTCGTCCAAATGTGCCTGCTTTTCAAAGGCAGTTCCGTAAATACGCTGCAGCATTTTGTTATTACTGTCACCTCGCCAATAGGCACCTGAGATATTCAGTAGCTTAAATATCTTGATCTTGCTAGTCTGTGGTACGTGTACCCCACGACATAGATCGAAGAATTCTCCCTGCTTATAAATTGTCAAAGTTTCGCCTTCAGGAATATCCTCGATAAGCTCGAGTTTCAAATCATCCCCAAGCTCTTTGAATTTTTCAATGGCTTCTTCTCTAGAAAGTTCAATTCGTTCAATTTCTAAATTCTCATCAACAATCCGCTGCATTTCCTTTTCGATTTTCGGCAGATCCTCAGGTGTCAACGATACGTCCAGGTCGATATCATAGTAAAAGCCATTTTCTATAACAGGCCCGACACCAAGCTTGACCTCACCATATAAACGTTTGATGGCTTGTGCCATTAAATGAGCCGATGAGTGGCGCAGCACTTCTAAACCTTCAGGATTCTTATACGTCAGGATTTCAATAGACCCATCCTGTTCAATCGGACGTCTTAAGTCATAAGGTTCACCGTCTAATTTTACAGCTAACGCTTGTTTCTTCAAACCCGGAGAAATAGAATGAGCGATCTCCTCACCAGTAGTGCCTACGGAAAACTCTTTCTTATTTCCGTCAGGGAATTGTATATTCATTACTTCAGACATTTGTTCCACTCCTTAATATAGTAAAATAAATTAAAAAACGCTCGTCCCATAGCTGATATCAGCTATGGGACGAGCGTTGAGACTCGCGGTTCCACCCATAATTCCCGCAATCGAATTGCGGCTTCGTTCATCTTTAACGCAGATTTGACGCTGTTCATTACTAGTTCACGTTCACGAACAGAGCTCCGAGGTGGTAAACATTCAAGCCGTCCAGAAGGAGTTTTCAGCCGATGACTCCTCTCTCTTATCAAGCGTCACTTCATGTTCTTGTCCTCATCCAAGCTTTACTATTGAATATGTAGGTATTATAGCGGCATTCAATAAAGAAATCAAGCTTTATGAAAAGGAAAAAACGACAAAGGCTTCCAGACTGCTTTCTCTTCAAAGATATTCATCAACAATTCTAGTTTGGCTTCTCCCTGTTTATCTGAATAAATCATCAACTCATCTGGTGAATAGATGAGAGCAGGCAGTATCCCTAACTCTGATGGTAACGTCTGAATCATCGTATCTGGATTTGATTGTAAAAAACTAAGAAGTTCAGCTCGTCCTACTTTATTGCCCTCAGGGAAATAATATTCCAATTGACCCTCACAGGTTACATGCAATAGAGTCACCGCACTTTTTTTATTTTTCACTTGCCGTCTCCAGGAATCAACCATCATCTGATGAGCTTCCTCCAGTTTATATTCATCTAAGAGTTTTCCGGTAAACTCTAAAAGATCTTGATAAACATATTCCAGGCAAGAAGCGGACAGATCATCAAAATCGCTAAATTCAAAATCCATGACTTTCCGCTTTACAAAAAGCTCGGCTTTTAAATCTACACGGGGAAGCGAGACACCGTCTGGCGGTTCTTCCATCAACTTTGAGGAAAGCTTGATGACTTGTTCTATTTCTCTAGGATCATCGTAATAAAAACGATGCCTGAGAACCCCTTCCATCCAAGCCTGCAGTTTTCGCTGGCGTATGATAGTATATACCGCCTGACTAATATCAGGAAAGGAATAGTCTTCAGTGATAGTGACGCTCCACTTGTTTCCTTTATCTTTTATTTCCCCGTTCAACTCGATTCTGGAATTGGAGCAGTTGTCAAAAAGATATTGATAAAATATTAATGCTTCTTTTCGATTGGAGAATTGCACACAAACCAACATCACTTCCTCCTCACCACAACATATCAAGCTTTATTTAATCACCACCTTACATGGTCTTAAAGCATCTTGTAGTTTATATATATGTGAAGTGATAAAAAATCATGCTAAAAGCTCGCCCTATCCCCTTCGGTTTCTTCCGCCCATAGAAATGACAGTGCTGAGTTGGCGTATTCTTTCAGTAATCCGCTGAGCTTTTACTTGTTCGACATCGCCTCTATTGCTTGTCATCAACACTTTTTCAAGCTCACCTAAATTGTAATTTGATGTGAAAAACACAGGAAGCCTCTCCATCATTCTATACTGTAAAATAGACCCGAGCACTTCATCTCTGAACCAGGCGGATTGAGATTCCGCTCCAATATCATCGAGCATAAGTACTGGTGTTTTTTTGAAAGCCTCTATCTTACTGTTCATGGAATCATCTTTGATGGAAGCCTTCATTTCTCTTACAAATTCAGGCATATAGATCAACATGGAAGAAATGTTCTTTTTACTCAATTCATTAGCTAAAACACCTAGAAAATATGTTTTCCCAACGCCGAATGGTCCATGGTAATAAAGACCCTTACTCGGCAGTTCATCGGTGATACCTTCTAAATACCGGACCGTCTTCTCGACTGCTTCTCCTCGATCTGGGTCTTGAAAATCTAACCGATCAATAGTGGCTTCCAGTATTTCACGAGGTATATGAAGACTATTGATCATAGATTCTTGCTTTCTGCTCTCTTCATGCTGTATTTGTCTAGGGCATTTATGATATGCCATTTTTAATTCGGAACCTTCAACAAAAGCTTCGGGAGCATAACCTTTTAATATGTTAATACACCCATCCCTTGAAGGACATTTTTCGCATTTTTTAGACTGGGATTGATATTCATAAAATTTCATAAGCTGTTTTTCTACAGCTTCCCTCGTTAGCGAAGGGTGGTCCGAAATTAAGGACTGAATATTTTCATCTTGTAAAACTTCACGTTTCATTTGAGCGAAACGCTGTTGAAAATTTTTATTATCTTTCATCCAGCGCTGCAATGATTTCTGTATGGGTTCCATCTCGGTCACCACCCTTTACATTCCGTTTTCTTTGTTCGAAAGCATACGGATCCTTTTTTCTAACTCTGTGGAATCAAAGGACTGAGACTTGGTTTGCTCTTGTTCTCTTTTCTCATCCTGCTTTTTGAACCATTCCGGGATAACTTCCGTACTCTTTTTTCGATATTGATTTTTCTGCTGACCCCACTGCTGATATTTCTGATGCTCAGCTTTAGCTAGATTCATCGCCTGTCTCACAGTAGTCACATTTTTTCTAGCCCAGTGACTGGCTATCTTCTCAAGGTATGGTTTTGAAAGTTTCATGTCTGTTTTCAGCAAAACATAGTGAACAAGCACGTTCATAACCCCTGGTGATACCCCTTGTTCGGTCATCACATCTCTGATCATCTTCATATCTTGATCGGCTGCTTGATGACCATTAGATAGGTCTTCCAGCAGCTCTTTAGGTGATATCTGCTCCAATAACTGGACAAATTGGTCTTCCTTGCTCTTCGTTTCTGTTGAATCATCAGCGATTCTCTCACGTTGATTAAGAACATTAGCATTAACTTGAGAGTGACTTTTCATAAAGTCATGACAAGCCGATTTAAATTCCTCTAAATTCAACTCATTATCTTCATTGATCGCCCATGTCAATGCGCGTTCAATTTCTGTCGAAGATAAATTGTAGAGAGAAGCTAGCTGGATGATGACTTTTCGATTCATACCCGATAAGATTTTATCCGCAGGATACATGCGCTGTGTTAAAGCTTCATGCAGCCAATTGAAATCAATTCGGTGATTCATCAAAACAGGTCCTTTTCGTACATTGTCAACTCGAGGTTCTTCCTGATTTTTAGGACCTTCGCTCTGCACGGCCGCGGGGAAGTTATGATGAAAAATTTTATCGAATGATTCTGTTATATCAGTAAACCCTTCATAAGAAATAGATTCCCGCATAAGACGCTTCTTAAGCTGTTTAAATTTATCTATACCTATTTCATGTTGAAGAAGCAATGATAAAAACGTATCACTAATAAACTCTTCAGCAGCGAAAGGAGGACGGATCTCATAGATATAAACTTTTTCTTCCTCATTTTTCAAAAATGTACGCAGCAGTCCGATAGCTTCAAGCTTTTGCCTTGCCTCATAAATCTTATCTAAAGGTGTAGACAGGTAAGTCATCAATGTGTGATGTGTTTGCAGGTCATCACCATTACTTGTTTCCTGTTCAGTACATAAAAATTGATAAAGAGAAACAGCTAATTGACCAATCACGGGCTGATACAAATGAGTCAGCGCCCATTGCGCATTTTGAGGAAAAACGCCTTTTCTAGAAATAAGGAATCCATCTACTGGCAGTAATTTTCCGACTGCAGAATCCATGAACCTTTGCCTCCTTTCTTAAAATATGTAAACTGGCTGCAAAAGAAAATGAGCCGATCGGGCTCATCCTTTATCTTCGTGTTTAATTAATTCTTTAAGCTCATCAATGAAAACGTTGATATCTTTAAACTGTCTGTACACAGAAGCAAACCTCACATAGGCTACTTCATCAATAGAGGAAAGTCTCCCCATGACCATTTCACCGATATCTTTACTTCCCACTTCCGAAACTCCCCGGTTACGTAACTCTTTTTCGATATCCAATGTGACACCTTCTAGTTCCTCGGCGGCCACAGGACGCTTCTCGCAAGCACGAATGAGACCGCGCATCAGCTTTTCGCGACTGAACTCTTCACGTGTGCCTTCTTTTTTTACAACAATCAGTGGTACTTCTTCCACTCGTTCAAACGTCGTATACCGGAAATCACATTGTTCACACTCTCTTCTGCGCCTGATGGCATGGCCATCCTCTATAGGTCTTGAATCAAGTACACGAGTGCTTTTATAGTGGCAATTAGGACATTTCAAACAAATCAACTCCACTTAAATTCATATCTTTCATAAATTAATTCGAGG
Organism: Halobacillus sp. A1; assembly: GCF_024189295.1. GTDB lineage: Bacteria > Bacillota > Bacilli > Bacillales > Halobacillaceae > Halobacillus_A. The sequence goes on from NZ_JAIZEN010000002.1 coordinate 247,631, forward strand.
GATCATATTTAACAAACTGCTGATCCAGCTTTTTATAGGATTCTTGAATCAATTGGTGACTGAACCCTAAATCAATAGGTCCCCCTGAGTCTGTAGTCACAGAAAAATCAACGGCGGTTTGAAAAGGCTTCACCATGATGATCGTCGCTACAATAAAAGCCTTCCTTTTCCCTTTGTATTTAATTGTAATTTCACCGCGTTCTTTTGAAACCGCAACTTTTTCAGAAGGGGAAGGAAACAATTCTTCCACCGCCTTAAAAACTTCATCGCGTTTCGCTTTATAATACCGTGTTTCAAGCGCTGGATCTTTATGTTTTTCACTAGTTTCGGAATGATTACTAAAATACTTGGAAATAAATGCTTTCACCGACATTACCCCTTACAAAAAATTCGACATGATCTGTTTTTATTTTAACATGTTTTGATAAAAAGAAAAGAAAGGCAGAGAAATACTAAAAAATCACACAGCAGCACTGTGTGATTTTTTAGTATTTTATAATGCTCTGGACTGATGAACTTCTACAGGACCCATTCCTCTTGGTACTTCTACGGTTTCATTTCTTCCTGCTTCTAAAGCCTCCACGATAAAGTGCGCAGCGACATTTGGATCTATACGATCTCCACACGTGTACACATCTATACTCGCATATCCATGCTCTGGAAAACTATGAATTGTCAAGTGCGACTCAGAAATAATAACCACTCCGCTCACACCATGTGGCGCAAATTTATGAAATGCCACTTCACGTACTTCAGCACCTGCTTTTAAAGCAGCATCTACAAAAACCTGTTCAATATAACTCATATCATTTAATTTATCTTCATTACAATCCCATAGTTCAGCAATTACATGTCTTCCCATTGTATCCATTTCTAAGGATCCCCCTTTTTGTACAGTGACTAAATGCCCTTCTAAATATACAGACATGTACTGCCACGGGGGAAAGTTAGTCCTGAGAGGTCCTAACCCTTTGAGCAGTCATGAAATGGACAGTATTCAGAAGGTCAAAAAAAGTATATACGGTTTATCACTTTTTTGCAAGAAACATTTTCAAAAGGAAAGGGTGATGCCCATTATAAAATACATTGGGAAGAATTGCTACTATTTAAGATACCTTTGCTGCAGTTTCATGTTTTAGAAGATTGCCGACATATTTAGCTAGATCAACAACTCTGCATGAATATCCCCACTCATTGTCGTACCAGGCTAATACTTTCACTTTTCGGTCGCCCATCACCTGCGTAGACAAACCGTCAATAATGGCAGACGCTGGTGAAGTCGTATAATCGATGGAAACAAGTGGTTCATCACTATATTCAAGGATTCCGTTCATCTCATTTTCCCCGACCGCTCGAAAAGCTGCGTTCACATCTTCCTTCGTAACATCTGATTTCAAGTCTACGACTAAATCGACTAATGAAACGTTCGGTGTAGGTACGCGCAGGGCCATGCCATTCAATTTCCCTTGCATAGAAGGGATCACTTCTCCCAGAGCTTTAGCAGCACCTGTAGAGGTAGGTATGATCGATTGAGTACATCCTCTCGCGCGACGCAGATCCTTATGAGGGTTATCGAGATTTTTTTGGTCGTTTGTAAATGAATGTACAGTAGTCATCAATCCATTTTCAATCCCGAACTCATCTTCCAAAACTTTGACTACAGGAGCCAGACAATTCGTTGTACACGAGGCATTTGAGATGATGTCATGCTCATCAGCATCATACATGTGCTCATTGACTCCCATCACTATGGTAGCGTCTACTGATTTTCCAGGAGCAGTAATAATTACTTTTTTTGCACCTGACTGTATATGAAGTGAGGCTTCGTCCTTAGTTTTGAATTTGCCGGTAGCTTCTATCACTATATCTACATTCAGCTTATTCCATGGCAGGTCCAGGGGATCCCTTGTGGAGCAGAGAACCACTTTCCTTCCATTTATGATGATCCCATTTTCAGTTGCTTCTATTTCACCCTCAAAGCGCCCGTGGACGCTGTCATATTTTATCATATGAGCAATTGTCTCAGCAGGATAACTTGCGTTCACAGCCACAAGTTCAATTGACTCGTCTAAGACCGCTTTTCTGAAGACCATTCTCCCGATTCTTCCCAGACCATTGATGGCGATTCTTGTTTTCTCCATAAGGCAAGCCCCCTAATATGATATACTTTAAAATGAATTTTCAAAAATAGTATAACACATTGTAAGCGTTTTTGTGGATTAGTTTACTAATTTCCCAAAATAATAACCTGACCTATTTTATGTAAGGTCAGGTTCATTTAAGACTCCCCATTCTCTCAATACTTCTTGCAGTTGTGTGCGACTGCTTTCTAACGTTCCTGAATTATCAATTACCGCATCGGCCAGGTGCGCTTTCTCCTTAATGGAAATTTGAGAGTTGATACGGTAATTGGCTTCTTCCTCGGATGAACCATCGCGGTCCATTAGGCGCTTAAGCTGTGTATCTTCATCTACGTATACTACTAATGTTCGATCAGCGTAACTGTTTAGCTTGCTTTCAAACAGAAGAGGAATATCCAAAACAACGGCTCTTTCGCCATTATTAAGGTACTCATCCCTTTGCCGCACCATTTCTTTACGAACTTCTGGATGGACGATTCCATTTAGTTGACCTCGTTTATCTTTATCTTTAAAAACGATGTTGCCTAAGCTCTTACGGTTTAATGTACCGTCTTCGTTAAGTACTCCTTCACCGAAAACCTCTACAATCTTCAGATAAGCCGGCTTTCCTATTTCAACTACTTCTCTTGAAATAATATCCGCATCTACGACAGGGATTTGAAACGATTTTATCATTTTTGAAATTGTGCTTTTACCTGTGGCAATGCTCCCAGTGAGCCCGATAACCAGTCCCATGGTGAACCTCCTAAACGAGTTTGATTAATCCTATGATAATTAGCAAAAAGCCGGGCAAAGCGGAGAGATAATCTAGTTTACGACTCAGCTTCGCACCGCTTTTCAACCCTCCATATAACATTGCGCTTGTCATGAGAAAGATGAGCCCAGCCGTAAAAAAGGGAGGTATTCCGATAAAAACACCACTCACCCCAGCCCCTATTGTATCGAGTGAAAGAGCAAGACCTAACAGCCAAACTTCCTTCCCATGAATCCCCCCTGAATGATCCACATCTGCCGCTTCAGGAGATTGAAGAATCCGGGCCGGCTGGGTCCAGATATTATCCTGCTCCTTTTCTGCTGGTTTCCTGTAGTTCGACCAAATGAAAAACAATCCGAGCAGTATGAAAGCCATAGCCCCAAGTGATTCAAACAGGTGAGCATCCACAAAAGGCAGCAGCAAGTGCCCGATACTAGCTGATAAAAGAAAACAAAGGCCAGATAGGAATGCAATCGCGCCCACTGCTTTTATGGATAATTGTATTTTTTTCAGTCCAATCATGCAGCCGATCCCAAAGCTATCCAAACTCACAGCAATGACGAACAATAATGTAAAAAGCATGGTCCCCATATCCATCCCACCTTAATGATGATCATTGTGAGATAGTATATGGGCGACTGACTAGAGTGTGTTATTTTTGACAGATAGGACAAACATGAGTGCCGCGACCGCTCACTTTCAATTTGATAATAGGGCTCCCACAGCTCTGGCAGTCTGTATTCTCTTTGCCATAAACCTGGAGCTGCTGTTGGAACATCCCCATTTCTCCTTGTCCATTCAGGTAGGAGCGAATCGTAGTGCCGCCTTGTTCAACAGCTGCAACTATCGTTGACGTACTCGCTTCTCTCACACGTTTTACTTCTTCTAAAGTGAGCTGGTCAGCCTGCCTTTCAGGATGAACGCGTGCCCGGTAAAGTGCTTCATCTACATATATATTTCCTAACCCTGCCACGACCGCTTGATCAAGAAGTACAGCTTTAATGTTCCGGGTGGTTCTTTTTAGCTTTTCATAAAAATATTCCTCCGTAAAAGCTGGATCGAATGGATCAGGACCTAATTGATTCAAAGGTTTACTAGCCCACTCCGTTCCTTTTTCAAATAAATGCATCGTACCGAATTTACGTACATCGTTATATCTCAGTTCAGACCCGTCTTTGAAATGGAATATGACGTGGGTATGCTTAGGTTTTGGAACAGTGTGGTCATACACCCCAAACTTCCCCTCCATACGCAAATGCGAGACCATGGACAAATCTTCCATTTCAAATACGAGAAATTTACCTTTGCGCTTTATATCTAAGATCGTTTGACCTTGAAGTAAAGATTTAAAAACATCCGGGTCTGCCGGGTTCTTGATGATATTGTTCCAAAAAATTGAGACTTCCTCGATCTCTTTATTTATTATTAATTGTTTTAAAGTTTGCCTTACCGTTTCGACTTCTGGAAGTTCCGGCATGCTTATCCCCTCACTTACTTCGCATCATACCAGGTGGATCCGTAGGAATAATCAACTTCTAAAGGAACATCCAATTCCACAGTTTGCTCCATGACTTCTGATACGATTTCTTTTAATTTTTCTATTTCTTCCTGTGGTGCTTCTAATATTAATTCATCATGTACTTGAAGAAGCATACGAGCTTTTAAATTCTCTTTGTTCAGCCGCTCGTCCAAATCTATCATCGCTTTTTTGATAATATCAGCAGCACTTCCCTGTATGGGGGTATTCATAGCCGTCCGTTCAGCGAAACTCCGCTGGTTGAAATTACGGCTTGTAATTTCAGGAAGGTATCTTCTCCGATTCATAAAAGTGGACACGTATCCGAGTCTCTTAGCTTCCCGCACTGATTCTTCCATGTATTCTTTTACACCAGGATAACTGGCCAAATATTTATCAATAAATGATTTAGCTTCTTTTCTGCTTATCCCTAAACTTTGAGACAAGCCGTAGTCACTGATCCCGTAAACAATACCAAAGTTGACAGCTTTTGCATGTCTGCGCATTTGAGAAGTGACTTCATTTCCGGGAACATCAAAAACCTCACTGGCGGTTTGAGTATGGATGTCTTTTCCCTCTTTAAAAGCTTCCATCAATTTTTTATCTTGCGCAATATGGGCGAGAACCCTTAATTCAATTTGAGAATAGTCACTCGCAAAAATTACCCAGTCCTGCTTGGAAGGGATAAAAGCCTGTCTGATTTTCCTTCCTTCCTCCAGACGAATAGGAATATTTTGCAGGTTAGGTTCGATGGAACTAAGCCGGCCGGTTTGAGTAAGCGCCTGATTGAATCGTGTATGAATTCTATTCGTATCTTCGTTTACGACTTTAAGCAATCCTTCAATATATGTGGATTGCAATTTTCCAAGCTGACGGTAAAGCAGGATCTTCTCAATGATTTCATGGTCATCCTGGAGTTGTTCTAAAACATCAGCTGAAGTTGAGTAACCGGTTTTAGTCTTCTTGATGACAGGAAGCCCTAACTTCTCAAATAAAACAGGACCTAATTGTTTAGGAGAATTCAGATTGAATTCCTCTCCCGCCAATTCGAAGATCTCCGTTTTAATATCGTTCAGTCTGCTTTCAAGCTCACTCCGCATATCTTCTAAGCGGCCGGTGTCCACTTTCACACCATAATGTTCCATTTCACCTAAAATTAAAGCAAGCGGCATTTCAAGCTCATTGTACAATTGATATTGTTCATTAGCTTGAAGCTGCTCTTCCATGGAATGCTTTAATTTATAAAGAACTTCCGCTTTCCTGGATACATGCTCGTACAGAACATCATTCGAATCTGGAACTTTCAGCTTAGCCCCTTTGCCATAAATCTCCTCATCGTATTTTACAGCTTTCTCACCCATTCTATGGCTGATCGATGGGATATCATGGTTGTTTTCTGAAGGATTAATAAGATAAGAAGCCAACAGCAAGTCGAACGTGATACCTTTAATCGAAATATCATGTCTTTTTAATCCTACTAATGTTCTCTTAGCATCGAATACCCATTTTTCATTATTTTCATCTTCCGCCCACTTCTTGAACTGCGGAGAGTTCTGAGCATCCTCGATAGATATGAAATAGTGGTTTTGATCATTCACGATAGAAATGCCTACAATAGGAGATTGATGATAATTCTCGTGAAGCATCTCTACTACTAAAGCCTCTTTTCCCGTAAACATGTCCTCTTGTATATTCTCAACCACCGTTACATCAAGAGCTTCCCATTCTTCAGCAGCAGCTTGGTCAGATGCTTCTTCTTGCTCTGAGGATACACGTCCAATTAATGACTGAAAACCGAGATCTCTAAAAGCGTGAGTGACCTTACCACTATCAAACCCTTTGTAAGAAATATCAGCCAAGTTCATTTCTATAGGAGCTTCTCGTTCAATAGTAACCAATTGTTTGCTCATAAATGCGTCATCTTTGTGATTCTCGAGCTTTTCTTTTAATTTCTTACCGCTGACTTCAGTAAGATTTTCAAATACATTACTCAATGTATCAAATTGTGTAAGCAGCTTGACAGCCGTTTTTTCTCCAACTCCCGGAACACCAGGAATATTGTCTGAACTGTCCCCCATTAATGCTTTAAGATCAATGACCTGATCCGGTCTAATGCCCATTTTTTCTTCCATGAAAGGCGGATCATAGGTTTCAACATTGGTAATCCCTTTTTTGGTAAGGCTCACTTTAACGTGGTCGGACACAAGCTGTAGTAAATCCTTATCACCGGAAATGACCTTCACTTCAAATTTTTCTTTTTCTGCCTGTGTAGCAAGCGTGCCAATGATATCATCTGCCTCATATTGATCAAGCTGATAATATCTTATATCAAAAGCATCTAAAAGCTCCTTTAACACAGGAAACTGCTCAGAGAGTTCAGAAGGCGTCTTCTGCCTTCCCCCTTTATATTCGGAATATGTGGAATGTCTGAATGTCGTTTTTCCCGCATCAAACGCGACAAGAATTCGGTCAGGATTATCTTCTTCTAATATTTTTAATAACATCGTCGTAAATCCATAAACGGCGTTTGTGTAAACACCCTTGTCATTATTAAGTAAAGGCAATGCAAAAAATGCACGATAAGCTATACTGTTCCCATCAATTAATACTATTTTCTCAGCCATAAATTCATCTCCACTTCGTAAAACGTCATTGCTTTCATTTTACCATGTTCCTACCTAAGAAGAAAAAATCTGCATAAAAAAAGGCAGAAGCGAGGGAAGCTTCTGCCTATAAAAGAGAAAACACCTTGGATGAAAGGGTTTCATAGACACTTTAACAATATAACGTAAACTATAATTAAACAGTACGTTAATAGTTTGTAAATTATTTAAATAGTTTAACATGGAAAACAGTTCCATTATCTACTTCACTCTCTACCTCGATATGACCGTGATGAGCTTCTATAATATGTTTCACAATAGCCAAACCGAGCCCGGTCCCGCCCGAATTGCGGCTTCTCGCTTTATCCACCCGATAGAAACGTTCAAAAATCCGCGGAATTTCTTCTTCAGGAATTCCAACCCCATTATCACTCACGCTGACTATAACATGCTCCTTATGATCCTCAAGCGTTAAGTGCACATCACCGTTCTCGCTCGTATAATTGATGGCGTTTGCTATCAGATTGATGAATACCTGTTTCAAACGGCCGGCATCGCCTTCTATCCATGATTCTCCTTGTAAACGAGAATGGAGGGTAATATTTTTTTGTTCGGCTTGATGTTCAGCTAGCGGAAGCACCTCTTCTAATAATCGATTCAGATTGATTCTATCTAAGTTAAGTTGAAAATCTTCTCTCTCAACTTTAGATAATTCTAATAAATCCTGAATGAGAGATTGCAAACGCCCGCTTTCCTTCAAAATAATCTGCAGAAACTGCTCCAGCATATCTTCATCTTTCATAGCTCCATCTAATAGCGTTTCAGAAAAACCTCTAATTGAAGTAATCGGAGTTTTCAATTCATGAGAAACATTTGCTACAAAATCTTTTCGCATCTTTTCGAGCTTTTTCAATTCCGTAATGTCATGGAAAACGAGAACGATCCCTTTCCAATTCCCCTTATCACTAAAAATGGGAGCTCCTGTCACCTCTAAATGTTTTTGATCAATATGGACAGGCATTATAAATGACTCGGTAACAGTTTCTTCAAACATATAAATATTCTGTACGGTTTCATGTATGGCCGTAAACGGGATAGACTCATGATAGAGGTAACCGACGTATTTACTTTTTTCTCCGCCGAAGCTGTCAAGAAATGCACGGTTAACTAATAAAATATAACCTTTTTCATCAATAAGGATCAAACCGCTCCCCATATTGTTTATAACGGCTTCTAATTGGTTTTCCTGCATTCCTTTAGTGCTGGTCATGGTCTGCAAGTTTCGGGCAAGTATATTTATAGAGTGACTCAGCTGACCAGCTTCTCCAAAATGACCCTCATATGTCCTTGCTCTGTAATTTCCTTTGGCTAATTCGTCAGCTACTCCTGCTGCGGATCGTATAGGTTTAATATATTTCGAAAAAATATTAAAACCGATTAAAAAGATCGCAATAAGACCAAGGAGCAGAGTAAGTCCGATAATTAACCAAATGTTTTTTGTAATATTCGATAATGACTCCACGGGTGATAAGAGGACAAGAGTGCCTGAAGATTCTCCGATTGTTTGGGGTATCGGATAATAAAACACGTCATCCAGTAAAACCCCTTCCCTTGAAACTTGACCCTGACGCTGGATCAAGCCCAGGATTTCCTGTTTTTTCTCTTCTGATATTTCATCATTAGCTTCTACAGTATCTATGACGACCTCATTTTCGTTATTAACGAAAATCATACTTGTATTGATTTGTGCACTGAATTCGTCGATGGATTGGCCGTTTACTTGTTCCCCTTCTAAGTAATCTTCCAGAAACGTGACAAAGTATTGACTCTCCACCGAAATTCTTTCTTCAAAAATGGTAATGAAATAACTGCGTGTCAGTTGAGCCAGCAGTATACCTAAACTAATCATTACGATAACGACCAGTATCGTATAGGTTAGTAAAGGCCGAGTATTTGAGCCCATTTATTTAGGAGACTCCATTTTGTAACCGAGCCCGCGGATCGTCTTAATATAGACCGGTTTTTTTGTGTCCGGTTCAATTTTTTCTCTTAAGTGACTCACATGGACATCTACGATACGGGTGTCCCCTGCAAAATCATAGTTCCACACGGCACTTAAGAGCTGATCTCTCGACAATACACGTCCTATGTTTTTCGCAAGATAATAAAGCAGTTCAAATTCTTTTGGAGTAAACGTCAGAGCTTTCTCTTTGATCGTAGCTTCATACTGTTCAGGATAGATGACAAGATCAGCTATTTGTATGGACTGTGCTGTATCTTCTACAGGTTCCCTTACCATTCTCCGCAGAATCGCTTTGATCCTTGCCACAACCTCCCTTGGACTGAAGGGTTTTGTTAAGTAATCATCTGCTCCAAGCTCAAGTCCAAGGACTTTATCGAATTCATCATCCTTGGCAGTCAACATAAGAATGGGGGTTTGTACTTGTTTCTGACGCAGCTGCTTACATACTTCCATCCCATCCATTCCAGGAAGCATGACGTCAAGGACGATCATGTCATAATTAGTGGCGGATGCCTTCTCTAATGCATCACTACCCGTATAAGCTACATGAGTCTCATAGCCTGCTTGATCTATATTATACTTTAATAATGTTACGATTGATTCTTCATCGTCAACGATAAGAATTCTCTGTTTCACAGTAATCCCCCTACACAAACAATTATTTTTTCACTTTAATCATACAATGTAGTTTACAGTTTGACACGCAACTTTACAATTTTTACAGAAAAATAACATTAGATTATTTTAATATATTGGTTTTGTTAAAGGTGGTTGTTGATATTGATAAGTGAGTTATTCGACAATATGGCAGGATGCTTGATTTCGAGAGATTGGGTAAGTAGATCAGTGCAGCGGGGAATGACTCAAAAGCAGTTGTTTTTTTATATGAAGCACCGTATAAGATGTTTCTATTATCCTCTTAAGAGCAAGAAGGTTCTTAGAGGAAAACAAGTGACTTCTCGACCAATCTTACATTTCATAACATAAAAAACCGATTATATTGCCATCGAGTTTTCCTTATACCTACACTTTTATTGAATTTTGCTAAAAAAACTCCAGGAATACTTTTCTAAAACAAGTATACTCAAAGCTATTAACAATAAACGTACCGTTTTAATTTTATTATGCAATATATGTTGTGCTTCCTTTTTGACGAATCAGAGTCTTCAATAAAAAAGGGAGAAATCACAAATGATTTCTCCCTTCAAATGTTGTAATGATATAACTTTACTACTCAATAATTGTACGAATTTCAAAATATAAACCTGGCAGGATTCTAATAAAAATTTTCTAACGAACTGGCATTTAATGACTTTGGTTCGTAAGGAGGACGTACCGATAACCTACCTGTTATTATTTCATCCCCTTCTTCATCATAACCTACTACATTTACAACAATAAAATTCTCCTTTTTGTGGATCATACTAATTTCAATAGTCATCTTCATTTCCGTATAATGGTGAACCGGTTTGGGATAAACCAAATCTTGTTTAAAAATATGACTACCCGGGCCTGGAAGGTGCATTGAAATCATAGAGGAAACCTTCCCAAATAGCAGAACACTAGGAACGACCGGCCTTTTATAAGGTGTCTCAGATGCGTAATCATGTTGAATGTACAACGGATTCGCGTCATCCGTGAGACCTAGGTACATAAGTAAATCCCTGTCCTCAATCGTTGAGGTAGAAGTAAATGTATCTCCAACTTTTAAATCCTGAATCTTTCTGCCTAACTTTCTCTTTTTACCCAGCATTCTATCAACCTCCAAAGAAAGCGTTTTCATAACTGTTACAAAAAAGGATTCGAGGATACCCCCGAATCCTTCTATTTCTAGTTTAATACATTCAAAACCTTTTTAACAGAGTCTGCTGATTGATCAAGTTGTTTTTTTTCTTCTTCTGTTAAATCCAGCTCGATGATCTCTTCAATTCCATTTCCTCCGAGAATTGTCGGTACACCTAAATAAATTCCCTCGTACCCGTATTCTCCTTCAAGGTAAGCTATAGAAGGAAGAATACGCCGCTGGTCTTTAAGAATAGCTTCTGCCATTTGTGTAAGAGAAGCTGCTGGAGCATAATAGGCACTTCCATTTCCTAACAGACCTACTATTTCTCCACCACCGGTTCTAGTACGCTGGACAATTTCATCCAGACGTTCTTTTGAAATCAATTTTTCGAGAGGAATACCGCCGGCGAATGAATAACGCACGAGTGGTACCATATCGTCTCCGTGTCCGCCTAGAACGAAACCAGTAACATCTTTTATCGATACGTTAAGTTCTTCAGCTACAAATGTACGGAAACGAGCAGTGTCAAGCACGCCAGACTGGCCGATCACTCGGTTCTTAGGCAAACCGGCTTCCTGGAACACTGAATAGGTCATGGCATCCACAGGGTTTGTCAGCACAATGATGTAACAGTCTGGAGAATACTTCACAATCTCTTTCGTTACACTTTTCATGATTTTGGAGTTGGTGTTTACTAAGTCATCTCTACTCATGCCAGGTTTACGTGCAATACCTGCAGTAATAATTACGAGGTCGGATCCTTTAGTATCTTCATAATCAGCTGTTCCAGTTACTTTAGCATCAAACCCTTGTACTGGACTAGCTTCCAACATATCAAGTGCTTTACCTTTTGTCGGATCTTCCATATCTGGAATATCGACTAAAACTACGTCGCCTAATTCTTTCTGGGCGACCATAAGGGCTGTTGTAGCCCCGGTAAAGCCGCTCCCAATCACTGAAATTTTACTTCTGCGAATGGCCATTGGGATCCCCTTTCTTAGTCCATGTTTTTGATTAGAGCATCACCGAATTCAGAACATTTGACCTCAGTAGCACCGTCCATCATACGTGCGAAGTCATATGTCACCACTTTGCTGCCGATCGTTTTATCCATAGATTGAGAAATCAGATCTGCTGCTTCTCTCCATCCAAGATGTTCAAGCATAAGCACACCGGAAAGGATGACTGAAGAAGGGTTCACTTTATCTTGACCAGCATACTTAGGTGCTGTGCCGTGTGTTGCTTCAAAGATAGCATGCCCTGATTCAGAGTTGATGTTGGCACCAGGAGCAATTCCGATCCCTCCGACTTGCGCAGCAAGTGCGTCAGAAATGTAGTCGCCATTCAAGTTCATTGTTGCAACTACATCAAACTCTTTCGGACGTGTAAGAATCTGCTGCAAGAAAATGTCTGCAATGGCATCCTTAACAATCAGTTTACCTTCTGATTCAGCTTTATCTTGAGCAGCATTTGCAGCATCTTTACCTTCTTTTTCAACAATGCGGTCGTATTCTGCCCATGTGAATACTTTATCGCCATATTCTTCTTCAGCAACCTCATATCCCCAATTTTTAAATGACCCTTCAGTGAATTTCATGATGTTTCCTTTGTGAACGAGCGTTACATTTCTGCGCCCTTCAGCTATTGCATAATCGATCGCTGCGCGTACTAAACGCTTAGTTCCTTCTGCTGATACTGGTTTGACACCGATTCCAGAAGTTTCAGGGAAACGAATGTTATGTACACCCATTTCATTTTGTAAGAAGTCGATTACTTTCTTCACCTCAGGTGTACCTTCCTGCCATTCGATACCTGCATATATATCCTCCGTATTTTCACGGAAAATAGCCATGTTAGTATCCTCTGGCCGCTTAACGGGAGAAGGTACTCCTTCAAAGTAACGGACTGGACGTAAACAAGTGAAGAGATCAAGTTCCTGACGAAGTGCAACGTTCAGTGAACGGATTCCTCCACCGATAGGAGTAGTCAAAGGTCCTTTAATAGCGATTTTGTATTCACGAATAGTATCTAGAGTTTCAGCAGGCAGCCATTCTCCTTTAGAATCATAAGCTTTTTGACCTGCAAGAACTTCTTTCCATTCAATAGATTTTTGGCCATTGTATGCTTTATCAACTGCCGCTTCGATTACTCGGCTGGCTGCAGCCCAAATGTCCGGCCCTATTCCATCACCTTCAATATAAGGAATGATCGGACGATCGGGGACAATTAAATTACCGTTCTGTTCTACTGATATTTTCTGAGATTGTGCCAAAATAAACCCTCCTAAAATGGTTGCTAGATTGGGTAGGGATAAAACCTACTCTTCCATCATACGTTAAATTAATTGCAATAAAAAGCGAGAGCAGACTGATGCCTGCCGTCTTATTATCAGCGGTCTTCGATAGGTGTGTACGTTTGCCCTTTAGGACCGACGTATTCTGCACGCGGTCGGATTAAACGATTGTCTGCATACTGCTCTAAAATATGAGCTAACCATCCAGATACTCGGCTTACGGCGAAAATAGGTGTGAACAGGTCATGATCAATTCCAAGACTATGATAGACAGAAGCGGAATAGAAATCCACATTTGCAGGCAGACCTTTATTTTCTTTAATATATTCTTCGATTTTTATAGACATCTCATAATACTTAGAATGACCAGTAAGTTCTGTTAGTTCACGTGACATCTCTTTAAGATGTTTTGCTCGTGGATCACCATTCTTATAAACGCGGTGGCCCATACCCATGATTTTTTCTTTGTTCTCAAGCTTTTTCTCAATGGCAGGAACTGCATTATCTACTGAATCGATTTCTGTCAACATCTGCATAACACGTTCATTAGCTCCACCATGTAACGGTCCTTTAAGTGCGCCAATAGCCGCGGTAACTCCTGAATAAACATCAGACAGGGTAGCTACGCATACACGTGCTGTAAAAGTCGAAGCATTAAGCTCATGGTCAGCATGCAGCACCAAGGCTTTATTCATGGCTTCGATTTCTACGTTTTCAGGCTCTTTGTCATTAAGCATATATAAGAAATTAGCTGCAAAGCTTAAATCCTTTTTTGGAGAAACAGGTTCTTGACCTTTACGAATGCGGGAGAAGGCAGTAACGACCGTAGCGATTTTCGCTTGAAGGCGCACTGCTTTACGCTTATTCGCTTCTTCTTCCATTTCATCTGCTTCAGAATCAAACAAGCCCAGCATCGACACAGCCGTTCTTACAGCAGCCATCGGATGGACTGTCGATAAATCATAGGATTTAAGGTGATCAATGACTTCACCTGGAATATCCATATTTGAGATCAGCTCTGATTTAAAGCTGTTCAATTCATTTTCAGTCGGAAGCTTCTGATTCCATAATAAGTAAACCACTTCTTCAAAGCTGGAGTGGTTGGCTAGATCATCAATGTCATAACCTACATAAGTCAACTTATCATCAATAATTGAACTGATCGTCGACTCTGTAGCTGTAATTCCTTCTAAACCTTTAGTTGATGCCATAAGATCTCTCCTTTTGAAATAATGCTACATTCCCTCCTGAAATCCGAGAAAACGCTTTACTAATCGTGTATCTTGGTTAATTGGATTTCTTCCCCACCGACAATTATAAAGTATTCTGAGTTGAATGTGAATTGAAACCGGTTAATTTCCAACAATTTATAGCAATTTCATCTAAAATTTATCAGAGGAGTGTTACCGATGAACAGATTCAACCAGTATCAACTTTATCGTTTGCTGCTGGTCTTATTGAGTGCAGTTTTACTAATCACGGCATTGTACTTTGTATGGAAGCTATTATTTCCGTTCATTTTAGCCTGGGGATTAGCCTGGTTCCTTCAACCCTATATAAAACTGCTTCATAATAAGCTGAGAATTCCTAAACCTATAGCTATACTTTCGATGGTAGGGCTTGTAACTACGTTCTTTATAAGTCTGACTACGTTGTTTGTCACTAAAATCGTCTACTTGCTCCAAAGTCTTTCTAAGAGCGAGTTTCAAGAGTATAGTGAGGCTATCAACGTATTTCATACTCAAATAACAAGTTGGTTAGAAAAAGTTATACATCAGCTGGATGTTTGGATAGGATCTATTAACCCTGCGTGGGGGGACATGCTTTATAAATATCTCAATGACTTAAAAGATCATGCCATAGAAGCCGGCACCACCATATTATATTCCATATTGCAATTTTTCAGTGGAGGCGTAGCCAGCTTACCGATCTTCCTGATGGCTTTAGGTTTCATATTCATCGCTACTTTTTTCATAAGTAAAGACTGGGAAACCATCTCTCTCTATTTTCATACCAACTTCTCAAGTGATGTTCGCTTCCCGATTATGAGCATCAGTTCGAATTTCAAAGAGACTATAAAACAATTATGTAAAGCACAATTTACGCTTATGTCCATTACAGTTGTTATTATGTTCTTTGGATTATTGATCTTCAGGGTTCCCCACCCTTTAGCATTATCCCTCATCGCAGGGGCTGTAGACCTGGTTCCTTACATTGGGACAGGAGTTATTTTCGTGCCCTGGATTTTATATACTTTCTTTACGAATGATTTCACATTGACCATACAACTCACATCTCTATACATGATCATTATAATCACCAGACAAATCTTCGAACCGAAAATTTTAGCTTCCCATTTTGGAGTCCCGCCTCTACTGCTCTTAATTGGACTTTTTCTAGGTTTTCAAATTTGGGGCGGTCTCACTATACTATTTACCCCGCTTATCATTGCTTTAATCAAGGCTATTCATACTTCTGGATTTTCTCGTCAACTATGGATTTTTATTTTAGGGAAATAAAAACCTTTATAACTTGGCTATGTTAAAGGTGGAATGTTAGTTGTGATAAGGGAGTTATTCACCAATATCAACACGAATCTTTACCAAAGCCTCTAACTTAAAGCTCTACCTCTATAAAAATAAAAATTCTCCACCTTCTTTAAAGTGGAGAATTTTCACTATTTAAAACAGCAAGACAAAGTGTTACAACCTGACAGACATGCGGCAAGCCTTTTATTTACGATAGATAGTTATTGTATTACGATCCATCATTTTGGCGATTACTCTTCGGATTACTCGCTTTAATGGAGCTCTTGTTGCAGGAATCAACAGAAGAAACCCTATAGCGTCTGTTATGAAACCAGGGGTTAACAGAACCGCTCCCCCTACTAATATACAGGCACCATCAATTAATGCATCTCCTGGTGCCTGTTGCTGCGCCATCGAATCCTGGACTTTCCTTATCGTTTCCAAGCCCTGCTGCTTTGCCAGCCAAGCACCTATCACCCCTGTTAGTAGAATGAGTATAATCACCCACCACGGACCGACTAAATTCCCTGCCCAGATCAGAATTCCAATTTCTAAAGCTGGTACAATTAATATTAAAAGTAACAACCAGCGAAACATATAATCTTCCTTTCTACTTAAATCCTTTCTCCATTATAGAGAAAAAACAGCCAAGAAGCTAAGAAAAGGGACAGTAAAACACTTCTCATCATTAACTTCTTTTAAAAAGCCGTGTTATAGATAGCTGAGAGTTATTGAGCGCACTCGGAGAAGTTAACTAGAAAAACAGGGCAGTTGGCTTTTCTACTTAAAGTTCACCGTACGCCCTTGCCAGGCTAGTTCCCTGAACTTCAATCTCCATTCCTAAGAATAGAAACTTAAAATTTTATCGTCTTAAGACAAAAAACAGGCTGACGAGAAAATTCGTATCTCTCGTCAGCCTGAGGTCAGAAGTTCAATATTCTGTCCTTTTCAATAAAATTTATAGGACGCTTGCGTGTCCATCATAAATATCTCCGCGTGTACTATCCATTGTTATATCCATGCCATCATCGATTTTCTTGAAAGCATCTTCCACACCAACGATTACAGGAATACCAAGGCTAAGGCCGACTACCGCTGCGTGGGATGTCAGACCACCTTCCTGGGTGATGATTCCAGATGCTTTTTCAATAGCCGGCATCATGTCACGCTCTGTACCGTACGTCACTAGAATATTTCCTTCTTTCAGACGATCGATTGCATCCTCTGCATTTTTAGCAACGACTGCTTTGCCGTAGGCACTTTTTCTTCCGACGCCTTGTCCTTTTAACAGCACGTCTCCGATAATGTGTACCTTCATAAGGTTCGTCGTGCCGCTCTCACCGACAGGTACTCCTCCAGTGATGATTACACGATCCCCTCTGGAAACTATGCCAGAAGCCAAGCCGCGATCCACAGCTACGTCGAGCATGTCATCTGTGGATTCAGATTCAGGTCCCATTACAGCGTAAACACCCCATACAAGCGATAGCATACGATTTACTCGCTCACTTGATGTAATCGCGACAATAGGTGCCTGAGGACGATATTTAGAAATCATGCGAGCAGTATGGCCGCTTTCTGTAGGTGTCACTACAGCATTGACCTTTAAATTGATTGCCGTGTGTGTGACTGACTGGCTGATTGCATCTGTAATCGTCATATCGCTATGCTTAGAACGTTCACTAAGAATGGCTTGATAATTTAACCCGGTTTCTGTTTTAGTAGCGATATTACTCATCGTTTGAACAGCTTCTTTAGGGTAATCTCCAGCAGCCGTTTCTCCTGAAAGCATAATTGCGTCCGTACCATCAAAAATAGCATTAGCTACGTCAGACGCTTCTGCACGAGTAGGGCGCGGGTTACGCTGCATGGAATCCAACATCTGTGTAGCTGTGATTACTGGCTTACCTGCTTTATTGCACTTACGAATGAGAGCCTTTTGTACCAATGGTACATCTTCTGGAGGAATTTCCACTCCAAGGTCCCCTCGTGCGACCATCAAACCATCACTGACTTCAAGAATTTCATCAATATTATCGACACCTTCTTGGTTTTCGATCTTCGGAATGATTTGAATGTGTCCGGCTTTATGCTTTTCAAGCAATTCTTTGATTTCAAGCACGTCAGAAGCACGGCGTACAAAGGATGCAGCAATAAAGTCTACGCCTTGTTCAATACCGAACTCAATATCTTTCGCGTCTTTTTCAGTGATACCAGGAAGATTCACACTTACATTCGGTACGTTTACACCCTTTTTATTTTTAAGAAGTCCGTTGTTTAGAACTGTAGTTTTGATCTCATTTTGTTCTTTCAAAATTTCCTCTACTTGAAGTTCAACAAGCCCATCATCGAGAAGAATTTTTGAGCCAGGGTGCACATCATCAATCAGTCCAGGGAATGTAACTGAAAAGCGTTCAGCATCTCCTTCAATTTCTTCCATTGAAATATTGACTGTGCTTCCTTTTTCAAGATAAGCTTCTCCATCTTTAAGACTGCCTGTACGGATTTCAGGCCCTTTAGTATCCAATAGGATAGCTACCGTTTGACCCGTAGATGAAGCTGCTTCACGAATATTTTTAATCCGTGCGCCATGCTCTTCAAAATCTCCGTGGGAGAAATTAAGGCGAGCCACATTCATGCCTGACTCAATCAAGCTTGTTAACATTTCTACAGACTCAGAAGCTGGTCCAATCGTACTTACTATTTTTGTTTTTCTAATCATTCTATTTCCTCCTATATTGCAAAAACTAATTAATGTTAAATGGAAAGTTCTTTAGATAAACGGTACATGTCTAAATCAATAGAATGTTTTCGATTCAGAACTTCTATGATGTCATGGTCGACAAGTTTATTTTTTTCTATGCCTACCATGCATCCTGCTTTACCTTCAAGAATCAAATCCACTGCGTAAGCTCCTAAACGACTAGCCAGTACACGATCACTTGCGGACGGTGAACCGCCTCTTTGCGTATGTCCAAGTACAGTGACTCTCGTTTCAAGATCAGTAGCTTCTTTTACTCTCTTACTAAAGTCTACAGCGCTCGTTACACCTTCAGCAACAATAATGATGCTGTGTTTCTTGCCCCGATCATGGCCTCGTTTAAGCCGTTCGATGACTTCATCGAATTCTTCTGCCATCTCTGGAACAATGATGCTTTCTGCTCCATCAGCCAACCCTGACCATAAGGCTAAATCACCTGCATCGCGCCCCATTACTTCGATAACATACGTACGCTCATGAGAAGTTGCCGTATCACGAATTTTATCAATCGCATCTGTAATTGTATTTAAAGCAGTATCAAAACCGATAGTATAGTCTGTCCCGGGAATATCATTATCAATGGTACCCGGCACTCCGATACAAGGATAGCCTTTTTCAGTCAGCTTCTTCGCCCCTCTGAAACTGCCATCTCCTCCAATGACTATCAAACCTTCAATACCATGCTTTCTCAATTGATCGATCCCTTTTTGCTGACCTTCTTCCGTCTTGAATTCCTCACAACGTGCAGAATACAGCACCGTACCGCCTCGCTGGATAATATCTCCTACAGAACCAAGTTCCATTTTTTCGATACTCCCATCGATCAAACCTTGGTACCCATGTTTCACTCCGTAAACTTCCATACCGTGATAGATTGCTTTTCTAACAACGGCACGAATAGCAGCATTCATACCGGGTGCGTCTCCACCACTCGTAAGTACTCCTATTTTTTTCATTGTTATCACCCCAAAAGTTATACTTACTCCCCAATGTGCCCATTTAAGGGGAGATTGAAACAATACCATCGCCTCATGAAAGCGTCATCACCCTAATAAAATGACTAAAGTCGCACTTTTTAAGTGTGCGACTTTCTTCATCACGGACGATTCATTTTTCCGTGTATTATTATATATCAAGAGACGTATAATCGCCAATAATTTTATATTTTTCAAAGCGCTCTTCTAACAGATCGTCTTCATTCTTCTGGGTCAGCTCGTCAAGAGCAGCCGTAATCACTTTTTCTATATTCAACGCCTGCTGCTTGACATCTCGGTGAGCGCCTCCTCTAATTTCAGGTATGACTTCGTCTATGACTTGAAGCTCCTTCAGGTCCTTAGCAGTAATTTTCATCGTTTCTGCGGCACGCTGTGCTAAGTTAGAATCCTTCCACAGGAGAGCAGCTGCCCCTTCTGGAGATATTACGGAGTACGTAGAGTTTTCAAGCATAAATATTCGATCACCAATCCCTAATCCAAGGGCTCCTCCGCTGCCGCCTTCACCAATTACGACACAGATGACCGGAACAGTCAAACCAGCCATTTCCACTAAATTTCTGGCAATCGCTTCACTTTGACCTCTTTCTTCAGCAGCTCTCCCAGGATATGCTCCTTTAGTATCAATGAAAGTGATAACAGGACGGTTGAACTTGTCTGCCTGTTTCATCAGCCGTAAAGCTTTTCTATATCCTTCGGGGTGAGGCATGCCAAAATTACGCCTAATGTTTTCTTTTGTATCTTTTCCTCTTTGGTGCCCGATTACAGTGACAGGCTTCCCATGAAACTTGGCAATGCCAGATACGATGGCTTCATCGTCACCATATAAGCGATCTCCATGAAGCTCCAGGAAATTCGTGAACAAGTAATCAATATAATCTAAGGTCGTAGGACGTTCCGGATGGCGAGCCATCTGAACCCGGTCCCACGGCTCCATTTGATCATAGACATCCGTTTCAAGCTTCTCGAGCCTCTGTTCCAATGTAACGATCTCTTCACTGAGATCCATTTCACTTTCTTCAGTGAGCCTCTTTAGTTCAGTGATTTTCTCTCGAAGTTCGATCACTGGCTTTTCAAAGTCTAACACATGTTTCATCCCCGCTCTCCTCCTTCCTTATGAATACTAAGAACAGTCGAAAGGGTTTCTTTCATTTCGTGCCGGTGAACGACTTTGTCCAGCTGACCGTGCTGAAGTAGAAACTCTGCGGTTTGGAAATCCTCAGGAAGTTTTTCACGTATCGTTTGTTCAATGATTCTGCGCCCTGCAAAACCTATTAACGCCCCCGGTTCTGCAAAGTTATAGTCGCCTACGGATGCGAAGCTGGCCGATACACCACCAGTAGTTGGATGGGTCATGACGGATATGAATAATCCCCCGCTTCTATTTAGACGCTGTAAAGCTACAGAAGTCTTTCCCATCTGCATTAAACTGAGAACGCCCTCCTGCATCCTCGCTCCTCCAGAAGCAGTGAAAATAATGAATGGGATATTAGATTTTCTGGCGTTTTCAACCGCGTTCGTGATTTTTTCACCGACTACTGAACCCATGCTGCCCATCCGGAACCGTGCATCCATAATAGCTACAGCCGCTTCCATTCCTTCTAGGGACGCTTTTCCAGTCACTACAGCTTCATTTAGACCTGATTTCAAACGGTCTTTTTCCATTTTTTCTTCGTAATCTGGAAACTGAAGCGGATTCGATGAAATCATATCCTTGTCCCATTCCTCAAAGGAGTTTTCATCAAATAATTGTTCTATACGTTCGAACGCACTCATTTTATGATGGTGATCGCAGTGTGGACAAACGTTCATGTTTCTTATTAACTCTTTTCTATAAAAAATCTTCTGGCAGCTAGGGCATTTTTGCATCAGCCCTTCTGGTACATCCTGCTTAGCTTCTTGGCTGGGTATAGAAGCGTAGCGCTTTTTCTTGCTGAAAAAATCTCTTAGCAAGGTGATTCCTCCTTTAGGACAAGGCTCTTGTCTAATTCTATGTCATCATACAAAATACTTCCCGCGTATGTTATCAAAGGTTGTCGATTTTCATTTTGTTCATTTATATATAAATAATTCGTTAATTTTTTCTCGGGATTGATCCAGCAGTGCTGATTCCAGTTCTCGATACCATGCATTATCATATGTGATTTCGTGGATGGTATAAGTGAACCCAATTATAAATTGCCACATCGATAGAAGTAAGGGATGATCACTCTTTTCAAATAAATAATTAAATAACTGCTGATGCTTCTCGCTCTTCTGTTCATCAATTACACCGATTGGCAATAAAGAAATAGCATGATACATTTGTTCACTTTTTAAATGGCTGACAGATATAATAAGAATTTCTTTCTCAAGCATTTGTTTAGCGGTCAGTAATTCACTTCTTGTTCTCGTATCGTTTAGTAAGAATTTAGATAGTAATCCAACCATATGGTAAGGGCGGTAGGCTCTCATATACGTCCCTTCACCGCGCCTGGTCTCTATTAAACCTAGCAGCTCAAGAGCACGCAGTGCTTCGCGAATCGAAGATCTGCCTACTTGAAGCAGTTCGCTGAGCATTCTCTCTGAAGGAAGCTTATCACCCGGTTTCAACCTTTTATCTTCAATATAAGCTTTTATTTGCTCTAATACACTTTCATATACCTTTTCATTGAAAGTATGGGTCATAGAGTCCCCCCTTTGAACTGACTAAACACTAAAGAGAAAAGCCTTATCAAGGCTTTTCTCTAAGCTTCTTCATTGTTCATCTATTAACGTAAGGTTTCTAGTTCTTTCAGCCACTTCTTCAGGATCAACGTGGTGTCTTGCCACTCCTGATTCCATAGCAGCTTTAGCTACAGCAGCAGCCACAGCTGGTGCCACTCTCGTATCAAAAGGCGCTGGAATCACGTAATCTTCATTTAATTCCTCTTCACTTACGAGCTCAGCGATCGCTTCTGCAGCTGCGATTTTCATCTTCTCATTTATGCGCGTAGCTCTAACGTCAAGTGCCCCGCGGAAAATTCCAGGAAACGCGAGAACATTGTTCACCTGGTTAGGAAAATCCGAGCGGCCAGTCCCAACTACCCTTGCGCCAGCTTCTTTTGCATCCTCAGGCATAATCTCCGGTTCAGGATTCGCCATTGCGAATATGATGGAATCCTCATTCATACTTGAAACCATCTCTTTAGACAACAGCCCCCCTACAGAAACACCTATGAATACGTCGGTTCCTTCCATCACTTCCGACAGGTTCCCTTCTTGTTTGTGTTTATTAGTGATTTTAGCAATTTCGTCTTTGACATCGTTCATTCCAGAAGGACGTCCTTCATAAATCGCTCCTTTTGAATCACACATTATAATGTCCCTGACTCCGAAGTGGTAAAGAAGTTTTATGATAGCTATTCCAGCGGCTCCGGCCCCATTGGCTACTACTTTGATTTCAGAGAAAGATTTCCCAGTCACTTTAAGAGCATTCATCAAGCCTGCAACTGTTACAATCGCTGTGCCATGCTGATCGTCGTGAAAAATAGGAATGTTCGTTTCTTTTTTCAATCGATCTTCTATGATAAAACAGTTCGGGGCAGCAATATCTTCTAGATTTACGCCCCCGAAAGTAGGCTCCATCAACTTTACAGTTTGTACAATTTGATCGATATCCCTCGTATTCAAACAGATAGGAAAAGCATCCACTCCAGCAAAACTTTTAAATAACGCGGCCTTGCCCTCCATTACAGGTAAAGCAGCCTCAGGACCTATGTTTCCAAGACCCAGTACGGCTGAGCCATCGCTGACTACCGCCACCATATTCCCTTTCATTGTGTAATCATAGACTGTATCTTTGTGATCGTATATTTCCTTACAAGGTTCAGCTACTCCTGGAGAATAAGCCAGACTTAGATCTTTGGCATTTCTTACAGGTACTTTTGAAACTGTTTCTAGTTTTCCTTTATTAGCACGATGTATATGCAGTGCTTCATCTCGCAAATTTGACACAGGTCCACGCTCCTTTAAAACGGTTGAAATAGGCCGATACCGGTGGTCTGACCACCATTAACTTCTTAATTATAACAGATGAAAAAGCTGTGTAAAGATTATCAAAAAACTGGCCTTAGAATTTTGAAAACTAGTGATTTTGTCGCGCATCCCTTAGTACTACAGATGCCTCACCGAAAAATTCATAAAGTTTATCTAGACAGCTTTCAGAAGCCGATAAAGCAAATAATTCATCTAACTGGACAGTCTTCCGATCTTCCGAAGTGAAAATGATGACCGGTGTATTACCCGGGAAATACGCAGCTAACTTCCTGAGCCTTGCAATAACTTCTTGCTTCTCCTCTATTGAAGTTTTTATAAACAACCTTTTTGCTTCTTGAGTTGGAAAGTCTTCTTCATTGAACGGATAAATCTTATTGATAACCCACTGTTTTTTACCATTTCTATCTTCTACTTTTCCTTCAATCAATGCCAGTTGATTTTCGTTCAGCCATTTTTTCGCTTCTCTGTGAGCCTCTGGAAATAAAACGGCATCCACTTCATTCGTTTCATCACTCAACGTCAAAAATGACATCGGATCGCCGCGCTTCGTTCTAATCTCTTTGATTTCATCAACCACAGCTGCTGTTTTCGATCGAGGAAGCGAGCCTTTTTCCAAACTTTCCGATAGCGTCATGTAGCCTTGGGTATTCAATTCTTTTCGATGTTCTTCCAATGGATGGCTTGAAAGATATGTTCCAAGAACATCCTTTTCCATCGATAGCTGTTTTAAGGCGGGGAACGGATCCATGACCGCCAGCTCTCCCTCTAGCTCTAAGTCTGAGCTGAACAATCCTGGCTGATCTTGGAATTCTTTGAATAGTTCTCCTTGTTCTAAGGCCTGGTCGATACTGGCTAGCAAACTGGCCCGGTTTTGCTGTAGTTCATCAAAGGCACCTGCCATGATCAAGGATTCAATCGTTGCTCTTGAAATCTCTTTAGATGGTACACGCAAACAAAAATCGTTCAAATGTTTATATGGCCCGTTCATGCGTTCTTCTATAATGGCCTGGGCAGCCTGGTAACCTACTCCTTTAATAGACAGGAAACCGATTCTTATACTTCCACTCTCATCAATAGCATAAGAAAAACTTTGATTGACTGAAGGAGGCTTTACCTTTAAGCCAAATTCCTTTGCTTCTCTAATAAAAACAGCTATTTTTTCACGATCCCCTACCGTGGAGTTCATAAGTTCTGCGATAAAAATAGCAGGAAAATGAGCTTTTAAATAAGCAAGCTGGTAGGAAATTACACTGTATGCTACAGCATGACTTCTATTAAAACCGTAATTTGAAAACCTGACGATCCATTCAAAAAGCTGATCTGCCACTTGCTCTTCGTACCCGTTCTTAATCGATCTTTGCACGAATTGCTGTTGCTGATGTTCTAAAATGCTCTTTTGTTTTTTGCTCACTGCTCTTCTTAATAAATCAGCTTCTCCTAAAGAATAACCAGCTATTTTCTGAGCCACCTGCATAATCTGTTCCTGATATACAAGGACACCGAACGTATTCTCTAAAATCGGTTTCACATCAGGATGAGGATATTGAACGGCTTCTTCTCCATGTTTTCTTTTGATATATAACGGGATATACTCCATAGGTCCGGGTCTGTATAAGGCATTAACTGCGACTACATCTTCAAAATGTGTCGGCTTCAACCTTTTCAGAACACCTTTCATACCCTGAGATTCCAGTTGAAAGACTCCGTTACTCCAGCCTTTTTGCAATAAGGTAAACGTTTTTTTGTCATTTAACGTAATGGCATCACTAGTAAAGCTTTTATCTTTATATTTTCTGATTTTATCTTCGATTTTTCGAATCAGAGATAAATTTCTCAGTCCTAAGAAATCCATTTTCAACAGTCCGATTGCCTCTAAATCGCCCATAGCCATCTGAGTTAGATGAACGTGATCCTGGCCTTGCATCAAGGCTGTATATTGGGATAATGGCTGTTCACTGATGACTACCCCTGCAGCATGTGTCGAGACATGCCTTGGCAGGCCTTCAAGCTTAGCCGCTACTTGAAATACTTTTTGAAGCTGCGCTGAGGAGCGGATGTATTCCTTGAGAGGGTGGGAGTTTTTCACGACTTCTTTTAAAGGTTGAGATGCACCACTCGGGATATGTTTTAAAATAAACTCTCTATCGCTTTCGTCTACCTGAAATACTTTAAATAATTCCCGTAATACACTTCTTGTAGCGAATGTACCGAACGTACAAATCTGCGCGACATGCTCTTTACCATACTTACCGGCAACATATTCAATTACTTCGTCTCTACGGTCATCCGGAAAATCGATATCTATATCCGGCATTGTTATCCTCTCAGGATTAAGAAACCTTTCGAAGAGAAGACCATACGCTAGCGGATCGATCCGGGTGATACCGAGCAAATAACTGACAATGGATCCTGCAGCAGACCCTCGCCCAGGACCAGCCTTTATACCCTTATTTCTCGCGTATTCTACAAAGTCCCAGACGATCAGGAAATAATCACTGAACTTCATATTCATAATGACAGCTAATTCATCTTCAAGTCTGGATTTGGCTTCGTAAAATTGGTCGCTGTATTTTTCATTCAATTTCTCAAAACATATTTTCTTTAAAAACTCATCTGCATTTTGAGAACCATTTAAAGGGAAATTAGGAAGTAGCTGCTGATCAATATCAATAGACACATTACAGAGGTCTACGATCCGCTCGTTAGCTTTTAAAACTTCAGGCCAGAAATCGTTAAAATAGACCTTCATTTCTTCAGGTGATTTCAAATATTGATGCTGTTCAAATGTGTCATCTTTCCAATCACTTTGGGTGCTTTGATCTATCGCACGCAGAGCCCGAAAAGCCTCCGCATCTTCTTGAAGCAAATACCTGACATCGTTCATTACTGTCACAGGTATGCTGTGTCTTTCACTCCACTCTTTTAAAGGCTTATGAAGCTGCCTTTCAAATTGGCCCCCGTAATCTTTTACTCCTAAGTAAAAATCTCGAAAAACAGACGTCCAATCTTTCATTTCTTCTTCCATTCGTTCAAATGTCTGATGAAAAATCGAACTCGCCCACGACGTGTCCGAAACCGTAAGAACAGCAGCTACATGAGGAGCCGCATCTTTTATATTGTTCATCTCTAATGGCTCACTCAGCAATTGAAGCTGGCTGCTCAATTGCAAGAGAGCCTGGTAGCCTTGTTTATTTTTTGCCAATAATGTGAGAGGAAATTCTTCATTTTTATATGTAACTGAAAGTCTCATACCTATAATAGGCTTGATTCCTTCCTCCCTGCACGCTTGATAAAATGAAACAGCTCCACTCATCACTCCTTCATCTGTCAACGCAAGAGATGTAAAGCCTAATGACTTTGCTTTTTTGACGAGAGAAGGGATTTTAATGGTACTTTTCATCAAACTATAGCCGCTATGTACTTGTAAGTGAGTATAAGACATATCAATCACCTCTTTCTTGTATATCATTATATGGAATTCTTACAGTGGATAAAAGCCTCCTGCATATAACCACAACATTCCGAATAGCTTGGTTAATATATAGGTGTCCACATTCATAGAAAAGAGGGACAAAATGGAAGAACGATTAGTGGTTTCAATGATTCACTGCTTCTTTATCGCTTTCGGTGTCATTATGGGTGGTACATTGATCGGAAGTATTGGAAGTTTCTTAACTGGAGAAGCTCCATTGACTTCCATGTTTCGAATAGCTAAAGGATTAAGAATTTGGGCTATTGTGGCTGCGATTGGCGGGACGTTCGATGCCATAAGCAATTTTGAACGGGGGATATTCGAGGGCTCGACTTTCGATCTATTCAAGCAGGTTATGATCATAGTAGCAGCCATGGGAGGAGTACAAGCCGCCCTTTTCATATTTGAATTGCTGCTAGGTGAGGAGGTAGTTTAATTGTACATTCCTCCGCAATTACGAAGGAGAGAGTGGAGGCGTTTTTATGCGGGGTTCATTTTAGGAGCTATCGCAGGGTATGTGCTTTTTGTTTTTATGAACGATCAGCTCCATGAACATTTCGAAGAAGAAAACATCCAATTGTCTTCTGATTTGAGTGCATTGGAAGCTAAATATGAAGGCCTGCTGGACTCGGAGAAAGAAGCTGATAAAGAAAAGAAGCAAGTGTTGACGATTCAGGAAGTCCAACCGAATTTCTCTAATGCCAAAGAACTTCAAATCGATAAATTGACTCAACATCAGCTCTCCTCTATGGTCAAAGACCAGTTGCAAAGCATTACAGGCGAAAATATAGAAGATATAGCACAGCAAAGTGACCTTATCATTTCTACAGTAGAGAATAAATCATTTGAAGTAGAAGATTTTAAATATAAACTTACTGTTGAACGGTTAATCATTACGACTCAGGTCACTCTGCTTTTATCTATATCGTTGGATTCTTAAGGGGGAGTTTAAAGTGATTCTGAATACTTCACACAAACTTCCCTCAATTCATTGGCAATCACTTCGGTTTCCTCCCATGTTTCCGCCGAAGCTCCCGACGCCATAGGATGCCCCCCTCCATTGTGATTAGCAGCAATACCATTGATCACTGGTCCTTTTGAGCGAAGACGCACCCGAATCGTATCCTCTTCTTCTACAAAAAACGCCCATGCAAGTATTCCTTCTATATCACCAAGCAGACCTACCAGTGCACTTGTTTCAGTGGAAGTCACATCATATTCTTCAAGGACTTCTTTAGAAAGTCTGATGGTACTGTACCCTTCTGGGTTTACGGTAAAGTTCTGCAATACATACCCCTTTAATTTGGCAACTTTCAAAGGCGTGCTATACATATTGTCATATAAGTCGGGCCGGTTAAAATCATAGGTGACAAGTTCGGCAGCTGCTTTCAGTGTTGCTTTTGTAGTACTGGGAAACAAAAATCTTCCCGTGTCCCCGACAATTCCTGCGTACAGAAGACGAGCTGCTTTATTATTCAACTCAAGTTTCTTGTTCTGTTTAAACAACTGAAAAATCATTTCACAAGTAGAACTGGACGTTGTGTCTACCCAATTAATATCCCCGTACCCATCAACATCAGGGTGGTGATCTATTTTGATTAACAGAGATCCTTCAGAGTAACGTTGGTCATCAATCCGGGCTTGGTTCGCTGTGTCACAGACAATGACTAACGCTCCCCGGTAATGCTCGTTTTCCAATTCATCCATCTCTAATAAGAATCTCAGAGACTCTTCACTTTTGCCCGTAACATAGACTTTTTTATGCGGATAGTTGTGGCGAATCAATTCTGCCAGTCCGCCCTGCGATCCATATGCATCAGGATCAGGCCTGACATGGCGATGGATAATAATTGTGTCGAAATTATTAATTGCTTCACCTATTTGTGCAATAGACATTTGATAACGATCCCTCTCTTTTACAAATCTTCTTCCTATTATCACACAATTTAAGAAGTACAGGTAGTAAAACATAATAAAACAAGCTACAATGGACAGCGTACAATATTTTTTAAGCAGGAGCAGATACATATGATACTTTTTCCAATTGCTATACTTGTTTCTTTCGTTCTTTATATCTACTATAAGGTCATGGTTCTCAGGACGAAAGATCCTTTGACACAAGAATATTTGAACAGCAAGGCAAAGATATTCTTAGGTGTTTTCATTTTCGTATTCGGCATCAATCAGTACCTTTTTTATGAAACTAGATTGTCCCTATTCATAGGTATTTTATTCTTAATACTAGGCGTTTTTCAATTTCGTCTAGGATTTAAGGCGAGCAGACATTATAAGAACGAATATGCAAAACTCCGTCAAAAAAGCCGCTGATTTCAGCGGTTTTTTGTTTTTCCTTATCGGTCAATTAATTGGGCCATCAACAAAGCTTTGCCAACAATCGATTTATTGTGGTGAACTTCTACGTCTACCTTGGCGAATTTCCTTCCAATCTCCAGCAATTGTGGTTTGATTTCAATTACACTTTCGAGCTGGACAGGTTTAATGAATAATAAAGATATGTTTTCAACTACTAAATTTCCTTTTTTGTGTTTACTAAGTAAACGACTGGACGCTTCCGTTATGAGAGAAGTAAACACTCCATATGAAAGGGTTCCTAATTGATTCGTCATTTGTGGCGTTACGGTTGTTTCCAAAGTGAAATCTTCTATGTCCTCTTCGCTTAATTGAAGTTGGTTAGAGACTAAATCATCGATTGTTTCCCCGATTTGCGGCTGACGCTGCAAATTCTGTAATGCTTTCAATACATCCTGCCGAGAGACGATACCTTGCAGCTTGTGGGCCTGATCCACGACGGGCATCAGTTCAATACCTTCCCAAACCATCATGTGCGCTGCATTTGTAAGAGAGGTTCGAGTCTGAACGGTCATCGGATTTTTCGTCATCACTTTTTCTATTTTAACGGTTGGTTCTTGATTGATCACGTCTTTGGACGTCACCATTCCTACTACACGTTTATTGGCATCAATTACTGGATAACGACTATGCTGTGTTTCCTCATTTAATTCATGCCAGCGAGAGACGTTTTCACTCGTCTTTAAAAAACTCGCTTCTTCTAATGGGGTGTAAATATCATCAACTAGAACAATCTCTTTCTTGATCAATTGATCGTAAATCGCACGGTTGATCATTGTCGCTACAGTAAATGTATCGTAACTAGTCGAAATTACAGGAAGCTTCTTTTCATCTGCCAGCTTCTTCACTTTATCAGAAGTGTCGAATCCGCCAGTCACTAATACGGCAGCGCCTTCTTTCACTGCCAGTTCATGGGCATTTGTTCGGTTACCCACAATTAGTAATGAACCCGCTTCCGTATAACGCATCATCGCTTCGAGCTTCATTGCCCCAACAACGAACTTATTAAGCGTCTTGTGCAGACCTTCTCTTCCTCCCATAACTTGTCCATCTACCACTTTTGTAATTTCAGCAAAAGTCAGTCGTTCGATATTCTCTTTTTTCTTTTTTTCGATACGAATTGTTCCTACACGTTCAATCGTACTTACTAAATGCTGATTCTCAGCTTCCTTTATCGCTCTGTAGGCCGTCCCTTCACTCACATTTAAGGCTTTCGCGATTCCTCTGACTGAAATTTTGCTTCCAACAGATAATGAATCAATGTGCTCAAGGATCTGTTCATGTTTGGTAGCCAATTAAATTCACCATTCTTTCCAACTGTACTAGTAATTTACACTGTTATTGTTATTATACAAGTGATACAGTTATCCTGCAATTATTCCTCACAATAAAAACAAAGCATAAAAAAAAGCCCACGAGTATGTCGTGGACTTTTTATGCTGATTATAGTTCTATCACATCTCCGGGCTGTAACGCTTTCCCTTCTCCTGGAGTAACTTTTTCAGCAAAGGCTTCTCCGTCTTGTTTAATTAAATCAAACGTGTTGTAGTGGATTGGGACTACCTGTTTCGCTCTAACCCATTCAGCTGCAAGAAGAGCATCCTCTGGACCCATCGTGAAGTTATCTCCTATCGGCAAGAAAGCAAGGTCAATGGAGTTTTGTTCCCCGATCATTTTCAAATCACTAAAGAGACCCGTATCCCCTGCATGATAAATGGTTTTTCCGTCGATTGTAAGTAAAATCCCCGTGGGCATTCCCGTATAGATAGTCGTGCCATCTTCCTCCTCGTAAGAAGAACCATGGAAAGCCTGAGTTAATTTAACTGTACCAAAGTCGAATGAATGGCTCCCACCGATATACATCGGGTGGGCATTCAACCCCTTATTCCCTAAATAAGTTGCTAATTCAAAAGGGGCTACTATTTGAGAATCACAGCGTTTAGCTATATCAAATGTATCTCCCACATGATCGTTATGACCATGAGTCAACAAAATAACATCCGCATGTACATCATCTGCACTTAAATCAGTGTTTCCATTATCCGAAATGAACGGATCGATTAAAATCGTTTTTCCATTTGCTTCAACCTTTACTACTGAATGCCCGTGAAATGATACTTGCACTCTACCACTCCTTCAAAATATTAATAATTTTGCCAAGCCTGTTCATATTTTTGAATAAGGTTAGGATGAATCAATGTATTCGGTGATAAAGAAACAGACTCGCCGTTACGATTAACAATTTCCCTATCTTCATCTTTTCCAAACACAGTCATTGACTGAAGCAGTTCATCTGTTAAAAATTCTGTATCTTTCGTAATTTCGATATCTTCCACTGCAACTGGTTCACGACTCGCCATCAAAAATCCCCAATTGCCAAAGCTCGGAATATCCACGTGGAAATTCTCTACGTAGAGCCCTGTATCTCTAATCGTAGTGTCGATCGTCCAATAAACTTCTCTTGCAAAGACCGGACTCGTCCCCTGAATCATCGAAACGCCTTCGGGTGTGAGATGATTTCTTACTAATGAATAGAATTCCCGGGTATAGAGCTTATTCAGGCTTTCATTATTAGGGTCGGGCAGGTCTATAATGACGACATCGTACAGATCATTGGACTCTTCCAAAAACTGAAAAGCATCCTCATTAATTACTTCAACCCGTTCATCACCTAAAGCACCATGATTGAGCTCTCTTAAGTGACGATTAT
This sequence comes from Halobacillus sp. A1, assembly GCF_024189295.1. Lineage (GTDB taxonomy): Bacteria > Bacillota > Bacilli > Bacillales > Halobacillaceae > Halobacillus_A. The sequence continues at coordinate 279,597 of NZ_JAIZEN010000002.1, forward strand.
TAGCTGCCAGATCCGTGACTGCGGGGTCCAAGTCTACAAGCGATACGTGATCAACTTCTTCGTAACGCAGCACTTCGTGAGCAGCAATTCCGTCTCCCCCACCAAGAATAAGCACACTTTCTTTTTGTTCAGCAGCTTCCATAGCTGGAAGGACCAGAGTTTCATGATATCGATGTTCATCTATTGAGCTGAACTGAAGAGAACCATCCAGAAACAGCCTTGTATCGTCTTGATCACGGGTTAATATCACTTTCTGATAATTACTTTCTTCGCTATGAACAATTGGATCCTTATAAAGTTTCTGTTCGAATGAAAAGGCCACTTCTTCCCCAAAGAATAAACCGCCAATAAGTAAAACCCCGATAAAAACTGCTGCAGAAACGTGAACAGCCATACGCTTTATTTCAGAGCGAAATAAATAAAGTACAATAGCGGCGACAGCCAGATTAATACACCCGACAAGGAATGCGCTTTTCACCATACCCATTTGCGGACGTAAATAAAAGGCAAATAGCAATCCACCGATTAAACCGCCGGCATAATCTGAAAAAAGAACTCTTGCCGTACTGCGGCTAAGCTCTACCCCTATTTCGTTCGCTTTTCTGATTAAAATGGGAAGTTCCAAGCCTGTGAGCGCCCCGATGGTGAAGGTGACCATATATAAGAATAAAGCGTCCGTTCCATCAGGGGCGTAGGCGGTCATCCCAAACATCATGAAGCTTGAAAAACCTCCGATAAAAGCCACCATGAATTCGATCCAAATGAAAGTAACGATCAGTTGCTTCATCACTTTCTCGCTGATGCTTGCCCCTATCCCCATACCTGTTAAGAACAGACTGATGGTTATAGTGTACTGTTTGACTCCGTCGCCTAATATATAAGAGCCTAAAGCTCCAAACAAAACCTCAAATATAATCCCGCAGATTGATACAATCCCGGATGCCCAATAAATGAGGTGGCTTCTTTTAATTCCTTCTGTTTCCATTGCTTTCACTCCGTTAGTCTCTGTATCTCATACACTTGAAAAGCCACTATGTAATAGGCATAGTGGCTTTCAGATAAGAAGCTTATGTAATGGCTGCACCTATAACAAAAGCTAATCCTATAGATACACCCATAGATATTATACCTACAGCTGTATTGTTACTCTTCAATTGAGTCTCTACTGAAAACTTTCTCGTAAATAATTCAAACAGCAAGTATGCAACCATTTGCAACACAACCCCGCAAATTCCCCACAAAAGAGTATCCATAATGGAATAGCTGTGATAAATTGCGAAGGAAAGAATAATACATATCCCGATTATTTTACCAGCAATCGACATAGCCACTGCTTGATTTCCAGCTTTCACTTCGTCCCAATCTTTGTACTGCCTTGTTAGTAATTCAAATATGAACAACCCGATAACGACTACTAATATTCCAACTGCAAAATACCCAACTGTAGCTAAAAGTGGTTCCATAAATATAGCCTCCTCTATTTTCCTGAGCCGGGACCTCCGCCTCGATTATTGGACCCTCTGAATGAACCGGATCCTGAATTTGATCCTCCATACATTCCGTAACCACCGTAGCAATCACCGCTTGCTTGACAGCGAGATTCTCTTTGGCTGGCCCAATTGTTCGAACCTAACATGCTATTTAACAGTGAATAGGCCACAAGCCCCTGGAAGAAGCTAGGTGAATAATTATTTCTCACAAATTCATCACTCGCAACTTCAATGAAAACCAACCCAGGTTCCTCGTCGCTTTCTTGTAAAATCACAAACTCGTTAGGATAAAATAATACTTGTTTTCCTTCCTCACGATCACTGATGTCTTCTGGGTCAATTTTTTTCTCTAATTGCTCTGCGGTTTCCGGTAGCGTCAACTCCTGAGTCATATAAATTTCTGAATCTCCATCATTGGTTTCTACCGTATCAAGAAGTGGGAAGCTGTCTCTAATAACGGAACGAATTGATGTGGCCTCCGAGTCTTCAATTGCAGCAAGCACTTCGCTCCTTGAGGGTTCATCGGGCAATTCTTCATATGTATCTTGCGCATTTGAACCTGACATTCCTCTTGAACCGTTCCCGAAGTTGCCGAAGGAATTATAAGCAACGACAATCGCGATGATGATGACTATGAACAATCCAACATAATCCTTCAACTTCAGCTCCTCCTTTCATAAAAAAATGAATTGTGCCTGACCAATCGTCAGGCACAACCGAAGCCGTTACTCTTTATTCATTTTCTTTTTAAGTTCTGCCAATTCATCATCTACACTATCATTTTTATCTATTTCTTCAAATTCATCATCTAAAGAACGGTTGGACTGCGATAGGTCTTCGCTAGTCTCAGCTTCCGCTTCATACTGCATCACTCGCTCTTCCATACGATCAAATCCTTGGCGTGATTCATCACTTCCGATGCTGGACATGGTACGATTCATCTTCGTACGTGTTTGAGCAGATTCTGCTCTTGCTTTAAGAGAATCCTTCTTCAATTTCATTTCCTGGTATTCTTTCTTCATTTCATCCAGTTTTTTACGAAGATTAGCCGAATCTTGTTCAGCACGCTCATAAGAAGTTTTAAATTGGTCTGCCTGCTGCTGCTGACTGTTTTTGTCTTCTAAAGCACGGCGGGCCAGATCCTCATTACCAGCTTCCATGGCTTTCTCAGCTTGTTTCATCCGCTTGTCCGCCAGCGCTTGCGCATCATCATACTTGCGTTTCAGCATTTTCTCGTTGGCAATCTGCTTCGCCACGGCTGTTTCGGCGTCACGTATATCGTTCTCCATATCCCTCATGAATTGTTCCAGCATTTTCACCGGGTCTTCCGCTTTATCCAGCATTGAATTCAATTCTGCACCTACTACAGTTTTTACTCGGTTAAAAAATTTAAACATGATTCATTCCTCCTTATTATTTGGAACCTGCAATGATTTTGAGCTCAAACTCGTCAATATCATATCCGTAACTTACTTCAATCTCACTGCCCCATGACTCCAGCGACAGATAAGTTTCTTCATCTTCTGCGATATACTCGGCGTAGCGTATAGTACGGCCGTTGACGTTCTGACTTCGGCCTTCCCCGACTACATACGCTTCACCCTCCTCATCTTTATGGTACGTACTTTCATTATAAACGATTTGAGCAGGAAAAGTATTCATAGGCAGTTTGACGGTTTCATAGATACCGAGTTCTAACTCCTCGTCCATCTCAGAAGCCAGCCATTTAATGTTGCTTCCCTCTAGCAGCTGGTAGGAGAACCACTCGTACCCACCGTCGCGATATGTGATTTTTCCAACCACCTCATAATCCACAAGATCATATGTGATAATATCTCCTACCTGAATGTTAAGTGCTGTTCGTTCCTGCACTTCAGGTTGTTTAGCATCTTTATTTGAAAACAGCTTCGAAAAAAATCCCAAGTGTCCACCTCTCCTTTCTCTTGATCCTGTGTACCTGTCTATACGGATTATTCATCTGATTTGTTTCATTTTTTTTATTTTAACAAAAAAACAAAAGATAAAAACAGCAGAACACTCAACATTCTGCTGTTTTATTTATTGAGAAGATCTGCAGCTGCTGCATAATCCAACTGATGAGCTTCAGCTACGGCTTGGTAAGTGACGAAACCGTCTAATGTATTGATTCCTTTTAATAAAGCCTCATTTTCTAAACAAGAGCGTTTCAGCCCTTTATCAGCTAACTGCAAGGCATATGGTACAGTTACATTCGTTAAACCGATCGTGGAAGTTCTAGGTACAGCGCCAGGCATATTGGCTACGGAATAGTGAAGAACACCGTGTTTTTCATAGGTGGGATTATCATGAGTCGTAATCCGGTCAGTTGTTTCGAAAATACCTCCCTGATCAATAGCCACATCGACTATGACCGCCCCTTCAGGCATTTCTTTTACCATTTCTTCCGTAACGATTTTAGGAGCTTTAGCTCCAGGTATAAGTACAGCACCTATGACAAGGTCGGAATTTTTTAGTGATTCTTGAATGTTCATAGGGTTAGACATCAGCGTGTTTATATCTTTGCCGAAAAGATCATCCAATTGACGCAGCCGCTGTGGATTTAAGTCGATAATTGTCACGTCGGCACCTAATCCAACCGCGATTTTTGCAGCATTCGTTCCTACTACTCCTCCTCCGAGGACGGTCACTTTACCTCTCTGAACTCCAGGAATACCCGCTAATAATACCCCACGTCCTCCATGAGGTTTTTCAAGGATTTGCGCTCCGATTTGAGAAGCCATCTTACCAGCCACTTCACTCATTGGAGTCAATAAAGGAAGAGAACCATTTGAAAGCTGGACTGTTTCATAAGCAATGGCTGCAACTTTACGGTCAATCAGCGCTTTTGTCAACTCTGGTTCCGGCGCCAGATGCAAGTAAGTAAACAAAATAAGCCCTTCGTAAAAATACTCATATTCTTGTGGGAGAGGTTCTTTTACTTTCATGACCATTTCCTGACCCCACGCTTCTTTAGCAGTACCGACAATTACTGCGCCTGCTTCTTCGTAGTGTAAATCTGCGAAACCCGAACCGAGACCCGCCCCTTTTTCTATGAACACCTCATGGCCTGCCTTCGTTAAAGTCATTACTCCCGCAGGGGTCATAGCGACACGATTTTCATTATTTTTCACTTCGATAGGTATTCCGATTTTCATATGCTTACACCCTCCAAATAAACACCGGTATTAGACTTTAGTCCTTATAGTTCAACTATACCACCAAACTATAAAAGTTCCCATCCACAGAAAAAACTGTACTTTGTTCTATCTCCTCACATCTGATTCTACCGGTGACGATGAATGACGTCCAAACCACCAGTCACTTCATAGATCGTTCCTGTAATCATGTCCGAGTCTTCTTCACAAAGGAAGAATATAGTCCGCGCAATATCTCCCCCAGTACCCGGACGGCCTATGGGCGTATCTGGGTCTTTTAATGTTTTTCCTATATCAATTGATGCTTCTTTCATATCACCTGTAATATTGCCAGGACAGATCATATTGGAAGTGATCCCGTATTCGGCTTCTTCAAATGCAATGCTCTTAGTTAATGAGACTAAACCGACTTTGGCCGCCGCGAACGCCGAACGATAAATCCATCCAGACGCTGAGTCAGCACCTTGAAAACCATAATGAATGATACGTCCGAATTTTTGTTTTCTCATGTAAGGGAGAGTTAGTCTCAATAAGTGGAACGCTGAGTCTAGGTTTCCACGAATCATCGAATTCCATTCGTCTGTAGAATAGTCAGCAAGCTTTTTCCTTTCAAAAATGTAAGGACCTGCATTGTTGATCAAATAATCCACTCTTCCGAATCGTTCTATCGTCTCGTTGACCAACCGCTCTAAATCGTCCGCATCAGTAACGTCGACTTGAACAGCATGAATACGTTCCTTTATATCTTCGTAACTTGATATGAGATCTTCCACTTTAGTACGGTCTGTCAAATAAGTGATCGTAACCGAATTTCCTCTTTCTAAGAAACCCTCTGTCACTTTTCTTCCTAACCCTTTTGCTCCTGCTGTAATGATTGCGTGCCGCATTGAAAGTCCTCCTTTATCAGACCCTTTTGTGTGTTTACTTTAGTAGGTTGTTTATGTAGAATTAATTTCGTTAGAAAGGTAGTGAAAAAAACGTTGAATACTTCCTCCAAACATCCTAAGCGCTTATTAGAAACCATCGGTCTGGAAGCCGTGCCCAAAGAGCAAAGGGCAACGCCATGGTACCAGTTCGCCATCATTCAAATTGCGATCGCCGCTAACGCTGGTAATTTTCTTATTCCTGCCCTCGCCGTCATGGACGGTGGCCTCACTTTTTCAGAAGGGGTGCTAGCCACTAGTTTCGGGGCAATAGCAGGTTTCATACTCGTTTCTTTGCTTTCTTTACCCGGGTCAAGGCTTGGTGTTCCTGCACAATATGCAGTACGCACGATGCTCGGCTCTAAAGGTGCGAGGTACATTTCGTCTCCGATTAGAACTTTGACTTCTTTATACTGGTTCAGTGTACAAACCATCGGTGGAACAATGGTCATTCAACATTTGCTGCTTCGTTTAACAGGAATAGACATCCCATTTCATTTCTTTTCTGTGCCTTTTGCCATGCTTATGGTAATTCTAGCCATTATAGGATTTGAAGCCGTTAAAAAAGCCACAACTCTTTTTCTTCCTCTATTATTGATTGGAGAAGGAACCATTTTATACATATACTTTACTACAAGTGGGCGTACTCTTTCACAGGAGACGCTTGAAATGAACATATCCGCAAGTGGATCTATGATGCTTCTTTACGCAAGTCTAGCTTTCGTTCAATACGTATCTGGAGTCAATGCAGCTGCTGACATGACAAGGTATGCTAAATCACCTAAGCATGGTTTTTTCGGGCTGCTCACTGGTAACACCATAGGTTTCATCATAACCGCTGTCATCGGCTGCGCCTCAGCATCTTTATTCAATCACATCAATCCTTATATTTCTTCAACTAACCAAACAACCTCACCGCTGTTAATATCGATCATTACAACCACCGCTATTATTTCTATGATTTCAATCAACATTAGTAATGCCTATACAGGAGGCTATAGTCTTCTTAATACGTTCAGCCGATTATCGAGAATTCAGAGCGCGGTACTGTTTGGAACCTTCGGGGTGATTTGCAGCGGATTTCCCACTCTTGTAAGTGAGGCAGAATCATTCATATCAATCCTAGGCGGAATGATTATACCGATTTCAGCTATCATTTCAAGTGACTTCTTAGTCGTTAAACGAATGCGGTTGACAAGTGAAAGTTTGCTCCTTTTAAAAGATTCACAAAGCTTAAACCCTTATGCTTTCTTATTGATCATGTGCGGCGGAATCACATACTTCTTACTACCCCAATCCGCTTCACCTGGTTTTCTCACATTCGTCATTTTGTTTGTCCTTTACCCAATTGTCATGAAAGGGAAAAGTTACGGAAAGGTTCAAAAAAAAGTTGAAATTGTTTGAAAGTAGTCGTGATATAATAAAGGTAAGAAAAGGAAGGGAGTGTTCGTGATGACATTTGAATATAAAAACATTGTGGTTGCTGTAGATGGTTCTGAAACTGCTGAGGTAGCTTTTAAAAAGGCGATTGATATTGCTAATCGTAACGACGCCCAGCTTGTTTTATCTCATGTTGTTGATACTAGAGCTTTCTCTACGGTGGAAGCTTATGATCGTTCACTTGCTGTACGTGCGGAGAAATATGCAAAAGAACTACTAGAGGAATATCAGCAGAAAGCCGAAAATGCAGGCGTGAAAAATGTGACCGTAAGTATTGAATATGGTTCCCCTAAAGTAAAAATCGCAAAAGACGTAGCACCTAAATTCAATGCCGATCTTATCATATGTGGCGCCACAGGTTTGAATCTAATGGAACGCTTCTTCATCGGCAGTGTATCTGAACATATCACTAGATATGCTTTATGTGATGTACTCGTAGTACGAGAAAACAAGTCTTAAGACATAGGCTTTGTTAAAGTTCCGTGTTGATATTCATATATGCTCCCTTTAGTGGAAGACTCAGTTTCAAGATGTATGGACTGTTTCCGCCACAAAAATAGAGGTTGAAGGTCCGGGAAATCACTCGCTTTCCATGGGCGTACGGTGAGCTTCCTCGGGCTAACGCCCTGTGGGATCTCACCCTGTACTGTTCTCCCATAGGAGTCTCGCAATTTCCCGGACCTTCTTGATCTTATAAGGATAACGGAAACATCTTATGCGGTGCTTCATAAAAAAATAACCGCTTTTGAGTGATATCTAGCGTGACTGTTGTATGCGAGAAGATGCTTGAAACTACCTTAAAGTGTTGGAATTTTAAGATTAAAATGTACTAACTATAGCACTGGAGTTTAATGCCCCCACTATAAGTAAGATAGTTCTTATCCAGATTATCCAGGCGATTTCGAGAAGTACAAATAGTGAGAGGCGGCGGAAAAGTTGGTACAAGAGAGTTTTTTGCTTCTCATGTCTTAGTTCCGTCTCTTAATATAAGTTAGGTGGTTTTAGGAATGGGCGAGACTCCCTCCGGAAACATTGATATATCAGGGTTTATAGCTGTCTTTTGTCTTTCAAAAAAAATTTTTTAAGCACTTCCTCTGTTAGATGTATCCTTATCTTTCTATTTTTGGAAGTGTGGTAGAC
>NZ_JAIZEN010000030.1 GCF_024189295.1 Halobacillus sp. A1
TGAATGATTGTTTTTTCAGCCCCTTGACACATTCAGCCTTTGATAGGATATCTACTGTAAAATAAAGGAAATTAAGGTGTTCATCTATCAAGCTAAATCAGAATGATTTACTAGCTTGACGGCTATGCGCAATTTCCCGGACCTCCTTTAAGTTTGTCAGGTTCACGGAAACATCTGAGACAGTGCTTTGAGTGTAATACAGCTCTTTTCTAGTGGCAACGACAAGTCGCCCCATTTCCAATACCCCATTACACCCATGAGATATATGAACGGATTCACGCCATAGACTTATTTTGGTGTAAGAGGTGGGAGAAGGATGTAAGCGAGATCCCACAGGACTGCAAGCCTGAGGAAGCTTGCCACTCCCCCCACAGGAAAGCGAGTAGCTTCCCGACAATCCCTCACTCTCAATACGGCAACGAACCCAGACTATCTCGAAATCGAGTCTACCGCTATCCTGCAATATTGTTGAATTACTCACTTAGCAATATCAACAACCGCCTTTAACATAGCCTATGTGTTAAACAAGTATTCCAACTGAGGCGGGAGCACGGATGAATACGATCAACTGCGGAGAGTAGACCATGCCGGTTGAAAAACTCTTACCGTATTACGTCCTTCTTCTTTTGCCTGATAAAGTGCATGGTCGGCCATGCCGATGATGGTCGTGTAATCCGTCTCATCGGTTGGCCTCAGAGTCGCTACCCCCGCACTGATCGTTACAAAAGGCTTGATATCGGAATTAATATGAGGAAGCTCCTCTTGAAGAATTCCTTTACAAAGGGTTTCAGCCACTTCTTTTGCTGCCGCTTCGCTTGTTTGCGGGAGGATGATGGCGAACTCTTCACCGCCATATCTTGAAAAGAAATCATGCTCTCTCAGAAGAGACGGTACGATCTCAGCGATCGAGCGTAAGCATTCATCACCTTGCAGGTGGCCGTATGTATCGTTGTATACTTTGAACCTATCGAGATCGAATAAGATAAAGGAATAGGGGTGATCGTGCTGCACTGCGTTCTCCCATTCTTTCATCAGGGCGTAATCAAAGCTTCTTCTATTAGGAATACCCGTCAGTCCATCGAGGTTTGACAGCTTCTTTAGAGACTGATTCATATCCATCAATTCCTGCTCCATCAGCTTCCTCTCTGTAATCTCGCGGGAAGAGTAGATGAAATCGCTCCCTTCACGTAAACCTTTGATTTGATTGAATGTGGCTTCAAGCCAAATATAACCACCGTCTTTATGCTTAAAACGATACTCGATCGTTTTGTTGGCAGACCCTTTAAGCACCTTATCCGGAGCTGTGCGTAATTGGTCTTTCGGGTGGAAATAACTAAACGCATTCGTCCCTGTCAATTCAGTCGGCTTGTAGCCTAGCACGGCTTCGCAGGAGGGTGATACATACTGGATGGTGCCGTTTTTGTCATGTGTAGAAACGACATCCGTAGAGCTCTCAGCAATCAGCTTGTAGTATAAAATGTTTCTCTTATCCATGTTGCTTTTTCTAATATATTCCGTCATATAGTAAGCTATAATCCCACCGAAAATGGAAGTGGATACAGAGAACAGCAACGTGCTTTGAAGCAGAGATGGAGAAGCGATCAACATACTTAAAGCGAACGAGTTCATAAGGATATAAGAGACGTTCATGGTCAGGTATTTATTAATTTTGTTTAAAGGAAGAGTAGAAATATATCCTAGCAGCAGCCCCATGAATACGGCAATGGAAGAGGCTAGGATCGAAGCTGTAGTCACGCCGTATATGACCAGACGAGTGGATCCGATAATTAAGCCTGTAATGATGGCAGACACCGGTCCACCGACCATGGCAGCGATGATTGTAGCGATATGTCTGAGGTCAAGGATGACCGTCTCCGTCACCTCAATGGTGCTCAGGATCAACAAAGATCCTAATAGACCGGCACCTAATCCTGCATACACTTTTGAAGAAAGCGGAGGGTTTTGATCCAGTGGGCGATTCTCAAAAAACTTCCCCGCAATAAAAAGAAGAGCCACAATGATCGCTACATTATTAAAAAGATCTAAAAACAATTACATCACACTCTCTAAAAAGGAAAAGCTGGTCATTCCATTTTATCATTTTTTTGTCGGAAATGAGGGAATATTGTCTAATGCAGCACATTAGCGTCTAATGAGGGGCAGTAAGATCAAAATCCTGACTGATCTTCTCTATGCCGTTCACTATAATCGCCAGTGTGTGTGTCCCTGGATAATGTTTGCGAGTCGTCATATTTCTGAAGGATTGATTTCTCATGAATGATTTTTCTTCCCCAGTCTTAATCGTCGTATCACTTGCTTGAAAAACTTTACGGCTTTTTCGTCCGTTTTTCTTCACATAATCGATAGCATATTCGACTCTCAGCTTCGTATCGGCTTCAGCGGATACTTGAAAAGTAAAAGAAAGACTATCGCCGATCGATATCTTCGATTGATCGAGCGTAAACTGGTGAACATGCAGGGAGTCGCTGGAATGATAACCGAACAGCTGTAAAGCCTGATAGTTTCCCTGCTTTAACAGGGTGCGGCAGGCATGACGCAAGATCCAGTCGGTATTTTCATTGTGACCTTTTCTTTGTTCAACGATATCAAGCACGAGTTGCGGATGAGTTTTGGTTACGTCATTTAAATGGTTGGCTACACTTCTTCTCACATAAAGCGATTCATCTTCCAACAATTTTTCCAGAAGAGGAAGAAGGCGTTCGGGATGCTCTTTAAGGTAAGGCACAGTTTGTCCCCATGGCAGACGCGGCCGTGAGCCTTCACTTGCTAACCGCCTGACGTGCTCGTTATCATCTTCGGCCCATAGGAACATTTGGTCAAGCGTTTGATTAAGATCTTTGAGTAAAAACGAACGAATAGCAAATTCCGATGTAGAAAACTCTGTTACGTCACGCAGTGCCTGCATGGATTCCTCCCAGTCGTCTGTTCCATATTGAGCCATGTAATCCGGGAAGACGATACCCGGCAGGCCTTCGAATTCAGGAGCCGTCCGCTTGATGATCGGCAGCGCTTGTATGTAAGGCTGAGGAAGGGCTTCATGCATGGAAGCGGTGATGCGGCCCACGCGCTGTTTAAACTCCAGTTGCTCCCAGTCATTAGAATAGACGAGAGAAAGGAATCGTTCTTTATCAAAACCACTGCTCTGCTTATGTAGAGCGTCGGCCAGCCGTTCTAAAAATTCTTTATGATAAATGTCTTTTACTTTGGACATGAAGTTGACCCCGTTTCTTATTGTATGTGTATCCATCATAATGGAAATACGCTGAAAACAGAAATAGACTGTATTGACATTTTGCGGGTCTTCGCGTATATATAAAATATACCATTCTGCAAATATGGTAGTTAAAAGGAGATTTTTTAATGAGTGTGGCTGTTCTTAACTAATACGTAATCGTATAATCCTTGAATGATTCAAAAACACCTGATATTTCAGGTGCTATTTGTGTTGTAATCTTCAAGGGTAGTTAAGAACAGGCATACCCGACAATATGAGGGAAGAGCTATGACGCCTGTCGTGGCTCTTTTTTTATATTTGGAAACTGCAGAATGGTTCATATGATGAGCCACAGCAGGAGGAGTATATCCGCCTGCTGTGGTTTTTTTTTTGTATGGAAAAATTAAATTATAAAGGGGAATTCAGCATTGAATAAACAAGCGTTAAACAAACTGGGATTTGATCAGGTAGTGGAAGAGATCAGTTCCTATGCCTTTACGAAGAAAGGGAAAGAAACGATACGGGCGCTGGAACCGATGAACGTGCGCCGTCGTATTGAACGATCTTTCCAAGAAATAAAAGAAGCGATTGGCGTTCTTCGAATAAATTCAAGCATTCCGATCTACTCTTTAGAGTCCATTATTCGTTCACTGGAAGAGGGAGAGAAAGGCCGTTATATCCGAGTCGAGGCCCTCAGCCGCATGATCGATTTCCTCGATCATTGCCGCAAGCTGAAACGGTTTATGGATGACAAAGGATATGTCGCACCAACGATTTCGGTGTACGTCGATTCGATGGAAGATATAACGGATCTGGAGGAGGAGCTCGTTAAAAGAGAGCATCGGCAAAAGGTGAAAGGGGCTGTGATCGATCAATCATCTTCAGGAGCTACGCTCTTTATCGAGCCGAAAGAATTAGAGGAAAGGCAGTACGTGATTGAACAGCTTAAGCTGACCGAACAGCATGAGGTGGAACAGATTATGTATTATTTAACCGGTCTTGTTTCTTGAGCACAAGCCGGCGATCCAGGTGGCCATTGACGTCATGCATCAGTACGATGTCATTTTTGCTAAAGGAAAGTATGCGATGGATAATGATGCCAATGAGCCGCAATTGAATGAAGATGATGTGATTTCTTTAATAGAAGCTCGTCATCCTCAATTAGGAAAGGCAGCCGTGCCGCTGACCATTACGATGAAAGCTGAAGACCAGGCGCTGATGATCACCGGTCCGAATACGGGAGGAAAAACCGTCACGTTAAAAACGACAGGACTGCTTACTATAATGGCCCAGGCAGGGCTGTTTATTCCTGCAAGTCCTGAGTCGACCGTCATGATTTTTGATGAAATTTTTTGTGACATTGGTGATGGCCAAAGTATTGAAGCCAATTTAAGTACGTTCAGCTCAAGGCTTGTCAATATCATTGATATTTTACGGCAGGCAGGTCCAGGAACGCTGGCACTCATTGATGAGATTGGATCGGGAACGGAGCCTAATGAAGGCATGGGTCTGGCGCAGGCGATTCTTGAGCAACTCGTAGAAAAAAAAGCGAAGCTGATGGTGACGACACATTTTACTGAAATGAAAGAGCTTGCGAATAAACGTTCGGATTTTATTAACGGTTCCATGTCGTTCGACTTAGAAACATTAAAGCCTACGTATCGGCTGATCATCGGGGAAGCGGGAGAGAGTCAGGCGTTTCAAATCGCCTTGAAGCTTGGCCTGCACCCTGCGATTATTGAACGGGCACATCAAGTATCCTATCAAGAAACGAAATCGTATGTAATGGATGACAGCGTTTTGAAAAGTAGAGAAATGAAGCAGCAAGTTACAGTACCACGCTATACGAAAAAGAAAGCTGGGAACACAAAAGAAGAACTAGTCGCCCAGTTTAATATGGGAGACAATGTGAAGGTTAAAGCGACAGGAGAAACCGCGATCGTTTATAAAGGACCTGATGAACATGGCGATTATATCGTTCAGCAAAAAGGGGAAAAGCTGAAGCTGAACCATAAACGTCTGGAGCTCTATATTCCCGCGGCCGAATTATATCCACCTGACTATGATTTTGATATCATTTTTAAATCGAAGGAGTATCGTAAAGTGACCAAACAACTGGATCGTAAACATGTAGAAGGATTGTCGATAGAGGAAGAAGAATTTTAAGTTGTATGAATCAGCCCATTTCCTTAAATAAGGAGATGGGTTATTTGTTTGGGGAGAGAAACCAAACAATGATGAAAATGAGCAAAAAAATTCCCACCCCTGCAAGACTGTAACCATATCCTTTCCATTCAGACACATCTTCACCTTTCATCCTTTTATACTTGGGGTATAAGAGGCCGACCCCCCAAAGGGAGAGGGTTCCCATCATCATCAGTGCGGCGGCTGCAATCTCCATAATCGTTCACATCCTTTCCCTTTATGTAAACGGGTAGAGAACTGTCTAAACACGTATTGGGAAAAAATGTTTCACGTGAAACAAATGAGGTGGGAGGTCTTTATTTTCGTTTATCTGTTTATTTCTAAGGTAAGGAAGCTTAGCTAAGAGAGAAACATTGAGTATTTAGAGTATCAGGGAGTTGTGCAAAAGCTTTTAAAATATGGGTGAATATCCAATCAATAGACGATTACCCCACATATACAAATATATAGTCCAGATTATAAGGAGGTTTCAAGGAATGTTTGAAAAACAACAATATGACCGGAACAACTCTAATTGGCCGTATGGTCAAAATGATACGATGGTTCAGGGCGTCCAACAAGGTGACGATGATAACGGTAACGGTAACGGTCAGGAGCAAGGTCAAGTACAAGGTCAACAGCAAGGACCCCAAAATATGGAGGGCGGTTACCCGCAAGTAGCACCTTTTATCCAAAACCCGCCAAGGGTCATGCCTGCTCAGTATGCTCCCGTCCGCCAGCTTCCGCAACGAGTAAATTCAGAGGTGATTATTCCTGTCGTTCATCCAAGTCATACGACTCAGTATAATCACACGCATTATAAATATGTTCATTCTTTCCCGCACACGCAGTCCGTCGTGAATTCTTATTCGTGTGAAGATGTATGTGCTCCTCCATCCCAGGTAATGGGGATGGGAATGGGTAAACACCAGCGTAGGTTTTAGTTCCTTCCATGAAAATAAATCAGGACGATCTTCTTGTACTTAGTGGTACAGAGAGGTCGTCTTTATTTTTTTATAAGATTGGTTTGACTGGAACCATGGAAAGCGAGTGATTTCCCGGACCTTCAAGCTTTATTCTTAGTCACGGAAACTTCCTAAATCATCTCGAACGGAAACAAGAAATTCTAACAGAGCTTTTTCTATACGGGAAATAACGAGAGGTGGTATCCTTAATTCAGAAGAAAAGAGGACAAACCCTCTTTGGAAAGGTATTGCGTAATCTATGAAACTAGTAAGAATCATTGTACAAATTGCTGCTTTATTCATTATTTCTTTTATAGGGGAAGAGGTCCGAAGTTTGTTCAACCTGCCTATTCCAGGCAGCATCATCGGTTTGATCCTTTTATTTTTCGGTTTATCATTCAACCTCTTTCCTGAAAAGTGGATTGAGGATGGAGCTAAATTCATTCTGGCTTATCTGCCGATGTTTTTCATTCCAGCAACTGCAGGGGTGATCCAATATCCTTCCCTGCTCTCCTTTAGCGGAGCCGTACTCGTAGTGGTTGTCATCATCAGTTCACTGGCAACGATGGCAGCGGCAGGCAGTGTAAGCGAGTTTTTTCAAAGACATGATAAGGAGGGAGAGCGATGATTCAGGCCACGTTCATGGTGATTTTAACAGTCGGTATATTTCTGGTCATGGGGCGTGTTTATCGTCGCTTACCCAATCCGGTCCTCGTTCCTGTCTTGACCTCCACGGTTCTTGTGGTGGCGATTTTACTCGTATTTAATATTCCTTATGAGACCTACATGACGGGTGGGCAGTGGATCGACTCCTTTTTGGGACCGGCGGTCGTCGCGCTTGCTTACCCGATGTATCGCCAGCGTGAGGTCTTAAAAGCTCATATGATGCCTGTAATATTTGGTGTCTTGGCGGGGTTGTGCACAGCTCTCGGCAGCGGATTGTTATTCGCGAGGATGTTTGGCGTGGACCGGGCAAGTATTTTATCGATGGTCCCGAAGTCGCTGACGACGCCTGTAGCTATTCCAGTTTCCAGTGAAATTGGCGGAATTCCATCAATGACGATCGTCTTTACGATGGTAGCTGGTTTTACTGGCATTATTTTCGGACCTCTTCTGGTGAAATCGTTTCGGATTAAAAGTTCGTTAGGTAGAGGGATAGCTTTCGGCAGTGCCTCTCATGCTCTTGGAACCTCCAAAGCTTTTGAATACGGAGAGCGGACCGCTTCCATGAGCTCCGTTTCAATGAGTCTGACGGCGATTTTCGGCTCTGTACTCGGACCGTTATTTGTATGGTTGTTCCACATTTGAATAGGAATTAATAAAGATGATCTTCGGGCAGTTGATGCCGGAAGATCATTTTTTTATATGGTCTTTGCAACTTACACTTCAGCGCTTGAAGGAACGCATCGACACCGTCCACTTCCAAAAAATGAACATAAGCCGAGTACAGAAGCGCAAGGCTTAAATAATTATGAGGGTGCAGGATTTTAATTGAGGAAGAGGACGTATTTTGACTAAATTAGTGCATAAAAAACAGCACTCCATATTGAGTGATGGAGTACTGTCTATACAATTTTTTATGGGGGTACTATTTTAAGCTTTTACCCAATACGCTGCTTCATTTTTAGACGGAGATGGTGGGAATTGATCGCCTTTATCAAGCTTGATCTCCGTGTTGTCCTGGCTTGCAGGACCGCCGCTCACTAAAGTACTTACTTTATACTTACCGCTCTCTGGTGCTTTTTCGCCTGTCTTGAATTTGTTTTGATCTGCCATATTGCTACACCTCCAAAATATTTTAGAAAGGCTATTTATCGATCGAACCATTCACCTTTCCATATTTTAGATATAGCCTTATCTCATAAAGTTAAACATAAAATCAAAAAAATGGTGGTTTTGTAATATAAATGTAAAATAACGGAGCTTTGAGCGGGGGTTATCCCTCTTCTTTTTCCACCAGTTTAATAAGAACTTTCTCTCCGCTGTAACGTGTATAGAGAGCGTAAAGCAGATTCCCAACACCGAACGTCCACCAAAGAGAAAGTAAAGCTGTGATGATGTGACCGCCTGCTGATCCCCATCCGCCGTGTTGTCTAATTCTGATTGATTTTTCGCCCCGGGATAAAATTTGGTAGCCCATGGTAATGTAGTCATCCGTTACGTTTTCCATTTCCTTTATGGAGCCGACTCTTCTAATTCGATCTAATGCCATTTCAATTCCTCCCTTAGTATCGTCAACAGCCCTGAGGTCGTAATAATAAAGTATACAAAGGGTTGTACGTTTCTATGCATTTGTAAAGAGAAGAACGACAAAAATCCCGGACCGCAGATTGCTGGGGAGACCGGGATCTGATTGTTCCACGTGAAACAATTTATAATAGTTCGGATGCGTATTTATTCAGCTCTTTACTTTTCTTTTCTATTTCATCAATGAATAGAGAAATCTCATCAGTGGAAGAGGCCTGTTCTTCGCCGACTGCCACGATTTTTTCTATCGATGTAGAGATTTCATCCATGGATTTACGAATATTAATAAGCGTCGTGCTGATTTTCTCCGTCGATGTGACGGTTTCATTGGAAAGCTTCCTGATTTCATCCGCTACGACGCCGAACCCCCGTCCGAGGTCACCGGCTCGAGCCGCTTCAATAGAGGCGTTTAATCCTAATAAATTAGTCTGGTCGGCTATTCGTTTGATGAATTTTAAAACGTCGTCGGTGTTTCTCACTTCTTTCGTTGCTTTTTGAGACTGGATGAGCAGTGTGCTGCTGGCTTCAGATAAACCTTCAGCTCCCTCGGCGACACTTGATACCCCTTCGTTCGCCTGGCTGAGGGAGCTGACGATCTGTTCAGAAATCTCCAGAAGTTTTTTCTCGTTTTGCTCTTGAAGCTGAATCGCGATCGCTCCAATTACTTTATTTCCCTCAAAAATAGGTGTAGCTAATCCTGTAAATGGAAAACCAAAAAATTCTGCATCCACCTCTGTGCGAATGACTTTCCGCTTATGGATGCAGTCAGCTAATGGCTCTTTCGGGTTAATTTTGTGGCCGGGTTTTACATGTAAATCAATTTTTTTGCCAGGATAATAGGCGATCCATTCTTCGCGGTTCGTAATGCCGATCGCTAAGTCGGGAAGCATAGAATGAATGATAGGGACAGTTTGGGTGAATGCATGTAAAAGGCTGGATTCGTTTGTGTGACTCTCATTTGGAAAAGAAACTATCGTATTTTTTTCAGTCATATAGTACCCCTTATGTAGTTTTTATTATAATGAAATCTTCATTATGAAAACCAATAGATTAGATAATTATGGTAAAGTGAAATCAATCATGTAACTATTTTTCTGTAAATGAACCGGAAATTATAGATTTTCATTTTTACTGCCCACAACAGGTCCATATGTTCAGCAGTTAAGAGATTCATTGGGAATAGTAGACAAGGAGGTCGATCATATATGTAAGTACTGCTCATTTTCATCGATTTGTTTAATTTGAAATTGATAAAAAGGAGCAGTAAAAATGAAAAATCATTCTTTTCGGTTCTTATGGACTGGTCAAGGATTGGCTAATATGGGAGATGTCTTCTATATTGTCGGCCTGGTTTCTATTCTGTATTCGATGTCAGAATCCGTGCTTTACTTAACGTTGCTCCCTTTTGTAAATACGTTTGGAAGGTTCATCAGCGGACTGCTTTCACCGATTGTATTCAACAAATATCCCCTGCAGCCATTATTGTCCTATTCCCAGTTCGGGAAGACGATGGTATTACTTGGTCTGGCTTGTTGGATGCTGGCCGATCCCCGCCCTTCTATTATCGGCATCCTATTGTTTATCTTTACCCTTGCGTTTCTCGATGGTTGGGCGATGCCGGCCAGCCGTGCCATGATACCAAGATTAGTCGGGCCGGCTGACATAGTAAAAGCGAACGGGTTCCTTTCGATTGTCAGTCAGACGATTCAATTAGGCGGATGGGCATTAGGAGGAATTGTCGTAGCGGTGGTCGGAGGGTTTAACGTGCTCTGGCTCACATTGTTTTTGTTCGTGCTCTCGACGGTTATGATGTTTTTAATAAAAGATGAAGCCAACAATCACATTGAAAAATCTGCTGAACGAATAGGAAAAGTGTTAAAAGAAGGTTGGGCGGAGATCTGGGATAATCGACTGTTCAGAAATATTCACGTGGCCATTTTTCTCGAAGCTATGGCAGGTGTCGTTTGGATTGCAGCGATTATTTACGTGTATGTGGCAGAAGTGCTGCACAAAGGAGAAGCGTGGTGGGGGTATATCAATACTTCCTTTTTCCTTGGTTTATTATTAGGCGGGCTGATCTGCACTAAGTTTGCACAGATCATTGAACTTAACTTGAAAAAAATCATGCTCTTTGGATCTGTAGGAGTCAGTGTGCTTACGTTATGGTTTGGGTTGAATTCAACTGCCTGGCTTGCATTAGGTATTTCAATGGTTTTCGGTTGTGTGGAACAGATTAAATCGATTACCTTTGAAACTTTTCTTCAAAAAGAAACGGCAAGCGGGATGCTGCCGAAAATATATGGGGCACAGGAATCGTTGACTGCCTTGACCTTTGGACTTTCTTCACTCATGTTCGGTGCGATTGCCGAACGATTCGGGGTCCAATCTGCGTTTGTGACTGCAGGTCTGCTTCTCGCTGCAGGCGCGTTGTATATGGTAAGGGAAAGACACCATTTTCCTGACCAATACTTAACCTAAGTAAGCAGACTGCCCCACAAAAAGGGCAGTCGCTTGCTTTTTAATGAAAAATCTCGTCAGCCTGGTTTCTAAAAGGTGGTACAGTGCCAACCCTGTTATTCTATAAAATATACTGATTCATGTTGAAGGGGAGAAGAGCATTACATGCCCTAAAAAAGCACTTGCCTTCTTTATAACCGTTTGCTATTCTTAAACTAACTTGTAATACAAAGTAGTTATTTTTTTAATCATCTACCTTGTAAAACAATATAGTTAATTAGATAAAAGGAGAGGGTGGCTTGTCTTCGAGTCAGATTCTAAAGGGGATTTTAGAAGGATGCCTCTTATCCATCATTGGAAAAGGGGAAACCTATGGGTATGAAATGATTGAAAAGCTGAACGATTATGGATTTTCAATGGTAAAAGAGGGGAGTATTTATCCATTATTACTCCGAATGAAAAAAGAGGGGCTTGTGGCGACACATCAGAAACCACTTCCTTCAGGAGGACCGAAGCGCAAGTATTATACGTTAACAGAAACAGGAGAAAAAGAATTAATCGAATTCAAGCAAAGGTGGGACGCGGTTTCAACGAGCGTAGACCGCTTGCTGGAGGAGGAGGGATAAGCAATGATTTTATCTAAAGAAAGTCAGGATTTCTTAGAAAACCTCAGACTATACTTAGTTTCCAGTGGAAAAAACGAAAGCGAATCTGAAGAAATTATAAGTGAGCTTGAAGACCATTTGTACGAAGCCGAGAAGTCAGGGAAAAATGTCGAGGATATCGTAGGACGATCGCCAAAGGATTATATGGAACAAGTAGCGGGTGAAATGACGTTTGATCGTAAGGGAATAATGAAATACGGCGGCATCATCATCGTATTAGCCTTCTCGTATCTATTATTAGGGGACGTCGTAAGAGGCGGGATTGAGTTATCTTTGTTGGAGGCTTTAGGGTATCCGTTGATTTTCATAAGCTTCACGTTATTGACGGCTGGCTTATTTCGTCATCTCGCAAGTTCTAAGAAGAACAAAACAAAAGAATGGACGCTTATTGGAATTGTCGGAATGACCCCGATTTTATTATTTCTTGGGCTCATCTATTTAAATAAAGTAATTGGAACGCCTTCCGTAACGTTCAGCTTTGCCGCTAATGTTATCACAGTCATCGCAACGATTACCGTATTCGTCATTACGGCACTCTGGATTAAATCACTAGTGACGATTATGATTCCTGCTCTTCTGTATTTGCCTGAAGTTCTATTAGGTTTTACGAATTACGGGGAGGAGACCCAGCTTCTTGCTTCTACTATTATCATGTTCGGCGGTCTGTTCATTTACTTGCTGTTGATGGGCAGAAAAGATGTAAATAAAACCGGGGCTTTATAAAAGCACCCGGTTAAGATGGACGATTAACTTGTAACTGGAACTTTAGTATGCTGGGGTGGCAGAATGAGCCATCCTTTTTCTTTGTTTAAGCGAAGAGCTTTGGCTCCAAGCTGAGCTTTATTCATGTGGTATTGTCCAAAAAGCGCGGCAATGTCCTCACGAGTTGACTGACCCATTATGGCACTGCATGCTACCAGGCTCTGAGCGATTTTTGCACTAAGGGCTGCACTGATCTCAGGGTCGTTAACACGTGCCCCTACAGGGATTTCTTCCAGATTTGCTAATGAACGCTCTGGTGGAGCAGGTGGAAGAGCAATTCCATTTGTCTTTAAAATCTCTTCTACAGGCTCTAATTCCTGCTTAATTCCTCGAGTTGTTTCTTCTAGCAATTGTTTTAATTCCTTGTCTCCAGTATGGTTCATTAATGTTTGAACCATAGCATAATCAGCTTTTGCTGTTGCTGCATAAGACCACAGTCCAAAAACTTCTCCGTAATGCATAGGTTCTTTATTTTGACTTCCTGATAAAATTCCCATTCCATTCACTCCTTTTTAATCATCCAACCCTCTTATTATTACTTAGCTTACGTAAACTATTCGATGACTTCGAAGGGTAATTTTTCTAAAATAATGCCCTTTAAAACTTCGATTTGAATTCATTTATGGACTTTCCCGAGAGTCGGTGTATAAGAGCGGCCTAGTGACAAATGATAGGCGTAAAAGAGGTGTTGAATTTGGAACATGGAAAATTGATTGCGTCTAAATTGATATTTGCTTCAGCGTGGCTGTTTCTTATTCTTGGTATCGGCTATGATTTGTCTTTTGCGAACGTCTTATTCATCAGTGTAGTGTTAACAGCAGTTTCCTATATAGTGGGGGATAGAATCATCCTTCCTCGAGTAAACAGCACAGTTAGTTCTCTTTTTGACTTTGCTATAGCATTCTTAGTCATTTATTTCATGCTGAATGCTTTAACTGTGGACGGAGGTTTGTGGTCAGCTTCACTTTACTCGGCGATCGGAATTGGGATTTATGAATTTGTATTCAACCAATACGTCCGATCTTCAGGAAACGAAGAGAAAACAGAAAGTGAAAGAATTGAGGATCTGGATTTACGTACAGAAGCTTCAGATGAACTCACCCCCTATCATTCAGATGAAGACAAATAAAATCACACCCTCACACTGGGTGTGATTTTATTTATAAAGGAGAAACAGTTAATTAAGACTAATTCGATATAGGGAATACGCTCTAAAAACTATGTTAATATAGTAAAAACAAAGCGGTAACTCCTCGTGTTACAACCTTTTTTATTTCCGTCGTAAAAAATAAAATGTAAGTTTGGAGTAAATTTACAGAACATTGGACCTATCCAATGTTACATAAACATGATAATTGTTTCAAAAATATTACAGTAAATTTATCCCTGGATAATAAAGGTTTGAAAACCATAAAAAGAGAGAACTTCTATAAACGTAATCACAAAAAATCAAAAAACAAAGGAGGGTGATCGAAATAGCTAATAACAATCAAAACCAGAATCAAGGAAATATGAGCAGAGAAGAAGCAGGCCGTAAAGGTGGAGAAAAGACGAGCAGGAAATACGATCAAGAGCATTTTGAGAACATCGGCCAAAAAGGCGGAGAAACAACAAGCAAGAAATATGATCAAGAACACTTTGAAGACATCGGTCAAAAAGGTGGAGAAACAACAAGCCAGGAATATGACCAGGATCACTTTGAGAACATCGGTCAAAAGGGCGGAGAAACAACGAGCAAGAAGTATGGCGAAGAGCATTACGAGAAGATTGGAAGCAAAGGCGGCCGCACTTCAGGAAACGGGTCCAATAATAACTCCAATTCCTGATTGCAGCCAAGGGTTGAATAACTAAATGTTTGTTCCGTAAAAACAAACAATTATCCTAAATTATAATGGAGGTTTTTAACAATGGCAAAGAAGCAATTTAAAACTGGTGAGAAAGCTCCGCAAACAGGAAAGTATAAAGTAGATGAATTAGTGAACGGTAAAAAAAGCCAGGAGAAAACGGAAATCAATTTAAACAAAGGCGACCAATTCCCGCCATCTCCATCTGAAAGTGAAGCAGCTTACTGGGTTAAATCTTCTTAATTATTATGTGGGCCCCCTTCAGGATTAATAAGCTGAAGGGGGCTTATTTTAATGAGTAGAATCAATTTAATACTATATAAATATAATGAAAAATGACAAAAAAAGGTTTTTTGTTTCTTGCAGCTGGGAATGTAAAAAGCAGACCAATCTTCCCTGGCTTTACATAGGGGAAAATACTTTAAAAGGTGGTAATCGTATGTTTTTTCACAGAAAAGAACTTCAGTACCATGCTAAACCTGAACGTCCGGACCCTGTTTATGCAAAACAACTGCAGGAGATATTAGGTGGGCAGTTTGGGGAAATTTCTGTCGCTATGCAGTATTTATTTCAAGGATGGAATGCCAGAGGCGATGAACGATATAAGGATCTTATTATGGATACGGGAACTGAAGAACTTGGTCATATTGAAATGATTTCTACGATGATTGCCCGTTTGTTAGATGACGCTCCTGTAAACGAGCAGGAAAAAGCAGCACAAGATCCAGTAATTGGAGCTATTATGGGAGGTATGAATCCGCACCACGCTATCGTTTCAGGTTTAGGAGCCATGCCGGAAAACAGTACAGGAGTGCCGTGGAGTGCAGGATACATTGTAGCCAGCGGAAACTTGATTACAGACCTTCGGGCAAACTTGAATGCAGAGTCTCAAGGAAGACTGCAAGTTGCCCGTTTATATGAGATGACAGATGACAGAGGGGTAAAAGAAATGCTTTCGTTCCTTCTTGCGCGTGATACGATGCACCAGAATCAGTGGATTGCGGCATTGAAGGAATTAGAGGAAGAGCATGGCACGACTGTTCCGGGCACGGTTCCTAAAGAATGGGAAGCCACTGACTTTTCATACGATCTCATTAATTTTTCAGAAGGTGAAGAGAGCACGAAAGGCAGCTGGACATCTGGTACAACACCTGATGGAGCAGGAGAATTCGGTTATGTTAAATCACCTGAAGCTCATGGGGGTAAACAGGAATTGAAGCCTGCTCCCAGTTATATGCATGGTACTCCTCCGACAAAAGACTAAGGATACGGAGTACTTTAGCTGTAAGAGTCTCAGAACACAGTGTGTCCTTTCACGCTGTGTTTTTTATTGTTGCAGATTTGATGTAAGAAGTACAAAAAGGAGGTCATTTCATTGAATACGAAGCCAAATTCACTTTGGAGAGACGTTGAACTTGAATCATTCCCTAGTTTATCGAAAGACTTGAACACACAGGTAACCGTGGTTGGGACAGGAATAACCGGAATTACGACGGCCTATTTTCTAGTAGAGAAAGGGTATAGTGTCGTTTTATTGGAAGCTGGCCGCATCATAGAGGGGACGACAGGCTATACCACCGCCAAAATCACTTCGCAGCACGGTTTGATTTATGACACGCTCATTCAAACGATGGGGGAAGAGAAGGCCAAACTTTACTATCAAGCGAACGAAGAAGCACTTAACTGTATTGATGACATTAGAAAAAAAGAGCAAATCGATTGTGATTTTTCTTACCAGGATGCTTACATCTATGGGAACTCTAAGGAATCCAAGCGTAAGATCGAAAAAGAAGCTGAAGCTTATAGGCGTTTAGGTATAGATGGAGGGCTGGCGGAAGTGACTGAATTACCTTACCCTGTTTCTTCAGCTGTTAAAATTAATCATCAAGCCCAATTCCATCCGTTGAAATATCTGGCATCAATGATCCAACGTCTCCAAGAAAAAAACACACCGATATTTGAGAACACACGTGCCGCAAAACTAGTGGAGGGAGATCGTCCGGAAGTGGTGACGAGAGAAGGAAACACAGTGACATCCGACCATGTCGTTATGGCCACCCACTTTCCTTTTGCAGATTTTAAGGGGCTGTATTTTTCTCGACTGCATGTCGAGCGTTCCTATTCCATTGCAGTCCGTTCTGCTGAAACTGTCCCTGATGGGATGTATTTGAGCGCAGAAGAACCGAAAAAGTCGCTGCGTCATTTTGTAACGGAAGACGGAGAGAAGCTTCTGCTCGTGGGAGGAGAAGGCCACCCGTCGGGACAAAAAGAAAACACGGAAAAATCGTACGAGAATCTAGCGGTTTATGCGAAAGAGCAGTTTGGGTCTGAAGAGGTCTCTTACCATTGGTCTTCACAGGATTTGATTACTCTGGACATGGTTCCTTATATCGGACCGGTTACGAAAAACAACAACAATATCCACGTAGCTGCTGGATTTGCTAAGTGGGGAATGACCAACGGAACTATCGCAGCAAAGGTGATCAGTGACTTGATTGCAGGAAAAGATAACCCTTATACAGAGCTTTTCTCTCCATCTCGTGATTTAGAAAAACAACACGTGAAAAACTTCGTTAAGGAAAATGCGAATGTCGGGAAAGAATTTGTAAAAGGCAAACTGGACAGGAAAGATATAAAACCGGAAGATCTCGGGAAGGATGAAGGTTCAGTGGTACGTATTAAAGGAAAAAGAGCCGGAGCTTACAGAGATGAACAAGGATCAATAAGTATCGTGGACACGACGTGTACTCATATGGGCTGTGAATTAAATTGGAATAATGGAGACAGGTCGTGGGACTGCCCCTGCCATGGTTCCAGATTTACCGTGGAGGGCGAAGTGATCGAAGGACCGGCGACCAAACCGCTCAGTAAATTATCCGATAAATAACATAAACGCAGCTTCATATAACCCGCCCTGTTCTCAGGGCGGATTAATACATGAGTTTTTCACCTGTCATCATTACGAGTGTCTGCGCTATTGTAATAAAGTCTTTATGTTTTCAGTCATAAACCATAAGAAACCAATTCCTATGACAACCGAACTCCACGTAACGGATTTTATCACTCTTCTTTTTCTCTCGTTAGACATTTTATTTGATCCCAAATGAACAGCCGCACCAATGAAAGCTAACAGAATAGCTGCTACAATAACCCATGCCACCTTTATTGGCTCCTTTCATTTTATTGGAGGTGTTGACGAACAATTGATATTGGTCGAGATATTTTTACAATAAATCCCATTGTTTTTTATTTTAACAAATTACCCGTGAATTAAAAGTAATGTTAACTTTTTAGTCGCGCCTCTTTCATATATAATGACCGTACATACTTAAATGCGGAGGAGAGCGGATAGAAATGAACGCACAAGATTTCATCGATCAGCTGCAACTAGAACCACACCCGGAAGGAGGGTACTATAAACCGACGTACGCTTCAGAGAAGGTCGAACGTTTTGCTCAAGGAGATCGGAGTTTGTATACGAGTATTTACTTTCTCCTCCGTTCTGGCGAAGTATCTCATTTCCATAGACTGCAGTCGGATGAGCTATGGTATTTTCACGCGGGGAGTTCATTGACCATCCATATGATTTATCCTGATGGGACATATGAAGAAGTGAAGCTTGGTCTGCACGTCGACAAAGGGGAAGTCCCCCAGTTTGTAGTGCCGGGACATACGATATTCGGCTCCTCGGTTCAAGAGGAGGATACTTTTTCACTCGTAGGCTGTATGGTATCGCCTGGCTTCGATTTCGAGGATTTTGAATTGTTTTCACAGGATGAGCTGGTCCGCGAGTATCCACAGCACGAAGAAATCATTAGAAAAATGACTTATTTGCAAAAATAAAAGGTCTCTTCAATTTAAAGTTGATATGCAAACAAGCTCCCTTATATTGAAGACCACGAAGTTTAAAGTAGCTAAAATAAAAAAGAAAAGCTCACCTGCTGGATAAGGTGGGCTTTTCCTATCGGTTTTTATAAAGATTCATATGAACCTATTATGAGCTAATATTAACTTCCCGGGTTTCCCCGCGCCCTGCTTGCTACGTGTTCATCGATTTACTTTCTTGAAGCAGCTTAGATTCCCCTTTTTCCCATAGTTCCACCTGTTCTATCGCTTCATCCGGCTGAAAGCCTTGCCCGACTAATACCCCGGATAAAATGAATTCTTGAAATAAGTGCGTCAGGTTGATCCCTTCTTCTACTTCCTCAAGAGCTCTGTCCACTAAAGGCTGAATGTATTCGACCCATTGATCGGGCAGACTCATTTGCTCTCTTACAATTGTATTCTGCCCCATACAGCCGTGCACACAGTTCTGCCATCCCCCTGTACCAGGTTGAAAGCCTAATCTGGCACAGCGATCCCTGCAGGCTTCCCATGTCTGGTCGTTCGGCATAATCGTCGGGTTATAGTATTGCATGTACTGTTGACTCTGCGGGTAGTAATATCCATACATATTGCACCTCTCCTTATCGTTTGAAGTTCCATCATTAGTGTATGGGCGATTAGTTGATTCGGTGATTTTAATTGAAGGATCATTCAAAAGGTGAAATAACTAAACTCTCTTCCAGAAAATTCAGATGTTGATATCCTGATATTTTAAGTAGTATATTGTAAAAAATTTACCCTTGATTTCTACTGTTCAACGGGGTTAAAATCTCTGGAGAAACTGGTTACTGTACAAAAAAATTCACTCAATGGTCATGGCTTGGCCGACCATTGAATATAGTAAGTTTACCGGAACGCAGTTTAAGAATAAAAAGAGGATGCCTGGTTTAATTGCATATTCCAGGAACACGACCAAAGGAGAGGAATCATGAAAGAAGTACTTGAAAAAGTGTACAGTCCTTGCTATGGCTCCATTAAGGAAGTTTTAGTCGATCAACAAGCATATGTATATGAGTGGGAGCCGCTATTCTTAATTGAAACAGAAGATCAGCAAGTCATTGAAGTTTCTATTGGCGTAAGCGGAATTATTGAAGCGGTGGATACTTGCCCAGGCCAAGAGGTGACCCCGGAATCTGTATTGACCATTTTAAAAGATGATTTGCAAATCGGAAGTGATTGATAGATATAGCGTGTAACAAAACCCTTTATTGCGGCCTTTAGCAGGCTTGTATAAAGGGTTTTTATTTTGTGTCTGTCGAATCATTCTATGATATAGAAGAAATTGGGGAAACGTGATAGACTTCAAGACAAAGAGTTTTGAAAACGTTATCACAGGAGTGGGTAAATATTTTATCAATGTTGAATGATTATAAAGATGGGATTTTCGAGACTTTTTTTGGACACGGAAATCATTGTATTGTGATCGTGGACCGTGAAGGTTTCATTTCCTACATGAATGACGGGTATTGCCGATTTCTTGAACTGGACAAAGAGGAAGTGAAAGGGAAGCACGTAACAGAAGTGATTGATAATACGAGAATGCATCTTGTAGTAGAATCGGGCACGGAAGAGATTGCCGATCTGCAACAGATACGTGGTAAATATATGGTGGCGAACCGGGTGCCGCTCATCGCTGATGGAGAAGTAGTTGGAGCACTTGGCATGGTGCTGTTCCGGGATACGGAAGAATGGTTGAAGATGAACAGCCACATTAAAGCACTGCTGCTTGAGCTTGAAGCTTACAGGAAGCAGATGAACGACCAGAATGGCGCATCTTATTCTCTTCATGATATCGTCAGCAGTTCCCCAGAGATGGATCAATTGAAAAATAAAATGATGAAGCTCGCTCCTGGTGATGTCTCCATCCTGCTCCGGGGCGAAAGCGGGACAGGCAAAGAATTATTTGCTCATAGCATCCATCAGTTGAGTGAGCGGAATACGAAGCCGTTTGTAAAAGTGAACTGCGCGGCCATTCCTGAACATTTGCTGGAATCTGAGCTTTTTGGTTATCAAGAAGGTGCGTTTACGGGCGCTAAAAAAGGCGGAAAGCCTGGAAAATTCCAGCTCGCAGACGGAGGTACGCTCTTTCTCGACGAAATCGGAGATATGCCGCTGCATGCCCAGGTGAAAATTCTAAGGGTGCTTCAGGAGGGAGAGGTGGAAGCGGTAGGCGCAGTGAAGCCGGATCAAATTGATGTCCGGGTAATTGCAGCGACCAATCAATCGTTAGAAAAGCTTATCCAATCTCAGCAATTCAGGGAGGATTTATTTTATCGAGTGAATGTCGTTCAGGTGAAAATCCCTCCTTTACGGGAGCGGCAGGAAGATTTGCGAGTACTTTCTAAGTATTTGCTGCAAAAGGTTACAGAACGGATCGGGAAACGCGTAGTCGACTTTGATCGGGAAGTGTACCAATGCTTTCAGCACTATCACTGGCCGGGAAATGTGAGGGAACTTGAAAATGTAATCGAAGCAGCCGTTTATTTAACATATACGGAAATCATTCAAGTAGACGATCTGCCCGAGCATATTCAATACGTTCGCAGCTCTGAACAGACAGGGACAAGCTTAAGAGATATTATGGACCATGCGGAACGGCAGGCTATTGAACGTACGATGAAAAAGACGGGCGGTGATAAGTCTGAAGCTGCTAAACTACTCGATATCAGTAAATCAAGCCTTTATGAAAAAGTGAAAAAACATCATTTATGAACCATTCCAGAAATCCGGAAACCATTCCGACGATCTGGAATGGTTCATTTATTGTTGTTTTTGTAAGGGTTTACATCATTGTTTTATAGAGTCTGAAAAAGAATTCCATAATTCTGTAATCAAACAGAATGCCTGTTTAGGAAAAGTATTGATTTGATCAGCTTTTCAAAGTTGGCATGAATCTTGCATATAGAAAGACAGAAGGGAGTGAAGGAATGATGAAAACGATCTATACATCATTTGAACAAGCTGTAAGTGAAATTAAAGATTACTCGACCATTATGGTAGGAGGGTTCGGACTTGTGGGAATTCCCGAAAACCTGATTCTGGCACTAGTAGAATCGAAGGTTAAACATTTAACCGTGATTTCCAATAACTGTGGAATTGATGAATGGGGATTGGGTCTCCTTTTAAAAAATAAGCAAATCGATAAAATGGTCGGTTCCTATGTGGGGGAGAACAAGGAGTTTGAGCGGCAGGTGCTGGCCGGCGAATTGGAAGTGGAACTTACCCCGCAAGGAACGCTGGCTGAACAAATCAGAGCAGGTGGTGCGGGAATCCCTGCGTTTTATACGCCTGCCGGTGTAGGGACGCCGCTGGCTGAAGGGGAGGAAGTACGTGCATTCGATGGAAAAGAATATTTATTGAAAAGAGGGTTGAGGGCTGATTTCAGTCTAGTAAGAGCCGCAAAAGGCGACCGCGATGGAAATCTAATTTTCAATAAAACGGCGCGCAATTTCAATCCGATGATGGCAGCTGCGGGTCACGTCACAATAGCGGAAGTCGAAGAGCTTGTCGATCGGGGAGACCTGGATCCAGACCATATACATACGCCGGGAGTGTATGTACAAGGTCTGATCGAAGGGAAGCAGGAGAAGCGGATTGAACGTCTGACGCTTAGAAAACAAGCGTAATTATAGGAGGGTGAAAATATGTTGGACAAAGCATTAGTGAGAGAAAAAATTGCAAAAAGAGCTGAACAGGAAATTGAAAGCGGTTTCTACGTAAATCTTGGGATCGGGATGCCGACGATGGTAGCCAACTATATTCAAGACGATAAACAGGTGGTGCTTCAATCGGAGAATGGTTTGATCGGTATAGGAAGATCGCCTTTTGAAGAGGAGGTCGATCCTGATTTGATCAATGCAGGAAAAGAGACAGTGACCGCTTCGCCAGGCGCGTCCTACTGCAGCAGTGCTGAATCCTTTGCGATGATCCGCGGAGGGCACATCGACCTTGCCATATTAGGAGCGATGGAAGTGGCTTCTAACGGAGATCTGGCGAATTGGATGATTCCCGGAAAAGTGATCAAAGGTATGGGCGGCGCGATGGATATCGTCCACGGGGCGAAAAAGATCGTCATCATTATGGATCACGTAAACAAGCACGGAGAACCGAAAATTTTAAAAGAGTGCCGGCTGCCATTGACGGGGCAAGGTGTAGTGAACCGCATCATTACAGAACGTGCGGTCATCGACGTAACAGATGAAGGGCTTTTATTAGTAGAGGTGGCAGAAGGCTTCACCGTCGACGAAATCAAAGAAACGACAGAAGCGGAATTACACGTTAGTCCAAAGCTGTTAGAGGCATCTTATTAAACTAAAACGAGGGGGATTGTACGTATGAATAAAGTCGTATTCATTACAGGGGCAGCAAGTGGAATCGGGTATGAAATCGGCCTTTCTTTTGCAAAGGAAGGCGCCCGTGTAGCGTTCAGTGATATCAATGAAGAGAAGGTGAACGAAGTGACGAAGGAGCTTCGCGCCCAGGGGTATGAATGCATCGGTGTAACGTGTGATGTTACGAAAGAGGATGAGCTGAAAGCAGCCATCGATCAAACGGTGGAGAAGTATGGATGCCTCGACGTTCTTATCAATAACGCAGGTCTTCAGCATGTCGCTTCGATTGAAGAATTTCCGACAGAAAAGTTCCAGTTTATTACGAATGTGATGCTCGTCGCGCCGTTTATGGCGACGAAGCATGTGTTCCCGATTATGAAAAAACAAGGTTTCGGCCGCATCATCAATATGGCATCCATTAACGGGCTGATCGGTTTCGCTGGAAAAGCAGCGTACAACAGTTCAAAGCATGGCGTCATTGGTCTGACGAAAGTTACGGCTCTTGAAGGTGCGGAGCATGGCATTACGGTGAATGCGATCTGCCCAGGCTATGTGGATACGCCGCTCGTCCGTAATCAACTGGAAGATTTAGCTTCCAATCGGAATGTGTCTTTAGAAAAAGTCCTCGAGGAAGTCATTTACCCATTAGTGCCGCAGAAAAGGCTGTTGGCTGTACAAGAGGTTGCCGATTATACGCAGTACTTAGCGAGTGATAAAGCGAAGGGAATCACAGGACAGGCTGTCGTCATCGATGGTGGCTATACAGCTCAATAAGGAGGAGAGAAATGATGAAGGATGTATACATTTTAGAAGGAGCAAGAAGCCCTTTTGGAAGTTTTGGGGGAAGCTTGAAGGATGTCGATCCTACGACCTTAGGGGTGACTGTCAGTAAAGAAGCTATACGCCGCAGCGGAATTGAAGCGGGAGATATTGATTTTTCTATCATGGGAAATGTTATTCACTCTGAGAAAAACGCACCGTATTTAGCTCGGCATATCGCTCTTGAATCCGGACTTCCTATCGAGAGTCCTGCGTTAGCTGTGAACCGATTATGCGGTTCGGGTATGCAGTCTGTCGTGTCGGCCGCTCAATCCATCATGCTTGGCGATGGAGAGGTCGCGCTTGCGGGGGGCGTAGAAAGCATGAGTCTTGCCCCACATGCTTTAAGAGGAAGCCGCTTTGGTACGAAATTAGCAGCTCCTAAAGTCGATGACATGCTGTGGGCGGCACTTACGGATGAGTATATTGGGGATGGAATGGGCGTAACTGGAGAAAATCTTGCCGTAAAGTACGAAATTTCCCGGAAAGCGCAGGACGAATATGCAGCACTCAGCCACGAGCGCGCGGCAGCAGCAAGAAGTCGTTTGGCTGAAGAAATAACGCCGATTGAAGTCAAGTCACGGAAAGGTTCCATTTTTGTTGAAGACGATGAACATATCCGGGAAGGTACAACGCCCGAAGCACTCGCTAAATTGAAGCCCGCATTTAAAAAGGATGGAACGGTGACGGGCGGCAATGCAAGCGGGATTAATGATGGAGCAGGGGCAGTTGTCGTTGCGGGTGAGGATTTTGTTCAAAAGGAAAACCTTTCTCCACTTGCTAAAATCGTTTCTTACGGACTGGCGGGCGTTGATCCAGCTTATATGGGAATCGGCCCCGTTTCAGCAATCCAGAATGCTTTGAAGAAAACGAGTTTACCTTTAGAGGATTTGGCATTAGTCGAAGTGAACGAAGCCTTTGCCGCTCAGTATCTGGCAGTAGAAAAAGAACTTGGACTGGACCGTGAGAAAGTGAACGTCAATGGAGGAGCCATTGCACTTGGCCATCCGATCGGAGCCAGTGGAACTCGTGTCCTATATTCTCTCGTAAAAGAATTGAAAAGAAGAAATCAAAAATATGGCGTCGCGTCCTTATGCATTGGCGGTGGCCAAGGGATCGCTGTCGTTGTAGAAGCTTTATAGGCGGGTGTAAAAACCCTCCTGCATAAATTTTAAAAAAGAGGAGGAAGAATGATGCTTGGTATATTACTAGGTCTGATTGTATTAATGGCGCTCGCCTACTTAGGCTGGTCGATCATCTGGGTCGCCCCGATTGC
Organism: Halobacillus sp. A1; assembly: GCF_024189295.1. GTDB lineage: Bacteria > Bacillota > Bacilli > Bacillales > Halobacillaceae > Halobacillus_A. The sequence continues at coordinate 24,671 of NZ_JAIZEN010000030.1, forward strand.
TGCCGGCGTCGTCGCATTGACTGGCGGACTGGATCTCCTGGAAGCCTATAAAGATACATATATGGGCGGATTCGTTAATTTTGCGAAGGAATGGTTCCCTGTTTTTATGCTTGGAGCGATTTTTGGTAAGTTGATGGAAGACACCGGAATGGCACGTTCGGTCGCAGTGGCTTTGACTAAAATCATCGGCACGAAACGAGCCATTCTCGGAGTGCTGGCGTCAGCCGCTGTATTGACTTACGGAGGAGTAAGCCTGTTTGTTGTAGTATTCGCTGTCTACCCGCTGGCGATATCTTTGTTCCGCGAAGCGAACATTACAAGAAGGCTGATACCAGCTACGGTCGCACTCGGAGCTTTTACATTTACGATGACAGCTATTCCAGGAACACCTCAAATCCAGAACCTGATCCCGATGGATTATTTCCAGACGGATGCGGCGGCAGCCCCTGTCATGGGTCTCATTGCAGCTGCGGTAATGGCTGGGGGCGGATATTTCTATCTCCGCTGGCGCGAGAAAAAATTGACAGCACAAGGTGAATTATTTACAGAGCCTAAAGAAGATAAAACGATGTCGAAAGAAGATGAAATTCCGAACTTCATCCTATCCTTACTGCCGTTAGTAACCGTACTGGTCACTTTGAACTTATTCAACTGGGATATCGTAGTTGCTTTGATTTCAGGAATAGTACTGATCATGCTGTTAAACATTCACAAATTTAAACGATTTGTAGGATCCATTAACGGGGGAGCGGGAGGATCGGTGATAGCGATCATCAATACGAGCGCTGCTGTAGGTTTCGGGACAGTCGTTAGAGAAGTACCAGGATTTGAACAATTGACCGCTTTGCTGACAGGAATCAAAGGCAACCCGCTCATTTCAGAGGCTGTTGCGGTCAACATACTGGCAGGAGCTACTGGCTCTGCTTCTGGCGGCCTTGGCATCGCACTCGAAGCGTTAGGGTCAAGGTATTATGAAATCGCTCAGAGTACCGGTGTCAGCCCGGAAGCCTTTCACCGTATAGCTTCTCTGTCTTCTGGCGGGCTTGACGCACTGCCGCATAATGGTGCAGTCCTGACTTTGCTTACGATTACTGGAATGACGCACAAAGACAGCTACAAAGACATATTTGTTGTCGCTGTTTTGATCCCTGTTATTTCTGTGGTTGTAGTCATTCTTTTAGCTTCCATTGGAATTCTATAAGCTTATGTATGCCTGGACCCTTACTATTGGTTCAGGTATTCTCATGGATTCAATCTGTCTCTTGTTAGGAGAGGGGGCGAGGAGTGGAAATACTCGACACTAACTTTCCTGAAAGCTATGTTAATGGTGGTTGTTGATAATGATAAGTGACTTATTCAACAACATGGCAGGATACTTGAAGACTTGAATTCGAGACATTGGGTGAGTGGATCAGGGCGGCGGGGAATGGCTCGCTTTCCGTGGGAGCGCGGTGAGCTTCCTCGGACGTCCCGTCCTGCGGGATCTCACCAAGCACTCTCTTCCCACAGGAGTCTCCCCATTCCCCGC
>NZ_JAIZEN010000031.1 GCF_024189295.1 Halobacillus sp. A1
GTGTGGAGGTCATACATGGTGGAGAGAATGAGGAAAGTCATCGGATGAAAAACCGAAAAAGTATTTTTCAAGCAGAAGTGTAAAAGGGAAACGAGCAAAAAGTGTAAAATTCGACTTGACGTCTACACTTCGTCACTGGCGAAAGTACTTTGTGACTATACGACCCGTCTAAATGCATTATCAGTTTTCTTGGAAGTCTTTCAAACAAATTACACATTCACAATTAAATTTAAGCGATTGAGGGCACAACTAAGATTCTTTAAAAATCTCTTTTAATTAGATTTATAAACTTTTAAGCCCAGGATCATCCCTCATACCCTAATACCTATTTTGTATTTCACCCTAGTTGTTTATTTAACTGATTTTTCAATTCGGTTTGTAAAGATGCCTGACCCCCATTACGCTAAAGCTCTATCGCGCTGGGGGGTCAGGCACTAAATAGGTTTGTGCATCAAGCTTATGAAGTTGTAACCTTACGTTTCTCTCGAATTACGGCATTAATCGCTTTACGATTTTTCCAGACAAACTTACCCGCTTGCTCACGATTCAATACAAGCTCACCTTCGTCACAATAATCGATGCCTCGGCCGTGAGCCGTGATCAAACCATCACGATAAACCATCAGTGTCCAGTCTCCGCTCCGTTCCTTGTCCGAAAACACTAGATAGTGTTTGGCACCCTTCTCATCGTACTGCGCAAAATCACAAAATGACGACCACAACTCTTCAATATCGCGTTTAGTTTTAATAGTCATCTTACTCCATCCCTTAAATTTCGTTTCTTTCATTATATCATATGACATTTTCATTTCACTTCTATCTACAAAACACTTTACTAAGCTACAGAATTAGACGAAAAACATCTGAGGTTAGGAGGCTATAGTTTTTCTCCTAATTGATGCTGGAGTAGGAGTTAAGGAAATTCAACTACCATTAGGTCACGGAGATATAAACACAACCATGAAAATATACGCACACATTACTGTGGAACAAAAATCCTCTCATAAGTTCAGTGGACTTATAGATTTATAGTGTTTTTCTAGTCATTCAATCTACTTTCAGTGTGAAGCTGAACCTTTGATATCAAGTGTCATGGGGATATGATTACATTATGCACCCCATAGTTTCAATAAGGTAAATATAATAAAATATACCTCGCTAGTTATGCTATGTAGACGGGTTTAACACCCGCACTTTACGTCACTGCAATTAATGAATAATTTACTAAAGTATGTCATTTAGTAGGACATTTTTCTAAACTAGTTTATCGCTCTTTCACTTTATTACCCTGTTCAGTAATGTCATTCCAGTATTTAAATGTAGATTACTATTTAGAATGCAAATTAAAACCAGTGTTAAAGGTCAGAAAACCATGAACTTTCTATCACTTCCCCCCTTTGTCAGATATTAAGTGATATACGTAAGTACTTAAATCCTTATGTTCTCCAAGAGATTTGCGAAGTTCAGCTACAGGCTGATTGATTAGAACTTCGCCACCTTGCAAAAATAGCAAATCGTCTGCAATATCCTCAACTAAGGACAGAGAATGAGTCGAAAAAATAATAGATTTCCCTTGCTCCTTCTGCTCTAACAACATTTCTTTCATACGGTGTGCCCAGTAAGGGTCAAGTCCGTTCGTAGGTTCATCCATCATATAAATAGGTACATCAACCATAAGACATTGAGCTAAGTTGAGCCTTTGCTGCATGCCTTTTGAGTAATGTTTTACTTTTTGGTGCATGGACTCTGTCAGCCCCACATAAGACAAAATACTTTTCACATTGTGATTTTGTTGCTGAGACAGCATAGAAAAAAATTTTAATGTCTCAAAACCAGTCAGATGGTTAGGGAATGCTAGTTGGTCGGGCATATAGGAGAAATGACGTCTATAAGACGAGTGTTGATTATTGGTTTCATCGTCATTTTTATAGATCCTTCCACTAGATGGACGATTCATGCCTGTTAAAACGCTGAATAAAGACGTTTTACCTGCACCATTTCCTCCACATAAAGCGTAAATACTGCCTTTTTCTATAGAGAAGGATAATGGTTGAAAACGTCGTTCTAATGAAATTTCTTGTAAGCGCAAAATAGTACGATCATTCGACATGTGTTTTACCTCCTCGAATGAACCAATAGCTTAATAATGCCGGCACTACTATCCATAGCACCGAAAATACTATTAAAATAAGTGAACCAAAACCCCCCGTTATAAAAGAGGTGAATTCATAAAGTGAAGGCCCCAGCGAAACGCCTTCATCTATGATAATTATTGCTGCCACCCGTATTAATTCTATCGGATTAGCGGCTACAGCCACCGTTAAAAATAGTTTTAATAATTGAGGGGTTACGACAGTGATCAGCCCCATGAAAATAAATTCATATAGTAATACTAAAAAAGTCCAACCACCCAGGGCTAAGGCCATCGACTGGAATTTTGTCCTTGAACAAACCCCCATTAGTATAGACAAGGGGGCTAATAGGAGAATCAATAGGATAGATAAAAAGAAGAAGGTCAGCAGCGTGTGTAGCGACAATTCCGTTCCAAAAATAAAGCCTCCTGTTGATGCAATACCATAACTCAAACATAAAATGAGAAACATGGCAGTTGTTAAGGAGAGAATTTTTGCCACAACTAATTCAAAGTAGGATATAGGATAGCTGAGCACCAAAGTCAATAAGCCTTCTTCTTTCTCAGCAGCAACGCTTACAGATCCCATTATAAAAAGGACAAGGGGCAATAAAAATAAGTTGACGTTCAAAAGGACGGCTATATTTGTATTAAACCCATCATACGTTTCTTGGTTGGCGCCTCCGAATAAAAGGAAACTAGTGGCGACCAGAGTGAAAAGCACACTAAACCAAACTAACCAACGATTTCGAATGAACTGCTTCAAATCATTATGGAAAATTGCCTGAAATGTCATTAATAACTATCCCAGTCATGCTCTGCTAGATTCTCGTACTCAAGTAATTCACCATCGCCTTCTTCCTCAATAAATGTTTCAGCTTCCTCTAAGGAGCTGAAGCTAATTACACCATTTCCCATAGGCGTATTGATATCTTCATCATAAACAAAAGTACTATCGGCAGCATCTGCCCATTCTTGCTCATCATAGCTGTTGATATACTCTGTGTGAAAATTATCAGCTTCTTCTTTATTTTCTTCCTTGTATTGCATCATACAGCCGATATCATCAAACTTGACCGCACTCCCGTCTTCCATCACTATTTGAGTGGCAGCCTGTCTGTTATTGATCGCCATATTACAAATTTCACAAGTGTCAACATCATGGTCTATGGCATGGGCATCATGGGAAGCTTGTTGACAAGCTCCTAAAACAACGCTCGCCATTAACGTCATCACAATGGGGGCTTTCTTCATGCTTATTTCTCCTTTCTAAAATAAAAAACACTGGTTCCTGCCGTCATTAATAGAATAAGACCCATCCATCCGTAACCGGCGGAAGAAAAGGTGCTATTAGACTGCTTTATTGAATAGTCAGTTTGAGGATAAGCATCCATTACTTGCGCATCTTGAGGGGGAGGCAACCATTCTGTTACCTGACTCCATATGGTCATGGCCGGACTGTTCATAAATAGCTGCCATTCTGGTTTGGCCGATAGTAACGAATCATATATAGATCCAGCTAAATAAGGTTTTTCACCTATCCTGTCTCCGTCTTTATCCACCAAATTATAGTCGTCCCAATAATTACCTTTTTTTCCACTATATAAAGTAATAGCTTCGTCGTTATCATCCCCTTGTGTAGATAATACATTACTGACCATTATATTATTGTGAAATTCGAAGTCTTCCCTTTGCCTTTCCCAAGCAATTCCCTTTTGATTTCCAGCCACAATATTATCATGAATTTTGACCCGCTCCGCCTCTTCCAGTTTAATACCTGTGATGTTACGGGAAATTTCATTATCAAAAAGCTCAATTCCTTTAGAACGATACATAAGAACTCCGTACCCATTAACATGAAACTGATCCACTAATGTATTCTCTGAAAAAACAGCATCGGTAGTATCCATAATCATTAATCCGTTAACGTTGTCTTGAAATCGATTGGAATCACCCAGAATGGATGACGAGTACATGAGATGAGTCGCGTATCGTGAATTTTTCACGGTATTATTAATGATATTTGCATGACTAAGGGAGTCAAGATAAAAACCATCCAATACATTCTCCACAAGGTTTTCTTCAATATAGACCTCATCTGTTTCATATAACTCCACGGCTGCCAGCCCTTGATCAATAAAGGAGGAATATACGCCGGTAAATTTGTTATTTTCAACTGTGAAATTATGGTTGTTTTCTCCAAAGATGCCAGAGCCTATGGTGTCTACGTAATTATCTTGGAAGGTAAATGAACTACTGCTTGTTACTCTGATTGTAGGTTTCGGTTCATTAGGAGAAAACTCTTCTCCTGGTATCATTTCCTGTTCCAGCGTTTGGTCGCCTTGTTTAAACTTGATGCCTTGAATCGTCACATTGTCCGCTTCAATAGTTACCAGAGTTTCACCAGCTTCACTTATCCAATCCACGTTGTTTCCCTCCAACGTTATCGGTTTATCAATCACAACTGTTTCTTCATATGTTCCAGAAGGTATAGTCACTTTCTCCCCTGGTGCAGCTTGATTAATTTCCTTTTGAATGAAACCTTCACCACTGGCTTGCACAGAATTCAAATTGAAGAAACAAACAAAGATTAATAAGAAGTAAGTCATGGATAGCAGTTTAGGAATTGTGGTTTTCATCGGAATGTTCATGATTTTCTTCATCCATCTGATCTTGATCGTGTCCTTCCATGTCCATATCCTCGTGATCAGAAGAATCCTTGTCCATACCGTTATCTTGCGAGCGTTCACTTGCATCCTCCTGCACGTCTTCCCAAGATGCTAACTCTGCATCTTGTTCATCCGCATAAGATTTCGCGTCTTCATTTGATTTAAAAAAAGCGTAATGATAGCTCATAGGCGTGTTTAAAGATTCATCGTAAACGACACTCGTTCCATCGAGCTCTACCCATTCCTTAGAGTCAAAATCTTTCACCCATATCTTAGCGAACTCCTCGTTCTCCTCTTCAGCATTTTCTACACAACCTGAATCATCAAAAAATACACGTTCTCCATCCTGAGTGATTGCCTGTGCAGTGAAGACAGCATGATCATCCTCTGGGTGTGGAATCCCCATTTCACAATAGTAACAAGTCTCATCTTTTCCGGGCTCTTGAGCAGACATATTTTGAATGCTGTCTTCAGGCGTCTCCTGTTGTTGGTCAGCACCAGATGAACTATTCTGATCCGTTTCCCCACTTCCGCATGCAGTCATAACACTTGCAGATACTATTATTGAAGAAAATAAAGCAATGTTTCGTTTATTCATATAATTCCCCTCCGGTAATTATTTTAAAGAATTGCTGAAAGACGTTTGCCTAACAAATTTTAGTATAAAGAATAAATTTGAAATCTTTGCGAAATCTCTTAGTATTTTTTGTGAAATGGTTGATAGCATTCATAGGTTGTGATCAGCTCGCCTTACTTTTTATCCTTAGTAAAACGTAATCTAAAAGTAGAATGAGCAAGATAGATGTCCCTACCAAAGGCATAACAATACCAAGTATTAACATAATTCCGAGTACACCCCACCTTATTTTTGGATCATGCACTCGAGCAGGTGCTCCGAACGTCCCTTCCGGCTTTCTTTTCCTCCACATGGCGAATGAACTAAAGACTAGTAAAAGAATCCCTAAACAGGTCAGAGCCCCTAGCACCTGGTTCGTCAAACCGAATAACCGGCCTTCGTGTAGTGCAATTCCAAGCGTTATCCCTTGAGCCATTAATCCATATTCATTAAATCGAACATCGCTTAGTAATTCTCCAGAATATTGATCAATATGAAGTGTAGCATTTTCTCCGGGCTTCGTATCAGATGTAGCAAGAGTGTATACGCCTCTCTCATCGTCCGGCAGTGAAATCGTATACGGTTTACTCACTTCATTCTCCTTAGCCAGTTGCTGAACCATAGGTAGAGTAATCTCATTATTCGATGGATGATTAGAAGCAGGGACAGGCAAATTCTCTGTTGCCCACGGACCTTCCTTCGCCACATCTTTTGTAAGCAGCTCTGATTCTGGTTTCGGCCCAAACGACAATGCAAATTGAGGGTATCCTGTCTGTGTCGCTGTAGCTAAACGGTTGATTTGCTCTCCCATAACTCCTGACCACGGTAATCCAGTCATAATAAGAATAGCTATAAAAATTGATAACCAAAAAGCAGGTACGGCATGAAGGTCTCTCCAAAATAATCTACCCTTTTTTCTAAAGCGAGGTAAAATCGTTCCCCAAATTTGGCTTGTCTTTTTTGGCCACCACAAATATAATCCTGTTACCAGTAGGATGAGTGTCCAACATGCTGCGAGCTCTACTAATCGGTTAACAAGCGTTCCACCAATAAACCATTCACTGTGTATTTTTTTGAATATGCTGGAAAACATCTCATCTGTCACGAGCGACCCTTGATATTCACCGGTATAAGGGTTCACATAAGCATTCATCATCTTTCCGTTTTCTATGTAATGTACTTCCGTAGTTCTGGCAGCCTCATCATACTGCTTAACGGAGAGAATTTGAATGCTATCGCCATGTTCACTTTTTTACTACATCCAACTGTTCAGTCAAGCCAAGCGACGAATCGTCACCCGCAGTTTCTTTGGTGAAAAAATGATCTTGATATAGAACAGACTCTATTTGAGGCTTAAACAGATAGAGACCGCCACTGACAGCCAAAACAATCAAAAAAGGAGCAACAAAAACTCCTGCATAGAAATGCCATCGCCAAATAGCTCGAAAGATAGACGTCTTCTTGCTTGGCTTTTTATTAGTTTTTTCATAAGAAATTGAGTACGCTCTTTCTTCCATAATCCTCTCCCTTTCCATTCATGCGAGCGGGGTATAGCTACCCCCCTCCTCCACCGTTATTGTTTTTTCTTTGTTAGCATGCACATCCCCCTTCTCCACATGAAAGTTTCACATGATACGCCCCACTTTGATCAAAAGTATGAGTGACGTAGTAATCCCCATACTCGCCTGATTCCTCTTGATCTCAAACCACTATACAAAAAAACATTCGTTTCTTTAGTCATATTACTCATCAAAAATCATCGTATCGAACTCGATCATTACAGAAGTTCCTTTTCCAGCTTCTGATTGAATATTAATTTCTGCATTATGTTTTTGAATGATTTGTTTAACTACGGCCAGCCCCAAACCAGAACCGCCTTCCTCCCTTGTTCTAGACTTTTGGACTCGATAAAATCGATCCATGATGTTTTCCAGGTCCTCCTTAGGTATCCCTCGCCCTGTATCGCTTATCGTCAGTACAGTCTTACCATTTATCTGCTTGATGTTGATGAGGATTTGATCAGCTTCGTGAGTATATCGAATAGCATTATCCAGTAAATTGCTCACCACTTGTTCTAATCGATCAGCGTCTCCTTCAATAATCGCTTCTTCATCAAGTTGGAGAATGATAGAGATTCTTTTTTGCTCTATCCTCAATTTAAATCTTTCAACTACATCATAAATCAGCTGGGCGAAAGGAATAGGCTCCAGGTTCATCGGATAGGAATCTCCTTCGAGCTGGGCTAGGTCTAATAAGTCATTCACAAGTCTGGACAACCTTGCCGTTTCTTGGTGGGTAATGCGGATATACTTTTCTTTTTCTTCTTCATCTTGAATAAGGCCATCCATAATCGCTTCTGTATACCCCCTCATATAACTTAAAGGCGTCCTAAGTTCATGCGACACATTTTGCAGAAATTCTCTTCGGTTGCTCTCTTCTTCTTCCAAATATTTAGCCAGTCGATTAAAGGATTCAGCTAACGACCCTACCTCATCCGAAGATGAAGGATAGATGCGTTTAGAGAAATCCCCGCCGGCCATTTTTTCAGAGACCATTTCCATTTTCTTCAGCGGCATTACAAGCTGGTTAGCTATTTTCCTCCCCATCCAAATGACAAGAAATAAGAGAAGTACCATGGAGCCTGCCAATATGTAGCGGATCCCTTCAAAAGGCCCGTACACATCTTCTAAAGGTTTATACAGGAAAATGGCACCTTCTAAAACTTCCCCATCTAATAGTGGAATCGCGACAGCTAAAATATCTTGATCAAACATGGGGTGCTTTCGAACCATCGTAACGGTTTCTCCTCTTAAAAGCTTCTGCCGTTCTTCAAAACTGATAAGGCTTTCTCTTAAAGAATCGTCGTAAGGTAAAGAAGCACTCAGTTCCATTGGATTCTGTGTGAAAATCACTTCAGCATCTGAATTTTCGCTAGACCAATCCAAGCGGCTTTGCAGTGATTCACCTTCTCCATGCTCCTCATACACTTTTTCTAAATTTCTGCCCTGAAGGAGTAATAAATCCCGCTGGTTGTCTACATAAAATGTTTGATACAAATAAAAAGTCAATCCTATTCCAATGGATACGGTGCAAATTGATAATACCGCCATTGTCACCCAAATTTTTTGTTTCAACCCTTGATTTGTAAAGAAGTGTTTAAGTGAATTTATAGCCGACACCCCACACCGTTTGAATATGAGAACCTGCTGACTTCAACTTCAGCCGGAGAGTTTTCACATGCGTGTCCACTGTTCTCATCGTTCCTTCACTATCCATCCCCCAAATGTGATCAAGCAAATGTTCTCTAGTGAAAACCTGCCCCTGATTTCTAACTAGAAAGGCAAGCAATTGAAATTCTTTCCTTGTAAGGTTAATGGTTTTTTCGTTTACCCTGACCACATGCCCTTTAAAATCTATGGATATATCCTGGTGGCGAAAAAATTGATCATTTCTATGTTGATGGGCATTGGCCCTTCTAAGTGTTGCTTCAATTCTTGCCACAAGCTCTTTGGGACTGAACGGTTTTACAATATAATCATCTGCGCCTGATCTCAGCCCTATAACACGGTCATCTTCGTTACCCTTTGCCGTCAACATCAATATAGGTACATCAGAAAAGTCACGGATTTCCTTACAAGCCGTAATCCCATCCATCCGCGGCATCATGATATCCAATAACACCAGGTCTATGTTTTTCATCTTAATGGCTTCTATAGCGTCAATCCCGTCTTCAGCGGTAAAGACGGTGTAGTGATGAAGTTCTAAATAGGATTTTAGCATCTTGATCATGTCAAATTCATCATCCACCACAAGTATGTTCATTCTTTCCCACCTCCCCTTACTATCGATACCGGACCTCCCTTGACCGGAATTTCCGAAGTCACCTGAAAGGATTCAGGGTCTATCACTGAGATTGAATCTCCATCAATATTAGATACATACAGCTTTTCTTTATCACCCGTTACTTCATAAGGGTTTGCCCCGACTTTCAACTTTTCCACTGTTGAATCATTCTCTAAAGAGACTTTATAAACTTCGTGAGAACCATGAGAGACGACGTAAAGATCCGGACTAACTTCTGGACTAAATAGTTTCACAGGCATTAATCCTACTTCGATTTGCTCAAGCTGCTCCCCACTTTGAGCATCCAGCACATAAATATGACGATTCAACTCACCATGAACCGGACCATGTCCGCCTAAGTATAATTTTGAATCATTCACTAAAATGCCTTCCGGATGATGAGGAACAAGAAACTCCTCGTCTACGCGGAAGTTATTCAAATCAATAACAGAAACCGTAGAGCTTTGTTGATTAACCACATAGAGGTGCTCATTTTTTTGATCAGCTGTTATGGATAATGGAAATTTCCCCACCGATACTTTTTCAATGATTTTTTCCTTGTCTGTGTCAAACACTTGAATTTGATTATTTTTACTATCTGATAAATATAATTGCTCCACCTCGGGATTATAAAGAAGGTCATTTACACCTGAACCAACACTAGCCCACTCCTTCATTTTTCCTGTTTGTAAATTTAATAAGTAAAGATCGTCTTCCTCTTTGGTTGTAAAAGAGATATGAGAGTCATTAATCCGAACCATATCAGCAACCGTAAAATCTAATTCTAGTGAATGGATGACTTCATGGGTCTCTTCGTTGATAAAAGAAAGTTTATTATCCTTTAGATGAGAAACCACCATTGTATTTTCAGTGTTTTCCGGAATTTGAACCGTTTCTTCTTGGCAGCTCGTTAAAAGAAACAAGATCATAAGTAAAATCAAATACATTATTTTTTTCATGCAGGCCTTTTACCATCCTTTTTTATAAGTTTGCCCAACGCTTTCTAGTATAAAATATAAGTTTGAAATCTTTGCGAAATCTCATGGAAAAGTTTCTTTAACTACAAAGAGCCACTCAGTCATTGAGTGGCTTATTTTTAATTTGGAGTTGTATATCGGGCTTAACGTGCCTTCATAAAAGGTTTTTGGCATTATTACATCATGCTCCTCATTCACTGGGTGAATTAAATACCAACGAACATAATTTAGTAACACCTATATACCAATATCTCGACTTGATAGTTTTAACTTGTGGTTACATACGACTTCAATAATCATGAATCACATCCAGTCAAAACCCAGTCACATCTAGTGCTTTGGAGAGCTTATCTTAGTAATCTCCAGATGATGTTCTGATTGTAGAAACCCCACTATACACGTGCCTACAATCGAACGACCTTTCTAAAAAAATAAGATTTTAAAGCTCTTTTTACGCTGTGCCTTAAGGACTACTAAACAAAAAAAGTTTTTGCCGTGTTTTTTCTTTTAGCGTCGAAAACCTCCGCAGAATGTCACTTTTAAATTGAGAGTTATAGGTATTATTTAACTTGTAATAATTTACCTTTAAATAGTAACATAGCTTACAAGGTATCTTTTTTTATTTTCTGAAAAGGAGTTTGCTATGCTTACAAAAGTTAAAAAAATAATTTTCATGAAACGATTAGAGAAAATGTTAGCTACATACCAGATAAAAATAATGCACTTCATACCTGGAAGGGTCCGTATTTCATCTCCTTACTGGGAAGGCAATTCCAAAATTGTATCACAATTGGTTCCATTACTTGAATTAGAGCCTAAAATTCTTTCCGTGCGTCATACCTCAGAAACAGGGACGATCTTAGTGGAATATGACCCCAGTCCTGAGGTGGATGAAAAACAAATCGAGCAATGGTTTGATATCGTCCAGCGCGTCCATAATAGTGTAATTACAAGAGAAGTGACAGGGTCATGATACATTCACTGATCGGTCTGGGTGCTTCTTTTGCTATCCCAGGCATGATGAAACGATTGAAAGATCAAAAAGTACAAGTGCTGCATGCCATGCCGGGTCGTGTCCGCTTGCAGAGCGACCATTGGAAAGAAGAAAAAATTGCAGAAGCACTGGAAATACAGATGGGACAAATTTCCCTGGTGAGTCGAGTGAAAGCTTCAGGAATCACTGGAAGCTTACTTTTAGAATTCACCACCGATCACTTAACTTCAGAACAATTCGATGCCCTTGTACAGCTGGCAGTGGACACTTCTATTTCGACGTATCCTCACATAGAATCCAAGGTGAAAAGTTCCTTAAGAAAGAGCGTGGATTCGTTTGACGACCTCATCAAAAAGCAGACAGGTGGAAAGACGGATGCAGAATCCTTACTCATCCTCACGTTACTTTTCAAAGGAGCGACAGGTTTCGGGACCAACCCTGCATTCGCAAGCAGTCTTTTGTTTTGGGCCTACACATTAATTAAGAAGGATGGTGAGGGAAGATCGTGAACGGAGGAACCATTGTTCATTCAATCCCTGGCAGAACCAGGCTGCAGGTCCTCAAAGGGTTAGCACAGGAAAAAGTCGAAGCCTCTTACCGGCTCATTCCTGGAATTCACTCTGCTATCTATACTAAAGAATCTGGTTCAGTGGTTCTTCACCATGACCTGGATCTGAACTCTAAAAAGATTGTTTATGGACGGACTTCTGCATTATCTCAAATGAAAAACAAATCATACAAAAATGAATTCACCGCAAGCGGCCTGGCATTTCTGCTTGATTTCTTGATTCCGACTACAAGATTTACAGGTTGGATGAAATTGATTTCCCCAGCTTCCCTTGCCAGTCTTTTTGCCTGTAAGTCCATGATCGTTAACGGGTTAAGACCCGTAACGGAATGGAAAAGGCCAAATGCTGACACTCTCAGTACTACAGCGATTTTCGCCTCCATTTTAAAAGGAAATCCAAAGTCAGCCATCGTCATCCTTTTTATGTCTGCCTTAAGCGAAATCATCACAGATATCACTGCTCACCGGACAAAGAATTACGTGAAAGACATGATGAATGTGGATACTCCGTATGTTTGGAAAGTGGATGCCCAAGGCGACGAGAGAAAAGTGTCCATGGATGAAGTAAGCATTGGAGATCATATTGCTGTGTTTGAAGGAGAGAAGATTTCAGCTGATGGTAAAGTCATTAGCGGCTGGGCAAATGTCGATCAATCGTCCATCACCGGAGAATACATGCCTCAACATATCTCCAGAGGGCAAACCGTCTATGCCGGTACCATCGTCCAATCGGGGAACATTCGAATAGAGGTCTCTCAGTTAGGAGACGAAACGGCCGTAGCAAGGATTTTGCAAATGATTGATGAAGCTCAGGAATCCAAAGCTCCGATCCAATCTTATGCAGATGAAATGTCTGAACGACTTGTACCGGTTTCCTTTTTACTGGCACTCCTTACTTTCGCAGTCACAAGAAGCTGGGATTGTGTCTTGAATATGCTTGTCATTGACTACGTCTGTGGCATCAAACTGGCGACGGCTACTGCAATATCTGCTTCAATTGGAAAAGCGGCACGTAATGGTGCACTTATCAAGGGTGGGGAATACTTACAAAAGCTTTCCTCTATTGATACTGCTGTTCTTGATAAGACAGGAACCATTACAGAAGGCAGACCTGAAATTGTAAAGATTGCTCCGTACAACGGATTTACAGAACAAGAAATTTTAATGTATGCCGCTTCCGCAGAGGAACATTCTTCTCATCCCATTGCCGAGGCCATTCTTAGAAAAGCGTCCGATTTAAACCTGACGCCTTATGAACACGACCATGCCAGCATCGAAAACATTGTCGGTCATGGAGTGAAAGCTTTGGTTAACAATAAAGAAGTAGTGATAGGGAACCAAACCTTACTTGTCAAGCATGAGGTCGACACGAACAGTCTGACCTTCCTCAACAAGTCAATTAAAGAAAAGAGTACGATTTTCGTAGCGATCGACAAAAAAATGGCCGCCGCAATTGTGATTGAAGATGCGTTACGTGAAGGGATGAAAAGAACTGTCAACCAGCTGAGAAGGGCCGGGGTAGATGAAATCGTTATGCTTACAGGAGACAAACGTGAAGTTGCTGAAGAGGTCTACCAGGAACTACGGTTGGACCAATTCCATTCTGAAGTCCTCCCTCACGAAAAAGCTGCCTTTGTAAAGCAATATAAATCACGAGGCAGTCACGTCCTGATGGTTGGAGACGGAATTAATGACGCTCCTGCCCTCGCCTTAGCTGACGTAGGCGTGAGTATGGGAGGCAAGCGTACAGATATAGCCGTGGAAGCCAGCGATCTTGTTGTTACATCTGATAATCCACTCATTCTACCAGATGTCATTCAGCTTTCGAAGTCTACCATGGCAATGATCCGTCAGAACTTCGTTATCACCATTGCCGTCAATAGTGCGGCGATTCTTTTCGGTCTTTTTGGATTGATTTCCCCGACCATCGGCGCAGCTATACACAATTCAGCAACCATTGCTGTGGTCCTGAACAGTACCCGACTATTGGTGAATAAGGAGCGAGTACCATGCAAGGAACCTTCTCCATTGTCCATGACATACCTGGTCGACTCCGCTTGATCATTCCTGCGTTGTACGATAAGCGGGATTATATTCAGATACAGGATATGTTCACTTCCATTAGAGGAATCGAGTCGGTAAGAATTGAACCGACCATTCAATCCATGACGATTTCTTATGCCAAAGAGTTAATCAATCGAAAAGTCATCTTGAAGTTTATCAGTCTATTTTTCAAACAAACTCGTTTTGACCCTTTAGACAATATCATGGTCAATATTTCACCAGCTCTGCGAAAAAACTTTCTCCGCAGTTTAGTCACAGGTTTTCTCATATTAATCGCCTACTTAAACAATACACCTGGAAAGGTCTCGAGCATGCTTGATTACGCAGTAATTATATCGACTGCATACACAGTCCTCTCCCACGGGGAAAACAAATTCAGGCATCCGGATGTTATTACAGGAATCTTCAGCATGCTGTCAATGGGAGCTGGTAACATCCTTCAAGTGGCTATGGTGACATGGGCGGTTAATGTATTAGAGCTATTGAATGAAGCTGGTAAAAGCAAATTGGTTTTACGACATTAAAAATTCTTTCAGGAGGTTTTATATTATGGTAAACAAAGATTTCATGATGGGGTTCGTTTCAGGTACAGTGGTAGGTGCAGTAGGTTATCGTCTATATGAACAAAATCAAGGGCAGCTCTCCCAGTTGATCCAAAATCCAACTGCGCAGAATTTAAATCCTTTAGCGCAGGGCCCCTCCCCTATCCAAAATGAATTGAGCCTTGAAGATTTAATTGCACAAAAAGAGCGTTTAGAAGATTATATCGCTGAAAAGAAAGTGCATAGCGGGCAATAAACGCTTAGAACAACCCCACCAGGGTACATTCCATCCGGGGTGTACCTTATTTATAATCTTTCCCCCGTAAAAAACAGTTGATTTATCTTTTGAAAACCTATTTTTTTGTATGAAGGAAATTTTTTTACTTAACAACAAAACAGTAAACTATTCGTGGAATCGCCCATACAATAAAAGGGCAAATTTTTTTACCCTGAAAGTTGCATTAAAGAAAGAAAAATGAATCAAAGAAAAGGAGATGGTTGTATGAAAAAAATGTTCACTCTTGTTTTTATCCCTGCTTTGCTGCTCATCGGATGTCAAAGTGAGGACGCAGGCGCAGGAGAAGGTGAGAAAATAGAAGCCGTAGCGACAATTGCTCAAATCGCTGACATTGTTGAAAACGTTGGCGGAGAACATGTAGAAGTAAAGAATTTGATGGGACCAGGAACTGATCCGCACCTTTACAAACCTGTTTCAAGCGATATTGATGCCATGGAAGAAGCCGATATTATTTTTTATAACGGGCATCACCTCGAAGGGCAAATGAATGAAATTTTCGGAAAAATGAACGAGGAAAAACCGACTTATGCTGTCGCAGAAACAGTTCCAGCAGATCTATTGGCATCAGACCCGGAAAATCCGGAAGTCTATGATCCTCACATATGGTTTGACATTGAGTTATGGAAATATGCGGTGGATAGTGTATCAGAAGGATTGATCGAAGCGGATCCTGACCATGAAGAGGAATATCAAAACAATGCTATAGCTTATAAAGATGAACTAGATGAACTTCACACCTATGCTCAAGACAGCATTTCTGAAATTCCAGAAAAAAGCCGAGTCCTCGTAACTGCGCATGATGCTTTTCATTATTTTGGTGAAGCTTATGGAATGGAAGTTTTAGGTTTACAGGGATTAAGTACGGAGTCAGAGTACGGAGTAAACGATATCGAACGTATCACAGAAACTTTGACAGAACGAGATGTAAAGGCAGTATTTGTAGAAAGCAGCGTCTCCGAAAAATCGATCAACGCGGTTACTGAAGGAGCTGCAGAAAAAGGTCATGAAGTTGAAATTGGCGGCGAACTCTTTTCCGATGCAATGGGACCTGAAGATACTGAAGAAGGCACCTATATTGGTATGTTCCGCCACAACATCGATACAATCGTTGGAGCATTAAAGTAGGAGGATACAAATGAACGCTTTAACTGTAAAAAATATAAGCGTCACTTATGATAAGCAACCAGCTCTTGAACAAGTAAACTTTTCTGTACCTCAGGGATCGCTGACTGGAATCATCGGTCCCAATGGTGCAGGAAAGTCAACACTAATCAAAGCCGTTTTACAATTAATACCAAAATCATCTGGAGACGTGTCCGTTTATGAAAATCCGTTAAAACAAGAAAGAAACCGAATCGGTTATGTGCCGCAGCGTAGTGAAGTAGATTGGGATTTCCCTACAAACGCTCTCGATGTTGTTCTTATGGGACGATACGGTCATATCGGAATGTTCAAGCGAACCAAAAAGAAAGATAAGCGGTGGGCTGCGGATTGCTTGGCTAAAGTAGGCATGGAATCTTTTGCTGACAGACAAATCAGCCAACTCTCAGGCGGACAGCAGCAAAGGGTATTCCTAGCACGTGCCCTTGCGCAGAATGCCGATATATACTTTATGGATGAACCATTTGCTGGCGTTGATGCTGCGACAGAAAAAGCAATGATCAAGCTATTACAGGAATGGAAAGAGGAAGGTAAAACCGTGCTGGTCGTTCATCATGACCTTCAAACCGTTCGATCTTATTTTGATCACTGCCTGTTGCTCAACAAAACACCGATTGCTTTCGGTCCGACTGATCGAACGTTCACCTATGATAATCTTCAAAAAGCCTATGGAGGAGCATTATCCATCCTGGCACAGGAATCCTCTTTCTTAGGAAAAGGAGGTTAATTCCATGCAGGAATTATTAGAGCTGTTTCAAAACCCAAACGCACGCTGGGTGCTTTTCGGCTCCATTTTACTAGGTTTCGCTAGTGGGTTGATCGGCAGTTTTGTATTATTAAAAAAACAAAGCTTAATTGGGGATGCCATGGCACACGCAGCCTTACCTGGAATATGTATTGCTTACCTTATTTATGGGGTCAAGTCCACTCCTCTCTTTTTATTAGGGGCTGCGGTGAGTGGGCTGATCGCCACCTATCTCATCCAAGCCATCGTCAATCATTCAAGAATCAAAACAGATGCTTCCATCGGAGTCGTATTAAGTGTTTCTTTCGGAATCGGAATCGTTCTCCTCACTTATATTACGCGGCATAGCGGCGGGAACCAGGCCGGGTTGGATGACTTTATCTTTGGTCAGGCAGCAGCTATGGTTCGCAGTGATGTACAAATGATAGCAGTTGGTTCCCTTCTGATCATCCTTTTAACAAGCCTTTTATTCAAAGAATTTAAGATTTCTACATTTGATCCGCAATATGCCAAAGGTTTAGGTCTTCCTGTTAAAGGTCTTAACGCTATCCTCATGGTTCTCGTCATTAGCATGGTCGTCATTGGAATTCAAATGGTGGGGGTTGTTTTGATGGTTGCGCTATTAATTACTCCCCCGCTGGCAGCAAGATACTGGACCGATCGACTGGAATGGATGGGGTTCATTTCTGGTCTGATTGGAGCTGTTTCAGGATGGATTGGCACAGCGATAAGTACGATGGGCGAAGGGCTACCTACAGGACCTCTTATTGTTCTTACAGCGTCTTCCATTTTTATACTTTCTCTTCTATTCGGCTTGAGAAAAGGCCTTCTCATTAAGGGGGTGCAGCGGATATGACGTATGGAGCTTGGATTATATTAACAGGCGTACTTGTCGGTGCCACATGCGGCATCACAGGGGCTTTACTAGTTTTAAGAAAAATGGCGATGATTGCAGACGCCATCAGCCACACGGTTCTTCTCGGCATCGTCCTTGCTTTTTTAGTGACCCAGTCCCTTAATGGATTGCCCATGTTAATAGGGGCAGGTGCTGTTGGAATAGTGACAGCTATACTGGTGCAACGGCTTGACTCAAGCGGCGTTCAATCGGGTGCTGCTATCGGAGTGGTTTTCACCTCCTTATTCGCTCTAGGAGTAGTGATGCTCAGCTTTATCGGAGATGGTGTACACCTTGATGTCGAACACGCGCTGATGGGTGAAATCGCATATGTGCCATGGGATACATTGACTTATGCCAGGATTGACCTTGGTCCTAAAGCGGTCTGGATGCTCGGTGGCGTATTCATTCTGAACTTAACCATTATTCTTTTGTTTTTCAAAGAATTCAAACTTAGCACCTTTGACCCGCAGCTTGCTGCTAGTTTAGGAATCCCGATTCTTTTTCTTCACTATTTATTAATGGGGATGGTCTCCTTTTCCACGGTTGCTTCATTCGACAGCGTGGGAGCGATTTTAGTTGTAGCGATGCTCATCGTACCCGGGGCTACCGCCTATTTATTAACAGACCATTTCGGCTGGATGATAGCGTTAAGCGCAATTATCGGTGCGTTGGCTTCAATAATTGGTTATGTTTTTGCAGTCTGGTTAGATGTTTCCATTGCAGGTTCGATGGCCGTATCATGCGGATTATTATTCACCATGGCCTTCTTCCTCAGTCCGAAGCACGGCATGGTATCGAAGTGGTGGAAAAGAAAATCTTTCAGAAAATCAATGGCGACTTCTTAGTATGCTTTTTCAAACCATTCTTTTATCATCGTCACGTGTTGTTTTGCTTCCCTGTCTTCAGGAATTCTCTAATAGAGAATTCAAGAAATTACGAATGTCAATTTCCCAACATGGTTTGCGACTTAATACGTGCATATAAAAGCCCCTCAAAAGTTCAGTTAACCTTTTGAGGGGCTTTTAGAAGATTAATTTATTATTATTGAAAGAACAAACATATTTTTTTATAGGTTAGTTAGGGTCAGTAACTGCTTTTTATTGGGGATAACTAATTTATAGAAGGCGTACAGATCACAGAGTCAACAGCACAGTTATCCACGGCTTCTGGCGATGAAAAAACCACGTGGTTGGGGCATTGCGAAAGGTTATATAGCGTATATGGAATGGTAGCTACTCAAAAAGCAAGGAAAAAAATCCAGTCAAAACCTTTTTGTAAGTTGGTAAAATCCTTTCATATTAGGGGTTGGTGCATCACCCCATCATTGAAGTTGCCTGGAAAGAACAAGCGACCTATGGAGTTGACCAAACAGGTTTGTAAGCACTAAAAAAAGAGGGAAAGGGCTAATCCCTCCTTACAATTAAGGACTTTAAGATAGTACCTTCTACTTTTTCATACTAACAAGTGTTGTAATAAGGAATGTCCTAGCCTCCACCCTCATAGACTGAGAGAGGAGAAGGGAGGTGGTCTCAATGATTGAATGGAGTGTTGGCATTGCAGCTGTTGCATTTGTTTTTCTCGTCGTTTTTTTGATTTTGACATTACGAAAACTAATGGCAACACTGGCTGAAACAAAGGAAACGCTGTCAGACGCCAGGAAATCTGTAAACAGCATTACAGATGAGGCAGAGGAGCTAATACATGAAGCCAACAAAATTTCAGTTGATGTAAAAGGAAAAATGGAGTCTGTTGATCCATTAGTTGAGTCCGTTCGTGATATGGGGGAGATGCTGCACAATGCAACAAGTTCAATGAAACGAACTGCTTTGGAAAAAGAAAACCGAAAAACCATTCATTCAAAGGAGACAGATGATACGCAGGTTAAGCAGGAGATCCATCCGGTTCGAATTAAAATGAATAAGTAGAAAGATTATATTTGTCCCCACTTTTATAAAACATTCATGCAATGCGATAAGTCCTGGGACTTTTCCACATTTAAAAATTAAAAAAGGTGTCAGAACCCTCTTAACTATAGGGTCTGACACCTTTTGTAGTTCCATTATAGGTTTCACATTACTTTTAAACCTCAACTACTCACGCAATATTACCGCCTCAAGTGTTACACTTTCCTACTTTTTATTTTTCACTAACCATGAGACTCACTCCACATATCCGGAGTGTATATGGCATGCCATCTATTTAAAGAAAAGCCTCTCAAAAGTTTATGGACTTATGAGAAGCGTGTAAATTTAGGAAAAAATTTTAAAACCAGTCAATATCCAGTCAAATTGTTCTTAAACCCTTTGATGGAAGTGGTTAATGCGCTATTACATCATGCCTGATATTACCTACAAGAAGCAATTTTATTTCTTATCGGTCTCCTTTCAGACACTGAAATATAAAGGACAATGGAGAAATAATTCAAAAATATTGGGAACTCTCTCTTACAAGTGGACATTACGCTTCTGAAAACCGCAATTTTCTAATCATTGAGCACTTCCAGTTTGAAAAAATCCATTATTGGGAAGGGATTATTATGGATTGGGCAGAGGAAAATGTAACCTCTGTCCTTCATATATGCTAGGGTGCTCAAGCGGCACTTTATCATCATTATGGTACCGATAGATTTGCCCTTCAGGAGTACTTTTCACCATAGAACCTTTAATAGACGGAGACATTAAACTCTTGCAAGGATGTGACGAGGAGTTTATCGCTTCCCCCTCACGACATACAAATGGATCAGCAGATTAAAAAAATACAACAGTCGAAAAGTTAGAGCTGTTAGCTGCTTCAGTAGAGGCAGGTCGATTTCTAATGATGTCCAAGGTTGGTAAACACATTATAGGTACTGGGCATTTTGAATAGGATACGGAGATTCCGGAAATATATGAGCGCGATTCAGACAGAGGGTTAAGTGGAAAATTACCGCGCATTATTTTCTAAATAATGTCCTCACGAACTCCCATTGAATCGATGGAGTTCTCACGCTCATTTATTATTTTCAAATTGTCCCAATTATTATGAGTATAAGGAAACGCCATATAAGTGGAAATGAGAGAGACAGAAATTAGTGAAATGAGGAAGATACTATGGAGCGTAATCACACGATGATGCAATTTTTTGAATGGCACTTGGCAAACGACGGTGACCACTGGAATCGTCTAGCGCTGCTAGCAGGTGAATTAAAAGAGCATGGCATTGATGCTTTATGGATCCCGCCCGCAACAAAGGGTATAAGCCAGGAAGACAATGGCTACGGAATATATGATGGTTATGACTTAGGCGAGTTTGATCAAAAGGGTACAGTTCGAACAAAATACGGAACGAAGCAAGAACTCTTAGAAGGCATAGCCGCTTGTAAAAATGTAGGAATTCAAGTTTACTCAGACGTTGTTATGAATCATAAAGCCGGTGCCGATGATACGGAGCGCTTTGAAGTGATCGAAGTAGATCCTAATGACCGATATAGAGCTGTTTCTGAGCCCTTTGAAATCGATGGATGGACAAAGTTTTCATTCCCTGCACGAAATGGGAAACATTCCTCCTTTAAATGGTCCCATCACCATTTTAACGGCACGGACTATGATGCCAACGAAGATAGAATTGGTATTTACCAAATATTAGGGGAAAATAAACGCTGGAGTAGTCATGTTGATCATGAATTTGGTAACTATGATTATCTCATGTTCGCTAACATTGATTACCACCATCCAGCCGTACAAGCAGAAATGCTTTACTGGGGTGAATGGTTTATTAACACAACCTCATGCGACGGTCTTCGGCTAGATGCGATTAAACATATTAATCATAAATTCATCTCTGTTTTTGTTCATGCCATGCGTTTGAAATTTGGAAAAGATTTTTATTTTGTCGGTGAGTTTTGGAACTCAGACCTAGAAGCATATCAAAACTTCTTAAACTATGTAGATTACGACATTGATTTATTTGATGTAAGTCTTCATTATCACTTTCACGAGGCTTCGCTGGCTGGCCGTAATTATGATTTAAGTAAAATTTTTGAAGACACCCTTGTTGGGACTCATCCAACGAACGCAGTGACATTTGTTGATAATCATGATTCGCAGCCTCAAGAAGCCTTGGAGTCCTGGGTGGAAGACTGGTTCAAACCTTTGGCATATGCCCTCATCCTCCTTCGTAAAGATGGTTATCCATGCGTATTTTACGGAGACTATATTGGTATAAATGGTGAAAATCCGATCCAAGGTAAAAAAGATATGATTGATCCGATCTTAGATGCAAGATATCATTACGCATACGGTGACCAAAAAGACTATTTTGATCATGGAAATACGATTGGCTGGGTACGAAAAGGCGTCTCGGACTTTCCAGGATCAGGGTGTGCCGTAGTCATGAGTAATGGTGATGATGGAAAAAAACGCATGTATGTCGGAAAAAAACTCGCTGGACAAATCTGGATAGACCTGACAGGTAACCATCCCTCACGCGTAAAAATTACAAAGGACGGCTTCGGGCAGTTCCGTGTGAAAAGTGGCACCGTCTCTATATACGTTAAAGAGAATGCATTAGAAGAACAATAGCGTTAACGCGCCTTATCCACTCCCCAAGCGTCGATTAGACTCTTGGGGCGTCTTTTTTCTATGTGCATTGTGCTTTACTTAAATGGCACAAAACTTCTACTTCTTTTCCTTTTTCTTTTTCTTTATCATAAGCAAAATTATCGATAACAGTTCGTTTAAGTCTACAGATGAACGCTTCAAATGAAATTGTAATGTTATTCCAAGATTAGATAGTACCTTCCACTTTTTCATACGAACAACTGTTGTAATAAGGAATGTCCGAGCCTCCCCCCTCATAGACTGAGAGAGGAGAAGGGAGGTGGTCTCAATAATTGAATGGAGTGTTGGCATTGCAGCTGTTGCATTTGTTTTTCTCGTCGTTTTTTTGATTTTGACATTACGAAAACTAATGGCAACACTGGCAGAAACAAAGGAGACGCTGTCAGACGCCAGGAAATCTGTAAACAGCATTACAGATGAGGCAGAGGAGCTAATACATGAAGCAAACAAAATTTCAGTTGATGTAAAAGGAAAAATGGAGTCTGTTGATCCATTAGTTGACTCCGTTCGTGATATGGGGGAGATGCTCCACAATGCAACAAGTTCAATGAAACGAACTGCTTTGGAAAAAGAAAATCGAAAAACCATTCATTCAAAGGAGACAGATGGTACGCAGGTTAAACAGGAGATCCATCCGGTTCGAATTAAAATGAATAAGTAGAAAGATTATATATATCCCCACTTTGATAAAACATTAATGCAATGCTATAAGTCCTGGCACTTTTCCACA
Source organism: Halobacillus sp. A1 (assembly GCF_024189295.1). GTDB lineage: Bacteria > Bacillota > Bacilli > Bacillales > Halobacillaceae > Halobacillus_A. The sequence continues at coordinate 22,834 of NZ_JAIZEN010000031.1, forward strand.
TTTAAAAACTACAAAAGGTGTCAGAACCCTCTTAACTATAGGGTCTGACACCTTTTGTATTTCCATTATAGGTTTCACATTACTCTTCAACCTCAACTACTCGCGCAATGTTACCGCCTCAAGTGTTACACTTTCCTACTTTTTATTTTTCACTAACCTTGATACACACTCCATATATCCGGAGTGTATGTGGCATGTCATCTATTTAAAGAAAAGCCTCTCAAAAGTTTATGAACTTTTGAGAGGCCTATAGACTCAGCTAACGATTTTGTAACCAGTCAGTCACCCTAACATCACCTAGATGTGAACAAAAAGTTAGTGGAAAAGAGAAAATTGGTATTTATTTAATTAGATTGTCCCACCTTTACTATCTTTTTGGTTCACCTGTGACAAATGTTAGTTGGCCTTTGGAAGAAGAGTTATCGGATCAAGACTTGCAGGAATTACTGTTTCCGGAGAAGTACTCGTCATCAAATTTTAGAAGAAAGCCAGATTGTGAGTATATTCATAAGGAGTTAGCCAAACCTGGAATCAATCTAACACTGCTTTGAGATGAGTACTGTTTGAGTTGTAGGGCGATTTTAATTTTTGCTTTTCAACCAAGTATTGATGAAAAGCGTATTAAAGAAGTTCTAACCGGGCGATACATACATCATGGTGAGAATATTATCCTCCTAGACCCAACTGGTGTAGGGAAAACGCATTTAGCCACTTCCATGACAGTAGAGGTCCTTACACAAGGCCATACAGCCCTTTATATCACGGCAAATGACTTTATTAGCTGAATGCCAAAACAAGGATTAATCCAGTGGATTATAAAGAAAAACAAAAGCGCAAGTGAGGCTCACCCATTACCTCAATTGCGCTTTTGTTTGTCTCATCTTTTTTATAATCTGGTTAAGCACTTCCGAGAACACGAGCCCAAATGCAATAGCACCAGATATCATAAAAGCTTTCGCTGCAATGGAGATAGCGGCGCTGTAGTCATTTTGCACAAAGTTTCGCATGGCGTCATACGCGAGACTTCCTGGTACGAGAGGAATAATCCCTGGCACGCTAAATATAATCATAGGCGTTTTGTATACCTTTGCCAGCGTCTGGCTGACCAGGGCAATAACAAAGGAGGCGATGAGTGTAGCTGGGACACTGTCGACTTCTTCCCATACTAAGGAAATGTAAATGACCCAACCAATCATGCCGACGAGACCACATTTGATGATCGCATTTCTTGGCGCCTGATAGATGATTCCAAAGGCAGCTGATGCAAAAAAGCTTGCTATGGCATATTCAATCAACATAGTCATCCCTCACGATCTCTAAAATAGTGCAAACATAACAGCAATACCCGCACCAATTGCAAAAGCCGTTAAAAAGGCCTCCGCCCCCTTGGCGAGTCCTGAGATAAGATGACCTGCCATCAAATCCCTTACAGCGTTAGTGATGAGCAGACCAGGTACCAACGGCATGATAGAACCAACAACTACCTTATCAACTTCCTTCCCAATACCTAATGAAAAAAGGGAAAAGGCTGTAAAACCGATCAACAACGAAGCAATGAATTCAGCAACAAATTTAATTTCAAATAATCGAATAAAGTTAATCAATGCAATAAATCCTAGCCCTCCTGCTACGCAGGCTGGCAGGAAATCGTACCAACTCCCCTGAAACATGAGAGTAAAGAAACCACTCGCTAACGTGGCAGCGATGATTTGGATGAGCATGGAATAATCTGTAGGACTGGTTTCAATATTTCTAAGCTCTTTATACGCTACCTGAGTAGACAAGTCTCCACTTGCAATCTTTCTGGAGACATTATTCGCGAGATTTACTTTTTCGAGATTTGTCTCTCGTGCCGAAACTCTTACTAATTTTGCAGGGGCACCAGGGCTAATCGTAAACATAATCCCAGTAGGTGTTACATAACTTTGGGATTCAGCCCGTCCAAAAGATTGGGCAATTCGCGTCATCGTATCTTCCACACGATAGGTTTCCGCTCCATTTTGTTGCATGATCTTCCCCATTAATAAACATAACTCAATTAAGTCCTCTGTACTCTCCACTCGGTCACCTCAATTCGAATTACAGTATGTTTAGTGTATCTATTCATATACTAAAAGCTTAAAACCTTTTTAAAATTTCCACAATCTCGAAACTTCTCCACTTTCTTTTGCACGACTGGCCGGATCTAAGCTCCATATTTGTTCTTAAAGGCTTCCCAATGTTGATGTTCATCAAAGAAAATTCATCGTAAAATATTCGTCTCCATACAAGTACAATACCACTGTGACTGCTAGACTAAATGAGACAGTTCTTGCTAGATAAGATAATACACTTTGAGGCCATAGTAATGATTGTTTTCTGGGGGAGGCCCCGGGGCCTCCCCCAGAAAACAATGCCAAAAATGTACAC
>NZ_JAIZEN010000032.1 GCF_024189295.1 Halobacillus sp. A1
GATCAAACTCTCCATAAAAGTTAGTTTGACTTGCTCATTTGCACACCGAATGTGCTTGTTTTACTTCCTTCTTTAATAGAAAGAAGACTTGACGTACTGGTTGGTTCGTTCAGTTTTCAAAGATCAATTAACTGCCTATGCGACAGTACATAAATTCTAGCATAATCTTTCAAAGAATGTCAATAACTTTTAATAAGTTTCATAGGTGAAATTATTAAAACGACAGCTTCTTCAAAAAGAATGATTGCTCAAATAAGCAACTTTTATATCATAACTCTCTTTAAAAAGAATGTCAACAAAAAATCCAGGTCATTTATTAAAAACCTGGATTTTAACTATGCTGTTTTTACATAATAAATTGATTTATGCCGCTTTTTTCGGATTATGCGGGCAGCCAGCATGGCACCTCTTTTGTCATCCGTCACTAAAAGAATGTTTTTTGTGCATTCATAACGTTCTTTCAAAGCTCTTGGCAAATAACTCAAAGGAATATTCTCAGCGCCAGGGTATGGTGATCGGTGTGCCGAAATGTAATCACGAATATCTATCACACAAAACTCATCTCCTGAAACTTTCTGGCTCGTTAAAGGTTTTACAACATTCTTCTGATAAAAGTCTCTCAATAATATAAATAGCAGAGAAATACTGAATAGAATAATGACCCATTCCATTTATCTGGTTTCCTTTCTTCCTAAAATACTAGCTCGCCCTTCCAATCGAGCATTCCGCCTTCAAGGTTATTAACTTTCTTGAAACCTTTTTGATTCAGGAATTCTGAAGCATTCATGCTCCTTTTACCTGAGCGGCATACCATAACATACTCTTTGGAAGAATCCAGGTTAGCTACTTCTTCCGGTACATGACCTAGTGGAATGTGCTTTGCAGTAGGGATCATACCTTGAGCAACTTCTTCGTCTTCCCTAACATCTATAATAACTAAATCTTTATTTTCCTCTAGTGCTTTTTGCAGTTCATCCGTAGTCATCACGTTAATTTCATTCATTTATATTCCTCCTTGAAAAGAGTAGTTCCAGTTTAATTCTAATAAAAATCATTCACTAGTCAAGAATTTGATTCTAAGTGGAGAAAAAGCCGCCTTTCCAATATAGGAAGGCAGCTCTTTGAATCAATTGGCTACGATATTAACAAGTTTTCCAGGAACTGCGATGACTTTACGAACCGTTTTCCCTTCCAGCCACTCTTGAACGTTCGGATGTTCTAAAGCCGATTTCTCTAAATCCTCTTTAGATGCTTCAGGATTCACCATCATTTTCGCACGTACTTTCCCCATAACTTGGATGACTACTTCAATTTCATCTTCCACAAGCTTTGATTCATCATAAGAAGGCCATGGTTCATAACTGATGCCGCCTGTGTGACCCAGCTTTTCCCAAAGCTCCTCAGCCAGGTGAGGGGCTACAGGTGAAAGAAGTTTGACGAAACCTTCCATAAAGTCTTTAGGAAGCTCACCCGCTTTATAACTATCATTGATAAAGACCATCATTTGAGAAATACCTGTATTAAACCTTAGCTCCTCAAAATTTTCAGTGACTTTTTGAACAGTTTCGTGGTAAGTCTTTTCCAATTCTGTATCGTTTGAACCTTCAATAATAGAGTCAGAAAGCTTTCCTTCCACAACAAACAATCTCCATACACGGTCAAGAAAACGTCTGGCACCGTCCAAACCGTTTGTTGACCAGGCAATAGAAGCTTCTAGAGGTCCCATGAACATTTCGTATAACCTTAATGTATCAGCACCATGAGTAAATACGATATCATCCGGGTTTACTACATTCCCTTTTGATTTACTCATTTTCTCATTGCCTTCCCCTAAAATCATGCCCTGATTGAACAACTTTTGGAAAGGTTCTTTTGTCGGCACGACTTCTGCATCATAAAGGACTTTGTGCCAGAAACGAGCATATAGCAAGTGAAGCACAGCATGTTCTGCGCCACCAATGTACACGTCGATCGGAAGCCACTTCTTAAGCTTCTCATAATCGGCAAACACTTCGTCATTGCCGGCATCGATATAACGAAGGAAATACCAGCAGCTGCCTGCCCACTGAGGCATGGTATTAGTTTCCCTGCGACCTTTCATACCTGTAGCAGGGTCGATGACATTTACCCAGTCATCGATGTTAGCTAATGGGGATTCCCCTGTACCTGAAGGCTTGATTTCGGTAGTTTTAGGTAAACGGACAGGAAGTTCTTCTTCTGGCACCGCACTAATCGTGCCATCTTCCCAATGGATGATTGGTATTGGCTCTCCCCAATAACGCTGACGGCTGAATAACCAGTCCCTAAGACGATACGTCGTTTTACGGGAACCCTTATTATTTTCTTCAAGCCATTGGATGGATTTGTTGATTGCTTCCTCTTTAACAAGTCCATTCAGCATACCGGAGTTAATGTGTTTTCCATCGCCCGTATAGGCCTCTTCTTCAACGTCTCCACCTTCTAGTACTGCAATAATAGGCAGATCGTATTTCGTCGCAAATTCGTAATCACGTTCATCATGGGCTGGTACAGCCATAATCGCACCGCTTCCATAGCTCATTAGCACATAATCTGCCACCCAGATTGGCAGTTTGTTGCCATCAATAGGGTTGATGGCATACGCGCCCGTAAACACACCTGATTTATCCTTCGCGAGATCTGTACGTTCTAATTCACTTTTGTTTTGAGCTGATTGCACATAAGTATTTACCGCATCTGCGTGCTCAGAGGTGACCACTTCGTTGACTAGCGGGTGTTCCGGAGCAAGGACAGCGTAAGTAGCGCCATAAAGTGTGTCAGGACGTGTGGTAAACACTTCAAATGATTGGTTGTGATGAGCTATATCAAAAATAACTTCTGCACCTTCGGATTTACCGATCCAGTTCCTCTGCATGTCTTTAATGCTCTCCGGCCAATCCAATTCTTCCAGGTCTTCCAAAAGCCGATCAGCGTATTCTGTAATCTTTAACATCCACTGTTTCATCGGACGCCTTTCTACTGGGTGACCCCCTCGTTCACTTTTGCCATCAATTACTTCTTCGTTGGCAAGAACGGTCCCTAGTGCAGGGCACCAATTAACCGCGACTTCATCTATATATGCTAAATCTTTTTCATAAAGTTTTAAGAAAATCCACTGTGTCCACTTATAATAATCAGGATCGGTTGTATTCACTTCACGATCCCAATCATAGGAAAAACCTAACTCCTGAATCTGTCTTTTGAACGTAGCGATATTCTGTTTTGTGAACTCTTCAGGATCATTTCCTGTATCCAGCGCATATTGTTCAGCTGGCAAACCAAATGCGTCCCAGCCAATCGGGTGCAAGACTTCGTAGCCTTGCATGCGTTTCATGCGGGAAAGAATATCTGTTGCCGTGTACCCTTCTGGGTGGCCAACGTGAAGCCCTGCTCCAGATGGGTAGGGAAACATATCCAATGCATAAAATTTATGTTTATCGGAGCTTGAATCTGTTTTAAAAGTTTTATTATCAAGCCAGTAGGACTGCCATTTCTTTTCTATATTTTTATGATCAAAAGCCATCTGTTTTCCTCCTAATAAATCTATATCAATAAATAAAAAAAGCCACTCATCCCTATTTATCAGGGACGAGAGACTTCTCCCGCGGTACCACCCAAATTAACGTCTGAACGCTCACTTGAAATCGATATCGGTGATTATACCGGAAGAAGTTACCACTCTTGTTCACTTCTTCGACATCAAAGGCGAGTTCACAAAATCTCAGGAACAGCTTGCACCACCCGCTGCTTCTCTAAAACCTTAAGAGTTTATTACTATTCCTTTTCAACGTCGTTACATATCTAATTTGTATATTATTGAAAGCGTGAAGCTTTGTCAAGGTCTGCTATTCAATTGTTTAGTATCAATTGCTTTGTAGGTAAATCCCTGTAAACAAAGCTGCAAAGTGGGAGGACGTGTGAGAAAAACTATTCTCACAACGAATAGTTCTATCAATAAAAGCACTCAGCAAACTATACGCACACGCAAAAGGTCCATGCAGAATGCAAAATATAATTCACGATTTAACAAACGACCTCCACAACTCCTAATGAAGTTAATTTCATTTACTCTCTATCAAAAAAACGTATACTTTTATCGGCTGAAGCAACAGCTATTTGTCGACCATCTGGAGAATAATCCACACCATAATTCCCTTTTGCTGGAAGAGATTTTTCTGTGCTGAAGAGATTATTCAGTTGTATTCTCTTAAAGTTATAAGGCATAGCTACTCCCACTTCTTTATCATCATGTGACAGGGCAAAAGAGTAATAACCTTCGCCTCCTAAATTTAACTTCTCTAATACTTGATGAGTCTCCATGTCCCAAATCATCATTGTGCCGTCATAACCGACGGAAATTCCATGTCGGTCTTCATCAAAGAACCGAAACCCCATTGTTGCGTATTCATGACCGTCAACTTCCTCAATCATTTCACCTGAAGGGATTAATAAACGACGTATTTTGTTCCCTACTCCCCCTACTATGACATGAGGTTCATGTTTTGCCGCACATAGAACTCCGCTGTTGCGCTGATCACTTTTTCTCGTATACACAAGATCACCATCAGGCCATTCCCTTACACGGACATTCGAAGTTTTATTGCTGGTAACTAGATATTGCTCATCATAAGTGAGATGCATATGGCTCACTCCGGATTTCAAATCCTGTAAGTAATTCAACGGTTCCGATTGAGAGATCTCATGGAGCAATATCTTACCATCACCCGAGGCAGAAATTAATTCCTTGCCGTTGTTCAGCCAAATGATACTGTTTACTGTTTGATTATGTCCCTCAAAAACTTGTACTTTCTCATACGTAGAGCGGTCCCATAGATACAATTCCCCACTAAAACCCGCGGATAATATGTAGTCTCCCTCTGGATGGTACTTCACTGCATTCACATGAGAAGAGTGACCTTGAATTTTCTTACCATTCATTAAAAGCCAGCACCTTTCTTTATTGAATTCCTGCTTAATGGCATTTCATGTTAGAATGACAACTGATTTAAACTTAGTAAAAGGGGATATCAAGAACAATGAAGTTAAAACGAGTTCTTCAATATGCACACGAATTAATGGAAAATGCCTTACAGGAAGGTGATATCGCCATCGACGCAACATGCGGCAATGGTCATGATACCTCTCATTTGTGTAACCTTGTCGGAACAAAAGGCCATGTATATGCTTTTGACATACAATCTCAAGCTGTTGACAATACAAAAAAAAGGCTGAAGGAGAATCAGGTAGAAGAAAGAGCCACTCTCATTCAGCAAAGTCATCACAAGATTGAAGACCATGTACCTTACAGCCACCTTAATAAATTGCAGGGGGCTATCTTTAACCTTGGCTACTTGCCAGGAGGAGACAAGGCCGTCATCACGCAACCTGATCATACGATTGAATCAGTCACTTCCATTTTACACTACCTGCAACCAGGCGGACTAGTCGTATTAGTCGTCTATCATGGTCATCCTGGAGGTGAAGAGGAAAAAACTGCTCTTCTGGAGTTAGTGAAAGGACTTGCACAAAAAGATTACAGTGTATTGCAGTATGGGTTCATTAACCAAAAAAACAACCCTCCATTTATTGTAGCTATAGAAAAAAAGTAGATCGGGTCAGGATAATCCGTCTCGAATACGGTTATAAACTTTTGAATTAATATAGAAAAACTTTGCCTTATTGCCACTTGCCTTAAGCATAGATTTCACGAAACCTTTCGCCTGAAATAAGTATTTGACTTTTTGATCAGCTAAATACATCCCTACCAGACCTTCATGAATCATTTCATGAAAATGACGATGAGGGAGCTCCTTGATGGATTGATGAGTCTGATTTACAAAGTAGATGAATCGATCCTTCATTCGTTCCCCATCTTCATAATATGAACAAAAGTTAAGATCTCCTTCTCTGGCATCCTCATCCTGATCGATATAATAATCTAATAATATGTGGAGTCCTTGCATATACGGGAAATAACTGCGTTCAATATCTTCTGCTAATTTTTCTGTCATTCTGCCTCCTAATGTATAGGAGACCAGACAGAATATTCCTAAGGTTGACCCGGTAGAAGCTGAAAATTCGTACCATTCAAGCTGAGGACATCCTGATCGATGATCTTCGAACCATTGTTTCAATCGCGGAACCCTCTCATCCTCCCTTACATGCTTGTGCACTTGCAAGTCATTATAAAGACAGCCTAACTTTTTAATATGAGTATGCGCAATATTATAATGATGTGAATGCCTAAGGACTGTCTGACACGTTTTCACTAAGGACTCAAGATAACCGCCGTCATCTTTATCTTCTCTGAACTCGTAGTAATTTCTTGTGGAATTTGACGGGGTGAGAGCATCTGTCATAGCTTCATGCAGCCTCCGGAAGTCCTTAGGGTCCATCGATGTGCTTCGATCACACAAATTATCCAAGTAATCACTAATTGTCTGGTAAGCCACGATGAATCGAACAGCCTGCTTCCAGTTCTCTTTTGCTAATAAGGAATAAATCCCTCCCCCTTCACAATGAAAAGTTTTCGCTTCGATACTGGCAGTGGCTTGATTTCTCAACTCTTCGTTAGGAATCGAATGCGCTTCTTTCTTCCAATAATTAAGCTCTTTATGAACCTCAGGAAAAACTTGTCTGTAAACCTTATATAATAAAGGCACTGCACGTGTCGGGATCTTTTCAGTCACGTTGATCTCCCCTTTTCTGGTGGTTGAGCAGCTGTTGATCGATAAAGTTGAGCATGTAAGTATAAACGAGTTTCCATTCGACTTCATTAAAAATTTCGTGATAATAATCCGGCCAGTGTTTATATGTTTTCTCATGAGTGTTGATATTATTAAACCACTCATACGTTTTTCTATGATCTATTATCAAATCATCCCCAGCTTGCAAGACAAGGGTTGGCAAAGCAGGAAATTCATCAGCTTGTTTCATAGCGTTTTTGATTGCTTTTTGAAATTCCAAATACCACCTTACTGAAACCCTTTTAATTATTAATGGATCTTCTTTGTGATTTTTAATTACTTCCTGATTCCTCGTAACCTTTTCTGGGCTAATGGTTGATGATACCTTGAAAGAAGGACGGACGAAGTTGACTAATTTAGAAAAGCCTTCAACAGGTTTAGATGGTCCGTTCAATATGCCGAGCGCTGGAGATGACAGAATGACTCCATTCACTTCAGGCTTATATTTTTGAAGTGTGCGGATGACGATTATCCCTCCCATACTGTGGCCTAAAAGAAAAACCGGGTGTTGTTTCCCCGCCTGTTCGATCCACTGCAGCAGAGTATGTAAATAATCATCAAACTTCCTTATATGCCCCTTGTCTTCTTTAGATTTCCCCTGGCCAGGAAGGTCGTCAAGAATGACAGAAAAGCCATCACTCCGAAGTCTTTCTGCTAAGTGCTGATAGCGGCCAGCATGTTCAAAGGCTCCGTGGACTATGATAACCGTAGCTTTTACTTTATTCCTCATTACAATCGCTCTCCTCACCAGCCATTTGCTATAATAAACGTACTATTATTATAAGGGGGATATTAATGATTTGCGAATATAAGGGGAAATTCCCGCAACTAGATCCAAGCGCCTTCATTGCTGAAGATGCTGTCATAACTGGAGATGTCACGATTGGAGCTGAATCGAGTGTATGGTTCAAAACTGTCATCCGAGGAGATGTCGCACCTGTTCATATTGGAAATGAAGTGAATATTCAAGATTTGAGTATGCTGCACCAGAGTCCTGACCAGCCTCTCGTCATTGAAGACGGGGTAACCGTAGGACATCAAGTGACACTTCATTCGGCGATTATTAGAAAAAATGCTTTGATCGGTATGGGTTCCTTAATATTGGACGGTGCAGAAATTGGAGAAGAAGCTTTCATAGGAGCTGGCAGTCTAGTACCTCCAGGTAAATCTATTCCTCCAAGAACTTTAGCGCTTGGAAGACCTGCTAAAGTTGTAAGGGAATTAACTGAAGAAGATTTCAAGGAATTGAACAGGATTCGCGCAACTTATGTGGAAAAAGGAAAAACCTATAAGACTGAACAGACAAACAACTAATATAAACGTTACTGTTCTAAGGTTTAAAATATATAAGGTTTATTAAAACTGAATCTTTTTTGTTAGCAGAACCATCAACCATGGCCATACCCATATTAAATTTGACGAGAGCTTTTTCTTGAAACAAAAAAATCGCTCCATTCGTTTTAATGTAAGCTTTTAAACTTAACTGAAAACGGATGAGAGCGATTTTTTATGAGTAACTCTTCAGCTGCTTTATTTTATCATTTTAATGGCTATTGGGACGACACTTTTTATATTTTTTGCTCAATCTTTTGTTTTAAAAGCTCAGATTTGTCCGTTTTTTCCCACGGAAATTCAACGTCTGTACGGCCAAAGTGTCCATAAGCCGCAGTTTGACGATAAATCGGACGGCGCAAATCTAGCATTTTGATAATACCGGCAGGACGAAGATCAAAGAGTTCACGTATCGCTTCTACCAGCTGGTTTTCTTCTGCTTTTCCGGTACCAAAAGTATTGACGGAGATAGATACTGGCTGGGCTACTCCGATTGCATATGCAAGCTGTACCTCACAAGAATCAGCTAACCCTGCAGCAACAATGTTCTTAGCTACATACCTTGCTGCATAAGCGGCTGACCTATCCACCTTAGTAGCGTCTTTCCCACTGAAAGCTCCCCCGCCATGACGCGCGTAACCGCCATAGGTATCTACTATAATTTTTCTTCCTGTCAATCCCGCATCTCCCTGAGGACCGCCTATAACGAAACGGCCAGTAGGGTTGATGAAGTACTTCGTATTCTCATCAATAAGATGATCAGGCACTACAGGCTGGATGACTTGTGCTTTTAAATCTTGTTGGATTTGCTCCAGGGTGATCTCTTCCGCATGCTGTGTAGAAATGACAATAGTATCAACCCTCAGAGGTTTATCATTCTCATCATACTCGATCGTCACCTGAGTTTTCCCGTCGGGTCGCAAATAAGCTAAAGTTCCGTCATTCCTTACATCGGAAAGACGTTTAGCTATTTTATGGGCAAGCGAAATCGGCAGAGGCATCAATTCTTTAGTTTCATTATTAGCAAAACCGAACATTAACCCTTGATCTCCAGCTCCTATAGACTCTATCTCATCTTCGCTCATTTGCCCTTCTCTTGATTCCAAAGCGACATTGACTCCGCCAGCGATATCGGCAGATTGCTCGTCAATAGCTGTAAGTACCGCACAAGTATCGGCATCGAAACCGTATTTAGCACGTGTGTACCCAATATCTTTGATTGTTTGGCGTACGATCGCCGGAATATCTACATAAGTGTTTGTACTGATTTCACCAGAAACGAGTACAAGTCCTGTAGTGACTGTTGTTTCACATGCCACTCTTGCATTTGGATCATTTTTTAAAATTTCATCTAATATCGCATCAGAAATCTGATCACAGATTTTATCAGGATGCCCTTCTGTTACTGATTCTGACGTGAATAACCGGCGATTGGCTGGCATTCTTGAAAACTCCTCCTTCTGTTAGGTACAAAATTCGACGGAACCCTTTACCCGTATCTTTATAGAAGCATATTATACGTCAAACTATATTGTTTGTTCACTCATCCATTAAAAAAGCCGCACTTGAAAGGAGAATTTCCATTTTAATAGAAAAAAACCCTTCCTACTCAAGAGGAAAGGCACCGTATCCTTTCGCTCTTATCGTCCAAGATTACAGTCTTGAGTAACCTTGCTTCAGGTTAGCACCATGTCAAATGAATGACGGGTTGCCGGGTTTCATTGGGCCTGTCCCTCCACCGACTCTGGATAAGAGAGTATCCGTTCGGAATAATAGTATCGAAATCCTTTCCCTATGTCAATCAGTTTTCATTAGTTTACGACAGGGAACACGACGCGATTTTACAGCGTTTTTAAAGATTTGGTTACGAGGCACTGTGATGAACCGGTAAGGAGACTCAACATACCAGTTCATCCCTTAAAAAGCTTCATAAGCCTAAGTAGGTAAGAGGATAAATAAAGCTTGATATCCTCCTCGCCCTTCTTTGTTATCATAATACACATACATTTATTTATGGAGACCCTTTTCTTCTATAAAAATTTTGCAGATTGCGTCACTCTATCGTCTAAAACCAATCCTTTAAACCTAAGATTCATTTACTTCGCCGGCATTAATAACAAACTTCATTATATAACCTTGCTCATTACTTAACATCCGTGTATAACATTATGACCTTTTTGTTAATAGAATAAAATGAAAGCATTTTCATCGTATAGTATGGACTATTGATTTGAATGTGTTATACTTTGTTCCAAACACAGCATATCATTAAATTTTTAAGTAAAGGCGGGTAGGCACTTATGAGCGCAATTAATCAAATGTCAGACTTGAATCAACTGGTAAATCAATCGAATGTTCATCACCAACTATCGGTTCCCCAGTTAGTCGAGAGGGTTCTTTCCAGAAATGAGGGTTCTTTAACTCATACTGGGGCGATTCAAGCGACTACTGGAGAATATACCGGGCGCTCCCCGCACGATAAGTTTATCGTGAAAGATGATCATTCCACTGACGAAGTGAACTGGGGAAAGACGAATCAATCCATTGAGGATGAAACTTTTATAAAACTGTACCACAAAGTACTGGATTACTTAAAAGACCGTCAAGAACTTTTTGTATTCAAAGGATACGCTGGAGCTGATGAACGTTATCGTCTGCCGATTCAAGTCATAAATGAATTCGCATGGCATAACCTTTTCGCTCATCAAATGTTCATTCGACCAACGGAGGAAGAGTTGACGCAGCACGAGGCAGAATTCTCGGTAATATCTGCGCCGACCTTTAAAGCTGATCCAGAAATAGATGGAACAAATTCTGAAGCGTTTATTATAATTTCTTTTAAACACCGGGTCGTGTTGATAGGGGGCACAGAATATGCAGGAGAAATTAAAAAGTCGATCTTCTCTGTCATGAATTATGTTCTCCCCAAGAAAAATGTTTTATCCATGCACTGTTCTGCGAATGTCGGAAAAGAAGGAGATGTCGCTTTATTCTTTGGGTTATCAGGCACCGGGAAAACGACTCTTTCTGCCGACCCTGACCGTAAGCTGATCGGAGACGACGAACATGCTTGGTCCAACTTCGGCATTTCAAATATAGAAGGAGGATGTTATGCGAAATGCATCAACCTCTCCTTTCAAAAGGAACCGCAAATTTTCGATGCTATTCATTTTGGTGCGGTACTTGAGAATGTAGTACTTAACCCTCATTCCCATCAGCCAGATTATGATAATACTTCACTGACTGAAAATACGCGAGCTGCCTATCCTTTACATCATATCAAAAACACCGTCGTTCCGAGCGTTGCCGGGCATCCTAACGCTATTATATTTTTGACCGCTGATGCAACAGGAGTATTACCTCCCATCAGTCGCCTCACTAAGGAACAGGCCATGTATCATTTCTTGAGTGGTTATACGAGCAAACTAGCTGGTACCGAACGCGGAGTCACTTCTCCTCAAGCTACCTTCTCAGCTTGTTTCGGTTCTCCTTTTCTCCCGCTTGCTCCTTCAGTCTATGCTGAAATGCTGGGAGAAAAAATCGATCAATTTAATTCTGAAGTGTATTTAGTAAATACCGGTTGGACAGGTGGAGCTTTTGGTGAAGGGGAAAGGATGAAATTATCTCATACACGTTCCATGATTCACGCTGCTCTCGAAGGCGAATTGAAATCTGTTGAGACGTATTTAGATCCCGTTTTCGACCTTCAAATTCCTACTCATTGTCCTGGAGTACCTGATGATGTGCTTATACCTAAAAAGACATGGAAGGATCCAGAGGCTTATGATCGCAGTGCTCATGAGCTAGCCAATAAATTTCATGAGAATTTCAAGAAGTTTGAACATGCCAGCAAAGAAATAAAAGAAGCCGGCCCTTCTTATGGCAGGATTTAATGTAACAACGTATCCTTATCTCCTCAATATTTAGAAAGACCGTGCTAAATCAGCACGGTCTTTTACTTTTGATATTATAAGTATTTATTTAAAATTCTCTCCATACACTTGGGGAGAACTTGATCCTTCATCATGAAACTATACCTTGGGTTACTGCGGATTCGTTTAGGCAATTCATTAAGTAGGACAGGTCCGTCAGTTTCGAAATAATGCTCTTGTTGAATTAACGAAGAAATCGTTGCGTAATAAACGTTCTTTATTATCGAACCGCCTTTCCCAGCAACGTAGTATTGGCCGATGTACTTCAATTCATCAACTTTCGCACCTGTTTCTTCATACACCTCCCGTACAGCTGCTTGATCAGCTATTTCTCCGGGTTCCACTTTGCCTCCAGGAAATTCAATACCTCGGTCTTTATGTTTAGTCAGCAGCCATTGATTTTTGTAACGGCAAATAACCCACACATGCTTGGGGTCCTCTGAAAAAGGATAGTCATCAAAGGATAGTTTCACTAGATTTCGATAGTAATCATAAAAAGTTTCCACAATAGATCATCTGCCTTTAGTACTTGTTTATGTAATTTTAACTTCTGTATTAAATCGTATCATAAGCTACAGTTAATAAAAACTATATCGTTTATTCCATTGTATTTCACTCATCGAGCCTTCACAACGGAAATATGGTTGTTTTTACTTTCTGTTGAAATTTTTTTACAGTCTTACATAAAGGCAGTATAAAAGCACAAAGGATTATTCACTTTTTTAAATGTACATGGACAGAGCGCGGAAGATACTTAAATTTATCGGTTTTCCATCCGCTCGTCTATGACGCCCTGTCGTACAAAAACCGCTCCTCATTTAGGGAAGCGGTTCTTCGTCACTCGGTAAGTCTTCAAGTACCCCCATCGAACGGATATGCTTTTTCGTCTGGTCATCTCCAAGGTCATAGATCATCCGGAACGCAGACTTCATCCCTTCGTCGAATTCATCGTTAGACATATCATGGTGATAAGGGTCAAAGGGTACATGCGCCCTAAAAAAAGCCCTTGTATCTGAGTCATACATTTCGTCAAACACTTCTCTAAGCAAAAGTAGATCTTCGTCATCTGCATTAATAATGAAGTCATCGTTATTGCCGTCATGATTGATTGAGATTTCTCTTGTCCCTATGTTAACGTAATACGGTTTCTTTTCCATAACAAAACCCTCCTTCTGCTTATTTTGAACATTTGTGGAGGGTTTTATGAAAAAAATCATTCTTTTAACAAAAGCTATAGCAAACGTTGTCGTTGTTTTTCATAAGAATTATTAAATGATAATGCGTCCGATGTTGGCTTTAGAAAACAATGAGACTCCTGTGAGATGTACATGGTAGGTGAGATCCCGAAAGGCGAAGCCTGAGGAAGCTCACCACATGCCCACGGAAAGCGGTCCGTTTGCTAATGTCACCATATCCTCATGCAAATGTCTCGAAACTGAGCCTTCAAGAATAAGATGATTTTTATGAATATCAACACGGAACTCTAACAAAGCCTTGATAAAAAATCAATGACGACTCAAATGTGGGCAAACTTTACAGTACGTGCTGTCTTTATTCTTCTTATAAGATAAGCAGCAGCATTTTCTTTCTCTCGCCCCTGTAGAAAGTATGGGCTGGTCAAGAAAGTACGTAAACGGATTGGATTTAGTTCCAAACACTTCTCCTGGCAAGTCTCTGACAACGTAATAAAAATCTCTCTTCATACCTGCTGCGACTCGCTCATCATACCACTCATAAAACTGCCTCTCATACAGCCAAAAAATATAAATTGCTGTATTTTCCCACATTACATCCATGGATAACCGGGTTAATTGATTAATTTTTAAAAATAACGGCCGTACATGATGATTGAATAATTTTTCAAGTTCAGTAGTCATCCATTCTTCCCTTGTTTGATTGGCAGGTTCACTTACTTCTTTAGAAAGCAAATTAAATTGAGGAAGCCACTTTTTGTCTTCATCTATCCGAACAAGCTCTATATTGGAAAGTCTCATGTCAGGGAATTTATTAAAAATTGTCATAAGCGCCAAAGGTACGGTCGCGATATAATAGCCGTAGCGTTTCGAAAGGACGGAAGCCGTAGTTAACATAAATTCCGATCCCATGAATGCATGCATTTGATCGAGTGTTTGCTGCACTCCGTCAACCGTTTGAAGGTCTTTTCCCTGGATTACCTCCATGATTTCTCTGTCGGAATCCATATAATAACGGAAGTTCTGATGCAAAAATTCCTCTTCCGACCTTTTAATAAAACTCATGGCACTTCTCCTCATTTTGAAAATATTTCACCTACCTGAGTAAAACTTTCCAGCTTTACTCAAGAATATATTCGTATGCCTCTTCCGTAACTTGCTTTAGAAAGTCTTCGTCTATTTCATACCCGATTCCGTTTTCATCAGAAACACGGATTTCCCCACGGTCCACTTCTATGAATGGTTTAATAATATCCTTTTCAAAATACCTGGTGGAACCCGAAAGGTCTCCCGGCAAAGTGAAGTTAGGCAGGGATGCTAAAGCGATATTATGAGCTTTAGATATTCCAGTTTCTATCATACCACCGCACCAAACTGGAATATGATGCTCAACACAAAGGTCGTGAATTTTTAATGCCTCAGTCAATCCTCCCACTCGACTAATCTTAATGTTCATCATACGGCAGCTGCCTAACTCAATAGCTTGCTCTGCATCTTCATAACTTTCGATAGATTCATCCAAACAAATGGGCGTCTCCATTTTTTCTTGGAGGGTTCGATGTAAATAAAAATCACCAGCTCTAAAAGGCTGTTCAATCATCAATAGACCAAACTCATCAAAGGCTGCTACTCTAGTGAGATCTTCGGCCTGATACATTCCATTTGCATCGATCATGAGTGGAAGGTCGGGGTAAAGACTCCGTACTGCTGCAATCGATTCTTCTTCTTTCCCTTTTTCGACCTTCAGTTTAAATCTTTCATATCCTTGGGACAAAAGATTACCGATTTCTTCTTTCATCCGCTCCGAAAGACTGATTACCGCCCCGGCTTTTACAGCTTCTTTAGTTCCTCCTATAAGCCTAGCAAGTCCTACCCCTTGCTGTTTAGCGTACAAGTCCCACAAGGCCCCTTCTAATCCGGCCTTCGCCATCTGGTTGCCTTGAAAGGAGGAAGCTTGTTCATGAAAATTATTAGGGTGGTGGATTTCTTTAAATTCAATTGATGGTATCAGTATATCCACGACGATGTGCCAGGCTGTGTCAGTTGTCTCCGCTGTGTAAAAAGGGGAAGGAAATGCAGTTATTTCACCGTACCCGACCTTTCCTTCCGCGTCTTCTATTTCTACAATGATAGCCGGGCGTTTCACAATCTCAGCTTGGTGGGTTTTAAAAGGAGTTTTCAGAGACAGAGCGATCCGCTTAAGTCTTATTTTCTTTATTCTCACTCATCCCCACCTCCATCAATCAAATCCTTCAACTTTCTTCTTACTAATTTATTTGAAGCATTTCTGGGCAGTTCTGAAACAAAATGGATGGTATGAGGTACTTTGAAAGAAGCCAGCCTGTTTTGACAGAAAGCAGTTACCTCTTCTTTAGTAACCTCTTCTGGATTAGACTTAACAATAAAAGCTACCGGCACTTCTCCCCATTCCTTATGAGCGGTTCCAGTCACTCCTGCTTCTTGTACCCCTTCTATTTCTGTAAGCACGCTTTCTATTTCAGCTGGATATACATTTTCTCCTCCAGAAATCAACATATCCTTCACTCGATCCACTACGAACAAAAAACCTTCCTCATCTAGATAACCCAGATCTCCTGTGGCAAAATATCCGTCATTTACTGATGGATGGCCGAAGTAACCTTTTGCTACCATTGGGCCTTTAACGTGAATCTCCCCTACTACATTTGGTGGAGCAGGCTTCCCATCTTTAAAAACCTTTAAAGTAGCAGGTCCCAGTGCTTTACCCGCAGAACCTAATTTTCTAAATGAATCAGCCGGGCTTAGTGTGGCTATTTGAGAACTTGTCTCTGTTAAACCGTAGGACTGGAAGACAGGTAAATTTTCACTGTCTGCTTCGTGTAATAATGTTTCCGGCACAGGCCCGCCGCCCAGTAAAGCACCTCTGAAAGAAGAGGGATAGTTTAATGGTTTTTCCTTCAACATACGCTGAAGCATGACAGTAACGATGGATATAAGAGTCACCTGATTGTTTTTGATTTGTTCGTGCACGAGATGCAGGTCAAAACGTTCAAGGAGGACGATCGGCATGCCATAGACGACATTTTTTATTAATAGCGAAAAACCACCAACATGGAAAAGCGGCAGACAGGCAAGCCATTTATCATTAGTATCCAAACCTAAATTCAAGGATGAAGCTACAGCACTGAACCAGTGATTGCCGTACGTATGCATGACCGCTTTTGGATTCCCTGTCGTCCCCGACGTATACATCATCGTAAATATATCATCCAAATCAATGAACTCTTTGAATCGTTCATACGTCTCTTTTTTCATCCTGGGTATTTCATCAACGTTAGTGATAGAAATGGCATTAGACATTTCTTCAAGTGCTCTCGTACCTTTCATGTAATGATCATGATCCGCAAAGCATTGAGAAACCTTTGCATCTTGCAACTGAAATTGAAGTTCCTTTTCAGTCAAACGCGTGTTTAAACACACGACAATTGCACCGATATAGCTCGCTGCATGAATAAAAGCTGCAAAATTTATATGATTGCCAGATAGAATCGCAATATGATCTCCTTCTTGAACGCCTAGTTTATACAAGCCGCCGGCTATCTGCTGGCTAAGTTCTTGCAATTGCCGAAATGTAAGTACTTCATCTGGCGATTCAATGGCATGCGCATTCGGGTGTAATTGTGCTTGTTTATCCAGCCAATGTGGTATTTCTGTCATACTACGACCTCCGGTTTCACCTTTCGGCTTTAGTTTATCCACTGGGACGGCTCCCATTCCAGTTTGGTTTCCAACGACCATCGCTTAATTAAGAGATCACTTCCTGTTGATGTAATTCGTCAGGGGAGTCCCCTTCTTCAAGCAAAACAGGTTCTCCAAATTTGTTAAGAAACCACATATAAAAAGAGCTTTCCCGCTTAAGCAGGAAAGCTCTTTTTACAACGTTTCTGCCTATATTAAGGAAAACGAGGGAACTGATCGAAGTCTGGTTTGCGTTTTTCTTTAAATGAATCGCGTCCTTCTTTGGCTTCATCAGTTGTATAATAAAGCAATGTGGCATCGCCACCCATTTGCTGCAAACCTGCAAGACCATCTGTATCCGCATTGAAAGAAGCCTTTAAGAAACGCAGAGCTGTCGGAGATTTTTCGAGCATTTCTCTTCCCCACTGGACCATCTCATCTTCAAGCTGATCAAGAGGAACAACAGTATTGACTAACCCCATATCTTGAGCCTCTTTGGCACTATATTGACGACAAAGATACCATATCTCTCTAGCCTTTTTGTGGCCTACGATACGAGCAAGGTATCCTGCACCGTACCCAGCATCGAAGCTCCCTACTTTTGGTCCAGTTTGACCGAATATTGCATTATCTGCTGCAATGGTTAAATCGCAAACGATATGTAATACATGTCCTCCTCCAATCGCGTAACCAGATACCATTGCAACGACAGGCTTAGGAATTACACGGATAAGACGCTGTAAATCAAGTACATTCAACCGCGGAATCCGGTCATCTCCTACGTAACCTCCATGGCCTCTCACACTCTGATCTCCACCGGAACAAAAAGCATCATCCCCAGCTCCAGCCAGGACAATCACTCCGATTTTGGAGTCATCACGTGCATATGCGAATGCATCTATAAGTTCTTGTACTGTTTTCGGACGGAAAGCATTTCGCACTTCCGGACGATTGATCGTTATTTTTGCGATACCTTCAAAAGTTTCATAAAGGATATCATCGTATTCACGTTCTGAAACCCAATTATAGCTCATTACAAAATCCTCCTTAAATAAAGCTGTTAAACGGAATGTTCCGCTTTATGCAGTTATTATTATATCACGAATTCTTCTACGATTTTAGCAAAAACCTTTGGTTCTTCCAGGTGCACGGTATGCCCGGCTCCTTTAACCTCTATATAAGTCGAGTATGGCAGAAGAGCATCCATTTCCTTATTAAGCTCTACAAACTTTTCGTCTTTACTACCTGTTATAAGTAGTATGCGCTTTTCGAGTTCAGTAAGTCTGGACCACCACGAAGGCTGCTGACCGGTACCCATTCCCTTTAATGATTGTGAGAGTCCTTGAGCTGTATGACTTAACCGCTCCTCTTTGATTAACTGCCGCGATGTTTGAGAAAGGTTTTGCTGGGTTTTAAAAAGAGGCAGCTGCTCCCAGTCCTCCACAAACGATTCTACACCCTTTTTCTGGAGCTGGTCTATAAAAGTTTGGTCCTTCGCCTGTCTCGCAAGCTGTTGTTCAGTGGTTTGAAGACCAGGCGAAGCACTCTCTAAAATCACTGTGTCGATATAATCCGGATAGAGCATAGCAAACGTCAATCCGGCACGCCCTCCCATAGAATAACCTAATAAATGAACTTTAGATAGGTTCAGTTCATCTAATAATAGAGCTAAATCTTTTGAGAATTGTTCCATCGTAACAGGCCCGATTTCTCCTGTTTTGCCGTGACCAGGCATATCTATCGTAATGGTTCGCAGAGAATCCGGAAAAAGTTTGATTATGGAATCAAACGTTTTTCCTGTACCCGTAAATCCATGCAGGAAAAGCAAAGGGGTCCCTTTTCCGTCATCCTCAATCCAATAGCTTCGTCGACCCGCTTTTACATACATGAATTACTCCTCCCAGCTTAATACAGCTTCAGCGATTTGATTCCATTTTTGCTTATGGAAAGCTACATGGTCTTCTCTATTTGTGAGAAACTCGATGATGGAGAGGCCCTGTTCTTTATAGCTGTCTGATAACGACAGTTTATACGTATCCCAGTCTGTAACAAGCTTGTGGGATGCGCCGTACATTTCGGTAACCCCTTTAAAGTCAATTCCTAAAGGAGTGCCGAACAACTCTTCGAAATGTTCACTTTTCTCAGCTTGTGGAAGGTAAGAGAAGATCCCTCCGCCATCATTGTTAATAACAACAATCGTCAGGTTCAAGCTTCGCTGCTTTGCAATCAGCAGTCCATTCAGATCATGGAAAAAGGAGACATCCCCAAGCAACAGTGTCGTTTTGCGTCCGGTCGCTGCGATGCCTAGAGCAGTTGAAATTACTCCATCAATACCATTTGCCCCACGGTTAGCCATAATCATCACTTTTTTTGGGGTAGAAACAAAAAAGCTGTCTACATCCCTTATCGGCATACTATTTCCAACAAACAAAACAGAATCGTCAGGGATCGCATCAGATAAATAAGCTACTGCATGTCCCTCATTCAACCGTTCATCAGGAGCTGCGAGCATGTGTTCTTTTGCTTCAATATTCATTTTCCGCCACAAATCAAGCCAGTTATTTTCTATGCTTCCTTCAGAAATTTCAGCAGCAACCTGTTTACAAAAACTCAAAGGATGACACCAGATGAATTGCGCGGCCACTCCAGAAGGTTCCCGATAACTAGAGTGCTCTTCTACAATAAAATGCTCGACTGTATTTCCGTAGCTTTGAATCCATTGTAAGTAAGCTTTGGAAACAGGCATTGCCCCAAACCGGATAATATAGTCAGGCTGAAGCTTTCTTTTTAACGAATCTGATTTCAGCAAAGCGTCATAACTTTCTATCACGTTTCTTTTATCATGGTCCCCTGCCCTCAATTGTGATAAAGGGTCAGCCAGGACAGGAATCCCCACTTTCGAGGCAAGCTCTGTAATCACTTCTGCCAAATCAGGGTTGGGTTGGGGGCCGCACACAATCAAGCCATTGCGGCCACTGAGTAAAAGTTCTTTGAACACTTTTACGTTGTCCTCTGAAAGCGTTGTTAAGCCTGCCATTATTTCTGGAATAGGCTCTTGCTCATGACTCCAGAGTTCCGGTAAAGAAAAATCCGGGGTCAAAGGCTCTCTGAGTGGAATATTGAGATGGACGGGTCCATTATGCTCAGAGGTACTTTCCATCACCGCTCTAGCTGCTTGTTTTCTAACATAAGACAGCAGCGATTCTTCAGGCAGCGCCAAATCGTGAAACCACTTTACATACTTACCGTACATTTCCGTTTGCTCTATCGCTTGCGGCGCTCCTACGTCTCTTAATTCATGAGGACGATCCGCAGTTAATACAAGTAAAGGAACCCTGCTATAATAAGCCTCTACAATAGCAGGGTAGTAATTGGCAGCTGCCGTGCCAGAGGTACAAACTAGCGCCACAGGCTTCTGTTTCTCTTTGGCGATCCCTAAAGCAAAAAATGCTGCTGATCGTTCATCTAAATTTATCCAGTGATTGATGTCATCTCGCTGCCTGAAAGTCATCGCAAGCGGAGTAGACCTTGAGCCTGGAGAAATTACGACATCTTCCACACCGGAGAAAGCAAGCTGATCAACAAAATGAACCATATATTTAGTTAGTACTTCGATATGACTCATCAGCTCCCCCCTAAAACAGAGAGCATAGGTTTTAGTTTTACTCCCGTTTCAACATATTCAGCTTCAGGATCTGAGTCTTCAACAACCCCGCATCCAGCAAACAATGATGCTCCATCTCCCCTTATCAATGCCGATCGGATCGCTACCGCAAACTCACCATTATTCCTTCCATCAAACCAGCCGATCGGCCCAGCATACCATCCGCGGTTCAAAGCTTCGTGAGAACGTATATAATCGACGGATCTCTGTTGAGGCATCCCCCCAAGTGCTGGGGTTGGGTGCAATCTCGCCACTACGTCAAGAAGAGTATAGCCTTCTTCAAGAGTGGCGGTTACCGGCGTATATAAGTGCTGTAAATTACTCAAGGGGTAAACGACCGGATTCTCAGGTATCTCGATGTCATAACAACAAGCTTCCACCGCATTTCTGATCATTTTAACGACAAAGTCATGCTCCTGACGATTCTTAGGGTCGTTCAGCAATTCCTGGCCGAAGCGGTGATCTTCTTCATTGTCCCTGCCGCGCGGTATCGTTCCAGCTAAACATGTGGAAACAAGCTCCTGATTTTCCACCTTTACAAGACGTTCCGGAGTAGCCCCGACAAAATGATGACCGCCGCTTTCCACGGAGAAGATATAACTTTGTGACTGACTTTCTGCAAGCTTTTCAATGACTGCCGCTAGCTCTATATCATTTTTGAATTGCAGTCTAATTTCACGAGCAAGGACAACTTTCTCAAGCTCACCGTTTTTAATATCATTTGTCGCCTTTCCAACCAGCAATTTCCATTCCTCAGGTTCTATTTCCTCTATTTCTGTACAGGCAGGAAGCTGCGTTTCCTCCCTGCTTCCATCCAAAAGAAGAGCATGAGCCTCTTCTACCTGGTTTACAATCTGTTGTTTATGATCTTCCTCTAAAATGAGGATGTTTGTAGTCAAATATGATTGATTACCTTTGTTAGTCAACAAATACATCGGGATCGTCATCTGGCTTTCAGGGAAATGTTCCCATGGATAAGCATTGTCCTGCTCAGTATCAAAACTAAATCCCCCGACACAAACGAGCCCGGTGCCTTTTTCATGGTGAGGATCAAACACATCAGCTTTTTGCTGAACCTCATTCCAGACAGCCTCTATTTCATTGAAGCGATGCTGGTCAGAAGATAGAATCTTCTGCGCGGAACCGACACCTACTAAAACAAATTCTTCGTCAGCACTGCGCCAATATGAACGATGCTCATCCAATTTATGAGCTCTATCTAAAAAAGAAATACTGTTCGTTTTATCTATTTGTTTCACTACACTTATCAGTTGCGGCTCTCCCAATAAGGCGGCCTTATTTATAGCTCCCTCTACGATTTCTTCAATCTGAGGTATTTTAGTATGAAGCATGAAAATTCCTCCCATCCCTCTCAGGGACGCTGCATTTAATCGGTCTTTATATATGTTTTTACAGACCCTCTTCTATTTTATTCTCTTTCAGGCCAGGACTCAAGGAATCCCCACTATTAAAAGCATATTCTTACAACGATTGACACTTACGGGCCGTTTCCCTAAACTTAAATTGATATTAAATTACAAGGGAGATGGCCCCATGAGCACTTTACCTAAGCAAAATATGAAAGCTTCCTTGAACGAACAGGGTGGATTTCAGGTGTGGTGGCGATTACTGAGACCTCACACTTTAACGGCAGCTTTTGTGCCTGTATTCATTGGATCGATGCTTGCGGCCCTGCAAGCCCCCATCCATATCGGTCTGTTTGCAGCCATGATGGTCGCCTCTATTTTGATACAAGCAGCGACCAACATGTTCAATGAATACTTTGACTATGTCCGCGGACTTGATAATGAGAATTCAGTAGGGATCGGCGGTACAATAGTCAGAGACGGAATAAGCCCGGTAACTGTAAAGACTCTTGCTTATAGTTTCCTTGGTATCGCTACATTATTAGGTGTATATATTTGCGCCTCTTCAAGTTGGTGGATTGCCCTTATAGGAATCATTTCCATGCTTTTCGGTTACTTGTACACAGGCGGGCCCTATCCTATAGCGTATACGCCATTCGGTGAAATTACGGCAGGGATATTTATGGGGACTGTGATTATAAGCATCAGCTATTATATTCAAATGTTATCGATTAGTTGGACAGTCATCATTGTATCTATTCCTGTCGCCATCTTCATAGGAGCTATTTTGCTGGCTAATAACATCCGCGATCGGGTCGGTGACGCTGAAAATGGGAGGAAGACAATAGCCATCCTCCTTGGCCATGAGGGATCTATCCGCTTTTTAACAGTGATATTCTCAATTGCTTACAGTCTGACTATACTGTTCATTCTGTTAGGCATTCTACCCGTTTGGTCTCTGATTACTTTCCTAAGCATAAGAAAAGCCACAAATGCGGTAAAAGGCTTCACAGGAAGAAAGCAGCCTCTAGAAATGATGCCTGCAATGAAGGCAACTGCCCAAACGAATACGATTTATGGATTTCTTCTAGGTTTATCACTGCTAATCCAGTTATTTATCCCACTGACTCTATAGAAAAAGGATGGTGAATGCCATCCTTTTTCTATAGGTTTGATTTACATACGTAAGGGAAATATTGAAAAGGAATGATGTAGATGGAACTTTCAATGAAAAATACTTTAATGGAAACGTTAGGCATTGAAGTAGTCAGTGCGACTCCTCAGCAAGTGACTTTAAGCATGCCAGTTGATGAGCGTACACATCAGCCAATGGGATTTTTACACGGAGGTGCAAGTGTAGCACTTGCTGAATCTGCAGCTAGTATAGCATCCTTCTTGAACATCGATACTCGTACGCACCAAATATTCGGTCTTGAAATAAACGCAAATCATCTGAAAAGTGTTCGCTCTGGAAATGTCTATGGAACAGCCAAACCTTTTCATATAGGAAAAACAACAATGGTTTGGGAAATTTCAATCAAGGATGAGGAAGATAGACTTATTTCTATTTCGCGCTGCACTGTTGGAGTCGTGCCACTGAAACAAGCCTGACGTGGTGAAAGGAGTACAAATGTATGTTAACTAATAAGCAAATCGATCATTTCAAAACTCAATTAGAAGAAATGAAGGAAGAAGCAGAGAAAGAAATTGAGGATTTCCAAGAAGAGCAGACAGCAAACAGCTCTTCCAATGAAGGCGAACTATCCAGTGTAGCCGATCATCCAGGTAATTTGGGTACTTCTCAGCATGAAAAACAAAAAGACATGACCTTTTATGAGCAGTCAAGAGAAAAATTAATGGAAGTAAATGATGCGCTTCAGCGGATCGAAAATGGCACATTTGGTGTCAGTGAAAAAACAGGAGAACCTATCCCTGTAGAACGCCTGGAAATCATGCCAACAGCCAGATTTAATGTAGATGAAGTGGAAGAAGAGCGGTCTTAAGCCGCTCTCTTTTTTTATGATTAAAACCTTAATGTTCATTCCTTATGAAAGACCAAGTTTAAAAAATCTTCGGACTGTTTCCGTCATGTTTGACAGCGTTTGGAGATCCGGGAAATCACTCGCTTTCCGCGGGAACGCGGTGAGCCTACTCAAGCTAACACTCCACGGGGTCTCCCCAAGCACTCTCTTCCCGCCGGTGTCTTGCAATTCCACGAATCTCCTTGCGGTTATTTCGGAAACTGAAAATCCCGCTACAGGACGTCAGATTCTTTGATTCAGCTATGATGAAAGCTTGATGTTGACCGGTTTACCCCTATAAACAATAATTGTGAAAACAGGCCCTCTGTTCATGAATTTCGTATCATTATTCCCTCGTTCAGAGGTGGGAAACGACGAGACTCCCGCGGGAGAAGGGGCTAGGCGAGATCGCACAGGGCGAAGCCCGAGGAAGCTTGCCAGGTCCCCCGCAGGAAAGCGAGTTGTTTCCCAACCACCCCTGCACCTCATAAGGTGACGAACCATAATTTTGGATTGTCAACACAAAACTAGACAATTTCATTAAGGTGTTTCTTCTTAAATTCTATAGGACTAAGGTAGTTGAGAGTGCCATGAATGCGAATATGATTGTACCAGTGGACATAATCAAATAAAGCC
>NZ_JAIZEN010000033.1 GCF_024189295.1 Halobacillus sp. A1
TCATTCCACAAGTTTCACCCCCGAAGGGGATCCACTTGCTTCCTGCGCTCGACTTGCATGTATTAGGCACGCCGCCAGCGTTCGTCCTGAGCCAGGATCAAACTCTCCATAAAAGTTAGTTTGACTTACTTGTGCACGGATGCACTGACTTCAACGTTGCAACAGGACGTTGCGTTCTTAGTTGAAGATCCTTTAGCTCTGCACACCGAATGTGCTTGTTTTACTTCCTTCTATATAATAGAAAGAAGACTTGACGTACTGGTTGGTTCGTTCAGTTTTCAAAGATCAAATGTTGTTGCCGCTTCAAAACAGCGACTTAATTAATATATCACGGTGTAAGTTTTAAGTCAACAACTTTTTTCCGTTTAATTATTAATTATGTGTTTCGTTTGCCGCCCGCTCTTGATGCGACGCTTAATAATATACCACGGTATTCAATAGAACGTCAATAGTTTTTTTATAAAAAACCCTTTCTTCTATATAAGCAAAGAAAGGGTTCTTTCCATTCATTAAGTATGATCAGTTATGAACGGCTTTATACGTCCTGTGATATATATCGGATCCCTTAGTATCCTGCAGAACAACTTCGACCAGTTCCTTCTCTACTAAGTACTCGATCATAGATGAAAGATCCAGTGCGTATTCCTCGATTTCAGGGTGCACCTTCAACTCCCCGAATGACCATGGTTGTTCTTTTTGTTTCATTAACTCTAATAAATGCTTAGCACTTGATCCGGCTCGAATACTTATGGCGTGTTCTACCGCCAAAGTCATTAATTGAACCCTTTTCTCTGTTGATTCTTTACTCATTATTAACTCTTCATAGTACTTATAGATTTCAGGTTCGATTTTTTTCACCTGATTCCATACCGTAACTTCAGGGTGGAATCCTTTTTCAATAATCGCTAATCTTGCCAAGTGGTGTAAAGAAGAGACCATTCGACTGTATGCGTCCAAGTGATGGCCGTTTTCATACAAATCCTTAGACTCGCTGTAACTGCGGATCAATTTAGCGAACTCAATCGCTTTCTTCAAATCACGAGTTTCTGTAGGAAAGGAACGGAGCTTTTCTTTTAATGAAGAGATGTAATCATTTCTTTCAAAAATAATGGATCCATTAATGACCCATTCCACCGATCTCCTATAAGAACTAGTATCAATCCAATGCTGAAGTAGTGTTTCATCTACTATATGCATGGCAGCAGATTTATCCGCAAATTCGTAGTGTTTCACGTACCAGTCGTCTTCTGCATGTTTTACGATGATGAATAGAATGACATCAAAATTGTCAGTCACCGGGCTGATCGGTTTCTTTTTTTCTAAAATAAGCACACCAAGTGTATTGGCCTGGCTGGCTCTTTCTTGGTAAATGGGTCTTAATAAATCTTCCATTATAGTTCCCCCAAATAGATAATCAGTTCACTAAAGTTATTCGATACTTATAGCCAAATTCCTTTTTCGTAAATATATTTTTCTTTGAAAAAATGCTATACTACGTTTGTAAGCTACGTAGGAGGGAATTCTGTTGGCTTTAAAATATACGAGTAAGATTAACAAAATCCGGTCGTTTGCATTTTGGTTGATTTTTGTTGGTTTTGGGGTCATGTACATAGGCCTTCTCTTTAAAGAAACGGTCTGGGCCATGGCGATATTCATGATTTTAGGTATGGGGTTCATCGGTCTGAGTACGGTCGTTTACTTTTGGATTGGCATGCTTTCAACAAAAACGATTCAAATTGTCTGCCCCAGTTGTGAGAAACCGACCAAAATGCTTGGACGAGTCGATGCATGTATGCATTGCAAGCAGCCATTGACGATGGATAAGTCGCTTGAAGGTAAAGAATTCGATGAGAAATATAATTCTAAACGTTATCAGAAAGAAGAAGCTGATCAACGTACGTAAAAAGGACCCGCTGATATTTCAGCAGGTCCTTTCTTTATGAATAAAGTTAATGGGCAGCTTTAGCTTTGCATTGTGAACATGTACCATACACTTCCATGCGATGATGACTTACATCAAATCCAGTCACCTGCTCAGCTAATGACTCCACTTCATTTAGACTTGGATAATGGAAATCGACTATTTTACCGCATGATTCGCATATCGCATGATAATGATCCGTAGTATTACAATCGAAACGGCTGGAAGAATCTCCATACGTAAGCTCTCTTACAAGACCAATTTCTCTGAACACGCGTAAGTTGTTATAAACCGTAGCAACACTCATGTTCGGAAATTTACTCTCCAATGCTTTATAAATATCATCAGCTGTAGGGTGAGTCATAGAATTCAGGAGGTATTCAAGCACCGCATGACGTTGTGGTGTTATACGTACCCCAGAGTCTTTTAACGTATCAATGGCTTCTTGAAGTCGATTATTTGACACCGTCATGCACCTCTCTTTCGTAAATTGATTCTTGATTTAGAATATTATCAAATTAGAATCCTTATAAATAGTTTAACCTGTGAATCGATTAATTGTCAATCAATGCATAGGGCGGAATGACCCTTTTTTTACACATCAGGCATTAACGGAATTTCTTTCCCGCCTAATTGATGGTTTATATAGCGAGCCGCTACAAACAATAAATCGGAAAGACGGTTCAAATAGGATACGACTAATGGATTATTCAGTTCTTCTTCCAATGCTACAGCCAGTCTTTCTGCTCTTCTTACAATCGTCCTCGCCATATGCAGACCGGCTGAAGCCTCGTGTCCAGAAGGAAGAATGAAGTTTTTTAGTGGTGCTAAATGTTCGTCCCACTGATCGATATAACTTTCGAGTTCTTCAATATGCTCTTTTTTCAATTCCCACATTACTTCTTTACCCTTTGGTGTGGCAAGTTCGGCACCTACATGAAAAAGGATCGTTTGAATTTTATGCATCGCTTTTAAGAATGATTCTTTTTCAGACCAATCTTCTCTAGTCAAATGACTTAATGCTGCACCTATAGAAGAATTGGCTTCATCACAAGTACCATAAGCTTCTACTCGTAAATCATTTTTTGCTACACGGTCTCCATAAATCAAAGATGTCTGCCCTTTATCCCCTGATCTTGTATAAATGCGCACGTTAATATCCCCTTTTCGTATCGATTATATTTTCCATTTCCCCGTTATTAAGGTAAGCATTCATATTTCTTTCAAATACTTCAAATGCTCTTGGTACATATTGTGGAGAAATTCCTGAAAGGTGTGATGTAATCGTAATCTTTTCTTCTTCCCAGAACGGGTGGTCTTCAGGCAGCGGTTCTTGTTCAAAGACATCAAGCACAGCATGAGAAATCTCTTCCTGCTGGACCGCTTCTAGTATGACTGAGCTTTCCACTAGATCCCCTCGCCCCATGTTCAAGAATACAGAACGTGCCGGCATGAGAGCAAAGTGGTCTTTTGTTAAAAGATAACTCGTTTCCGGCGTACTCGGTAACGCCGCTACAACATAATCAGCTTCCGGGAGGACTGTGTGCATTTCTTCGACAGTGCACATCTCATCAAAATGGGGCTTTGATTTTCCTGACCTAGACACCCCTATCGTTTTCATGTTGAACGCTTTTGCCAGCCGGGCAGTTTCTTGAGCGATGGCACCTGTACCAAGCAAGACCATATTACTTCCACTTATTTCTGCCATAGGTACACTGCGGTCCCATGCGTGTTCCTGTTCTCTTTGGTATAGAACCTTTGCATTACGAGCCACTTGTAAGATCATTGATAAAGCATATTCAGCCATTGGCTGAGCGTGTATACCCCTTACGTTAGTAACGAGAATATCCCTTTCACCTATAGCTGCAAATGGCATGCGGTCCATTCCAGCAGACAATACCATAATCCATTTCAAATGTTTGGCTTTATCGATTAGAGCGTCATTCAGATCTTCCCCATATGTAATGAATATTTCCGCCTTGTTCAAGTGCTGCTCTGCTTCTTGCATTCCGTGGCACCATAAGAAATCGACTTCCTTGAAAGTGTGCTGTATGTGTTTTTTTATACTTTCCGGTACTCTTTTGATTGCTGATAATACAATCATGCTGTCCCCTCCTGAACCTAGTTTCTTCTATTATGATAGTACGACTGATCAAACTGCAAGCTTCACCTTTTTTACAAATATCTCCCGGCGAATAAATTAGGCTCTTGAAGCTTCATTTATATAGGCAGATGCTGGTCTTCCCCTAACTATTGATCATATAAGTCAAAAATAAAACCGTGATAGTTTAACTACCACGGCTTCTGAATTATGCTAAATTTTCGCGGATGAATTGTAGAGCTGTCTCAACATGTCCATCTACTTTCACCTTACGATAATCTTCAGCTAAGTTGCCTTCTTTATCGATAATGAAAGTGGAACGCTCTATCCCATAGTACTCTTTTCCGAAATTCTTTTTCAATTTCCATACTCCATATTCTTCCGCTACCTTATGATCTTCATCAGCCAGCAGCAAGAAAGGGAGGTCATGTTTATCAATGAATTTCTTATGACTTTCGATCGGATCAGGACTGACCCCTAAAACAACCGCATTTAAATCCGCGAAGCTTTCATGTTTGTCACGGAAATCACAAGCTTCAGTTGTACACCCTGGTGTCATGTCTTTTGGATAAAAGTATAATACTACGTTTTGACCTTGATAATCAGATAATTGAACGGTTTCACCCGTATGAGCTTTCAGCTCGAAATCTGGTGCTTTTTGTCCTACATCTACTGTCATACTTGAATCCCTCCTAAAATATTTCTATTTCAAGAGTATCGTATATGAAGGCAAAGTTCCAATCTCAGCTTTATTTTTTTTGAGACTGCCATACTTTAGCTACTAAAGCTGCGGGAATTGTATAGCCGATCATCGCTTCAATTAACGCAATCCAGCGGCCCCATCCAAACGGCATCAGGTCCCCATACCCTACTGTGAATAACGTCACCCCGCTGAAATAAATACCTTTAGCAATTTCATCCGGCCATGAAGGCGGGTAAGTACGGACGGTTCGCAGAAACACTTCCACCCCATTTATCGATAAAGTGGCATAGACTAAGCCAAAACCGATCGTCACTACAGTATAAAGGAGAATCAAAGTAACAAAAACCTGGAAAGAAAACCTATGGTGTTCTATTTCAATAGAGGTGAACAGATGTCTAATACTTCCTGCAATGATCAACAGACTACATAAGGATATCCCTATCATTATCATGCGGCCACGACCTTTTTAAAAAGTAGACAGGCTTACTGACTTAATATGCGGGAACTTTCATTTATATGAATCATCGCCATCACTCACTTGTTTTTTTAAATCGTGCTACAATGACTAGTGAATGTCACTTATTGGAGGAATCACATTGAAGGAAAACCAATCAGAAATCTTATTTAAGGAAGCTCAAGAACATATCGTGGGCGGAGTCAACTCTCCTTCCCGTGCTTATAAAGGTGTCGGTGGAGGTACTCCCGTCTATATGGAACGTGGAGAAGGAGCTTACTTCTACGATGTAGACGGACAGAAATACATCGATTATTTAGGCGCATACGGTCCTATCATCACCGGCCATGCTCATCCACATATTACAGAAGCAATAACAAAAGCTGCTCAAAACGGTGTGCTGTACGGTACGCCTACGGCTCTTGAAAATCAATTTGCCAAAATGCTGAAGGACGCGATTCCTTCTCTTGATAAAGTACGATTTGTAAACTCAGGTACGGAAGCAGTGATGACTACGATCCGTGTGGCGCGTGCTTACACAGGTCGAAATAAAATCATTAAATTCGCCGGCTGCTATCATGGCCACTCTGACCTCGTTCTTGTGGCGGCAGGCTCTGGTCCCTCTACACTTGGAACACCGGATTCAGCTGGAGTTCCAGCATCGATTGCCGAGGACGTCATCACTGTTCCTTTCAATGATATTGAACCATTCAAACAGGCTATGGAAAAGTACGGTGATGAAATTGCCGGTGTCCTAGTCGAACCCATTGTCGGTAATTTTGGTATTGTCGAACCGAAGCCAGGATTTTTACAGCAAGTGAACGATCTTACCCACGACGCTGGAGCGCTCGTCATTTATGATGAGGTCATTACAGCGTTCCGCTTCACTTATGGCAGTGCCCAGCAGCTGCTTGGCATTGAACCGGACATGACTGCTATGGGTAAAATCATCGGAGGTGGACTTCCAATTGGCGCTTATGGCGGACGGGCAGATATAATGGAACAAGTTGCTCCTCTAGGGCCAGCTTACCAGGCTGGAACAATGGCAGGAAACCCTGCTTCCATGGCTTCGGGCATTGCTTGTCTAGAAGTACTGCAGCAAGACGGTGTATATGAAGAAATGGATCGCTTAGGCGCACGGCTTGAAGAAGGAATTCTCCATCATGCTCATACTTATGGTATCCAAATGACTATTAACCGGCTTAAAGGAGCGCTTACCGTTTTCTTCACGGATGAAAAAGTTGAAAATTACGAGCAGGCCGAAAACACCGACGGAGAAATGTTCGCCCGTTTTTTCAAACTTATGCTTGAAGAAGGCATCAATCTGGCGCCGTCGAAATACGAAGCGTGGTTTTTGACAATTGCCCATTCAGAGCAGGATATTGATGAGACCCTCCAAGCCATCAGCAGAACATTTCAAACGATGGCAAAAGAATTTTAATGTAAATATGCAGCGAGTGGTCTGAACCACTCACTGCCGCAATAAAAACCTTTTTCTTAAGAGGTAAAGCTTAAAAGATGAAGATGCAGGTTTTTTCATTACTAATGGTAAGGATGATGCTCCCATGAAACTCGGCGCTCGCATGATGAAAACAGGTTTAGCCGTAGCTGTTGCCTTGTATGTAGCTAGCCTGTTAGGATTTATCAGCCCACTACTTGCCGCTATAGCGGCCGTATTTTCAATCCAGCCATCGATTTATCGATCTTATCAATCAATCGTAGAGCAGATCCAGGCGAATATTATCGGTGCACTAATTGCCATCGTAGCCGTCTACACATTAGGCAACGATCCATTCATCGTCGCATTTGCAATTATTATTGTTATCGGTGTTACCATGAATTTAAAAATGAACGAAAATACGATAACCCTTGCTGCTGTGGCAGTCATCGCTTTAATGGATTCAACCGATCAAACGTTTATCAATTTCGCTGCTTCAAGGTTCTCTTCCATGATTTTAGGTATACTGGCAGCCTTTGTTGTGAACTTCCTATTCATGCCGCCTAAATATGAAACTAAACTCTTTATGAAAATCGATTCCGCAACGAACGATATTCTACAATGGCTGCGCGTGACGACTCGCCAATTATCAGACGAACCTGCATTAAAATATGAAATCATCCGCATCCAGGATAATATCAGATGGCTTGATCATACGTACCTCCTTTATTCAGAAGAGAGAACGTATACGAAGGGGTCAAGGTTCTCCAAAGGACGGAAACTCGTACTATTCAGACAGCTTATAACGACAACGAAGAAGTCTTTTGATGTTCTTAAAGCATTTCACCGCTTAGATAAAAAAATCGAACAAATCCCAGAGGAATTCCAGGATACACTCGTCAGCGAGCTGGATAAATTAGTGAATGCTCATGAAAAACTTGTCCTCAGCTTAAAGGGAAGAATAAAACAGACTCACAGAAAGTCGTTACGGCAGATTGAACAGCCTAATATTCCACTGCTCGTTGAAAGGTTAATGAAAGTGTATGAAGAGAGCGACAACCCGGATAAACTTGTTTTCCTGCCGCTCGCTTCTCAACTCATGGAGTATTATTATCAGCTCGAAAAATTGAAAAGGCTGTTGAAAAGTTATCAAAAATATCATTCCAACACGTACATTCAAACCACTGAAAAATAGCTGAAAGCAAGTTGTTCAGATATCGTGGCAGAAGAAAGAAGAAACCAAAAGAGAAATCGAGTTTGGAACCACATAGGTTTCATACTCGATTTTTTAGTAATATATATGTTTCTCACAAAAGCGAATCCATTCCCTGCAATCACCTCGCCCTCATTTCTTAGAACCTGACAACACAGGTATGAAGCTGCCTTCTCTCCATAAAAAAATGCTTAGAGCCCTGTACTGGCACTCTAAGCATTTTTGCATGTGATTTGTTCTTATCCAAATACCTGAATAACTTATACTAATAGGTCTCCTTCTTACGTTCCCATATATTCAGTCGGAGTATCGTCTAATTTTTGTACTTGATATAGATCATAATAGTGACCTTTTTGACGCATCAATTCGTCATGTGATCCGATTTCTACAATTTCTCCATTCTCAATGTGAACGATGCGGTTCGCATGAGTGATCGTAGATAGCCGGTGAGCTACTATGAAAGTCGTACGGTCGTGTGCCAATCGCTCTAAGGCATTCTGAATAAGGTTTTCACTCTCTAAATCAAGTGCTGATGTTGCTTCATCCAGAATAAGCAGCGGAGGATTTTTCAGGAAAACACGAGCTATAGCAATACGCTGCTTCTGTCCTCCAGATAGCTTGACCCCTCGCTCACCTACCAAGGTGTCATATCCTTCTGGCAGGCTCATGATAAATTCGTGTGCATTCGCCGATTTGGCCGCTTCAATAACTTCTTCATCAGATGCCTCAGGGTTCCCCATCTTAATATTCATTTCGATGGAGTCACTGAACAAGATGTTATCTTGAAGCACCATTCCTATTTTATCCCGTAAAGTTCTCGCTTCCAGATCTCTGATATCCGTACCATCAATCAAAATCTCTCCACCCGTCACATCGTAAAAACGCGGAATCAGACTGATCAATGTAGACTTTCCGCCTCCACTCATACCTACAAAAGCGATCGTTTCTCCTCTTTCTACCTGAAGATCAACATTTTTCAGTACGTCCGGCTCGTTTTCACCATAGCTGAAAGATACGTTGTTTAAAGTAACATCGCCTTTTACGTCCTTAAGCGGTTTTGCATTCTTTTTATCAATAACGTCATATTTCTCATCCAAAAATTCAAACACACGATCCATGGAAGCAATCGACTGGGTCAACACCGTTGAGGAGTTCACCAGACGACGCAGAGGACTATATACTCTATCCATATATCCAGTGAAAGCAACCAGGGTCCCCACTGTCATGGAACCGTTGATAACTAAATATCCCGCAACCCCGATAACGAGCAATGGTGCAAGATCCGTAATCGTATTAGTGATCGAATACGTATAAGCATTCCAATTCGTATGCTTGATTGCTTTATCAAGGAAATTAGAATTCCTCGTATCGAATTGAGCTTGTTCATGGTTTTCTAAAGCAAAACTTCGAGTTACAGGCACCCCCTGTACTCTTTCATGCAAGTGACCTTGAACTTCTGCTAAAGCCTGGGAGCGGTCTTTCGTTAAATCCCTCAGCCTTACATAAAAATACTTAATCGCGAAACCATACAATGGGAATAATGCCACAGCAACTAATGTAAGCCAAGGATCCATCGTCAACATAATTATAATTGCAATAACTATAGTAAACATGTCAAGCCAGATATTCATTAAGCCAGTGATGACAAACGTTTTTGTCTGCTCAACATCATGAATGACTCTTGAAATGATTTCCCCTGTTTTCGTACGAGAATAAA
Organism: Halobacillus sp. A1; assembly: GCF_024189295.1. Lineage (GTDB taxonomy): Bacteria > Bacillota > Bacilli > Bacillales > Halobacillaceae > Halobacillus_A. The sequence continues at coordinate 9,548 of NZ_JAIZEN010000033.1, forward strand.
ATCCGAGACTCAGTCTTTGTATATGGTCAAATAATTTATCCCTGATATCATATAAGATATTACTTCCTATCCATTGAGCTAAATACTGCCTGGCATACTCAACCGGCGGCCTCAAGATCATAAATATAAAAAACGCTCCGCCCATCAATAATAGAAGTTGGTCCATTTTCTCTGACTGGGCCAACGACTCAGCATTGATGATATCATCAATAACATATTTGATGATCAACGGCATTAATAGAGGAATTGAAAATTTAACAATGCCGATCATTATCGTTAAAATGATCTTTCCTTTATAAGGTTTAACAAACTTCAGATAACGCTTGATACTTCCCAAAACGCACCACCTACTTCCCCTTTTGCAAATTAAATCCCTCAAAAAAATAATCAAGCGCACTCTGTCAGTGCGCAAGATCGATTACCTATAAGTCAAAAATCGTTCATACCATTGGTCAATAAATTCCGGTGAAAAAGGTCCTTTCCGCTGTCTGATCCAGCGAAGTAAGGTTTCTACATTGTTATAAAGTATACGATCCAAAACGTGAGGGTAATTCATCATTTTTTTGTGCAATTCATATTCATCTTCATCGAGCAGCTTATATGTCATATCTGGAAAGACTTTTACATCCAAGTCATAATCGATGTATTTGATGATCCCGTTTTCGTATATAAACGGAGAACTAATATTACAATAGTAATAAACTCCATCCATCCTTAACATCCCGATAACATTGAACCAATGTTTCGAATGAAAATAACAAATGGCGGGCTCCCTTGTTATCCAAGTTCGTCCATCACTTTCTGTCACTCTCGTCCGATCATTTGCACCAATAATTACATTTTTCGTTCCTTTTAACACTGTGGTGCTTTCCCAAACGCGATGCAGCTTTCCATTATGCTTATAACTTTGTATTTCTGTACGTAATCCTGATTCCGGGCCGGGCATATTCATCTCCCCTTCCCCTTACAATATCCCGTTCATCATCTTTCCCTATTATAACGAGTTATCCGTCTGAATGAAAACAATAGTATTCAATATGTAAGAAGCCGCCCGAATTCGGGCGGCTCCTGGGAGTTTGATGCAGGCTAATTGTACAGTCTGTACAGATTAACCAATCAAATCAAATGCTACTTTTTCTTAGCCTGAGATTTTTGGTTTTGCTGACGAACTTGTTGCGCGTCAGTTTGCTCCTGACCAAATTCAGTACCGTATTGGTTCTGACCTTTAGCAGATTGTTGAGCATTTTGCTGAGCGTTTTGCTGAGCAGCTTGTTGGTTTTGTTGTCTTACTTTGTTCATATCTGTACCAGCTGCAGTTTTACCTTGTTTCGGTTGCTTAGCCATCAATATCACCTCCGCAAAGATTATTTTGCACAGGTTCCGTAATTTCATTCATCGTTTTTATTAAAATTTTTAAATGTCTAAAACGAGCAAAAAGACGCTTCCTTTTTCAAAAGAAGGAAGCGTCTTTTCATATACTAAGTTTACATACGTTTCGCACCGATGTAACGTGGGTTCCAATAGCTGTTTGAAAGTGAACTGATTTCTACACCACGGGATGATCCTGCATGAATGAACTTGTTGTCTCCAACATAAATTCCAGCATGTGAAGCACCAGGCTTATACGTTTCAAAGAAAACCAAGTCGCCTTTTTGCAGATTAGAACGGCTTACAGAATCCATACGGTTGTCCGCATACATAGAAGCTACAGTACGCGGAAGATCTGTACCTGTTTCAGCGAAAACATACTGAAGATAGCCACTGCAATCAAATCCAGATGTAGACGTACCTCCCCACTTGTATGGAGTACCGATATGATCTTTAGCTTCACTAACCAGGTTTGAAACGTTTGAAGATGTGGAAGTACCTTTAACAGATTCCTTTTTTGAGCTTGAGCTGCTGTTTGAACTCTTGCTTGAGCTGGAGTTACTGCTTGAGCTCTTGCTCGAGTTCTTGCTTGAGCTTGATGATTTTTTAAGGTCCAGCTTTTGCCCTACATAAATCATGTGACCTGAAATACCGTTCCAGCTTTGAAGGTTTGAAACGCTCACACCGTACTTGCTTCCAATTTTAGATAGCGTATCTCCGGATTTAACAGTGTAGGTGGAAGCACTTGACTTAGAAGAGCTGGAATTGGATGAGCTGCTTGACTTAGAAGAACTTGAACTGGATGAACTGCTTGACCCATTAATCTTCAAAGTTTTTCCAGTAATGATCAAAGAAGAATTCAAGTTGTTCCAGTCCATCAAATTGCTTACAGATACACCATGTTTAGACGCAATCTTAGATAGCGTATCGCCGCTTTTGATTTTGTATGTACTGCTTTTGCTTGAACTGCTTGAAGATTTATTAGATGAACTATCTTTGTTGACGACTAGAGATTGTCCTACTCTGATTATGTCGCTGTTTAAATCGTTCCATGATTTTAGGTCAGATACGCTTGTGTTATATTTTTTCCCTAATGCCCATAAAGAATCTCCGGATTTAACCTTATGTTCTTCATCTGCCATAACTGTACTTCCAAAAAGTGATGCACCAACAATAGTACCGAATACCGTAGTTGCAATTTGCTTTTTATTCATCGTATGTAACCCCTCTTTATTTAATTTTTTTATGATTCATGTGAAATTTGTTCGTCTGTAAAAAAAATCTATGTAGTAAAAAATGATTGTGATAATTGGTATGTCGTTTGCTCTGTTTTCTATTATTCATTTTTTCTGATAGGTTGTCTATATGGCTAAACATTGAATCCCCCCTATAAAACTATGAAAACAATTGATATGACAAGCTTCACCAAGCTTCGTTACAGTTCCGTTACAGTTCCGTTACAAAAAGCTGAAAATAGCTTTTTTTATGGATTTTTCCATACATAAAAAAACGCTTAAAAGCCTATAATAACAAGGTATAGGAGGTTTTTTTATGTATGTAGGAAGAGATTTATCAGAACTGAATATGATGTCAAAAAAAGAGTGGGAAAATCTGGAGTTAAGTTATTTTCATTTCTCATTATCACAAATGGCACCTTATTTAAATCAGGAAGGTGTTAGCATATTGAGAGAGATCAATAATGAAATAAAGCTCCGCGGCGGTTTAAAACAGCGCGAAGCTTCCTGGGAGATGTAATCAATTTAAGTGTTTATGGATTTTTTGATGAGAAACTGAAAAAGGATAAGAAGAAACGTCTTCTTTTTTGACGAATTTGGCGTTTTCCCTATCTAAATTACCATTTTGGATACTTGCCTTTTTCACTTCCATATCCCAAATCAAGTGGGAAAAGACATGTCTTACCCTGTCAATAGTAGAGCCTAATTCTATTTCCATACCGTACTCACCTAAGAACCAGTGAGGGAGATTATGTTCATCTATGGCATCCAGCGGTACCATTGGATATTGCCACAAGGAAGCCAACAGCCCTTCTGAAGGCCGCTTTTCAATAAGAATTTCTCCTTTATCATTCTCAATAAACAACGAAATGAAGGGTTGTTTTTTTTGTTTCTTTTTTGAAACTTTCACTGGCAGTTCTCTTTCTTTCCCTTCCATGAATGCTCTGCATTCGCTTTGAACAGGACATAATAAGCAGGAAGGGGACTTAGGTGTACAAATAATGGCTCCAAGCTCCATCAGCCCCTGATTAAATGCTGAAGGGTCTTCTTTCGATATCAGCTCTAAAACCAGCGATTCAAACAGACTTTTTGTGCTTGCTTTGGCTATATCATCTTCTACTAGAAGAATTCTGGATAACACCCTCATTACATTCCCATCTACAGCTGGTTCAGGCTGATCAAAGGCGATACTCAGAATTGCTCCCTTCGTGTATGGGCCCACCCCTTTTAAAGCTCCTAATTGCTCTTTGTTATCTGGAACTTTCCCTTGATATTTTTCCACAACCTCTCGAACAGCGTTTTGCAGATTGCGTGCTCGGGAATAGTAACCTAAGCCTTCCCAAGCCTTTAAAACCTCTTGCTCCTCCGCTTCAGCTAGAGCTTCAGGAGTCGGGAACTTTTCTAGAAAATTATTAAAGTAAGGGATTACCGTATCCACGCGAGTTTGTTGGAGCATTATTTCTGATACCCATACACGATACGCGTCCTGGTTTTCTCTCCATGGTAAGATTCGCTGCTCTTTCTTAAACCAATCGATTAACTGGTTTTGAAACGCATTTCTGTTAAAATTATTTAATATAGTTTCTGCACGTTCTTGTCTTTTCAATTTCAATCATCCTTCATCATCTGTAAAATTGTTGTCGGGCTAAAGGAGGAAGCATTCATGGATACTGGCACTCATGTGGTCATGGGTGTGGCACTTGGCGGGCTAGCTACGTTAGATCCTGTCGTCCAGTCTGACCCTATATTGTTCAATGCTGTTCTTATAGGAACATTAGCTGGATCCCAAGCACCAGATTTTGACACCGTCTTAAAACTTAAAAACAATGCTGTATATATCCGTCACCACCGAGGAATCACTCACTCGATTCCTGCTGTGATCTTATGGGGCATTGGAATTGCTTCGATCATTCAATTATTTACCCCTGAAGTCAACTTTCTGCACCTTTGGCTATGGACATTTCTCGCAGTCATCCTGCATGTATTTGTTGATGTGTTTAATGCATACGGTACTCAAGCCTACCGTCCTTTTACAAAAAGATGGGTAGCTTATGGGTTCATTAATACGTTTGATCCGTACATTTTCATGATGCATATCGCAGGGATCGTCGCATGGAACTTAGGGGCTGACCCTGGATACATGTGGCTTCTCATCTATTTCGTCATCGCTTTATACTATGTTAAACGATATTTTGACAAACGTGAACTTGTGAAGCTGATCGATGAATATTTCGATGATATCGTCCAAGTCGCAACCTCTCCTACCATGAAACAAAACGTATGGAGAATTGCTATTGAAACGAAAACGAATTATTATGTTGCTCGTGCTGAAGATGGACACATCACTATTTTAGATGAATATATCTATAAGGACATTGATTACGAAGATCCTGTTGTTCAAAAAGCTTTGACCGATCACAACATTAAAGCTTTCTTGTCTTTCTCACCTGTGTATCGTTATGATATCAACGTCTTTGATGAATATACAGAAGTTCGTTTCACTGATTTAAGATATTACTCAAAAGACCGCTACCCCTTTGTTGCTCTTGTACAAATCGATGATGAACATGGGGAAGAGTTAACTATACTGAATTCGTATACGGGCTGGGTTTTCACAGAAGAGAAATTACAAGACAAAATGACAATTGCCACCGATACAAAATAAAGGGATCCGTGCTAACGAGGCACGGATCCTTTTTTAATGCAAGTACCCTTTTCGTTTAAGAAGTTCTTTGAATTTGGGGTTAGTGGCAATGAATTCGTGTAAGTTCGGACCATAATGGTTGATCCATTGAGTAACGATCTGTTCAGTCACTTGTTTGCCCTGATACTCGTGGCCTGCTTTTGCCCTAGTCGCTTCAAAGTCTTCCCATAGTAGTTCTACCCACGTTCGTGCTTCATCGATCGTCAATCGTTCATTTTTTTCATATAACTGCTCAGCCAGACGCTGATGGATTCCGTCCATTTTTATCAACTCCAAGTATGGGAATGATTTCACCCTAGTGTACCACATAAACTTTGCTCGTACACACATACTAAACTTGCCCGCAAAAAGCCGGGTTTAGGAGGGTCACCAATGCGAAATAAAGCAAAAGGATTTCCCAATAGAAAGATGACTTCATCGCCAGACGATCAAAGTGAATATCTAGCCTTGAAACCTGATGGTAAAATCAACTCTAAACCACAGGAACGAGCGCTGCACTCAAGAGAAAGAGAAGTGAACCAGGGAGGAAAATATTAAATGGGTAAAGGACATAAATCCTTAAAAAACCTCCACAGAGGGGCTAAACATCTCAATCAGCGAGTAAACGGTGAAACAGAACAAACTCAATCCGCACAAATAACGGAAGTACAAGCGAGAAAAAGGTCTTAATTAAAAAAGCGCAGCTCATGGCTGCGCTTCTTTCACTCTTTTATTCGCTTTCCAATCATAGAAATAGGCAGAGCTTCTTCTTTCTTACCGGCCCGCTCTCCAGTAATTCCTTTTCTATACCCCCACGCGAATACTCCGTTTAAGTATTCAATGTAAAATGTATGAGCAGGGTCTCCCTCTATTTCATATTCCGTTTGCGGATCAAAGTCCTCAGGATCAAGCATGTAGGCCTTAGCCATAGTGATTTTTCTTTCGTACACGGCGTATTCATTGACCATACCTAATTGTTCAGCTTTCAACGCTTTTTCTTTCAGCAGGGCCACTTCGCTGCGAAGCTCCCCATAACTGTATTCACTATATCTTTTCTCCATTGTCTAACACCTCTTGTATATCTTATGTGTTTCCATTTTATCAGTCTTTTGTCACAATAGATATGACGATGATTATAAAGACAGGGGAGGTTATTTATTTGAGAAAAGTATTGATAACAGGAGCAGGCACGGGACTTGGACGGGCATTAGCGTTACATTATGCTAAAAATGATTACAACGTTATTCTGACTGGCAGAACCGAGAAAAAGCTGCTACTTGTCCAAAAAGAGATTAAAGCAAGGGGCGGAGATGCAGAAATACTTATTTGCGATGTTACTGATCCAGCTTCTGTCAATGAAGCGCTGAAACAGCTGGATCACCTTGATGTATTGATCAATAATGCAGGTATTGGCATATTCGGAGAACTAGGTTCGTATACACCTGAAGATATCGAGCAAATCATGAACACGAATGTTAAAGGGACTATTTTAATGACACAGCGATTTTCCACTTTGCTTAAACAATCACATGGCCGTGTGCTGAATATTATTTCCACAGCAGGTTTACGTGGCAAAAGCAATGAAGCCGTATATTGCGCTTCTAAGTTTGCTGTTCGTGGCTTTACAGAAAGTCTGCACAAAGAGTGGGAAAACAAACCGATGAAAGCAACCGCTGTGTACATGGGCGGTATGAATACGCCTTTTTGGGATGAAAGTGATCACGTCAGCGATCCTGCTTCTCTAAAAGGCCCCGAAGGAGTGGCTGAGCAGATTTTTGACGAGGATGATGGCCGGCCGGAAATATTTATCGATAAGTAAAAGTTATAAACGTTTTTAACAATAGGCTCAGTCGTCTTTCGACTGAGCCTATTGTAGTTATTAAACTAAAGCTCCCTTTAGTGGAAGACTCAGTTTCGGATGTTCGAGCTGTTTTCCGTTACGTTTGACAGCGTTTGGAGGTCCGGGAAATCACTCGCTTTCCGTGGGAGCGCGGTGAGCCTCCTCGGACGTCCCGTCCTGCGGGGTCTCACCAAGCACTCTTTTCCCACAGGAGTCTCGCAATTTCCCGGACCTCCTTGCGTGTGTCAGGTTCACGGAAACATCTGAGACAGTGCTTTGAGTAAAGTACAGCTCTTTTCGAGTTCCAACGACAAGTCGCCCCATTTCCAATACCCCATTACAACAAATTGTTCTTTTCAAGCTATATGTTTATTGTCTAATAGGCTATGTCACAGGCGCTTACTCGCTTCTTGTCTTCTTGGATAAGATTAATTGTAATTCGTTTCGAAAGAATGTATATGGACTGGACTTAGCTGTCGGAGATAAAGGAAACCAGAACAAAATGACTGGATGTTGACTTACCAGTCTCGTTAGTCGTTAAGCTCTATAGCTGGAATACGCAGCTTAGATGAGAGATTAAGTCTTTTCCAATGCCAGGGGGGTTCGTTCATTCCATTTCGCTTGGGGTGGTTGGGAAGCTAGGAGACTCCCTTTGTAAAAGCGTAAGCGCTTTGGTCAGCGGCGTATGGACTGGACTGAGCTGGCGGAGATAAAGGAAACACGAAGAACGAAGTGATTCGATGTTGACTTATCGTACAGAAGTAAAGGAAGTCTCAGTAGCCGCTAAGCGCTGGAGCTGGATAGTCCCCCATATGGTTTATGAACGGATTCACGCCCTAGATTAATATAAGTGTAAGACTGGGAGAAGGATGTAGGCGAGATCCCACAGGGCTGCAAGCCAGAGGAAGCTCGCCACTTCCCCCACAGGAAAGCGAGTAGCTTCCCAACCACCCCTGACTCTTAATACGGCAACGAACCCAGACTATCTCGAATTCAAGTCTTCCACTGGCCTGCCATATCACTTAATAACTCTCTTATGAAAATTCAGTTTTATGGCCCTCATTCCTAGGGGTGAATTTAATGAGACTGCCACCTAGTCAGCTTATAAGCCACAGTTTTCCTGTGAATGGTCACTCCGTTCCCATCCTCCGTTTCAAAACAAGTGTTTTTGACACAAAAAAAGGAGCAGACTGTGACAGTCTGCTCCTTTCTTGATGATAAATTACTCACCAAGACCTTCTTCTTTAGTTTTTGCTACAAGTGCCGCTACAGCTTCATCAGCATCAGAACCTTCAGCTGTGTATTTGATTTCAGCGCCATTTGGAATTCCTAGAGACATGACACCCATGATGGACTTCATGTTCACAGATTTACCTTTGTACTCGATGTTAACGTCAGCCTCGTACTTTCCAGCTACTTGCACAAGAGCTGTTGCTGGACGAGCGTGTACGCCGTCTGCAGCTGTAATTTTCATTGTTTGTTCTGCCATAGTGAATCTCTCCTTTTTATTTCGTGATGGTAACAATATTTTCTGTATTGTGATCAACTTCGCCCGCTGCAGTCACTTCTACTTTTTGATCTTCATTCAGGTTAGTGAAGATGATTGGAGTAATGATTGACGTAGCGTTTGTGCTTACGTAATCAAGGTCAACTTCCATGAGAGTTTGTCCTTGTTTTACCTCAGACCCTTCTTCCACATAAGAAGTAAATCCTTCACCTTTCAGCTTCACCGTATCAATTCCAATGTGAATCAGAATCTCCATACCATTATCCGCCTGAAGACCGATGGCGTGCTTAGTTGGGAATACATTGAGTACCTTACCATTTATAGGCGAAACAATTTTACCATCAATCGGCTCAATTGCAAAGCCATCTCCCATCATTTTACCTGAAAATACTTGATCTGGCACTTCAGTGATTGGCAGTACTTTACCTTTGATCGGACTAACAAAATCCAAATCGCCTTCAGCAACTGGTGCTACAGCACCCGCTTCTTTCGTACTTTCATCAACTTTCTCTTCACGTTTACGAGGAGTTTTTCCGTCGATAATATCTTGCATTTGACCGCGTAATGTATCAGAAACCGGTCCGAAAATTGCTTGAATATTATTTCCGACTTCCATAACTCCAGAAGCACCTAACTTCTTCAAACGATCTTTATTAACATTCCCTTTATCGTGTACAGACACTCTTAATCGAGTAATACAAGCATCAAGGTAGCTGATATTCTTTTCTCCACCCATCGCTTCTAAAATTTCGAATGGTTTATCATCCACTTCTCCTCTATCACCATCTGCGTCGACCGCTTCATCTTCACGACCTGGTGTCGCAAGGTTGAACTTAAGAATAGCCCAGCGGAAACCGAAGTAGTAAATAACAGAGAAAATCAAACCTACGATGATGACCCACCACCAGTCGGTACGGTTAGGTAGAATTCCAAATAAGATGAAGTCGATCAGACCCCCTGAGAAGGTTTGGCCGATCTTAACATTTAAAATTTCCATCGTCATAAATGATAATCCCGCAAATACAGCATGAATTCCAAATAATACTGGTGCAACGAATAGGAATGAGAACTCAAGCGGCTCAGTAATCCCTGTAAGGAAAGAAGTCAAAGCAGCAGAAAGCATAATTCCGCCGACTACTTTTTTACGTTCAGGTTTAGCCGTATGATATATCGCAAGTGCTGCAGCTGGAAGCCCGAACATCATGAATGGGAATTTACCAACCATGAAGGTTCCTGCTGTAAATTCAACACCATCAGAAAGCTGTTCAAAGAAAATCGTTTGGTCACCACGAATGATCTCACCCGCAGCATTCTCATACGTTCCAAACTCGAACCAGAACGGAGAATAAAAGATATGGTGCAAACCAAATGGAATCAGCGATCTTTCAATTACACCAAAGAAGAAAGCCGAAATCGTTTGGTTTCCTTCAAGCATCAAGTGAGAAAGCGCATTTAATCCATTTTGTGCAAAAGGCCACAATACAAGCATGATCATACCTAAGAAAATCGCAGAAAAGGCTGTAACAATAGGTACAAATCGCTTTCCAGCAAAGAATCCTAAGAATTGAGGCAGTTCGATTTTGAAAAATCGATTATATAAGGCCGCGGCCATTATACCTACTATAATACCGCCAAACACTCCGGTTTGAAGTGTAGGTATCCCGAGAACTTCCGCATAAGCCGGATCTGAAGTCATATCAGAATCGACATTACCTAACACACCCATAACTACGTTCATAATTAAGTAACCAATAATAGCAGCTAAACCGGCAACCCCGTCACCTTTAGCTAAACCAATAGCAACCCCTACGGCAAAAAGTAAAGGTAAGTTGTCAAAGACTACTCCGCCGGCTTCGGCCATTACTTCAAGTAATGTCATGATCCATGGAGTTGTAAAAAACGGTACTCTATCAGTAAAGTCATCTTGAGCGAAACTTGTACCGAACGCCAGTAAAATACCCGCCGCTGGCAATAATGCAACTGGTGTCATCAAAGCTTTACCGACTTTTTGTAAAGTACCAAAAGCATTCTTAAACATAAGTAATTCCTCCCTAATTTTAGATTAGCAATGCAAAAACAAAAATTTTCAGAATAATAAAACGGTTACATTAGTGCGAAAAATGACACTAAAAAAGGCATGAGTATAAAGGTTCAATAGCACTAATGGGTATACTTCTCCCACTTCGTAACTATTGTTCCTTCGATACTCATGCCTGATCGTATCAGTAACACGTAACGTTAAGATTTATTAGTTAGTCGTTGTAAATGAATCGTAAGATAAATGGCCTCAGACTCATCTACAGGTTTATTAAGTTGTTTTTGCATCACTTTGATTAACTTCCATGACAAATTATAACACACAGGATATTCTTCTTTCAACATCTTTCCGAGGCGAATTTCATCGCCTACATTTTCATCCTGATAAACACGGTCGATCGCTCGGTGCAGGTGTTGAACAAGCCGGTGATAGTCCACACTCTGCTTATCTATTTTGACCTGCATAGTTTCTTCTACAATTTCAACCAATTGGGTGATCAGCTGATTATGACGATTTATTTCCCTAAGTGTCTTATCCGTAACGGCACTATGGATATGCAGGGCAATAAAGCCGACTTCCCCTTCAGGAAATTGAACACCCAGTTGATCGTACACCATGGTCACTACCTCTAAAGCTATTTGATACTCCTTAGGATAGAGGGATTCAATTTCAGGAAGAAAAGGATTTGCAAACTGCATATTTTTCTGGGTTCTTTTTAAAGCGAACGCCAGGTGGTCAGTCAGGGCAACATGAATGTGTTCATTCAACCCCTGTCCCATTCTGCTTTCAATATGGTGAAGGAGGTCATTCATAAAATCTATAAACCCTTCTTCAATATGAGGCAGTAAATTCACATACTGCTCCTTTTCGTTCTCGTTCTTCAACAAAAACGTTTTATCAGCTTTATTAAATGAAATTGATTCACCTTTCTTCTTGCTGAACCCTATCCCCTTTCCAATAAGAACCACTTCCTCGTAGGAGGGGTGTTTAGCAATCAATACATTATTATTCAACACTTTATCTATCGTCAACATTTCATCCATATATGTTCCCCCACTTATGGCGCACCCCATTTAATAAAAACGGTTTCATCATCTTAGTATCTTCTATCGTATAATTCACTTTTAACTTTTACAACCGTTCTACAAGGAATTTATAGGTATTTCCTTTGTCTAACATAATTAATAGGTGTAAAATCGTTATCGTGACCTTATGAAAGGGGATACGATTATGATTAAACTTTTTATCAGTGACCTGGATGGAACGCTTCTAGGTATGAATCATTCTATAAAAGATGAAGATATACAAGCAATTAAAACACTCAAAAGCAACGAAACGGATTTTGCTGTAGCTTCCGGGCGAATGGATCATGATATCGAACAAGTATTAAGTAAGATGCAAGTAGATGGACATCGTATCAGTCAAAACGGTGCTTTTGTTTACGGAATGGATAACCATAGAATTCATTCAAAATTTTTTGATGCTGAACATGCAAAACAAGTTATGGAATTCGTAAAAGATGAGCCAATGGTCAAAACGGTGTCTACGGAAGATAAGATATTCACCGCTGAGCATAACGAATGGGTTGACCTGATTTCAGCTCAGTTATTTCAGGACGTCATTATTGAACCAAAATTAATAGAACAATTCGGAAATACACTCACTCCAGCGAAAATCACTTTACACGGGAAAGAAGAGGATGTCGTACTTGCATACAACCGTGTCAGTAAGAAGTTCGACGAAGAATTTGACAGTTTCATTTCCCATGAATCCTGTGTTGATATTATGCCGAAGATGATCAACAAAGGAAATGGGATTAAAGCTTTACTAGGAAAAGTTGGACTGGAGCCGAATGAAGTTGCATGTGTCGGTGATTCCTTCAATGACCTGCCGATGTTTGCCGTCACTCCTCACAGTTACGCCATGTCTACAGCCCACCCTGATGTGCAGAAAAAGGCGGAATACGTAGTGGACCATGTATATGAGGCTGTCGAAGACTTAAAAAATAAGGGATTATTATAATAGCTCATCTTTCATTTTCAAAATGAGTTAGAGAATTTATTTTAGAAAAATTGCTTATGAACATTCGAAAAAGGTTTATGAACACGGCACAGTTTATGAACCTTTTCCTTTGTTTCATTAGCTTGTGAGATAGCATAAGTATTTCCACTATAACTATCCCTCATCCACTAAATACTCTTCTATGAAGCGATCTATCAAATCAATAGGAAACCCTTTACGGTATAGTCCTGATTTCAGCTTTTGTTTCAATTCATAGCCTTCCGTCTTTCGCTCAAATTTACGCAATAGCTTCTCTCCTTGGAAAACTACGGCTTCCCATTCTTGATCGCCTTCCTCTTCCGGCAGCTGACTGACCGCTTCTTTAACGACATCACCATAAAAGCCTTTCTGCATCAAATTCTGCTGAATGGTTTGTATTTGCTCTCTGTGGGATTTTTTGCTGGTGCTCTTTAATTTCTTCTCTGCTAATTTTACAGCCTTCTCTAATTGGGCATCAAAGCTGTAGTGTTCCAGTGCCTCATCAATCTTAGGAGCATCTACACCTTTTTCAATCAGTTCTTTTTTCACTAAAAGCGGCCCTTTGCTTGATGTTTGAATTCTTGTTCTCACAAGAGCGACCGCAAACTCCAAATCATCTAATAATTTTTCTCTGTAAAGGCGTTGAACAATTTCATCTATATGCTCCTCGTCCACCTCATGTTTAAATAAATAATCGCGGATTTCTTTTTCTGAACGCATTCTATAGCTTAAAAAGTTGATTGTCTGGGTATATGTCTTATGTATAGTATCTTTTTGAATTAAAGCTTCGATGGTAGACTCTTCAAGCTCTAACGACTTCTGGAGCCTGTACTTAATTAAGATGTCTTCATCTACGCTGAAACCGTAGGCCTCCCCTTGACCTCGATCTAAAAAGATATTATACCGATTCTTTTGCTTCTTCTGCGTCGTGATCCGAGTGATTTTTGCCATGTCGTTCACCCCTTTTCCAATATTGTAGCATGGCTTACAATCATTCGGTCACGATTAAGAATCGTTTCATTAAGATTTTATGAGGAGGATTCCAATGAATATAGTTGTGACAGGCGGGACTGGATTTGTAGGTTCTAAGCTGACGGAAGAGCTCGTTCAAAGCGGACACCACGTATACATATTGACGAGAAACCCCGACGGACATGAAAACACGGCTTCTACCACTTTTGTCGGCTGGCTAAAAGATGAGTACTCTCCTTGGGAGGAGCTTCCTTCTATCGATGCTATCGTCAATTTAGCTGGAGAATCATTAAACAGCGGCAGATGGACGGAAGAAAAAAAGCAATCGATTATGCAGAGCCGTATTGATGCGACGGAAGGTGTTCTTGAAATAATACAGAAGTTAAAGACAAAACCAGAAGCTTTGATCAATGCTTCTGCTGTCGGCTATTATGGTCAATCCAAAACAAAAACGTTTACTGAAGAGACCGTTGAACCGGGCAATGATTTTCTAGCGAATGTGGTGGTTGAATGGGAAAAGCGGGCAGCCAAGGCTGTTGATCTTGGTGTACGTACAGCGTATATCCGTTTTGGAATTGTACTCGGTGAACAAGGCGCACTTCCGAAGATGGCGATCCCTTATAAATTGATGATCGGCGGCAGAGTTGGTTCAGGCGAACAATGGGTCTCGTGGATCCACGTTGATGATGTAGTCGGGTTAATCCGATATGCTATCGAACATGCTCATGTCCAAGGGCCTGTCAACGGTACTGCTCCGAATCCAAAGCGTAACAAGGATTTCGGGCAGACTTTAGGAGATGTGATCAATCGCCCCCACTGGATTCCTGCCCCTGCCTTTGCATTGAAGACTGCTTTAGGTGAGATGAGTATTATGCTGTTAGGAGGGCAATCTGTCGTTCCTAAAAAAGCGATAGAATATGGATATGAGTTTAAATACCCTGAATTAGAACCTGCCCTGCAGTCTATATTGGATTGATGCAAGGGACGAATCACTCTTACGACTCTTCATAATTACAGCTATTTAGTTATCCATTTACGGGATTTGTTAAATTAGATGATTTATCAACCATACTATAACTAAAGGCTCGGTCGTCCTTTCGACCGAGCTTTTTAAAAATGTTCTATTCAAGTTGTTCCACTAATGCTCCCTTTAGTGGAAGACTCAGTTTCGAGACATAATGAGAATCTAGGGGCTCCGGGAAACGGATCGCTTTCCGGGGGGCGGGCGCTGAGCCTCCTCGAGCTTCGCTCTCCGGGGTCTCACCTGTCCCGCTCCTCCCCCAGGAG
>NZ_JAIZEN010000034.1 GCF_024189295.1 Halobacillus sp. A1
GCTTTATTTGATTATGTCCACTGGTACAATTATATTCGAATTCATGGCACTCTCAACTACCTTAGTCCTATAGAATTCAAGAAGAAACACCTTAATGAAATTGTCTAGTTTTGTGTTGACAATCCAGATCCCACAGGGCTGCAAGCCCGAGGAAGCTCGCCACTTCCCCCACAGGAAAGCGAGTAGCTTCCCAACAACCCCTGACTCTTAATAGGGCAACGAGCCCCGATTATCCCGAAACCTAGTCAATTCCCCGGACCTTCAAGCTCTTTCCTCAGGATCGGAAAAACAGCTCTTTGGAAAAAATGAAAAAACTTGGAAGAATAAGCTTTTTGTTCAATTGACACAGCTTTAAAGACCTGTCACTATAAAAAGGATAAAGTGATTATTGGACAGAGGAGAGTGGCAAGAGCATGAAAGTCATTTTAGCTTCAGATCATGGAGGCGTAAACCTTCGCCTTGAAATAGCTGAGGTTCTTAAAGAGTTGGGCGTGGAATTCGAAGATATCGGCTGCGATTGTGAAGGCTCCGTCGACTATCCCGATTATGGGATTCCGGCAGCAGAACGGGTAGCTTCCGGCGAATTCGACAGAGCGATTCTCATATGCGGAACAGGCATCGGCATGTCGATCTCCGCAAATAAAGTACCTGGCATACGTGCCGCGCTTGTACACGACCTTTTCACGGCAAAAGTCACCCGCCAACACAACGATTCAAACGTGTTATGCATGGGAGCGCGCGTCATCGGCCCAGGACTTGCAAGTGAAATCGCAAAAACATGGATGCAAAACGAATTTGAGGCAGGCCGCCACAAAAATCGTATCAATAAGATTGCCGAATACGAGAATAAGTAATAGAATAGATGGATAACGGATCAGGATGACTGTTAGTTGTTGGGAAATCATACGTCACGGATGAATCATTTTTCAAAAAAAGGAGATGACCAAAGTGGCAGATGTAAAAGCCATCCAGCATGACACAGCCTCAGTGGCCCGTCAATTGCTGGAAACCGGACACATGAAGGACGGCTTATTTGTTGTTGGTTGCTCCACGAGTGAAGTTGCCGGCGAACGAATCGGAACAGCTGGCAGTGAAGCCATTGCTGAAGTAATCTTCGAGGAATGGCAGAAGTTCTCCAAACAATCAGGTGCCGAACTCGCCTTTCAGTGCTGTGAGCATTTGAACCGCTCGCTCGTCGTAGAGCGCAAAGTCCAACAAGCCTATGGATTTACAGAAGTGACAGCAGTCCCTGTAGCCAAGGCCGGAGGATCTATGGCTTCTTATGCGTTCAAACATATGGACGACCCAGTACTTGTGGAGTCCGTTACAGCGCAAGGTGGAGTGGATATAGGAGATACGTTGATTGGCATGCATTTGAAGCGGGTCGCTGTACCCCTTCGCATCGAACAGAAGTCCATTGGTCACGCACACGTCACGGTCGCTCGAACACGCCCGCCGCTTATCGGAGGCGCACGAGCAGTTTATGAATGCTAGGAATTAAGAATTTGGAATCGGAGAGGGGAATTTTTTACTATGCAACATGTAAAACATGCGGATGCTGAACTGTACAACTCCATTATGGATGAGAAAAATCGTCAACAAAACAATATCGAACTGATCGCGTCAGAGAACTTCGTATCAGAAGCTGTCATGGAAGCGATGGGTTCCGTACTGACGAATAAATATGCAGAAGGGTACCCTGGACGCCGTTACTACGGAGGGTGTGAGCACGTCGACGTTGCTGAAAATCTGGCAAGAGATCGTGCGAAAGAACTTTTCGGAGCAGAACACGCAAACGTCCAGCCTCACTCCGGCGCACAAGCCAATATGGCCGTGTACTTCACAGTCCTTGAGCCGGGCGACACAGTTTTAGGTATGAACCTGAGCCACGGCGGTCACTTGACGCACGGAAGCCCGGTCAACTTCAGTGGAACACTTTACAATTTTGAAGAGTACGGTGTTACTGAAAAAGACGAGCGCATCGATTATGACGCCGTTTTAGAAAAAGCGAAGGAAGTGAAGCCGAAGCTGATCGTAGCTGGAGCGAGCGCATACCCTCGTGAAATCGATTTTGCCAAGTTCAGAGAAATCGCTGATGAAGTCGGAGCCTACTTGATGGTTGATATGGCGCACATCGCAGGTCTTGTAGCCACTGGCTTACACCCTAACCCAGTGCCTCACGCCCAGTTTGTGACAACAACAACACACAAAACGCTTCGCGGCCCACGCGGCGGTATGATTTTCTGTGAAAAAGAATTCGCTAAGAAAATCGACAAATCCGTATTCCCAGGCATGCAGGGCGGCCCGCTGATGCACATCATCGCAGCTAAAGCCGTTTCTTTCAAAGAAGCGCTGCAGCCGGATTTCAAACAATACTCCCGTCAAATTATCAAAAACGCCAAGCAGCTAGGTGAAACGCTGTCCGAAAACGGCGTGCGCATCGTCTCAGGCGGAACCGATAACCATCTGTTATTGCTTGACCTTCGTGAGCTGGGACTCACTGGTAAAGTAGCTGAAAAAGCACTCGATGCTGTCGGAATCACAACGAACAAAAACACGATTCCATTCGATCCAGAAGGACCATTTACAACGAGCGGTATTCGTGTAGGAACCGCCGCTGTGACCAGCCGCGGTTTTGAAGAAGAACAAATGAAAGAAGTAGGCGAACTTATCGCTTTCACTCTGAAAAACCATGACAACGAAGACAAACTAAAAGAAGCAACAGAACGCGTAAGCGACCTGACTTCACGCTTCCCACTCTACCAATCACTAATGCCAAGCACGCCATAAATAGACGATGAAACCCACCTGATGCAGGTGGGTTTTTTATTGGTTATTTTTCGGAGTAGAGTAGACTTTTACTCTAAGTATTAAAGGATATTTTTCTAGAGTCTCCACACTTTATCATGTATGCTTCCTTCGTTGTCTTTGCTTCGAAAAAAGGAACTTTTAAAGATGGAGTGGAAGACGAGCTTCCAGATTTAGATCTGCGTGGGGTTTCTCCTTCTATCGGAAGTGTCGCATGATCCACTTCTTGAAAAAAACAGACATTCCGATCCACTTTTATAGTAAGGGGCGGAGGGGAACGGGGAGACTCCTGCGGGATGGTAAGTGCAGGGTGAGACCCCGGAGGACGAAGTCCGAGGAGGCTCAGCGCACGCCCGCGGAAAGCGACTCGTTCCCCTCCGTCCCGTCCATCATTTAGCGATCGGAATGAAGCTATATAAGATACTTATTTAATTTGAAAAAGCATGTATAACTTTTTATAAAGTAAGACATTTCCCAGCCCGAAGTGCGACCTTGTCCCCCTTGCTCTTTATCGACATTTTCTGTACAATTAGCGGGATGCAATTTATTAAAAGGAGTGACTGACATGGGAAAAGTATACGTATTGGACCATCCATTAATTCAACATAAGCTGACACACATACGGAAAAAAGAGACAGGAACGAAAGATTTCCGCCAGCTCGTCGATGAAGTAGCCGCACTAATGGCATTCGAAATTACTCGCGACCTGCCCCTCGAAGATGTAGAAATCGACACACCCGTAGTGGATAATGCAAAAGCGCACGTATTGACAGGGAAGAAAATCGGTCTCGTTCCCATCCTCCGCGCCGGTTTAGGCATGGTGGACGGAATCATCAAACTTATTCCAGCTGCCAAAGTCGGTCACGTCGGACTATATAGAGATCCAGAAACACTGCAGCCCGTAGAATACTACGTCAAGCTTCCAAGCGACATCGAAGAGCGCGAACTGATCGTCATCGATCCAATGCTTGCGACAGGAGGATCCGCCAACGAAGCGATCGAATCCCTGAAAAAACGCGGAGCCCGCCAAATCCGTCTCATGTGTATCGTAGCAGCACCTGAAGGAGCCGAAGCAGTTCAAAAAGCCCACCCGGACGTAGACATCTACCTGGCCGCCATGGACGACAAATTGAACGAAAAAGGCTACATCGTACCAGGCCTCGGAGACGCTGGCGACCGCCTGTTCGGCACGAAATAATTATGATTAAAGTCATGACGATATTCGGCACCCGTCCAGAAGCCATCAAAATGGCCCCTCTAGTCTTAGAGTTGAAAAAAAGGTCTGAGCAATTTGAACCCATCGTCACGGTGACCGCTCAGCATAGACAGATGCTTGATCAAGTTTTGAACATTTTCAGCATTGAACCTGATTTTGATTTGAACATTATGAAGGATCGTCAAACGCTGTCGCAAGTCACTACACGAGCGCTTGAGGGGCTGGACGGCGTCATGAAAGAAACGAAACCGGATATCGTGCTCGTTCACGGTGATACGACGACAACGTTTGCCGCATCGCTTGCGGCCTATTACAACCAGATTCCCGTCGGACACGTCGAAGCCGGCCTTAGAACGTGGGACAAGTACTCGCCTTATCCGGAAGAAATGAACCGTCAGCTCACAGGCGCGATGGCGGATCTGCATTTTGCGCCGACGAACCAATCGCGTGACAATCTGCTCGCCGAAAATAAATCCGCCGATTCTATTTTTGTGACCGGGAACACAGCGATTGACGCATTGAAAACGACCGTTGCAAAAGACTATACTTCTGAAGTTCTTGATAAGATTGGTGATAAGCGTCTCATTTTAATGACTGCCCACCGACGAGAGAATCTCGGCCGGAATATGAAGCAGATGTTTCGTGCCATCAAACGTTTAGTCGAGACGCACGATGATGTGGAAGTCGTGTATCCTGTTCACTTGAACCCTGTCGTACAAGAAACAGCGGACGAAATTTTAGGGAACGACGAAAGAATCAAGCTGATTAAACCGCTTGATGTCATCGATTTCCACAACTTCGCCTCCCGCGCTCATTTGATATTGACGGATTCAGGCGGTGTACAGGAGGAGGCTCCTTCTTTAGGCGTGCCTGTGCTCGTTTTACGCGATACGACTGAACGTCCTGAAGGCATTGAAGCGGGCACTTTGAAGCTAGCCGGAACGGATGAAGATAACATCTTCCGCCTAGCGGATGAGCTGTTAAGTGACGATACGAAGCACAAAGCCATGTCCCGCGCCTCCAATCCATACGGCGACGGCCAGGCTTCTGTGCGTATTGCCGAAGCGATCCGCTATTTTTTCAAAGAGCGTGAGGATAAGCCGGACGCTTTTGAAACAGAATAAAGATCAAAGAGATGCAGTCTTTCCATATGGAGAGGCTGTTTTTTTATTTGGCTTTGTTGAAGTTCCTTGTTGACATTCATATCAGCTTTAGTGGAAGACTCCGTTTCGAGACGTCTGGACTGTTTCCGTTATGTTTGATAGTAGGTAGAGCTCCGGGAAATGACTCGCTTTCCGTGGGAGCGCAGTGAGCCTCCTCGAGCTAACGCTCTCCGGGGTCTCACCAAGCACTCTTTTCCCACAGGAGTCTAGCCATTTCCCGGAGCTCTTTGCGATGAATATGCTGAACGAAAACTTCCGTTGCACCATGCTACAACTTGAGGAACAGCTCCATTTAAAAGTTACTATTGTGGCCTTGTAACAAGTGTCACATGCTGAAAACTTTTCTATAGAAGGCAACATGTCTATGTTTCAGGATAAGTGGAAGTAGCTCTTTATGGAAAATGGGTTCGTTCATTCTATTTCGACTGGGGTGGTTGGGAAGATGCGAGACTCCCGTGGGAGAAGGAGGTAGGCGAGATCCCACAGGGCTGCAGGCCCGAGGAAGCTCGCCACTTCCCCCACAGGAAAGCGAGTAGCTTCCCAACCACCCCTGACTCATAATAGGGCAACGAACCCAGATTATCTTGAAATCATGTCTTCCACAATCCTTCCATAATCTTGAATGCCTCACTTATCAATATTAACAACCACCTTTAACATAGCTTTTCATTTAAAAGTAACAGTATTCTCTCCTCGAAAAACGACGGAACCATCCATGAGCGCATAACTCCTCGTGAAAAACACACACTACGTTAAAAAAGGAGCCACACCCATCATGCTGCTAAAACTCGCCGCCATCCTCCTGACAATCACCCTGCTGACAGGCTTCAGACAGCCTGATCCAAACGAAGAAATCACAATTATTCTTGAATTAAAAGACACAACAGCCGCCGAGTTCAAGCAGCATATCAGCTCCAGGCTTCCTAGACTTGAAGTCGTCGCAGAGTATGAAACGATCTTTAACGGTATTGCCGTCAAAGGGACTCCGCAGGAATTAGAAAAAATTGCTCGCCTCAGCGAAGTCGCTAATCAATACCCTGAACAAATATACAGAACACAAGAGACGCAGCTGAGTTCCCGCGGCATAGAGTTAACGACGGATACACTCAGGCCGGACACGACTTTTACAGGAGAAGGTGTGAAAGTAGGAGTAATTGATACGGGAGTCGATTACACGCACCCGGATTTGCAGCTTAATTACAAGGGCGGCTTTGATTTGATCGATTTTGATGACGATCCGATGGAAACGATGGAGGATGGAGCGACGCTGCATGGGACGCACGTGGCGGGTGTCATTGCGGCGAATGGTGATATGAAGGGCGTTGCACCTGATGCGGAACTATACGCTTACCGGGCGCTCGGTCCTGGAGGAATGGGATCATCGGTCCAGGTGATTGCGGCGATTGAAGAAGCTGTTAAGGAAGGGATGGATGTGATCAACCTGTCTCTCGGCAACGACGTCAATGGCCCGGATTGGCCGACGACAAAAGCGGTCGATCGGGCGATTGAGCTAGGGACGACGGTCATTGTAGCCGCGGGCAACGCGGGACCCGATACGTGGACGATCGGTTCACCCGCAACCTCCCCGAATGCGATCACGGTCGGAGCTTCAGCGCTTCCTGCCGAACATCCGGTGCTGACGATCAAAGGTGAGGACGAAAAGCTGGGCGTTCAGCTTTTACAAGGATCGAAGCCATGGGATCTTACGAGGAAATACCCTTTAGCTGAGATGGCCGACGGGCGATTAAGTGGAAAAATCGTTCTCGTTCCGCGCGGTGGCACAAGTTTTGCAGAAAAAGCGAAAGCGGCTTATTTAAAAGGAGCGGAAGCCGTACTGATTGTGAACACAGAGGATGAACCGCTCCAGGGTTCGATTGACGGCTTGAAATTGCCTATACCGGTAGCCGCCGTCACGAAATCAGAAGGGGACTGGCTGAGAGAGAAAGGAATCGCAGCCGATCAGTGGCTGGAAACTGAGCAAACCCAAGCGGACCACACGATTGCACCGTTCAGCTCACGCGGTCCTGTGACTTCGAACTGGAACGTAAAGCCTGATGTCCTTGCGCCGGGCGTAAATGTCATCAGCACCGTTCCCGGAGGTTATCAGGCCCTTCAAGGCACAAGCATGGCCGCTCCACACATCGCAGGCGTGGCGGCTCTTCTTAAAGAAGCACATCCCGATTGGTCCCCGGCTGATATTAAAACGTCGATCATGAGTTCGGCCGATTTGCTTGAGGGCAAGGAGGAAACGCTGCCTCCGACTGAGCAGGGAGCAGGGTACGTAAACCCTGAAGCTGCGCTTGACCCCGAATTATGGATCAACCCCGGAGCGCTCAACTTCGGAAAAGTGGACGAAGATTTTTTTCGGAAAAAGATTCAAGTGACTGTAGAGAACCAGGGGGACGTTTCACAGACGGTTCGTATGAAACAGCCGTCTAAGCAAACCGGCTTAGCCTGGACAGTTCCGGCAAGCTTTTCCCTGGCGCCTGGTGAAGAAAAACAAGTACCGATCGAAGTGCAGATGACGAAGTCTTTTGTGAAAGACGGTGTCCATGAAGGCTATATCGAGGTGGAAAGCGGCAATCAAGAGTACAATCTTCCTTACTTGTTCATGATGGATACATCGGATTATGAAAAAGTATCCGGATTCGAGCTTTATAAAGACTGGGAAACGAAAGCGGATTTGACGTACCGTTTCAATTTGTCCGAAGCGGTCGATCATTTGAGTATCGATCTCTATCGAGCCGGGACGATGTTCCATCAAGGTAATCTTCTGGAACTTGAGGATCTCGAAGAAGGAATGAATGAAGGAGAAATCGAACTCGATATGAGTGACGATTTCGAAGGGTCTTACGTTGCAGTAGTGACTGTGACAATTGAAGGGGAAACGTTTAGCTATCCATTCCAGATCCAGTTTCAATAATGGACGGGCAGTAATATTTCTTCAGTTCCTGAGAAAGCGAAGCGGCGCCATGGTAAAGTTCCGTGTTTCTATTCATATAAGCTCCCTATTCTTGAAGACTCAGTTTCGAGCTATAATGAGAATTTAGGGGCACCGGGAAACGGATCGCTTTCCGGGGGGCGGGCGCTGAGCCTCCTCGAGCTTCGCTCTCCGGGGTCTCACCTGTCCCGCTCCTCCCCCAGGAGTCTCACCGTTTCCCTCCGCCCCTCTGCCTGATAAGTATCTCGAAACCGCTTCAAGAAAAAGCAAACATTTGCTGATTTTCATAACAAGTGTCCTATGCTAAAAACCTTGATGTATAGCGCTATCTTCTCAAACGACAGGCATATAGAAGATCTCTTTCTTGATAAAAGGGTGCGTTTTCACCTCTATCGAATTGTGGGATAAATTTTAACCGTTGCTCCAGGGTGTTATTCTCCCTCTTTAATTAAGAATTTTCTTAATTAAGTGGATTTCGAGTAGCGCATATATAGTGAGGGGCGGCGGGGAATGGGGAGACTCCTGTGGGAAAAGAGTGCTTGGTGAGATCCCGCAGGACGGGACGACCGAGGAAGCTCACCGCGCTCCCAAGGAAAGCGAGTCATTCCCCGCCGCCCTGATCCTCTCATCAAATGTCTCGAAAACGCGTCTTCCGCTATCCAGCCATATTGTTGAATAACTCACTTTTCAATATCAACAACCACCTTTAACATAGTCAAAAATTAAAGAAAATCACGAAACAGACAGCCGTTTTAAGCGGCTGTTTTTATTGTCATTTTTTAGTTGTCAAACCCAGTTCGGCGAATTTTCAGAAAATGTGTCAAAAATGTGATAATTTCGTGTCGGACATTTGTACTTTCGGCCCCAAACACATTGACATCAAAGTACCCCTATTGTATTCTTACATAGTGTGGAATGATAAGGTTTTCATACATAACCTCACTCTTTTTCAAATGACAGAAGAGGTGTTATAGTGAAGCACTCACAATCACCGTTTCAAGCGATGGCATTAACAAGCGCGATCGTGTCTCAACTAGCAGGCGGACCACTAGTCGGGGTTTACATGGGAAAGTGGGTGGACGGCCAATTTTCCACAGGTCCACTATTCCTGATCTTAGGTATATTCCTGGGAGTAGGAGCAGGTACATACGGAACCATTCATTTAGTACGAGCGTACACGGGAGACGATTAACTTGGAAGATTATCAACAGATGATAGCCCGTCAGCGGAAATGGATGTTCTACCTTCTGGCAGTACTCGTTTTAGGCTGGGGAATCACACCCTGGCAGCCGGTTTTCCTCGGGCTTCTCTTAGGAAGCATCCTTAGTTTCTACAACCTCTGGTTAATGCAGCGGAAGATTCAGAAATTTGGTGAATCCACAGCAAACAACCACACCACTAGAGGAATCGGTACATTTACGCGACTCGCTTCCGGCGCGTTAGCCGTAGTGATCGCCCTTCAGTTTGAAGAACATTTCCACCTGATTTCGGTAGTATTGGGCTTAATGACAGCCTACCTTGTCATTTCAATAGATTACCTGTTCAACAAATCAACAGATTAGCATGATGGAAGAGAGGTGAACAGATTGGATCACGAATCACCGATATGGGAGCAGGCGTTTGGAATCCCATGGTTGAGTTTCAACTTATCCAACGTATTAATGATGTTTGTTGCTTCATTAATTGTATTCATTCTAGGGGTCGCAGCCACAAGGAACATGCAGCGTAACCCGAAAGGTTTCCAGAACTTTATGGAATGGCTGATTGATTTCATCAAAGGGATTATCGGTTCGAATATGGATTGGCGTACAGGCCGGCTCTTCCTTCCTTTAGGGCTTACACTTTTCGCCTACATATTTATCTCGAATATGCTCGGGGTCGTCACGAACGGAATCGTTGGTCATGAGCTCTGGTGGAAATCACCGACAGCGGATCCCGGCATTACCATGACCTTAGCCGTAATGGTCATCAGTTTAACGCACTACTACGGGGTTAAGCTGAAAGGCGGCAGCGAGTACAGTAAAGGATTTATCAGACCACTGCCTTTCTTACTGCCATTTAAGATTATTGAAGAGTTCTCAAACACTCTGACGCTTGGTCTGCGTCTATACGGGAACATTTACGCAGGTGAAATTCTACTTTCCTTACTAGTAGGACTTGCGACAACAAGCTTCTTAGGCTTCTTAGGAGCCACCCTGCCAATGATAGCGTGGATGGGCTTCAGTACATTCATCGGTTTCATTCAGGCGTTTATTTTCGTTATGTTAACGATGGTTTATATGTCTCATAAGGTGAGCGACGACCATTAATTATAAAAGCATAAAAAATTTTTTCACACAATATGAGGAGGATTTTCATTATGGGTCTATTAGCAGCTGCAATCGCAGTAGGTTTGGCGGCACTTGGTGCTGGTATTGGTAACGGTCTAATCGTAAGTCGTACAGTTGAGGGTATTGCGCGTCAACCAGAATTGCGTAGTGCGCTTCAAACAACAATGTTCATCGGTGTTGCACTAGTTGAGGCCGTTCCAATCATCGGCGTTGTTATTGCATTTATCGTAATGGGACAGTAAAGGTGAATCGTGGCGAAGTTCATAGTGTTGAACCTCGCCATTCCTTTATGTCTTTCTTTATAGGGTACGCGTTGTGAATACCCTCGTTTTTGAAAAATAAAACTTCGGCTTCTGCCGAATTTTCTATTGTCTGACTGTATAGTAGAGGGGTCTACATAGGCTTCCGCTTTTGTAATGTCTAGCTTTGAGGGCAGCCATAACCGCCCCTCGCCGCTTTTCTAACGTCTAGCTACGGCGCTTAGCCGCTCGAGGTCATAAGTCAATCGCTTCCGTGAAGAAAAAACGCTTCACTGCACCGCTTGTCTTATGCTTGTCCCGGCTGAACAAAGCGCCTCCGCTTTTCTTATCTGCTTTTTTTTGGAAAGGAGTGACAACTGTGCAAGGATTAACTTCGAATTTAGCCCTGGGTGCTGCAGGTTTCCAGTTAGGCGACATGGTCGCTCAGTTATTCTTCTTCATCGTGCTTCTAGCGTTACTTAGAAAGTTTGCTTGGGGTCCGTTGATGACGATGATGAAAGATCGTGAAGACTACATTGCCAATGAAATCGAAACAGCTGAAAAAAGTCGTGAAGAAGCAGCGATTCAACATCGTGAAGCTTCTGAAGAGTTGAAAAAGACGCGTCAAGACGCACAGAATATAATTGAGGATGCTCGTAAGACAGCTTCTCAGCAAGAGCGTGATATCGTTGAGTCTGCGAAAAAAGAAGCAGAACGTATCAAAGTTTCTGCTCGTCAGGAAATTGAGCAGGAGCGCGATAAAGCCGTTCAAGTTCTTAAAGATCAAGTGGCTTCAATGTCCGTGATGATCGCTTCGAAAGTGATTGAGAAAGAACTTTCTGAGAAAGATCAGCAGGAATTGATCAGCCAATATATCAATGAGGCAGGAGAAGAGCGATGAGTGACACGATCATTGCGAAACGTTACGCAACCGCTCTCTTTCAACTCGGACAGGAAAAATTAAAGCTCGATCAAATCGAAACAGAACTTCGCACATTACGTGAGATTTTCTTAAGTAATGAAGAGCTGGTCAAATTCCTTAAGCATCCTCGCTTAACGGCGGGTCAGAAGAAGCAGCTTTTAAGCGATACTTTGAAAGGCTTTTCCAAGGAAACGCTCAACACCCTTATGCTGCTGATCGATCGTCACCGTGAAGAGATCATTCCGGAAATGGCGGATCACTTCATCTTAAAGATGAACGATGTAAAAGGGATTGCCGATGCAACCGTGTATTCCGTGAATCCACTGTCTGAAGTGGAAAAGCAACGTATTTCAGAAACGTTTGCTCCTAAAGTGGGCAAGCAATCACTTAACCTGACAAACATTGTCGAGCCGTCCATTCTTGGCGGTATCCGTCTTCGTGTCGGTAATCGCATTTTTGATGGTTCTGTCAGTGGGAAGCTTAACCGGATTGAACGCCAGTTAGTTTCTACGAATAATAGACGATAGGGGTGAAATGGCATGAGCATCAAAGCTGAAGAAATCAGTGCGCTGATCAAACAGCAAATTGAAAACTACGAATCAGATATTGAAGTCACTGACGTAGGTACAGTTATCGAAGTAGGTGACGGTATCGCACGTGCTCACGGTCTGGATAATTGTATGGCCGGGGAGCTTGTTGAATTCTCAAACGGTGTCATGGGTATGGCACAGAACTTAGAAGAAAGTAATGTCGGTCTTGTCATTTTGGGACCATTTACAGATATTAAAGAAGGCGATGAAGTTCGTCGTACAGGACGCATCATGCAGATTCCTACAGGTGAGGCTATGCTTGGACGTGTCGTGAACCCTCTTGGACAGCCAGTTGATGGCCAGGGTCCGATTGAAACGACGAGAACTCGTCCGATCGAATCCGCTGCACCAGGTGTAATGGATCGTAAATCCGTAGACGAGCCGCTTCAAACAGGAATCAAAGCGATTGACGCTCTAGTACCAATCGGTCGTGGACAGCGTGAATTGATCATCGGTGACCGTCAGACTGGTAAAACGTCTGTAGCGGTAGATGCCATTTTGAACCAGCATGACCAGGATATGATTTGTATCTACGTAGCCATCGGTCAAAAAGAATCAACCGTTCGTGGCACAGTAGAAACACTTCGCCGCCATGGCGCTCTTGATTACACAATCGTTGTAACAGCAAGTGCATCGCAGCCTGCACCGCTTCTTTACCTTGCTCCTTATGCTGGAGTTACACTTGGTGAAGATTTCATGTACAACGGAAAGCACGTTCTTGTCGTATACGATGACTTATCGAAGCAGGCAGCCGCATACCGTGAGCTTTCCTTGCTGCTTCGTCGTCCGCCAGGCCGTGAAGCATTCCCAGGGGATGTATTCTACTTGCACTCCCGCTTATTAGAGCGTGCCGCTAAGCTGAGTGATGCTAAAGGCGGAGGGTCACTGACTGCTCTTCCTTTCGTTGAAACACAAGCTGGCGACATATCAGCGTATATTCCAACAAACGTAATCTCAATTACGGATGGACAGATCTTCTTGCAGTCCGATCTATTCTTCTCAGGTGTTCGTCCAGCGATCAACGCCGGACTATCCGTATCTCGTGTAGGTGGTTCTGCACAGATCAAAGCCATGAAGAAGGTAGCCGGAACACTTCGTCTGGACTTAGCGTCTTATCGTGAGCTGGAAGCCTTTGCCCAGTTCGGTTCAGATCTTGACAAATCAACACAAGCAAAGCTTAACCGTGGTGCACGTACGGTTGAAGTACTGAAACAAGGTCTTCACCAGCCGCTTGCCGTTGAAAAACAAGTTATGATCATTTACGCATTGACGCAAGGTTATTTAGATGAAATTCCAGTAGAAGATGTCACTCGATTTGAAAATGAGTTCAATAACTGGTTGGACAACAACCGTAAAGAACTTCTATCTCAAATCCGCAATACAGGTAAATTAGCTGATACAGATGATATGAATGAAGCTGTAGAAGCATTCAAGAAGACCTTTATCATTTCAGAATAATGACTCTTCATAAATGCTTAAAAAGCTAGAAAGGGTGGTGAAACAGCGTGGCATCCCTTAGAGACATTAAAGGTCGGATTAATTCAACGAAAAAAACGAAGCAGATTACGAAAGCGATGGAGATGGTTTCCGCCGCAAAACTTAATCGTGCAGAGGAAAACGCACGTCACTTCGTCCCTTATAGTGAAAAGATCCAGGAAGTCGTTGCAAGTATCGCAGCAGGCGGTGGTGATGCAAGCCACCCGATGCTCGAAGCTCGTGATGTTAAACGTACCGGATATCTTGTCATTACATCGGATCGAGGACTAGCCGGAGCTTACAACAGCAGCGTGCTCAGAAAAGTGTATCAGCAGATCCGCCAGCATCATAGTTCAGCTGGTGAATATGCACTGATCACCATGGGGCGCGTCGGGCGTGACTTTTTCCGTAAACGTAATATGCCTGTCGATAGAGATATTACCGCGATCTCTGACCAGCCGGATTTTGCCGATATTAAAGATATCGCTTCGGAAACGGTAAGACTGTTCACAGACGGTGAAATCGACCAGCTATTCATTTATTACAACCACTATGTAAGTGCGATGACTCAAGAAGTGACCGAGAAAAAGGTCCTTCCATTGACGGATATCAATGTAGAAGGCAAAGCCTCTACAAGCTCTTACGAATATGAACCGAACCAGGAAGAAATTCTGGAAGTTCTTCTGCCGCAATACGCTGAAAGCATTATTTACGGCGCATTGCTGGACGGCAAAGCCAGTGAGCACGCGGCACGTATGACAGCTATGAAGAGTGCTACGGATAATGCTGATGATTTAATCGGCGATCTTTCACTCTCTTACAACCGTGCGCGTCAGGCTGCAATAACCCAGGAGATCACTGAAATCGTCGGCGGTGCAGCTGCCCTCGAATAGTTCTCGGCTTCTCATGCATTAATTTCATGTTCGAATGTTTAGCATAAAGCACCCTGAGGAGGGCGCTTACAGCTTCTCTTAATAGTAAGGAGGGAAAACGATGAGTAAAGGACGCGTAACCCAAATCATGGGACCGGTAGTTGACGTAGCTTTCGACGACGGTCAACTCCCTGATATAAATAACGCATTGCACGTAAGTTACGTAGCAAAATCAGAAAACGAAACAAACGTTGATCTTACACTTGAAGTAGCCCTTCACCTAGGAGATAACTCCGTTCGTACCGTTGCGATGTCTTCAACTGAAGGTGTTCAGCGTGGAACAGATGTAATCGACACAGGCGGACCTATTGCCGTTCCTGTAGGTGATGTAACACTTGGCCGTGTATTCAGCGTACTTGGTGACAATATCGACCTTGACGAGCCACTTCCTAGTGACGTTCGCCGCGACCCGATTCACCGTTTAGCACCTGTATTTGAAAACCTGGCAACTGAAACGGAAATTCTTGAAACAGGAATTAAAGTTGTAGACTTGCTGGCACCATACGTTAAAGGTGGTAAAATCGGCCTGTTCGGTGGCGCCGGAGTAGGTAAAACCGTTCTGATCCAGGAACTTATCAATAACATCGCCCAGGAGCACGGTGGTATTTCCGTTTTCGCTGGTGTAGGTGAACGTACACGTGAAGGTAACGACCTTTATTATGAAATGAAGGATTCAGGAGTAATTACGAAAACAGCCATGGTGTTCGGTCAGATGAACGAACCGCCTGGAGCGCGTATGCGTGTTGCCCTGACTGGTCTTACAATGGCGGAATACTTCCGTGATGAGCAAGGACAGGACGTACTATTCTTCATCGATAACATCTTCCGTTTCACTCAAGGTGGTCTTGAGGTATCTGCCCTGCTTGGCCGTATGCCATCAGCCGTAGGTTACCAGCCGACACTTGCTACAGAAATGGGTCAGCTTCAGGAGCGTATCACGTCTACTGACAAAGGTTCCGTAACATCGATCCAGGCGATCTATGTACCTGCCGATGACTACACTGACCCAGCGCCGGCGACAACGTTCGCTCACTTGGATGCAACAACAAACCTTGAACGTAAGCTGTCAGAGCAGGGGATTTATCCAGCGGTGGATCCACTGGCTTCCACTTCCCGTGCACTTGACGCTGACATCGTTGGAGATGAACACTACGAGGTAGCTCGTGAAGTTCAACAAACCCTTCAACGTTATAAAGAATTACAAGATATCATTGCTATTTTGGGAATGGATGAGCTGTCTGACGAAGATAAGCAGACCGTATCCCGTGCCCGTCGTGTTCAATTCTTCCTATCTCAGAACTTCCACGTAGCTGAGCAGTTTACCGGACAAAAAGGTTCATACGTCCCAGTAAGCGAAACAGTCAAAGGATTCCGTGAGATTTTGGATGGCAAATACGATGACCTCCCAGAAGATGCTTTCCGCCTTGTGGGGCGCATCGAAGAAGTCGTCGAAAAAGCAAAAGGAATGCAATAAGCATATCATTGCAAGTGTCACTCAGGGGTTCCGTAAAGCGGAGCGCCTGACACCGGCGCTTATGATCTGCCTTAGGAGGAATAGCTATGAAGACACTAACGGTGAGTGTTGTCACTCCTGATGGCCCGGTATTAGAAGACGCCTATCAAATGGTCAGCTGTAAGGCGGAAAGCGGAGAACTCGGTATCCTTCCTGGACATATCCCCATGGTAGCTCCATTGACCATCAGCGCGGTACGCCTTAAAGGTGAGGGAAGCTCCGAACGCATTGCCGTAAGCGGTGGGTTTCTTGAAGTCCGTCCTGACAAAGTGACTATCCTGGCGCAATCAGCAGAAAAGCCTTCCGATATCGATGTCGATCGTGCCCGCAAAGCGAAAGAGCGCGCCGAGCAGCGTATGGCTGAAAAGCAAGCCGATATCGACTTCAGAAGAGCCGAGCATGCTTTGAAACGAGCCATTAACCGTTTAGACGTTAAAGACAATAATTTTTAAAAAGAACTGCTTTCATTTCGAAAGCAGTTTTTTGTTTCCAGTAATATGTAATTATTAATAAAATACGATTCCGAGGTTCGTTGCCATATAAACATAGAGGTGGATGGGAAACAACTCGCTTTCCTGCGGGGGATGCTGGCAAGCTTCCTCGGGCTTCGCCCTGTGGGATCTCGCCTAGCTCCTTCTCCCGCGGGAGTCTCGCCGTTTCCCATCCACCTCTTACGCTAGTTAGTTTCTCGAAATCGCTCAGATCTTAACCTATCGAGTATGCACGAAACTGCTTGTTAATCCTTGTCCAAATTGCTTCTTTAAAGCTGCACACTTAGATTTCACTATAAGGAAAGCCGTCAATTTTAAAGCAACGTTCTATTGCCTGCTGGGCAGTAATGAACATAAATGGACCTCTTTATAATTGGTTGTGTACTAATGAATGTCGGTTTCTTTTCACTAATATGATAATGGGGTTTTGGAAATGATAAGACTCCTGCAGGAATGGATGGACTGGCTAGCCCCTGCAGAGCGTTAGCTCAAGGAGGCTGGTCGTACGCCCATGGAAAGCGGGTGATCCACCGGTCCTTCATGCTTCAATTTATGGAACGGAAAATTTCCGCATTTAACGAACTGCTTCAAACAACTAACAAAATCGACAAAATCACATTGACCTATAAAAACTGCCCCTTAGATACCCTCTCATTCGACTAGCTTGTCACTATTTCCCGGGAAATTAAAAATATTGCGCAGGAAATAATAATAATGACATTTCCTGCTGTAAAAAACATTCACAAAAACGTCACATTCGAAGCGCTTTCATTGAATGTCTCCTGGTTGACAATGAACTCATAAAATGTGATTCTGAGATATAAGCGTCATTTAGAAGAGAAGTTAGCGAGGTGTACGAAATGGATCAGTATTTCGTGGAAGAAGCACTCCTCAGCATGACCTCCCATATCATCTTCATCATCATTACATGGAAGGTTTTGCAGGCAGTGAATCTTGAGCAGTTATTCCGCAAGGACCACGTCTTTGAAATTCGAGTTTTTATGATCCTGATTACCATTGCTATCGCCACTTCAGTAAGTAATTTTTTCTTGCAGCTTATTGAATGGTCTGGCAGTCTTGTGTATTTATTTTAAGTCGTACGCGGACGCTGCTGCTTCGAGAAAGGGGATCGATTCACTCATTGTCTAATCATGTCAGTAATTGTTTCGTATGAATGTAAGATTCTCCGTTCACACTTGAAAGTATAAAGAAGAACGGGGAGAGAGATACATATGAAATGGACAGGGGTATGTTTAGCGGCAATCATTGTAATAGCAAATGGTGTTCATCCACAAACCACGGCACAAGGGTGGAGTGAAATTTCACCATTAATTGAATTAGCAGCTTTTGCCGAGGATGAACAACTGGAAGTCACAGAATTGAATATTACACTAAAAGAATCGATCAACTACGAATATCTACAAGAGACTCAGCAGAAAATAAAGCAACAGTTTCAGTCGGATAAACTAACAGAGGAAGACACGACAGAAGCCACTAAATATATCTATGAAAAACGTCACAAAAATGGGGACTTTGTCGAAGAGTTTATGGTAATTGTTCCCAAACTTGAAGACATTTCTTTTGAAGTAGTTTACACCGTTACATCACAGGGTACAAAACCACTAGCATCCCAATATATGGTGCTTTTAAGCGATAGAGTAAAAGCGCAAATTTTTACAACAAATGTCACTTTATACTCATTCATTAAAACAGAGATTAATGGTATTATTGATGAAGTTTTACTCTATCAGAAATTCCAACAATCATTCGATATAACAAACATTGAACAAACGACAGATGAAAGCTGGACGAGCAGATCCGGTTACACGAAAAGATGGGATGGGGCCATTGAGTTACCGAGTGGAGCCATGAATGTTCAATTCGCTTCGAGAAATTTGGGCAGCGTAACGAACGTCACATTTGGCACACCCATCCTTACTGCTGAATATTAATAATAATGAATATGGACGCGGAGGAGAATGAACTTTGGAAAAAATCATCGTCCGTGGTGGAAGGCAGCTTGAAGGCACTGTAAGAGCTGAAGGTGCAAAGAATGCCGTACTGCCTGTCATCGCAGCAAGTATAATCGCAAGCGAAGGAAAAAGTGTGTTACACGACGTACCAGCTCTCGCTGACGTTCGCACAATCAACGAAGTGATCCGCCATATGAATGCAGATGTTCACATGGAAGGAAGAACAGTTACAGTCGACGCTTCTAAAGAACTACTAACAGAAGCTCCTATAGAATATGTACGCAAGATGAGAGCTTCTGTGCTTGTAATGGGACCATTATTGGCCCGCTATGGACACGCAAAAGTTGCACTGCCTGGTGGCTGTGCTATCGGATCACGTCCATTGGATCAGCATCTTAAAGGCTTTGAAGCCATGGGAGCTGAGATTACAGTAGGTAATGGAACAATTGAAGCTAACGTAGAAGGCCGTCTGAAAGGTGCGAAGATTTATTTTGACGTACCAAGTGTCGGGGCTACAGAAAATATCATCATGGCCGCTGCACTGGCAGAAGGCAAAACCGTTCTTGAGAATTGTGCGAAAGAACCGGAAATTGTTGATTTGGCTAACTACTTAAATAAAATGGGTGCCCACATCGTAGGGGCAGGTACTGAAACCATTCGTATTCATGGTGTCGACAAGCTTTACGGCGCCACTCACAACATTATTCCTGACCGAATTGAAGCAGGCACCTTTATGGTAGCAGCCGCAATCACCGGTGGAAATGTATTAGTTCAAGGAGCTATGCATGAACATTTACGTTCAGTCGTAGCGAAAATGGAAGAAATGGGTGTCACGATCCAGGAAGAAGAAGATGGCCTGCGCGTCATTGGACCTTCCAAGTTAAAAGCGACAGACATCAAAACGATGCCGCACCCTGGTTTCCCGACAGATATGCAGTCACAAATGATGGCTCTTATGCTGAGCGCGCAGGGAACAAGCGTCATTACAGAAACCGTTTTTGAAAATCGTTTCATGCACGTGGAAGAATTCCGCCGTATGAACGCAAAAATGAAAATCGAAGGCCGCAGCGTAATCATTGAAGGACCGACGGATCTTCAGGGAGCTGAAGTACAAGCGACAGACTTACGAGCTGGAGCTGCGTTAATCCTTGCGGGACTTGTAGCTGACGGTTATACCCGAGTGACAGAACTTAAGCACTTGGATCGCGGATATGTAGACTTTGCAGAGAAATTGAAGCTGCTCGGCGCAGACATCGAGCGGGTCAATGAAGACGAAGCGAATGTAGAACAAACTGAAGCAAGCGAATCTGTATCGACCTTATAAAATATCTTATCTTAAGCAATTCCTTTTCTTCAAAAGGGATTGCTTTTTTAAGTTCTATCAACGCCTCCGGATGGATACAATTTAGTAGAGAGGTCTACTAATGATTCAGGAGGACGAGATATGAAGCGAAACCATCGAATAGGGATCATCGCAATCATCAGCATTTTTTTGGGCATTTTACTCATACCTGCCCTCATCGTCGCACCATACATCGGAAAAAACGACACAGCCACCGTACAAGAAACACAGCCGCAGGAAGAAGCGGTCCTGGAGATTCCGGCGAACCTCTCCCCATTTTCCATCCAGGTGATGCGCAGTGCCAGCAAAAAAGTGGAAGAAGTGCCGCTTGAGGAATACGTGGCAGGAGTCGTCGCCTCCGAAATGCCCGCCAACTTTGAACTGGAAGCCCTGAAGGCCCAGTCCCTGGCCGCACGCACGTACATCACCCAGCAGCTGACGGGCGGACAGCCATACTCTGAAGCCGCCGACGTCACAGACACCACCCAGCATCAGGTGTACAAAAACGACGATGAGCTTAGGGAATTATGGCAGGACCAATACAACAGCAATAAGGCGAGAATCGTTCAGGCAGTAAAAGAAACAGCAGGAGAAATCATCACTTACGAAGAAGAAC
Source organism: Halobacillus sp. A1 (assembly GCF_024189295.1). Classification (GTDB taxonomy): domain Bacteria; phylum Bacillota; class Bacilli; order Bacillales; family Halobacillaceae; genus Halobacillus_A. The sequence goes on from NZ_JAIZEN010000034.1 coordinate 20,553, forward strand.
CGATCACCGCCGCCTTCTTCTCAACGAGCAACGGTTTCACCGAGAACTCAGAAGATTACTGGGAAAATGAAATCCCCTATTTAAAAAGCGTAGAAAGCCCATGGGACACAGACTCCCCTAAATTTTTTGATCAAAAGGTAGTATCCATCCCTGATTTAGAGACCGCACTCAATGTCCAGATCGACTCAGGCATAGAGAATATAAATCTAGCAAAGACACCAGGCGGCCGCGTAGCTGAACTCTCAGTCGGCGACAGCAAATTCACCGGCCGGGAAATCCGCGAGAAGTTAGGATTGCAATCAAGCGACTTCACCATCGAACAAAAAGAAGACCATATGATCTTCACGACAAGGGGCTACGGGCACGGCGTCGGCATGAGCCAATACGGCGCCAACGGCATGGCTGAGGACGGCAAGACTTATGAAGACATTATTAAGCATTACTATCAGAACACAGAGATCACTCCAGTAAGCAAGCAAACCGCAGCACTGTCCATGTAATCAAACGAAAGCCGTCCATCCGGGCGGCTTTTTCTGTTCTGCCCATGTTTCGTTGTGGTGAATTAGAAAAAAGGGATTTTGAAAATGGATCGCTTCTCTGCGTCTCGCCAGTCTATCCTTTCCTGTAAGAGTCTCACCATTTCCGAAATTCCATTACCATGATAGAGGAACGAAATCATAGTTCACATAGCCCCTATTCTCGAAGAATGACGAGTATAGGGGCTTATTATTGTCTCTTTTTCATACTCAATTGGGTGGCTCGGAAACTGTGAGCCACCTCTTGTAAAAGCGGAAACTCTTTGTTCAGTGGTACATGGTTTTCTGAGGAATTCCGAGAAATTCATACCGCAAGGGCGTAGGGAAACGATGAGACTCCCTCCGGAAACATTGATATATCAGGGTTTATAGCTGTCTTTTGTCTTTCAAAAAAAATTTTTTAAGCACTTCCTCTGTTAGATGTATCCTTATCTTTCTATTTTTGGAAGTGTGGTAGA
>NZ_JAIZEN010000035.1 GCF_024189295.1 Halobacillus sp. A1
CTCATAAATATGATTAAGTAAGGTAGAGGATTATTACAGAAGAAGGATAAACATACAACGCTTTCTTATGCGTTTAAAATAAATAAGGGTCCTACGACTTTCAAACTATATTCATTCATTTTAAAAGAACGCCTCTTTTTCAGAAGACGTTCTTATCTATGAGCGAACAATATTAATTTCTCCTTGAAGCACTCTTCAGAAGTAAGAAACACATAGTGCTTTTTTATCTCCAGGATTTTTATCGAGGTTTTTATGGAAAAAAAGACCCCAGTCTATTTTTATACAGAAGTTCTAAATATTACAATAGTTGAAATATTTTTTAAATTATGATAACTTATTCCTATAAACTTCTTGGGAGGGTTATCTATCAACTTTGGTAAGAAAATTTTTACGTTTTTGTCGTTAGCGGTTTTAGTTTTAGGATTTAGTACTTCGGCTTCAGCATCGGGTCCGATTTCTTATGCAGATGTGCCTTCAGATCCGGGTGCAAACTGTGAACACTCGAACTATCTTACTGCATCTGAAGTCAATGAATTGTATCATGGAAAATCCGATTACGACTCATTAACTGAGTGGTTAACTTACGGTTCCGGTATAGCTGGTTTTTGGTTGACTGGCGCCATTTTAGGTGGAGCATCATTAGGACAAGGTAGTACTGGAGATTGGATTAACACTGCACATACTGAGGGTACAGGAGTACTCCTTTGCCATGAAGGCTTAGAGCAAGCTGACACATATAATAACCAAGCGTATTACAAAAATCCTACAAGATATTATTACTAAAATAAAAACCTTTGCAGGCATTAAGCTTGCAAAGGTTTTTTAATGTTATTGACTATCTTCAGTTTTTGAATTTTGCCTGTACAATCTTCTAGCTTGCATAACTGCAACGATGATAAGATACGAAAAAGCTACTACTAAAACCGGAATTCTCCAACTTGCAGGTTCTTGAAATGTCTTCAAAGAAGCAAAAACTGCCAGCAAGATAACCATGATGATTGTGGATATTAAACCAATTTTAGGATTTTTGCTATACATAAAAATTCTCCTTCAATTAGTTATTTTCTGAATTATAACATATTTTTTTTACCATACAAAAAAACGCACAAATATGAAAAAAAGTTCCATAAAAATATGTACTTCCTGGTCACTTCCACAGAAAACGTCTGAATTAACCGGGTATGTTCAAACTTTTATACTTGAGCTACAATGGAAAGAAAAAAGAGGTGGTATCACGGTGGTCAGAACGGATAAACCATATACACCAGGAGAAATGGCTAGGGTCTTAAACGTTGGTGATAGTACACTTAGGAAATGGTGTATAGCTGTTGAAAAAGAAGGTTACTTTTTTAGCCGAACGGAGAACAAGCGCAGAGTGTTCTATGAAAACGAACGGTTGCTGTTACATAGCCTCAGAGAGTTGGTACAGGTGCAGTTTATATCCATCGATAACGCCGCAAAGATAGTAGCATCAAAGTACAACCAGACGCCGTTCGAACAGGTAGACAGCGATAACAATGTTCCTGCTTTACGTCCGGATAGCGAACAAGTCCAAAGGATGATGTCTTTCATTGAAGAACAACAAGAACACATTCAACGCCAAGAATCTTATATTCAAAGACAAGAAAATTTCAACAAAGAACTTTTAGAACGCTTAGGTGAACAGCACGAGCGAATAGAAGAACGCTTAAAAGAGCGTGATAGAACACTTATGGAAACTTTAAATGAGCTACAGGAACAAAAAAGACTTGATCAAGATAAGCCCAAGTCTTTTTGGAATCGTATGTTTGGAGGGGAATAATAAGGAATGTTATTCGTGACTAAGATTTCGCTTTTTATAGGATGGGTTATTTGCTTCTCTTTGGCACTTCGTATTATAGCGGTTAATGATAATAAAAATAACATTATGGATGATCCGATAAAATACTTATATGAACTAAAGTTTAATATAGCAAGTTTTTCATTTGTAATTATAATAGGGGTTGTCTCAACTTTATTTTTGGCTTTAATTTTAATATCAGTAAACTAAAGCTATGTTCTTTTAAAATCAACCAGAGAGAAGTCTAAATTGCTTCTCTAAACCCTCCTACAAATGAATTGTTTAAGTTAAGGTCTAAAGAGTATTGTCGTATTGAGACTTCTTAGACTGAGGATTAATTGCACATATTGACTACGTTGTTAGAAGGATTCATTTTCTCTTCCTGGAGCACTACCTCAAACATACCCTTCTCTTTACACATATTCTTATAGAACACTTTTACCTGCCCTCCCTCTTCTTATATGAAATGAAATTTATCTGTATTGCTTGTCTTTACGTTCAGAGTGTAATAGTCCATCTCATATTAAGGGGACTTTCTTCTTTTTTGCAGGAAGTATTTCTAAATTCTTTCATTAATAAACAAACCCCCCTTTGAAAGGGGGGTGTTTATACAAGACTTGTAAGCTCTTTAGCAGCTTTATTTGTTTGTTTTTTACGTAGAACCTCTAGTTGTACTTTAGGTTCAGGATTCACATATTCATAATCTATTCCTGCAAAAGTTTTTAAAATTGCTTCAAAAATGAGCTTGGCCCCCTGTACTGGTACGGCCATGCCAATCTGTTTTCTCACAGACTCTTTACTCCCAACAAATTCGAATGCATCTCCAAAAGTTTGCAGACGCGCTCGTTCCCTGTTTGTAAGAGCTCTGTTTTCTGCCCAATGATACATATGGGTTCCACCACCACCACTACCAGTGACTGTATAAGCCGGTCTTTTTGAATCTAATCTCTTATAAATTGAACTCAAACGAGCACCTTTCACCTTAAGTCGCATTTCCTCTGGTATATTAGGATGCCAGGCGTTTCCTCCTTCTGGAATAAAAGAGAGCATCCTCCTTACTTTCTCTGTATGTCTCGGAATGTCATGATTTAAAGAGAAATCAAGGATTGGAGGATCAGTAATAGCCTGTTTAGATGTCACGTATTCATCAGGCGTCGGAGTCGTAGGTGCTGGTACTTTGAAATCAATTCCTTTTTCGTGTAGATCGTTACGTATTCCTACAATCAGGATACGATGCCTTGCTTGTGGAATCCCGTACTTTTCAAATTTATATAAGTGGGGAGTCAAATGGTATCCGCATTCCTCCAGCTCAGTCAAAATTTGAATAAAGGCTTTACCTTCATTTGCACTCTGTAGGCCACCCACATTCTCAGCAACAAAAAACTGAGGTTGGTACTCACGAATAGCCTTTACACCATAGGAATACAGAGGGCCATATTCTCCCTCCAATCCGTATTTTTTACCAACTTGACTATAATCATTACAAGGAAAACCAAAAGCTAAGCAATCAATATCCGGAAGAACATCGTGATTACCAATAGGTAATGTCTCAACTGGTCCTAAGTGTACAGAGGGGTCCTGTTCATCGCCACATATATTCTTGCCAAATGTTTTACATGTATCTGCATCAAAATCATTTGCCCACAGATGTTCAATCCTGTAGACTTCTCCTGTTTTTGGATCTATGACCTTAGCTTCCTGGGCTCCCTTACTCATACCGCCAGGGCCGCTAAATAACTCACCTTTATAAAAAACTGGCATATCGTTTCTTCCTCTCCTGAATGCGAAAGTATGTTCTTGCATACCTGAATCTATTCTTTATTCTACATGACTCTACAAAAAAATGCAGCCCAAATGTTTATGTAATTAATTTCCTATTAATAACTAAAAGAGGGGAACCCAGATGTGTCCTTTCATTAGATTCCTTAAAATTCCTTATACTCACGTGTAAGTCAAACATTTATATGGACACATAGATAGAATTTTCCATATATCAACATACGAAATATATGCATAAGAGCCCCAGAAAGCCTTTCTGGTGTATTTGACAAGTCATTTAAACACAATACCTACAAAGCATTTTAAATGCTTTGTAGGCTATTCTCTTTACCTCTTATGATAAATCATTTAAAAAATAAGTTCCTATATACACATCCCTCTTTATGGGGTAGCACCACCTTTTACCACAATACTCACGTTAAACAATTCACTTACAAATGAAGTTGTAAAATAGCGTAGAATTGTAAAAATTACTCTTTAGTGTTGGAAAATCATTATTTTTGACGGGATATTATTTCTTGCGTGAGTTGTGATGTTGGGACTACCCATATATGGGAAAACTTGCTAGAATAAAGTTGTATAGTCGGTCCCCGCCGCCAAACCTACCGAAAGGAGGCGGGCCGCCTATGTTAAGCGCGATCCTGCTATTAACTGTCTGGACCAATGTGAACGGGACGCTAGCCATTGTTTTACCTTCCGTGACGACTATATGTGTCACACTCATAACCGCCAAAATGCAACCAATTAACAGCGGAAAGGACGAAAGTCAAGACAAGCAAAACAAGCAAGACAAAGCCGAATAGTCATTAGTTAGGATTAGCAAGAATCCGCTCAATATACACCGCGGCCTCGTTGCCCGACTAGTCCCCGGGCAGCGAGAAAACGCGCGCGACTCTAAATAAAACTTCCACACAAAAGTAGCGGGGGAGGTTGAGAGCGGAGGACAGCTAAAAACTAGCAAAACAAAAAAACACCGGGGGTCCATTCCCGGTGTTTTTTGTTTTCTTCCCTTCAGCTTTAGCCAAAAGTTGAAGGATGATCCGAAACAATCTTGTCTAGTTAGCTGATCAATTTACTAACTAAACGTTCGACCTTTCGGAACTTCTTTTTGTTCTTGATCATTAAAATTTGTCATGTTCCATCACATCCTATCACGTAGATAGGAAAGTAAAAAACTTTCCTCCGAGCGACTTCCACACCGCCTAGAGGTTAAACGCAATCCTAACTCAATTATATTTCAAAAACTCGTAAAAATATACCGCGAACGTTAAATTAGGCGCTCAAATAGTGTAAATACCTAACATAAAGCATAAAAAAAGCGGTTTCCCCTCCCTGATATGCTTCATATTTTGTATTGGGTGAACTATTCCCTAAAAATATATTTAATTGTTACAGAGAGCGCGATGCTCAAAATGCGAAAGCTAATTAAATACCTTGGGGAAATTAAAGCCCTCCTGTTGACCTAGGAGGGCTTTAATTATTAGAAAAATCCTTCGATCCAACGAATTAAATCTTCCCAAAAAGAAAAAAGCATAATTATTCCAACTATTAACGAAATTATGAAAGAAGTTAAATAAGGGGGTTTTTGTTTAACCTTTTTATCTTGGGAATGATTATGGTGACCAATTGTTGAGTTTTTGAACTTGTTTTTATTTCCTATTTTAATACTCATTCGGTATTATGGTTGCCGATCTCTGAATTATCGAGTTTATTTTTATCCCCTATAGTGATGGAGTCATCGTTAATAATTTGCATGATGTTTACCACTGCTTGTTCTTTTTTAGGTAAATCTTCTTTTATTTGAGATTGAATATCCAGTTCGTCCAAATCATCAAATTGTTTTTCCAGTTCCATGATTACCTCTACAAGTGTTGATTTAACATTGGATACGATTTCATCAAGTATGCTTGATGAAATCTTTATTCTCATACTGGCTATTTGAAGGGTTTCTATTGATATAGAATGACAATAAGCGGTAGGAATAACAACTGCGTAATTATCTCTGTTTTCACTAGCTAAAATATTCTGAAGTGTACCAATGCTTTGCTTCATTTCGACTGTAGTCAATTCATTAATTTTTTCCCGATCAATAAGCATTTCCAAAGGAACTTGATTGTTTTTGTAATGGACATTGAAATTTACAATATAGTTTCCCGTAGGATTCCCTTTAATAATTCTATATGGTGGAAGATCCGCTGTGTCTTTATAACCCTTCGTTTCACCATTTACCCACTTCATTATTAAATCATTATCTAGATCTGAGAAAATAATTTTTAATCTCAATAGGATGTTTTCGACGCTTATATTAGGATTTACTGCATCCTTTAATAAATTGCTTTTTCCCATTATTTCACCAAAGTTTCTTTATTAGATATACTCATGCTAAGTTTCCCCATATTACCATATACTCCTTTAAATCAATTATTTTCATTAATAATAGCAGTATTAAGGTATAAATTAAACACTCAATAAGAGTTATCCATACCAAAAAGAGCCTTATAAATAAGGCTCTCTAAACTTACGGTTTCACTTTTAACATTTGAAATACACTTTTGTATCCTTTGTTTAAGAACAACGAAGCAAACCACTGCTTTCTTTCTTCTATAGGCAGTTCATTCTCTAAACAATAATCCAAAAAACCTAAAAGGGCATTTGCTGAGATCAATGCACCCTGGATATTCGTATTCTCAAAGGTAGACTGTTTTTTTACCTTTTTCGTAATCTTACTCAGGTTACTTTCCCCACTCCATTTGCTTGTCGCAGTCAGATAGCCAAATGATTGTACCTTCTTCCCTTGATATCCGTAATAGATTGGAATATACTCTGAACCCATGTGTGACGCTAGATTTGCCGATAACGGGAATTTATCCCCGTAATTCTTCGCGTCTAATATACATACGTTCTCATCATCAATGTGGATAAGAATTTCGATTTCTGTTCTAGTTCCTTTAACTGTAGGGTTTGGACGAATATCTACATCAAAACCAATAGCTTTTAGTATCTCAGCACTTTTATCTTCAAAGGCCATATTATCTGGCTCATTTAAATATCTCTCAACGAAATCCTCATTCAACGAAGAGTAATCATCTTCAATTAATAAATCGGCATATTTCTCACTTTCTTTATCAGAGAAGTAACTTCCAAGAATTTCGCATATCTTTTCTTTTGACATACTACCAACAGTTGGATACTCAGATAGGAGTTTTCGAACTCTCCTCTCACTTTTAGACTGATTAGTAGCAGGGGAAATGTCACCAAAACGACTAGATTTATAACGATCAACGTCCAAACCAGCATGTTCGGAAAAACGCTCGAGGGAAATCAGGTACCGTTTACTGTAAGGGTATCTTTTTTCGTACTCTTTGACCTTATCTGAAGTGGACTTTCTCTTCTCAGAAGGCACACGAATGAATTTACCTCGTACATATTCAACCAACTCAGTGTAATCACACATAAGCATAAATGTATGTGCAACATCACTGTGAGCCCCCTCGAAATCTCTTGCCCCTTTGTCGGAACGTTCTCGGTGATCGAACTCAGTAGCGATTTCTTTCTTCATTTCCTGTTGAGTCTCAAAGGATGATTTACGAAAATCACATATCTGTTTAACCACGTCATCCAAATCTGAATTTTTCTTAGCCTTTAGAGCAAAGAAAGTAATCTCTTCTTTGGTAACATAAAAATCCAAAGTTTCTTGGTTTGCCAGACGAACCAAGAATCTAGCCGGATGAACTTCAAACCCTTCCTCAAACTTAGGACGAAATCCACTACTAAGAAAATAACCATTTGGGATCTGTAACGTTAAAATTTGTTTTGATGTATTCTCTCTGATTTTATGTTCATTAAGGAGAGCTTCCCCAACTCGAGTCACTCTTAAATATCCTTCCTCATTTGTATAGACGTACGAAAATGTTTTCAACATAGCCACCCATGTTCTTCCTCCAGAGCCATCTTTACTTAGGTTATCTCTTTTTATTCCGTGACGATTTAAAGCTCTTTCGTACTCAAGATGAATTGACCGGTGTCCTTGCCACTTCTCCTTAAATCCATTTGTAGCTTCGGCCAACGCTTCTAACGCATCGATATGAAACTTAGGGTCCCTCTCTGGACGAGTAATAAACCATACTTTACGCTCTTTTTTAGCCAAGATTTCCACTCTCCATTTCCTCTAGTATTTCTGCAAGCTTTTCATAACCAAGCTGAAGATTAGCGTCGCCTAATTTCTCCTCACGATATAAAGGAGCAAGTGAAGTTTTAATTTCTTTAAAAGTGTTCATGTAGTTCCCAATAATTTCATGCAAGTAGGAATTCTCCTCTTTTGTGGCTGACAAATAGTTTAACAATTTAGCTCTATGCAGAATTTCTTCTGTAAAAATATCTTCAAATCTTATATCTTTTTCTGTGTGTGTAGATATTTGTTCAAATATCCTGATTAAAGATGATAGCTGGATATCCTCCCCGCCGGTAGATGCTCCAGAAAACCAGCTGTGGTTTCCGGTTATCCTTTCCCCAAACTGAGTTCGGGTTGAATTTTCAACCTCTGAAACTAAGCGATCGATTTTGAACCAAACCCTTTGTAATAAGTCTTTCTTCACCAACCTTATCAACACTTTAGAGTCCACAAGACCACTCCTTTGCAATGTTTTATGTTTCAATATTAAACTCTCTATTTGCATTTACTCGTATCTAATTAGGTGAAAAAAAACGCAAAATTAAAATTTTCTATTAACATGGACTTTTTTGCAAATTTATTTAGACTATTACTAACTTTTGGGACCAAACGAGAAATAAAAAAGGCGCTTCACTATGAAGTCGCCTTTTTTTATGTATTTTCCAAATTATGGATAGTTAAAGGGGCAATCAGTAGAAGTTTTTATTTATGTTGCTTTTAACTTCAACGCTGTTACCAAGCTTGTCTTTGTATTTAAAAGTAATGTGCATAATAGTTCCTCCTCTCTGATAGTTGCTTTTCGATATTCTAGAAAAAACCTTTTTTATAAGAATTTAAGTACTGAAAAAGATGCCGAGCACAACCAGTTAATACAATCGGCTAAAGTAAAAGACGAAAAGGGAGTTAAACTATGTGGATTAATCGGACAAATGGAAAAATAATAAAGAAGGGAAGCAAGGTAATAACACCTGTTTTTATCCTTGTAAAATAAGCCCCTAATCTATAATATTAGGGGCTTAATACCAAATGTTAATTATTTAACTGTTGTAGAAGTTGCGTTTCTTTCTTCAATAATTCGCTTTCTTTACCTCATCAACCGTTTACATCGTAATCGTCCTCACGAAATGCTTCTTTCACACTCCTAACTCCTTTTGATGTAAAATCCCACACGTTTTTTACTACATTATCAAATAAACTATTTTTCTTTATAACATCCTTACTCTCATTAACTTTACTTAAATCAACTTCAGATTCTTCAAACTTCTTTTCTAACCGTCTTCTTACTATTTTATCAATTTCTTTCTTCTTAGTTTCATTCGACCATAAGGGTGAACGAGGAACCTTCGGTTTATCAAATTCCTTTTTAAATTCTTTCAAATCAGGTATTTTTGTTCTATTTGTTAAATATCTTTCCATATTATTCTCTAACCCATCTATTGAATAAGAGTTCATCTTATCATCCACTAAACCGAGCTCTAACGCTCGTATCGACAAAATCCTAGGCTTATAACTATTCCTCTTCTTAACTGCTTGGACTTTATACTTCAAGACTAACTCACCTTCATCATCAATCTCAGTAATCTTCTCTAACATTCTTATTCTTACTAATCTATCTGACTTATCGCTACCTTTCGTCTTCTCTACATACAACATATGCTGATCCTTCTTCACACAACTATCTAAGAACCCTTCTATACCTGTTTTAGTATTACTAAATAAATGACTTTTCTCTACATTAAAACTATCCCTGGCAACACTCTCAAACCTTTTAGTTCTTTCATTCTTAGCAACACCTGCAGACACAACTCCAAAATCGGTAGGATCCATACCTTCATCGATATAAGATTGTATTCCTTTTGCAGCAAACCCACAAAAAGTTGCACTATAATTCGCCCCTACTTTTCTGTCAGTAGTTATCTGAACTATTTCATGCACGTCTTTCACCACTGAAACATGCTTTTTTTCATAATTATTCATATCAACCATCTCCTTTAATTTTGCTTTACTCAACTTTTTCTACTCAAATTCCTCTTATTATTTTCACTTCTCAACTCATGAGAACTTCTTGAGTAAACAGATGAGAACTTTTCACCTATGAACCACTTATATTTTGTTTTTCTGGTAGCACTCAACTGCGAACGCCTGGTATCACTAGGGTTTTCCCCGAAAAAAATAATACTCTCCCCCTATCTATTCCTCTCAGTTATCTTCCTATTTTTATCCCGTGGTATCACTATGCTTATAATTTACCCTCTCTTATGTACCTATTGTATCTCTCTTATTTTCTATCCCAAGGTGGCACTACCGCTATCTTTCACTGTTCCTTTGACACTTTACGTTTGTTGACATACTTATCCTAAGTAAACACAGTAGGAAATTATAAACTTATACAAACAAAAACTTAAACATTTATGTAAACATTTAAAAAACGTTTTAATTACACTTATATTTTTCTTTAAATTCAAACTAAATTGTATTATAATTTAGTTACATAAAAATAATTTTATAAAGGGAGGTAAACTTATTTGTGTAAGGTTATATCTGTTGGGATTCAAAAAGGCGGAGTAGGTAAGTCCACTGCATCTAGCATTGTTGCTTATCATCTAAAAGAAAGAGGATTCAGAGTGTTATGTGTAGATATGGATGGGCAGGGGAACTTTACCCAACTTTTAACCGGCGAGGACGACTTATACGAGTTTCGTGGATCTACTATATACAACGCCTTAAAAGATGAAAACGCATCTTCTCATATCTTAAAAATAGATGATAAACTACATCTCGTAGCAGGAGACGAATACATTAATACACTTACTCCTAGCTTTCATAAAGAATTAAAAGGTAACTATCATCACGTTCTATCTAAAGCTTTAGAACCTGTAAAAAATGAATACGACTACATCATTGTCGATACACCTCCAGCATTAGGCGAAATATCCATAATATCTTTATCAGCAAGCGATTACGTATTAATCATGTTTGAAACAAGTAAGTTCTGCTATAACTCTCTAAAAAGCTACTTAGAAACAATTAATGCTGTACAAAGTAAAGTTAACCCTAACCTCGAAATTTTAGGTGTTTTGAGGAACATGATAGATGTAAGGCGAACAGATAATAAATACTTTTCAGATAAAGTTAAAGAAGAGTTCGGAGATTTATGCTTTGATTCTATTATTAAAAGAACAGCAGCTGTCGGTCGAATACCCGCACTAGGATTATCTAATAATTCGGAATACCGAAAAGTAATGAAGACGTATAAAAATTTCTTAAAGGAGTTTGATAACCGTGTCATTCGAAGACGAACTAGAAAAGAAAGAAAAAACTAAGAAGAGACCGGAAAAAGCGATTAACTCTCTCTTAACAAACGAGGAAAAATCATCTGCAAATGAAGAAGATTTTCTCGAAAAATTTAACAATAAAAAAGAAAAAGTTGAAGATACTCACTCCAGACACACATTTCTCGTAAGAAATGATTTACTTAAAAGGTTAAATAAACTTGCAAAAGGACGTAGAGGTTTCATGAAAGAATTTATTAATCATGTAATTGAAACAGGTTTGGATAAGTACGAAAATAAGATTAAGTAAACGTATACATATTTGTATAAGTTTACTTATTTTTCCCAAACACATAAAATAACACACTACTACATACTAGTAATAGCGTGTTATTTTTATATACTGGAGGTTGCCAAATGATCGAAATTATACTTATCACAGTTGGTCTCACTCTCATCACTATCGGTTCGATTCCGTTATAAAACTCGTTCCTTTTTCGCTTCTCGGTAACAAGATTTACACAAAGCTATAAATTCGTCATATTTCTCAAAAGGTAGCTTAATTACATTCTTATCTTTTACACTTCTCATGTCCTTTTCACAACCCGCGCAAAAGTCTGTTTTCCAGACCTCTTCCTTTCGACTAAAATCGACATTGATTAAGTTACCTTTTTTCATTCTCAAACCCCCTTCAATTTTTGTTTTGCGATTTTTGACATCACATCGGTGATGTCAGTACGGCTCGTCGTAAACTCCTCGGTTTTAAAACTCGCATCTCCTCAGCTGCTCACACAGAGTTTATTCTGGTTCCGGAGTTCTGTTTTCTGAGTTCTTGCTTTAATTTCTAGCTTTATTAGATAAGTTCATAAGGTTACAAATAATAATAAATGTTTGTAGGGACAACCAGTTCACACCCTTCAGATTTCCTTCTTCAGGTCACCTACGTACTTACCGCTTATCCCCATTTTCTCTCCTATTTTATTGTTTGATAGATTCGGTTCATCAGCTAAAATTTTCTTTAGCGTCTCAATCTTCTCCACTTTACTAAGTGTCCTACCCTTGTTGTATTCCGCTCTTGATACCGAACCTCTGGTTTCTCTCTGCCTCATCATATCCCTTCTTAATTTCTCTTTTTCACCTACAATATCTTGCATATTCTGCTGCTCAATTTCATCTACCTCAAACATCTTGATTAAATTCTTTGAAGTATACGGTTTTATTATCCCATCTCGAGTCCGACCGAATTTCTTAAACCCGTTAGCTTTTAAAATTGAAAAATACCTAACCGCACCCTCGTACGCACTTAATATTGTCTTTTCAATTTCCCGTTCGCTTACCTTTTTGCTATCCTTGCTATATATCCTCTTGAATACACTATTCATCCTTCTTTCTAAATTAACAAAACTTTGATCATATAACGCATAATGAAAAGAATAAACGTACAACAGACTATTTCTCATTCCTGTCATATCACCTTTTCTTATCTTAATAAGATTCTCTAAATCAGAAACTCTTATATAATTCTGCTCATATATACCCTTTAACTTTTCCTTTTTATCTTTATCTATAAATTCATATACTTTCGCTTTTTTCTTACTAGTCTTTAATTTCTTTATAGGTTCACAATATCGACTTAATTCCGTTAACGTATACGGCTCATCACACCATATTTCCCATTTCACTTCACTTCCATTTCTAGCATTCACACTTCCAGGCATCCTACGTGCACCGGTTATATCTTGCGCTCGTGGATCAGAATTTATATCCCTTGTTTTACTTACAAATTGATCATTTATGTAACTATACAACCAACCAATTTTTGTTGACGCACCACCTTGAATCGAATAAAAAATCTGGATCCCCCTGCTAGTAAGCACAAGATTCGGTTCAGGAATTTCACCTGCTACTATTAACCCCCGTACCACATCTAAACCTTCTTCTACAGTCATCGGTCGTAAATCATCTAGTTCTTTACCCGACTTTTCATATTCATCTACAGTCATTACCTTTTTATGCATCTCACTCTTTTTACTCATCTCTTTTAAACCATCTAGATCCTCTATACCGCTAACTTTAATCTTATATTGATCTATATCTATACATATATTACGTAACTGCTTCAGATCCTCTTCTCTTCTACTCCCAAACCCAAACGCATTTAAACTTATGTATCTTTCTTCTACCCCAGTGCTATCCGTTACCATTTCTTCTATATTATTCGCACCGTACGATTTTTTATATCCGTTACCCAAATTCGATACTTCTACGTAACCGTACTTCTTAGTATCCGTAAACCACAAGTCTGTCCAATGTTCTATCTTCTCTCTTTCTATTTGCTTACTACTATGTAATCCCACAAAAAAATGCCCCTTAAAATTTATTAAAGGGACAAAAACAAGCAGAATAGATTATGTAAAAAATACAATATATTACATGAAAATTTTAATCGAAAATATTGAAAGTCTCGATAAAAGCATATACAATAAGTACAAATGTATTTTTAATATACAGTTGCTACCAACAACTGTTAAAATCTAATTATCTTATCTAAAATATGACTTTTCTCCAAAAAGTCCCTATGAGAGAGATGGAACTACCAATTCCGTCTCTTTTTTTATTTAAAAATTTTTACTATTAAGTCATTGTATCTACTATTCTATCTATCATTTCGTGGTTTAGCAACGCAATAGTTTCCATGCTTTAAACAGCACGTAATCCCTTAATTTTTTTGCTAATTATTTAGCCTTGCATATAGATATTTCCTGCTGAAAACAACTATAAAAAGCACCGTTTAAATAAACGGTGCTTTTTATTCTTTTTTAATTGAATCTAAATTTTAGAATTCATTATCACCTATATTGTAAGTTTCATCGCTTGGGCAGAGAATATGTTTCGCAAACAGCGAACTTCTGTACTATAATTTAATTATAGAAGTATAATCTTGAGTTTACATGGCTAGAACGGTAATAACGGCGTCACCATCTCCCGAAACCATGACCTCTGCGGTCGTGCGGACTTTCCTTGTACAAAAAGGATAGGGAATGGGGCGCTTTTTATTGCCTTTGATAAGAACGCTGAAAACGCCAGATGTTAAAGGCTGGACTTTGATAAGAATAGTGGCTATACCTCAAGTCAATAGATAGCTTGTCCTGAATGTAGTCAACTAGCTTCACTTTAGGATTATTTGGATTTGCTCGTTTCCTAGTGTGATAGTGTCCATTTTTTACATAAGCAATTGCTCCAGCAAATAAATCGGCCAGCTGTAAACCAATTTGGCTACCATCTCTAGGTTCCACCGTACGTACTACATTTCTAGGGAGAAAATTACCCTCTTTCCATTGAATTCCGTGATGTTTTACCACTTTATTATTTAGTGCATTTTTTAAATCTGAAAGTCTTCCAGGAACGGAGTTGGTTTTCCTGTCCAACAAAATATCATGATCATTGGCTATATCCATCCGACCCCAGATTAACCAGAAGAACATTTTGTAAAAATGCAGCTCATCGTCATTATCGCTAAAATTCTGGTGACTTTGATCAGATTGGTCGACAACCATTGCGTTAAAGCGAATGCTTTCTTCGTGGTAATAAAGCTCAAATATATCAATCAATTCCTGATAAACAGGAATGTGATGCCCCTTAACACCAGACCAATGAAATTCTTTTTTGAACTGCCTTCTCCGTTTTAAATCAGTGACTACTAACTCAATTTCGCTACAAATACCGCCCATATCCCAAACAGTACCCAGCACCATGTAGTTGTGACCATTCTGACAGCTTTCATCACCATACACCGTAACTAATCGCAAAAGAACTTCCTCCTATTAATCTATGAATTTATCCCCTACATTTTCCATTTTATATTTGCATTATACCTTCTTTTAGTGCTTAAGTTACATCTTAATGCCGATCTATGTATTCTATATGTTACCAGATGCGTTTTCGAGTACACTAAAGGGTTTTTCACGTAGCTTGAAGGGGGAATGATACCATGTACTTTAAAGTGGGTGTATTCCACCTTTAAATAGCTTATGTTATATTTATCTCTCTCTATTTCAAAATGTAAATGGAAGAAGGGCAAAAATAGATTATAATTGTAAATGAAGGGGGTGAAAGAATGGATGATATCGTTGTGTACATTAGCAAGGATTATGAAGAAAAATTGCCTAATTTTAATAGTCATGAAGAAGCCGTCAATCATTTCAAAGAAATGTATGACGATAGATTGCATTTAGTTTCTTCAAATACAAGAAACGGAAGAAAGGCTTACTATTATGCGATTATTCATAATAAAGATCTTTTCTGGGAACATGAAAGAATGATGGAGGAAAGAGGTTATGTTGAAGGCAGAAAGTATATGGATAGTTATCAACATCTGAAGATTTATGAGGATGGTGAAATAGAAGTCGATAATTAAGCAAGAAATCTGCCAGATTATTACAAAGTTGATTTGCTTCTAAAAGCAATTTTTATGGGATAACCAATTTTAGTGTCGTCAGAAGCATAAAAAATAGCAAAAAGTATTATAGACTAGACTAAGGGATAAAGATTGAAGATATTAAAGGGGGAGCATTAGTAAAATACGCTTAACGTTCTAAATCCGCATTTTACTGATTCTCCCCCTTAAAGGGACAATGGTTACGCCATTCGATTTAATTTTTCCCGTTCGCTCTTTTTTTTATATAATATTCAAAAGTATAAAATAATCCTACTTGTAATGCTTCTAATGTTGTAAGTTTATATGTGTTTTAATCTTTCTATTCTTTCCCTCAATTCTTCTGTATTATGTTCTTCTTTTTCAATGTCACTAATTTCTTCTCCCCTCTTTTTAAACCATTCCGGGATCACTTCATTAGTTGGATTTGCCTGATATAACTCAATACTTTCTCCGTTTTCACATTCTGAAGTAAACTCATTTAATTTATAAACAATTAACCCAGCAGGATTTTTAACCTTTTTATTACTTGTTACATCATGTATAAGATTGTTTAAAGATTCCTGATAGTTATCCCCCCAAATTGTATGAGCAATAGTTATCCATTGCTTCATCGTAGTAGTATTTATTTTAAGTTTTTTCTCTTTAGCGATCACCATAAAGTGTCCAAGTATGTCTTCATAATTATTTAAATGTGGGATTGAGACTACCTCTTTTTTCGAACTTTTTATATGAAAAGTAATACTATGATACTTTCTTCCTTTCTTGTTTAAATCGTATTTGAAATATATATCTGTTTCTTTCTTTAATTCTTTTTGAGCAACATCTAATATTTTTTGCCTAAAGTTTGCAAATTCTTTATATGTATTATTCTTAAGACCTAATTTATCTCTGAGTTCACTAATTAGAATCGTAAACCCCCCTATATTTTCCCATTTTTTCAGTAATTCGTAGAACCGTATGGAATACCCACTTTTAAGTTGCAGTATGTTTATCAAACGATAACTGGTGAATTTATCTTTTAACTGCAGAAGATAAGGCTTTAAGGTTGGATGAAATGTAAAAAGTATTATACCTTTTTCTTCTTTATATTCGACACTCGATAACCAATGTGTCTGGATAAGCCTTTTTTCTTTTCTTATTTCAATCACCTTAGATAAAAGCTCTTTTGTAATTCTTCTCATGTATGAATAGTTAGGATCTTTCAACCCCATCATTGATGTGAAATTAGCAACTGACATTTCATACTCTTCAAAGTCTACATCATCAGGTTCAATCTGACTTACTATATATGTTATTATTTTTTGTTCGCGAATGGATAATGGAGTCTTATAATTTGCTTCGATTAAATCATTTGATTTAGTAACTATATTTTTCTTACCCTCTTTAGTTTGCTTTGCCATATTATTTCCCCTAACTATTTTTATAGACAAGTTAGGTTAATTATAAAATACTTCAGGGAAAGAACCAATATAAATCGAATAAACGTTATAGAGGTTAGGTTTAGACGTTATAAAAGTTAGGGTTAACGTTATAAAAGTTAGGAGGACGTTATGGAAGTTAGGCAAAGCGTTATAGAAGTTAGGGTTTAACGTTATAAAAGTTGGGTTTAACGTTATAAAAGTTAGGATTAACGTTATAGGAGTTATAATTTGAGAGGGAATCCCTTGGGAGAGAAAGGTTTTCCTCGTTTTAAAACAAGAAAAACATATAAAACATATATATAAAACAACAAAACAAGGAATGCTGATGAAATTATAGATAATAAATTCTTCATTCAGTTCAGATTCTTTTCTAGTAAATTCCCTAATTTTATATTGGCCCCCACCCATTTACTGCATAGGTATATCAAATCTTGCTACCTCCAGCTCATTAAAAATTAACTTCAGTACTTCAATTACTTCTCGTGTCGTTTCTTCACTCATTAAGACCTCCCCTTCCAGGCATCCAATCAGTGCAGGGAATATCATCCGTTTCTTATCATTGCTTAACTTGTGAAATTTTTCTAATAGTAAATTAATGTCTTTTTCATTCATGTATGACTTCTCCTATTCTTTGACCTTTTTCTTTGCTCTGATCAATGTGCTTTTAGAAATCCCTGTCATTTTCTCAACTTGCTTATATGAGTTATGTTCCAGCAATTCTAAAGCATGTTTAATTTGCGCTTTCTTGTACTTGTGTGGTCTGCCTTCTCTAAAGTCATCCTGCTGCTTTGCTATGACCTTACCTTCTTGCGTTCGTTCTACAATCATGTTTCTCTCCATTTCTGCTACTGCTAATAAAGTTTGAAGGAAAAAACGTCCCATTGTCGTATTCTCAAGTAACCCAACATTGAGAACATGAACACGTACATCCTTTTCAAACAGATATTCGATTACTTCTATACCTTCTCTTGTGTTACGTGCTAAACGGTCCAACTTTGTAACAACTAATGTATCGTTCTCTTTCAATATCTCTAATAAATTCTTAAAACGTGGTCGATCTCGTTTAGTACCTGTGAACTTTTCCTCAAATATTTCTTCGCATCCTTCAATTTTTAGTTGTTCCTTTTGAGCCTTTAAATCTTGGCCCCTGGTACTTACTCTTGCATAACCATACTTCACTAAAAATCCCCCTCACTTTTGAACCAAAGTTATGACACCCTCCCGAGCACTTATTTTACTGCATTCCTTTTCCAGTGTCAATACTCTTAAGTTATGACACTTTTAAAGGGGATAATTCTTTTCTTCCTTCACGTATTCAGTCTTTAAGGTTAATGATTTATCTGGTTAAGTAATAAAGTTAACTTACTAAATAATCGAAGGGCTTGCGCAACTGATTGTACATATTCAAATTTCAATGTAGACCTCGATACTTCATTTGAATCTTGCCAATTTAAGAAAATTAACAATTACACATGTTAAAATAGGGATATATTGTTAATTTGGATTATGGGGGTTCTTAATTGTATGGAAACTATAGAAACTATCTATATTCATGAGGTTATAAAATTCGGGAAATATGAACATATGAAGAGTCTTCAAGAAGGGAAAATTTTTGCTCGTCCTTTAGGTTATTTTCAAGACATGGAACATAAAGAGTTGGACAAAGCTATGCGTCATGACCAATATGAGGGAACTGACGAATTATATCAGCCTAAGGTTTTAATGAAAAAGGGGAGAAGTGTTCTTGTTACAGATCCTGAAGGTAATGTACTTGAGGATGTTACCTCTTCCATAATCGGACCTATAAAAAGGAATTATGGGTATTCAACAAATAAACCCGTTTTTTGTATGTTTTCAATCCATTCCGAACTTTTGAAGGCCTATGAAAAAGGATCTATATCAAGATTAGTTGATCCACAAGTAAAAGAATTTGGTGATTATGTTTTAATTATCACTGATTATGAAGAGTTCATTATAAGGGTAAATAAACTTTGCAAGAAATATTCAAATCGTAACCTAAAAGCTATTCCCGGAGTTGTTGAATACGTTGATACTAAAAACTTTCATGGAAAATATGGTGTATTTAAAAAACCACATGAATACGCTTATCAAAATGAACTAAGAATTGTTTTTAATGGGTTATCGATTCCTAGCAATCAATCAATTATTGCTGAAATAGACGATATTTCGGATATAAGTAAGTTAATGCCTTATAATCATTTCAGGCAATCTTATAGAGTTAGGATGAAAAATTTAGAGTTTGACCCTTTCTTACCGTATAAATTACAACAACCTAGAATACTATAACTGTTTTCTCAGAAGATTTGTAAGCACTTATTTCCTTTGTCATTATCGAGTCATCATAGTAAACCGTTTTGGCTATTTATTAGTAAACCTTTATCCTATAAATTTGCTTATTACGTATATTCTTATAAATTAAAATATTTCCATTCGACTCGTATAGCTTAAACCCTTCTTTTAATAACACTTCTTTCCAGTATTTAAACACTTCCAGTTCCATCTCTATCGTCGTTTTTTTACCCATACAATTCACCCCTCCCTCTCATAAATATGATTAAGTAAGGTAGAGGATTATTACAGAAGAAGGATAAACATACAACGCTTTCTTATGCGTTTAAAATAAATAAGGGTCCTACGACTTTCAAACTATATTCATTCATTTTAAAAG
>NZ_JAIZEN010000036.1 GCF_024189295.1 Halobacillus sp. A1
ACTTTCAATTAACTAAAATAAGTATATTGAAAGTGTTTTAGTAATAGCCAGAACTGTTTAATCTTATTTGTGGAAATCTGTTGAAAGTTAAATGTTGAAAACTGTTAACTCTAGTTTAGCGTTTACAATGTATCAATTTGCTTGTGTTTCTAACCTTTGTAGATATTTCTTCAAACAACTTCTTTATAATTATTCATTATTCAATTGAACGAATGCCTTACCCTTCGGAAACACATAAGTGCTATACTCCCATGAATTGGATTTTCCACCTACTATTAGTAATATCGGTTCAGGACATTTATAATTTTCGTTATTAGAAATATTAACCATTTGTTTAATATCTTGAGAACTTAACTTTGAACTACAATCGGGGTGATAGTGCCATTCACCAATATAATATTTTTTTCGGAACCATAATCTATCTAATTTTCTTTTCACTCCATTTTTTCCACGTAAAAACCATGTTGGCCCACTTCTTGAGTCAGATGGAGCAACTATGATTTCAGAAACATTCGCGTATTTAAATTCTTCTGAATAGCTACCAATTAAAATGCCTCCTGTTTCATTTGGAAATGATAATTCGCATAGCCCTTGAACTTCATTTAATAATTTATTGGGAATACTTACTTTAAACCTTTCATTACTTTCAGTAAAAATAAGATTATTCATCATATACCTCATTATAAACTAAATCTAGTCCACTAAAGGCCCCATTATTGTCATCCTGCTCATATACACTAAATAATGGCTTATGTGTTTCTCCATAAATTGTTTCTAGTTTCTTTACTGTCGTTGCAGCCATGATCCAAACATCATCAATCCTAGCAGGAAAAAGTGGATGCCAACATCCCAGACCTTCTCTTGGTAATTCTGTTTCCTCATACCATCTTTTTTCCTCCAGTAACCATGGGTTAGTCAACTTTCTGAATAAGTTATATCTAAAGTTTAAGCCGCAATTACTAAAGATAAATAGCCTTTTTCCACCAAAACCTAAAGATATGGAAACAAATCGTTTTGTCGCAGGCCATATATATTGTTGTAAATATTCTAAGACCTCATCTTCTCCTGTACAATCTAATATCACACTATACTTTTTTAACTCATCAATATTATTTTCTATAATATATTTTAAGGTTCCAGAATAGAATGTGACTTTAGAATGAATTGAAGTTTTATTTAGACGGTTAGCTAGTGCTTCTACTTTACTTCTTCCTACTTCAGTTACTAATAAATTGTGTCGAGTGAGGTTCCCCATTTCCAAGTTATCGTAATCAATAATACCCAATTTTTCCACACCCGCTCTTGTTAGTAACTCTCCAACAGAGGAACCAAGCGCGCCTGCACCAATTATTAATATTTTCGATTCGTTAATAGACTTTGGTAACATCCCACGACTCATAACAGCTTTTTTTGACCAATTGAATGAGTGCATCCATTTTATTCTTTCTAGCCCATTAATATTAATTCTGTGCTCATTTTTTATATTGCCATTAATATTTATCTTTAAGTTAAAATTATTATTAATAAAGAGAGGGATTTCAATCCCTTTCCAAAAAATCTCTGTGTAGTCATCATTTAATTTCCTCTTAATAGGAAAGCCTATTAATAATATGTGGACTAATTTATTTTGATAATTATGCTTTTTTTTGACTTGCCTAATAATATTCCATAAATCAATTCCTTGTACTCTACAAATTTTGGTAAACTCTCCCCAAGTTAATGGAGCTTGCCATGGTTTAAAGTGTGGCATTTCATTTAAAAGTAGCCAAGAACCCAATATTCGATCATCACTTTCAAATCGAGATGGATAATATCCCCAATTCACTTTTCGGACGCACATACCATTAAGTTTTTTAAACTCCCTTACTAAAAAATTTCCACTATTTAGTATTGAAAAAGTAGCGAGTCCAAATTTAATATCTTTAGAATTCCAAAACCTAAATGATTGTGGCGTTTCAGAAAATCCCACCTTTAGTGAAGACCATTCCGGAAAGTCAACCAACTCAAAAGGTTCATCTTCCAAAGTGAGTTTATTTGTTGAAGCTGCTTTTAACCACTCGATTGCTCTCAAAATATACCAAGCTAAACGCATCTCATCTTGAAAAGGCTCTTCATTAGGTACAAGAATCCCCAATGTTCTGACATTTGTATCAAGACATAATAAACCACTTCTCCAAGGGGAATCACTGTAACCTTCCCCATTGTACATTTGATGCGGAAAAGTTTGAGTTATACTATTCTGTTTAGAAGGGTAAACACTAATACTTCCCATAGGGTAATTATCGTCAATAAGTATATACCATTCCGTGCTTTTTGGTATGACTGAGGTTTCTATTTCGTCTGAGTACAGACAACAATGAAGAACCCATTTACTAATGGGTTCTTGCCATTGTAAATCATCAATTATTTCTATTCCGTCTAAAAATTCAGTCGCTCTTCGTCCCTTTAGTAATGAGTCACTTGGAACCCTCTTTATACTCACCCGAATCTTCCACCAGAAACTGAGGAGGTTTGCTCAGTTCTTGGAGTAAATCCGTTCTGTGATTTTTTCACACTGGCTGGTGGCTCTGGAAACTTAGAACCAAATAACTCTCTCCATAATTCAATACTTTCTACTTTATCTGTACTGTCTAATGCCTGTCTTGCAAGTGAAGCAGCTTCTGTAACTAAATCAAAGAATTCTTCATATTCTTCATCATTAATTCGTTTAAATACATCATGCTCTGGTACACCATGATCTTTCAAAATAGGTTTTTCTGGATGCTCTGACACAATGTTTTCTAACGTAAACGTTACTCCTTTGGCAACAGATTCTATACCGTCTGGGCAACATGCTCCTATTAAATGTTCTAATGGATAACCCTTTGGATATTTGGGCTCAGGGTTTAACTTTTTCCACCACTTTAAGGCTTTGACAAGATTTACATAATGTCTGTTACAAGCTGCATTTTTATTCCAAGTCCATTTTATCTGAGCTAACGGGTCAGTTTTTTCCCACTTGCCTGCATCTCGGTCAGGTATTAATAAAGGTTCTGTTTTCCATGCTGGTTCATCAGCTACTTGTTGATTATTCACATTCCATGATTTAGAAAGAGACCAGTTCTCTAGTTCATCTATGGAGTATGAGGTTAATACACTTTCTGTTGTTAATAGCTCCTTTTGAGACTCTGAGGGAGCAGAAGTTATCACTAAATCTAACTCAACATAACTTAGCTCAATTCCAATAGATCTACCTTGCATTTTATATTTTCCTTCATAATATTTATCCAAAAAAGGGATAAATAAATCTAATGCTTCTTGAGGCGTATACTCGGTAGTGTCTAAATTCGTGACAACTATAACGTCCACATCAGACTTATTTCCATTCTTGGGTCGAACAGCTGTTGCTCTCCTATAACTCCCCTGTAAGAATGTGTTAACAATAATAGAAGAGATATCCTCATCTTCTAATAACCTTTTTCTCAAAGTGCTATGGCCACTTTTTAAATTATTCTCTTGATTTTCTGTTAGTCTTATATTCGATAAAAAATCATTAAAATATGTTTTAACTTCCATTAATAATCCTCTCCCACACTGTTAAGGTAAATTAATAGTCTCATAATACTCTTTTGAGATTTCAAAGTCATATTCATATAATGTTACTTGACCGAAGTTTCTTGATAATTGTCCTAAAAAGAACCAAAACCCATTTGGTCCTGAACCAAAAATATGATATCGTCTTTTCCTATCTTCTTTAGAGAGTGTATTTAATGTTAAAGAAATATCATTAGCAAGGTACCTGGCATGTATTCCATCTTGAATTGAGCTAAAACTCGGACCATCTTCAAAATGAAATCTTATAATTGATTTAGCTGATAAATTATTACTACTTATATATTCCTCTACATCATCAATCGCTGGATGAGTCATTTCTATTACTATGACTATATCGTTTCCGTTTTCATCAATAATTTCTTGCTCGACTTCCCAAAAAGTGTATTGCTCTTTTGATACTTTAGAATTTGATCTCCAGACCTCCCTCCCACTTAACCCTTTCTGTATAGGAACAACGTTTACACCCGACTTTGGATCAAGAAAAAAACCAGTTGTAAAAGCCACACTTGAATGAGTATCTAAGTAAATACAATAAGAACGTCCTTCAATTAAGTGTTTCCTTATAAATTCTTCTGTTGTTCCTTTAACATCCTCATTCCACCTATATTTATCTTTAAGATAGCGGCCCTTAAAATAATCTAATAAACATGTCATTGCAGAAGTATCATTTTCCATATTTTCAGCCCTCCGTAAGAAACTCCTTATTCCTACCGGACTCTCTTCTGCTAACATAATATTATTACCTGACCACAAACCCTCTCCCTTACAAATCTCTATTAATTCTTCCTTATTAAATGTTGTTGTTCCTTCTTGAAATAATCTCTGCAGCAAACTAATATACGGATTAATACGTTGTGTGAAATCATAAGGCTTTAACCCTACTGATGTAAGCTGTACATTTAACGTCTTCACTAATGTTTCATATTGATAAAAACTACTCCATATTCGAATAGGTTTTAGTATATCTCCTAATTCTGTATCTTGAGTAACCCCTAAATGAGTCTTTAATTTATTTCTCAAATTCGCTGCAAAAGATTTGTTTTTCCCATCAAATAAACTTTCTTCTTTAAAGTTACCTGCTTTAGCGTCAATGATTTTAAGTTTAGCTAAATCATCATCAGGATGAATTGGCCACGGTGTAACTAAAATTGCAATTCCTGTTTGATTGTCTTTATTTAAAACAGGTAATGCCTCATAAACCTTTTCTAAAAAAGAATACTTAGAAGCATTAATAAATTTAGGGTTCATCAGATTATCAACTGTTATGTTACCTCGATAATCAACATGATATTTCACTTGGTAATACTCTTTATATATTAGTTTTCCATTCATATCCCTTATTGGTTTTTTATAGCTAACTACTACATCATCAAGGGACTTTATCCCCGAATCCTCATAAGATATCTCATCTATATTAGAGTAGTCTCTTAACATATCACATGCTTTTAACCAAAAGAACAATATTTGGTATTCATCACCCAAATTGCGAGCTTTTATAGAATCGACCATAGTTCTTCTCTCACCCACTATTTTTCAAACTTTTCTTTAATTTTCTCATAACATTCACTAATTTTCCATATAAATGTAAAAACATTTCAGGTGAGGACATCGATTACAGATTGAGGATTTGAAGTTAAGAAATCGTTAACAGATATAATTGAGTCCGCATTTTATTAGCGTCAGATACCACTCTCCCCCACCACAGATGGTGTGATTTTATTATTCCGAAATACTCAACGTGAAATACATCATCAAATATAACTATATAATTTCTATATTATGAAAATAATATAGAAGCACTATAAGATTTAGTTAACAAGTAGATTGGGAGTTTATGTTCACACCTCATATTTTCAATAGTACCTGCATCACTTGTATCACCAAAAAACGAAAACTTTCTATATATTTACATACCACCAAAATTAATGTTCCAATACTTGTTTACTAAAAAAGGTGATACAAGTGATACAAAGCGTTACAACCCTTGATATATCAACTTTTAGGTGTATCACTTTGGCATAAAAAAAGTGTATCAAAGGTGATACATTTCCGGCAAAAGTGATACATCCGCACATTTTATTGTGTGGCTTGATGTGATTCTGTGACCCCTTCAAGCAAAACTACCAATCTAAGTGATACATTTTAGCCTAAGGTGATACAAAAAACGTCGAAAGTGATACACAAAGTGATACACAGTTTTATTTAGATCCTTACAAACCCTCTATATGACATTCTGCGAGTAAACTCACGTTTTCTGACCCCATTCGTACCATTGTAACTTGGATGCATCCATTCGCTTGGTTTCCCTCTCACTTCAGGAATGTCTAATCCGTATTCACTGATAAGGGGTTCATCATCGTCCATACGTTTATTTGAGCGAACAGGTGATGCGCTTTTGCTTGTTCGATCTTCCCATGGATCGCCTTGAGAACTAATGACATTTCTTAATTGCTCAATGACATTTCGTTTTGCCATCGCCTTTCCGCTCGGATTATTTTTTTCATCCCATTTTAGATACAAGTCGTACAGGAACTGGGTTGGTAATAAGCCCCAAGAAAATTCATCTTTTAGTTGGTTCCAAAATTCCATAACAGGATTATTCTTTTCACGGTACTGGTCAAGCAACTCCGACGATCGCTGCGGCACAATATACTCGTCGAAATTTATACTTAAGGCTTTGTGTAACACATATTCTAATACTTCTTTTTGGTTAATATAGTCATTCTTGATGTACTTTCGTTCGCCGTTATTTGTGAAAGATTTCAAGAACGGAACGAGAATAATGCGGCGATAGAACGATTCGGATTTATCTTTTGTTTTCGGCAGTCCGTTCATCATTTGTATGTTCGTACCGTTAAATTGGATACGCAGTGGCTGCTCGTATTTTCTATTGATATTCATATCATCACCTGTGATCGACGCCTTGTAATCCTTGACACTATCAATAAACATATCTACATCATTTTCGTCAGCGATGTTCGCTGCAACGCCTAGCAACGTGGATTTCATAAACTCATGATTAAAATCTGCGACAGATAACGATCCGTAATTCCCTTTCCCCAACAGATTCTTGATTAACTGACCGACAGTTCCTTTCCCATTATTTCCTTTTTCGGAGTAAAACCATATACTTTTGTGACGAGAATAATTCGGCTGTAAACAGTCCGCAATGACTTGCCACAATAATTTAATTGTATCAGCATCGTTGTCTGTGATGTCACAAAACCACGATTCAATGTCCCATCGGTATCCATCGGGTGCCGTCAATAAAGGGTTAATTGGATTCAGTTTATAATCAATAGGAATTTTTGTAAGATACACATATTGATCATTGAAGGGCATTAATCGCTTCGATTGTTGACTATAAATACCGTTGTTTACAGCAAACAAATGACGCTCTTTTGTCGGTTCGACCATTGGTACAACCCGTTTGATTTTGTGTATAACGTCCTCCATCTCGTATTGCTTAAAGCTTGGCCCAAGTCGCTCCATGATTTGATAAAAGTACTCACGACTTGAATTATATGTTCCAAACTTCGGAGAATTTATATCTTGGTCATATACCGCAAGAAGGGTATCATCCACACGCTCCGTCATTTGAATGTTTCGAAACGTAAAGAGTGACATCATGATAACAGCTACTTCATCGAAATTCAGCTTATCCGGTACACGTTTTTTTAACTTCTTATACATCATGTTGTGCTCTTCCACGTATTCCATCTTACTTTTTAATGCGTCCTCCCCGACTTTTATTAAGAACTTATTGTCGATTTGGTTAGGGAGAACCAGAGTTTTTAGATAGTCCTTTAGATAAGACGATACATGAATGTTGTCAGGTACGTGCACGCGTTGTTCAGACAGGCTATTATCACCACTGTCACTTGTTGTCGTTGCCTTGCTATTGTTTCCACCCTGGCCAATTAAATCGTTATCATCTTCCAAATTAAAATTTTTGTATTCTGTATGTGGATTGTTGCATTTTTTGGAAATAGTGCTAAAATGGTTATTAAATAAACTATTTGTGGCAATCATGTACGAACACACCTCTCATATTTGTTTGTTAGGTTGTGACTTTCGTGAAGATTGAAGCAAGTAGTTCTGACCCGTGGAGGGGTCAGAGTAGTAACACTAATTAATTTTTATAGCTCTGGTGCGTTTACCGCATTGCAGAGCTATTTTTGTTTTGTACTATTTCTCGTATTATTTGTCCCTCAAACAGATTCGTAACGCCAGTTCAGACCTCGCACACCTTGTATCCTATTTCTCATTACACGTGACCTTTTTCCCCATTAACTTCCAATCATTCTGTGTTACGCCATCTTCACCATTACAGTTTTGACATTATTTCTTGTTCAACTCAGGCAGACTAATCTGTTCAGCATCCATTTGGAAGATGTATGCCATTGCGTACAAGGCGTACGGCCTGACCTCCCTTTGACCCTTTTCCCAGCATCCTATAGTACGTTTCGTAACACCTAACTTTTTTGCTAGAGAGCTTTGCGTATAGCCACAGTGTACACGTGCCGCTTTTAAACTAATTTCAAAAGGTTGTTTCATATGGTTTTACCTCCCATAATTCCCATATATTGTATATTATTATTTTACTTCATTAAAGGCGAAATGTAAATCCTTTTGTCGAATTCATGATTCTTTTTGTTCCGCGTGTGTAATGAGCATTTTTGTTCTTAAAAGTACACATTAAAAACGTGTTAAGTCAATTACATATTTAATTCTTCAATCTAGTTGCAGATTCTAAATTTAAACTAAAATATTGGAACGTTTTGAGTACAACAACTACGGAAATGGTTAAAGTGGAAAGAGTCGTAAGGGAAACTAAAAGCATTAAAAGTCAAAGCTTGTAAAACGGAAGCAGTTGATCATAACGCATCAAAAACTAATAGTTTACTATATCTTCGAAGAAATGGAGTGAGGAAATGAACTGCAAACCCAATAAAGATAACGAGGAAAAAAAGAAGAAGATTAGCCATTTGACAACGTTTCGAAAATGGGGCAATAGTTTGGCTATCCGCATTCCTAATCAGTTTGTAAGGAACCAAAGGCTAACAAACGGCTCTCAGGTTGAACTCCTGCTCCATGATAAAGTAATAATCGTTAAACCTGCTACGAAGAAGCCCACTTTAGAAGAGTTATTGTTAAAGGCTAAAGGAAAAACGAATCCTCACATGGATGATAGACCGGATGAACCAAAAGGGAAAGAAATGATATAAGCTTCAATGTTTCACTGTTAGAAAGGCAAAAACCAATTCCCCCTTCCCGTTCATTTTGGGAGAGGCGGATCCATAATCCTCACAAGCACCCAATGTGTGATACTCGGTGAACAGCTCGAAATTGATGAAGTAATACTGAATGGCTACCAATTTCTAACTCATTAAAATCGATGAGTCACAGAAAAAGGTTACATCGAGACCTCTATTCCTTGCGAATGAAATCTTAAAATCGTAATATGTCCCTAGGTTCCTCGTTTTTTAGAGAAAATTTTATATGTGTATTTCACATCTATATATATTATTTTATTAAAGTCTTTCAATTAGAAAAGAAGGAACCAACGCGTAAAATTCACTTGCATAAATGTAATAGTAGAAGACAAGGTACCTTTTGATAGTAAAAAGAACAAAGCTGGGACCCAAAAAGCATCTTATTTAAGAAACGGCATGATAGCCATTTAAAATGAGAATTCCATGATAGGGAAATATCACAGATTGGGTTATAAGACACTCGGGGATGGTATGTAAGTAAGCCCAGACGCCTATTGGCAAGGTTAAATCAACCCCTTTTATGATAGTTTGGGTGCCTATAAGGTTACAGGCACCCAATGTGTGATAATTCGTGGAACCGTTCGATATCTTAAGTAACATTTTGTGAAATCAATTAAGGCGGTTCAATCGTTTGGTCTTTTTAAAATACTTTGTTTCTCTACATTCACATGGATGCCCTGAGATACTTTTTATCCGTCAAATCCAATTTTCGATTATCCATTATCCAGTCTAAAACTGCATACTAAACGCATGGTAAGAGCAAAACATAAACATAGACGAGTTCTTAAACGCTAAATAGGTTTATAAACAATTCACCCTGATGGTCATTTTACCGTCTATTTAACTTGCGTTTTATAGACGGAAGGCACATCAATGTTTTCCACCTAAAATCATGTAGTCGCAATATATATACATAGTATTACGTTATATTGATACATAATATATAATATAAATTAAAACCTCTCCTTTCTAAGAGAGGTTTTGGTCCTGCAATTTCTTTTTTAGTTTAGAAGTAAAACCAGAAAATTTTTGGAACACTCCATCCTTATCAATAATTGTATAAGGAACTCCTAAAGGCTTATGATTTAAAAACTCCTTATAATTCTCTTCACTTTGTAAAATGTCCTTTTCAAAATAATTAATTTTATGAGCATCCATCCATTTTTTTTGCTTGTCACAAAAAACACAACCGCTCTGAGTAAAAACTATAATCTCCATAGGTGTTCCCTCCTAAAATTAATCATTCAATTAATAAAGAACAAAACTCAAACCAAAAACAACTATCCTTGAGAAAATTCAAAAATAGTACTTATCCCCCCTCCCTCATCCCAGTGGTAGAATATATAACCTTTATTTGTATTATTGTCTTTTGAGATAGAAGAAACGGAAAAATAACCAAAAAAAAAGTAGACATTTGTCTACTTTCCTTTTTGTAAGCGTAGTTTTGATTTTTTAATAACCGTGCGTCCTCCTAAGCATCATAGACATCATTAAGTATTATTTATTAATGCTCTTTAATCCGATAGTATAATTACTGACCCTTCAAAGTTGTTACGCTAGTGTTCTCAAAAAGTTTTATCTGCCAACTAATTGAAGAACCACATAAGCTAGCAATGGAATTGCAATACCACCACCCCTGTAAAGATATAATTGTCTTTCTGAAACTCGCTCTCCTTTTTGTTCCTTCCAATAGGGGTAAAAAAAAGCGAGTAAAGGTGCAACTATAAGAGCTATTGACATAATGATTGTACCTGCTATAAAAAACATTTTACAACCTCCATATGTAAATCTATTCCACGATAAACCCACAATCAAACATAAAGGCTGGCTAAAGCGCCAGCCTTTGTGTTTACTGATAAATATAGTCATATATATTGTCACATGTGTCTGGTTCTAGAACTGTCGTGGTATAAGCCCATGCCGCCGAACAAGCAATACCACCTGCAAATCCTAAAGCAGTTGTCAAAATACCACAGGATGAGATAGAAGCAGCCTCGCAGACAAGTGCCTTACTCCAGTCTTCCATATCGCCAGGAATATATTCGGAACCGTCTGAAAAAGCTGAAACGCTACTTGTTTGGGTACTATCTTCTGCTTTATATGCAAGGCTTGAAGATAATAGAACATTATCCAACTCCACCCATTGAGTATCGATATCATTAATTTCATCATCCATTACATTATAGCCACGTAGTTTCACCTCATCATCGTAATTAAAACTTTTGGCATTGAATACGGTAATGGTTATAATCTCATCTGTTCTTTCATCAATGTGACAATAGAAATTTAGATTTTCGTTGCCTGAAACTTGTCCGGAGACCTGAATAATCTTATCGGTAAGCGAAGTATCCATCTTTAAACGTATAACACCAACTTCGTCCATTTCAATAGCAGGAGAAGATAACTCCAACGCATCTGCAAACGCATCCTTACTTTCAACAAG
This sequence comes from Halobacillus sp. A1, assembly GCF_024189295.1. Classification (GTDB taxonomy): domain Bacteria; phylum Bacillota; class Bacilli; order Bacillales; family Halobacillaceae; genus Halobacillus_A. The sequence continues at coordinate 11,314 of NZ_JAIZEN010000036.1, forward strand.
GTTGATGTAGTGTAATTTTGTAGATTCGGATACTTGCTCTGATGAGATACCTTTTTCTTCTAACATTTGGGCCATTTCTTCATCACTGTAAGGGTGTTCTGCTTCCAAATCAAGTAAATTAGCCGTTCGTGGACCGGCAATTCCATCTTCATTAAGATTATTAGCTTCCTGAAATTCTTCTACGGCAGAAACTACTTCATCACCATAGCCTCCATCTACCGTAATGGAAATATACACTATCCTGTTCGTTTAACTGCTCTTGGATACGACGAACGTGCGCCCCTTCGTCCCCTTCTTGAATGAGGATCGTTTCGCGTAGCTCATCAATTTTATAAAAAACATCAGGACTGGCGACGCCATCGACGACCATAAAGTTAAAGTATTGGAAATCTTTGACCCCTTGTTCTGTACCTGTCCCAAATTCACCACTCGCTCCATATGCCAAGTCAACCGTAAAATACATCAAGTCTTCTTGGAGGAGTTCTACCCCTTTTCCGGAATCTCCTACACGATAGATAATGTCATCACGAAGACGTCCCAACGTTTCCGGTCCGGCGACTCCATCAACAGTGAGTCCTTTTCTTTCTTGAAAACGAGTGACCCATTCGGTTGTCTCATCGTTTAGCTCACCGTTAATCCCATTCTCAGGAAGTGCGCTCGGGTTTTCCCGAACCAACTGTCTTTGGAGGGTTTGAATAAACCTCGTAGGTGAATCTTCTCGGATAACTCTTTCATCAATACTCATCTGAATCTCTCCTTTTATTTTGTCTTCATTGTATAAAGAAGAAGTAGCCTTCGTTATGAAACCAATTTGTTAAATTTTTTCCCGATTATCGTATTGTTTTTTAAATTCCCAAAAAGAAACCACTTCCATCTCCCTTGTCTTTTGGACCAAACGAAAAGCTATTTCTTGGTCTAAGTCTTCTCTTTCTTGGAACGTTGTATTTTTGACCCCTTTTTGAATACTGGGCTTCATTTCTTCCAAAACTTCTACGATTATATGATTTTTATTAACCATCGGTATACCCACTCCTTAAACTGTCAATTGCTTGACGCTTTATTTTTGAAACATTTTGAGGGCTGCAATTTAATAGAGATGCGATTTCTTTATTTTTTAGTTGATGAAAAATGGAATAATGAAGAATCATCTTTTTTTGGTCACTGAGCTGCTCGTAGGTGTGAAGCAATTGCTCATCCATGAGGAGTTCAGAAATTGAATGAGAAATGAGGTTCTCATTTGGTTCCTCCCAATCAACTATATTGTTTATCAGGGGGTCATCAAATCAACCCCTTTCTTATCATCTTTTATGTTATCAAGAATAAGGTGGTTTGGAAAAATATATAAAAAAAAGCATTTGGATGTAACCCAATATGAAATAGCTGTGTCGTCATTACCTACTTCGGGTGCAGTGATGCTGCACATCCTTCCGCAGAAGCAAAATCAACGTCGGATAGGCCAATTTCAACAATCCCTTCTGCAAAAGTGGTATATGAAACGGAACCGAGACCAAAAGAACTCGCCTCTACTAAAGAGGCTTCCCCAGTACCTTACGGTCTTGAATACCGATGTTCCAGAGTTGCCTCTTTAATAGACGGTGATTTACGTTATCAAAGAAACTCTTAATATCTACATCAACGACGTAATGAAGTTGACCGCGATTAATCAAAGATTGTATTCTTGCCATAGCATGATGAGCAGACCGTAGGGGTCTGAAACCGTAGCTATGTTTGAAGAATTGAGATTCTACAATCGGTTCGAGAACTTGTTTGAAGCATTGTTGGATTACTCGATCCAGGATGCATGGAATACCAAGAGGTCTCCATTTTCCGTTCTCTTTTTCAATCCATTCTCTTCTAACTTTCTTCGGGCGGTAGTTTCGAAGTTTCGTTCGGACTTCATTTACCAGATCATTTTCTGAGAGCTTTTTCATGTCATCGATGGTCTTCCCATCGGTTCCTGGTGTTTTAACCTTTATTGGTTTTGATCATGCGAAAGGCGAGCAGGATGTTTTCTCTAGATATGATGGATTCATATAGATAAGAAAACGTATGTCCCTGACTCGCTTTTTCATGAAGATCCGTAAAGGTCTCCGTCATATTATAATAATCCCAGTTTCGCAGCGTTGACACTGTGGCATCCCTCCTTTGGAGTGATGTTCCCACGTTCCTACCCGATCGGTGCCATTCACGTTAGGAAAATAATCGTTTCATACTCTAGACTTGGGGCTATTCCTCCACTTCCATTACAAAAGTTTCATCGGTCATTCCCCTACCCTCACAAGGATAAATGCTTTTCAGCATAGCTTTATAGCAACCGTTTCGGGTGACAGCCCGTGATTCAACGTTCCTTGCTTTCCAAGTACCATACAACGTAGCTATTATTACTAGAATTAGGTGCTTCCTGTAAGCCTGTGAGCTGGATACCGCCTTGGTTCGGTATAGCGTCTTTCATATGGGGCAATTTTACTCCACACCACTCACATCATCGTAAGATGACACGTAAGTTTCCTTACGTTCGAAACTTTAGACCCTTACCTTCGGAAGTTCGTCAGTTCCTATCTCAAAGAACGATTCTCACCATAATTAGTTTTTAGCCGTCCGGCATATCCTCAAGCATACCTTTTCTTTACAAATGGCTTTAGCCTTTGTTCTGCCGCCTTCACCTGTGCTTCATACCAAGAGACCTGTCCGTCTCAACGCATGCAGGAGTATTAACGGGATGGTTTCCAGAAACCTGGTTCCTTCATTCCCATCCTTCATTGTATAGTTGAAATTTAAGCCAATAAATTCCCTGCTTTTTCGCGCTGAAAAGCGCTTATAGCAGAACTTGTCGCGCGCCCCAGTTTGTTTAAGACTCGAAATCGAGATAAAGTAATACGTCCCTCGGATTTAACCATTCACTTATAAGGTTTTCTCCATAGATATTCTCGTATTTGAATATCCCAGCTTCTTGTATAATCGATAAGCTCCCTCATTTTTTCCAAAAACACTTAAACCAATTGATTTTACCCCCTGTTCTTTAAGTGTATCTTGGAGCTTTTCAATAGTGCTTGTCCCAAAACCTTTCACTCTATGATTATCATCTATTAAGATATGGTATAAGTATGCTGCATTTATTTCTGGAATTACGCTGTACCACAGGATCCCTACTTGCTCATTTGAGTCAGCGTGTATTATATTGTCTACATATTACCCCTCTGCATACGCTGCAATTGCCATCCATGTTATATGCCTCGCTTTCGCCCTCTGGTCCAACTTTGGCATGCGAACATGGGCTTTGTGAAGACAAATAACATATCACAAAAAATAACCTTACGAGCGATTTGACTCCCTGTAAGGTTATTTTTTTTGGTGAATCAAGTTTTATAAGGAGGAGGGTTCGTTTGTCGCCTCTCTTCCTACTCTATTCAAACAGACTAATGGTCTTTCTTTACTTAACACTAATCAGAAATTTAATTCTCTTATAGTATATTAACCCCCTGCCTTTTTCTATTTTTCAAAAACTCCTTAAATAATTCGTTAACATTTACCTTTTTACACTTTTTTACAAGGTTTTTCATCACAATACTTGAAATTTTCGGAATTTTATTTTATTGTGAATTTGTTCTTTATTTTCAGTCTAAATGGAAAAAGAACAATAAATTTACTGGGAGGAGTTGTAAGATGAAGAAAACTAATGAGGAAAAAAGTACTTTAGAGCAATTCGACAACACCATGTATGCACGTGTATCAGTTAACAACATGCCGCGGATTACTGCACTGGTGGAACACACAGAGGAAGAACAAAAGGAAATCGATGATATTTTTGCAACTAATGTAAATTAGTATAATTATTGAATTAAAGGAGGGAATTAATCTTCTCTCCTTTTTTAGGAGGGTCTAATTATGAATACTAATAGTAGTTCTCTTTTCGTAGTAGATGATTTTTATAATAAACCTGATAAGATAAGAAAACTTGCATTAGGTACCGAGGATTACATAAATGATGGTTTCAACTATGAATCAAGGAAACTTTTCTATAGTGAAGAGGTTATAACAGCTTTTGAAAAAATTATAGGTGAAGAAATTATTGTTGATCCAAAGCGCTCTGGTTTTGGTACTTTAGCGTTTAACTTAGAAGGTGACCAGACCCATAGATATACTCATTACGATGGTAACACATGGGCTGCAATAGTCTACTTAGTTCCTAATGAAATTACAGGAAATGGGGGGCTTACGATCTGCAGACATAAAGATTCTGGATTGACAGGGCCACCAGACCAAGAATGGTTGGTGGAAAATAATTTTGATTCATTTGAGGAATGGAAAGAAACTGTATACAACAATTCACAAACTGACTTAGATGCATGGGAAACTACAATGTTCATTCCCATGAGGTATAATCGCTTAGTTATAAAAGAAGCAGGAAAAATATTCCACCGAGGAACTGAAGGATTTGGAACAAACGCGGGAGATTCAAGGTTAATGCACCGTTTTTTCTTTGAAACTAAAAAATGAGGAGAGATACTTATGGATAAAAAAATTATATTAGTTGAAGATTTCTATTCTCAGCCTGATCAAATTCGATCCTTAGCATTAGACGAACAATATGCAAGTGTTGCAAAACTAAATTACCCAGGTTATCAAAGCCATAAAGTGTTTAGTTCAGATTCCTTAAGAATCTCATTCGAGAAACTTGTTGGTAACCAAATTGTTGTTGACACAGATAGATTTACATTTGGCGGTTTTCGCTTAATTACTGAAGAGACTGGTTCATTACCTAAAGTACATGCTGACACCATAGATTGGGCTGCTATGGTTTTTTTAACTCCAGATGCACCAGCAGATAAAGGTTTGGGGTTTTATCGGCACAAAGAAACCGGGTTAGAAGGTCCCCCTAGCGATCATAAAGCAAGAGAGTTGGGCTTTGAAGACGCAACTGAATTTGAAAGAGAAGTTATTCACAGGGACCAAGCGGATCTTAGTTGTTGGGAATTGGTTTCGTCTGTAAGTCCAGTATATAATCGGTTGGTTATGTTCAAAGGAAGAGAGCTATATCATGCTCCTATATCTGGATTTGGAGATTCCCCTGAAAACTGTAGAATAACTCATAATTTTTTCTTCTTGGAGTCAAAGTAGATGTTACCAAAAGACATTATAGTGATTGATGGGTTCTATTCAAAACCGGATCAGGTACGGAATGTTGCATTGAACACTAAGTATAATACTTTCGGGGATGAACAGAATTTTCCAGGAGCAGAGAGTGAAAAGCCATTCTATTCTTCTACCATTAAAGAACAATTTGAGGATTTAATAGAGAAAAAAATAAAAATATCACCCGAAAAGTATGTTTTTGGAAAATTCCGTTACTCAACTAAACATAACATCGCTAAAACTAAAGTGCACTTAGATCATGGAATAGGATGGACGGGGATTGTATATCTATCAAAAGATCAAGATTCAAAGGGAGGAATGGGGATATATAAACACCGTAAATTAGAACTAATGGAAGCACCTAATCAAGAGCAGCTGAGATCCCTCCAATGTGATAACGTCATTGAGTTTGATGCTAAATATGTATATCCGATTACGAAGTCTAAAAATGAATGGGAGCTTTTACATGAAATTCCTATCAAGTATAATCGGTTAATATTATTTAAAGGGTGTAAATATTTTCATGGGATCACTGAACAATTTGGAGATTCCATTAATAATTCAAGGTTGAGTCAAAATTTTTTCTTTCACGAATTGGAGTGAAATGCTTGAGTGTTTATAGTAAATCAGAAATTCGAGAAGCTGTAGAAAAAACAAAAAGAAAAGTACAAAGCGATCAAAAGGGGATTACTACTTTCTTTGATAATATTATTTTACAAGAAGGAATCAGTTATTTAGAGGATAACCTCCCTAATGGGCATGAAAATGAAAGTCTAAAACGTGCGTTATTTACTTTGGATATATTAGGAAATGAAAGGTTTGTTGAAATTTCCGACCGTATTTCAAATATGTCCGTAAGTGACCTCGATGGTTATTCTCGTATTTGTAGTCAAGGAGCTAGGAGCGCAATGAGCTGGCGGGGAAACCCTTTATTTAAGAGTGTGTATGATATAGCTATCTACCAAATGATGATTAACGACATAAAACCTTCAACCATAATAGAAATAGGTTCTACAGAAACAAGCCTGTCCTGGTTAAAAGACCTATGCGATTTAAATAAACTCAATTCAAGAATTATAGGTGTGGACCATATAATGCCTCAAGAAACACCAAATGGTGTTGAATTCATCAAAGGCGATGTTCAAAACATTTCCACTTTATTACCTAATTCATTTATAAAGAGCTTACCAAAGCCCTTTATAATTATTGAAGATGCTCATGTTCATTTAGCAACTGTTTTACAGCACCTCGACCAAATTATAGCTGACAGAGACTATTTAATCATAGAAGATAGTATATTAAAGCAACAGTCCATTTTGCAATGGGCAGAAAATCAAGATAGCAATTATTATGTGGATACTAATTATACTGACTTTTTCGGTATCAATGGTACTACAGCAGCAAATTCAATTCTAACAAAAAGAGGAATCAAATGATGCAAAGTTTATTACATGTAGTTAAAGAACAGTTACCTCAACGGTTAAGCGATAATAAACTTCTATATCTTATGGCTATTGAAAGTGATGAAGTTTTAAAATCTTTAGTAGAAAACAAAACATTGCTTACTGGTGAAATAAAAGGAGTCACAACGGCTGAAGCTTTAACAAGTCAATGTCAAAATGTGCAATTATTTGCCGTTATAGCTACTGATTCTGGGAAAATTCTGAGCGAAAATGCGGGAACAACTACACTAAAAGAAGCAGAAGTTATAGAAATTTTTAATTTAAGTAAGTTGATAAGAAAGTATGGCAAAAATTTAAATTTAAAGAACGCAAATTTAAGAGGCATGCAATTACAATCTGCTGATTTAAAATATTCAAGTTTAGAAAATTGTAATTTACAAGGTGCAAACTTAATAGAGGCCGATTTAAAAGAAGCTAATTTAACTAGTGCGAATATGGAAGGGAGCAACCTAACAGAAGCCAACCTTTTTGGAGCGAACCTCACAAATACTGATCTTCGTAGAGCTAACATGACCCAAGCTGAACTTAGAAATACGACATTGCTAAGAACCTCTCTGCGAGGAGCAGAGCTTTGGTGGATTGTCAACACAAAACTAGACAATTTCATTAAGGTGTTTCTTCTTAAATTCTATAGGACTAAGGTAGTTGAGAGTGCCATGAATGCGAATATGATTGTACCAGTGGACATAATCAAATAAAGCC
>NZ_JAIZEN010000037.1 GCF_024189295.1 Halobacillus sp. A1
TGCTTCTTAAATTCATCTGTAAAGTTACGGCGATTCCTTGGGGTCATGTGTAGTCTCCTTAATTGAAATATTTAGTAAAGTGTAACTCACCTTAACGAAACTGTCCAAATAAGTGTAGCCTATCCAGGCTTGCCGTCTTCCCCGCGGAAAGCGAGCTATTTCCAAGACCCCATTTCTCTAATCAAAAATCACGAAACTCTCTTGCACATTTACAAATAAAAACTACCTGTCTCTATACTAAACCACAACAGCTTAAATGAGAATTATTTTTGTCATGTGCTTCATGGGATGGCTGTATGCAAAAGAGGGTTAGCACCAGGCTCATATGGGGTAGAATAAAAATAAATAACTATTTGTGAACATTATGTGTCTTTTTTAAGAATTTTTTGTTACAATAAGAACAAAGATAAGTATGCGCTTACATTTTATTTTCACCAAAGGAGTTGTATGATATGGATATCGTCATGGTTTTCCTTTTACTTTCAACAGTTACACCTTTCTTGTTTATAAAACTTAAAAAATTACCTTTAGCGATTCTGCAGTCTGTTCTGCTCGTTGGAATGTGGATGTATTATTTCCAAGCTGTATTTAATGTAGCACCGCCGACACTTTCACCACTATGGCTGATTTTTTACGCGGGTCTTTTCGTCTCCCAAATCGGCTGGATCATGTTCATCATCTATGTGGTTAAAACGCAAGAAGAAAAACTGCAAAAAAGCTACCAATAAAACAGTCTCCCCCTAAATGGAGAAAATATATAAAAGCCCGCTGCCTGAAGATCAGGCCAGCGGGCTTTTTGTGGAACATTTATCTATTGAACAAAGCTTTTCCTTGAACAAGCAGTAGTTGTAGGATCGCTTGTGAGAAAGCGAAGGCGGCAATTGCATAAAGTAAAGGCTTCGGTGAATAACTTGAATAAACAGCTCCCCATAATGAGAAGGCAGTCAACATAATACAGAGCATAAAACCGACGATATATTTGCTAGGAAGCTCAGGGGCATATTGACTCTCCTGATTATTCACTTTTTGATTAAATTCCAACTACATCACCACCAAATTTATTTAAAAGCTCTAGTGACCTTCGTGCTCTCCATCGCCTTCCATATCCATATCACTGTGGTCTCCGCTGTCCTGCTGCTCGTGCTGTTCATGGTTCTCCCCATCATGGTCGTGGGTGAACCCGAATGACATAACGAATAGAGAACCTGCCACAAGAATTGCAGCCAATACTGCACCATGGAACATCATGTTCCAAGGCACGTGACCATTATGACTGTCTGATTCAACTACGTGCATAAACATGAACAGCTGTATTCCAGCTTGAATGACAGCGAGAATCATGATGCTTGATATAATCCACATCGTTGATAAATTGGATCCTAGTGCCGTCCAGGCAGCTAGTAATGTCAATGCGATGGATAAAGCAAAACCGATAACGTGCTGAGTGGGGATTCGTTTATTATGATCTGTCATATTAAACCACCATCCCAATCAAATAGACACTTGTGAAAATAAAGATCCACACGACATCTAAAAAGTGCCAGTACAATCCAATAACGAAGAATTTACGGCTCGTCTTTGGAGTGAGACCCCGCTTCGCTAATTGAATAAGAAGCAGGATGACCCAGCCGATGCCGAGGGTTACGTGTAATCCGTGAGTTCCGGCCAGCGTGAAGAATGCGGACCAATAAGCACTGGATTGCATAGTAGCACCTTCGTGAGCATAATGGATAAATTCATAGATCTCAAAGCCTAAGAATGCTGTACCGAGAACTAACGTCACAATCATCCAGTTTCTTAAAGCTTTTGCGTTGCCTCTTCGCATTTCGTGAATAGCCAGCCCGCATGTAAAACTACTTGTCAGAAGCAGGAATGTCATAATCAAGACAATACCTGGTTCAAACAATTCCATTGGAGGCGTTGAATCTGCCGTCCTTCCGAATAATACAGCATAAGTGGCAAAGAGTGTCGCAAACAATACGATTTCTGCGCCCAGGAATATCCAGAAACCGAGAATGGTCATTTGATCTTCCTGTCTTCTATATTCCAAAGGGCCTGTTTTCAGTTCATGAGAACTCATATTATAACCCCCTTGCCGAGCGTTCTATACGCTTGATTTCATCTACTTCAACGTGGTAACCCTCGTCATAATCAAAGGAACGCACCACCATCATGATGAGTCCGCCGATTAAGAAGGCAATCGCCATCCACATCCATTCAAATACAAGACCGAAGCTTGCAAAGAACAGGAATGCCATCATGATAATTGGCTGCCCAGTGTTATTAGGCATATGAATAGGTTCAAGTTTATCTTCTTCAAATGTAGTTCTGCCTTCTTCTTTCAACTTCACATAGGCATCCTGGCTATCAATTTCAGGCAAGGTTGCAAAGTTATAGAACGGTACAGGAGTCGGCGTCGCCCATTCTAGCGTACGACCATCATCCCAACTGTCTCCAGACTTTTCACGCTCGCTGTAACGATAGCTGTAAAGGATACAGAAAACAAAGATTGCAAAACCTATTCCCATTCCGAATGCGCCAATTGTAGAAATGATGTTCAGCGGCATCCATTCTGGAATGATCGTAAATACACGACGCGGCATTCCGTCTAAACCGACGAAGTACTGCGGGAAGAAACAAACATGGAATCCGATTACGAAAAACCAGAAGCTCCATTTTCCGATTCTCTCATTAAGCTTGTGTCCGAACATTTTCGGATACCAGAACACGAGCCCTGAGAAACAGGCGAATACAGTACCTGCAATCAATACATAGTGGAAGTGAGCCACTAAGAAATAGGTGTTGTGGAACTGATAGTCCGCTGACGCCATTCCAAGCATTACACCGGTGACTCCGCCGATGACGAAACTTGGAATAAAGGCGAGCGCCCACATCATAGCCACTGTGTTTTTAATTTTTGATTTATATAAGGTTCCAAGCCAGTTGAATATTTTCACACCGGTCGGTACCGCAATCAGCATGGTGGAAATTGAGAACACTGAGTTTACAAAGGCTCCGGCACCCATTGTAAAGAAATGGTGTACCCATACTACGAAACTCAAGCCGGCAATCAAAATGATCGCCCACACCATGGCTTTATAACCAAATAACTGCTTTCGAGCAAACGTGCATATAACTTCAGAGAAGATCCCGAATGCAGGCAGAATAACAATGTAAACTTCAGGGTGTCCCCACATCCAGAACAAGTTCGCCCACATCATCGGCATTCCTTCACCCGTCAGCGTGAAGAACTGTGCTCCGAATATGCGGTCAAGTGTCATAAGAGCTAAAGCGACAGTCAAAATCGGGAAAGCAAATACGATAATGAAGGATGTAATCAGAGTTGACCAGGTAAAAATCGGCATCTGGAACATTTTCATTTTCGGAGCTCTCATTTTTAAAATCGTTACCATCAAGTTAATACCAGTCGCTAATGTACCGATACCTGAAAGCTGTAAGCCCATCAAGTAAAAGTTCTGACCTGGACCTGGACTCATCGCAGCACCAGCTAGTGGTGTATAACTTGTCCATCCAGCGTCCGGTGAGCCACCGATAACGAAAGATATGTTGAACAACATGGCACCAAATAAGAATGACCAGAAACTAAGGGCATTCAAATAAGGAAAAGCAAAGTCCCTTGCTCCAATTTGTAAAGGGACAACTATGTTCATCAGTCCAATTAAGAATGGCATCGCCATAAAGATAATCATGACCGTGCCGTGGGTCGTAAATATTTCGTCGTAGTGCTGGGCGTTTAAAAAGTTCATGTTCGGAAACGCCAACTGTACACGCATCATCATTGCGTCTACGCCTCCGCGGAACAACATGGCCAGGGCACTAAGAATATACATAACACCTATTTTTTTATGGTCAACGGTTGTCAGCCACTCGCGCCATAACCATCCCCACTTTTTAAAGTAAGTCAAAATGAAAAGGATAGCTATAGTTACGAGGGCAATGGATACCATCCCCCCGTAAATGAGCGGTTCGCCGGTTACGAAAAATTCATCTAATTGCATGTGTTCTCACCTTCTTTCTATTCTACTGAGCTTTCATGATCGTCATCATTTTCTTCATCCATAAAGTCTTCTGCTTCCTGATCACTATATAAGTGCATCAAATCACCATACAAGTCGTAATGACGTTCTATGGCATAGTCGCGGCCATCATTCGTGCCATGATCAACAAATTCCAAGTGTGTAGAAGAATATTCGGCTTCTACCGTAAGTCCTGGTTTAAGCAGTTCATCATATTCCTCCTGCGTCAACTCTGGCGCACTGGATTGGGTTTCTTCTACCCAGCTGTCATAGTCCTCTTCGCTTTCGGCGTAAACCTCAAAGGTCTGCTTCGTGAAGCCTTCACCGTTAAAGTTAGAGTTTCTCCCGTCATAAACGCCTTCTTCATCCGCTTGAAGATACAGCGTATTTTCCATGCCGGCCATGTTATACTTCTGACCGCCTAAACGCGGAATCCATAAGGCTGTCATAGCATCAGCAGAGGAAAGCTTGAATTCAATCGGACGATCTGTCGGTATGTGAAGATAATTGACTGTTTCTATGTTCTCTTCAGGGTAGCTGAAGAACCATTTCCAATCTGCCGTGGTAGCATAAATGACTAAAGGCTCTTTCTGTTCTTCGCCTGCAGTTGCCTCAGGAGGCTTCTCTAATTCGAATAACGAATCCACCGTTGGAATACTGAGAGCGATGACAATAACGAAAGGAATAACGGTCCAAACTATTTCAATTAAGTTATTCCCGTGCATGTGAGGGTCATAGTCGCTTTCCTTTCGACCCGGACGGTTCTCGCGGTACCTGATGACCATAAAGGCGAAGGCACCAAACACGACAACAACGATAAACAGCATGAATATAATAGAATACATGATAAGGTCGTATTGAGTTTGAGCGACTGGCCCTTTTGGATCGAGAACAGCCAGTTCACACCCACTTAAAAATAAAACAAGGCTAAGTGGAACTAAAGCCAATCCTTTTTTCATAAGTTGTTTCATGCTTTTCACTGAGGATTACACTCCTTTTCTTTGAATATTTAAAGGCACAATGGCTTTAATTATACATAATCACTGCCATCAGTATAGCAAAAAAAGTAGATTATTAGATAAGCTTGGTAGAATTGTCACGGAAACATCACACTTTTTTCGATTTTTTGTCGCAATTCATTCACTAAATTGTAAAATAAAGACAACAAAACCTATTATTTGTCATATTAAAAATGGACAATATAACTATACTTATCCCGCTGCGGCCGAAATCAAACCAATGTTAGAACACAAGCAGTGATTATTCGTAAATTCCATGCGTTCTCTTGTGTTTGCATTGAATTTCTGTTATAGTTCAACCAATTAAATATTTCTCCTTCAATCTATTTGGAGCGAGGATAGAGGTGCAAATACCATCAGTACATAATGGGAGGATAATGAGATCCTGGGAACATTGTGGAAAGGGGCATTTGCCGAAGTGGAAAGAGTCTCATTCTCTTGAAACTGGTTCTGCTTTTGAATAAATACAGGACTGTCATATGGGTAACTGTATGGAGGGCTATCTGGTGTAGGAACAATTTTACGTTTAACTTTGTTTCTTCAACAACAGCGGACCCTTCGTTGTTGTTTTTTTGCGTTTATGGCTTATGGTCCTGTCACCTCTACATTTAAAAAAATTTTGCAAAAGGGTGTGGAATTATGAATTTCGGACAAGTCTTGACCGCCATGGTGACTCCGTTCGACCAAAAGGGTGAAATCGACTTCAATGCCACGAGAACTTTAGTGAATCATTTAATTTCCAACGGTTCAGATGGGTTAGTAGTCGGAGGCACAACAGGCGAATCGCCTACATTGACTTCAGAAGAGAAAATTGAATTGTTCCAGTTTGTTGTAAAAGCTGTTAACGGAAGAGTACCTGTCATTGCAGGAACGGGTTCTAACTCTACAAAAGCTTCCGTAGAATTGACAATTCAGGCAGAAAAAACAGGTGTCGATGCCATTATGCTCGTCGCTCCTTATTATAATAAACCATCTCAAGAAGGGCTGTTTCAGCACTTTCAGACGATTGCTGCATCCACTTCTCTTCCTGTGATGCTTTATAACATTCCTGGGAGAAGCGTCGTGAACATGAGTCCTGATACGATCGTTCGTTTATCAGAAATCGAGAACATCGTATCTGTGAAAGAATCAAGCGGTGATTTAGATGCTGTTACGGAAATCATCACACGTACATCAGATGATTTCACAGTATACAGCGGCGATGACGGCATGACGCTGCCGATTCTAGCTATTGGTGGAAACGGCATAGTCTCAGTCGCTTCCCATATTATCGGAAATGAAATGCAGCAAATGGTCCAAAGCTACCAGACGGGCGACGTACAATACGCTGCGGCCGCCCACCGTAAATTACTTCCGATTATGAACGCGCTTTTCGCTCATCCTAGTCCTTCTCCTGTGAAGGCTGCTCTGAATATGAAGGGTGTACCGGTTGGAGATGTACGACTTCCAATGCTTCCTTTAAACCCTGAACAGATGAAAGAGCTTGAGAAATTCGTCCCTTTGGACAGAATTGAAAGCGTCGGATAATGCTATGAAAGCCCTGAAGGACTTGTCCCTTCAGGGCTTTTTTCTTGGATAAAAGTTAAATTGTGGAAGACTCAGTTTCGAGACGTCTGGGCTGTTTCCGTTATGTTTGACAGTAGGTAGAGCTCCGGGAAATGACTCTCTTTCCGTGGGAGCGCAGTGAGCCTCCTCAAGCTAACGCTTTCCGGGGTCTCACCAAGCACTCTTTTCCCACAGGAGTCTCGCCATTTCCCGGAGCTATTTGCGATGATTAAGTGGAACGGAAACTTCCGTTGCTGTTACAAATTGAGGACAGACCTATTAAAAGCTTACTATTGTGGCTTCGTAACAAGTGTCCCATGCTGAAAACTTCTTTATAGAAAGCAACATTTCTATGTGTCAGGATAAGTGGAAGTCACTCTTTCTGGAAAATGGGGTTCGTTCATTCTATTTCGACTGGGGTGGTTGGGGAGCTGGGAGACTCCTGTTGTAAAAGCGGAAGAGCTTTTCTCAGCGGCGTATGGACTGGACTGAGCTGACGGAGATAAAGGAAACACGAAGAACGGAGTGATTCGATGTTGACTTATCGTACAGAAGTGAAGGAAGTCTCAGTAGCCGCTAAGCGCTGGAGCTGGATAGTCTCCCTATGATGTTTATGAACGGATTCACGCCATAGACTCCGAAAATTGCAAACGATTAAGGGTCTCTATATCTGCTATATGGATGTATGAGAATGTCATATTCCCTCCAATCAACTACTGCAAGGGTGAACGCATATTATTAGTTAAAACACTCACAATATGAAACATCCCAACTAACGCTCCCCCCTAACACTAGTGTTCATCACACTTCAAATCCCTTCCCCTGGTCAATTTAGAAAGAATTTTCTAAAAATTTCGTCGAAAAAGGGTGATTTTTTTATTTTTTCTGTTATACTACTATTAACGGAACATTAAAGGAAATTTTCCTTAATTAAAAGGAGGTTCTTTTTTGAATACCATCAAAGACCTAGTCACTTCTATTGAGAACAACATTATAGATATTCGCAGAACCTTACACAAAAACCCTGAATTAAGTAATGAAGAACACCATACCTCTTCATTAGTTAAGGAGAAGCTCAGTGAGTTCGGCATTGAATGGCAGGACGGATTTGCACAACATGGAATCCTCGGCATCATTAAAGGAGATCTCCCCGGCGGGACGGTGGCGCTGCGGGCCGATATGGATGCTTTGCCAATCCAGGAAACCAACCACCATGAGTGGGTGTCCGAAAATCCCGGTAAAATGCACGCCTGCGGACACGATGCCCACACTGCCATGCTTTTAGGGGCAGGATATGCACTTCAGAACATGAAGAAGGAGATCAGCGGAACTGTGCTGCTCATCTTTCAGCCGGCGGAAGAAAATTCTCCACACGGCGGCTCAAAACCGATGATGGATGACGGTGTATTTGATGAATACACGCCGGATGTCATTTACGGACAGCACGTCTGGCCCAGCCTTCCTGTTGGACAAGTGGGGATTCGCGATCGAGAAATGATGGGAGCGTCAGACCGTTTCAAGGTAACCATCAGAGGAAAAGGCGGCCATGCCAGTATGCCTCATGACGGCAACGATGCACTGATCATTACGAATCAAGTCATCTCAAGCCTCCAGACCATCGTCAGCCGAAGCGTCAACCCGCTTCATTCCGCTGTCGTTACGATCGGAAAGATCGAGGGCGGCTACGGGTACAACGTCATCCCGGATCAAGTCACCTTCGAAGGTACAGTTCGGACATTTAACCCCGATATCAAACAACTGGTCAAAAAAAGGTTCCACACCATTATCGAACAAACCGCTGATGCTTTCGAAGGCACCGCGGAAGTGGAATATTTGGATGGCTACCCGGCTACGATCAATACGCCGGAATGGGCGCAGCAGGCCAGGTCCACAGCCAAAAATCTATTAGGAGAAGATGCAGCTCCTTCCCTTGACCCTGCATTGGCAGGCGAAGACTTCTCCAGATATTTGTTACAGTATCCCGGAGCCTTTATCTGGCTCGGAACTCAAATAGAAGATTCTGAGAATCAGAAGCCGCTTCACGATCCAGGTTTTAAATTGAACGAAAAGGCTTTGCCGATTGGCAGTCAGTATTTGGTTCAAGTAGCACTTGATACGCTTCTAACCCTTTCTAAAAAGGAGGAAACATGATGGCTGCTGAAGATTTTATAAAAAGCATTCAGCCCAAGCTGACCGAATGGCGCCGTCATTTTCATAAAAATCCTGAGCTCGGGTTCATGGAATACCGTACAACCTGCACCATAGGAAAAGAACTGGAGCAGCTAGGCTTCAAGATATATGCAGGGAAAGACGCTTTAGATAGTAAGTCACGTTATGGAGTCCCGCCTTTAACCGACCTTAAAAACCAGGAGCAGCAAGCAAAGGACTCAGGAATCGATACCGAATGGGCAGAAAAAATGCACGGAGGCCATACAGGTCTGGTGGCGGTTTGGGATACACAAAAACCCGGCACTCATGCTGCCTTCCGTTTTGACATAGATGCCCTGCCGATTGAGGAAGCGGAAGATGAACATCATTTTCCTTATCAACACAACTTCACATCCAATGAAAAAGGTATCATGCATGCCTGCGGTCATGACGGCCACACAACAATTGGATTAGGCTTGGCTCATTACATTGCGGCGCATCACGATGAGTTGAACGGTAAATTCACCCTGTTGTTCCAGCCGGCGGAAGAAGGTGGACGCGGAGCGAAAGCGATGACCGATAAAGGGTGGCTCGAGGGTGTCGATACTTTTTATTCCGGACACATCGGTATCCACTCTCTGCCTGTAGGTACAATTGCCGCTTCAACGAAGGGATTTCTCGCCTCCTCAAAGCTGAATGTTCAGTTTAAAGGGCAGTCTTCTCATGCGGGCATGAAGCCTGAGGATGGACGCAATGCTCTCTTAGCAGCTGCAACAGCGGCTGTCCAGCTTTATACGATTCCACGGCACAGTGATGGAGTCAGCCGTATAAATGTAGGAAAGCTGATTGCGGGCAACGGAAGGAACATCATTTCCGACCGGGGCTATTTGGAACTTGAAACACGGGGAGAAACACAGGCGATCAACCGCTTCATGCAAAAAGAAGCGAAGCGGATGATCGAAGCAGTTGCATCGATGCATGATACAAAAGCAGTGATCGAATTTGTCGGGGAAACGGAAGAAATGGTGTGTGACGAAGAACTCGTTCCTTTTATAACGGAAGTTGTGCAACCGAGTTCTTTCATTAAAGAAGTTCAGCCAGTCGCATTTGTTTCCGGTTCCGAAGATGCAAGCTTTATGATGAATGCCGTTCAGGCGCAAGGTGGTCAGGCTACGTATATGCTGTTCGGTACTCAATTACCCGACAACCACCACTCCCCTGCTTTTGATTTTGAAGAAGATGTATTGACCGTTGCTGTCGATACGTACATCCATATTGTGAAAGGAGGAAATTCGATTGCATGATTGGCTGAATCAACACTTATTAAAGCTTAACCTTACAGATGAAATGGATTATGTAAATGGTTTTACAAGGTTGAGTTACACGGAAGAAGAAAAACAATCCCATCAAGCTTTTATAAAAATCGCCGAGGAACTCGGCTTACACATTCACACCGATCAGGCAGGCAACGTCTGGGCCACATGGAAAGTGGACGACGAAGCTCCTACTGTCGCAGTTGGCTCTCACGTAGATACCGTCAGTTCCGGCGGAGGATATGACGGTGTCGCGGGCGTCCTCACCGGTCTCGCAGCGATCAAAATATTAAAAGATCAGGAGTTCCAGCCCGCGAAAAACATGACAGTGATTTGCTTTGCCTCAGAAGAATCTTCTCGGTTTGGCGTATCAACAATCGGGAGCAAAGCCGTGTCCGGAATTTTAAACAAAAAAGAAGTTGAAGATGTCACAGACGTCGACGGCATGTCGATTAAAGAATCCGTGGAAGCTTTTGGATTATCCTGGGATTGTATTGAACAAGCGGAGCAGCCTGTTAAGGCACTTGAGAGCTTTATAGAACTTCATATTGAACAAGGAACACAAATTGAAAATAACGAAGCGGACATCGGAATTGTCCGTGGAGTCGCCTGCCCGATCCGTCTGCAAGTGACGGCTTCTGGAATGGCCAACCACACAGGCACCACCCCGATGACAAATCGCGTCGATGCTTTTGCAGCTATCGCCCCTCTGATCACTTTCGTTGAAGAACAAGCCAACGAAATCAACAGGGAACATAAAACACCGCTTGTGGCGACAGTGAGTACGGTGCAGCTGCAACCAAACGCAATGAACGTCATTCCTGGGGAAGTAGTACTTGGCATTGATATTCGCAGCGTAGAGGATTCCCTGAAAGAAGAACTCGCTGCACGTATTCAGGCTTTCTGTCAAAAAATCGAGGAAGATCGCGGGGTGAATGTAGATATTCATACACTCGTCAACAATGAGTCCGTTTTTCTAAACCCTGCGATCCACGAGAAGCTTACTAATGTGACGGAATGCCTTAAATTAAAGCCATTTACAATGGACAGCGGTGCCGGGCACGATGTCATGAACATGGCCCAGAAATGGCCGTCCGGACTTATTTTCATCCCATGCCAGGAAGGGGTCAGCCATCATCCGAAAGAATTCTCAACACTCGAAGATCTGTCAAAAGGATCACATGTTATCGCTGAATATCTGCGTGAGGAAACGAGGCGTTGGGAATGAAGACGACGATCGGCGTCATCGCCCCTCATGACTCGCTTGAACGGATCATGTATGTAGCCGAAGAATTCGATCATATATCGTTCAAGCCTTACCCTTACGAACAGCTTGATGAAGTAAAAGACACCCTGTTGAAACATCGCTATGACGTCGATCAGTGGTTTTTCTCCGGTGTGCTCAACTACACGTACGCAATGGACCAACACTTAATTACCGAAGAGGAAGGAGCTTACCCCCCTCTTCACGGATCCAGTTTCTTCGGCATCCTATTAGAAGCTCAATTGACAGCCAACCAAGTATATAGGCGGGTAAGCATAGATACGATTGCAACTGAAGAATTCGATAAAATACTCTCATACTATAAACTTGATAATCTGACCCACTACAACCACCCATTTGAACGAAGCAAAAGCCCAGAAGAAATCATTCAATTCCATACTGATCTATACGAAGCGGGCCAAACGGAAGTTGTCATTACATCAATCAAAGACGTCTATCTGCAATTGAAAGCAAAGCAAATACCCGTTTACCGCGTGACACCATCTTATTTATCCATCAAAATGATTATCCAGTTTTTAGAAGAACGTGCACAATCCAACCTTTATCGGAATTCCCAAGTGGCGATCATCGGATGCCGTATGCAGATGAATCCGAATCAGCCTGAAGACGTCACTTATTCTTTCAAAACCAAGTTCCAGGAGCTTGATGTCCGAAGACAGCTGCTCTCCATCGCAGAAAAAACGAACGGGTCGGTCATGCAGATGGGTGATGGATTGTTTTTCATCTTCACGACCCGCGGCGAACTGAGCAAGGAATCAGAAGCCGATTTGTTCACCTTGATTGATGATATCCGTGCGCAGACGAACCTGCAGGCCAAAGTGTCCATAGGTTTCGGCGAAACGGTATTACAGGCGGAACAGCACGTCAGCCTCGGCTTTCGCAGCTTAAAAGATTTTGAGAAACCGATGATTCTCGTCGTTGATGAAAACCAATCGATTTCCCTCAAACAGAAAGAAGACCAGATCGTCTATCAAACCACTGAACTTGGACCGACTTGGAAAAAGAGAATGAAAGACGCTAATTTGAGTCCGGGAGTCGTTTCTAAGATCTTGGCTTACGCCAAGCAGTATGGGAGGGATCAGTTTTCTTCACAAGATTTGTCCAGATGGTTGAAAAGCACAGAGAGAAACGGCCGCAGGATCCTTTCTGAAATGGAACGGGTCGGTATCGTGGAACAAGCCGGTGAGTCCCAATCCGGAGAACGCGGACGACCTCGCAAAGTGTATCAGTTTGTCCCACAGTAACTTTTTGAAAAAAAGAGAATGAAGGTTACTGGTGAATTTTTAAATAAAAACGGAAGATTAAAGGAAATTTTCCAAAATCAGAAGGAAGGGTGAAAAATATGAGTAAGACGACTGAAGAAAAAAACAACAAGGGAATGGCGAGATTTTTAAATGGAGTTGAGAAGCTCGGGAATAAACTGCCAGAGCCATTTATGCTGTTCGTTTATCTGGCTGTATTCACAATCTTCTTTTCATGGATCGTATCGTTATTCGGCGTATCCGTCGAAGAACCAGGTACAGGAGAAGAAGTAGCAATCAAAAGTCTGGTGTCCGGAGAAGGGCTGGAATATATACTAACTTCCATGCTCGATAACTTTACCGGCTTTGCACCGCTTGGCCTGGTACTTGCTATGATGTTAGGTATCGGACTTGCCGATAAAGTCGGTCTTCTTGAAACAGCTATTAAGAGCACAATTTTAAAAGCGCCTAAATCGTTAGTCACATACGCCATTATCCTGGTAGGGATTATGGGTAACCTGGCCTCAGATGCCGCGTTCGTCATCGTCCCTCCTTTAGCTGCCATGGTGTTCTATACAATCGGACGTCACCCGCTTGCCGGTCTGGCTGCCGGGTTCGCAGGTGTAGGTTCTGGTTTTACTGCCAACTTCATCATTACAGGAACAGACGCCTTGCTGGCTGGTATTTCTACTGAAGTTATGGAAGGTTTAGATTCCAGTATTGTTGTTACCCCCGTTGATAACTGGTACTTCATGATCGCTTCCGTTGTCGTATTATCTATTACGGGCGCACTCATCACTGAAAAGATCATTGAACCGCGCCTCGGAAAATATGAAGGTGAAGGTGGAAGTGAGCTTGAACAAGTGACAGAGCTTGAACAAAAAGGTTTCCGCAATGCTATCATTACCGGAGCAATTTTCCTTGCTGTACTGGTCGCAGCAATTGCTTGGCCGAACTCTGCATTAAGAAGTGAAGAAGGCGGACTCGTACCGTCGCCCTTCCTTGATGGTATTGTTCCGATTATCTTATTCTTCTTCATTGCTATAGGCATTGCCTACGGGGTTACAGTGAAAAAGATCGAATCTACCAATGACATTTCCGGTTACATGGGCAATGCTATGAAGGATATGTCAGGATTTATCGTATTGATCTTTGCTGCCGCTCAATTTATCGCTTACTTTGATTGGACAAACATCGGAACGTGGGTAGCTGTCAGCGGAGCGAATACGCTGGAAGCTATGAATATGACAGGACTTCCGATCGTTGTTGGTTTCTCCATCTTAACGGCATTCATGAACCTGTTGATTTTCAGCGGATCCGCCCAGTGGGCTTTGGAAGCTCCTATCTTCCTGCAAATGTTCTATTATTTAGACTACCACCCTGCGTTCATCCAGGCTGCTTATCGTATTGCTGACTCATCGACGAACATCATTACGCCGATGAACCCATATATCATTGTCGTTCTCGCCTTTATGAGGGAATACAACAAGAAGGCTGGTCTTGGAACGTTAATTTCATTAATGCTTCCATATAGCGTTATCTTCTTCGCCATCTGGATTGTGCTG
This sequence comes from Halobacillus sp. A1, assembly GCF_024189295.1. Classification (GTDB taxonomy): domain Bacteria; phylum Bacillota; class Bacilli; order Bacillales; family Halobacillaceae; genus Halobacillus_A. The sequence continues at coordinate 14,154 of NZ_JAIZEN010000037.1, forward strand.
CTTCTTGTTTTCGCGATCTTCGGCATTCCTTTTGGACCTGGAGTAGATATGTATATCAACTAATTCTTATAAAAATGCGAGTCTCTTTGAGAGGCTCGTATTTTTTCGATTTCACATCAATTGCTTTGTTGATTTTTTCATTTAAGCTCCTTTATCAGGAGTACTTAATTTCGAGACATAATGGGAGTATGGGGCTGCAGGAAACGATTCGCTTTCCGTGGGGCGGGCGCTGAGCCTCCTCGAGCTTCGCTCTCCGGGGTCTCACCTGTCCCGCTCATACCACAGGAGTCTCACGTTTCCTCCCGCCCCTCTGCCTAATAAGTATCTCGAAACCGCTTCAAGGTAAAGCAAACATATGCTGATTCTCACAGAACTGGGATATAGAAAACTGAGCTATCGGAGATAAAGGACACAAGTTGAACGAAGTGAAGGAAGTCCCACTAGCCGTAAAGCGCTGGTACTGGGCAGGAACTGGAGTTTCACTATTTTCTCATCCACCATACGATTGGAAGGTACGGAAACCATAATCAAGTATTGAATCATAATTTTGCCACTAATATTTAAGAAATTTATTATATTTAGTGATTTCGAGATGCACCTATATAGTGAGGGCGGTGGGGAATGGGAAGAGAATGCTTGGAGAGATCCCGCAAGACGGGACGTCCGAGGAGGCTCATCGCACGCCCACGGAATGCTATCCGTTTCCCGGAGCTCCTAACCCACTCAAATATCTCGAAGCTAAGCCTTCCCCTACCCTGCCATTTGATTGAAAAACTCTCTCTCCTAAAGAGAATTCCGTTCTTATTAGAAATTGATTATATATTGAATAAAATACTGCGAGAAGGGTATCAAACAAAAAGGAGATTATAAAAGAGATAAACGGAGGGAACTAGTATGAACCGCGGAATTATGACATCCATATCAGCCATCGCACTTGCACAAGGTTTGAAAATTTTGACACATAAAAAAGTATCAGGGAAATGGTCGCTGAAACCCATCATGCAAACCGGCGGCATGCCAAGCTCCCACTCAGCAGGCGTAGCCTCACTGGCAAGCTACGTAGCCGCTAATCGCGGGACGAGACATATCGAAACATCTATAGCTGTGGTCTTCGGTTCGATCGTCATGTATGATGCCCAGGGTGTAAGGAGACATACAGGAGAAATCGCACGTCTGGTCAATGACCTGGAGGATAATATCGAAACAATATCCGGCGATTTTCCAAGCTTAGAATTTGTGAAACGAGAAAAAGAGCTGAAAGAGCTGCTCGGACACCAGCCATTAGAAGTTCTGGTAGGGGCGTTATTCGGGATTTTTTATGGACTGGCGTCAGCAAGGCTTGAAGACCGAAAACAAGATCAAATCGAAGCCTGATTCTCTTTATGAGCGTCAGGTTTATTTTTTTGCAAGCTATGTTCAAGGTGGTTTTTGATGTTCAAATGAGCGTTATTTAGCAGAGCCTTTTCATAAAGGATGATGATGGTGAGAAATAAATTTGGTTTTTTAATCTTTACCTATTTGGGCTAGGGGCAGCCGTCTGGGCATTTTATAGAGCATCTGTCGCAGAAAATCATTTGGGGCTGACTGTGAACACACTTGCAGGTTTCTTTCTTCTGGCACTCTTTCAATATATGTATAAAGATTTTAAGAAAACCGAGGAAGAGAAACAAGCACGCTGGCACAAGACCAGGCAGAAAGGGCTGTGGCCATACGTCATCACTCGTGGAGTGCTTGGCTGGGGTCTGGTTGTGGCGTTAAATATATGGGCTCTCGACACCGATTTCACAGAAGATGGTGTGTACAAAAATCTATTTTTCTACCTGAGCATATATCCTGTACTCGGCGTGTTCATTGGAGGGAAGTTTTGAAAGGACAATGAAAAAAGATATTTTGACGACTCCTGACACATATATTTATGAAAAAGGAGCGCCGTAAAATGAAAATTTTTCTCTTGTTTATGCTCCTCCCTCTAATAGCCGGATGCAGCGATACTGATGATGAAAAAACCGAATCGTTTACAACCTTCATTGATCAGATTGAGGACGACACTTTTTTAGTGAACTGTACCCCTCAAATTTATGATGACGATAGAGAAGTGCTGATTCCATGCCTCGTCAGTCTTGCAGAGGACGCTGTTGTGGAAGATGATGACGGCCAAGAGATTTCGCCGGACCATTTAGAAGCCCATCAAGAGGTGAAATTATGGTTAGACCCTGCTGTCAATATCACGGACGACAACCTTTCGATTACTGTCAGTAAGGTGGTTATAGAGAGTGAGCTTCCTATTAAAGATGAGTAGTGAATATTTCTCAGGAAGGCTCCGCTAAATTTCCGTGTTGATATTCATATACGCTCCCTATAGTGGAAGACTCAGTTTCGATACATTCTGCCTGTTTCCGTCATAAAAATAGAGCTTGAAGGGCCGGGAAATCACTCGCTTTCCACGGGCGTACGGTGAGCTTCCTCGGGCTAACGCCCTCCGGGATCTCACCATGTACTGTTATCCCATCTCTTACACGTCAATTCGTCTAGAGCCGTAAATCAGTTCATAAGCCTTAGGTGGGACTATCCAGCTCCAGCGCTTAGCGGCTACTGAGACTTCCTTCACTTCTGTACGATAAGTCAACATCGAATCACTCCGTTCTTCGTGTTTCCTTTATCTCCGCCAGCTCAGTCCAGTCCATACGCCGCTG
>NZ_JAIZEN010000038.1 GCF_024189295.1 Halobacillus sp. A1
GGCTTTATTTGATTATGTCCACTGGTACAATTATATTCGAATTCATGGCACTCTCAACTACCTTAGTCCTATAGAATTCAAGAAGAAACACCTTAATGAAATTGTCTAGTTTTGTGTTGACAATCCATCGTTACTGTATGAAATGCAGGGGTGGTCGGGAAACAACTCGCTTTCCTGCGGGGGACCTGGCAAGCTTCCTCGGGCTTCGCCCTGTGGGATCTCGCCTAGCCCCTTCTCCCGCGGGAGTCTCCTTGTTTCCCAACCACCCCACCCAAAAGAGAATGAACGAACTCCTATGGCAAAAAGATCGATAGCTTACGGCGCATGAATAAATTCTAAATCACATGGGGCGATTCAGCTTCAGCGCTTATATGAAAATAAGACTTCTTTCACTTCTGTACGATAAATCAACATTGAATCATTCCATGCTCGTGTTTCCTGTATCTATGCCAGCTAAGTGTAGTCCTACACCGTTTCACATAAAGATGCTATCGTCGTCCTGCTGCCCCCTGATGTTTTAAAAATTCTCGGAATTGGCCAGGTTCAATCACTGATGGTTTCATTGCTCTTATCAAGGTAATGGGGTGTTGGAAATGGTGAGACTCCTGCGGGAATGGCTGGCCGTCATCCCCGCGGAAAGCGATCCATTTCCAACACCCCATTTCTCCAATTCAAGACAACGAACGACCTGTGAAGAAGATGGTTGTTCCCTAAAAAAAAGCATACTTCTGAGCTATCACTCAGAAGTATGCTTTTTTAAGCGGATTACCGTATCGGAGGTTTCCGTTATCTTAACAAACGCAAGAAGGTCCGGGAAATTGCGAGACTCCTATGGGAGAACAGTACATGGTGAGATCCCACAGGGCGTCAGCCCGAGGAAGCTCACCGTACGCCCATGGAAAGCGAGTGATTTCCCGGACCTTCAAGCTCTACTATTTTCACGGAAACTTTCTAAAAATATTTCGAAACTTAGTATTCAAGGAAAAGAGTTGATTTGAATATCAACATGAAAATGAGAAAGGCATCGAATAAATTGTATCTTTTCCTACATTTTCTCCGGTGCAGATACGCCAATAAGACCAAGGGCGTTTTGGAGCGTGATGCGGACAGCTTTCATAAGTGCTACACGGGCAACGGTACGCTCTGGATGTTCGGCATCGATAACCTTTTCAGCGTTGTAGAAACTGTGCAGGTTCGATGCTAAATCGAAGGCGTACTGCGTGACGCGGTGCGGTGTCCGTTTTTCTGCTGCATCTGCTACGATCTGAGGGAATTCGCCTAGACGCTTAAGCAGGTCTTCTTCTTTTTCTGAAGAAAGCTGGCTGCCGTTAAATTCACCGGCGGCTAGTCCTTTGTCTACCGCCTGCCCAATCATCGTGCAAATGCGGGCGTGGGCGTACTGAACGTAATAGACCGGGTTCTCATTAGACTCTGAGCGGGCAAGATCCATGTCAAAATCAAGGTGAGAGTCACTGGAGCGCATGGAGAAGAAATAGCGCATCGCGTCGATGCCGACTTCCTCCATCAGTTCGCGGAGAGTGACGGCTTTTCCTGTACGCTTGCTCATTTTCACTTTTTCTCCGTCCTGGAACAGGTTGACCATTTGGATGATCTCGACTTCAAGCGTGTCTTCGCTGTATCCAAGAGCCTGAATGGCGGCTTTCATCCTCGGAATGTAGCCATGGTGATCGGCTCCCCAAATATTGATCAACGTATCAAATCCACGGTCCAGCTTATTTTTGTGATAAGCAATATCCGGAGTCAAATACGTATACGTTCCATCATTTTTGATAAGAACACGGTCTTTGTCGTCGCTGAACTTCGTCGTTTCGAACCACGTAGCATCGTCTTTCTCATAGACGTAGTTTTTCTCTTCCAGAACCTTTAGCGCATCCTTGATTTGGTCGCCTTGGTAAAGAGAAGTTTCTGAGAACCATTCGTCAAAAGGAACACGGAATTCTTCCAGGTCATTTTTGATTTTATCAAGTTCGAACTTCAATCCGTATGAACGGAAGAAAGCGAGACGTTCTTCTTCAGAAGCGTCGACCCACTTCTCACCATCAGCTTCGGCCAACTGCTTTCCGAGTTCGATGATATCTTTGCCGTGGTATCCGTCTTCCGGCATATCCCACTCTTTCCCAAGCGCCTGCATGTAGCGGGCTTCGACAGAAAGAGCCAGGTTCGCCATTTGGTTTCCGGCATCATTAATATAATACTCTCTGGACACCTCATATCCGGCGGCATCAAGCACGTTACATAAAGAATCACCGACAGCTGCTCCGCGCGCATGACCTAAGTGAAGCGTTCCTGTCGGGTTCGCAGATACGAACTCAACCTGAATCTTATGGCCTTTCCCGAATTCCGTACGGCCATAGTTTTTTTCAGATTCAAGGATCGTCGGGACAAGGTCGGTCAAATATTCATTGTTCATATAAAAATTGATGAACCCAGGTCCGGCGACTTCCATTTTTTCGATGGAGGCTTTCGAACGATCGAACTTCTCTACAAGCTCCTCCGCGATCTGGCGCGGGTTCTTTTTCGCAACGCGTGCCAGCTGCATCGCCATGTTCGTGGCGTAATCGCCGTGGGACTTATCTTTCGGCTGCTCTAAAACGACGACCGGCATCTCTTCATCTGATGCTAACCCCGCTGTCTTTACAGCACGGACGATTTCATCCTTTAATCTTTGTTCCGTCTGCTCTACGATATTCATTCGCTTTCCTCCTCAATAATTAACGTCAACCGGTGCCGCTGTGTCACTTCATGGTTCAGGGTCATTTGATAACTGATAAACAGGCGCCCGCGGGACGCCTCCTCCAGTGAGCGGTACTCGATTTGGTCTGTAAATGTCTTCATATGAAAATCACCATATGTATGATGATAGATATTTTCTGTTTCCAGCTGCTTTTGAAACACTTGGCGCATGTCCACGCCGCCTGTGCGTTTAATACTTACATGTCCCGGCTTTACGGTCACCATTGTGTTGACCGGCTCGCCTTCTTCAGGGTGCTCCGTAAACTTGACGACTTCTGTTTCTCCTCGCGAGAAATACTGCCCAGGCTCGGACATCGTGATCTCTTCTTTACGGTCGGCATCTCTGATCTCGGTCACAAGCTTGACTCGTACATCCTTCGCTGTCATTGTATCGCTCCTTAGCTTTACGTACGTCTTTAACCTTTACATTATAAGAACTTCACGAGGAAAACTCAAGTCCCGTCGTTTAAAAGCACTTCCGCACGGTCATGGACGGACTGGATTTCCCCAATATAAGATGGCAAGGTAGCGACTGCATAGATGACAATAATCGCAATCGTCATCGTTACGAACCACTTGTGCGGCAGTATTTCTTTAAACGGCTGGGCTTCCTTGAACAGGGAGAAAAGAATTAACGGAAACAACAAGGAAATCACGATAAGGTCCTGCTGCCAGTGAGCCTTCACATCCTGAATAGCTGCCTGAAACAACAGAATCCCGGACGTGTCCTCGGCCAAATCCGCCTGCCCCACTTCTTCACCAGTAACACCTTGCTTTATACTGACGGTCGACCCGTCCCCTTCAAAACTGTATCCGGAAGGGTTCCAATCATAGAGGAACGTCAGGACGAGCAGCGCTGCCATGATCAGAGCATACACGCTCGTAAATGTAATCATTTTTTTATTCATAGGGATAGTATCTCCTTTATACCAATTTCATTTGGCTCCAATGAAAAAAACCCGCTACATAACCGCAACGGATTCCTTTCTATTCTATCATTTATTTCACAAAACCTAAAAGCATTTCACGGATGAATTTACTTGCCGCAATGGCCGTCTGCTCTGTCGGATCGTAAGCCGGAGCCACTTCTACAAGGTCACAGCCGACGACGTTGACGTCAGAACCGGCAATTTCGTGGATGGCCGCAAGCAGTTCTTTGGATGAAATGCCGCCGGCTTCCGCGGTGCCTGTCCCAGGAGCGAAGGCAGGATCGAGCACATCGATGTCGATCGTGACGTACACATTGTCTCCCGCAAGCTCAGGAAGTACGCGCTTCAGCGGTTCAAGAACTTCGTAACGGTACATGTGCATGCCGCTCTCTTTGGCATACTGGAATTCTTCGCGCATGCCTGAACGGATGCCGAAGGAGTAAACGTTCTCCGGCCCAAGCAGTTCGCACGCTTTCCTGATCGGAGTGGAATGGGAAAGGACTTCTCCTTCGTACTCCTCTCTCAGGTCGGCATGGGCATCGATATGGATAATCTTCAGATTCGACAGCGTTTCGTGAAACGCCTTAATGACCGGCCAGCTGACGAGATGCTCTCCGCCGAGTCCGATCGGAAACTTCCCTTTTCCCAAAAGTTCCTGGATGTAGTCCTCGATGATGTCTAGGCTTTTCTGGGCGTTTCCGAATGGGAACAGGAGGTCACCGGCGTCGTGATAAGCGATGTCTTCGAGGTGGCGGTCGAGATATGGGCTGTATTCTTCCAGGCCGATGGAAGCCTCACGGATGCGGTTCGGGCCGAAGCGTGAGCCTGGCCGGAAGCTGACTGTATAATCCATCGGCATGCCGTAAATGACGGCTTGTGCATCTTCTTCAGTGGCGCGGCTCATGATGAAGACTTTGCCTGAATAGGCTTCGTCAAAGCGCATAGTTCTCCCCCTTTGTCACCGTTTATTCGGTGAGATCTTTTACGAACTTCGGCAGCGCGAATGAAGCGTTGTGCAGTTCGCTTGTGTAGTATTTCGTGTCCATGTCGGTGAAGCGTTCGGCTTTCACTTGTTTTGGATCGTAAATTTTGCTTCCCATCGTGAACGTCCACAGGCCGCTTGGATAGGTCGGGATGTTAGCTGTGTATATTTTGGTAATCGGGAAGGTTTCTTTAATGTCCGCGTACGCCTGACGAATCAGATCGGCTTTAAACCACGGGTTGTCTGTCTGCGCGACAAAAATGCCGTCTTCTTTGAGTGCGTTTGCGATGCCTTCGTAAAATCCTTTTGTGAACAAGTTCACGGCAGGTCCGACGGGTTCTGTTGAGTCAACCATGATGACATCGTATTCGCGTTCGCTTTTGGCGATATGCATGAAGCCGTCATCGACTTGCACGTCCACACGAGGGTCGTCTAATGTGCCGGCGATGGACGGAAGGTACTGCTTGGAGTACTCGATCACTTTTCCGTCGATTTCAACGAGAACAGCTTTTTCTACGCTTTTATGTTTCAATACTTCGCGGATGACGCCTCCGTCTCCCCCGCCGACGACGAGAACTTTCTTCGGACTCGGGTGGCTGAACAACGGGACGTGAGCCAGCATTTCGTGGTAGACGAATTCATCTTTTTCAGTCGTCATCACCATGTCGTCGAGGACGAGCATATTCCCCCACTCTTCAGTTTCGAGCATTTCGAGCTCTTGAAAATCTGTTTGTTCTTTATGCAAAGACCGGTTCACTTTGGCAGTGATGCCGAAGCTGTCGGTTTGTTTTTCTGTAAACCATGTAGGCATTCATGACTTCCCCTTTCATTCCTGTAAACAATCAAATTATAGTGCAATCTATGGAAAAAGCAAGAGAATGTTTAATTCATCCATGATTTTCCCATAATAATAGTAATTATAACAGGTGGGAGACTAGGAGAATGCTATTATTTATTCGATTATCCTGGAAATGGACAAAAAGAGGGATCAAAGCAGCGACGGCTTGTGTTCTTTTAGGCATGATCGCTCTGCTCGGTACGCTCGCTTATGCCATCATGCTTGGCCCTCCTTCTCTATCAACGGCTCAGAACACCATTTATTATCAATCGGACGGGGAAGTTATGAAGGGGCATGACGGCGGTGAAGACCGATACTGGGTCAGTTTAGAATCCATGCCTGAAGAGCTTGTCGAGGCGACGCTTGCGATTGAGGACCATCGTTTTTATAATCATTTCGGTTTCGATTTAAAAAGAATCGCATCGGCCGCTTTAACGGATATAAAAGCTATGGAAATGGTCGAAGGCGCCAGTACGATTACTCAGCAGTATGCGCGTAACTTATATTTGACCCACGAGAAAACGTGGACGAGGAAGCTGAAGGAAGCTTTTTACGCGATGAGGTTGGAAATTTTTTATGAAAAGGATGAAATTCTCGAAGGCTATCTCAATACAATCTATTACGGACACGGAGCTTACGGCATTGAATCTGCGAGCCGTTACTTTTTCAATAAACATGCGGATGAGCTGACATTGGCGGAGGCAACGATGCTGGCCGGGGTTCCAAAGGGACCGAGCTATTATTCTCCTTTAGCGGATCTTGAGAATGCTGAGACACGGCAGGAGCGGATTTTATCGCGAATGAATGACTTAGAATATATTACGAGTTCTGAGAAAAATGAGGCGGTCACGGCTTCCCTTGATTATTACGATCATTCGGCCGAGGAAGCGCAGGCTGAGGCGCCTTATTTTCAGGACGAAGTCGTTCGGGAAGCGGCTCGAGTGCTTGATATGGATGTTGAAGAGGTGGAGTCCGGCGGCTTCCACATTTACACGACCCTTAACCCCGACCATCAGGCTGAGCTTGAGAAAGCGGTCGATGAAGAGTTCAGTAAGGCTGGTGAAATCGAAACAGCAGCTGTCATTATGGATAATGAAACTGGCGCCGTGACGGCAATGAAAGGTGGACGAGATTACGGGAGTACGACTTTTAACCGCGTGACTCAGGCGAAACGCATGGTAGGTTCAACCATCAAACCATTTTTATACTACAGCGCATTAAAAAACGGCTACACCCCGCTGACGATGATCGAAAGTAAACCAACATCGTTCCAAATGGATGATGGCAATGCTTATTCACCGAGTAACTACAACAACTATTACGCCGATGATGACATTACGATGGCCCAGGCGATTGCGTTGTCTGATAACATTTACGCCGTGACAACGAACATCGATATAGGCCCGAAAAAACTCGTGGACACGCTGCATGACTTTGGCTTCAAAGGAGACTATCCGGCCGTTCCTTCACTGGCTCTCGGAACAGCTTCCATCTCTCTATACGATATGGTGGAAGGTTATTCGCGTCTCGCCAGCGGTTCGACGGCCAGTCAAAAACATACGATTACAAAAATCACCGACCAGCGTGAGAAGGTTTTGTATGAATATGAACCTGTGTCGTCAAAAGACAAAGACAGGGAGCCGATCGATCCGAAGGCTGCGTTTTCCGTCGCTCACATGCTGACCGGGATGTTCGATCCCGCACTGAATGGTTACATGAGTGTTACAGGTTCAAGTATCGCCGATCAACTGACACGAATGTACGGCGGAAAGTCCGGGACGACGGATACGGACAGCTGGATGATCGGCTTCAGTCCGCAGTACGTCATGGGGGTGTGGAGCGGCTATGATGATAACCGGAAAATAACGGTCCAGCGTGATCACCAATACTCTAAAGAATTATGGGCGAACTCGATGGAAAGGATTCATGAGCCGCTTCCAGTTTCAGCCTTCGCTCCGCCAGCTGATTTAAAAGGAGTCTATATCAACCCGGAAACCGGTAAATTATCAGGTCCGGCCTGTCCCGAAGAACGTCTCGTCTACATGGATAAAAAGGATGTTCCTAAAGAAACGTGTAAAGAAAATGAAGACTCGGATATCAATGATATTGAAGAAGAGATTAATAATGACCCATGGTACAAAAATGCTGTGGATTGGTTTTGGTAGGGGTTAGCGATTTAACCTGATAATAAAAAAGACAGAGAAAACGACCGGCATAAACCGGTCGTTTTCCCTGTCCTAGCAAATACATGTATAAACCATGTGTTACTTAATATATTCCCCTGCACGCTTCTTAGTCAACATTTGACAGTAGAAAAATTTTTGAACATTTTGTGAACACCGCCTTTTATACGATAGTGATATCCGATATTTCTTCCAGCTGGAAAGTGATCGGCTCTTTCGATTTCCAGTGCACTGCTGAAATCTTCCGCTCTCTTTTATGGATGTGTTTAATTTTCACACGCTGTTCTTCGTAATCGAATCCATTATGGATACGGATATCGACGGTCAGGCCATCGTGCATGGCCCGCTGCATAATAAAATCGATTTCCACAGCCTTTTGCTCATCAAGTATTCCTTTTTCCACTCGCTGATCCTCTTTCCACACCTTCTTTATCATTTCGACGTGTTCAGGCAGCATAAGCGATGTCCATTTGATCGTTCCCCGGTCCCGGTTATGATTATTCATAATTACCACTCCTTTTATACACGAACATTTGTTCTTATAATAGCACATAACTTATTTTCTTACACTGGTATTTTGCGGAAAATTGATTTTTGCGTTTCCCGACTGTCTTGAGGACTCAGTTTCGAGAAAACGTGAGAGTTTAGGGGCTGCGGGAAACGGATCGCTTTCCGTGGGGCGGGCGCTGAGCCTCCTCGAGCTTCGCTCTGTGGGGTCTCACCTGTCCCGCTAATCCCACTGGAGTCTCACCGTTTCCCTCCGCCCCTCTACCCTATAAGCATCTCGAAACCGCTGCAAAAATGGAAAATCAATGTGCACAATCGTCCGATATTGAAAGACTTGCTATAGAGCTCTCATTCCCATAGTACCGGGATAATAGAAGCTGCTCCTGCTAAGTAAAAGATTCGCTTTTCACCTCCCCCAATGGGGGGGGAACCTGAAAAAAACGGAAGCGCTCTGTTCAGCGACGTGTGGACGGGACTGAGCTGTAGGAGATAAAGGAAACACGAAGAATGGAGTGAATCGATGTTGACTTATCGTACGTAAAGGAAGTCTCAGTAGCCGCTAAGCAATGGAGCTGGATAATCTCCATGCAGTTTATAGAATTATAACGCCCTAGACTTATTTAGGTGTAAGAGGCGCAGAGAAAGGCTATAGAACTCGTCTAAGTACGTTAGTTACGGAAACTTAATTCACTCCAGAACTTTAAGGGAGTTTCGAGCACCTTCCAATCGTATGGTGGCTTTAGAAAACGGTGAGACTCCTGTGGGATGTACATGATCGGTGAGATCCCGGAAGGCGAAGCCTGAGGAAGCTCACCACATGCCCACGGAAAGCGATCCGTTTTCTAAAGCCACCATCTCCGCATACAAAAGCCTCGAAACTGAGCGATCAAAATAAAAGCATTATCAAGACCATTAATCAAAAAAGAGCACCTGTATATATAAATCCAGGCGCTCTTTTCTATATTTATTTACAACTCTAAACATCCAGGCTGTCTTTTAATTCCTGCGCTGTGTTCTCCCAAAGTTCAGGTTTGAATTCACGCAGAAACTCAGCGAGAATCCGCTTTGATTTGTCATCCATATGATCGACGACAAACCGACCTTTCAGTGACTTGTCCATATGGTTTACGTGTTCTGGAAGAAGCTTATACCCTCTTCTGATTTCGCGGTCGACGACAACTTCGCTTCCTGCTACGCCGTGATAGCAAGGCTTGCCTTCTTGATAATCAACCGTCACCCATGTGATCCAATATAATTTGCCGTTCGGCACTTCCGAGCGGTCGGTTAAGAAGCGGATTCGTTTCTCTACCGCACTTCTGGCATGCAATGCACCCATATCCACATAGGCTTTTTCCTCGTTTGGATCGACGATGACCGGACTCATATTCTCCAGGCTGATCGATCCCACACCGTAACCGCCGTGGCCGTCTGTAGAATCATCTTTTAAAATAGTAAATTGATTTTTCTTTTTATCGCTGCCTTGTTCTTTATTATTTTTAAATTGGTCAAATTCCTTCATAACTCAAGTGATCCTCCTTTAAGCTTGCTGTTGATTTCATTCTAACATATGGCCCTTCCTCATTTCAGAGTGCAGCCTCTCAAAAAAATTCAATTTTTTCATGGAAAAGGAAGGAATTCGAGATTCTTTGACGAAAGATATATTACTGTAGGGGATTTATTTATAGGTTAAAGGGGAGATCGTGAATGCCGATCGTAACAGTCCAATTGCTTGAAGGGCGTACCGATGAACAGAAAAAGGCATTGGTTGAAAGTGTGACCAATTCCGTTACAGAAACCACGGGCGCTCGCAAAGAAGCAGTGACGGTAGTGATTGAAGAAATGAAAAAACAACACTATGGTGTCGGCGGCAAGCGCCTCATCGATTAAAGCAGAAGCCCTCAAGCCAAACAGCTTGAGGGTTTCTCTTTATCAATCAAACGTTTGTTCAAATTCTTAAATCTCCTGTTTTAACAAGGAAAATAAGACACGGAAAGCGAGCCATTCCCCGCCGCCCTGATCCTCTCACCAAATCTCTAGAAATCGAGTTTACTGCCGTAAGACAGCTTTCAAAAAACGATAAAAAAGATATACTGGAAAACCAGTACATCCCGCCTATCCTAAACATTAATGAAACTTCCGCAGACTTTCAATAAAATTCCATCCATCTTTTATATCTTCATCCGTGTAATTCTGGGTGCTTTTCACGGAAAACACTTTTTCTGAAATCTCATCCTTCGGCAGATGCTCGAAAAAAAGCATCGTCGATACGAGTTCAAGAAACCGTGAGCTCTTTTCGTTCATCGCATCAATGTGAGCGTTCAAGGGCGGCAGTGACTCTTCATAATGTTCCATGAATTCACGTCCAGCGTCCGTCACCTGATAACGATATTGATAGTAATTTTTCTTTTCTTCTTTCGTTTCGCTAATAAATCCGAGGTTGCACATTTCCTCGATCCGAAGAGTCAGTTCTTCGGAATACGGGCCGTAAAAATGAAATTGATAACGTTCTTCAAACGGGACTTCACACTTTTTCAGTATGTAAATCATTTTTTGCAGTCTTTTACGGCCGACGATTGCTTCAGAGCTTGAGAAGAACTGCATCAGTTTCGCATGATTCTCCAGCATCGCGTCTCCACTCCCTATCCATACAATATTTCCATAATCCGTTTCTTCGTTTTACTGCGGCTCGACATGTTATCGAGCACGTCCTGCGGCACATACAATTTATGATCGGTACGCTTCTTCCCGGAAATGGACTCCACAATTTCCGAAAGGCGTGATAATTCCTTCAGCTCTTGATTCGGCAGTAAGAGATGTATCGGCAGACGTTCCCCTTCCTCTCCTGGACGGTAAAAGTCGTACGGCAGATCAGAACTTGAATCGACGACCAAATAATAGTCCGGGTTAAGTCCGGCCTTCTGAAACAATTTATACAACTCCATCCACTCCGCCATCTGCGAATTTGGATTGAACTCGATATATTTGAACAGCCGTCGGTTGACGAACCGGTCACATAAATCAGAGAGAATCTCATCGTCTTCCTGCATCCACATTTGGAAATAGTAAAGCGCAATCGACTCATCTAGACCTAAATATTCGCTGAGCGTCGGCTCTCCTTTGAAAAAGGAAAGGAAATGTGTCGGCTCCAATTTGAATGTGTAGTCTTTTTCATACAGCTCTTTCGCACGATGAAGGATTTTTGACAAAATCACTTCCGCGCTGCGGGTAACCGGGTGGAAATAAACTTGCCAGTACATTTGATAACGGCTCATAATGTAATCCTCGACCGCATGCATTCCGCTTTCTTTCACAACGACCTGGTCCTCCATCGGACGCATGACGCGTAAAATACGTTCCATATCAAAATGGCCGTAGCTCACTCCGGTAAAATAAGCATCACGCTGCAGATAATCCATACGATCCGCGTCAATCTGACTGGAAATCAAACTGACGACGAGCTTATTTTTGTACGTTTTATTAATGACGTCCGCTACGTCTTTTGCAAAATTCTTATCGACTTTATTGAGCACTTCGTTCACTTTCGTATCGCCAAGCAAAATCGCCTGGGTGAAATCCTCATGATCCAGCTTGAACACCTTTTCGAACGAATGTGAAAACGGTCCATGACCGAGATCATGCAGAAGCGCGGCTGCTAAGCATAGAAGCCGTTCTTTTGGGTCCCAATTCGGACGATCGGTAAAATTCGACGCGATCCGGCGCACGATTTCATAAACGCCGAGCGAGTGATTGAACCGGCTGTGCTCCGCTCCATGAAACGTCAAATAACACGTTCCCAGCTGACGGATTCGACGGAGCCGCTGAAATTCAGGAGTTCCGATCAAATCCCAAATCACCTGATCCCGTACATGGATGTACCGATGGACCGGATCTTTAAATACCTTCTCTTCACTTAATTGTTCATCACGATAAGCCATCAGTTGGTCCTTCCTTCACGACATTTCCTCCTATTATATACCTTATTCCGCCATAACAAAACACCTTTCCATCAATCGTCATACATGCATCCGTGCAATTTCTGTTATAATGATGCTGGTCTATTAAAAAGGAGCAAGATTCCAATGAACAAACGATATGATTTATTACATCCATCCACATACCGCTTCATTGATCAAAGTAATATGGGACCGACATTTTCTGCGCTGCAGTCATTTGCGATCGATGACGCCTTAGCGATTTCCGTAGGCGAGAAAGAATCACCGACCGCTGCCCGTTTGTGGGTCCACCACGATACGGTCGTCCTCGGTATTCCCGACGCCCGTCTGCCGAATATCTCTGAAGCGATCGATTATTTAAAAGAAGAAGGCTACCAGGTCGTTGTCCGCAATTCCGGGGGGCTGGCCGTCCTGCTTGATGAAGGCGTACTGAACCTTTCGCTCATTTTCCCAGATGCCAAAGAAGTCAACATCCACGATGGCTACGACGCTATGGTCGAATTCATCCAGCACCTGTTCTCCGACCTCACCGACCAAATCGAAGCGTACGAAATCACCCAGTCGTACTGCCCGGGCGCCTATGATTTAAGCATCGGGGGAAAAAAGTTTGCGGGTATATCCCAGCGCCGCGTCAAACGAGGATCGGCGGTGCAAATTTATTTAGACGTTTCCGGAAGCGGAGCCGAACGGGCAGCTCTGCTGAAGAACTTTTACAAAGTCGGCTTAAATGACGAGCCCACCCGCTTCCAATACCCGAACATCGATCCGAGAGTCATGGCCTCCCTGAATGAGCTGCTAGGTACCGAGCTGACGGTAGCTGATGTACGTAACCGAATTCTTTTTCAATTGAATGACTGGTCTGACCATATCGTCGCCAATTCACTAGAAGGAGAAGAGATTGAGACGTTTACGAAGCGCTTTGAACAAATGATCGTCCGCAATAAAAAAGCACTGGAGCAGATCAACGAATGACCGCTCCCGTGCTTTTTTTAATCCCTTACTTAGATGTTTTTATTCAATTCCGAAGTCATTCTTTTCAAATAAAGACCGATGAAAAACCAGAAAACAAAATAAATCGCTATAAAAATAGCCGTACTGATCAGCAGCGCCTTCCATTCAAATGGCACCCAACCGACCACGCCTGCCAAAGTGTAAAATACAGCGAGTGACATCGTCAGGTGAACAGACGTTTGTTTCAAAGGGCTCCATGATTCTTTTTCAAAAATCAACGAAGCCATGCTGAAGTACAATCCCATAATAATCGCACCTAACATGTTCTGCCAGAGGACTGCTGCCTCAACATCCACGCCGTTGACCATAATGATCGTTACAGCAATAAAATTGACAATTCCCGCAAAACCGAAACCCACCCATATTCTTTCTGCGATATGATGCTTCATTTCAGTTTCCACCTCCGATTAATTTTTCCTTCAAGCTGCGAACATACCTGCGAGAGACATATTCCTTTTGACCAGAAGTAAAGTAAACGCAGAGGTTTCCATTAAAAGATAATTCGAAACGCTTAATGTGATTGATGTTGCCGATAACGGATTTAGAAAAACGTCCGAACTGATGGGACATAAGCAAATCTTCCACTTCATAAAGCTTCATTTTAAGCTCTACCTTCCGTTCCCCATCGAAAGCGAACACTCTGCCGTTTTCTGAACACACATATTCAATATCAGCTGGCAGCATAAGTACGGACTGTTCGCCATCCATCCCGATCAATCGCTTAGGCTGTGATCCATTGATCATTTGTACAAGCTGATCAATTTCAGCACTCCACTGTTTCGCATGAATGGTGACTGAAGTCTGTTCATAATCCTCGTGTATATCGATTTTCACATTCATCCTTATCACCTCATCTACTTTACTCTAATTCCATTATAATCAGTAATTTCCTGCATTTATGTAAATATCGATCAGCGGTCGTTTTCCGAAAGTAAGTGGCATGGGAATCAACTTAAACGGCCGAACAATAAAAAAGGCTCAAGGACGCGATGGTCCTTGAGCCTTTTTCTACTATATTGGCTTTGTTAAAGTTCCGTGTTGATATTCATATAAGCTCCCTTTAGTGAATACTCAGTTTCGAGACATCATGAGAATTTAGGGGCTCCGGGAAACGGATCGCTTTCCCTCCGCCCCTTTACCATAAAAGAAACCGCTTCAAGGAAAGCAGCAATCTTAATGTAAGCATGTGTTCGAAAAAGACTTGCTGTAGAGCGTTTTCTACCTATAGGAATGACGGCAGCCGCTCCTTATGGGGGGATTCGTTTCTCACTTCTACGAATGGGGTGGTTGGGAAGCTGCGAGACTCCCGTGGGAGAAGGATGTAGGCGAGATCCCACAGGGCTGCAAGCCCGAGGAAGCTCGCCACTTCCCCCACAGGAAAGCGAGTAGCTTCCCAACCACCCCTGACTCTCAATACGGCAGCGAACCCATACTATCTCGAAACCGAGTCTTCCACTATCCTGCCATATTTGAATAACTCACTTATCAATATCAACAACCACCTTTAACATATCCTCTATATTATAGAGATTGAGCTGCTGTGATGATCGCCAGCTTGTACACATCGTCTGCATTACAGCCGCGGGACAGGTCGTTTACCGGCTTGTTCAAGCCTTGTAAAACTGGCCCTACAGCGTCGAAGTTCCCTAGACGCTGAGCGATTTTATATCCAATGTTCCCTGCTTCAAGGCTAGGGAAAATGAACGTATTCGCTTCACCTTTTAATGGAGAATCCGGTGCCTTTTTCTCGGCAACAGATGGAACGAATGCTGCGTCAAACTGGAATTCACCATCAATCAGCAAGTCAGAGTTCTGCTGTTTCGCAAGCTCAACTGCTTCACTGACTCTTTCGGTTTCAGGAGATTTCGCTGATCCTTTTGTAGAAAAGCTCAGCATAGCCACTTTCGGATCGATATCGAATAAAGCAGCTGTATCCGCACTGGCCAGCGCGATTTCAGCCAGGTCCTGGCTGTCAGGAGCAATGTTGATCGCACAATCAGCGAACACATATTTTTCTTCGTCGCGAACCATGATGAATACGCCGGACGTCTTCTTGATGCCTGGCTTCGTTTTGATGATCTGCAATGCCGGACGTACCGTATCTGCTGTAGAATGAACTGCTCCGCTGACGAGACCGTCCGCTTTGTTCATATAGACGAGCATCGTACCGAAGTAGTTGCCGTTCTGCAGGATGTCACGCGCTTGTTCATCCGTCGCTTTACCTTTACGGCGCTCTACGAAACTTGCGACCATTTCGTCAAACCCTTCGTAGTCTGCTGGATCGAGAATTTCAGCGTCTGAAACATCGACGCCAACTTCCTCGGCTTTCTGTGTTATTTCTTCTTTATTTCCAACTAGTACAGGTTTCACAAAACCTTCAGAACCAAGTTTACTTACAGCTGTCAGGATGCGTTCGTCTAAAGCTTCAGGGAATACGACCTTCTTGCTTTCGCCGCTCATCTTAGCTTTTAAAGTATCAAATAGGTTACTCATGATTTAACCCTCCCATTTCTTTTCTGTACTATATGATAAGACCTTTTATGTTCAATTGAAAGTGTTTCGATAGTAAAATTTATGATTAAGCGATTACATCTTATCTTTACCCTAATTATGTGTTCACAATACTTTCAAATTAGCTGAAATGATAATGAGGAGCCACTTGTGTTATATTGAAAAAGGATGAAATTACTATGACACTTACTATAAAGGAGCGATCACACCATGCCAGAATCCGTAGTAACGATGGATGGTTGGTATTGCCTGCATGATTTTCGCACGGTAGACTGGACGTCCTGGAAATACGCAAGCAGTGAAGAACGCGAATTGGCGATCAGCGAATTCCAGCAGCTTATCGGCAAATGGGAAGATACAGAAAAAAGCAAACAAGGAAGCCATGCTTTATACACAGTCGTCGGACAAAAAGCCGACTTCATGATGATGATTCTCCGCCCTACAATGGAGGAGTTGAATGAGATTGAAACTGCATTCAATAAATCCAAATTAGCTGAATTCACGACGAAATCATACTCATACGTTTCCGTTGTGGAGCTGTCAAACTACATGGGCAACGCAGATGAAAATGATCCTGAAATCCAGGGCCGCTTAAAACCGATCCTGCCAAAATGGAATCATATCTGTTTTTACCCGATGGACAAGCGCCGCCAGGGTAATGACAACTGGTACGTACTTGAAAAAGATGAACGTGCCAAGCTTATGTATGCACACGGTATGACCGGCCGTCAATATGCCGGGAAAATCCGTCAGATCATCACAGGCTCTATCGGATTTGATGACTGGGAATGGGGCGTGACGCTTTTTGCTCACGACGTTCTTCAGTTTAAAAAGCTCGTCTATGAAATGCGATTCGATGAGGTTACTTCCCGTTACGGCGACTTTGGTTCGTTCTATATAGGGAACCTGTTGAAAACGAGTGAAGTTCCACAGTTTTTATATGTGTAACATGTGCAAAGCCCCGCTTATTGGGAGGCCACTGAAGAACTGCTAACTTTTTGAGTTATATATCAAAAAAGGAAGCCGCGTTGGACTATTTTATCGTCCAACGCGGCTTCTTTGGTTGTAAGTAAGAGGGTTTTGTCCTCTTATTCCTTC
>NZ_JAIZEN010000039.1 GCF_024189295.1 Halobacillus sp. A1
GCTTTATTTGATTATGTCCACTGGTACAATTATATTCGAATTCATGGCACTCTCAACTACCTTAGTCCTATAGAATTCAAGAAGAAACACCTTAATGAAATTGTCTAGTTTTGTGTTGACAATCCATTCCTCGGGCTTGCAGCCCTGTGGGATCTCGCCTACATCCTTCTCCCACAGGAGTCTCCCAGCTTCCCAACAACCCCATGCGAAGGAAGTGAAAAAAAGAACCACGTTCACTCAGGAGAAGCGGCTTTCATCTCTGTCCTTTGGGAATAAGTTCTATAGCAAGGTTTTTTCAACATGAGCACTTGCTATGAGAATCAGTTTGCTTTTTCTTGAAGCGGTTTCGAGATGCTTATATGGCAAAGGGGCGGAGGGAAACGGTGAGACCCCGGAGAGCGAAGCTCGAGGAGGCTCAGCGCCCGCCCCCCGGAAAGCGATCCGTTTCCTGCAGCCCCTAAACTCCCCTTAAGTTTAGAAACTGAGTCTTCAAGAATAGGGAGCTTATATGAATATCAAACAGAAATTCAACAGAAATTTTCACAAAACAACCGCCCTGGTCTGGGCGGTTGTTCATTTAAAACCGTAAAGCCAATTGCGAGACCGGCCAGTATCGTACATCCACTTTCCCCACCACATGGTCTATCGAGACGAATCCAAACGAGCGGCTGTCCAGACTATCACGTCGGTTATCCCCCATTACAAATATATAACCATCGGGTACTTCATGTTCACCCGTTACACCTTCCAACGTGAAATCATCAGTGAACAGGTTCCCATCTCCCGGCCTTAAAGGATCTAAGTACGGCTCTGGCACTGCTCTGCCATCGACTTGCAAAACATCGTCTTCAAAAGCTATATGTTCACCTGGAAGTCCTATGATCCTCTTCACGTAATCATCTTCTTTATTTGCATGGAAGACGATTACATCTGTCCGATTGAAATCCTGCCAATCATAAACGAGCTTATTGACCATCAGTAAGTTTCCATCATAAAGGGTCGGTTCCATCGATTCCCCGTCGACTATATAACTCGCAAATAAAAACGTTTTAAAAATAAAAGCAAGGAGTAACGAAAGCAAAACTACCTTCACAGTCGTCCCAAATTTTTTCATCGTCTTTTCCTCCAGGTAAGCTACTATTTACAACTTACCCGTTCAAACTCAATCTTAACCGCTGCGACCAGCCTTGCGCTCGGCTGATCTTTGGATTCTCTTTTCAATGACTTTCCCGATCATCCAAAAAGCAAGAATGCACACTCCAACAACAATAGATTTGGTCGGGTTTTGCGCAAAAGAAGCGATACTCGATCCTACATAAGAAATCGTAAAGATCATGACGGATTTTCCCAATATGGCAGCCAGCATAAATTGCTGACGGCTGACATTAGATAAACCTGACACAACATTAATGATAGAAGAGGGAGAAAAAGGAAAGCACATCAATAAAAACAACGGGCCAAATCCATGCTCTTCCAACCATGTCATCACTCGTTTAACCTGCTTATGACGGCTTACAAAATTGAAAAACCTCTGCTGGCCCAGCCTTCGGACGATTAGGAAGACAAGCAGCGAACCCGCCACTGCCCCAACCCATGAATATAAAAATCCTTTGAATAAACCATAAACTACAGAATTAGCTAAAACAAAAGCTACGAGAGGCAAGATTGGTAAAAAGGCTTCGATCAAGGGCAGAAGTATGCCCGGCAGTGGACCAAAGCGGTCCAGCTGTTCTAACTGGTGGATAATGTAATCAAACAGCTGGTCATCTTCCGCCATTTCTCTAATTTCTTGAAAATCAATCATCAACAACTCCATAAATGGCTCCCCTTATCGCATGCGTGAAGTCTTCCATGTTTTACTCTCTCTATTCTAATAAAAATTATCTTACTTTCCTACTATAATTCAGCCTCACCAATTCACACTATTATTAATCACTAAAAAATGGTTGCATACATCTCAAATCAACGTGGTATAATACAAGAACAGACGTTCGTGTATACAAAAGGGGGAGCACCATGCGCCAATTACGACAAAGAGAATTAGAGATTGCCTCGCGCTACCTATTCTTATCGATGGCCATTACAGTTATCATGCAAGACCACAAACATTTCAAAGAGGGTGATTTTAAAATAAAAGAACCTTACTTGGACCTTCTTGGAAAAATGGAACTTACAGCGAGGGAAGAAAGGAAAATTCTGAGGACCCAAATGAACAGACAAAAACTACAAGTTATAGAATCAGGACGTAACGATTCATTCACTTCCTTTTTATTTTTGGCTCATGGGTATGAAGAAAAACGAAATTACTTTAACCCTGCCATTCGTAAAAAAGTAGAAGGAATTTTAATCGAACTTATGAAAAAGTCTCTGCAACCCCATCAATTGGAGGAGCCTAAGAGCGTTTCAAGCGAGCTTCAAGGATAAATCGAAACTGTGCGGTGCGTTGAACTTGATTAGAAATCATGCCTACGGATACTGGCACATTGAGAGAGGATCCATTGGTGAAAATGATTGTAGTGGAATGATCGGACTCACTTTTATATGTATGAATATAATCATGAGCGAGCCAGGTGCATTCTCTGCGTTTCGGGGAAATTATAGGGAAGATATATAAGCCCATCGCTTGAGAGATGACAATCGGCGGCTTATGAGTAAAGCCGGCTACTTGCTTTGTACCAGCGATACGGCCTTCTAAACTGCTGGCAAAGTAACGACAAGAGTTATCTACCACTTTTCCAGGTGGATCCATTAAATAAAAACCCTCACTACTTTCCATCACTTCGGTAATAATTCGGCCTTGCGCGTCAGTGCGCGCAACAAGCGCCATGGTTTGCGCGTTTACTTCATATTCTCTTTTTTGAACCAAGTCCATTCTTTTCAACACCCTTTCAAATTATCGTCCGGAAAGCACGTTTTAAGCGCCCGCCGTCTTTACTATATAAATTTACCAAATTCCGATAAAAAAGTCACAATATTCATTAAAATAAATCATTTTTATTTATATTTGATATAATTATTGTAAACAAAGTTCATCAAACTTTTAAATATTGGGAGGAAACAGGATGTGGAAAAAGAAAAGCAACAAAGGGAAAGAGGATGAAAAAGTTCTGGAAGTGAAGGATTTATCCATCCATGACGTTAGAAAAGCCATTCACGCTTACGCTGATCATAAACCAAAAGAAGTTCCTCTGAGTGTGATCATCAATCACGACTTGACCATCGATTATCATTTACTCTCCCCCTTCATCGACGGAATTCCTAAAAAAAGATTTTATATGTCTAAAGAAACCTACGAGCTCTTTGAAGAACAGGACCAGGAACTGGCTAAAGAAATCGATCTGGTGCAGCAGGCTGTAGATCAATATATTGAACAGACAGGTGAGACCCCGGTCATCGACTCGGATCCATATAAACGTATCAGCTATTATAAGCTCGAAAGGCTTTTTTTGCTGAGCGAACGTCCGCAGAGAGACTTTTATTTAACAGGAGAAGAATACATGATCACTTATAAGAAACCGAAATAATGAACAAAAAAAGGACCAATGCTCGTAATGAGCATTGGCCAATGAGACGACTGGTTAACTTTTGAGTGAGGGAATTAATGTATGAAAAAGTTTTCACCTTTCCATAGCAACACTCATCAGTAAATACATTACTGACCCACTTATGAAACCGAATCATAAATGGTGTGTAACAAATAAGCATGATCGCTTATCTAATTCTTATTGTAATATATCTCTTCAAGCTATTCACCGAAAAGATTTTGCGGAAGACCGCAAAGCGTTGCGTTATTGTTAGTGACTGACATACTGACAAGTTGCGGTACTGCCCGGCATTCACTTTTGAGAGAGCTGTTCCCTTAAGTTTTTCCTCAAAATTTTACCGGTCGTGTTTTTCGGAAGTTCTTCCATAAAGTGAATTCTTCTGGGCTGTTTATACCTCGCTAAAGAACCGCTGCAAAACTCTTTCAACTCGTCTTCATCTAGTTCAGGATTAGAGGAGACGACGAAGCTGATTACTGATTCTCCTGTTTGCGGATCTGGTGACCCAACTACAGCTACTTCACTTATATCAGGGTGGCTGTAAAGTACTTCCTCTACTTCTCGTGGGTATACATTGTAGCCTCCTACTAAAATCATATCTTTCTTACGATCTACAATATAAAAGTAGTCTTCATCATCTTTCCTAGCCATATCTCCCGTATAGAGCCATCCATCACGGATAGTAACAGCCGTTTCCTCCGGCAGCTTATAGTACCCCTTCATAACGTTAGGTCCTCGTACAATAAGTTCGCCCACTTCACCATTAGGAACCTCTTCTCCTAATTCATCTACTACTTTATTCTCTACATTCACAATGTTTGTACCAATCGATCCTGGTTTGCGTGGACGGTCAAGCGGGTTGAACGAAGTGACCGGCGAAGCTTCAGACAGTCCATACCCTTCAGAAATTCTAACGTTAAAATGTTTTTCAAAATCGTTGAGCAATGCTACAGGTAAAGATGAGCCGCCAGCTATACAAATACGCATATTCTTAAAAGCAGACACTCGGTCTTTGCCTGTTTGCAGTAAATAGTTATACATTGTCGGCACGCCTGCAAAAACAGTTGCTTTATAAGATTCTGCAACCTCAAATACTTCTGGTGGAGAAAATTTAGGAACGATCAGTACAGTTCCTCCATTCATGATGGGAGCGTTCAAAGAGACAGTCAAACAGAACACGTGGAACATCGGCAATGTCGCAATGACACGGTCACTTGATGATATTCTAAGGTAATCCGCTACATCCGTTGCATTTGAATATAAATTCTTATGAGTTAACATAGCCCCTTTCGGTTTACCAGTAGTCCCTGAGGTGTAAAGAATGACTGCGACTTCTTCTTCATCTAATGATGGGCCTTTAAAATGCACATCTCCGTCCTCCACACATTTTGTAAACGATTTCATTTTATGAGATAAAGAAAAATCACGTGGTTCTGCACCTGTATCCGCAACAAAGTAATCTTGAATATTCAAATCCGCATCCATTTGTTCAAATTTTTCCATTAGAACATCCATCGTTATAACACCTTTTACATCTCCGTTTTTTAATATATAACTCATTTCATGGACCGTATACGTAGGATTTACTGGAATCACCGTAACCCCTGCCCGAAGAGATCCATAAAGTCCAATCATGAATAGTGGACTATTTCCGCTTATTAATGCCAGATGGTCTCCCTTTCCATAGCCTAGTTCATTTAATTTTGCCGCAAATTTAGTTACAGAGGCGTTAAACACCTGGTAGCTTACACCTTCTCCTTGAAATATGTAAGCTTCCTTCACAGGGTCTTTCTCAGTAGTTCTTATCAGTTGATCACTCAAATTCATACGTTGCTCCCCCTTCAATGAATGAATCATCATTCATTATATTTTTAAAAATATTCAATTTAATTATAAAATACTGTCAATTTATGCGCAACATTTAGCTTTAAACAGAGTCTTCTTAAAAAAAGCAAAACCAGCAGATGTATCTGCTGGTTTATTTCTTAATATATAATATCTAAAAAATCTTCTTTTGATATTTTTCCTAAATAATGAGAAATATCTATATCTTCTAAAGCTGCTGAGATAGACTGACGGTCATACCTCACATCAATCAATTTCTCTTCTACTTCAGAAATATCGCCAACTCCAAAGAAATCACCAAAAATCTTCACATTACGAATGCAGCCTTTTTCAACATCCAGTCGAATATCATAACTGCCAGCTCCTTCAATTCGCTTTGTTTGCTGAACATTAAATTTAGGAGATTTCCCATAATTCCAGTTCCAGTTTTGATAGCGTTCTTCAGCGATTTTATAAATTTCCTTCCAGTCCTCTTCCTTCAACTTATACTGTGGAACGTCTTTTACATCTTCAACATCAAAGATGTACCGCAGAATTAAGCTTTTGAACTCTTCCATTGCAATGGGTTCATCTATATATTCTGAAATATTAGCTACCCGGCTGCGAATAGATTTGATTCCTTTAGACTTAATTTTTTCGGTTTTGACATTCAACGCAGATACTACGTTTTCTATTTCGGAGTCCAGCATTAATGTTCCGTGACTGAACATACGTCCTTTTGTGGAAAACTGTGCATTTCCAGAGATTTTTCTTCCATCCACAACGATATCATTTCGGCCTGACAACTCTGCAGAAACTCCAATTTTATTCAGAGCTTGTGTTACAGGCTCTGTAAACTTAGCAAAATCATGAAAACTATCTCCGTCATCCTTCGTAATGAAGCTGAAATTCAAGTTCCCAAGATCGTGATAGACTGCTCCGCCTCCAGAGAGCCGTCTTACTACATGGATGCCGTTATTTTCAACATACTTTGTGTTGATTTCTTCGATTGTATTTTGGTTTTTCCCGATGATGATAGATGGCTCGTTGATATAAAATAACAAATACGTCTCATCAATATCTAAATTCTTCAGAGCATATTCTTCAATAGCCAGGTTAATCTTCGGGTCGTTTATCCCTTCATGGTCAATAAATAACATCGTCTCATCCTTTCACGTTTCACTCTATCCTTTATTGTATAAAATTCGACAGCATTAAACAATTCTTTAGGTGCGGCCACGCCAGGTTAATTCTTCCGAAGCCAGCTCGATATTCCCTTTAAATACATCTGCTGCTTCCTGCTTCAATAAATTCAAGTTGCCAAAATGAGGAAGATGACTGAGCCATAAAGTTTCCACTTCAGCGTCCCTGGCAATCAAAGCTGCTTCTTCACTCGTCATATGGCCTGGTTTACTTCCATCCATTCCTTTATAAAAGTTCGTATCCGTGATTAATAAGTCTGCACCGCGAGCAAATTCGGCAAGTTCAGAAAAATAGCTTGTATCAGCTGTATATACGATTGTTTCTGTACCATTACAGATTTTCATAGCATAACAAGGAACTGGGTGTTTCGTTTGCAGAAAATTTATCGTAAAAGGCCCGATTTCCATCGCCCGCTCAGGGTCATACTCCACTCCTTTTGTATATTGGTGACTCAATTCTTTAAAAGCTGCCTTATCTTCCATATGTCCATAGATTGGTAATACTTGTTTAGTATCATGGATGGAATTTTGCACAAGCCACGCATATTGCAGGACCCCGATATCTGCTACATGATCCTTATGATAGTGAGAGAGGAGAACTGCGTTCAATTCCTGAACATCTGTTCTTTGCTGTAACCTGGAAAGACACCCGCTTCCGCAATCAATCAGCAGCTTGAATTCTCCATCTTCCAACAAGTAGCTTGATGTAGCACTGTTTGCAGCAGGATATGCCCCCCAAAATCCTATAATACTCATTTGCACAATGATCAACTCCTTAATACTTTTTACCTATTTTTAATTTGTTTTATAACAGGTGGTTGTAATCTGCATATTGTTATAATACAATGACTATACAATAATTTATTTGGAGGCGATTTATCATGATGAATGTCATTGAATTTTTCCGTAACCTTCCGAAGAAACAGTGTACAAAATGTGGCCACGCAATTCACGAGCAAGCTGACTGCTATGGAAATGAATGTGACGAGTGCAGTCACCCTGCCCGTTAATCATAGTATTCCACAAATCTAGTTTTTCTGAACATTAAATCTTTCAAGCGGCTGTTAAGCTGCTTTTTTTTTGGGGAAATATGTGTATATTACATGGTAATCATTCAACAATATGGCAGGGTTGTGGAAGACTTGTTTTCGAGACAACCTGAGTTCGTTGCCAGGTTGCCAGTCAAGGATGGTTAGGAAGCTACTCGCTTTCCAACCACCCCATGCGAAATGTAAAGAACGAACCCCCTGGCATTGGAATAGAAAAGACTTTTGAGTTCTCATCTAAGCCGCGTATTCCGGCTATAGCGCTTAGCGACTAAAAAGACTGGTAAAGTCAGGCACTTTGTTCTTGTTTTCTTTCTCTCCGCCAGCTCAGTTTAGTCCAAACGCCGCTGGACGAAGTACTTTCGTTTTTTAATAAGGAATCTTACCGTTTTCCTCCCCTTTGAGCTATACATTTTCTTGAAATGGATCACAATTATTCTTATCCAGGAAGACGAAAAGCGATTAAGCGCTTGTGACATAACCTATTAGACAATAAACATGTAGCCTTGAAAAAAACAAACGCTACCGTACGCCCATGGAAAGCGAGTGATTTCCCGGACCTTCAAGCACTATTTTTTGTGGCGGAAACAGCCCGAACCTCTCGAAATCAAGTCTTCAAGAATAGGGAGTTAATATAAAAAATAACTCCCATAATCGAGTGGTGATTTGTTCAAATATAGACAATAAAAAGGGAGAAGTCCCCTGAATATAGTAGGTGAGCTTCTCCCTTTTTGATTAAAAAAACAATTTTTAAGTGGTTCATCATTAACGTGCGGTTTTCTTTACAGTATTACAGTCGGTCGACTTTCTCTTTATTAATTCATATGGATAAACAAACCTCTGAGTAGGTGTCGACAGCTTATTTTTAATTTGGTCCACAAGAACTTGTATGGTTTTTGAAGCTATTTGCTCTACTGGCTGCTCAATAGTGGTAATTGCCGGCACCATAAGCAAAGACAGCATCTGGTTATCAAAACCGACCACCGCCAGATCCTCAGGAATTCTCCATCCCTCTTTGGAAGCTGCGTATACGACACCTGCAGCTACTTCATCTGAACCTGTGAAAATGCCGTCAACTTCGGGTTGATGTACTTTCAAATAATGAAAAGTCGTTTGTCCATCCCCTACGTCTAATACCTCATTGATTTCCAATTCTTTTGATAACCACATATTATGTTCTCTCAATGCATCGCAAAACCCGGTCTTC
Source organism: Halobacillus sp. A1 (assembly GCF_024189295.1). Classification (GTDB taxonomy): domain Bacteria; phylum Bacillota; class Bacilli; order Bacillales; family Halobacillaceae; genus Halobacillus_A. The sequence goes on from NZ_JAIZEN010000039.1 coordinate 8,822, forward strand.
CGCTGTTTGCTAATGTACGTTTCCCGTCCGCCGCTAGCATAAGCGATACGCCGGCAGCCTTGTTCAATAAGATGAAGAGCAGCATCATAAGCTGCCTGCTTGTGATCGATATGTATCATCGTTACGTCTTGTTTCTCCATGTATTCGTTACACAAAACAATCGGCCCAGAGTCAAGAAAAGGTTCAATATCCATCCACTCATTCGTCAAAGAAGCCATGATCACTCCATCAACTTGCTTTGTTTTTAATAGCTGCAAGTAATCTAATTCTTTATATTTCTTATCATGTGTCTGGCAAACTATCACCTGGTAGCCGTAATCGGAGGCCTTCTGTTCTAATGATTCAATTAATTGACCGAAAAAAGGATTGGTTACCCGCGGTAATAAAACAGCAATGGTTTCCGTACGCTGGCTTCGCAAACGGCGAGCGGAAGAGTTCGGAACATAGCCAAGCTCTTTCATCGCTTCGTTGATTTTTATCTTCTTTTCTTCCGTTACATATGGTTGATTATTGATGACACGAGACACGGTCGTTCGTGATAGACCCGCCAATTTCGCCACATCTTCAATGGTAGCCATTATAACTCCTCCTGCTCAGCTACATTTTGAAATCGTTTTCATAACAAATCATACTAAGATTGACATAATTATGCAAGAAGGAAATTATTGGAGCCAGAAACGCCTAACGTCTCTGGCTCCATCAGACTTACAGTTTTAGTTGTTTGAGCACCTGTTCTACTGCGACTTCCCCTTGATCAATACAATCAGGAAGACCTATGCCACGGTAAGAGCCTCCGGCAAGGTAAATACCTGGGAGCTCTCGTTCGAGGTGATCGGTCACCTCTTGCAGGCGATCTTTATGACCGACAGCATACTGCGGCATCGAATCATGCCATCTTGTAACTACTGAAAAATCAGGTTGTGTATTTATGTCCATGATTTGACTCAAATCATGGAGTGCTATCTTAGTAATTTCTTCATCAGTTAAGTTTACTACTTCCTGGTCATCTGGTTTACCTACATAACAGCGCAGCATTACTTTGCCTTCCGGTGTAGAATGGGGCCATTTTTTATGCGTCCATGTACACGCTGTAATCCTAAACTTGCTGTTCCTGGAAACCACGAAACCTGTACCATCGATGTCTTTACTAATGGCAGCCGCATCAAAAGCCATCGCTACGTTAGCTACTGATGTGGCTTTCATCTCTTTTAACTTGTTCATGAACTCATACTGGGAAAGCATCCGCTGGGCAGCAAAATAGGGAGCTGCAATAATCACAGCATCAGCTTTGTCAGCTGTCCCATCGCTTAAGAGCAAGTGATAGGTGTCACCCTTACGCTCAATATGATCGACTCCTGTATTCACCTGTACAACTCCTGGGCTCAACTGTCCTTCAACTGCCTCCACTAACGAGGACAATCCATTTTCAAAAGTACGGAACATGCTGGGCTTAGGCTTGTTTTTTGGTGGTTTAGATACAGTTTTTCTCAACCCTTTAATCAGACTGCCGTACTCTTGTTCTAGATCATAAAAGTTCGGAAAGGTGGCTTGCAGGCTTAATTCGTCGATATCACCTGCATATATACCTGAGAGAAGCGGTTCAATCAGGTTTTCGACCACTTGGTTTCCCAACCTTCTTCTGAAAAAAAGTCCAAGAGATTGATCATGCTCGATTTGTTTTTTAGACTTCACTAAATCCATTGCCGCTCGAGCTTTACCAGCCGGGGAGAATAAACCGGAGAATAGAAAAGGACGGATACGAGTAGGTACTCCCATGAATGATCCACTCGGCATTTTATGAAGTTTTTCTTTGACTAGAATATAAGCCTGTCCTGTTCCGTTCGGAACCATTTGGTCTTCAAGACCCACTTCGCGTGCAAGCCTCCCCGCACTTTTTTTACGCTCTAAGAAGGAATCCGGTCCTCTTTCAATAGTGAATCCATCCCGTTTAACGGTTTCAATCTTCCCACCCAGATGACCGCTCGCTTCGTAAAGTTTAATATCAAGAGGGAGCTGTTTTTCACGCTTATCTTTTTGTAAGTAATAGGCAGCTGTCAATCCGGAGATTCCGCCGCCTATTATAACTACTTTCTTATGTTCCACCATTAAGCCTGCTCTTCCATTTTAGAAAGAACTACGCCTGCTAACGTACGGATAAATTTAGGGTGGGTATTCGGCATTGCCGGGCGATAATAGTCTGCACCGATTTCATGGCAGACGACTTTACATTCATAATCGTTATCATAGAGAACTTCTAGATGATCCGATACAAAACCTACAGGGGCATATACAAAAGTACGGTAGCCTTTTTCATTAAAAAGATCACGAGTGAGATCTTGAACGTCAGGACCTAACCATGGATCAGGTGTATTCCCTTCACTCTGCCATCCGATTTCATACTGTTTGATTCCCGTTTCTTCAGAAATCATTTCAGCCGTTTTTTTCAGTTGATCAGGATACGGATCTCCGCCTTCTAATATTTTTTTTGGCAGACTGTGCGCTGACACTACTAAACAAGCAAGATCTTTTTCTTCTTCAGGCATTTTCTCGTACTCCGCTAAAATCTGTTCGCTCCAATAGTCAATGAAGCCAGGGGCATCATACCAGCTTTCTACAGAACGTATAGTAATTCCATGCTTTTCCGCTTCTTCCTGGGCTCTTCCATTATAAGACTTCACACTATATGTTGAATAATGGGGAGCTAAAACGATAGAAACAGCTTCAGTAATTCCATCATCCGCCATTTGCTGAACGGCATCCTCTACGAAAGGTTCGATATGCTTTAAGCCTAAATACATTTTAAACTCGATGTCGTCCTGTTCTTCATTTAATGTATTTTGTAAAGCAAGTGCTTGGTCGTCTGTAATACGGGCTAAAGGTGAAATGCCTCCAATTGCGTTGTAACGATCGCGCAGATCCTCAAGCATTTCTTCAGTGGGTTTTCGACCTCTGCGAATGTGAGTGTAGTATCTTTCTAAATCTTCTTCCTTATAAGGCGTTCCATACGCCATTACGAGTAAGCCTACTTGTTTCTTTTCCATTATCGTTCACCTCTTAATTCTTTTTTGAATAATCGTGAATGAGCTTGGTCAAGCGTTTTAAAGTTTCTGGTTTAATGTCTGGCGTGACGCCATGGCCAAGGTTGAAGATGTGGCTTGGGTGAGCTTTTCCTTCATCAATGATCTGTTTCGCTCTCATCTCAATTACTTCCCAATCTGAAAGAAGAATAGAAGGATCCAGGTTTCCTTGTAAAGGTTTACTAATCCCCATGTCTCTCGCCTCTCTAATTGAGAGTCTCCAGTCTAAGCCGACTACATCAACAGGAAGATCGTTCCACTCTAACGCCAGATGTCTGGCGCCTACGCCAAACAAAATCAACGGGACTCCTGTCGAACGCAGCTCTGTGAAAATTCTCTCCATAACAGGCTTGATGAACGTTCGGTAATCCTCTACATTCAAAGCCCCAACCCATGAATCGAAAATTTGGATGGCACTCGCTCCAGCAGCGACCTGCGCGCGAGCATAAGTAATTGTTGTTTCGGCTAACTTGTCCATAAGCATGAACCAAGTGTGAGGCTCGCTATACATCAATGCCTTCGTCTTATTATAATTCTTTGAAGGACCGCCCTCAATCATGTAGCTTGCAAGTGTGAAGGGAGCTCCGGAAAAACCGATCAGAGGAACATTCAACTGCTCTTTTGTCAATAAGCGAATAGTATCCATAACGTAGGATACATCCTCTTCTGGGTCGATGCTTCCCAGCTTTTCTATATCCGCTTTGCTCCTCACAGGGTTATCGATTACTGGACCTATGCCTTTTTGGATTTCCACATCTACACCAATAGCAGGCAGAGGTGTCATTATGTCTTTGTAAAGAATCGCTGCATCTACACCGTATTGTTCAACAGGCAGTCTTGTCACATATGCACCCAGCTCTGGCTGGTGAGTTATTTCAAACAAAGAATATTTTTCTTTCAACTTTCTGTATTCCGGTTGAGAACGCCCAGCCTGGCGCATGAACCAGACGGGAGTATGATCTGTAGGCTCACCTCGGAAAGCTTTTAGAATCGTATCATTAAATGGTTTTGACATAGTAATTAACTCCTTTTAGGCACTTATCCGCTTCCACTATAACTATAAATCTGTAATGTGTATAGAAAAACGATGTGTTTGTCACGAATTTGTGCATTCTTTCACAGGATTCAATCAAGTTCCACAGGATTGGAGGCTTCTCCTTCAAGTCCTGTCAGAGGGTCATAAGGAACGACGACATAGGAGTGATTATTAAATAAACTGACAAAATTAAGCTCATATTCCCCTTCACCTGTTACTTCTCCCACAAGTCTCTTGTTTTGCCCCTCCTCATACAAACGATAAACTATACGTTCATCCTCTGAAGCCGTCCAGCTGATGGAGGCTGACACTAAGCTAAGCCCTCCAAAGCTTACAGACCCTTCTGCATCCGTAATCTTTGGTAGTTTGATAGGTTCAGGCAACTCTTCAAGCCCCTCTGGTTTTTTGAAATCGGCCGTCATACCTTTTGCGCGGTCAACTTCTGTTAAAATATCTTTCATTAAAGATGTCGGATATGAACTTCCGCCTGTGAGGTAATAATCCTCCCCTGCCTGATCATAGCCCATCCATAACGATCCTACATAATCAGGTGTATATCCAGCGAACCATACATCTTTATTCTCCCCTTCAACTGAAGGATGCTGCTGGGTCCCTGTTTTACCTGCCAGCGCTTTAGAATAAGCACCTGAGGATGCAGTCCCAGATTGGACCGTTGTTTCAAGTATCTGTGTCATTTCCCATGCTGTCTCATCGTTGAACACTTTCGTTTCACTTCGTTCATGTTCGTGAATTACTTCACCTTGGCGGTTCGAAATTTGCTGAATCGTATATCCTTCTGCTGTACTTCCACTATTCACAAAGCTGCGATATGCTTCCGTAATTTGCAAAGGAGTATAACCCCTGGAAAGACCCCCTAAAGCAATAGAAAGACCTTCGTCTTCTGTTTCGAGTCCGAGCTTATTCAAATACTCCTTCGAATAGGAGATTCCCATTTGATCAAGCAGCCAAACGGCCGGAGCATTTTTAGATTCGACAATGGACTGATACAAGGATGTGAGACCCTCATATTCTCCATCATAATTCCTCGGCTTATAATCGCCATAGTTACGCGGCTCATCGACCAGCAATGAAAAGGGAATGTACGTGTCAGTCATCAATGCAGGTCCATAAACGGATAAAGGCTTGATGACCGATCCTGGCTGTTTTTCAGAAGTTACGCGATTCAGTTCACCATGATTGTAATCACGCCCTCCTACAGCGGCTACTAATGCACCTGTGGACTTGTCCATGAGGGTGAAAGCACCTTCTACCTCAGGTTGAGAGCCAGGAGCAAACTCACCCTCTTTCATATAATTAGAGGCAATTTCTTGAATCTCGGGGTCCATTTCCACAGTGACCTGGTATCCCCCTCGTTTTAGTTCCTCACGTGAAATATGATAACGTTCTGCTGCTTCGCGAATCACTAAGTCTACATAGCTGTTCGTCCAGCTTTCTCCACTATCTTCACGTGCTTCAGTACCGAGTGTAGCCCCTTGCATACTGACCATTTCTTCAGCATCGAGCATACCCGTAGCCTCCATCCTTCCCAGAACAACATTCCGCCTATCCAATGACGCCTCAGGATTATCAAAGGGAGAATAAGAATTAGGAGCTTTTGGCAGCCCGGCTAATAAGGCACCCTGGGTAACAGAAAGTTCAGTAACTGATGTATTGAAATATTCTTTTGAGGCTGCTTCTACTCCATAAGCTCCACTTCCGAAATAAATCGTATTCAAGTACAGTTCCAGAATCTCATCTTTCGTATATTCTCGTTCTAATTGAATAGCTGCCATAACCTCTTTAGTTTTGCGCATCCAGGATTTTTCATTCGTCAAAAAAAGATTCTTAGCCAGCTGTTGGGTAATGGTACTAGCCCCTTCTGCTTTGCTCATTGTAATGACATCACGATAGACAGCCCGTAAAATCGATTTGAAGTCGACTCCTGAGTGTTCATAGAAGCGAGAATCTTCGACCGCTACAAACGCATCTTTCACATGGTCAGGTATCTCTTCATGATCAATCAACGTCCTGTTCTGAGTATAAACCCTTTCGATAACTTCCCCATCCACTGTTTCAATAGTTGTAGACGCATCCAAAACAAGTTCAGTATCTTTTACAATAAATCTCCCGCCTTGAAGAATCACGAGAAACCCTATCATCGTCAATAAAAAAAGCCCGAGCATAATGAATAGTGGCCACTTGTATTTTTTCAACCAATCCGGTATGAGAAGTATTTTTTGTTTAATTTTCAGCATCTTGCATCCTCTCTTATCGTGTAAGTTCAAACTTGCAGTTCAATGTCTCCACTTGCTACACTTAACTTGATGCAGGAAAGGAGATAACACTGTGAAAGTATCTATGACAAATGGTACCCTAAACTATTTAGCAAAGCTAGAGAAAGAAAACAAAAAGGCAGCACTTTACTTTATGCAAGACCAGGACAAAACGGTGGCTTACTATGAAGGTGAGGAAGATCCGGTTTTTGCGGAAGGTCGAGATTATGAAGTAGTGGAGGCTGTAGGTGATGTTAAAGAGTCAGGTTTTGTAGTTATGAATAATATCCCTGTTTCAGACGAAGGACGCCCTGTATTCGAAGATCGATTCAAAAAACGCGCGGGAAGCGTCGAAAGTATGGAAGGCTTTCAAGCCATCCGAATTTTAAGACCGGTTAAAGGAAACACTTATGTTGTTTTTACACAATGGCGTAATGAGCAGTGCTTTGAAGATTGGAAAAATTCCCAGGAGTTCGAGAAAGCTCACGAAAACTCTGGACCTAAACATAAAGAGAAACCATCATTCATTGATGGCAAACCTTACATTACTAAATACCAAATGATTCAATTAGAAGACTAACAGAAAAATCATAAGCGTCACTAAAGCTAACTGTTTCCGATCCTATCACAAACATAAAAAATACAGGCTGAAATGTCTATCAAGTTGATATCAACTTGATAGACATTTTTGTTGAGAAAAAAGTTTTCGATATAGAAACCTTGAAAAAATGTTCTTAAACTATATGGCAGGATAGCGGAAGACTCGATTTCGAGATAGTCTGGGTTCGTTGCCGTATTGAGAGTCAGGGGTGGTTGGGAAGCTACTCGCTTTCCTGTGGGGGAAGTGGCGAGCTTCCTCGGGCTTTTCAGCCCTGTGGGATCTCGCCTACATCCTTCTCCCACGGGAGTCTCCTAGCTTCCCAACCACCCCATGCGAAATGGAATGAACGAACCCTCCTGGCACTGGAAAAGACTTCTGATCTTTCATCAAAGC
>NZ_JAIZEN010000003.1 GCF_024189295.1 Halobacillus sp. A1
TCGGTGACATCACGCCTTCTCGATCTTTGATAGGAGCCGCTGACTGTACTATACTAATACCCGCTAGGGAACCATTTTCATATGTCATGGTGCGAAAAATTAGCATGAACGTCTATGTTAAAGGTGGCGGTTAATGTTCATAAGAGAGTAATTGAACAGTAAAGAAGGATTGTAGAATACTCATATTCTAGATTGCCGTGTTTGGGAAGCTTCTCGCTTACCTGTAAAGACCTGTGGGTTCTCGCCTATCTCCTTCTCCCACCTCTCACATCAATCAAGTCGTTGGTTTGAATTAGAGTCGGTTTTAGTTGAGGAAGCTCACCGTACGCCCTTGGAAAGCGATTGATTTCCCGGACCTTCCACCTCTATTCCAAGTAATGGAAACTCCCTGAATGTATCGAAACTAAGTCTTGAAGAATACGGAGTTTATATATGAAAACATAAGAATCAACTTTCGCACTTCTTTCCAAACAAACATTTTCATTGACATGATATAAAGGTTTCGATATCATTTTGATAATGATAATCCTTATCATTTAAAAGTTGGCTTTGATTTTAATATACATATTGTAACGATCTGAAGTTGACTTAATCTAATACAGAAGGGTCGAGAGTTTAATGAAAAAGCTTTTGATGTTACTTTTAATTTTATCCATAATGATTTTAGCTGCGTGCAGCGGTGATAATGAGGAAGAAACGGAAAATGAAACATCTTCAGATGACGAAACTAGATCAGTGACAGTGGAGGACGCAACGGGGGAAAAAACAATTGAAGGTACACCAGAAAATGTTGTTGTACTAGAGTGGTCCTATGCAGAAGAACTGCAAGCTTTAGGCATGGAGCCCACCGGGGTAGCCGATCTTGATTCATATGGAGACTGGGTTGATGTGGGCATTCCTTTCAGCGATTCAGTTGAAGATGTAGGTACTAGACAGGAGCCTAACCTCGAAGCCATTTCCCGTCTTGAGCCGGATTTGATTATCGGAGTTGATTTCCGTCATGAGGAAATTGCTGAAGATTTAGAGGAGATTGCACCAACCCTTATGTTTGCTCCTTATTCTGAGGAGAGTGCCCAGAACCAATTTGATGCTATGCTTGAAGAGTTCAATACTGTAGCAACTGCCGTTGATAAAGAAGACGAGGCTGAGCAAGCTGTAAGTGAAATGGAGCAATCCTTTGAAGAGCAGAGAGCCCGTCTTGAAGAAGCTGGCCAGGATGATATGAATTACGTCATCAGCCAAGCCTTTACTGCGCAAAACACTCCAACACTTCGTCTATTTACAGACAATTCTATGGTAGCTAACGTGATGGGTGAGCTTGGAATGACAAACGACTATGAATCTGAAGAACTGGAAATTTACGGATATACTGAAACTACGGTAGAGACATTGCAAAACTATCAAGATTCTAATTTCTTCTACATCGTTCAAGACGAAGACAATATTTTTGATGAACAATTAGCTGGGAACCCCGTATGGGAAGAATTGGATTTCGTTAAAAACGACCGGCTGTATCAAATGCCGGGAAGTACATGGACATTTGGCGGCCCATTGTCTGCGGAAGTATTAGCTGAGCAAGTGGTCGATTCCGTATTAGAAAAAGAAGGAGAAAGTGAGTAAGCCACAGACATTTACTCCTGTTCGACTAAAATCCGTACCACGAACAAGTGATGACTTATACTGATAAAATATGGGCAGGAGATATTATTCTTCCTGCCCATTACTGCAAGTAAAAGGTAGTGATTGAAGATGAATCAATTATATAAAAAAGTAGTAGTAGGAGCTCTCACCTTTGGAGGTGGGAGCATCTTATTATGCTTATTGACTTTTATACATATTAATCAGGGCAATGTTTCCCTGCCCTTATCTACGGTAGTTCAAGCTATCGTGGATCCAGCTAATCTGATTGAACACCATACCGTCCGTGTCCTTAGACTCCCTCGTGCTGTCATTGGTATTCTTGCAGGTGGAGCTCTCGCCATTTCAGGTGTGGTTCTACAAACGGTTACGAAAAACCCTCTGGCCTCCGCCAGTACTTTGGGGATTCATTCGGGTACATACTTTGCTGTAATCGTGACAACTATTTATATGCCATTTGCATTGGCCGCCAATGGAATTATCACGGCTTTTATAGGGGGTATTCTCACATTCGGCTTTGTATATATACTTTCTGGCGGGAATGACGCTACTCCTGTTCGTATGGTATTAGCTGGTATGATCGTGACCTTTCTGTTCTCTTCTCTCACTTCTATGCTTCAGATTTTTTATGAAAACGAAACTCAAGGTCTATTTTTATGGGGATCTGGAACTTTAGTACAGAACGATTGGAACGGCGTTCAATTTTCCTTGCCTTTTGTGGCAGGTGCTTTTCTGTTATTGCTTTTCTATGCACCAAAGTTGGATACTTTAGCATTAGGTGATGATGTAGCTACGGCTCTTGGTCAAAATATACGTTCTGTAAAGCTCGTTTCCATTTTAGCAGCTGTGCTCCTTACTTCGGTAACTGTAAGTGTTGTTGGGCCTATCGGTTTTGTAGGACTTGTGGCGCCTCATTTGATTAAATTAATAGGATACCGTACGCATTTTCCATTAATGATCGGTTCTTTCCTCTGGGGAGCTAATGTCCTGTTATTAGCAGATGTTGCAGCGAGAATCATCGACCCATCCTTTTCTGAGCTGCCGGTCGGTGCAATTACTGCTCTCGTTGGTTCCCCATGGCTCATCTGGCTGGTCCTCAGGATGAAACAGGCTTCAAACACAAAAGAGACGGGATCAATTCTCGCAGGGAAAGTCGCAGTCAACCTGCCATTGAAGAAAATCATTCCGATTCTATCTGTGATAATTCTTGCTACGGTCGCTGTAAGCATGTCTTCAGGGAACTACGGTTTTGAACCTCTTGTAGCGTATGATGCATTGTTCGGTGGAACGAATGAATTTATGAGGGGTTTCATAATAGATTCCAGGTTGCCCCGCTCGCTTGTAGCTTTATTAAGCGGTGCTGTCCTTGCTGTAAGCGGGCTCATTTTTCAAGGAGTCTTAAGGAACCCTTTAGCAGACCCGTCAGTCATTGGGATAACATCTGGTGCAGGGGTTGGTGCACTTGCAACGATGTACTTCTTCAGTGTTTCGGCTTTTTGGGTTCCTATTGGGGCTATGACAGGGGCTTTTGTTTTTTTCTTGATTGTGATGGCTCTGGGTGCTAAAGCTGAATTTCATCCTACGACATTAGCTTTGTTAGGTATAGGGATTTCAGCCTTTGGTTCAGCATTAATACAAATCATGGTCGTACAATCCGAATTAGGAGTAGCCTCAGCATTAACTTGGTTATCAGGCACGACGTATGCTAGAGGATGGAGTGAAATATTGCAGTTTCTGCTTTGGCCGATTTTGATATTTATTCCACTACTAGCTTTTTATATTAAAAACTTGGATGTCCTTTCATTAGGGGATGAAGCTGCTAGAGGACTCGGGCTTCATGTAGTTTATGTGCGTTTTCAATTAGCTTTATTAGCAACTTTACTTGCAGCATGCAGTGTGGCTGCTGTGGGTTCAATTGGATTTGTTGGGCTGATCGCACCTCACTTTTCAAGATTACTTGTTGGCAGTGCGAATCAAAAGCTGCTTCCCGTGACGATGCTCATCGGAGGATTCCTTCTTGTTGTAGCTGATTTGTTCAGCCGCACACTTCTTGCACCTAATGAGATCCCCTCGGGGATTTTGGTAGCTTTAATAGGAGCTCCTTATTTCTTATGGCTCATGAAGCGACGGTCTGTATAATGCAGTAAAATATGCTATGATAATGATAAAAAAGGTAGAGGGAGTATAAGAATGATTAATTTTATTAAGTGTCATGGATCAGGAAATGATTTTATTTTGATTGATGAAGTTACAAATAGCTACACATTCTCTGAAGAAGAGCGAAGACAGCTTTCCGTATTGCTATGCGACAGAAAGAACGGGGTAGGCTCAGACGGAATCCTGTTTGTAATGAAAAGTGATGTTGCCGAAGCGAGAATGCGCATGTTTAATTCAGACGGTACCGAGGCTGAAATGTGTGGAAATGGTTTACGCTGTGTGGCGCGTCATATTATCCAGCGTGACGGCCGTGCGTCTATTCATATAGAAACTGAGAAGGCCGTGCTTGCTGTGGAGCAAGTAGAACCTATATATAAAGGAATAGACACTTTCTCTGTAGACATAGAACCGGTATCATTTGAAGTAGAAACGTTACCGATGAATTACGAGAAGGCAGAGGCGATGGATGTAGAAATTCCCGGCCTTTCACACGATTTCACTTTCACAGCGTTAAGTGTACCTAATCCGCATATCGTCACGATTGTGGATGAGGTTGTTCAACAGGACCTTATCGATATCGGCGAGAAAGCTAACAACTCTCCTTCTGTATTTCCTAAAGGAGTCAATGTAAGTTTCGTTCAAATCCTTGGGAAAAATAAGATCTTTGTACAAACCTTTGAACGAGGAGTCGGCTTGACGAACGCTTGTGGCACAGCGATGTCAGCTTCTACTCTAGTATCGACGATTCTTGGGCCTAACGATTTAGAAACACCGATAGTCGTTATAAACAAAGGTGGTCTTGTAAACTGTGTCGTTGAAAAAGCGGATAGACGTTACAAAATCCAATTAAGAGGGAATGCAACAAACGTGTACAGTGCGTCTATAGACGTGAATCTCTCAACTAGTGAATGGAATTGGATTGAAACCGAAACGCATCACTCCGAAATCGACAAGTATGAGAAACTTAAAGAATACGCTTCATCTCAAATTTAATGAGAGAAAGGTGATATTGTGTTAAAAACTTTTCCAGTTAAAACAGACCACCATGACCAGATGATTGATATAACAGGCAAAATTTCTGATTGGGTGCGCGAGCAAGGTGTAAAGGAAGGGACGGTCATAGTTTCTTCAGCGCATACAACCGCTGGAATTACAATTAATGAAAATGCCGACCCTGATGTAAAAACAGATATGCTGAGAAGATTCCGTGAAGTATACCCATGGGAGCAAGCGGAAGATAAGCATATGGAAGGCAATACGGCTGCGCACATGAAAACGAGTACAGTAGGCCATGCACAAACCATTATCATCACAGATGGAGAGCTTCTGCTCGGCACATGGCAGGGAATTTATTTCTGTGAGTTTGATGGTCCTAGATCACGAAAGGTCCATGTGAAAATAACATCATGAACGGGTGATGGCGGCAGGTATTGATTACCTGTCGTTTTTATCTTTGTCTATATTGAAGGTGGTTGTAGACTTTGGTAAGTGAGTTGTTCAACAATATGGAAGGTTAGTGGAAGACTTGATTTCGAGAGATTGGGTGAGTGGATCAGGGCGGTGAATGGCTCGCTTTCCGTGGGAGCGCGGTGAGCTTCGCACAGGAGTCTCACCATTCCCCGCCGCCCTTTACTATAGATGAGTTTCTCGTAATTCACATAATATGAAAATTCTTAGCTATTCTATTCCATGCTCAACTCGCAAATATCAACCGAGGAGACTTCCTCCACTTTTTTTGTTCGATAAGGAAATATCGAAATTCTTCGTTCTTCGTGTTTCCTATATCTCGAACAGCTCAGTCCGATCCATACGCCGCTGGTCAGAGCAATTATGCTTTTTAATAAGAATCTTACCGTTTTCTTCCGCTGCTTGAGTTATACATTTTCTTGAAATGGATCACAATTAAGCTTATCCGGGAAAACAAAAAGCGAAAAAGCGCTTGTCTATTAACACTAAACATGTAGCCATGAATAGAACAATTTGTTGTAATGGGGTATTGGAATTGGGGCGATTTTTCGTTGCCACTCAAAATAGCTGTACTTCTATCAAAGCACTGTCTCAGGTGTTTCCGTGAACCTAACAAGCGCAAGAAGGGCCGGGAAATTGCGAGACTCCTATGGGATGAAAGTACAGGGTGAGATCCCGGAGGGCGCTTAGCCCGAGGAAGCTCACCGTACGCCCATGGAAAGCGAGTGATTTCCCGGACCTTCAAGCACTATTAATAGTCACGGAAACAGTCCAAATTCCTCGAAACTGAGTCTCCACTAAAAGGAGCTTATTTACATATCAACACGGAGCTTTAACATAACATTATCTTTATATAATGGTAAAAAATAATCAGGATTTTGAAAAAAATAAAAATAAAGATTAACCTATAATTAAATAGGGAAAAGATTTATACGAATACATAAAGGAAGGTGACATTAATGGCTTCAAGCAAAAGAGATTGGAAAGTAGTGTTTCTTCTCATAAGCGGCCGAGTTGTAACTCATGACTTGGACTTAAGCGAAGAGATGACTGAGAGAGAAACGATGGAATTTATTTCGAAGCAGCTGGACAGAGGTGAGTGGTGGTTCCTGGAAGATGGAGTATCGATTCATACGTCCAGTGTTGAAAGTTATTATTTGAGTGAGTACACACAACGTACGAGTTTTTCAAAAGAATAATAAAAAGGCAGCTCTTAGTTACTAAGAGCTGCCTTTTTATTATTTAGGAAGATAAAACTTCCACTTCTATTTGCTGACGTCCATAATCCTTTGCTTCACTATTCTCTTCCATGAACAAATCTACACGGTTACCTTTAATCGCTCCGCCTGTATCACCCGCAATGGCTTCACCATAGCCAGGAACATGGACTTTAGAACCTAAAGGAATGACGTCAGGGTCTACAGCAATGACTTTTTGATCAGGATTATCTCTCAAGTCTATTCCCGTTCTCGTAACGCCGCTGCATCCTTCACAAAAAGCTGTATAGGCAGTAGCCTCAACATTCACAGTTTTTATAACTTCTTTTTCGTTTTCATTATCATCATTTATAAATCTCTGGTGTTTTTCTGATTTCTCAGAGAGGACTGTTTCTTTCATTTCTGCTTTTTCATCTGCTTGGATATGAGAAGGGTCAGGATTAAAGCCTAGTATTCCTAAAGTATAAAAGGACATAAAAGAAAACAATATAATGGCAAACTTCATGACTTTTTACCCCTTTCTCTTTGACACTCATTGAATTATATCAAGGTGATAGATTTATAACAAATACAAAAGCACTACAAAAACATTACGTTTTAATGACAAAGCTGTATATCAAAAGTAACCTCAAAAAGGTAAGCGCTTTTATTATTTTTTTGACTATTAAAGGCTATTCAAAGTAATTTTTCCCTTCACAAAATAGAATATGTACGTTAATGTGGATGAAGAAAAAAACTCTGCACTACTTTAATTGACTAAATTTTTTGAAAAGAGAGGGAAAATGTGATGAAGAAAGTACCATTACTTGCAAGAATTATTATTGCTATCATTCTAGGTATTGTTATTGGGTTAGTAGTGCCAGAAGGGGCGATTGAACTCTTTGCCACGTTTACAGGTCTGTTCGATAATTTTCTAGGATTTGTCATTCCGCTCATTATCATAGGCTTCATCGCTCCAGGCATAGCTTCTATAGGAAAAGGTGCTGGGAAAATGCTTGGCCTTACCGCAGGACTGGCTTACCTTTCTACTGTACTAGCAGGTGTGGCAGCTTATCTTGCTGCTTCCAACCTTTATCCAGCTATTTTGAACACCCAGGATTCGAGTGAAATGTCTAATCCAGAGGAATCATTGGTAGAAGCTTCCTTCACGGTGGAAATGACTCCTATGATCGATGTCATGGCTGCTTTAATATTCTCTTTTATCATAGGTGTCGGAATGACAGCAGTTAAAGGGAACACTCTTTATAAAACAATGGATGAATTCCGTTCCATCATATATAAAGTGATTGAGAAAATTATCATCCCATTATTGCCTTTCCATATATTCGGGATTTTTGCTAACATGAGTTATGCTGGTCAGGTAGCGACTATTTTAAGTGTGTTTGCTAAAGTGTTCGTCATGATCATTATTCTGCATCTTATTTATTTAGTCTCTGTATACGGGGTTGCTGGTGCTATGCATAGAGCTAATCCTTTCTATCTTCTTAAAAAAATGACGCCGGCATATTTTACAGCATTAGGGACTCAGTCTTCTGCCGCAACTATTCCGGTGACGTTGAAGCATACGAAACAAATTGGTGTAAGAGAAAGAGTAGCAGACTTTGCCGTACCTTTATTAGCAAATGTGCACTTGGCCGGCAGTACAGTAACAATTACGAGCTGTGCCATGGCTGTGATGTATATGCAAGGACAAGCTACTAGTTTTATGGATGTATTCCCCTTTATTCTTATGCTAGGGGTTACCATGGTAGCTGCACCAGGAGTTCCGGGTGGAGCCGTAATGGCTGCTGTAGGATTGCTGGAAAGTATGTTAGGTTTCAGTTCAGTAATGGTTTCCTTGATGATCGCTCTTTATTTAGCTCAGGACAGCTTTGGGACAGCAACAAATGTGACTGGCGACGGAGCGCTTACTACGATTGCGAATCGTTTAGCTGGTAAAAAAGCGAATTTGGATACAGTCCAGAAAAAGAAGTTCGGATAAACTAGAAGAAACTATATATTTCGGGTAAAGTCGAGTATGAAATCTCAATGATTTTATACTCGACTTTTTATATTGATTGGTGTGCTTTTTCTGTACTCACTCTACATTTAATATGTTTAATAGCTCGCCAATATCAATTCTCAGGAACAAAGCTGAGTCATCCGATAATATAGCTTTCATTGAATAAACATTATATGTTAAAAAGCTCGGAGCCTTAGATGACTTCCGAGCTTTTTTCCGTGTTGGCAGTGAAATTAGCATTCAGATCTGATGGTAATTCGTTTGTAATTTTAGGCTATCCTGAATATCTGAGCTATTTAGAATAATTTTGCTTTTTTTATCATTTTGTTCCTTTTCGCTTTTTTCCACAGCAGCTCTTCCTTGTTCTCGGTGAATCTTGGGCATCTTTTTTGTTTGGACGACCACTCATGATCAACACTCCTCTCAGGTGGTTTGATTATTTTATGCAGTAAGCCAAAAGGTGGTCGTGCGTTTACAACAGTATTAGAATGAAAAACTGAATTTTTACGATCTTAATGCAAAAGAGTCTTGAAAAGACGAACTATGGAGGTTTTCTCGGGGTTTAATTAAACATATTTTTAGAGTGTTGCTGCTGCCCCAATTGGGGTAAGGTTGGTGTAAGTGTAATTCTAACCATTAAGGCAGCGGTTGATGGTAAAGTGGAAAATCACTGTATATAAGTATGAATTAGTTAATGAAAGTGCTCAATTGATACTTCTTTACCGGATGGTCAAGAAGTCGGTGAATAAAGGGAGATTTTATATTGAAGAAATTCAAAATGAGGTCTTTTTTTAGTGTCAAAACTTACCCGCCTACATAAAATATACCTATAACTAAAAAAGTTGCACTAAGGAAAGTTTTGTACTAAACTAAATTTAGATAAACAGATATGGAGAAGGAGAGGTATTTTATGGAAAATGTGCTGCTCGCTTTTGGTTTTACATTAATGGCCGGATTGGCTACAGGTATCGGAAGTATTCTAGCTTTCTTTACTTCAACCACTAATACGAGGTTTTTATCTCTTGCTTTAGGATTTTCGGCTGGAGTCATGATTTATGTTTCATTTGTAGAAATTTTCTTCAAAGCTCAGGAATCACTTGTGAATGCACTTGGAGAAGTAACTGGAAACTGGGTGAATGTGGCCAGCTTCTTTGGAGGAATGCTAGTTATCGCACTCATTGATAAAGCAATTCCTAAGCAGGGTAATCCGCATGAAGTTAAGAAAGTAGAGGATATGTCTAAGTCGCCTGAGGAGATAAAAAATAAGCAGCTTCTAAAAATGGGAACATTTACTGCTCTGGCAATAGCTATTCATAACTTCCCTGAGGGTATTGCAACTTTCACTTCGACTCTCCAGGATCCGTCACTAGGGTTTGCGATTGCTGTAGCCATTGCTATTCATAACATTCCAGAAGGTATCGCTGTCTCAGTCCCTGTATACTTTGCTACAGGAGACAAGAAAAAAGCATTTAAGTTATCGTTTTTATCAGGCCTTGCTGAACCAGTAGGCGCACTTGCAGCTTATTTGTTATTAATGCCGTTTCTTAATGATTTGATGTTTGGTATTTTGTTTGCTGGTGTAGCTGGGATCATGGTCTTTATTTCTTTGGATGAATTGCTGCCTGCTTCCCGTAAATATGGAGAGGCACATCTTTCCATTTATGGTGTTGTGGCGGGAATGATGGTTATGTCATTAAGTTTATTATTATTCATTTAGCTAAGTTAAACGTAGCTGTTGGTTTTTATAATTGAATTATTTGAATGATACGGATGGAAGGTTGAAGGCTAGATTCCTAGAGATTAGAAAGTTTCTTGGCGGGGGGAATGGCTCTCTTTCCTTGAGAGCGTGGAGAGCCTTCTGTGGGATGAATACGGTGAGTAAGAGCCCGGAAGGCGAATTATGATAAATACTCACCACATGTCCACTAAAGCCGCTATTACTGCCATAGGAAAATCTCCAAAAGGAGCACTCAAGAAAAACGAGCTTATATGAAAATCAACACGGAAATTTAACAGAGTCACTCATTAAAAAAGTGTAGAGCTTCAGCTCTACACTTTTTTAGTAGGTTTTTTCTTGTTTTAAATCTTCAATGACTTTTGAAATCTCCTGTTTGGAACGTTTGACCAAGCGCCAATTTAAGTAGATGGCTGAATCTGTTTTTACGCCTAAGCGGTATAGATCGTTTTCCATGACTGCGCCTTTATGAAGCTGTGGAAATTTTTCTTCAGCTTTTTTCTGTAACCAATTTTCCATTAGCTGGGTGAAATTTTGTTCTCGGTTATTTTTTGAAAGTGAATGAGGACACGTAAATTTAAATTTACCTTTATGAAAAGTGAAACCAGGTTCTTTACTAGTCGTTTCCTCTATGTTCAATCTGTATTTTCTGCCTAAGTATGCGATTTTAGCATTCTCTTTCAGTTTATTCTCTGTATAAAGATCGAGGTGGAGCTTTTTCCACTTCTCATCAAGCCAATTTTTCTTTTTTCTCAGGAAGGCCTTGACATCTTCTTCTGATTTATCAGTATGAGCTGTAACCCTTACTCCATTGAGATTATCCAAATATATCTTTACAAATGATACATCGTCTTTCTTGTAATAAGAAAAATTGATTGTGTCTTCTTCAATTTTTAAAACGGGCATGGGAATCCCCTCTCTCTTTGCGTTAGTTTCAATTGTAATAAAAGGGGAGATCAGCGTCAAAACTTAAAACAAGGAACTAGATACCTTGTAAAAGAGGTGCCTCAGTAATTAATAGGAAACAATACTACTCTGATGGCGACGTCTCCCCCGTGATGCCGACCAGGGTAAATATCCAAATCTAAAATTGCTCACATAGCCCGACTTCAGTTTTCCCAATCGCTAATCTATAAATTTTAAAAAAAGGACAATCTTTAAAAGTGGATTATCTTTACAAAACGGATTTACATGAGAGCGAAAAAGGGTAAGAGATGATAGAACAGAAGATTTACCGAACGGAGGGTTAAGATGCAGCCTACGGTTCTGATTACTGGGGCAACGAGCGGTTTTGGATATCATACAGCGGTAAAATGTGCGGAAAGAGGAATGAAAGTAATCGCTACGATACGTAATCCTGAGAAACTGGATGTTTTCAAGAAATCTCAGCTTACTGATGAGGTTCTTGAAAATATCACGGTATGGAAATTAGATGTAACCGATGATTCCTCATTACAGCATTTTGGCTATCTTGTTGGAAAATTGGAGCGCATAGACGTATTGGTCAACAATGCAGGGTTTGCTTTAGGCGGCTTTCTAGAACAGGTTCCAATTGAAGATTACAGGCGTCAATTCGAAACAAATGTATTCGGAGTCATTCGAGTCACTAAAGCCGTACTTCCTAAAATGAGAAGTCAAGGATACGGTAAAATATTGAATATCAGTAGTATTAGTGGTCTGATCGGCTTTCCTGGTCTCTCAGCTTATGTGAGTTCAAAGCATGCGCTTGAAGGGGTGTCTGAGAGCCTGCGCTTTGAATTGAAACCCTTCGGCATAGATGTGGCGCTTATAGAACCAGGTTCTTACGAAACGAATATCTGGTCATCAGGTTTAGAACTGCCCCCGGCGGTTTATCATCCTGATTCTCCTTATTATCAGTATACTAAAGGGTTATGGAAAGCGTTGAATAGTGAAACCCATGAAGACCCCCGTAAGGTAGCCGTTCTCTTAACACAGTTGGCTGAGAAAAACACCTTGAAAAAACTCCGCTATCCTATCGGTCCGGGTGTTCGAATGAACATTCTGTTAAAAAGGTGTTTGCCATGGTCTTTTCTTGAAAAGACTGTGCTCAATAAAATACTCTATAAAAAGGAGAGGGATAAATGACAGTACATCAAGTTCAAAAAGGTGCAGAGGAAGTTTTTTACGAAGGAAACGAAATAGGTATATTAGTCTGTCATGGATTTACAGGAACAACCCAAAGTATGAAACCATTAGTAGAAGCATATGCAAGAGAAGGGTACAGCATTGCTGCTCCTCGCTTGAAAGGGCACGGGACGTCTCCCGAAGAAATGGAAGAAACTACTTACCATGATTGGATACATTCGGTCGAGGATGCTTTTCAGTGGCTTGAAAAGAGGTGTTCTAAAGTATTTGCTGTAGGCTTATCAATGGGTGGGACTCTGGCTCTAAGTATGGCTGCTCGTTATGATAAAATTGCCGGGGTAGTTCCCATTAACGCAGCAATCGACATACCAGCTATGGAAAACATAGTAGAACAGACAGATGATCGATATATTGCTGCCATTGGTTCGGATATAAAAAAAGAAGGAGTTGAAGAGCTCGCTTATCAAAGAACGCCTGTCCGTTCTATTCAAAACTTGCTGACTTTGATGACGGAAGTGCACGATCAATTAGCGAAAATTCACTGCCCGATTTTTATATTTGTATCGGAAGAAGATCATGTTGTGCCTCCTGAGAATTCAGAAATGGTATTTGAAACGGTCTTATCAGAACATAAGGAGCTGATTCACTTAGATAACAGCTACCATGTGGCTACATTGGATAACGATCAGGACATCATCATTGAAAGAAGCCTGGAATTTTTCGTGATGTATTCTAACGCAAAATAATTACGAGCTGATTACGTATTTCAGCTCTTTTGAGAATTCTTGGATGCCATGGCTCATTCTCACCATTTCAAGTATAATAGAAGTAAGGAGGGGGTAGAAATGAAAAAAATTCTGCTTGTACCTTTTGATGCTTCACCTAGTTCAGAGCGTGCATTGAGATATGCGGTGGATACAGCTAAGGAAGATGGCAGTAAACTGATCATTCTGAATGTCCAATTCGATTATAATACGAGAAATGTAAGACGCTTTGCAACGCAAGATCAAATTAAGTCTTACTTGGATGACGCTGCACGAGAGTCTTTTGATAGAGCAGAAGAGTTTTTGAAAGACAGTAATGTTGATTATACACTGCGAAAAAGAATGGGGATCCCTGATCAGGTGATTCTTGAAGAAGCAAGTGACTCAGACGCAGATATTATTGTAATGGGCACAAGAGGAGTCGGGCGCGTGAAAGGGGCCATTCTCGGCAGTGTCAGTTACGGTGTGCTGCAGTCAACCACAATTCCCGTTACGATCGTACCTTAGCTAACATTTGTCACAGTTATTCTCATCATATATAATATAATTATAGCAAGAAAAGCAAACGAAATATGAGCCTTCAGGGGGAGCCTTTGCGCTGAGAGTGAACGTGTAGTTCAGACCCTTCGAACCTGTCAGTTAGTACTGACGCAGGGATGGTGGCTTTTTTGATGGCGATGCACGGGATTCCTCCATCAGGAAGCTTTCCCCTTTGGCATTGCTTTTTTTGTGTCTTTAAAAAGGGGAGATACAAAATGAGGAACAAAAGAGTCTTGTTTCTAGTAGAAGTGGCAATTTTTTCTGCACTTGCTATTCTACTAGACGTTATACCATTTCTATCATTCAAACTATGGGCACAAGGAGGATCAGTTTCTTTTGCCATGGTTCCGGTATTTATTATGGCCTTCAGGTGGGGGCTCAGCGGTGGAGTTTTAACCGGTGTACTATTAGGTATTTATCAAATTCTATTTGGTGCTATAATGGTCACTCCTCTCCAGACCCTATTAGACTATATTGTAGCTTTCGGAGTGATAGGACTGGCTGGAGTATTTGCTAAGCCAGTATGGGATGCAGCGGCAGCTCATCGTAAAAAGAAATTGATGACATGGGTGATAGCCGGAGCCTTCATAGGTAGTCTATTCCGTTTTCTTGGTCATTTTGTGGCTGGAATTGTATTCTATGGTGAATTTGCTCCTGAAGGACAGCCAGTGTGGTTATACTCATTAATCTATAATGGAGGATATATGCTCCCGGCATTTATAGTAAGTACGATCGTTCTTGGTTTACTATTCCTAAAACGTCCTTCCATCTTAACCCAAAGTGCATAATTGATCATAAGCCTGTCTGATTACCGTATAATAATCAGACAGGCCCTTTTATTTCCACATATACTTTTATATGAAGGAGTGTTACCTTTAATTTAAGGATAGCTTGTACATAATGGAGTTAAGGATTGGGGCGGCTGGAGTTGAAAAAAATAAAGAATATTCATAAGAAAAAATGGTTTTGGATAATTGTTGGAATTATCCTTTTATTATCTGTAGTTACTGCGTACCATGTCTCGTGGAAAAGTTTACCTGAAGGGACGTCTTATGAAGGCGAATTCAGGAACATTGAAGACATAGAATTTTATAAAGACTTGACTTATGAGGACGAAAATGGTGAAGTCGTGCACGAACTCGAGATATTTGAAGAAATCAATCAAGTCATTTCAGAAGCTGAAGACTTTATTGTCATTGATATGTTCTTATTTAACAGCTATAGCGATGATGGCGAGAAATTCCCTAATATCGCTGGAAATCTAACAGACCATATTATAGAACAAAAGGAAAAACATCCAGATATGAAAGTGGTATTTATAACAGATGAAATTAATACGGTGTATGGATCCTACGAGTCAACAGAAATTGATCGTCTTAGAGACCATGAAGTAGATGTAGTATTGACAGATTTAAATAGGTTAAGGGATTCAAATCCTGTATATTCAAGTATTTGGAGAGTCTTTTTCAGCTGGATGGGTACGGGCGGCGATGGATGGATTGCTAATCCATTTTCAAAAGAGGCACCGGACGTAACCCTCAGATCCTACTTAAAACTTTTAAACGTAAAGGCGAACCACAGAAAAGTACTAGTAACAGAAGATGCTGCCATGGTGTCTACGGCGAATCCTCATGATGAGAGTGGACTTCATGAAAATGTCGCTTTTAAAATGACTGGACCTATTATTGGAGATATTCTCGAAGCAGAAGAGGCAGTCGTCAATTTTTCAGGAGAAGCTGATTATCCTGAGTATGAAAACCGAGACTTTGGAGAAGAAGCGGGTAATTTAGAGGCACAGTATATTACTGAAAGGAAAATATTAGACGCTGTAGTTGAGGAGCTGTCCAAAGCGGAATCAGGTGATACGGTATGGCTTGGCATGTATTACTTAGCTGAAAGAAATATTATCGATCAACTCGATAAAGCAGCTGACCGTGGTGCCGAAGTGAACATTGTCATGGACCCGAACAAGCAATCATTCGGACATGAAAAATCCGGGCTTCCGAATTTACCGGTAGCAGCTGAAATGAAGGAGCTTGGAAACGATAACATTAACCTTAAGTGGTACGACGTGAACATGGAGCAATATCATACAAAAATGCTATATATAAACAGGGATGCTGAAAGTGTGATTATCGCTGGTTCAGGTAACTATACAAGAAGAAATTTATCTAACTTGAATCTTGAAGCAGATGTAAGGATTAAAGGGCCTTCAGAGGAAGAGGTATTCCAACAAGTTGATGAATACTTTACGCGTATCTGGTCCAATGAAGACGGAAATTACACGGCTGACTATGAAGAATATCAAGATAATATGACGATAGGAAGATATATTACGTACTACCTTCAGAAGTGGACGTGGTTTACCACCTATTAAATAATCAGAGCTGTCGATAAATTTATCGACAGCTTTTTTACTGCTCTTACAAGTTTTTTCTGAGTCTTCTTTAAATATAATGAAGACTCAAATTCAAGGGTTTCATGATCCCTTTTTTAAGGATGGAGCTTGGAGGTCCGGGAAATTACTCGCTTTCCATGGGCATACGGTGATCTTCCTCGGGCTAACGCGTCGGGATCTCACGATTATATAAGGAAAAGAAATATCCTTGTCTTCATTCGCTAAGCTAACACGGTCTTTTTTTGAAGGTATTCTAATATGAAAGTCGAATAAATGTAGAAAAGGGGAGTGATTGTTTGAGGCATATTATTGCTACATATTCTATTGTCGCAGCAGATCCGAGTACAGGAGAGGTGGGTGTAGCCGTTCAATCAAAATTTCTTGGCGTAGGTGCTGTAGTACCTTATGCAAAAGCTGGTGTAGGCGCAGTAGCTACTCAGGCTTTTGCCAATCCTGCTTATGGACCGGATGGCTTGGAGCACTTAAGCTCAGGCTTGAATGCTGAACAGACCATTGATCAATTGATCAAATCTGATCCAGGAGCGAGTGAACGGCAAATTGGAGTAGTGGATTTTCAGGGAAATGCAGCTACTTACACAGGAGAAGACTGTTATGACTGGGCTGGCGGGATCACTGGCAAACATTTTGCTGCCCAGGGAAACATTTTAGTGAATGAGGAAACTGTAACTGAAATGGGGAAAGCTTTTGAAAATGCTAAAGGTAATTTAAGCGAAAGGTTGCTTGCAGCATTACAATCTGCACAAAAAGCTGGAGGAGATCGTCGAGGTAAACAATCTGCGGCTCTTTACGTTGTAAAGGAAAAAGGTGGATATGGCGGGTTAAGTGATGTTTTAGTAGATCTAAGAGTAGATGATCATCAAGAACCTATCAAAGAATTAGAAAGGATTTTTCTCCTTCATCAATTATATTTTTCAGAGTCTAAACCTGAACAAATCCAACAGCTTAAGGGGGGAGTGAAGGAAGAGGTTGGTTATCACTTGTATCGTGTCGGTTATTTAAAGGATTCTAATCCGAACGACAAGGATTTATATAAAGGGTTGACCACTTTCCTTCATACAGAAAATTTCGAAGAGAGAGAACAGAAGCAAGGATGGATTGATAGGGAAGTTGTGCATTTCTTAAAACAGATGGACGAATAAAGCTGCTTAAATAAGCAGCTTTTTTTATTGCGTAAAAAATCGAATTAGATTATCATTTAATTAGATATAAATCTAATTAGAGGGGAGATATGCTATGCAGCTGGATAAAATGATTTCTTTCTATAAAGCAATTGGTGACCCAACCAGGATCAGAATCGTTTCTCTTTTAAAGAATGGACCACTTCACGGCCAGGCCATCGCCCATAAATTGGGGTTAAGACCTCCTACTATCACTCATCATTTAAAGAAATTGAGAGACACAGGGGTACTTTATTCAAGAAGAGATAAGAACACGATTTATTTTTATTTAGATGCTAAACGCCTCGAGTTCATGGCTACAGCAATTCTAAGGTTAGGAGATGATCCATTGAAACAAGAAGAGATGTATATGTCAGAAACCGATCAGCTCAAGGTAATGAGAAGTTTCATTAGCAAGGAAGGGAAATTGACGAGAATTCCCAGTCAACTTAAGAAAAAGCTCGTTGTTCTTTCTTATTACGTTCAAGGTTTCGAGCACGGGAAGTTATATACTGAGCAAGAAGTGAATGAATACGTTTTGACATTCCATGAGGATTACGCAGCTATTAGAAGAGAATGGGTTATGCATCAATTCATGTACCGGGAACAGGGTAAATATGAATTGAACCCTAAAGAAATGTGGCCGCTCGTCGTGAAGCGCTGAAAAGTCAAAAATGAAATGGGTTTTTAAAAAAAGTTCTGACATAGGTCGGAACTTTTATTTCAGGAAACTAATTAGATGAATATCTAATTTGGGTGGGGTTATTATGTTTCATTTACAAAAAGTCATCAATATAAGTATTTATTTCAAGCTGGGGTTGTTAATGGGATTGGGGATCGCTTCAGTCAAGTGGCCGTGTTAGCACTAGTCTTGAATTTGACGGGATCAGGGTTGATGGTAGGTCTCGTGATGGGAGCACGCATCATACCGTATATCATTTTATCTCCATTAGGCGGCAGGTTAGCAGATCGATATGACCGACGAACACTCATGATACTAACGGATAGTATCCGTTTTCCTTTCGCTCTGTTATTTTTGTTCGTGGAAACTCAGGAAGACTTATGGGTTGTGTACACTGCAGTAATCGTGCTTGCTTGTGGAGAGGCCTTTTATCAGCCCATTAGAAAATCCACGATTAGTTCATTAGTTGAAAAGGAATCGCTTCTTAAAGTGAACGCATTGGAACAAGTCATGATAGGAGTCGTACTCATATTAGGGTCAGTGACAGGTGGTATTGTAGCATTTTTTCTCAGTCCAAAAGTGTCTTTTATCATTAACTCTCTAACATTTCTGGTTGCTGCTTTATGGATTAAGAAATTACCTGAATTGAAATCAAATAAAAAACAAATGGAAAAGACTAAGGGAGAATCAGATTGGTACCGTAACTTGAAACCGGTTATTTGGTTTGTCCTTTTCGTCCAATTCTTGGTGCCGATTACGGATGGGATATTTAACGTTTTAATTACTTATTACGGCGGCAGCACGTTTGGAACGGAGGCTCTAGGGATCGGCCTGTTGTATGGATCTCTTGGTATTGGTCTTGTCATCAGCTTTTATATTTCAGCACGTTTTAATAATAGGAAGTTCCTGAAAGCCAGTCTCTTTTTCATTATTGTAGAAGGGGTGATGCAAATGTTAGCCAGTCAGTCTGCCTCTATCGTTTCTATGTGTTTCTTTTTTATCATGATATCAGCAGCTGGCGGAGTGACAGCAGCCTGCTTAGACAGCTTAGTGATGGAAAAAACAGATCCTGGTCACTTGGGAAAAGTGTTTGGAGTTATAGAAGCTGTATCAAATATACAAATCGGTATATTTATGGTTGCAGGCGGAATATTAATCGACAGTTTCGAAGCCAGATTACTTGGCTTATATGGAGGGGCGTTGAATATAGCGCTGGCCGTACTATTTATGCTCATTCTTGTTGGCTCTAACGTTTTTTGCAAAAGGATCAGATAAGGTAATTAAAACAACAACGGAAGAGTTAATAATCTCTTGTACCATAATCTGATAATAATAGAACTGTATAGTATTACAAAAAGTAAGCAAATAAGAACGGTGATGCTAAACATGGAATTATTTTTTAAAATGCAGGAAATGATTTTAAACATTATTTGCGAAAAGTATACAGTGGGTAATTAACTAAGTCACATCTCTATAAAAATAATAAAGTAACAGCAGTGGTTTATGAAGGTGAGAATTTATTAAAACAGCGAATTTAAAGAAACTAGAAAAACTCTCTGATACTAAGTCTGCAGTTAATTAAAGTGCAGGTCTGATTAATATTGCAATATAAAAATTACGTTTAATCAAAGATAAAAAAGGTTAAATGTATATAACTGTCGATTTGAGGTGGGGACCAATGAAAAGAGAGACTCGTCATATTTCCATGATAAAATACGAAGATGGAAAAATTACACATACAGACGATGAAATTGCCGAAGAGTATCCTCTAACCATTATGGTGAATGATGAGGAGTTCGCTACTATGGTATGCACACCAGATCACCTCGAAGAATTAGTCATAGGATTTCTCGCTTCGGAAGGGGTAATAAGACACGTAGACGATATCCTATCTATGCATATCGATAAAGGTCGGGGCTATGCTTACATAACGACCCATAAACAGGTCAATTCCACATCTTCCAATAAACGGTGGATCGGGTCTTGCTGCGGAATGAGCAGAGCTTTTTATTTTCAAACAGATGCAAAACAGGCTAAAACAGTGATGGATGATTTTAAAGTTAAACCTGAAGATTGTCTTAATTTGATGAAAGCGTTTCAGGAGAGAGCCTCTATGTTTAAAAAGACAGGCGCAGTCCATCAGGCAGCCATTGCATCAAGAGAAGGTATTGAGTTGATTTTTCACGATATCGGCAGACATAATGCGCTGGATAAATTGAATGGCTTTATGATCAAAAATAAAATATCTAGAAAAGAAAAAATGGTAATCTTCAGTGGGAGGATTTCTTCAGAGATTTTAATAAAAGTATCAAAAATGAGATTGGGTTTCCTACTATCTAAATCAGCTCCAACAGATCTTGCTATTGAGCTTGCTGACGACCTGAATATTACGGCGATAGGTTTTGCCAGGGGAAACCGAATGAATATATATACACACTCCAATCGATTACTCATTGAAGAATCAACAGAGCTGGACTTAAATTAGGAGGGGTTAATTTGTTAGAAAGAGATCACACGGTGATAACGCTTAACGGGAAAGAGTACTTAGCAGATCCAGGGCAGAACTTGTTAGATTTTATTAATACGACAGAAGAGCAAGTGCCGCAAATTTGTTATAACGAATCGTTGGGACCAATTGAAACATGCGACACTTGCCTCGTCCAAATCAATGGGAAACTTCAACGTGCCTGCGGTATGAAAGTCGAAGCAGGTATGAAGGTACAGACACAGCTGCCACATGTTCACAAAGCACAAAAAGAATCCCTGGATCGGATATTAGAAAACCATGAGCTGTATTGCACAGTATGTGACTATAATAATGGCGATTGTGAAATACATAATACAATGGCCGAGTTCGGTTTAGAACACCAGTCGAGACCATTTGAAGAAAAGCCATATAATAGAGATGATTCCGGTCCTTTTTACCGATATGATCCTGATCAGTGCATTTTGTGCGGCAGGTGCGTGGAAGTCTGCCAGGATGTTCAAGTCAACGAAACATTGACCATCGATTGGGAAAGGCAGCAGCCGCGGGTCATATGGGACAACGATGTTCCCATGGATCAATCATCATGTGTAAACTGCGGACAGTGTTCTACAGTTTGTCCATGTAATGCAATGATGGAAAAAGGGATGGAGAGAGAGGCTGGTTTTCTTACTGATCAGGAGCCGGGCATTTTAAAGTCGATGATTGAAATGACTAAAAAAGTGGAAACAGGCTATGGTCCATTGTTTGCTGTTTCTGATAGTGAAGCAGCTATGCGAGAAGAGCGAATTAAGAAAACGAAAACGGTATGTACCTACTGTGGAGTTGGTTGTTCTTTTGATGTATGGACGAAGGACCGTAAGATCTTAAAAGTAGAGCCTAATGCTGAGTCGCCTGCCAATGGGATTTCCACTTGTATAAAAGGAAAATTCGGGTGGGACTATGTAAATAGCGAGGAGCGACTGACTAAACCGTTAATAAGACGCGGAGATGCTTTTGAAGAAGTTGAATGGGATGAAGCGATTTCATATGTAGCCAGCAGATTCAAAGAAATTAAAGAAAAACGTGGAGCCGATGATATCGGATTCATCTCCTCTTCAAAGGCTACCAATGAAGAGTCGTATTTGATGCAGAAGCTGTCTCGTCAAATTATCGGGACAAATAATGTCGATAACTGCTCCCGATATTGCCAGACCCCGGCAACTAAAGGTTTATTCCGCACTGTGGGTCATGGAGGAGATTCCGGATCCATTGAAGATATAGCTAAAGCTGACTTAGTAATTACTATAGGTTCAAACACAGCAGAGTCTCATCCAGTATTGGCTTCCCGCATCAAGCGATCGCAAAAATTGTTCGGGCAGAAGCTGTTTGTATTTGATATTAGAAAACATGAGATGGCTACGAGAGCTGATCGTTTTTATCAACCGAAATCAGGTACGGACCTCGTGTGGATTTCCGCAGTATCCAAGTATATCTTAGATCACGGTTTGGAGGATAGAACGTTCATCGACGAGTGGGTGAATGGGTTTGAAGAGTACCGCCAGAGCTTAGAACAATTTACGATGGAGTATGCTTCCAATTTGACTGGAATTCCTGAGGGTGAACTTATAGATGTTGCGGAAGAGATAGCCCGCTCAGGTAAGGTATCCGTATGCTGGGCTATGGGCGTCACTCAGCATATGCGCGGCAGTGATACGAGTACTGCAATTTCTAATTTACTGATCCTTACAGGAAACTACCGGAAGGAAGGCTGTGGAGCGTATCCATTGCGTGGCCATAATAATGTTCAGGGCTGCAGCGATTTTGGCAGTATTCCTAACTTTTTCCCAGGATATGAGGAAACCACTGATGATGAAGTTCGCAGCCGCTATGAGGAAGCCTGGAATTGTGAAATACCTAAAGAAGCAGGGAAAGATAACCATCAGATGATAGAAGCAATACATGACGGCAATTTAAGTTCGATGTTTGTCATCGGAGAAGATACAGGTATTGTCGACGCAAATATCAATTACGTTACTGCTGCTTTTGAAAAGTTGGATTTCTTCGTTGTTCAGGATCTATTTTTCACTAAAACTGCTGAATATGCAGACGTAGTCCTTCCAGCTTCTCCAAGTCTTGAGAAGGAAGGAACATTTACTAATACAGAACGGCGAATCCAGCGATTATATAAAGTTCTGGACCCTCTCCCTGGCTCTAAGCCCGATTGGGAAATTCTCCAGCTTATTGCTCAAGAACTGGGTGGTGACTGGAACTATGATCATCCTTCTGAGATTATGGACGAAGCCGCAAGCTTAGCACCACTATTTGCAGGTGTATCTTACGAACGTTTGGAAGGGTATGATTCTCTTCAGTGGCCAGTGGCTGCAGACGGCACGGATGAACCATTACTGTTCTTAGATGGCTTTCCTTTCGAAGACCGTAAAGCTAAATTTTTCCCGCTGGACTTTGAACTGGAGTACGATACTTCAGAGGAATATGACCTTCATGTAAATAATGGACGACTTCTTGAACATTTCCATGAAGGAAACATGACCTATAAAGTGGAAGGTATTGTTAAGAAAACACCTAACCCATTTATAGAAGTATCTGAAGAGTTAGCAAGAGAGCGGAAAATTCATGAAGGCGCTGAAATCAAACTGATTTCTGAAGCTGGAGAAGCTACGGGTGTGGTCACTGTCACCGACCGTGTTAGAGGAAATGAATTGTTCATTCCTATGAGTGCAAATGGGAAATCCGCCGTAAACTTCTTGACAGATAACCGTGTAGATAAGGATACGAACACTCCGGCCTATAAAGAAATAGCGGTTCGCATGGAAGTTGTTAAGAAAAAAGGGAAATCACCAATTCCGACGAATAATCACAGAAGAGGCCAACCCGTTCCGCAAGTTGGAGTTAAGGTGGAAGAGAAATGGGAAAGAGAAGATTATATATTCCCAGGAGATCAGGTGAATAAAGATGGCTAAATCTATAACTAATATTAAGAGGTTGGAAGTTCCTAAAGAGAAGCAGGTTGAAAGAGATCTAGATGAAGTCAGGGAAGCAGTCTCCGAAAATAAAGAAGCAATTTTAAAAGGTATTAAATTGTTAAAATCGCTTGATGAAGTAGGAACCCTGGATACGGCCAACGCTTTTTCTCATTCAAAGAAAAAAGCTTTGGAGCATCTTGTGAATGAAGTCAGTAAAGACCAATATACGCAGCTATTTGAGAATCTGCCTGAGCTTGTCTTCCTAATGGGTGATCTTGATATGAAAGCAATCAGAGAAACGACAGGACGGGTGAACCAAGGCATAAAAGAAATGAATGAACTTGAGCCTGAGCAAAAAACGACCATTTTCGATTTAGCTAAAGCTTTAAAGGACCCTGAAATCAATAAAAGCATCACAATGCTTATGCAACTCTTAAAAGGTATGGGTAGAGATTAAAAACAACGGCAGTGCCTATTCTCAGGCACTGCCGTTGTTTTTTAAATCCATACCTCTACAAAAAACCATATGATCATTATCAATTGAATGATGACCTTAGCAAAGCTTCCACTGAGAAAACCGAATAACGATCCAATGCCGGCCTTGAACGCTTCATCTGCTGATCTTTTTTGAGCCAATTCGACTACGAGCACAAGTAGGAATGGAACAACGATGATGCCAAAAGGAGGAACAATAAAGGAACCCGCAATTACCCCGATAGCGGCAGACCTTTCTCCCCATTTACTTCCCCCGTATTTTTTTACAAAGTAACTGTTGGCGATGATATCCGATACTATAAGTACAACAGTCAGCAGAATCATCGCTATCCAGAATAGGATACTTAATTCTCCGCCGTCTATAAAAAAATGAAAAGCAAGAAATCCGAGCCATAAGACGAGCGGTCCCGGAATGATTGGGAAAATTAAACTGGCAAAACTAGCCAGGAATAATAAACCTATAATTATCCATATT
Organism: Halobacillus sp. A1; assembly: GCF_024189295.1. Lineage (GTDB taxonomy): Bacteria > Bacillota > Bacilli > Bacillales > Halobacillaceae > Halobacillus_A. The sequence continues at coordinate 24,306 of NZ_JAIZEN010000003.1, forward strand.
ACAATATCCACTGCAGTGACCTCCTGTATGATTGCAAGTGATTATATCTTAAATGATCGACGATAAAAAATCGAGCTCAATTTTTTGAGCTCGATTTACCTTTTGATTTAAAGAACGTAATACTAAACTTCTTGTCTTGTAGGAGGAGCCATAAATTCTGGACCTACTGGGTCTTTGATATTTCTATTTAAGATCTCATCAATATCTTTCATGCTTTCATCATCAATTGAAAAATCGTTGACACCATCAACTGGGTCCAGCTGATCGGGGCGGCGGCCTCCCATCAAGGCAATTCCAGAGCCTGGCTGCTGAAGTACCCAGCGAATAGCGAGGTGGATGACGTCTTTGTCAAAACGTTCCTTGGCTAATTCGTCAAGTTCTTGTACTGCACTTAAATACTGGTTGAAACGAGGCTGTTGGAACTTGGGGTCGTTATTCCTTAAATCATCTCCATCAAATGAACGGTCTGCAGACATTTTCCCGGAAAGTAAACCGCGGCAAAGCGAGCCGTAGGTTATTGTGGTGATGTCGTGCTTTTGAGTGTAAGGTAAAATGTCTCCCTCAATATCTCTTTCAAACAAGTTATATGGAGGCTGCAACGTGTGTATAGGTGCAGCTTCTCTAAAAATGTCCATTTGTTCAGGTGAAAAATTACTTACACCAATTGCCCGGATTTTACCTTGTTTATGCAAATAGTGTAAAGCTTCCGCCGTTTCATGAATAGGCGTCAAAGGGTCAGGCCAGTGCACTTGGTATACATCAATATAATCAGTTTGAAGACGCTTCAATGAGTTTTCAATTTCTTGATGTATTCTTTCTTTAGTGCCGTTTCTAAATGGCTGCTCATCTTTCCAATCCAGAGCCACTTTAGTAGCCAAAGAGAATTGATCTCTGTTTCCAAATTCTTTAACGGCTTTACCGACTATTTCTTCTGATCGCCCAAACCCGTAAACAGGAGCCGTATCAATAAAGTCGATTCCTTTATCTAAAGCTGAATGGATAGTTTTTATGGACTCTTTTTCATCTGTTCCACCCCACATCCAGCCTCCAATAGCCCAGGTTCCTAACCCGATTCGACTGGATGTCATATCTGTGTTTGCAATATTTATCTTTTCCATCGGTACACCTCCAAAATCTTATAATGGAATGTACCCTTAATGTTCTTCTATTAACCTTCTACATTGGCATATATACACATTAATAGTGGTTGAGGTATAATTAATTCAGGCTTTTTTAAAAGGGGGAGTTCCAAATGGAACCTTTAAAAGAGATTGAACATGAGAAGAAAAAAATAAGGCGCTGGAAAAAGGTCACATTAGTGATTACGGGTGTAATTATGTTGCTAGTGGCTGCTGCGCTTATATTTGTAAACGTTTACATAAATCGTTCACTTCCCGAAACCGCCGGCCAAATTAAGTTCGAAGGTCTTAGTGAGGAAGTCAGCATTATTCGGGACGAGCAAGGAGTCCCTAATATTAAAGCTAAGTCTAATGAAGATCTATTCAGAGCGCAGGGTTATGTACAGGCACAAGACCGTATGTTCCAAATGGAGCTTGCGAGAAGGCAGGCATCGGGTACGCTAAGTGAAGTTGTGGGAAGTACGGCCATCGATCAAGATAAGTATTTTCGAACGCTGGGGTTAAGGAGGGCTGCGGAAAAGTCTATTCAAGAATATTCCGAAGAGGCTTTGAAAAGTTTGGAAGCATTTGCGGAAGGCGTGAATGAGTACATCGCGCAGGCTATAGATCAAAACAAATTACCTGCAGAATTCATTTTAATGGGAATTGAACCAGAGCCCTGGGAACCTGTCGATTCATTGACCATCGGGAAATATATGGCCTTTGATTTAGGAGGGCATTGGGAGAGACAGGCTTTTAACTATTATGCGATGCAAGAGTTTTCTCCCGAAGAAGCAGAAGAGCTTATGCCAGCCTATCCCGAAAATGCTCCGACGATTCTGGATGAAGAAACAATAGATATAGCATCCAGTTTTAAAGGTGCCGTCCTGCCACAAGAATTCAATGGAAGTAATAATTGGGTAATTGAGGGGAGCCTCACTTCATCAGGTTCCCCTTTGCTGGCGGATGATCCTCACCTTGGTTTAGCCACTCCGTCCATATGGTATCAAATGACTTTAAATTCTCCTGATTACAAAGTTTCCGGTGTTATTTTCGCCGGTGTTCCGGGAATTATTTTAGGTCATAACGAAGATGTGGCATGGGGAGTAACAAATGTAGGGCCGGACGTGCAGCAGCTGTATATGGAAAAAAGAAACGCTGAAAATGAGAATGAATTTCTCTATGAAGACAAGTGGGAAGAAGCGGAGGTTATTAACGAGCCGATACGAGTGAAAGGTGAGGATACGATAGACTATTCTGTTACAGAAACGAGACATGGACCTGTCATCAGTGAATTTGCAGAAAACACGGGTGAATCATCAGTCTTGTCATTAAGGTGGACGGCTCTTGATCCTACTACGGAACTTGAAGCTATTCTGGAAATCAATAAAGCAAGAAATTGGGAAGAATTCGAAAATGGTCTAGAGAAGTTCCTGGCACCCGCTCAGAATTTTGTATATGCAGATAAAGAAGGGAACATAGCCTACAAAGCAAATGGAAGAATTCCGATATATGAGAACCCTGATGATGCTCTTCTTCCATTAAGAGGATGGTCCTCTGAGGATGAATGGAACGGTTTTATTCCGTTTGACGAACTACCAGGTGCCTTCAATCCCGAAGACGGTTTTATCGCAACAGCTAATAATAAAATAACTACAGTAGAATACCCTTATCATATAAGTCATAATTGGGCACAACCTTACCGTTATCAACGTATTACCGACATGATTAATGCCAAAGATAACCACACCTTAAAAGATATGAAAGACATGCAGTTAGATGTATTGAACCTGCAGGCTGAAGAATTCTTAATTTATCTTCTGGACCAGCTCGAAGGTGCGAACGAGGAGACAATTCAATTAATGAACGACTGGAACTATAAAGATGAGGATACCTTGCCGCAGCCTCTCATTTTTCACAGGTGGATGCTGGCGATACAAGATCGAATATTTTCAGAGAAGATACCAAAAGATATGCTGGAGTTTTTTAAAGGGGCAGGGCAGACCACGGATGAAATACTACGTACGAGTATGAAAGGAGAAGAATCTATTTGGTTGGAAGAGGCTGGTGGTATAGAGAACGTCGTCCAGTTGGCTTTCGATGAAACCTTCATTGAATTGAAGGAAGAACAGGGGCAGGAACCTGCTGACTGGGAGTGGGGGAAATGGCATGCTGTAGAATTCACTCACCCGCTTTCGAGCATTGGGTATTTGGAAAGGTTTTATAATCCCGGTGCTCCTGTGCCTGTTAGTGGGAGCAGGGTAACCGTTAGAGCGGCAGGTTTTGATAATAGTGGAATCGTCGATCATGGAGCCTCATGGAGGTTTGTAACGGACCTTTCTGACTTAAGCAGGGCTGAGCACGTAGTAGGGCCGGGGCAGGCAGGCCATTTTCGTAGTGAGTGGTACCACGATCAGCTGGATGATTGGGTTTCAGGAAAGTATCACACTACATTTCTTAACGAATCTGATGGAAGCGAACTTACTTTGCACCCTTAAAAAGATGACTATGTTAAAGAGGGTTGTTGATATTGATAAGTGAGTTAATTAACAATATGGCAAGATAGCTTAAGACTTGAATTCTAGATAATTCGGGTTCGTTGCCGTAATGTGGGTAAGTTGTTAGGGAGCTACTCGCTTTCCTGTGGGGGAAGTCGCGAGCTTCCCAACAACCCCATTCGGCGAAGGTGAGAAACGAACCCTCACATAATGAAGCGTTTCTTTACGCATCCTGCGAGATGAACATAATGAGTTCTACCTCAAGTTTTTTTGAACAAGAGACCTCGGTTACGACCCTCAGTATTTGCTCAATGTTCCTATTTTCATGCAAAGACAGTGCCGTAAACAACTGGAGCATTCGTGGTAACCTTCCGACGTTTAGGTTCATTAATTAATGAGAGAAGCTGCATCTATTTGGGTATGACACACTATATGGTGGAGGTCCCTACCACTAGACACTAGACATGTTCTTATAAAAATACTTCATAATTAATTCATTCAGGGTTCTTAGGACTCCTGTGGGAAGAGAGTGCTTGGTGAGACCCCGGAGAGCGAAGCTTGAGGAGGCTCACTGCGCTCCCACGGAAAGGGAGTGATTTCCAGGAGCTCTTACCTCTGTTAAGCATAACGGAAACCGCCCAAACATCTCGAAACTGAGTCTTCCACTACGAGGGAGCTTAAATGAATATCAACATAGAACTATAACAAAGCCAAAAAGATACGTGACCTCTCTTATTTCGATGAGGACACGTTCTTAAGATATTTTTCTAGTTGGGGTATGGCCGTTTTCAAATCTTCAGTAATGACTTGATTGAACAAGTGATCTTTTATAGTTGGTTCTTTATTTATTAAAAGCGAAGGGATCCCCCTGCTTACTGCATATTCTGGTAAGAGACTGAACGGTGTAACTTGAAGGGACGTACCTAAAACCATCAGCAAATCAGCTTGATCGATGATGGCTTCGGCTTCATCGTGAGCGGTAATCAAATCTCCGAACAAAACAACATTTGGTTTGATGGGAGTATGACAAGCATCACATTCAGGTGTTTCATGAGCTAGGACATAATCGATGGTAAAAGCTTTTCCACATGATGGGCAGGATGCTTTATCCAATGAACCGTGGTACTCGACAACTCGCCGGCTGTCCGCGGCCGCATGCAGCCCATCAACATTTTGAGTGATGATTGTAACCTCTCGATATTCACTTTCTAAGTTTTTAATGAAGTGGTGTACTGGGTTGGGACGATACTCCTGTAATAACTTGATGCGGAAAATCTCTTTGTACTTCTTCCAAAAATCGATTGGATCATAAGCAAAATATTCACTGGACATGTAATCTTCTCTTCTTCGATCATAAGTCCAGATCCCTTTAGAGGACCGGAAGTCAGGAATACCACTTGCTGTAGACACACCTGCTCCCGTTAAAATAACGATGGAAGCTGCCGCGTCCATTTGACGGGCGGCAGCAGCTAGTTTCTCAGACATGTTTTCCATCCTTTCTTTCTACCGTTTATTGAAACCTTTTTTCTGGACAAGATCGGTCACATCCATGCGCATTGTCTTCATGAACCGCCTTTTCATCTGTTCCGTCCACGTATCTGTGCGGCTGTTAGAACTGCGGGATTCGTAGTATTCTGCGATTTCTTTATCGAATGCTCGTAAACTGTCATCGTGTTCTATATACTGGTTTTCAAAATATACGGCTTTCTTGGGGAGCCTCGGTTTGATATCAGGCTGGTGGTCCGGATGGCCAATGGCCATACCAAATAAAGGAATGACATGTTTAGGGAGGTCAAGCAGCTGGTCAACTTTACTTATATTATTCCTTAAGCTGCCAAGATAACAGATTCCCAAGCCAAGTGATTCTGCTGCTATCGCCGCGTTCTGAGCTGCCAGAGCCGCATCGATTGCGGAGACGAGAAAATGCTCGCTGTTCTCTAAATTTTCGATCATTTCACTGTATTCATCATTCGACGCTAAGTGAGTTTGACGGTGAAGATCGGCGCAAAACACAAGCAGATGCCCATTTTGTTTAACATAGGACTGACCGCTAATATCAGCTAGAGCTGATTTAAGTTCAGAATCCGTAACGCCGATAATCGAATACGCCATCATATAACTTGAGGTCGAAGCTTGCTGAGCTGCTCCTATAATGGTATCAATCTGTTCATCGGTAAGTGGTAGATCTTTGAATTTGCGAATGCTTCTATGATTTAGAAGAGTATGGATCGTAGAATTCATAATTTAAGCCTCCATTATTTATATGTTTTTTAATCTTGTTAACTAACATTTCCTAATCAGAAATATTTCTAAGCTGCCATTAAGGATGAATGGGTGCAGTGAGAAGCCAAGTATTCCCCAGTGTACGCTTGAATTATGAAAAGTCTACAACTACGTTTATCATAACTTTTTATTTAAGATAACATAAATTATTTAAAGAAATCTCGTTCGAGACTTACAGATATTTGTATCATACTGCACTGTAGTGTATAGAAACATCAACAAAGTCATATTTGAAAGAGGTATGAGTGTAAAAATAAAAGTTTACATAAAATTTTTATAGTAATTAGAGGGTTCTGTTGAATAAAGTAGAATTAATATTATATATTTACTTGCTTAAGCACGGGGAGGGGTTCTTATGGCAGAAGTATTTGACTTCGATTGCTATAAATCCAAAAAAGAGATGAAAAAGGCTACTCATGAAAATCTAATATACGAGATTTATTTGACAACAATTAAATATGTGAAGAAACATGGAGTTTTCCAATCTGGGCACCCTGGGGGCCACATCACGACAGATACTTCTCTAAAAGTAATTTTTAACGAGGAAGAAGAAATTTTTAATAAAACGTTTCATGAACTGATAAAGTACTGGGGAATCAATTTAGACGCTGTTCAAACGAGTTTATTTGATAATAATTTTGAAAATTTTGCTACCGTAGGGGATCTATGTGTATTTTTAGAAAAGGAAATCAACAATGATAGAGGCTAAATGGTAAAAATCTATAACACTTTAGATTATAATCTTATAATCTGATTTGATATAATTGTCTTATAATGCTTCAAAAATTTAGGGATAATGAAGCACAAGGAGGCAAAAATGAAACAGATTACAGCATTACTGTTGCTGGTGCTTGCTCTATTAGGCTGTTCTGAACAACCTGAACCCTCAGGCACGTTAGAAGCTTATATGCAAGCCTGGCAAGATGAGAATTTTGAGGAAATGTACGAGTTACTTAGTGAGCAATCGAAAGATAGAATTAATGAGCAAGAATTTGTTGAAAGATACTCTACTATTTATGATGGAATAAATATGAATAACCTTCTGATTACATATGATGAACCCGCAGAAGATGAAGATTTTGCTGAAGAAGATCAACCGTCCTTCAGTTATGAAGCAGAAATGGAAACACTAGCGGGTGCACTTAACTTTGCTAATGAGGTGCAGCTAACGTTTGAAGAAAATGAAGAAGAGGGTAAATGGCGTGTGAATTGGGATTCTTCTATGATTTTCCCTGGAATGGAGGAAGAAGATACGGTCAGTGCACAATCTACTTCACCTGAGAGGGGGGAAATCTTTGATGTTGAAGGTGATCCTTTGGCTGAAAATGGAGAGGTACAGCAAGTCGGATTTGTCCCTGGTGAGTTAGGTGAAAACGAAGAAGAAGCGAAGGAAGAAGCAGCTGATATTTTAGATATATCTGTAGAGGATATTGATGGACAGCTTAATCAATCCTGGGTTCAGGCTTCATCTTTCGTACCCGTTGGATCGATTGCTGCCGCCGATGAGGAAAGAATTGAGAATATAACCGGCATAGAAGGTATACAGCTTCAGGAAAAAAGTGCCCGCGTCTATCCTGAAGGAGAATCTGCAGCGCATTTAATTGGATACATATCCGATGTAACTGCAGAACAGCTTGAAGAGGTTGGTGATCAAGGTTATTCTGCTGGAGACCAAATCGGCCAGGCAGGTCTTGAATATGTACTAGAAGATGATTTACGAGGACAGGCTGGAGGAAAGGTTTCCATCCTTGATGAAAATGATGAAGAAAAAGAAGTATTAGCTGAGAATGAAGCGGTTGATGGTGAAGACTTCAATCTTACCATCGATAAAGAATTACAGCAGGCTGTATATGAGAGCATGGAAGAAAAACCGGGAGCTTCTTCAGCTATTGACCCAACTACAGGCGAAGTGAAAGCCTTGGTCAGTTCGCCCAGCTATGATCCTAATGACATAATTTTAGGTAGGAGCAGCGTGGAGACTACAGTTAACAGGTTCAATAAGACGTATTCTCCAGGTTCAACATTCAAGCCCATTACTGCAGCCATCGGACTTGAAACTGGCAACATCGATCCTGATGAGGAAATGTCGATCCCGGATAAAACATATACAGAAGACGGCTGGGGTGGGTACTCTGTCAGTAGAATTGATGGAGCAAATGTAGACGACAAGGTAGATCTAAGGGATGCTCTAGTGCGCTCCGATAATATTTATTTCGCTCGCTCCATATTAGAAATCGGTGCGGATTCATTTATGGATAAATCGAACGATTTTGGTTTCTCAGAAGAAGTCCCTTTCTCTTTCCCAATCGAGGATTCTCAAATTGCTAATGAAGAAGAAATCACGGAGGATGTTTTATTAGCCGATACAGGGTATGGGCAAGGACAAGTGCAAATGAGTACACTTCACCTTGCTTTGTCCTACACTCCGTTCATTACAAATGGAGATTTACTAGAACCTGCTCTTATTCAGAGTGATGATACCGAACAAGTCTGGAGAGAAGATGTAGTTAGTGAGGAGACTGCAGCTCGCATCCGTGAAGATCTTAAGGCCGTAGTCAGTGATCCAGAAGGTTCCGCTTATGAGCCTCAGCTAGAAAACGTAAGTCTGGCTGGCAAAACCGGGACTGCAGAATTAAAAGAGTCAATCGACGATGAAGATGGCCAGGAAAACGGATGGTTTATCGCATGGGATACAGATCAGGAAGATTTATTAGTATCCATGATGATCGAGAATGTCGAGAATGGAAGTTCGGAAGCTGTTTCCAAAGTTAAACAAGTTTTTGAAGAAATGAACTAAACAACAACAATAAGCCCTAAGCCACTTTGATTAAATTTGGCTTAGGGCTTTTTTGATAGGCTTTGTTAAAGTTCAATGTTGGTATTCATATATGCTCCCTTTATTGGAAGACTCAGGTTCGAGATGTTTGCACTGTTTCCGTTATGTTTACCAGCGGGAAGAGCTCCGGGAAATCACTCCCTTTCCGTGGGAGCGCAGTGAGCCTCCTCGAGCTTCGCTCTCCGGGGTCTCACCAGGCACTCTCTTCCCACAGGAGTCTCGCAATTTCCCGGAGCTCTTTGCCAGTCGTTAGTAGAACGGAAACTCTTATGACAGAACTTCAGTACCTTAGAACCCTTATGAAGTTTTTCACTCAGAACATGGCTAGCGGTAGACATAAACCCCCTCCACCCATGTAGTGTGTCATACCCAAATAGAAGCAGCTTCTCTCCTTAATTAATAAAACTAAACGTAGCAATTAATTACCACGAATGCTCCAGATGTTTACGGCGCAGGCTTTGCATGAAAATGTGAACATTGAGGTTAAATACTGAGGGTCGTATTTCGCTGGAATCGGGAAGACGCTCATTTTTATGTGAGGGTTCGTTTTTCACCTTCATCGAATGGGGTTGTTGGGAAGCTGCGAGACTCCCGTGGGAGAAGGATGTAGGCGAGATCCCACAGGGCTGAAAAGCCCGAGGAAGCTCGCCACTTCCCCCACAGGAAAGCGAGTAGCTTCCCAACAACGCCTGAATCTTAATAGGGCAACGAACCCTGAATATCTCGAAAGCAAGTCTTCAGCTATCCTGCCATATTGTTGAATATCTCACTTATCAATATCAACAACCACCTTTAACATAGCCTTTTGATAAAAGATTCATGTTAATCACTCGCAGCCATAGTCAACCGAAGTCTTGCTGTTTTGCTGCTTAGAATATCTCGTTTTTTAAAAAAGTCATGATGAATTTACAAATCGGAGCAACCCTGCAGAAAAGGGGCAAGTTGAAATTTTAGTAACTAATTTCTGAAAAGGGGGTCTATTGGGAGGATGATAAAAAGAAGAATCAATGACTAATCATTTATACTTATCAAAAACAACTGACCAAAACCTTGGATAGTAAGATATAATAAAAATAATTAATGTAGAGGAGCTGATGTTTTATGAGAAATTATTTTGATCTACCCCGTCTATATCAACATTTTAATAATGGAGGACTCATCAGCTGAATCGGTGTCCTCCTAAATTCAGGAGGAATAGAATGGAAAAAACCACAGTGCCCGTGTATGTTAAATCGCAGCGAGTGAGTGAGGAAAAGATTGGTCGAATTGCAAGAGTGAATGGTGAAAGTTTTGTCATATGGGATGAGCAAAAAAGCTATGTATCCCAGGTGTCAGGTAAATTTCGTTACGAATCTAATGAATGGCCGATCATCGGTGATTGGGTCGTTCATGAACCGCATTCGAATGACCAAGCTATTATTCACAAAGTATTGAATAGAAAGACAGTACTTTATCGAAAAGAACCCGGTACTCTGCATCAAAAGCAGATGATTGCAGCAAATATAGACAGTGTATTTATAGTGACAGCGTTAACGAATGACTTTAACTTGCAAAGGCTGGAAAGGTACGTACTGCAAGCCTATGAAAGTGGCGCTAAGCCAATTATCATTTGTACGAAAAGTGATCTAGTCGAGAATACTGCTGAGTATAGAGCGGAAATTGAAAATTATATTCCAGCAGTCCCTGTTTATGTGATAAGCAGTTTTGACGGAAATGGTATGGAAGATTTTATGTCTGAGCTGAAATCAGGGGAAACTTATGCGTTGATTGGATCGTCCGGAGTGGGTAAATCGACTCTCATCAACCAGTTATTAGGTCAAGACGTTTTATTAACGAATCAAGTTAGAGAACAGGATGGGAAAGGACGTCACACGACAACTCATCGAGAAATGTTCCTTCTTCCTAACGGCTCTTTCGTTATGGATACCCCCGGCATGAGGGAGATTCAAGTTTGGGGAGAGTCTGAATCTTTGGATTTAAGTTTTTCTGATATTGATCAGCTGGCTGGTAACTGTAAATTTCGTGATTGTGAACATAACGAGGAACCAGGATGTGCGGTGCAGGGCGCTATATCTAATGGGAGCATGACAATTGCTCGTCTGAAAAGCTATCACAAGCTCACTCGCGAGCTCGAAAGATTGGAACTTAAAGAAAAATATGGGGCTCATCGGACAAATCGATTGCTTCATAGTCCTAATTCCAAAAAATTCTGATATTGAAAAAGAGGGCTGGCCATAAAAATCTATTGATTAGACTTTTATGGCCAGCCCTCTTTTTTCTATACAACTCTTATTTATAGTTTTGATAAACGAAGAAAACTGTGGTCTTTCAGTTAATTTAAAATGAGGTGTTATTGTTTTCCAAAACTCATTTTTTCATAACGACCTCTTATGACTTCATATATACCGTAAAGTATTAAACCTACGGCAACGATTCCTAACATCCATTGGCCAAGAGGTTGTTGTGATATTTCGGCTAAAGCACCGTCTAAACCTTTTGCTTCATCTGGATTAGAGGACATGGCTGTCTGAATAAAAAAGAAACCAACAGTTGCTAAAACAATTCCCCTCGAAATAAGTCCCATTTTCCCAGACTTTTTGGCGATTTTCCGTTCATGGTCATCCATCTCACTAATATTGAATTTTTTCATGAATCTTTTAGTAATGCCGCTGTAAAATTCACTAACGCCGTAGCCGATTATAATTGCCCCGAGAAGTCCTACAAGCCACGCCCCAAACGGTTGGGACAGGAGTTGAGCTGAAATGGATTCTTCAGAATTACCGCCACCACTGCCAGCGTGCATGGCTATTTGAATAGCGTTTACGGCTAAAGCACCATAAATCACGCCCCCGATCAAGTAACAAAAACGGATAAATAGCCCTTTACTATCGCTTCCTTTACGTGATGTATCCTTAATCGATTTAATAACGAGCCAGGAAATATAACCAATCAGTCCGATTCCAATGATCCATAATAATATTTCACCAAACGGAATGCTCGCCAGGGACTGAAACATCCCGCCTGTACCTGTTGTTTTCCCACCGACTCCAACGGCAGCCATTAAGGATAATAAACCGACTAGAGCATATACAGTACCTTTCGCCATATGTCCAAATCGCCCAAATCTTCTTATCCAAGGTTTAATATCTTCGTTAGTATCCACACCCTTCATTTTGTTTTTTCCCTTAGATAAAGTAGTCGCCATGAGTCATTTCCCCTTCAATACAATTTTAATTACTACAATTTTATTCCCCAAAAAAAGACCTGCAAACCAATAAAAAAAGCGGCAACCGCAAAGTTCCCGCTTTACATTATATCTATCACTACACTGTTATTTGTAGAACCTTATAAAATTTATAATTATGGTTTTAAAATCACTTTAATGTTACCATCTTCTTTTTTATCGAAAATATCATAACCTTTGGCTGCATCTTCAAGACTGATGCTGTGTGTAATTATATCTGTCGGATCAAATTCATTATTTTCAACCATATCATAAAGTTTCGGCATTAGATGAATAACTGGTGCCTGTCCCATTTTTAAAGAAATGTTGCGGCTGAAAAAGTCACCTAATGGAAAAGCGTTGGCCTCTGTACCGTATACTCCAGTCAATTGTAAAGTTCCAAATTTTCTAATTGATTGTGAGGCTGTAATAATCGGACTGATTGTTCCAAATTGATTATCGTGGTCAGAACCGAATTCCTCACCAGGTGAGACGGTGCCGTCCATGCCTACACAATCAATGATCACGTCGGCACCGCCATTGGTCTCATTGTAAAGCAGCGCCCCGATTTCTGTTGTATCTTTAAAATTATAGGTTTCCACATTGTTCGTTTTCTTCGCGTGAGTCAAGCGATGATCCACTTGATCCACAGCAATTACTCGCTTAGCCCCTTTAAGCCAGGCGAACTTCTGAGTCATCAATCCTATAGGACCGCTCCCTAAGACAATTACTGTATCTCCATTCTTAACACCGCTGTTTTCCACACTCCAGTATGCCGTTGGAATGACGTCAGATAAAAACAGAACACTTTCGTCATCAAGGCTGCTTGATTCGGGAACTTTAAAAGAGGTGAAGTCAGCATACGGCACACGCAGAAACTCTGCTTGTCCCCCAGGATAGTTCCCGAATGGTTCTGTAAAACCAAATAGTCCGCCTGCATCACTGTGGGGGTTGGAATTGTCACATTGGCTTTCCATTTGGTTACTGCAGAAAAAGCATTCTCCACAACCAATATTGAATGGGATGATCACTCGATCACCTTTTTTAAGATTTTTTACGTCTGGTCCAACTTCTTCTACAATACCCATAGGTTCGTGCCCGATGACATAATCTTGCTCCGGTTCAATCCCACCTTTATATAAGTGGAGGTCAGAGCCGCAAATACCGCTTGCAGTTATTCGAACAATCATATCATCGCTTAATTCTATGGAAGGGTCTTTTACATCCTTTACGACCATTTTTTCTTTGCCTTGGTAAGTAACTGCTCTCATTCATTCCACTTCCTTATTAGTAAAGTTTACGATACTATAACCATTATTCTAGAATAGTAAACATAATGGTGAATCATACATTATGGCCCACTGATAGACGTATCAATGAATTTCCCTTATAATCGGAACTGGAGTTTAACTACATAACGAAAAGAAAAGGAGAGTGTCTTATGACAAAAAAATTAGTGTTCGGTCATAAAAATCCTGATACAGATACCATTTGTTCGGCTATTGTTTACGCTGAGCTGAAAAACAAAATCGGGGAAGAGGCAGAAGCTGTACGTTTAGGAGAAGTAAGCAGTGAAACCCAATATGCATTGGATTATTTCCGAGTGGACGCTCCACGTTTAGTTGAAACTGTGGCGAATGAGGTGGATAAAGTCATTCTAGTGGACCACAATGAACGCCAGCAAAGTGCTGCTGATATAGATGAGGTGGAAGTAGCTGAAGTAATCGATCATCACAGAATAGCGAACTTTGAAACCAAAGGTCCACTTTATTACCGTGCTGAGCCTGTTGGCTGTACGGCAACCATACTAACTAAAATGTTTAAAGAAAATGGAGAGGAAATCTCTAAGAGCCAAGCTGGTTTATTGCTTTCTTCCATTATATCGGATTCTTTACTTTTTAAATCCCCAACGTGCACTGATGAAGATGTGAAGGCAGCTAAAGAGCTTGAGACTATTGCAGGTGTGGACGCTGAATCATATGGACTGGAATTATTGAAAGCTGGTGCAGATATAAGCGGACTTAGCGCAGAAGAGCTTCTTTCTCTGGATGCTAAAGAGTTTTCAATGGGGAATTCTAAAGTCGAGATTGCTCAAGTTAACACAGTAGATACCGAAGAGGTGCTTCAACGTAAAAGTGAAATCTCAAAGGCGATTAAGAATACGATCTCAGATAAATCTTTAGGTTTGTTCGTATTTGTAATCACAGACATACTGACGAATGATTCGACAGTCATTGCTTTAGGAGATGAGGCTTCTTCTGTAAATCAAGCCTTCGGCGTCGAACTGAAAGACAATCAGGCCGTCCTTGAGGGTGTAGTTTCCCGCAAGAAGCAAATTGTCCCTCCTTTAAACGAACAGTTTGTTTAAGAAAGCGCTCATGACGAAGGGCTTACTCCGATTCAAGGAGTAAGCCCTTCGTTTTTTATATGCTCGTACCATTCTTTGCGTAAAATACCCATGCGTATGGAGTCGTAATGTTTCCCCTCATAAATTCTGCATTTTCTCATTCTTCCTTCCAATTTCATTCCCAGTTTCCGACCGACTTGCATCATCCTTTCATTCCTTGACCAAGTCGTCAGACCTGCTCTTGCAATAGGTAAGGTTTGAAACAGGTGGTCTATCCACAACGTTAAAGCAGAGGTGCCATACCCTCCATTCCAATACTCTTTCTTGTATATGCCGATCCCAACCTCCAGCCATAGAGACGGTTTATGCTCCCAGTAATATGTGACTGTACCGATAATTTCACCATCTACTTCAATCAGAAGTCTCGAATCCGGTTCTCCGTTTTTAATTCGTTCCTTGCGAGCGTTCTCGTGACTGCGATAACTTTCTAAAGTGTGGGGTTCTAAAGGATAGTACGGTGCATCCCATTCTTTCCATTCAGGATTTGGGCTGCTGTAAATCAGCTGCCATAATGTTTTGGTATCCGCTTCAGTGATACTTCTTAATTGTAGTTTGTTATTCAACAATCTAGTTTCAGTCGCAACCATGATTTTCCCTCCTAAAAGAGAAGCTTTAATAGTCATCGTATCACACGATTCATGAAAAGTATGTTTTAGAATCAATGAGCAGGGTAATTAATTTTCGTAAGCAGAAAAGGGTGATTATATGATAAGTGTTTACGGTTATTCAAAAGAAGAAGGTCTTCAAACTTTTCCTTCTTTAGAAAGCATGGATCAGGCTGTTGTAGAATGGTATTGGGTGGATCTTGATTCTCCGACTGAGGAAGAAGTGAAATGTTTAGATACATACTTTCAGTTTCATCCCTTAGCTATAGAAGACTGTTTGCATGACTTGCAAAGACCAAAGCTTGATTATTACGAGAACCATACTTTTTTTGTATTTCATGCCCTGCATCAAGAGTCAATGGATCGCCAGGAAATCAATTTGTTTCTCGGTGAGGGGTTTGTGGTTACATTTCACAAAGAGCCTTCTAAAGAAATAGAAGCTGTGAAAAGTATGCTGAACCGTCATAAAAATCATCAGGAGCTGGATGAGTATTATGTTCTTTATCAGCTGTTAGATAAAGTAGTGGACCGTTATTTTCCAATCGTGTATGAAATAGAAGATCACATCAACGAAATAGAAGATAATACACAGAATTTGTCAATGGAACAGTTATTAGAAGAATTATTCGACCGTAGAGGAGAGCTGCTGCGAATAAGGCAAACGGTGCATCCTATGAGAGACCTGCTATACCGGATGCTGAATACTCATCATCTAGATGGAGTGAGAGAGAGAAGAGAATACTTTGCCGACATTTATGACCATCTGATAAAGGTAGCTGAAATCGTCGGCTCGAATCGGGAAATGACTCAGGATATAAGAGACAGCTATTTATCTTTGAACTCTCATGAGACAAACCGGACAATGCAGATTCTTACAGTGATTTCAGTTATTTTCATGCCGTTGACTTTCGTTGTAGGAGTGTACGGGATGAATTTTATGAACATGCCGGAACTGAATACAGAGTATGGTTATTTCGTAGTGTGGGGACTGATGATCGTTATGGCAGTCGGAATGTTCTTTTGGTTCAAGAACAAAGGGTGGTTTGACTGATTGATGAAGCAAGTCGAATAAAACAGGCTTTTAAGTAGAATGTTTTCTGTTCAAATCAGTTTATTTCGTTATATATTAAATAAAAACAAAACAATGCCGATATTCCTCATCAAGAGGATATCGGCATTGTGGTTTATCTATCCAATTTAAACTAATAAGTAATTAGCAATGACCCAAAGTATTGAAAAAAATATAAGTAAATAAAAAATATACTTCAATCGTTCCAATGAACCAATGGTTTTACGGCTGGATTGATCTTCTTTTCGATTACTTGAAGGCTGGCTCATTTTTTACACCTCATTAAAGATGATTAAACGAATATAGATGTCTGACTATTCACTTGAGCCTCGCTGTATTTGGAACGAATACTGATATCATCAATACAGCCTTCCAGTTCATTGTGTATCGTATGATAGACTTCTTCAATGTTTTCACCATCAATGATCATTACCGCAGGCTGGTCTGTATTTACGAATAAAAAGAAAGATAACAGTTTAGTTAAGTGACCGGCATCTGCGATCAAATGGTCCTGGTGCAGGTAAATATTGCGCTCATTATTGGAAGAGTATTTATAAATATTTACGATCTGAGTAGTAGATAATGGCTGGTTGAAACGAATTTGATAAGAAGATAATTGACTCATACCTTTCACCCCCCTGATGCTTCATTTTCTTACAATAATGTTACCCGAGTCATCTTTTTTTAAACATGACAGTTATCAGTGTTCATAAATCATTTTTCTTGTCATTCCTCCATCTACCGTCAAGTCAGCTCCTGTTACGAAATCGTTCTCTTCATCTGTCAAATAAAAGCAGGCTTTCGCTACATCTTCAGGCTTTCCTACCCGGTTACTCATGTGTTGTTTATGATCGATCTCCCTTAGATCAGAATAGTTTTCTGTTTGGATCCATCCAGGACTGATCGAATTCACTCGAATTTGAAATTCAGATAGAGAAGCTGCAAGAGCGTGGGTGATACCTATAATTCCGCCTTTACTTGCTGCATATCCTTCAGAATTTGGTTCGGACATGTAAGCGCGAGTTGAAGCGAGATTTACGATTCTGCCTTTTACCCCGTTCTTTTTCCAAACTTGTGCCGCATGTTTTGAAAATAAAAAAACACTTCGTAAATTCGTATTGATGATCGAATCCCAGTTCTCTACTGACAGGTCTTCTAATGGTTGAAACTCACTAATTCCGGCATTATTAATCAATATAGTAAATGATCCCACTTCATCTAGTATTTTATTATATAGCTGATCAATCGACTGAGGATCGCTTACATCACAGTAGAAGAAAAAGCCATCTCCTCCATTTTCACGTATTTCACCTAACAATTGCCTTCCGTGCTCTGCGTCATGGTCAGCCATGATTACTGTTGCGCCATTTCTAGAGTAAGCGTGAGCAAGCTGTCTGCCAATCCCGTTACTTGCCCCTGTAATTAATACTGTATCGTTTGCAAATTTCATATTATATTTCCTCCTATACTTTGTTTCTATTTCCTTTTTCCATGAAAATATAAACCATTAAAGTAAACGGAGTGCTTGAGGATTCACCTAATAAAATGGTATATTCTTTTGAAAAGAGGTGATAGGATGGCCCGCGTAACTTTAGTAGACGTTTTTAAACATAGAATTACTCAGAAGTATTTGCAGCGCTCAGGAATACATCATGCGGTCACAGTGGCAGGCTATGCCTATGATTTAGCACTTGAAGCCTCAGTATCCCCCGACTTAGCCACAAAATCTGCTCTCCTGCATGACATGGGACATTACGAATGGTACCTTGATGGGAAATGGGATTATGAGGAGTATAGAAAACATGATATACATGCGATTAAAGGAGCTGAAAGAGCCCATAAATTGCTCATTCGTCTAGGGGAAGACCGCTTAGTAGCAAAAGAAGTTTCTTTAGCTGTATTGCTGCACACAGACAGTTACCTTCCTTTTTCATTGTCAGGGAAAAGAACTTCGTTACAGGATGTAGTGGCAGAGGCTGACCGCAAAGATGAACAGCCGAATGGGCTGCATCATTACAATAAGATGAGCCCAAGCAGCGCGATCAAAAACCTAAGTGTTCTCGATAAGAAAATAACAGACTATTATGAAAATAATATAGAAGCAAAATAGTACACATCCTCAAATTAGACCTCGCATAAGGTAATCTTGTGGCTTTTTTAACACGGATTATTCATCTGAGGAAGGAAGAGGTATGTTGGTCTTTAACATTTTTTTCTATAGAGTTTCAATTACAGTAAAAAAGAATAGTAATACGGTAAAGCAGGAGGAATATAAGAAAGCTAAGGAAAAACTATTGAATCGAAAAGCTCAATACTACAACTTGTACTAGATTTTAATCCTTACCTGAGTCAGGGAAGGGTTTTTTTATGCTTTAAAATTTTTGTATTTTATTATAATTTTCGTTATGGTCAATTAAAGACGTTATTAGAAAGTAGGAAAGAAAATGAATTTACATAGAGAGCCAATACCTGTTGCAGAAGCAGTGAAGCGGGTGCTTAGTTTAGAAGTGGAAAACTATATAGAGAAAGTAAACATTGAGAACAGTTACGATAGAATTCTGGCTGAAGATATAGTAGCCACTCATTCTATTCCTCCATTCAATAAATCTCCTTATGACGGTTTTGCAATCCATTCGGAAAGTACGAATGATGCTTCCAAAACATCTCCAGTCCATATTCACGTTATAGAAGAAATTGGTGCCGGACATAGAGCCAGCCGGGCTATTGCACCTGGAGAAGCTGTTCGTATTATGACAGGAGCAGAAATACCTGAAGGTGCTGATTGTGTAGCGATGTTCGAAATATGCCAAACTTATGAGGCAGAGGGCGAGTCTTATATGACAATTAAACGCTCAATGGAAAAAGGACAGAATATTATTGAGCAGGGCTCAGAAACAAAAAAGGGAACTTTATTAGTTGAAAAAGGCACGGCAATAAACCCTGGTGTCAAAGCTTTACTAGCCACATTCGGTTATTCAACCGTGCAAGTCTATCGAAAACCGGTAGTAGGAGTTTTTGCAACAGGGACAGAGCTTCTTGATGTAGATCAGGCATTAGAGCCAGGGAAAATCCGAAATTCCAATGCATATATGGTAACAGCTCAGATTGAACGGAGCGGTGCGGAACCTTTATATCTAGGAAAGCTGGCTGATGAATTTGATCGTTGTTATGAAGCAGTAAGTGAGGCTTTGAATAAGGTGGATATGCTCATTACTACTGGAGGAGTATCTGTAGGTGATTATGACTTGATGCCTGACGTATATGAAAAATTGGGAGCAGAGGTCCTTTTTAATAAAATCGCAATGAGACCGGGCAGTGTCACAACGGTTGCTCAAGTCAACGGACAGTTAATGTTCGGCCTATCTGGCAATCCCTCAGCCTGTTATGTAGGGTTCGAGTTATATGTATACCCTTATATTCAAAAATCATTAAACAAAACAGAGCCGTATCACTCAATCATTGAGGGTATTCTAGGAACTGATATAATGAAACCTAATCCATTTACCCGTTTTATAAGAGGGTCCGTAGCTTATGAAAAAGGAAAAGTTACAGTGTACCCCGCAGGAATTGATAAATCTGCCGTTGTAACTTCACTTGCGCACACAAACGCATTTATAGTTTTAAAAGGAGGCACTAGAGGTTACCAAAAAGGGGACAAGGTTCAAGTGCTTCTTTTGAGCCCAAATGAAGGATCACAGTTTTTTAAAATAGACGCTTAAATTAAGAAAGGGGATGTCGACTTTGGTTCAATACGTTTTGGATAAACACGAGAGACCGATGAAAGACTTACGCATCTCCGTAATTGATCAATGTAATTTCCGCTGTACTTATTGCATGCCTGCAGAAATTTTCGGTGATGATTATGCATTTATGCCCCAGTCAGAATTGTTAAGCTTTGATGAAATCGTTCGATTGGTTAAAATATTCGCCCAATTCGGCACTGAGAAAGTCCGTATTACCGGTGGGGAACCTTTGATGCGCAAAAACATGGATGAATTAATTACTCGAATTAAACAAGTTGAGGGAATACAAGATGTAGCGATCACAACCAATGCTGTGTTTCTCGTCAGACAGGCGAAAAAATTAAAAGCAGCAGGCCTGGATCGTGTCAATATTAGTTTGGACGCTATAGAAGATGATGTTTTCAAAAAAACGAACGGTCGCGGAATCAAGACGGCGCCCGTAATTAAAGGGATAGAAGCAGCCAGAGAGGCCGGTCTGCCGATAAAAATCAACATGGTGGTTAAAAAAGGGATGAATGAAGATCAAATTCTTCCCATGGCACGTTATTTCAAGGAGACAGGAGATACTTTAAGGTTCATTGAATTCATGGACGTAGGGAACCACAATGGGTGGAACATGGATACTGTCGTTTCAAAAAAAGAAATTATCGATGAAATTCATCAAGAACTCCCTTTAGAAACGTTGGAACCCAAGTATTATGGGGAAGTTGCCAATCGTTATCGATACAAGGATGGGTCTGCAGAGATAGGGGTCATTTCCTCTGTGACAGACGCATTTTGCAGCAGTTGCACAAGAGTACGCCTGTCTGCAGATGGGAAGCTATTCACTTGCTTGTTCGCTTCAGAAGGGTATGACATTAAGAAGATGCTGCGAAGTGATGAAGAGGATAAAGCCATCATTTCTAAACTAGTAAAAATATGGACAAGACGTGATGATCAATATTCTATCGATCGTAAAAATAAAAAACCGGTTAAAAATAAAATTGAGATGTCATATATAGGTGGATAAAAGAAGCGGACTCATCATGTAATGAGTCCGCTTTTCATTTTTTAGACTACTTATCAGTTTCTCAAGATTCCTTCCCTTAGAAGGGAGTTTCGATTACTTTCCAAACAAGGGAGTTTATATTGTCAACAAAGAAATTTAGCAGAGCCTTTTTTAAATGGCTACCCAGAAAATAAATACTATGTTAAAAGTGGTTGTTGATATTGATAAGTGAGTTATTCAACAATATGACAGGATAGTGGAAGACTTGGTTTCGAGATAATAGGTGTTCGTTGCCCTATTAAGAGTCAGGGGTAGTTGGGAAGCTGCTCGCTTTCCTGTGAGATTTCGCCTACCTTTTTCTCCCACCTCTTACACTTATATTAATCCAGGGAGCTCTTACCCTTGCTAAACATTACGGAAACCGTCCAAACAACTCGAAACTGAGTTTTCCACTAAATGGAGCATATATGAATATCAACACGGAACTTTAACAAAGCCAAAAATAAAATAAAATTGAAAGGATACTTTGCTCAATCCTTTATCCTCATCTATAATGATGATAGAATTCATACGGAGGTGCAGTCTGTGAAAACCTTTAAGCTTGTATCCCTTGATATTGTAGAAGAGAAAAACGACGACATAACTCAAAGAAGAATTAAGCTGAATGATGGCTTAATTATAAATCGCGAGGATGATCGAGGACGCTGGGTTATTGAAGCATACGTGGATAATATTTATGAAGAGTACTTCAGCAGCATTTTACAAACGGAAGAAGAATTATTCATACAAGTTAAAATTACTAAAAGCAGTAACCAGCCGGCAACATTTATAGCAAAAGTAATTGATATGAATGTAATCGGAAATGATATGAATGTGATATTCATTGGGACGATGATCGATCGACGAAGAGAAAACATTGAAAAAGTACTTAAAACATTATTGGATGAAGGATATCAAGGAGACGAGCTTCTTGACGAGTTCAGAAGAAGAGGCGAAGAAGCCGGGGCATAGGCGCTTCGTCTAGTACATAATGAATTAAAAGGGGCAAAAATTTATGTTATGGGTGAGAAAGCGCAGTTGGAGATGGATTAATGCATTGTCCCCATTCCAACTGATTGCGATGTTTTATTTGTTTGCTGTTACAATTTCATCCATTTTAATTGCCCTGCCAGTTGCTCACAATCCAGGGGTGGAATTGTCGTTCATTGACATATTATTTACGGCAGTAAGTGCTGTCAGCGTGACAGGGCTGACGACTGTTCCGACTGCTGAAACATTCAGTACCACAGGTTATTTCATTTTAGCCTTTGTCCTTCAGTTTGGCGGAATAGGTGTTATGACGGTTGGAACAATGATATGGCTGATCATGGGGAAAAAAATCGGTTTGAAAGAGCGCAGACTCATCATGACGGACCAGAACCAGACTTCTTTCCAAGGCATGGTTCGAATGGTGAAAGAAATTGTCATTGTCGTATTAATTATTGAATTTATAGGGTTTTTAACGTTAGGAACTTATTTTTTACAATATTATAATCCTGGCGAAGCCTATCTTCAAGGCTTTTTTGGGGCGATAAGTGCTATGACTAACGGAGGATTCGATATTACCGGACAGTCGCTTATTCCTTTCAGTGATGATTATTTTGTCCAATTCATCAATATGATTCTAATTGTAGCTGGTGCAATAGGTTTTCCTGTACTGATTGAAGTAAAGCAGTATCTTTTCAACAATTATGAAATTCGAACCATACAGTTTTCATTATTCGCTAAACTAACGTCATTCACATTTTTTGCGCTAATACTTTATGGTGTTGTTATGATTATCGCGCTTGAATTCAATAACTTCTTCGCTGATAAAAGCTGGCATGAGATGTTTTTCTATGCACTGTTCCAATCCGTTACTACGCGGAGCGGAGGACTTTCGACAATGGATATTAATGAATTCGCCGAACATACTCAACTTTTTATGTCATCGCTTATGTTCATTGGTGCTTCTCCCAGCAGTGTAGGAGGGGGTATTAGAACCACCACTTTTGCACTTGTTGTCATTTTCATTTTGACTTTTGCTCGTGGAGAAAAGAATATTCGCGTCTTTCGAAGAGAAATCCATCACGAGGATTTGAATAGAGCCGTAGTCGTAACGATTATGGCGCTGATTACAGTGTTTACAGCTGTAATCGCTCTTACCATCAGCGAGCCGTTCTCACTCAATGAAATTATTTTCGAAGTGTGTTCTGCATTTGGAACCGTGGGGCTTTCTTTAGGAATAACCCCTGGGATGAGTACGTTCGGAAAAGTAGTGATCATGATACTTATGTTTATTGGTAGGATTGGAATATTGACGTTCTTGTTCAGTTTGTCAAATGATAGGAAATCAACGAATTATCATTTTCCTAAAGAACGGATATTGATCGGGTAAGTATAAAGCTGCCCCGCTTGTCATAAGCGGGACAGCTTTTTTTATCAGCAATAGAATGCTGCACCTACAATGATCAGTAGGATGAACAACACGACAATTAAAGCGAAACTGCTGCCTGGTCTAGGGCACCTGCGCCCGTACTGGTATGGACTGTTTGCGTACATGATCTCACCTCCCAAGTGTCTACATTTCAGCCTATGCATATGTTGAAAGATCGTATGGGCGAAAAATAAAACAATCTTCATTACCTGTAAAGCATTTGCTGCAAGCTCGATCAAACATAACCTTGTTTACGATCGGTTTTTAGACGGCTCTGTCTCCATTTTAAAAATTAGCTTTGCCAAAGGTTCAAATAGAGTAGCCCCATTTTCAGTGCTTGTTTTTACCATTTTAGTTATTAACTGATGGTCACAATGAATAACCTTCTTCTAATTTTCACATTCTTGTAAAGAAACTAATAGAAAGTGAAGCATTATAAGGTAAACTTAGAGTATATAAGTTTATCGAAGGGTATCGTGGAATATAAAATATATTAAAATCCAAAATTTAGCATAAGCACATTAAACAAATGTAATCAATTGCAAGTTACATATTTCATTTGTATACTTTTTGTATAAGTTTTGTATTAGAGAGCGGGTGTAGTGACCATGAAGAAAATTGCAATAGTAGGTGCAGGGCCGGGTGGATTAGCAGCTGCAATGATTCTAGCAAGCGAAGGGCATGATGTTCATGTCTTTGAAAAGCAGGGGTATGTAGGTGGAAGGAACGGCCATTTTAATTTAGGCTCCTATACATTCGATATAGGGCCGACGTTCCTGAGTATGCCTCATATTGCAGAAGAGTTGTTTAATCAATCCCACAGAAATGTTCATGATTACTTAGACCTGGTAGAGTTAGCGCCTATGTACGAGCTGCAATTTTCGGATAAGCGTGTCCCTATGTATCGGGATTGTACAAAAATGTTAGCTGAGATTGCAAAGCATTTCCCGGGGAATGAACAAGGTTACTTGAATTTCATGGAAGATACGAGAAAAAAGATGAACGCCTTGCTTCCATTGCTGCAAACCCGACACCATCGTTTGAGGGATTATGTCAGTAAGAGAGCCTTAAAGGCGCTGCCAAGGCTTTCATTAGGAAAGTCTGTATACGATGTTTTATCGGACTATTTCACTGATGAGCATTTAAAAATCGCCTTTACCTTCCAGGCTAAGTATCTGGGAATGTCACCGTGGGAGTGCCCAGGAGCCTTTTCCATCTTATCCTATATGGAGCATGAATACGGCGTTTTTCATCCGATAGGCGGGGTGAACCAGCTTTCTAAAGCTATGGCTGAAGTAACGGAAGAACATGGCGGCTCTATTCATTTAAATCAGGGAGTCCGGGAATTTATACTGGATGGGAAAAGGATATCCAGTATAAAGCTCGATTCAGGAGAAACGTTTGAAGCGGATGAGGTTATTGTTAATGCCGATTTCGCTCAAGCTATGAGCCACTTGATAAAAGACGATACCCTTAAGAAATATTCAAAAGAAAAGATTGAAAAGAAAAAGTATTCCTGTTCGACTTTCATGATTTATGCCGGTGTCGATAAATTGTACGATATGCCACATCATACGATATTGTTTGCTGAAGATTATAAAAAAAATGTCGAAGAAATGACTAAGGATTTAGTGCTTTCTAAAGAGCCATCGATTTACATTCATAATGCCAGTGTTACAGATCCCACATTAGCACCAGAAGGTCACTCTGCAATCTATATATTAGCACCAGTGCCAAATAATTACGCAGAAATCGACTGGGCAGATAAAGAAGAGCAATTTAAAGAACTTGTCTTAAATGAAGTGGAACAGAAGACAGGTTTTAAAAACCTTCGTGCTCACATTGTTGAAGAGAAAGTTTTGACACCGATGCAGTGGGAAACGGACCATTTCGTGCATAAAGGAGCAACGTTCAGTATGGGTCATCAACTTTCTCAAATGATGTATTTCCGTCCTCACAATCGATTTCAGGAGTTTGATAACTGCTGGTTAGTAGGAGGAGGAACGCATCCCGGAAGCGGACTGCCGACCATTCTTGAATCTGCAAGAATTACAACGAACTGGATAAATGAAATGGAGGCGGCCCAATGATAAAGTCTCATACAGCTATTGTAGGAGGAGGGATTGGCGGACTAGTTACTGCTTTGCTCTTGTCTAATAAGGGAAATGACCGCATTTCAATTTTTGAGAAAAATGACTATCTTGGCGGGCGTCTCACTTACGAAAGGCATGGAGACTATAAAATCGATCAAGGACCAACCATTATTTTACTTCCTGATATGCTGTTAGATATATTAGAAGAAGGCGGAATGAGTCGTGAGGAAATTCCAATTGAGCTTTGTGACCCGCTTTATCACATTCATTTCAAGGACGGAACTACCTATACGAAATACGCAGATACAGAAAAACAAAAAGAAGAACTAAACAAAAAGTTCCCGGGGAATGAACAGGGTTATGATCGATTTCTCAAGGATATGAAGCTAAGGTTTATGCAAGGAAAAGAGCAGTTTCTAGAACAATCATTTGTAGACAAGAAAAGTTTTTTCACTCGTAAAAACCTTCAAACCCTGTTGAGGCTGAAAGCTTATCAAAATGTTAAGAAAATGATGAGAAGCTATTTCAACGATGAGCGTCTCGTTGAAGCTTATACACTTCAAACGTTATATATTGGCGGACATCCTGAACAATCACCTGCCATGTATTCATTGGTCTCTTACAGTGAGCATACCCACGGAATCTGGTATATGAAGGGTGGGTATGCACACCTTGTTGATCTGATTGTCCAGGAATTAGTAAAAAGAGGAGTGGAAATCCACACGAAAAGTGAAGTCGAGCAATTGCCGATAACGAATAAACGAATCAATAATATACAGGTCTCAGGTGTAACAACACCTGTCGATCGGGTGGTTTTAAACGGTGACTTCCCCGTGATGGACAAACTTTTTAATAAAAAAGATCGAATAAATCGTAAATATACTCCATCTTCAGGCTGTGTGCTCATTTATATGGGGGTTAATAGACATTTTGAAAATGATACTATTCACCAATTTTTCATGTCTGACAATTTCGACGCTCATATGAATCAAGTATTTACCCAAAAGATTTTGCCGGAAGATCCATCTTTTTATACCTTCCAGCCTTCATTGATTGATCCTTCTTTAGCACCTGAAGGGAAAGGTGTACTTTATACGCTGATACCGGTCCCTGCGGGGGAAATGGTAGATTGGAAAGATCGGGAAGTTCTCGTTCAAGCAGTTCTCGATGAAATGGAAAACAGGGGTTTTCCGAATTTACGAGAACATATCGAGTGGATGAAAGTGAGAACACCAGAAGACGCATCCAAAGAGGGGCTTTTTGCAGGAGGAAGTTTTGGAATTGCACCGACCTTATTTCAATCCGGTGTTTTTCGCCCTCAGCTTCAGCCTTATCCTGTAGATAATTTATATGCTGTAGGGGCGTCTATTCACCCTGGAGGAGGCATCCCTATCGTTATGCAGGGAGCGAAATTACTGGCTGATCATTTGCAGGAAAAGGGGACTTCGAGGCATAATTACAAGCGAGGTGGGTAAAATGACGGACTTGAACAAAGCTTACGATTATTGCAAAAATGTAATTGATAACCACTCTAAAACTTTCTCTAAAGCATTTTCTATGCTTCCGAAACAGCAGAAGAAGGCTGTATGGGCTATTTATACCTTCTGCAGACGAGTGGATGATATTGTAGATGAAGGACTGCATCCCGAAGAAGAGTTAAAAGCCTTTTCTCAAGAGTTTGACTTATTCATTGAGGGCAAACTGAAGACGGATCACCCAGGGTGGATCGCGTTAGCTGATGTGTTCGACCATTTCACAATTGATGTAGAACCGTTCCATCAAATGATCGAAGGACAGTGGATGGACTTAAGGCCGACGGATATCGAAGACAAGAATGATTTATTACATTATTGCTACCACGTAGCAAGTACAGTAGGATTAATGCTGCTACCAGTAATTGCTCCAGGCAAAGAAAGAGATTTGAAGCAAGGGGCGATCGAACTTGGATACGCCATGCAGATCACTAACATTCTACGTGACATAGGGGAGGACTTGGAGCGAGGACGAGTATATATTCCAAGACAAACTATGGAGCTTCATCAATATACACATTCAGACCTGATGAACGGCACGATTGACTCATCATTTATTGCACTTTGGGAAGATTTAGCGAAAGATGCAGAAAGCTATTATACTAGTGCTATCTCCACTTTACCGCAGTATCCTATCTATTCAAGGACTCCTGTTAAGGGTGCTGCGTACATGTACAGAGCTATTCTGACTTCTGTGAGAAATAATAACTATGACGTTTTTCAAAAAAGGAATTATGTTTCTGATCAACAAAAGAAGCAAATTATTGCTGAAATGCAATAATTTGCTTCTTTTATTCTATAGAAACAATTTTTCCTAAAATATGATGAGCAACATTTTGACCGCTCAGTACGACCATAGGGGAACCACCACCTGGGTGGGTGCTGCCGCCGCAGAAATAAAGGTTACTATAATCCTGCGATTTATTGAATGGACGGCGGAATGCCTGTAATCTGGTGTTGGAAGAAGGTCCGTATATGGAGCCGCGATAAGCTCTGAACGTCGATTGTATTTCTCCAGGATCAATCACTCTTTCGGCAGCTACGTAGTCTGAAAGCGGAAGGCCTGTCCTTTTCAACTTATTGTATATCAACTCCTTATATCCGTCAGGCGCTGATTCAGCCTTTTTTAAAGGAGGAGCATTTACGAGTATAAAGCAATTATCCCCTTGTGGTGATATGCTGGGATCGGTTTTTGAGGAAGTACATACATAGATAGTAGGGTCTTCGCTGTATTCTTGATTTTTCAACGTCTGAAATTCCTTTTTGTAATCTTTTGAAAAAACTACATGATGATGATGTAGCGGTTCGATTTTAGAGTTTAACCCTGCCAATATGACATAGGCGGAGGTAGAAGCGTCCATTTTGTGAATGATGCGGTCGCTGAAAGACGGTCTTTCTCCGTCTTTCAAGAGCATAGGAAGAGAAGACAGTAGATCTCCATTTAGAATCACATGATCTGCTTCAACTACTTGACCGTTCGCTAGTTTGACACCTGTAATTCTATTAGAATCCGTGATCAGCTTTACTACCTCCGTACGGTTATGAAGTGCAGCCCCCAATTTTTTTGCAGCTTTCACAAAGGACTCTGCGATTTTCGTATTTCCTCCAGGAAGGTAATATACGCCGTCTCCTAGTTCAAGGTGGGCAATCATAGCAAAGGTTGCGGGGGAGGTGTATGGGTTTGAACCTGTGTACGTAGCATAACGATTCAACGATTGGATGATATGAGAATTCTGAAAATATTTTTTGAAAAAATGATCCATAGACTCCAATGGTCTTACCTTGGCCATGCTGGCGAATAATTCAGCAGAAAGATAGTCCATGTAGCCTGTGAAGCTCCGATTCAAAAAGTGACGATTGGAAAGAGTGTATAAACGGTGAACTTCTGTTAAAAATTCATCATATAATGCCATACCTTTTGGATCAAGCCGGGATAATTGCTCTTTCATATAACTTCTGTCAGTAGAAAAATCAAAAAAGGTGCCGTCTTCGAATTGGTTCCTTGTATGATTTTCTAGTTGAATAAAGGGAAGTTCTTCTTCAGGTGCAAGACCTGCTTGCGAAACGATTTGCTTAAACACATGAGGCATCGTAATCGTATTCGGGCCGAAATCAAAATGATAGCCATCTTGTTCAACAGCCATCATTTTACCTCCAAAGTGCTCGTTTTTTTCAAATAATTCAACATCTACCCCGTGCTTGGCAAGCGTCACGGCTGAAGACAAGCCTCCAAGTCCTCCACCTATAATTATAGTTTTCATTTATAAGATCTTCCTTTCCAATGGTAAGATTGCCCTCTTATATGCACACTCATAGAAGCAAAAAGGATTGAGATTAAAAGGATGATAGATACTGGCAGCAACCAGGCTAACCATAGGGGATGTCCCGTTATAGTGTCTATATACATTTTAAAACAGACAGTGAGCAGAAAAGGGAGGACAAATATCCAATCTTGAATCAGCACTCCGTAAATACCTAAAGTAAAAGGCATCAGAAAAAGAATCAAGTAAGTAATCGTCAGAAAAATGACCATCAAAGGGGAGCGCCCGACTCCAGTATAAATATTCTTCTTGAAACCCTCCCACGTTTCTTTTGAGGAGTCATACATGAATGAAATTACTTCATCAGTGATATTACATAAAAGCATTTTATAGCCCTGTTTCTTTACCTCTCTTGCGATATGTACATCTTCTACTAAAGAATTTTTTACAGAAGCATGCCCGCCGATATTCTCATAAACCTCCCGCTTGATTACGATAAAAATACCGCAGGCTGCTGTGAAGGCAGGGCGTAATGTGAAATTGGCTACTGCCAATGGAAGGTGTAGAAGTACGACCATGTGCTGCAGAGGAACCAGCATATGTGCTAAAAAATGATAGTTAGGATATTTCGGGAATCCGCTCAACATAGAGGCGCCATGTTTTTCCATAGTCGCGATAGTCTTTTCAATGACAGAGGGTTGAACACGTGCGTCTGCATCTAGAAAAAAATAAAGGTCACCTTCTGCTTGTTCGGCAAGTTGATGACAAGCAAATACTTTTCCATTCCAACCTTCAGGCAACTTTTCTCCTGTAACAATATTGAATCTTGAATCTTCTTTAGTCTGCTCTTGTAAAAGATGGAGAGTGTCGTCTTCAGAATGATCATCTAATAAAACAAACTCGATATCAGTGTAAGTCAGTTTTTTTAGGGATCTCACCAGCCCTTCAACATTTTCTTCTTCATTACGTAAAGGTACGAGCAAGGATACCTTGTGATGTTTCGGTTGTGAACGCCCAAGCTTAAGTTTAGGAAGAAAAATCGAATTGATGATTGTCCATACGTTCAAGAGGAACGTGCAAATGACAGCGGTTGTTAACAATTTGCATCATTCCCTTCCGTAGTTAATAAAAGATTTGTGGTCCTCTGCAATAACGCATTGTTTCAACTGATCAAGCTGATTTGTAGCCTTGTCTTCAAACAGTTGAGTTCTCGCTTTTCTGCTGTGATTCGCGTATGCCTCTGGTTTTAAAGGAGGACCAATGTGAATATACAAATTTGGTTTTTTATGATGTTCCATCGAGTAATAAATGGATACTTGTACAATAGAAAGCTGCTCGACTTTTTGGGAAATATAAGAAGCGCCACTATAGAACCCTAATGGGCGTTTCTCCAGGTGCTGCTCTTCACCTTGAGGAAAGATCCAGACAGTTTTATCATGCTGCAATAAGTCTACACTATATCGTAAGGATTCAAGTAGATGTTTGCGGTCATCCGTGTTAATAGAATACACACCGATTTTTCTGAAAAAAGGAAATCGACGAATTCCTTCTTCATGCATCATTCCATAAGCATCAGACCTGATGATTTGTTCGTTCAAGAAGAATATGACCAGCGAATCCCACCAACTTGAATGGTTGACCATAAAGAGAGTACGTTTGTTCATTGGTTTTTTAGTTGAATTCTTTACATAAATGTTATGGAAATGATGTTTTAAAAACTTGCGGTTGAATCTCGTGAACCCCCATAAAATAAAATTGTTTTTATCTGCTTTCAGCATTTCGCAACCCCCAATAGTACAAAGCGTACCACAGCAAAGTAAGGAAAGTGACGAGGAAGGCTGCCCCTGGGACTCCTCCAGTGACTGCCAGTAAGCTGAACATAAATATGATCGCGCCGAACATAAAAGACATACGTTTTTTCCATGGAGAGTGAGCAGTTGATAAGTTGTTTTTAAATACGAAGTGAAGACTATGGAAGAACAAAGCCAATAAAAACCACCCGGTAAAATTGGAAAAGGGAATGTCATAATAGATACCTGGTTCCTGCCATAACCAATACTCCTGTACTTTAAAAGCTACAGGATCTAGAATTAAATCCATTGTTACTGAAATCAGAGCTCCGGAGAGGATGAAAGCTGCAGCTCTTTGCCATCCCTTAATACGTGCTGTTAAACCTCTGGCTATTTCATGAGAACACCCGATGATTAGCAGCCAAGCGAATCCAATGGTAATGGGAGTATTGTATATTTTCAGCCCGAAATTTTCGTTATAAAGATACTCACCGAATAGAAACCCAGTTTCAACTCCGAGGTGCTCTATATAAATACTTATAACGATAATGAGTATGCTGTATAGGAGGCCTTTAATCATTCCATACAATTGGGTGAAGTAAATACCGCCTATCGCTCCTGCTGTTATGAGAAATACACTATTGGCCCATTCCAGCCATGAAGGGAGCCAATCAAAAGTTAGTAAAAAGATACCGCATATGTACCAAAAAATAAAAAAGCGAAATATGATAGTCAGCATTCATGCACCTCTTAAGAAGAATATATTTCTATTGTAAATGATGATGGAAAGTGTTGTATAATGTAAAGCAACAGTTTATATAAAGATACCTCAGTTTTATTCAAATGAAACTAGGTGAATGTGCTATTTGGAAAGTAGGAATGACATGACACCATTTTTAAATGTCTTAAAAGAGGACGACCTCCTGCTTCTTAAAGAACTGGGAAGCTGTATGAGTGATTGTCTCTTTATCATGAAAGTTGAAGGCTCACAATTGATTTACGAGTACATGAACGATTCAGGGTATGAATTGGCGCGACTGAATCGTAAAGATTTAGGAAAAAGCCTTTACGAATGCTTACCGGAAAGTGAAGCTGCTTTTTTAACCAACCAATATGAAGAAGTATTGGAACTCCACCATAAGATCTCCTACAAAGACACCGTCGTGTTTCCAGATGTCCAGTATCTTGCAGAAACGACACTGTTTCCACTGAAAAACGCCCAATCCCATATTACATATATCCTTGCTGTTACGAAAAACATTTCCATGTACTCAATGAAATCACCTGAAATGCGCCATTTGAACAGGATTTTTTCATCTTATACTGAAAATACTGAAGAAGCCTTCGCATTATTTGATGTCGATTTGAACTTTTTAAGAATAAACGAATCTTTCTACCGCATCTTTGGATATCAGAAATCCGAGCTCTACGCCCAATCGTGGTTTGTGATAAATCCAAATACACAGGAAGACTTTTTAAAGTTAATAAAAAAACTGAAAACAGGGATGAAATTAAAACGTTTCGAATATCAGATGCAGCGTAAAAACGGGGAATGGATGACCGCTTCAATCGGTTTAACTGCGATTACTGATGAGAACGGGGAATATACGAGAATCGTCATGATTTTAGAAGACATTTCCGAAAAAGTGAATACTAAAAAACAACTGGTAGAATCAGAAAACAGATACCGGTTGATCGCAGATCATTCTCAAGACCTTATTAAAATCATTGATAGGGAGGGAATCGTTCAATACGCCTCCCCATCTCATTCGCATGTACTTGGCTATGAACCCTCAGATTTAGTTGGAAATAAGTATATAGAGCACATATACTCAGAGGATCATAAAGTGATTAAAGAGCATTCCTTATCTTTGTTAACGGACTTACAAGAGCTTCGTTATGAAGTAAGGATGATCAAGAATAATGGAGAGATACTATGGGTAGAAACACGGCTGACACCCGTCAAAAACGAAGAGGGGGGTTATACAAAGATTGTCTCCACTACTCGTGATATTACAAAGAGAAAAAGAGCTGAAGATAAACTGAGACAATTAGCGTATACGGACCATCTGACAGGGCTGACCAACCGAAGAGTCTTTGAAGACTATTTGAGTGATATTCATGCAGGAAGAACTGAAGTTCAAGTAAATAAATTTGCTTTAATCTATTTAGATGGCGATCAGTTCAAGTCTGTGAATGATGAATTCGGCCACAACATTGGTGATGAATTACTCATATACATCGGCGAAAGGCTGAGGCGAGCTGTCCGAAAAGAAGATATAGTTTCACGAGTAGGAGGGGACGAGTTTGCTATTCTTTTACCGAACATTTCTTCACCTAAAGAAGCAGAGTCAGTGGCACGCAGAATCATAGATAGTATCCGCGAATTGTTCTATATTCAAGACCATACTTTTACTTTTACATGCAGTTTAGGGATCAGTATATATCCTGATGACTCAAATGAAATCGAGGACATTCAGAAATTTGCAGACCAGGCTTTATATGAAGCGAAAAAACGGGGGAGGAGCCAGCATATTTTCTATTCATCCCTGCAGTCTGAGAACCAGCATAGCTATTAGCTATGCTGGTTCTTACATCAGGCTGCCTTCTTCTTCACAGATATAAGATTTTTCTGTTTTATAAAAGATTTAACATAGCGGTCAAGTCCTATGCGTCCGGCGTTTGTTCCACCTAATATAATCAAGCTGCCTATTATTAGCATTTCCGGATTTGAACTGATCGTACCGCTAAGTAAGAAAGCCATATTCATTAACATTCCGAAAAATGCACCCGTTTTAGTTAGTAACCCAATGAGCAGTGCCAGCCCTACCAGCAGTTCTCCCCACATCACAAGGAAAGTGAACAGCCCACTGTTTGGAAGAGCGAAAGTCTCTAAAAAAGCACCCCACCATGGTTGAACTATGGCATCTTCGCCTTGAGCCTTCCCGATTGCTCCCTGTAAATAACCACTCGTATCAAAACCACCAGTTATTTTTCCAAGACCTGAGGTAAACCAGGAATAACCTAAATAAATCCGTAACCCGAGTAAGATGATAGCGGCACTTACGTGTTCAGTAAACCATTGTTTGATCATTTTTTTTCCTCCTTATTATGTTCAATGTTTCACAATCTCTTTACATGTATATAATACCTTTAATCATGCATTTTGAATATCGATTGTTCAATGCTTCACAAACTGTTCGAAACTTTTTGTCTGTTTTATGAACAAGTTGAAATAAGGTTATGGTGTGATGCAGTGACTTTCCATAAAGGAACGTGCATGAGGTTTTAAAAAAATGTTATGATAAAATTATTAAAAGCTCAGGCTAACGATTGAAAGTTTTGGTAAAATTAATAAAGATATAAAGGGGGGCGGAATTATGGCGGAAATTATCATGTTTCTTGTATGTCTTGTTGTATTGTTTGCGTTAATCGGGTTTTGCATTTTTGACCGCGGGTAAGCGCTGTCGACATAAATTGATAGTATATATACACAGAAGATAAGAAGTGAGAGCTGTATAAAGCTTTCACTTTTTTTATGCTTATTGACACCTCTTCTTTACCTTTTTCGATTATAAAAGTGAAAGGAGGTGATAAACATGGCAGTAACATCCGACTTGATGAATTCGCAATTGCAACTCGTATTTGAAAACGGCGCTGATGATAAGGGAAACGTGAAGTTTCGCAGAAAGTCCTTCAATAACGTAAAAATGGAGGCGACTAAGGAGCAGCTTTACAATGTGGCTATCGCGTTAGCCGATCTTCAACAAAGCACCCTTTCTACAGTGGAGAGAAATGATAGTTCACTACTAGTAGATCTTTAAAATGAAAACAAATATAGAAAGGAGGCGTTATTATGAAGAAACTGGAGTTAAAGTTCTTGAATGAGGAAGGTAAAATCGTAACCATTTCTGTAGATCACCCAATTGAACCAGTGGTAGAACAAGAAATTGATGACGCAATGGATACAATTATCAACGAAAATTGCTTTTACTCAAGTGGAGGAGATTTAGTGGAGAAGAAAGAAGCCCGAATCGTAGAAAGAAATGTTACAAACATTGAATTATAGAATGCGGCCGCTGAGATAGCGGCCTTTTATTAGCAAGCTCCTCACTACACTATTTATAGGAGGAAGTGATGTTACGTGGAGAATTGGATGACTTTGATAACAGAACTTGGTTTTCCGATTGCGGTGACCTTTTATCTGCTTCACCGCATTGAAGGAAAATTGGATCTGCTCATAGAAACTCTTCACCAACTCCCGAATAAGGTGCATTAAAAGAGCGCTTTAACCTTTTTAAGGTTAAAGCGCATTTTAATTGGTCAGACTAATTTCATTAAAAGGATATATTATAAGTTCTGTACGACCAATGATCTCATCTTCGCTGACAAACCCTAACCCATTTCTACTATCTTTACTAATAGATCTGTTATCACCCATTACGAAATATCTTTCTTCAGGAACTTTGATCGGGCCAAAATCACGGGTGCCTGAAAGAGACTGATGGTCAAGATAATTTTGGTCTTGTACTTGGTCGTTGATATAAAGCTGGTTACTTCTGAATTCGATTGTGTCCCCAGGTTTTCCGATCACTCTTTTGACATAATTCTTTGCGGGCTTTTCAATAATGACGATGTCCCCATGAGTCGGTTCATCTAAGTAGTAAATGATTTTATTGAACATCACTCTTTCTCCACTTTCAAGGGTAGGATCCATACTAGCCCCTTCGACGATTGAGGTGGCAAAGAAAAAAGTTCTTAGTATAAAAGCGAGTGCAATGGCTATAGCTATCGCTTTTATCCATTCCATCCATTCATTTTTAGTTTCTTCGGACAATCTTAATCTTCCTCTCTAGCTGAGCCGTGTTAATCACTATACTCTATTTCATTTTACCACAGCATTTAAAAATACATGGATGGAAATGGTCAATGTCATAAAAATTTAATGATTCAATAACTCAAAGTGGATCAAGCTGTCTAAGTAACTGTTAAATATCTCTCCATCCTATCCATTCCCTTTTCCAAAGTTTGTTGACTATAAGCATAAGAAAGTCGCATATACCCTTCACCATATTCTGAGAAAGCACTACCCGGCACCAGGGCAACTCCAGCTTTTTCGACTAATTCTATAGCAGTATCAAACGTTGAGTTCTTACTTTCAGGAAATTTGACAAACATATAAAAAGCACCGTCAGGCTGAGCATACTCTAACCCCATTTTATCCAGTCTGCCCTTTACATATTCACGTCTGTTTTTATATTCTTTTTTCATAACGGCAGGGTCTTGAGTGCCATTTTCGAGAGCTTCCAGAGCTGCATATTGACTGACTGAGGATGCGCAGGAAACGTTATATTGGTGAACTTTGAGGATGTGCTTGGACAGCCAATCAGGAGCAAGAAGATAACCTAACCTGAAGCCAGTCATAGAAAACGATTTTGATACTCCATTCACAACGATGACCTGGTCTCTCATCCCTGGCATAGAAGCGATTGAAGTGTGGACTTGTTCATAAACGAGTTCACTGTAAATTTCATCAGATATCATAAAGATTTTATTTTCTTGAATGACTTCTGAGATTTCTCTTAGTTCCTGTTCGGACAAAGTTACTCCGGTAGGGTTTGATGGATAAGGAGTAATAACGCATTTAGTTTTTTCTGTTATGGCTTCTTTTAAATTTTCAGCTGTCAGCTTGAAATTCGATTGTTTAGTGTCCACATATTTTACAGTTGCACCAGCCAGCTTGACCAAAGGTTCATATCCAGGATAAATAGGGCCGGGTAGAATGACCTCATCCCCAGGTTCAATGATGGTGCGGAGTGTGATATCAATAGCTTGAGATGCTCCTACAGTCACAATCACTTCCTTCATCGGATCGTAGTCCAATTGATAGCGGTCTTTGGTGTATCGAGTGATTGCTTTCCTCAATTCAACGATACCTGCATTATGTGTATATGTAGTTTTGTCATCTTTAATCGCTTGAACAGCCGCTTCTTTAACGTGATCAGGTGTAGGAAAGTCAGGCTGGCCGATCGTCAGCGATACTACATCTTCATATTCTTCAATTAAATTAAAGAACTTCCGGATACCGGAAATTTCAATAGTGGATAAATTTTTATTTATTTCTGGCTTCATACAAAGAACCTCCATTTACAAGATGTTAACAAAATGTTCAAACAATTTTGATTTATCACTTATTTTTTCTGATACAATGAAAACGTATTAACTAGAGAGAAAGGAGTTTGATCATGAGACCAAACCGAATCTCATTTGAAGAGCTCGTAGATCAGAATAAAAAGCAGTTACTAGCTGATCAACAGGCATTAGACAAGATTGATGCCCAGGTTGATGAAAAAATGCTGAAAAATACGGATAAAAACAAAACGTTAAACTGATCATATCATACAGAAAAGGCAACCGCATTCGTGGTTGCTTTCTTTGTGGTTATGCTAAAAAATGGAATAGTAAGGAGGTGTGTCTTTTGAAAAATATTGGATTGGTATTAGAAGGCGGTGGCATGATGGGCAGCTATACTGCGGGCGTATTAGGTTTTTATTAGATGAAAACATTCATTTCCAATATGTAGTGGGAACATCTGCCGGTGCGTGAAATGGCAGTTCCTATGTAACAAGGCAAAGGGGATGGAATTAGACAGTCATGGTTGAATATGGTGATTACTCTGAATACATATCTAATAAAAAAATATTAACTCACAAACAATTATTCGGGATGGGTTTCATCTTTGATACATTGCCTAACCGACTTGTACCTGAGAGCCGCAAGTTCGCTTCCATTGATTGCTCCGAGCATACGCTACTTAGGTAAAGATTTAATGGATGGCGGAATTCCAAATCCCATCCCTCTTCAGCGATCCATAAATGAAGGGAATAAAAAACATGTAATCGTACTGCCCCGAAATGAGTATGTTAAACCTTCTATGAAATGGAATTGGATTTTTTGAAGAAAATTTAAGGATTATCCCTGGTTCACCCACGCTCTTAAATTTCGTCATTTTGTTTATAATGAAACACTTAAAGTGATTCGAGAATTGGAAAGAACAGACCAGGCATTCGTTTTTCGGCCGATAAGCAAGCTTCATGTCAGTAGAATTGAAAGAAACAGAGAGAAACTTCACAATCTCTATCAAAAAGGATATGAAGATTCACAACTAAAACGTGAAGAGCTGCTAAGGTTTCTAAGCAGCTGAAGGGAGCGTTCACGCATTGAGCGATCAAACGATTAGCAGTGAAATATACTATTCGCTTAAAGATCATCAGAACGAAGACCAAAAGAATCCGATGCAGAAATATATGAAAAACCAGT
This sequence comes from Halobacillus sp. A1, assembly GCF_024189295.1. Classification (GTDB taxonomy): domain Bacteria; phylum Bacillota; class Bacilli; order Bacillales; family Halobacillaceae; genus Halobacillus_A. The sequence goes on from NZ_JAIZEN010000003.1 coordinate 62,527, forward strand.
TCTGTTTTTTTGGAATCAAAACTCCAGAAAGGAATAAAATTTTCAAGGAGGTGTATAACCGTTACCCCAAGCTGACTTATGAAGAAATTGTAGAAGCTGCCTATCTGCTTTTTGAAAAAGATGAAAGGGAGTGTCAGTACGCTGCACTGTCTCTTCTAAGTAAAGCTTCCTTATCCCCTCCTGTTTCAAGTATTGCGGTATACAAAGATTTATTGTCTATAAAACCATGGTGGGACACAGTTGATATGATTTCTTCAAATCTTTGTGGAGATTATTTTCTGTATCATCGTGAAAATCTATGGCCAATCATCGAGAAATGGTCATTTTCTGAGAATATGTGGGTCAGAAGAGCATCTATCATTTCGCAACTACGTTTTAAACAACGAACTGATTATGAATTGCTTTTTCAAACGATAGATCAGTTGAAAGAAGAGAAAGAATTTTTTATTGAAAAAGCAATAGGTTGGGCTTTAAGGGAATACAGTAAAACAAATCCCAAGCTCGTAATTAACTTTATTCAAACTCAAAATTTAAGCTCCTTAAGTAAGAGAGAAGCTTTGAAATGGCTTAAGAATCAAGGAAGTTCAATAACCGTATAAAATGGAAGATGATTGTCTAGAATGAGGAAAAGTGACCAAAGGGGCGTGCTCTTATGATTAGTTTTTCCATTTTAGATTCTATTTTCCAATGGTTTGACAATGATTTATTACAGATATTCGGAATTGAAGCATGGCATGTTCTCTTTGGACTTGTTTTTTTACTTGTTATGAGCAGTATGTGGGTGATAAAGCCAGTTCTTGAGTGGGGGATCAGTAGAAATTGGATCACTTTCATGAGCTATGTATGCAGTTTACTCGTAGTTTTTTTGTTTCTTCAATTAGTTGATCGATATGCTATAGATGTAGATGGATCGCTGCTGCCTTCATATTTTTGGTCGATCAGTCTGCTTGCTATGAGTGCATTTGGAACTTTACTAGTTCTTGGCAGAAGCTTATCCAAACTTGCCAAAAAGTTTATGAAAAAATCTAAGAAAGCTGCTTAGTGCAGATTAAAATCAGACACAATGAGGGGGTAAATCAATAATTTGATCTAACAGGCTTAAAAAAAGGTAGAGGTTCACTTACTATACTTAAGTGAACCTCTACCTTTTTTGCTGATATTTAAATATTGAATGGCATATTATTAAGAAAGAATTAACTTTTAAATACCCGGACCAAACCGTGGAGGCTGTCCCAATAGTTTTAGAAGATTACCATAATTCTACTACTGTTTTATAAAGTTATATCTCAATTAAGGAGTCTTTGGTCAGTCTTTTTTTATAAAAGCTAAGCATAATTTCCTCTTTCACAAGTACTAAGAATGTGTAAATTATGGTAGAGTCTATATTGAGACTCACCTTGCAAAGGAGAAGGAATTATACATATGATTAAAAACGAAGGCATTTTACTTGAAAGTGGCACTAACGAACTAGAAGTTGTGGAATTTAGTGTTGGGGACAATCGATTTGGCATCAATGTCATTAAAGTTAAGGAAATTCTAAATCCAGCCCCAGTGACTCAGATCCCTCATTCTCACTCATCTGTTGAAGGGATTATAGAAATCAGAGGGGATGTAGTACCTGTAGTGGATATGGCCAGCGCTTTAGGTTTTGCCCCATCCGATCACCCTCATCAAGATAAATTCATACTTGCTGAATTCAATCAGACTAAAATCGTATTCCATGTTCATACTGTCACTCAAATACACAGAATATCCTGGGAAGACATTGAAAAGCCAGGAAGGATGTACCATGGGCTGGAAAAGCAAATTACCGGTATTATCAAAAAAGATGATGAAATGCTGCTTTTATTGGACTTTGAGAAAGTTGTAGCGGATATTACACCAGAAACGAGTATCCACAAAGAGCAAATGAAAGTTCTTGAGAAGAGGGAGCGGTCACATAAAAAAATATTGATTGCTGAGGATTCTGCATTATTAAGAGGTCTCTTACAAGAAACACTGAAAGAAGCGGGATACGTACATACCTTTCTATTTGAAAATGGAAAAGAAGCGTATGCCCATTTACTGAAGCAAGTAGAAAACGGAAAAAATATTTTAGATGAATATCAGCTTATTATTACGGATATTGAAATGCCGAGAATGGACGGCCACCATTTTACTAAACTGATCAAACAGCATGAAGAGCTGCAAGTATTGCCTGTAGTGATATTTTCTTCTCTGATTACAGCTGACCTCAAGCATAAAGGGGAGAAAGTCGGGGCAGATGCCCAGATATCAAAACCTGAAATTGTAGGGTTAATACGCACGATCGATAATGTTATTCAATAGGATATTAAATGGAATTACGTAGAAGCTTCAGGGTAGTATCTGAGGGAAATAACTTAATTGTTTATAATGTAAACTCCTTTCAATGTTCTGCAAAAGCAAGTTGTTTCTAAAGCAGCACTTACTCTTTTGTAATTTTCGTACATGGTTTGATATTCAAAATAACCTTTGCAAATATCTTTTAAGTAAAAAAGGCCTTGTTAAAGGCCTTTTTTATTCCTGATCTTTTCCCATTCTTTTAAATAAGTTATCGTGCCATTGGTACACTTGTTTCGAGATAACCTCAGGGCTGTTTCCATCTGGATGGGACTCTACAATCTTTTCTTTCTCTTGAGCTGTGAGGTGTTCATAGGAAGACCTCATTTCAGTAGTATATTCCATGTAACGCTTAAGATGATATAGAAAATCATCCATTGGATTCATAGTCATTTAATCAACCTCCTATACCTCTACTAACCTTTTTCCAATAATATGAAACATTTGAATAAATAAAAACAGCCAGTAAATCTGACTGCTTCACCTGCGTTTATGACGTTGGTTCCAAGGGGTGATGTTCTGTTGTCCTAACATAGTTGGAGACGTTTGATAAGAAGTAGGGGAAGGTGAGTGGTTCTTAGCATTCCAACCTAAGTAACTGTATAGAATTTTCTTTGCTCTGGAAAGGGAAAGTTTAGGTTTAGGGTTTCTGTAAGCTTGATCAATGTTACCTAAGTGTTCCAGCTGATCAAAATCTTTTTTCTCAGCGGGTACATGAAAATAATACCCGCCCACCTCAATAAGGAGAGTGGAATGTTGTTTACTGTATTTAGGGCGTTCTGAAAAATGTAAGCCGATTTTTTTTGCTTTATTTTCTTTCAGCAATTTTGAAATCGCTTCTTTTTTTATATCGTATAAATGTTTAGGCTGAGGTGCAGTTTTTGCGTGTCGATTTACAATGAATAATGATTCGGCAAGCTCTCGGTTAGAAAGTTGTACTCTATCCATAAATGTCCTCCTTTCTTGAATTATCTTCCATTTTAGTTGAGAATGTAAAATTTAGCAAAAAAAAGCTATTGAACTTTTTTTATATCTTCTACGATATTTTCCATTTCTCCTGCTTCCGTACCATTATACCGCTTAATTACATTTCCACTTGGATCAACTAAGAAGAAGCTGGTACCATGGGAGACTTGGTCTGTATTATCTAACTGGCTAAGGGGAGATTGGAACGATTTTATCGACAATTCTTTGACTTCTTGAAAAGAATATCCTGTGAGAAAGTGCCAGCTGTTTAAATCGGCATTGAACTGCTGAGCAAATTTTGTTAGCTTTTTCTGGCTATCATATTCAGGGTCTACTGAAAAGGAAACTAATTGGTTATCTAAAGACTCTTCCTTCAATTGCTGCTGTAACCTTGACATGTTGCTCGTCATTGGGGGACAAACTGTATCACATCTAGTGAAGATGAAATTAGCTACCCAGTATTGCCCTTCTAGATCATGCGGGAGCTTTATAGTGGAGCCATTTTGGTTATCCCCTTCGAATTCTTCGACACTTCGAGACATATTCTCATCGATAGGAGAACCGCAAGCAGTTAATAGTAGTATCAAAATGATTGAGTTAAAAAGTTTCATGGTAATCCCCCGTAGGCCTGGATATTTCTATTTTATCACTCATTTGCTTAAATAGAGCAGACTGTCCAAGACTGTCACACAAATGTTAAGTCTTTGATATTAAAGTAAATACCGAATATTCAGGTTTGCATAGAAACCTGTATGGCATTCGGGTTGTACCGATTCCACGGCTGATGTAAAGCGTCAAACGCTCGCTTATGCTATGTTTGCCATCTACGTACTTGTCGGCGTAAGGGGGAGTGACCATCGAGCCTAATAGAGGAATACGTATTTGTCCCCCATGGCTGTGGCCGGACAGCTGAATGTCTACAGGGTAATTTTTCACTGAGTCGGCTATATCTGGCTCATGCACTAATAAGATCGTATAGGCGTCAGCATCTAAGTCCCCGAGGGTACCTTCAAGATTTGGTGAACCTAGAATCACGTCGTCCAATCCAGCCAGATTAATTGTTCTGCCCTCACGCTCTATTTGCTTCACTTCATTTTTTAATAACGTAAACCCGCCCTTAGACATTACTGATTCTAGTTTTTCCGTGCCATAGCCCCCATGATCGTGGTTTCCATAAATCCAGTATTTACCGAGAGGAGCTTTCAATTGATTAAGTAAGGTGGGGATATCTGCACTGAAATCAAAACGCTGGGGTTCATCTATTAAGTCTCCGGTGAATAATATTACATCAGGTTTTTCGTTATTTATTTCTTGAATAAGCTTACGGAATTGGTCCAGAGAATAATGGAACCCTAAATGAATATCAGAAAATTGCACAATTTTTATTCGATGAAATGATGATGGTATTGCAGAATGCTCGAGCAGGTGAGACTGTTTCGTAAGCATAGCTGGTTCAATATAACGTGCATAGTAATATCCGCCGCCTGTTAAGCCAAGTACTCCTAGCCCGCCCGCCATCATTTTCTTTAAGAAACTTCTCCTTGTCAAAAGCACAGAGTTTCCCTCCATTTCTATATTTCGCAATTATACCACTTTTATATTTTATGAAATATAAAAATAAATTTTTAAAAATATTAAAAAATGAACAGGAATTCAGTTTTTTATCTGGAATTTAATATAGACGGAGGGATGTTAATGAATGGTCAAGTAATCATAGTTACCGGTGGAACGAGCGGAATGGGAATGTATATGGCTAAACGATTTTTAGAAGAAGGGGCAAAAGTAGCTATTACAGGAAGAAATATGGAGCGCCTTCAGCAAGCTAGAGAACAAATCACAAGCGGGGCCAAAGACGAGTTGTTGTTAATTGAAATGGATGTGAGAAATGTTGAAGATGTAGAGCGGATGGTGGAACAGACGGTTGAAACATTTGGTCGAATCGATCACCTTGTTAATAATGCCGCAGGAAATTTTATCTCGCCAGCTGAAAAGCTCTCACCGAATGGATGGAATTCTGTTATTGACATTGTATTAAATGGAACTTTCTATTGCAGCCAAGCGGTAGGAAAGTATTGGATTGAAAACAAGATTAAGGGATCCATATTAAATATGGTGGCTACATATGCTTGGAACGCAGGAGCTGGCGTCATTCATTCTGCTTCTGCAAAGGCGGGTGTTCTTGCGATGACAAGAACATTAGCTGTCGAGTGGGGTAAGCAATATGGTATAAGAGCAAACGCAATCGCCCCTGGGCCAATTGAACGGACTGGCGGAGCGGACAAATTGTTCGAATCTGAAAAAGCTGCACAGAGAACGTTAAACTCAGTACCGCTGGGCAGGCTTGGAACACCTGAAGAGATTGCAGGATTAGCCCGTTTTATTTTGTCAGATGAGGCTTCATACATGAACGGAGAAGTCGTCACATTAGATGGCGGACAATGGTTGAATCAATTTCCTTTTTAATCAAAAGAGGCCGCGCTTAAATTGCGCGGCCTCTTTTGATTTGCAGTTCCGGCGGTGCCGGATGCCTCCCCGCATAAATCGCTAGGGCTAAACTCATATATAATAGAGCTTACTATTAGATAATGTAAAAAAAGATGGTAAAGAAATGAAAGATAGAGCCTCCGAGGACAAATAAATGCCAAACCATATGGTGATACGTAAAGCTTCTCCATACATAGAAAATCGATCCGATAGAATAAAGTACTCCGCCTACAACCAGGTAGGTAATTCCGGCAGCTGGCACCTCCGCTGTCAAAGGTCCCCAAGCCAGGATAATCATCCACCCCATTAATACATAAAAAATGGTAGAAAGAAGTACGAAACGCTTTACAAAAAATACTTTGAACAATATTCCTAATATGGCCATACCCCAAATAATCGCGAACAAAGTCCATCCTAAAGTACCTCTTAGAGGAATCAGCAGCATTGGTGTATACGTGCCTGCGATAAATAGATAGATGGCTGAATGGTCGAAGATCTCGAACAAATCTTTGGCCTTACCTGGTGGAAAGCTGTGTACAAGAGTCGAGGACACAAATAGTAAAAGCATGGTCCCTCCATAAATACTAACAGAAACAATATGCCAAGCTGTGCCGTGCAAGCTAGCGAATACAATTAAGAGAACAAGCATAGCAAGACTTAATACTGCGCCAATGCCGTGAGTGATTGCATTTGCTATCTCTTCTCTTTTGGAGAAGGTGTGTGTCATCATTTTTTAAATCAGCCCCAAACTTCATTTGTTCTATTATAAGCCTTTTTTGTTACTTTATAAAGAAAGGATAGAAAACTGGTTTATCTTATGGATAATTATGGGTAATAAAAGGTGGAGTAAGTTTTTTGAAAGAGAGATAGAGGTGGAAGCCATTCGTTATAATTCTTAAAGTATGTTAGGATAACTATGTATGAGATTGATCGTTTCGAATTGCTCCTTCAGCGAAGAAGTAAAAGGAGTGTTAATGGACTATGATAAGTGTACAAAGCAATGACCTGAATTTCCCTCTAGTTGAAGAATTAATGATTCCGTCGGAGAAAGTGGCTCATGTTCAAGTAGGCAACCCCCTGGATCACGCACTCTTAGTTCTATTGAAAACTGGCTATTCTGCAGTACCTGTATTGGATGCTACCTTTAAATTTCAGGGAGTCGTCAGCAAGACGATGATTTTGGAAGAAACATTGGGTATCGAGCAGTTTGAGTTAGACAAATTGAATGATTTGACAGTTATAGAGGTTATGAAAAAAGATGTACCTTGCTTAAAAAAAGATCACTCAATGATTGATGCGTTATATAAGTTGATTGATCATCCGTTCATTTGTGTAACCAACGAGGATGGAGAGTTTGACGGAATTGTAACTCGAAGAACAATATTGAAGCAGTTCAGTAAACATTATCATGAAACATTGAAGAGAGCATAAATTGAAACGATATAAAATGAATATTATCTTAGAAATGGCGCCTATTGAAGGCGTCCTTTCTTTTGTGGTTGATTGAGGTGATGAATTTGAGGCGTGGTCTAGTGTTGGCGTCGATTATGCTGGCGATGTTTTTAGCAGCTATTGAGGCCACTATAGTTTCTACTGCAATGCCCAGTATAGTAGCCGAGCTTGGAGGATTCAGCCTGTACAGTTGGGTATTTTCTGCTTACTTGCTTACTAATGCTTCTACCGTGCTGCTGTTTGGGAGATTAGCCGATGTTTTTGGCCGTAAGCCCATTTTTATGGCGGGAATCAGTTTATTCTTAATTGGATCAACTATGGCTGCTCTCTCAGGTCATATGGTGACCTTGATTATAGCCAGGTTCGTTCAAGGGCTGGGAGCAGGTGCCCTGATGCCTATAGCCACAACCATCGTAGGAGACATCTATACAAAGGAAGAACGAGCAAAGATCCAGGGGTATCTCTCAAGTGTGTGGGGGATTTCCGCTGTAACCGGACCTTTGCTGGGGGGATTCTTTGTAGATATCTTAAGTTGGCATTATGTGTTTTGGATGAATATTCCTTTAGGCATTTTTTCGCTGTTAGGGATACTGGTTTTCTTTAAAGAGGATGCTGAAAAGGAAAGACATTCTGTGGATGTGAAAGGGCCACTATTAATTATGATATCTATCAGCGCCCTCATGGTAGTATTGGTAGAAGGAGGCGTAGGGTTATCTTGGATTTCTATTGAGATCATAGGATTGGTCATTCTCTTCATCGCTGGGTTCTTAGGCTTTTGGTATCTTGAAAAAAAAGCGAAGTCACCGATGCTGCCTTTGTCTTTGTGGAAAAACCCTTCAATAAGATACGCTAATTTAACATCGTTAGTCACAGGGATGGTTCTTATCGGCGTTTCTAGTTACCTTCCAGCCTTCGTGCAAGGAGTTATGGAGAAGTCTGCTACGGTGGCTGGTTTTACCTTGACGACGATGTCGATTGGCTGGCCGATCGCTGCAACGGTTGCAGGGCGGCTGATTTTAACAATTGGTTTTAGAGTTACATCTATATGTGGGGGGATTTCCCTCATTATAGGAGCTGTGATTTTTTCTCTCCTATCTCCTGAAAAGGGGCCATTATTTGCTGCTGCTGGTTCTCTGTTCATCGGAATTGGTATGGGGTTATCCACTACATCTTTTATAGTTTCGATTCAAAATTCTGTAGATTGGAAAACCAGAGGGATTGCAACTGCTTCAAACATGTTCATGAGAACGCTAGGGAGCGCAATTGGTGCTGCAGTATTAGGTGGTGTTCTCAATTCAAGAATACAGACTACCCTTGAAAGAGAAGGAATAGATAGGGAGTTCACGATAGATTCCACGAACCTGCTTTTAAATGAAACTTCCAGATCGGAACTTAGTGAACCAGTGCTGCAAGTGTTAAGAGAGGGGCTGACAAGTGGATTGCATCTTGTTTACTTAAGCTTATTGGTGTTAACTATAGTTAGTTTGCTGCTCATTTTATGTCTTCCTAAGGAAACGAAAACTTAAAATTCTTGTCACGTATTCAGTGCTTTGATAAAGTAAAGAATGAAATAGTAAACAAATAGAGGAGGATACATATGAAACAAATGGATGCACATGAGATTATCTCATTTATTTCAAATAGCGAAAAATCTACACCCGTAAAAGTTTATATCAAAGGAAAAGGTCTTTCTGATATAGATTTTGGCAGTGAGGTACAAGATTTTATTACTGGAGAATCCGGAGTGATTTTCGGAGAATGGAAAGCTGTACAGCCGCTGCTCGAAAAACACAGCGATCAAATCGATGATTATGTCCTGGAAAATGACCGTAGAAATTCAGCCATTCCACTTTTAGATTTGAAAAAAGTAAATGCACGCATTGAGCCTGGAGCCATTATTCGCGACCAAGTTGAAATTGGTGATGGAGCAGTCATTATGCTTGGAGCGAGTATTAATATCGGATCAGTCATCGGTGAAGGTACTATGATTGATATGAATGTTGTGCTTGGAGGTAGAGCTACAGTCGGTAAGAACTGTCATATCGGTGCCGGAGCTGTTCTCGCAGGGGTTATTGAGCCGCCATCTGCCAATCCGGTTGTTATTGAGGATGGCGTGGTCGTTGGAGCCAATGCAGTAATTTTAGAAGGTGTTAACGTTGGAGAAGGTGCAGTAGTTGCAGCTGGAGCAATTGTAACTGAAGATGTTCCTGCTAACACGCTCGTAGCTGGTACTCCTGCCAGGGTCATTAAAGAAATCGATGATCAGACGAAGTCTAAGACTGAGATCATGCAAGCTTTACGAAAATTGAATGATTAATAATCCTAAAGACCTTGCTTAATTCGCAAGGTCTTTATTTAAAGTGAGGGTGAATAATGAGAGAGGATCAACTAATCAAGATACGCAGAGAGCTTCATCAAATTCCGGAGTTAGGATTTAAGGAATTTGAAACTCAAAAATATTTACTTAATATCATCGATAATTTTCCGCAGGATTATTTGACAGTCGAAAAATGGGAAACAGGAATTTTTGTCAAAGTTAAGGGAAATGATCCTGAAAAAACAGTCGGCTATCGTGCAGACATCGATGGGTTACCGTTAGAGGAATCTACAGGGCTGACATTCTCATCTAAACATAAAGGCAGGATGCATGCGTGCGGACACGATTTCCATATGACCGTAGCATTAGCTGCTCTTGAAAATTTAGCGCAGGACCCACCCAAAAACAATATAGTTTTTATGTTCCAGCCAGCTGAAGAAGGGCCGGGAGGGGCCGAACCTATGCTGCAATCGAATGCAATGCAGCGATTTAAGCCTGATGTTATTTTCGCCCTTCACATTGCGCCTGATTTACCTGTCGGAACAGTTTCCACTAGAGCCGGTTTATTGTTTGCGAATACTAGTGAGCTGTTTATCGACCTCAAAGGTAAAGGTGGACATGCAGCTTATCCTCATCAAACAAGAGATATGGTAGTAGCTGCCAGCTTTCTTGTCAGTAATCTTCAGCAGATTGTAGCAAGAAGAGTAGATCCTCTCGATAGCGCAGTTATTACAATAGGCAAAATCACAGGTGGTACTGTGCAAAATATTATCGCTGAGGAAGCCAGACTTGAAGGTACCATCCGCACGATGTCTCCTCAAGCAATGATTGAAGTTAAAAAGGAAATTGAGAAGATGGTAAAGGGTGCTGAAATTTCGAATGACTGCAGCATCTCTATCGACTACGGTTCAAACTATTATCAAGTAGAAAATGATGCTGACTATGTACAGGCTTTTACTGAAATCGTCAGTCAAACCGGGTATATTTATGAAGAAGCAGCTCCAGCAATGACCGGAGAAGATTTTGGGTATATGCTAAAAGAGATTCCAGGATTTATGTTCTGGCTCGGAGTGAACTCAGAAGCAGGCCTCCACCATTCTAAATTAACTCCTGATGAAAAGGCGCTCGAGGTCGGAAAAACGATTGTAGTTGAAGGGTTAAGAAAATTATAAGCAATCAATATTAATCAGACGTTCAACTGACAGGCCTTTTCAGAATGATTTCATTAATCAATAAAAAGGAGTTAGTGACTCACGTTATAGTAATGGGGTCCTGGAAATGGTGATACTCCTGTGGGAATGGATAAACTGAATAGACAGCTTAGAGCCGTCATTCCCTTAAAAAAGCAAGCCATTTCCAAGCCCGCATTTCCCCAAGCAAAAAATGAAACCGTACTTCAAGCTAAGTGAGTTTAGTGGTATGTGAGAGTTATTCATGTACTACACGTGTGGTTCATTTTTCTCATTACAGTGATATAATCATTTTCCCCTCGCACTCTAGTATGAATTTTAAAAACTATACAACCATACTCAAACATCATTTTTAAACGCCTACAACAGGTTTAAGGAAATTTTATTATTATGTACTATGTTTTAAGTGTACTTGGTACATAATAGTAAATATCCCATTAAACACTTAAGAACAGAAAGGGAGTTTTTAATATGAATAACCTGACGAAAATGAATATATTAAAGCCAGCTGAAGAGATATTTGAAGCAATCGTTGACCCAGTAAAGATTGGGAATTTCTGGTTCAGTTCAAGTTCTGAAAGGTGGGAAGAAGGAAAAACCATTACATTAACTTACGAGGAGTATAATGCCGCGGGAGATATTACCGTAAAAGAACTCGAAAAAAATAAAAGAATTGTATTTGAGTGGGCTGGAGATCATATCGTAACCATAACTTTTGTGGAATCAGAGAATAACAGTACAATCATAGAAATTAACGAAGAAGGGTTTAAGGAAGAAAGTGAGAATTTGATAGGTGACTTAGTAGATAACAAAGAGGGTTGGGTTTATATGCTGACTTGTTTAAAAGGATATATGGAGCATGGTGTCAATTTGAGAGCTTCCTTAGTTAAGTAACTTTTACTGTAGTAAATATAATATATAAAGGGTCTGCCCAGATGCTGGACAGACCCTTTTCTCAGCTTTCTTTTTTTTCAATATAAACTTGATGAGGAAATGGTATTTCGATTCCAGCTTCATCTAAGGCCTCTTTCATCGCTTTCCTAAGATCCCGCTCTACTCCCCACTGCTCCATATTTTCAGTTTTGCCTAAAATACGGATTACAATGTCTGAACTGCCAAGACTTTGTACACCAAGTACATCTGGCCCTTCTTTAAAACGTGGATCCATTGCAAATTCATCTGCAACTTTCTTAAGAACGTCTAATGCATGATCGATATTCTCATCATAAGAGATGCCGATATCCACGAGAGCCCGCATGTTTCCTCGAGAATGATTACTTACACCTGCAATATTCCTGTTTGGAATGAAATTAAGAGTACCATCAAAACTTCTGATTTTTGTTGTTCGGATGCCTACTTCTTCTACAATTCCATCATAACCACCTGCTGTTACATAATCATCTACTTCGATTTGTCTTTCTAAAAGCAGGAAGAAACCTGTCACTATATCGGATACGAGCCCTTGAGCACCAAAACCTATAGCTAAACCAATGATACCAGCTCCGGCAAGAAGTGGACCGATGTCGATATTTACAGCGCCTAACAGCATAATAATTAAAATAAAAAGAAGGATATAAGAAAATACATTCACAGATAATTTTTCTAATGTTTTCGTACGGCTCTCAGTCAGTTTTCTCTGTTTCCCCATTTTATATATTGCTGCACTGATGGCCTTTTTTCCTACAGGGCCTAGAATAGCGAAAGCAATAAGGATGACAAGGATTTTCAAGCCTCCAGTAATTAACCATTCAACAAGTATCGTCGGGTTAAAATCAAACCCTTCTTCAAATAAATTCATAGACAAGCTCCTCTCCGGCAAAATGTTTCATGATTATCATAGCGGAAATAGGAGGGTATTTTCAATAAATACCTTGTATTATGTCTGTTTATGTCGCAATTACGTGCATATAAATTTACATTCTAAATAGAATCATGTTTAATGGATAATAGTGTTGTGTATATTAAGTAGTGGGTTCGAAAGATTGTAAATAACTCTAGATTAAATTAATTTTTATTAAACATTGACTACAATCTCATATCTCGTTATACTATGGCTTGAGATTGATAATCATTGTTGAATAATGTAGTAAAACATATGGAGGGATTCTAAATGGCAGAACGTATGGTAGCAAAACAAGCACCACGCTTCGAGATGGACGCAGTACTTTCTAACAAAGAATTTGGTAAGGTTTCACTCGAAGAAAATATGAAAAATGACAAGTGGACAGTACTATTTTTCTATCCAATGGATTTCACATTCGTATGTCCGACTGAAATCACTTCCCTTTCAGATCGTTTCGACGAGTTCGAAGATCTTGACGCTGAAGTGATCGGGGTATCAACAGATACGATTCATACGCACTTGGCTTGGATTAACACTGGCCGCGATGAAAATGGCCTTGGAGATCTTGAATACGCTCTTGCAGCAGATACAAATCACCAGGTAGCAAAAGACTACGGTGTTCTTGTAGAAGATGAAGGTGTAGCTCTTCGTGGTTTATTCATCATCAGCCCAGAAGGCGAACTGCAATATCAGGTCGTTAACCACAACAATATCGGCCGTGACGTTGATGAAACACTTCGTGTTCTTCAAGCACTACAAACTGGCGGACTTTGCCCGGCAAACTGGAAGCCAGGTCAAGAAACTCTTTAATTCAATATTTTAACTGGTCTAACCGCTGTGTTAGACCTTTTTTTCCATTACTTCTCATGAATAAGGAGGAATTACTGTGAAATTAAGAACACCAATGCCAGAACTTCCTGAAGCTACTAAGTGGTATAATAGTGACGCTCTCACAAAAGAAGATCTTGTAGGTTCTAAACCGACGCTGATCCATTTCTGGTCCGTCAGCTGCGGTCTATGCAAGGAAGCTATGCCGAACGTAAACGAGTTCAGAGATGAATACAGTGACGACTTGAATGTGATTGCTGTCCATATGCCTCGTTCAGAGAAGGATTTGGATTTAAATCAAATCAAAGAAGTTGCTGATGAGCATGGGATTACTCAACCTATTTATGTAGATAATGATCACGCTTTGACTGATGCTTTTGAAAATCAATATGTACCTGCTTACTATGTGTTTGATGAAGAAGGCAATCTGCGTCATTTCCAAGCAGGCGGCGGTGGCATGAAAATGCTTCGTAAACGTGTGAACCGCGTTTTAGGCGTAAATCAAAAATAAATACGAAACAGCCTCATTTTGAGGCTGTTTTTTTTTGTAAATTAACTTTGTAAAAATTATTTTTTCCTGAATTTTAAAAATATTGGTCAAATAGGTGGAAAAATATTTCGATACCCGATATATTAATACATACGGAAAAGTTAAGGGAGGGACAAAAATGGATGTATTTAAGAAATTGAAACCGTTTTATTGGCCGTTTAAGTCATTCTTCATCTGGTCTTTGTTTTCATTAATATTCGTGACTGCGATCACGTTAGTTTACCCGATCATTTTGAAAGTTACGATAGATGATGTGGTTATGAAGGAAAGGTATAATTTGATCCCTTATATTTGCTCTGTTTTTATCTTATTAATGATCGTAAAGGGATTCGCTACATATTTTCATCAGTATCTAGGGGAATATTTCGGTATCAAATCAGTATATGTATTGCGGGATGAGCTTTACAAGAAGCTGCAGAGACTGCCGTTCCGTTATTACGATAACGCAAAAACTGGCGATATCATGTCCCGACTTACTGCAGATGTAGAGGGGTTCCGTTTCTTCTTATCGATGGGATTCTCAGAGTTGATAAGAATTGTTTTGTTGATCGTCATCAGTTTAAGTGTGATGTTTTATTTTTCAGTACCTCTGGCTCTCGTCACAATGGCAGCGATGCCTTTCTTAGGTATTGTAGTGTACAAATTCGATCGTAAAGTACACCCTGCTTTTCGTAAGATTAGAAAATCGTTTGGTAAGCTGAACACGAGAGTTCAGGAAAATATAAGCGGCATGAACACGGTAAAATCTCTCTCCAGAGAAGACTTTGAAGTAGGACGTTTTCTTGATAGAAGCACTCATTATCGTGATAATTACGTAAATACTTCAAATATATGGGCGAAGTATTTTCCTTTAATGGAGTTTATAGGTAACGTTTGTGTAGTAGCTCTTCTTGCTTTTGGTGGGTATTTAGTTATAAATGGTTCTCTTCTTCTTGGTGAGCTTGTCGCGTTCTTTAGCCTCGTATGGTATATTCTCGGCCCGTTGATGAATTTAGGGTTTATCATTAATTTATTTTCCCAATCCAAAGCTTCTGGTGAACGCCTCCTGGAAATTTTAGAAGCACATGAAGATATTCAGGAAAAAGAAGGTGCGGTCATTCAGGACCGTCTAAAAGGTCATGTTACTTTCGAAAATGTTACACTGACTTATTCACAAGATGATGATTCTGCATTGAAAGAAATCAATTTCGATGCCCCTCCTGGTAAAACTATCGGACTGATAGGCTCAACGGGTTCAGGTAAAACGAGTATCACTCAATTGATCACCAGATTCTATGAGCCGGAAAAAGGAAAGGTTCTTATTGATCACAGGCCGGTAGGTGACTATGGACTGAAAACTTTGCGCAAAAATATTGGATTTGTTTTGCAGGAGTCGTTTCTTTTTTCTACGACGATTCAAGAGAACATTTCATACGGGAACCCTGATGCTACTCTCGAAGATGTGAAGGCAGCGGCTAAGAGGGCCCAGGCTCATGAGTTTATCATGGATATGCCTGACGGATATAACACACTTTTAGGTGAGCGCGGTATGGGCTTATCCGGTGGTCAGAAACAGAGGATTGCCATTGCAAGAGCTATATTAATCGATCCGGCGATCTTAGTCCTCGATGATGCTACTTCAGCAGTAGATATGGAAACTGAATTTAAAATACAAAAGGCATTAAAAGAAGTAATGGAAGGAAGAACAACATTTATTATCGCTCATCGTATATCATCTTTAAAACATGCTGATGAAATATTGGTACTTGAAGATGGAGAGGTAGTAGAACGAGGTGTTCACGATGAATTATTAGTAAATGGCGGACCCTATCAAAGAATTTACGATATACAGTATCAAGACAAAGAAGCTATCTTAAATTCAACAAACATGTTATGAATAGGAGGGATGATCGATGGCTAGGAAACCGAAGCACGTCCCTGAAACGACTAAACACTTGGACCGTTTTAAATATACACAGGATCAGGCCATAGAGAAGCCTTTCAACTGGGCTCAAATGACTAGGTTATTGCGTTACGTGAAACCTTATTGGAAAAAGCTTCTTCCTATTTCTATTATCGCAATGCTCATAGCGACCATCGTTCGATTGATAGTACCTATTCTTATAGGGAGAGTAGCGATCGATGTCGCTATTGCTGACGGAAATACAAATTTATTAATCCAGCTTGTGGTAGGAATCGCGATTATGTATTTATTGAGTTATATAGCTAATATGCTGAGGATCAAATATGTCAATATCCTCGGACAGAATGTCATTTACGATTTAAGAGAACATTTATTTTCTCATGTGCAGAAACTTTCCCATAAGTTTTTTGACAATCGATCAGCCGGATCGATTTTAGTCCGGATCATGAACGATATTAATTCTCTCCAAGAGCTTTTTACAAATGGTATCATCAACTTGCTCATGGATATCGTTATGCTTACGGGAATTATTGTCATCCTATTTGCTCTTAGTCCTAAGCTTGCTTTGGCCATTCTAGTCATCATGCCGTTGATGTTTTATATTTCTACCAAGCTTCGCAGAAATATAAGACGCTCTTGGCAGGATGTGAGAATCCAGCAATCTAAGTTGAATTCTCATTTGAATGAAAGCCTGCAGGGAGTAAGAATCACTCAATCTTTTTCTCAGGAACGTGAAAACAGCGAGTATTTTGACGGGGTTAATTCGGAAAATTTTGAAGCGTGGAACGTAGCTACGCGAAAAAGTGCTATGTTTCGTCCGTTTGTAGAAATGAGTAATGCAGTAGGTACCGTAATATTAGTGGCTTACGGAGCATTTCTTATCCTGCAGGGTGATATTACGAGTGGTACATTTGTTACGTTTGCTTTCTTCATAGGTATGTTCTGGGAGCCGATTTCAAGACTTGGACAAATGTATAATCAATTGTTAATGGCGATGGCTGCTTCTGAGCGGATTTTTGAGTTCCTGGATGAGAAACCGAATGTGAAAGAATTGGAAAATGCAAAGGAAATCAAGGATATGAAAGGGAACATTAATTTTAACAATGTACAGTTCGCTTATGATGAAAAACGTATAGCACTTCATGATATCAACCTTGAAATGAAACAAGGTGAAACCGTTGCGTTGGTAGGACATACAGGTTCGGGTAAATCAACAATCGCAAATTTAATCAGTCGCTTTTACGACCCCACAAAAGGCAGTGTGAAAATTGACGGAGTGGATTTGAAAGAAGCAACGCTTGCCAGTGTAAGGCAGCAAATCAGCGTTGTCCTTCAGGATACATTCATTTTCTCAGGGACAATTATGGAAAACATTAGGTTTGGACGGCCAGACGCTTCAGATGAAGAAGTGATAGAAGCAGCAAAAGTGGTAGGCGCAGATGAGTTTATACAACGCTTAAACTCTGGTTATGAAACGGAAGTAGAGGAGAGAGGGAGTATTCTATCTGCAGGAGAACGTCAGCTGCTCTCCTTCGCAAGGGCTTTACTAGCTGATCCTCGTATTTTGATTCTGGATGAAGCAACGGCTAGTATTGATACGGAAACGGAAATGAAAATCCAGGAGGCTTTAGGGCTTTTATTGGAGGGAAGGACTGCTATTATCATTGCCCACCGGCTTTCAACGATCAGGGAAGCTGATACAATATACGTACTAGAGAATGGGCGAATTTTAGAATATGGATCTCATAGTGAATTAATGGAGAAAAAAGGAGAATATTTCGAATTAGTAAAAGCCCAATTTCAAATGTTAGATGCTATTTAATAAAAAATGCCGCTCTTTGCGGCATTTTTTTTTCTTTTTGTGGTATGGACTTATATTAGTATGTCATCTGAACAAAATTGTGGACTCCGTTTGAAGGGCATTGTACAATGAATCATATAAGTAGATTGTGAAGTTTGTCACAAAATCGTCATTCATAGCTGCAATATAGAAGGTTGTGACGTTTTATAATAGTAAAGTGGTTTTCTTTATACAGAAAGGTCTGTTACATCTAAATTTTGATTTATTCAAAATATTATTGTCTGATCTGGGAGAACGGTTTAGTTGCCATAGTTAAGAGGTAATAGGGGGGCGGGTTATTCCTGCGACCTGTTCATACTTACTAAATCGTTATGACTGTTATTCGTTACAACTGTAATATTATAGAAAAACTCTCGTATGAGAAAACTCAACCACGTTTAACATAGCTAATCGTAAAAGGGGGATATTATTATGTTTTTTGAAGATAGCGTCATGATGAGCCGATTACTCACCTCTTTGACTTTAATATTTCATGTTATATTTGCCACAGTAGGTGTCGGTATACCTATAATGATATCAATTGCTGAGTTCATAGGAATTAAAAAAAATGACCGTCATTTGCAATTACTTGCTCGCAGGTGGACGAGGGGGATGACTGTCACCATTGCGGTCGGTGTTGTTACAGGAACAGCGATTGGACTTCAGCTTTCATTATTATGGCCGAATTTTATGCGGCTGGCTGGAAATGTCATTGCCCTGCCATTATTTATGGAAGTCTTTGCTTTCTTTTTTGAAGCCATCTTTCTAGGTATCTATCTTTATACGTGGGATCGTTTCAAAAAGCCTATTTATCACTGGCTTCTATCTATACCGATTATTATTGGATCGACTCTATCAGCGTTTTTTATTACGACAGTGAATTCATTTATGAACACACCTCGAGGTTTTGAAATGGATGGGGGTAATGTAACAAATATTAACCCTTTAGAAGCGATGTTCAACCCTGCTACACCTACAAAAGTGTTCCATGTTGTTGCTTCCGCGTATTTAACGTCTGCAGCTATACTTGCAACAATTGCAGCGATAATCATACTTTTCCGAAAAGGGTCTGAGTACCATACTAAAGCTTTGAAACTGACTGTTACAGCGACATTCATATTTGCGATAATGACTGCAATTGCAGGTGATTTATCTGCCAAGTTTTTAGCTGAACATCAGCCGGAAAAGTTAGCGGCAGGTGAGTGGCATTTTGAGACTGAGGCAGGCGCTGATCTCATATTATTCGGCTCATTGAATGAAGAAAATGAAGTGGAGAATGCGATTAGAATACCAAAAGCCTTAAGCTTTCTTGCCTATGGTGATTTTAATGCAGAGGTTGAAGGGCTTAATGAAACACCAGCCGACGAACAGCCTCCGTTATGGATACACTATATGTTTGATTTAATGGTGTCTATCGGGTTTTATATGCTTGGCATTTCTGCATTGTACCTTCTTTTCTGGAAGGTTAAGAAATGGAATGAGGAAAATAAATGGCTGTTATGGGCCATAGCAGCTGGCGGCCCGCTCTCTATGCTCGCTATAGAGTTTGGCTGGATCTTTGCAGAAGAAGGACGGCAGCCATGGATACTAAGAGGTATCATGACGGTGGCAGAAGGCGCGACTACTTCGGATCATGTCGGCCTTATGTTCATACTGTTTATTGGACTCTACACGGTTCTTGGTGCCGGCTGTTTAGTAGTATTACGTAAAATGTTCAAAGATCACCCAGCTGAAGCAGAATTTGAATCACGCTATCCGGAGGCAGCAGCTACAAAGGAGGTTGACGAGTAATGGGCTATGAGTATATCGGAATTACGGTCCTTTGGCTTTTCCTTTATGGATATTTAATCGTCGCCTCTATTGATTTTGGTGCAGGGTTCTTCGCTTATTATGCTAAAATCACGAAAAAAGATCATATTATAAATCAATTAATTTCAAGATATCTTTCTCCTGTATGGGAAGTAACGAACGTATTTTTTGTTTTTTTCTTTGTGGGGATTGTTGGGTTCTTTCCAGATTCAGCTTATTATTATGGACAAGCACTCCTAATCCCGGGGAGTATAGCAATTGTATTGATAGCTATTCGTGGTTCGTTCTACGCGTTTGAAAACTATGGATTTAAGAACAATCACCTCTACATGTTTCTCTATGGTGCAACCGGATTATTAATTCCTGCCTCATTATCGACGACACTTACGATTTCTGAAGGTGGGTTTATAGAAGAAACAGCAAATGGAGTTACCTTGTTATATGGGGAACTGTTTACGAGCCCCTATTCCTGGAGTGTAGTTTTCCTTGCAATTGTCTCCGTTTTATATATAAGCTCGATGTTTTTAACGTATTACGCTAATAGAGCTAATGACCATTCAGCGCTTGCCCTGGTAAGGAAGTACGCTCTTTTTTGGAGTTCACCAACAATTATTGCAAGTATGACTACATTCATCGCGTTAAGTCAGCATAATCCCGAACACTATCAAAAAGCTATTGATTTATGGTGGATGTTCGGACTATCGGTTGCATTTTTTATGATCGCTTTGTTCCTTGTCTATATCGGTAAATATTACGGTTGGGCATTTATAGCAGTCATGTTCCAATTCTTCTTTGCTTTCTTTGGATATGGCGCTTCTCATTTGCCTTATATTCTGCAGCCATATATAACAATCTCAAGTGGAGTGACGAATGAAACAATGGCAATTACCTTAATTACTGTGTTCATCGCAGGGTTACTGCTGCTTGTTCCATCATTAATCTTGTTAATGAGATTGTTTCTATTTGATGCTGAATACGTGAAAGGTAAAAAGTAGAGAGAAGAGTAAAATCTTTTCTCTGCTTTTTTTGTGTTACATTCATGAAACTGTGATAAAATATCTTTAGATTTTATTGATTTTTTTGGAGGCTATATTAATGAAGAGAGAGTTTGCAGTAATTGGACTTGGCCGCTTTGGGGGAAGTATCTGCAGAGAGTTAAGTCGTGAAGGCATGGAAGTCCTTGCTATAGATTTAGATGAAGACAAAGTCAACGAATATAGAGATATCGCAGCGCACGCCGTAATCGCTGATTCTACAGATGAAAACGTATTGAAAGAACTGGGGATTCGAAACATCGACCATGTTATTGTCGCTATTGGTGATAACATACAAGCTAGCATGCTTACAACGCTGATGCTTAAGGAACTAGGAATCAAAACAATTACAGTGAAAGCCCAAAATGATTATCATGAAAAAATCTTAAATAAAATAGGTGCAGACCACGTAGTACACCCTGAACGTGATATGGGGAAAAGAATTGCGCATAGCATCATTTCAAATAATATTCTTGATTATATTGAACTGTCTGATGATCACAGTGTCGTGGAAGTCAAAGCGGGAAGTAAAATGAGCGGACGCTCTTTAGTAGACTTGGATATCCGAGCTGAATATGGTTGCAACGTTGTAGCGATTAAACGTAAAAAAGAAGTGATCGTATCACCGATGGCTACTGAAGAGATATTAGAAAATGACATCTTGATCGTCATCGGAGCGGATAAAGACATCAGCCGTTTTGAAAAAAACCTGGTTATAGAAGATTGAGTAAAACTCTTTTCATAATAACTGGTTCCGTTCCTCATCGCAAAACACAATTTTCTGTCGAACTGTATAGGAAATTACTTCATAATTTGTAGAGGTTCTCATTCAAATAACAAAAGGCTCAGTCGTTTTTCGACTGAGCCTTTTAAAGTGGTGAAATTTAATTGTTCAACTAACGCTCCCTTTAGTGGAAAACTCAGTTTCGAGATGTTAGAGGTGTTTTCCGTTACGTTTGACAGCGTTTGGAGGTCCGGGAAATCACTCGCTTTCCGTGGGAGCGCGGTGAGCCTCCTCGAGCTTCGCTCTCCGGGGTCTCACCAAGCACTCTCTTCCCACAGGAGTCTCGTAATTTCCCGGAGCTCTTTGCGATGATTAGGGGGTACGGAAACACCGATTTCAGGATGTCAGATGCTGCGCTACAGTTATGATAAAAAATTGATATTGAGCGGTTTATCCCTATAAACAACCGCTCACCAAAAAACGAACATGGATAAAGAAGACGCACCTTCTTGCAAAAAGGGTTCATTTCTAGCTTACTTTCACGGAAATGAAAAGCCTATTGGATAGTTGGTTTTTCTAATACAAATGGTTGAATGAATCTGCATACGTTGGTACAAGAGAGTTTCTGCTTCTCATTTCTTAGTTCCGTCCCGTAATATAAGTTTGGGGTTTTAGGAATGTGCGAGGCTCCTACCTTTGAAAGCGGAAGCACTTCGTTCAGCGGCGTATGGACTGGACTGAGCTGGCGAAGATAAAAATAATTCAAAGAACGGTATAAGAGGGTTCGTTCATCTCCTATCGCTTGGGGTGGTTGGGAAGCTGCGAGACTCCCGTGGGAGAAGGATGTAGGCGAGATCCCACAGGGCTGCAAGCCCGAGGAAGCTCGCCACTTCCCCCACAGGAAAGCGAGTAGCTTCCCAACCACCCCTGACTCCCAATACGGCAACGAGCCCAGACTACCTCGAATTCAAGTCTTCCGCTATCCTGCCAGTTTGTTTAAGAACAATCTTACACAGTTTCTATAGTAATTTAACTATAAACTTTCATGTGCCTTTTCTGATTTCAAAAATTATTAAGTCGCTGTATGTTCATTTGTAGGTGGTCATGTACAACAAAAAAATATGTACAAGGAGTTATGTATCCTAAAATACACAATTTACTAAGCAACTTCAGTAGTAAGTCTTAACACTAACAGCCGTTAGAAATCTTTATACCAAGAGAAAATGATTAACAAATTAGCAAACAAATTGATAAACATTTAAGACTACATTTTCTAAGTGTGCGATTGGAAGCGGTACCATAGATTTTATAAGGGGTTCATTGTTTGCATACATATGAACAAAGAAAGAAAAATAGTAATTAGAAAGTTTACTTTCCTCATTTTAAGGATAGAAAAGGATATAGGTTCATAATAGAAAGGTTGATGAAGATGGCTGACAAAAGAACGGGACAAGTTCTCGTGGATTTATTAATAGATTGGGGAGTAGACCACGTATATGGTCTTCCAGGAGACTCCATAAATGAATTGATTGATGATCTTAGAAAAAGACAAGAAGAAATTAAATTCTTCCAGGTCAGACATGAAGAAACCGGTGCGCTTTCAGCTGCCTCCTATGCAAAGCTGACAGGCAAACTTGGCGTCTGCTTATCGATCGCAGGGCCTGGAGGGATCCACTTGCTGAATGGCTTATATGATGCCAAAAGCGACAGTGCACCGGTGCTGGCAATCGTCGGGCAGGTGAACAGTGAACAAGTCGGGACGGGAGCATTTCAGGAAATTGATTTGGTGAAAATGTTTGACGATGTAGCTGTTTATTGTGAACGGGCGCAAACGGAAAGTCAATTACCAGATTTACTGAATCAGGCTATAAGAGAAGCCTATACACATAAAGGTGTATCAGTTCTTGTTGTTCCAGATGATCTGTTCAGTAAAAAGCACCAGCAAGATGTATATTTAACTTCATCGGATTATTATCGACCGCAAATCAGCCCGAAAAGCAATCATATAGAAGAAGCTGTTAATCTTCTGGAAAAATCAGAAAAACCATTGATACTTGCTGGTCAGGGTGCTGCCAATGCGAAAGCCGAGCTGGTCACATTTGCTGAGAAACTCAAATCACCAATTATCTTAAGTTTATTAGGTAAAGGTGTGCTGCCCGACCATCACCCTTACTGTTTAGGGCAACACGGCCAGATAGGAACTAAACCTGCTTATCATGCCATGAAAGAATGTGATGCTTTAATATTGATCGGAACCCAGTTTCCGTACAGAGATTTCCTACCCGATAACGTACCTGCAGTTCAAATCGATAATCAGCCTGATCACTTAGGAAAGTATTATCCAATATCGGTTGGGTTGGCAGGAGATGCTAGAGAAACGTTAGAGCTTCTTACAGACCAAATAAAGGAAAATCAAAATGATGAATATCTTTTGAAATACCAAGAAAAAATGAAACGGTGGAGCATCGCTATGCAAGAAGAGAAAAGATCTAAAGAAGAACCTCTTCACGCTCCCCAGGTTATGTATCATTTAGAGGACGTCATGCAACCAAGTGCTATAGTTTCAGCTGATGTAGGCAACGTAACAGTATGGGTTTCACGTTATTTGCCGTTTGTTGATCAAAGCTTTCTTATTTCAGGCTGGCTTGCTACAATGGGGAGCGGTCTCCCGGGCGCCATTGCTGCCCAAATTGCTTACCCTGACCGTCAAGTTATCGGAATTAGTGGAGATGGCGGTTTTTCTATGGTTATGCAGGATTTTTCAACGGCCGTCAAATATCAATTGCCAATTAAAATGATCATTCTTAATAATAGTAAAATTGGAATGATAAAATATGAACAAGAACAAATGGGACACCTCAATTATAAAACAGATCTTGGGGAAATGGATTTTGCGAAGTTTGCTGAGTCCTGTGGAGGAGAAGGTTATCGTATAGATTCTTACGATGATTTATCTATAAAATTGAAACAAGCTTTTCTATCCGACAAACCAGCGATCATCGACGTTGTTATAGAGGATAAAGCTCCTTTACCTGGACACATCGATTATCAGTCAGCTGTTAACTTCTCGAAGTATATCGTCAAGAATTTCTTCGAAAGTGGGGACTTGGATATTCCAGATGTAAAAGAGTCCATTAAACGTTTGACATGATAATAATAAAGCAGAGTTAGACATGGAAAGATGTCTGATCACACTAATTCCACTTAGTCATTATTTCATCATGAGACTAAAATTATGGGTTATTTAACAACTTCTGATATCGTTTAAAAAACCAATAAAAATTTAATCAAACAAAAAATCTCGCTCATGTAAAATGAGCGAGATTTTTTATATTATACTTCCATTATGATTGGAAGAATCATTGGACGACGTTTTGTCTTTTCAAATAAGAAGGGAGCAATCGTATCTGTAATTTCATTCTTTATTTCAGACCACTGGGTCGTTTTACGCTGCATTACCTTGTTGACGTGCGTATTTACAAGCTTTTGAGCTTCTTTTATTAAGTCTTCCGATTCTCTCATGTACACAAACCCGCGAGAGATTATATCCGGACCGGAAGCGATTTTGAATTCCTTCATATTAATACTGACAACTACGATGACGAGACCTTCTTCAGAAAGTATGCGTCTGTCTCTCAGTACAATATTACCGATATCTCCAATACCGCTACCATCAACGTAAACAGATCCTGATGGTACCTTACCAGCAATCATAGCTTCATCTTTGCCCAAGGCAAGAACATCACCGTTATCCATCACGAAACAATTCTCTGGATCAAGACCACAATCTTCGCTTAGCTTAACGTGTTCTTTCAACATACGGTATTCTCCGTGAATCGGCATGAAATATTTAGGTTGAATCAAACGCAGCATTAATTTCATTTCTTCTTGGCTGCCGTGACCGGAAGTGTGAATATCGTTTAAAGGCCCGTGAATAACATCAGCCCCCGCACGGTAAAGCTTATTAATTGTACGACTTACACTGATCGTGTTACCAGGGATTGGGGAAGAGGAGAACACGACAGTATCTTTAGGCTGGATCTGAATTTGACGGTGAGTGCCGTTAGCAATTCTTGAAAGAGCCGCCATCGGTTCACCTTGTGAGCCTGTACATAAAATTGTTACTTCATGTGCAGGAAACTTATTGATTTGATTGGCTTCGATAAAAGTATCCTTAGGTGCATGGATATACCCTAGTTCTTGACCAATACGGATCGAATTCTCCATGCTTCTTCCGAATACAGCAACTTTACGGTTGTATTTAACCGCAGATTCTATTACTTGCTGAAGACGGTATATATTCGACGCGAATGTTGCGAATATAAGACGCCCATCAACTCTTGTGAAGATATCGGCTATATTTTGTCCGACCACTCGTTCTGACTTGGTAAATCCAGGAACTTCACTATTCGTGCTATCAGATAATAGTGCAAGTACTCCTTCTTTACCTATCTCTGCCATGCGAGCAAGGTCAGCTGGTTCTCCAACAGGGGTGAAATCGAATTTAAAATCTCCTGTATGAACAATGTTGCCAGGAGGTGTTTTTACAACGATTCCAAAAGAATCAGGGATACTGTGTGTAGTACGGAAGAAAGAAACCGATGTTTTACGGAATTTAATTACATCGTCTTCTTGGATTGTATGCATCTTCGTACTGCGGAGTAATCCGTGCTCATCCAACTTGTTTCTTAAAAGACCCGCAGCTAGTTTACCTGCATAAATGGGAATGTTAATTTCTCGAAGAAGATAAGGTATTCCACCTATATGATCTTCGTGACCATGCGTAATAAACAAACCCTTGATTTTATCTTCATTCTGAATAAGATACGTGTAATCAGGAATGACATAATCGATTCCGAGAAGTTCGTCTTCAGGGAATTTAATACCAGCATCAATGAGGATGATTTCGTCCTGGAATTGCACAGCGTATGTGTTTTTACCGATCTCACCTAAGCCGCCTAGTGCAAAGACAGCGGTTTGATCATTTTTTACAAACTTCATTCTTTATACATTCTCCAATTGGAAATCTTCGTTTTGTTTTTCATAATCCAAATGTTCCTCATTTAACACTTGAATAAATTCAATATTAAGCTCTTTTTCAATTAATTTCTGACGTACATCTCTCTCTGATTCCGCTTCAACGTACATAGCGTTCGTACGTTCGCGTACAGGAACTTCTTTCGACAGCTCCTGATATAAAACTTTAAATACCATTCATCAATCTCTCCTTACTAGATATAATTTCCATAAATTTTTCTAAATGTAATGATAGCACGTTTTAATTTAGTTAGTCATTAAAAAATAAAGGTGAAATTGTCATACTCCGCTATATGACAGTACTTTTTAAGCATAGCTCTTACGTTCCATGATTTTTTTCCAACGTTTTCGAAGCCTTCTTCTTAGACGCTTCATCATGTGCATCCATCTCCTTTCACCGATGAAGAAAGACACTAAAAACGCTAAACCGCCCAATCCCTGTTATCTATAGTATAATACGGATTGCGTAAGAAAGAAACATTTTGGTTCAATCAATTTGTTTTATCATTCGTAAAACTTCTCAAATATATCCTCTCATGCTAAAGTATAGCCAGCACATGTATACTTTATAAAATGGATGAGTAAACAGAGTTTGGAGGAAAAAATATTGGCTGAAAAAATTGCATTTTTTGATATTGATGGAACTCTACTTAATCATGATAAAGAGCTTCCGGTTTCTACGATTCAAGCGGTAAAAGACCTGCAGAACAATGGGGTGTTTTGTGCTATAGCTACTGGAAGAGCGCCATTTATGTATGAACAAATCAGGGAAACCCTTGGAATCGATTCCTACGTTAGTTTTAATGGACAATATGTAGTATTTGAAGGCGAACCGATTTATAAAAATCCGCTTTCCTACGAACATTTAGAAGAGCTTCATCAGGATGCCCACAAAAATAATCACCCGATGGTTTTTATGAATGAAAAGGGTATGAGAGCGACCACCGAGGAAGATCATTTTATTAAAGAAAGCTTAAGCTCCCTTCATTTTCAGTATCCTGCGGTCGATCACAAATTTTATCACCAAACTGAAATTTATCAATCCTTACTTTTTTGTGAGGGGAATGAAATAGACTATTACAGGGATCGCCATCAAAAATTCGATTATATACGCTGGCATGAACTTTCCTGCGACGTTTTACCTTCAGGAGGCTCTAAAGCGGAGGGTATTAAACAAATGATCAGAGCTGCGAACTTAGACCTGAAAGATACGTATGCGTTCGGTGATGGTTTAAATGATATAGAAATGTTAAGCGAAGTAGGTACAGGTGTGGCCATGGGTAATGCTGTAGACGCTGCTAAGCAAGTGAGCGATTATGTGACGGGCGACGTAGCAGAAGATGGTCTTGCCAAAGCAATTTATGAATTAAAATTGCTGTGATAACTGGAGGTTTCATTCTTCAGGCTAATCCTTATGAGAATAGATTGACTGGTAAGCTTCTAGAAGACAATAGCTTTAGGAGGTTCACCACCCTCTCGCATAAAGTGTGTTATTCTCAAAATTACAATTTTCCACATATCCAGTTGACAGCACAGCCGAAAGTCTTAAAGATGACTATTTAACAATTTTGACATTTCAACTAATGCTTAATTATAAAAAACAACTTAAATTACTCATAAAAAATCGCTCCACCCGTTGAAATGTTAGTGACTATACTTAACAAACAACGAATGGAGCGATTTTTATAAGTAACTCTCAGCAGCCTTAATATTCTTGGTAGTTTTTTCGCTTTAAAAGCTTTACGTACAGATTATTTTCATATCTTACCGATCAACTGGTTTTGCACCCTCAGGTTCCTTGAAAGGATTATCGGGATCGATGTGGTCGTAAAACATCACGCCATTTAAATGATCGATTTCATGTTGGAATACAATAGAGGCATAGTCCTTCAATCTCAGTTTCAGGTCGTTACCTTCCAAGTCAGTGCCTTTAACAGTGATGCGACGGTATCTTCCTACATAACCAGGTACTTCACGATCAACAGAAAGGCAGCCTTCTCCTGTCGATAGATATGTACGTTCTACGGAATGACTGACTATTTTAGGGTTGAAAATACCGTAACTGTATAATTTGTCATTGAGGTCAATAAAGTGTACAGCAAGCATCCGTTTATTCACATTGATCTGAGGAGCGGCAAGCCCTACACCAGGGCGTAAGCCATATCTGTCACAAACTTGTTCATCCTGGCTGTTTTTCAAGTATTCAAGCATCGCTTCTAACGTTTTAACATCTTGTTCAGAAGGTGGTAATTCTACTTCGTCCGTTACTTTTCTTAGGGCGGGGTGACCTTCACGAACGATATCTTCCATCGTAATCATCCTATGACATCCTTTCTATATATAAGCACACATTACACATTATTCTAACACATAAATGACTTCAAGTGATTTGTTGAACAAAAATTGCGTATGCTTAAACCGAGCCTTTTAATTTTTGTCAACTTACTTTAATATTAAAATAGCAATTTAATATATACATATAATTCTTACGCAAAAAAGGGGGAAAAGAAGTGGGGTATTTAAAAATTGTGACGTCTCTGTCTGCTGCGGCTTTTTTGATGGTAGGATGCTCTAACCAAACACCTGAAGAACAGATCCATGAACATTTAGAAGAAGCCGTTTCGCTTGAAGAGACTTTCCAGGAACAGCAGCAGCCTTTGCAAGAACTAGAAGCCGAAGAAAAAGAAATTTATAACGAGATTATTGAGATGGACGCAGAGCAGCTTGATGAGATTCAAGAACAATCCAACGAAGCTGCGGAAATTGTGCAAGAACGCAAGGAACTTATTGATACTGAAAAAGAGAGTATTGATGAAGCAAAAGAAGAATTTGACGAGATTGAATCTCCTGTAGAAGATTTAGAATCAGATGAAGCCCAGAAAGAAGCTAATCAATTGATTGAAACGATGGATAAGCGCTATGAAGCATATAACAGTTTAAACGAAGCTTATCAGGCAGCGCTTAGTTTGGACTCAGAGTTATATGAGATGATGCAGGACGAAGACCTTGCAAAAGATGATTTACAAGCAAAAGTTGATGAAATCAATGAAAGTTATAATGAAGTAATCGAAGCAAATGACGAATTTAATGAATTTACAAAAGAGTACAATGAACAAAAGAAATCTTTTTACGAATCAACTGATCTAGAGATTAATTATGATGAATCGTAAAAAAGCTCCTTTTGTTTCTTATTTCAGATTGAAGGTATGATGAGCCCTATAAAAGAGCCGACTTACTCATAGTCGGCTCTTTTATTTGCATCTGAGATTGAAAAAACGTAAAATTAATACAGGCTAATAATTTCATTAGTACAGAATTGGGAAATGACCTTTTAATTATAAGAGGCCCTTTACCGCTATAGGAACTAATCAATACAAAGTTTATTTAAATATGAGAGATTGACGACTCCTATAGATTAAGCTAAACTACAGTAGGGAAATGTATTGTACTAATTAAGAATTTACTGAAATTGTAACAGTTACACTTACAAATACTTCAATGATTAATAAATAACAGTTGAGGGTAAATTCTTAAGAGGTAATCGGTACAGTTTTTTTACAATTTTGGGAAGGCTAGAACTAGCATCCAATTTTAAAAGAAGAAAGGAAGAGGTGGATTACTTTGAAACGAGTTCTCGAGAATATCGAAAATCAGTTTGAAATGTTTCAAATCCTTAATGAAGAAGGCAAAATCGTCAATGAAGATGCTATGCCTGATCTTTCAGATGAAGAGCTTAAAGAAATAATGAAGCGTATGGTCTACACAAGAATTTTGGATCAACGTTCAATTGCACTAAATAGACAAGGACGCTTAGGGTTCTATGCTCCAACAGCAGGGCAGGAGGCTTCCCAGCTAGGTAGTCAGTTCGCTTTAGAAAAAGCTGACTTCATTTTGCCGGGATATCGTGATGTACCACAATTGATTTGGCACGGGCTTCCGTTGTATCAGGCGTTTCTTTTCTCGCGTGGTCACTTTAAAGGGAATCAAATGCCGGAGGGTGTTAATGCAGTAAGCCCTCAAATCATCATTGGTGCTCAAATTACACAAGCTGCCGGCGTCGGACTAGGTTTTAAAAAGCGTAAAGAAGACGCTGTAGCGATTACTTATACAGGTGATGGCGGTGCCTCTCAAGGTGACTTCTATGAAGGAATTAACTTTGCAGGTGCATTTGGCGCCCAATCCATTTTTGTCGTTCAAAATAACCGTTTTGCTATTTCTGTTCCAGTAGAGAAGCAGTCTGCTGCTCAAACAATTGCTCAAAAAGCAGTTGCTGCTGGTATCGAAGGCATCCAAGTAGATGGTATGGACGTGCTTGCAGTATATGCAGCGACTAAGGAAGCTCGTCAACGCGCTGTAGACGGTGAAGGACCTACATTGATTGAAACACTCACTTATCGTTATGGACCTCACACTATGGCTGGTGATGACCCTACACGTTATCGTACGGAAGATATGGATAATGAATGGGAAAAGCAGGACCCAATTGTTCGCTTCCGCACATTCCTTGAATCTAAAGATCTCTGGTCTGAAGAGGAAGAAAACGAATTGATTGAAAAAGCTAAAGAAGAAATAAAAGCTGCAGTTAAAGAAGCAGATAATACACCAAAACAAAAAGTAACTGATCTTATAGAGAACATGTACGAAGAACTTCCTTCCAACCTTCAAGAGCAAATGGAAGAATATAAGGAAAAGGAGTCGAAGTAAATCATGGCACAAATGACAATGATTCAAGCCATCACAGACGCGATGCGCACTGAACTTAAGAATGACGAAAACGTGCTCGTATTTGGTGAAGATGTTGGCCAGAACGGCGGCGTATTCCGTGCAACAGAAGGTCTTCAAGATGAATTCGGAGAAGAGCGTGTATTTGACACCCCTCTTGCTGAATCCGGAATCGGTGGTTTGTCCATCGGGCTTGCACTAACTGATTTCCGTCCTGTACCTGAAATCCAATTCTTTGGGTTTGTATACGAAACTATGGACGCAATCAGCGGACAGATGGCTCGCTATCGTTACCGTACAGGTAACACTCGCAGCATGCCTATTACAATCCGTTCTCCTTTTGGCGGCGGTGTTCACACTCCTGAACTTCACGCGGACAGCCTGGAAGGTCTTATGGCACAGCAGCCAGGACTTAAAGTCGTTATTCCTTCCAATCCTTATGATGCTAAAGGACTTCTTATCCAGTCGATTCGTGACAATGACCCGGTCATTTTCTTAGAACACATGAAGCTTTACCGTTCATTCCGTGAAGAGGTCCCTGAAGAGGAATATACTATTGAACTAGGGAAAGCAGAAGTGAAGCGTGAAGGATCAGACGTGACTTTAATTGCTTATGGTGCTATGGTGCACTCTTGCCTGAAAGCGGCTGAAGAACTTGAACAGGACGGAATAAGTGCAGAAGTAATCGACTTGCGCACAGTAAGCCCGGTCGATTATGAAACAATTCTCGCTTCTGTTGAAAAAACTAATCGTGCGGTTATGGTTCAAGAAGCACAGAAGCAAGCGGGTATCGCGGCTAGTGTCGTTTCTGAGATCCAGGAGAAAGCGATCCTTCATCTTGAAGCGCCAGTACTACGTGTAGCAGCACCGGACACAGTATATGCGTTCACACAAGCTGAAGAAATATGGCTTCCTAACCATAAAGATATTGTTGAAAAAGCTAATAAAGTAATGAATTTTTAAATCCTAATTACAGGAGGTAATTATCGTGGCGTTCGAATTCAAACTCCCTGATATCGGTGAAGGTATCCATGAAGGTGAAATCGCAAAGTGGTTTGTTAAACCTGGTGATGAAGTAAAAGAAGATGATGTACTTTGTGAAGTACAAAATGATAAAGCAGTCGTAGAAATTCCTTCTCAAGTGGATGGTACTGTCAAAGACATTCACGTTGATGAAGGTGAAACGACAACAGTGGGTACAGTAATTATCACTATTGATGATGGTTCTGAAGATGCCCCGGAAGAATCAGCTGAAGATTCCAAAGAAGAGCCGAAAGAAGAAAAGCAGGAAGAAGCAAAAAGTGAGTCTAAAGATGAAAAACCTGCAGCAGACTCTGAGGAAGATGCAGAGGATGATGATAAGCGTGTCATCGCTATGCCTTCAGTTAGGAAGTATGCCCGTGATAACGAAATTGACATCCGAAAAGTTCAAGGCTCAGGCAAAAACGGCCGTGTCCTAAAAGAAGATGTCGATCAATTCTTGAGCGGAGATCAAGCTTCAGCAACTTCCGAGCAAACTACTGAGGACGCTGGTGAAGAAAAAGCAACTGAAGAAACTTCTTCACAATCTGCACCTGCAGCAGGAGAAGCATATCCAGAAACTCGCGAGAAAATGAGCGGAATCCGCAAAGCAATTGCTAAAGCGATGGTTAATTCCAAGCACACTGCTCCTCATGTTACGCTTATGGATGAAGTGGATGTTTCTGAATTGGTTTCCCACCGTAAGAAATTTAAAGCAGTTGCGGCTGAGCAAGATATCAAATTGACTTATCTTCCTTATGTAGTGAAAGCACTTGTTTCGACTCTGAAGAAATATCCAGTATTAAATACATCTTTAGATGACAATACGGATGAAATTATTCAGAAACACTACTATAATATTGGTATTGCGGCTGATACAGATAAAGGCTTACTTGTACCGGTAGTAAAAGATGCTGATCGTAAATCCATCTTCTCTATCTCAAGTGAAGTAAATGAACTAGCTGTAAAAGCTCGCGATGGTAAATTAGGGTCTGATGATATGAAAGGCGCTTCTACAACAATAACTAACATTGGGTCTGCTGGCGGACAGTGGTTCACTCCAGTAATCAATCACCCAGAAGTTGCGATTCTTGGTATCGGCCGTATCGCTGAAAAACCAGTAGTTCGTGATGGTGAAATAGTTGTAGCTCCAGTTCTTGCAATTTCATTAAGCTTTGACCACCGTATGATTGACGGTGCAACAGCTCAACATGCAATGAATAACATCAAGCGTTTACTGAACGATCCACAACTAATTATGATGGAGGCGTAAAGTATGGTAGTAGGAGATTTTCCAATTGAGTTAGACACATTAGTAGTAGGTGCAGGACCCGGCGGCTATGTAGCTGCTATCCGTGCTGCACAAACTGGTCAAAAGGTTACAATTGTTGATAAAGGAAATCTTGGAGGAGTATGTCTTAACGTAGGCTGTGTACCTTCCAAAGCCCTTATTCAAGCAGGTCACCGTTTTGAGCATGCAAAAGGTTCTGAAGACATGGGAATCAAGTCTGAAAAAACGACTGTTGATTTTTCCAAGGTACAAGAGTGGAAAGGATCAGTTGTAGATAAACTTACTGGCGGTGTTGAAGGACTTCTTAAAGGAAATAAAGTTGACATTGTTAAGGGTGAAGTTTATTTCGTAGATAAAAACACTGTTCGTGTAATGGATGACAAAAATTCTCAAACTTACACGTTCAATAACTGTATTATTGCGACAGGTTCCCGCCCTATCGAAATTCCTGATTTCAAATTCTCTGACCGTGTCATCGATTCTACGGGTGCTTTAGCTTTACAAGAAGTACCTAAGAAGATGGTTGTCATTGGAGGAGGCTATATCGGTACAGAGCTTGGTACTGCGTATGCTAACTTCGATACAGAGGTTACCATCCTTGAAGGAATGAAGGATATCCTAGGAGGATTTGAAAAACAAATGTCTTCTCTAGTCAAACGCCGATTGAAGAAGAAAGGTGTGGACGTCGTTACAAACGCGATGGCCAAAGGAGTAGAGGAAACAAAAGATGGTGTTACAGTTAAGTATGAAGTTAAAGGCGAAGAGAAAACAATTGACGCTGACTACGTATTAGTAACTGTAGGGCGCCGTCCGAACACGGATGAAATCGGTCTTGAAGAGTTAGGCATCGAGATGAGTGATAAAGGTGTTATTAAAACGGACAAACAGTGTCGTACAAGCGTAGATAACATCTTTGCGATTGGTGACATCGTCGATGGCCCTCCATTGGCTCACAAAGCTTCTTATGAAGGAAAGATCGCTGCTGAAGTTATTTCAGGCGAGAAATCTGAAGTCGATTATCTCGGTATCCCTGCGGTAGTCTTCTCAGATCCAGAGCTTGCTACAGTCGGGTATACTGAACAGGAAGCTAAAGATGCAGGATACGAAGTGAATGCTTCAAAATTCCCATTCGGAGCTAACGGTCGTGCCCTATCTCTTAACGATAGTGACGGTTTCTTGAAATTGATCACTCGTAAAGATGATGGTCTTGTTATCGGTGCGCAAATTGCTGGACCGAATGCTAGTGATATGATTGCTGAACTTGGTTTAGCTATTGAATCTGGAATGACAGCAGAAGATCTAGCTTTAACAATCCACGCACACCCAACATTAGGTGAGATTACGATGGAAGCTGCTGAAGTAGCTATGGGACAGCCTATTCATATCGTAAAATAATCATGAATTTCATTAAAAACTCCTAAGCCGGAAAGGGCTTAGGAGTTTTTGTTATTGGATAGAGCGACTGTATTATCTAAAGTGCTTTTTATTTCGCTAGGATCACTATTGTTTCCACTAATTGATTGAATGAGTTCCCCATCCTTATAAATAACAAGAGCTGGCAGTTGGTCTGCAGAAATGTTAATATCTTCAGAACTTAGTGTAGTTTCTTTAAATGACAGGAACCCATCATCTTCTTGAGCAGTTTTCCAGTTTAAAAGGGCAGACATGTAATCATTAGCCTGCTCCTGATCATCAGGGTGGCTGTATAAGTTAATTTTATATCCGGAAGGCTCAGCGCTTATTAGTTTAATTGTTTCATCATTTGCTTCGCAGCTTGAGAGCGTACATGCTAATAAGCCAGTTATAAGTATAGTCATGAAAGTTTTCAGCATACTTTTCACTCCTTCTTCACAATTAAGAGTGTATCAGACAGAAGTTCAAAAACATCTGTTGTTATATAACTGTCATGAAGATGATAAATCTATGTTTTGTGTTTAATAAGATTGTTATAAAGACTTTTTTATGTAAAAAAAGAGGTTCTAAGCCAATTGTTGGGGAGGATCAAATCTCCTACTCCTTATCCTACTTGAAATCCTTTACAATTTTTAAAATGAAGATGTAGTAATACTTCCAATTGAAGGTGGTCGTACCTTAGCTTATCGCTTAATTCCAGTCCTTCTGTGAGGTTGGTAGCGTTGTAAGATGGAATTTCTCTGTAAGAATCGTTTATCTCAACCGCAAACATAGCGGCGCTTCTTATATTAATGGTAAGACGCGCGCTCAAATAGCTTGAGGTGCTGCACCCTTTGAAGGCGGTAATCGTACACTCACATCATCTTCAAACCGGGCATGTCTGGTTTTGTTTGGGAACCTTGACTAAAATGCGGAAAAAACCCTCCACTTGTTCCAATTGAGTGGCCGCTGCATCTTCTAATCACGGTAATGACATGTTAAAATGCCCATTCACACAGCTTCCTCACACACTTTGTTCTAGACAATCCAAGTGTGGTAGAAAGAGGAGCTTGTGTGTATTTTATATTTAAATTTTCTAAGACCCTAACAAACATTTTAGAGCCAAAAAAAGAGGACTTCCGTATAGGAAGTCCTCCTTTTATTATTTTGCACTATTCTTCTTTTTAATCCCGACTTTTTTTCCTTCATTTTGAAATTCTTTAAATAGGGAGATACACATTAGGATTAATAAGACTGTAAAAGGTAATGAGGTTATTATTGAAACAGTTTGTAATGCAGTTAAACCGCCCGTAGCCAGCAGGATAGAAGCAGTACCTGCTTGCACAACACCCCATATAAACTTAACTTTAATATCAGGATTCAAGCTGCCGTTCGTCGTCTGCATTCCTAGAACGAATGTAGCCGAGTCTGCAGAAGTAATAAAGAAAGTACTGATCAGCAGTAATGCAATGACTGACATTACGCCACCTAATGGTACGTGCTGTAACGCTGAGAAGAGAGCGACTTCTTCTCCTATATCACTTACATCACCATAAATGTCTTGTCCATGGAAGAACTCAAGGTTAATAGCCGTTCCGCCGAATACAGAGAACCATAGGCAGCCAAATATTGTAGGGACTAAGAGTACTCCAAGAATAAATTCACGAATCGTACGTCCTTTTGAAACGCGGGCAATAAAAGTACCTACGAAAGGCGACCATGAGATCCACCAGGCCCAATAGAAGATTGTCCAGTCTCCGACCCACGTGCTGTCTTCTGAGAATGGTGTCATTCTAAAGCTCATGTATGGTAAATCCCTAACATATGAGCCGAAGGTAGAAGTGAAATAATCCATAATAAAGTTAGTTGGACCTGCAAATAGCAGGAAGAACATGAGCAATAAGGCTAAGACGATGTTTGTATTACTCAAATATTTAATTCCTTTATTTAATCCAGTCATTGCGGAAGTCATAAAGAGTATAGTTACGGCCGCGATAATAATGAATTGGAGTGTTACTGTGTTTTCAATTCCATCAAACTGAAAGGCTAGGCCGCCAGCAATCTGCAGTGCGCCAAAACCTAATGAAGTGGCTACTCCGAAGATCGTGGCGAACACTGCAATAAAATCTACTGTCGTACCAATTGGTCCTTTGACCCTCTTTTCACCGATCAATGGCACGAGAACGGCACTAATAACCCCGGGAGCTCCTTTTCTGAATTTAAAATAAGCTAACGCCAAAGCGACTACTGCATAAATCCCCCAAGGATGTAATCCCCAGTGAAAAAAGCTGTATTTCATCGCTTCTTGTGCGGCAGTTTGACTTTCGGCTTCAGTATCTAGGCCGGGTGGTGCATTAAAGTGAGAAATCGGTTCTCCGGCTCCCCAGAATACCAGGCCGATCCCCATTCCAGCACTGAACAACATGGCGAACCACGTAATGTATGGATACTCAGGTTCATCTTCTTCTTTACCGAGTTTAAGCTTTCCGTATTTAGAAAATACTAAATAAATGGCAAATATGAGGAATCCTGTTGCAGAAAGTAAGTAGAACCATCCGAATTTATCTGTTATAAAACCCTGGATGCTTGTAGTTACTTCCGAGATATTCGAGTCGGGCCATGCGCCCCAAGCAATAAATAGACCTGCTACTAATAGTGAGATATAAAAGACTTTTGAAACTTGTTGCATATCAAACATCCTTTCCATTGAATTTACGAGAAATTGTAAGAGAATCCAATGCATGAAATTCCTGGTTGATCTTTAAATAATAGTTGTTCCATAGTGTCATCTCAATTCTTAAAAGTACTAATGAGCAATCAAGAAAATTATGCATGTGAATAACTTACAAAAGGTTAAAATAAAATAAGTCCCGCAAC
The DNA here is from genome assembly GCF_024189295.1 of Halobacillus sp. A1. Classification (GTDB taxonomy): domain Bacteria; phylum Bacillota; class Bacilli; order Bacillales; family Halobacillaceae; genus Halobacillus_A. Next base: position 100,167 of record NZ_JAIZEN010000003.1, read on the forward strand.
TTATCTTACCCGTATGTTCACATTAAATTGTAACTTCTTAGAGGTCTGACTTTTTTGTTGGCTGCTCAAAACTTTTCAAGAATCCATGTTTAAAATGGGGAGAACTTAAACATAGATGAAAATTGAGCTGAGTGGAGGAGAATATCATAAGATAACTTTTAAGAATTGAGATGATAGTACCAATCAGTATATTACCCAACATCCAAGTGAACGAAACAAAAAAGCTGTCGAAGAATGTTGAAAACAACAAAGGAATTGGAATCCACTATTCTTCCAACTACTAAAGACATAAGAAAAAGCCCAATTTTTTTGGGCTTTCATAAAGAATAAAACGAATATCGAATTGTGTCAACTTCCTATGTTCCATTCAGAAATAACAGACAATTAATTATGAATCAAAAGTCTCATTTATTTATTTTTCAAAAACTTTAAATGACTATAGTGAAAAGTGATAATTAAATAGCCTATAATATGAATATACAGATATAGTAAATAGGGGGGCAAATATGAAATATTGGGTTTTAGTGGTTATTTCGTTATGTTTACTGGCTGCTTGCGGTGATGAGGAAGCAATGAAGCAAGAAGAGGAGTCTAATGGTGACAGCAAGTCAGTTACCGTGGAAAAAGAAGTAGAGGAACCGTCAGAAGACTCTTCAGCTAAGGAAGAAGAGAAAGAAAAGAAGGAAGACGCAGCAGGGGAAGAGGACGGTAGTGTAGAACCCCAATACATAATGAACAACATTTGGACGTTTGAGCCAATTGAAGATGCAAAGGAAGATGTTGTATTATTAACGTTTGACGACGCTCCTGACCAGTTTGGGCTGGAAATGGCGAAAAAATTAAAAGAATATAATGCTCCTGCGATATTTTTCGTGAACGGTCATTTTATCAACACTCCTGAAAAAGAAGAAATCTTGAAGAAAATTTACGATATGGGATTTGCAATTGGCAACCATACGATGTCACATCCTTCTTTGCAAGATATTTCAGTAGAAGAACAAAAAAGTGAAATTGTGGGTTTAAATGATCAGATTGAAGAGATAACAGGGGAACGTCCTGAATTTTTCAGAGCTCCATTTGGTCAAAACACAGAGTATACAGAACAATTAGCGAAAGATGAAGGTATGCTGTTAATGAACTGGACATATGGCTATGACTGGGAAGCAGAATATCAGGATGCTGAAAGTTTAGCGGATATCATGGTCAATACAGAGTTGTTAGTCCCTGGAGCTAATTTATTAATGCACGACAGGGAATGGACCGCTGAAGCTATCCCTCAAATCATTGAAGGATTTGAGGAAAAAGGTTATGGTTTCATTGATCCTTCTAGGATAATGCTGGATGAAAAAAAAGAACGGTGAGCAGTGCTCATCGTTCTTTTTTTTGTTATAAGCGAATATACATGTAATGGTGACTTATTAGTATGGCACATTTTAAAAAAAGTTATACTAAAGGGCTTGAAATTTTAAATGTGTCATATTAAAATAAGAATTACGTTGAAAGCGATTTCAAATACTTACTAAGGTGGGATAATGAAAATGGGAACAATTATTTGCCAAGATTGTCAAAAAGTAATCGAGCATTACGAGAATGAAAAAGTATCGACTATTTACAGCAAATGTCCATCCTGTAACCAGCCAAGTAAATAAATTTGAAAAAATGAAGGGGCGTCATCCAAATTTGGATGACGCCCCTTAACGTTTGATTTCTTTATTTAAATGCACGATGTTCTTTAATGACCCGTATAGTTTCTAAAGTGTCGTCTTCGGGACCCTGTACCGGAAGTCCGGCGGCTACATTTTCATGGATATAGTTAATGTTTTCGGCAGTGATTATTTCTCCGGGGATAAAGATAGGAATCCCTGGCGGATAAACCATTATAAACTCTGCACTGATTCTGCCTACCGAGGATTTAAAGGGGACGGTTTCGGTTTCAGAGTAGAATGCTTCTCTAGGTGTCAGGGCTAACAAAGGAATTTCCGGAACGTACACTTTTGTCTCCTGGATAGCCTCTCTGCTTCCTAATGTATTGGACAAATCCTTCAAAGCATTTATTAGTAAGTCGATTTCTTTTTCCGAGTCACCTGGCGTGACGATGCACAGTATATTGTATAAATCGGACAATTCCACTTCTATATGATGATTGTTTCTAAGCCAAACTTCAGCATCGTATCCAGTAATACCCAGGCTTTTCACAGATACAATCAATTTCGTAGGGTCATAATCGTAAGTTGCTGAACTTCCTAAGATTTCTTCACCTGCACAGTAAAGTCGAGGAAGCTTATTGATATGGTCTCTTGCATAATCCGCTAGCTGTATGGTTGACTCTAATAAATCTTTTCCATATATCGCGAGGTTTCTTCTTGCCGTATCAAGAGAAGCGAGCAGAATGTATGAGGTGGAGGTTGTTGTCAGCATAGAAAGGACGGATTGTACTTTCTCATGAGACACTAGACCTTCTTTTAAATTAAGTACAGAGCTCTGAGTAAGCGCTCCTCCTAATTTATGCACGCTCGTTGCCGCAAGGTCTGCTCCGGCCTGCATAGCAGAAGCGGGCAGCCTATCATGGAAATGTATATGCACGCCATGAGCTTCATCCACGAGTACGGGCATGTCATAATCGTGAGCGATTTGAACGATTTGGGTCAAATCTGCTGTTACGCCAAAGTAAGTGGGATTAATGACGAGTACAGCTTTCGCATCAGGATGAGCCTGGCAGGCTTTTTTTACAGACTCAGGAGTAATGCCATGAGATATTCCTAAAGAGTCGTCTAGTTCAGGGTGAATGAAAATAGGAATGGCTCCAGAAAAAATGATCGCTGTCGTTACAGATTTGTGAACATTTCTAGGAACAATTATTTTATCTCCTGGATGACATACACTCATTACCATCGTCATGATTGCTCCAGAGGTGCCTTGTATGGAAAAGAAAGTATAGTCGGCTCCATAAGCCTCGGCCGCAAGCTGTTGTGCCTCTTTGATCATTCCGTGTGGGTGGTGGAGGTCATCAAGCGGTTGAATATTTATTAAATCAATGGATAATGCCTGTGTCCCTATAAATTCTGAGAATTCATTATCCATTCCTTTTCCTTGTTTATGACCGGGTATATGAAATTGAATGGGGTCATTCGAAACGTGTTTCTTAAGTCCAGTAAATAATGGGGTTTGATTTTGGTCCATATTGTAACACCTCTTAATCATCGTAAAAGCAAGTGAATTATAGCAAAGTTATCAGGTATTGGCTAGTTTTATAAAGTGCAGCACTTCGTGGTAAAATGATTACATGAGGAGGTTTTTCCATGAAATGGTCAACTCGGATAACAGACCTGTTACACATCCAATATCCAATCGTCCAGGGAGGTTTAGCTCATTTGGCATATTCTGAGTTAGCTTCCGCAGTTTCTAATGCTGGTGGACTAGGTCAGATTACTGCTATGAGTATGGATGATGAAAAACAGCTGGAAGCGGAAATACATAAAATGAAATTGTTGACTCCTAATCCTTTCGGAGTTAATTTTGCAATAGGACAGCATGGTAGACCTTTCAAGTCTATGGTCCAGACGGCTATCGATGCAGAAGTCCCTGTCATTTCGGTTACGGGAGGCAACCCCCAGCCGATTCTGGAAATGGTTCAGGGTAAAGGAATAAAAACTTTAGTTCTTGTGGCGGCAAAGCGGCAGGCTATCAAAGCTGAAGCTTTAGGTGCTGACGCGGTTATGGTTGTAGGACAAGAAGGCGGCGGCCATATAGGCAGAGAGGATGTCGGAACAATGGTACTGACCCCTCAAGTAGTCGAAGCGGTAAATATACCTGTAATAGCTTCAGGAGGAATTGCGGACGGTAAAGGCTTGATGGCTGCTTTAGCTTTGGGTGCGGAAGGAATTGAGATGGGTACACGATTTATTGCTACGAAAGAATGTGTGCACGCACATGATCTCTATAAACAATCTCTTATTGAAGCTGACGAAAACTCCACGGTTGTGATCAAACGTTCTCTTGGGGCTCCTGCCAGAGCTCTTAAAAATGATTGGACGGATCAGATAGTAAGTTTCGAGAGCACAAAATCTGGATATGAAAAACTTAAGCCGTTTATTAGTGGTGATACAAATAGAAAGTATATTTATGAAGGAAAAGAGAAGGAAGGATTTGCTTGGGCTGGGCAAGTAACAGCAAGAATACACGATGTACCATCTGTAAAGGAGCTATTTGAGCGTGTCTTATATGAAGCTGAGAGCATCCGCTCTAAATGGAAATAATAAAAAAGGTGGAAAACGATGAGTTATAATTACCCGATCGACGAAGTTTTTTGGTCAAAAGAAGAAATTATAGATGTTGTTAACTTTTATTCGTTAGTAGAGAAAGCGTATGAAGATAGTGTAAAAAAAGAAGATTTGCTTATAGCATACACTAGATTCAAACAAATAGTTCCCTCTAAAAGCGAAGAAAAACAATTGGGGACGAAATTTGAGAAAGAGTCTGGGTATTCGTTTTATCGTACGGTGAAGCAAGCGAAAGAATCCCGATCAGGTCAGCTTATCAGATTGAAAAAATAAGAGTCGTCTCTTAAGACGACTCTTATTTCGTATATTGATATAGCGGTTGGAGAGTTTGAAAAGTGGTGCGGCAGAAATCTAAGAATTTTTCAGGGTCTTTAATAATATCATCCTCTCGGGAAATAGTACGGCCGCAAAGAATTTCAGCTTTTTTGACATCTTTGAGCCTTTTCAGCATCTTCTCCAATTTTTCTTCATCTACTTCCGAATGAGGGATGGCATCAGGTTTCGTATGGTCGATAGACCATACGAAATCGTTAGGCACTAGAGATAGGACTTCTTTTTTATTATTTAGCAAAGTATGTGCATATTCTTCTTTGATTGGACTTTCATATATTACGGCAAACCAAATGAATACATGAGATTCCCACATGCCAATTTGAAAATGAGGGAGCTTTTTATATCCTCTTTTATTTGAAGCAAGAGCAGCCCACGTATCATTTGGTGGATTCGTTTTTCTTCTTAAATGCTTTGCTACATGAACGAACATTTCATCTCCAGTCATTGCTGTAAGATCTGGTTCCAGCTCAGTAGCGATAGATTCTAATTTCGGTGAAATCTTCTCTCTAAGTGCTTCCATTCTATTTTCGAGCCCAGGAATAGTGAAAACGTCAAAATCTTCTTGTGTAAACCCCTTAAACTCACCCATTAACTCAACTCCTATCTTTACTAATGCTATGTTGTCATTTGTTATAAATCACCTTAGAAAATAAGTTCTTTTACGACAGCCAAAGTGTCGTCAATGTCGTCTCTACTGCCATCGTGATGAGAGTTTATTGATCTTTTTTGTTCGTTGGAGTTTGTAAAGCCTTATCTCCTGCATAGAGCAAATAAAGAATGAACATTTATATTTTTCCAAGCGTGAAAACGTTAAAGAGAAATCGACAATAAAACTCAACAGTTCTAAACTATAAAAAATTTTACCACAACAAATCACTTTCCTTAAGTAATGTGTTTGAAAGGTTTTATAAGTGAGAAAATAGGTTATAAACTAGTAATCTTATTGAAACTTTAGAAGCTTACGGTCATATATATAATTAAGGAAGGAAAAAGGGAGGAAAGAACAGTGAAACATGTAATGGAGGCATTACGAAAAAGAGAAGCTGAAGAAAGGCTCCCCGTAATCCGCATGGAAATCGACTATGAATTAGTAGCCCTGCATGACGCTATGATAGTTGGGGACAAGGAGCAAATTGAAGTATGCAAAACTCGTCTAAAGGATCTTCATAAGCAACTCTTGGAATGGTCTGAGTAAAGAAGAGCAACCTTAAGAGGTGCTCTTTTTTTATCGGAATTGAATTATATTTGATATAATTAACAGATAATCTTTTGCGAAGGAGTAATTTTTGTTTATGGATAATACTGAACGAACATTAATTTTTAATAGAGCTAAAGCATTTGTACATGAAGCGGGTGAACGTATCAGGAAGAAAATTGATGATCCGAGAACAATCGAAACCAAATCTAATCGTAATGATCTTGTCACTGAAATGGATCAAAACACTGAAAAGTTCTTTGCTGAGAAAATCAAGGAAGAATTTCCAGAGCATCTTTTATTTGGGGAAGAAGGTTTTGGAGACGATATAAAAGATTTAACAGGAACGGTTTGGATTGTAGATCCTATTGACGGAACGATGAATTTTGTGCATCAGAAAAGAAATTTTGCGATTTCGGTTGGTATATACACAGACGGAATAGGAGAAGTTGGAATTATTTATGACGTGATGCAAGATGTTATGTATACTGCTTTACGTGAGGGAGGGGCTTATAAGAACGGAGAGAAGTTAGCTGAACTAACCTATAAAAAACCTATTGAAGAGTCTATTATTGCGTTAAACACGACTTGGCTGCTTCCAGAAAACCCTCACATCGACCATATAGGAGTAGGTAATTTAGTGAAGACAATCCGAAGCACAAGATCCTATGGTTCTGCGGCTCTTGAATTGGTTTATGTAGCTGAAGGAGTTTTGGATGGTTATTTAACGATGAGTTTAATGCCTTGGGATATTGCAGCCGGCCGAATCATCATTGAAGAAGTGGGAGGCATCGTTACAACTGCAGACGGGCTCGAGCTGGACATGCTAAACCGAACGAGTATGATGGCTAGCCACCCCCAAATACATTCAGGCGTCATAGAGGAATTTGTCACATTAAAAAAATAACCCATTAAAATTCGCAGCTTCATAGTTAGTAGTTTATCGTTTGTGGAGAAACATACAAAATAACATACTAATCAGCAGACCAAGTCGCATGTTTGGTCTGCTGTTTTTTGCTACAACGATTATGGATACCATCATTCGAATGAGTATACAAAGTCGAATCATAGCAATAAAAGGATAATAACTGTTGTTAACGCGCTAATGTCTATGTTGATTATTACAGACATCGTATGGAAATGTGATTTTATGCTTAAATAATTGTGGAGTCTGTCAAGGATTGTTCTTAAACTATATGGCAGGATACTTTAATACTCAGTTTCGAGATAAACAGGGTTCGTGGCTGTAATGAGAGTCAGGGGTGGTTGGGAAGCTACTCGCTTTCCTGTGGGGGAAGTGGCGAGCTTCCTCGGGCTTTTCAGCCCTGTGGGATCTCGCCTACATCCTTCTCCCACGGGAGTCTCCCAGCTTCCCAACCACCCCCGTGCGAAATGGAATGAACGAACCCTCCTGGCACTGGAAAAGACTTCTGATCTCTCAACAAAGCTGCGTATTCCGAGCTCTAGCGATTAGCGACTAACGATTTTTGTAAGTCAAGATCGAGTCACTATGGTCTTCTTGTTTCCTTTATCTCTGGCAGCTCATTCCAGTTCATACGCCGCTGGACGAAGCGCTTTCGCATTTAAAAAGGAGCATCGCAGTTCTCATTCCTCCCTGCGAAGTAAGCGATAAAAAACGCTTTTACTCAGAAGAAGTGTTTTTCATCCCTCTGTTCTTTCGGATTAAGAGCTTTATAGCAAGGTTTTGCAGCCTGAGACACTTGGACCGAGAAACTGCGTACTAACAGAATTGTTTGCTTTTGTTGAAGCGGTTTCGAGATACTTATATGGCAAAGGGGCGGAGGGAAACGGTGAGACTCCTGGGGGAGGAGCGGGACAGGTGAGACCCCGGAGAGCGAAGCTCGAGGAGGCTCAGCGCCCGCCCCCCGGAAAGCGATCCGTTTCCCGGAGCCCCTAGATTCTCATTATGTCTCGAAACTGAGTCTTCCACTAAAGGGAGCTATAGTTTAACTAGATATTTTAACAAACAAAAGCGCTTGGATTTTAATATCCAAGCGTTTTGTATTTTACACTGCTATTTTTAGTCTAAACAAACTTCGTTTTAGCAGGATAATTAAGTGTTTTTTACATTTTTCTCAAAAGTATCAGAACTAACTAATTGGAGGGGTTTTTTTATGTGTTTGTGTATATTGTGTCGTATTTGTATAAAACTACCTCTATAAATACAGGAATGGGTCAGGAGTGTAAATGAAATGGTTTTGAGAAAAATCACAATGGCTTCTTTACTTTTCGCTCTATTAATATTACCAGTACCAAATATGGAGGACCAGGGAAAGGTTCACGCTTTCAGTGATCAAGTCATCCAGCATGGGGCAGTTGGACAAGATGTTATAGAATTGCAAGCTCGACTGAAACATTTGGGTTTTTACAGTAAAAAGGTTGATGGAGTTTTCGGCTGGAGTACCTATTGGGCTGTGCGGAATTTTCAATATGAATTCGGAATGGAAATTGATGGATTAGTCGGTCAGCAGGTTAAAAACAAATTAGTAAAAGCATCGAAGGGGTATGAGCAGGCATTACCGAAAAACGAAGGCAGTAACGAGCAGAGTGCTCCTTCTGAACCTACAGCAGTCAATGTTCCGGGAGGTTATTCTCAAAACGATATTAAATTGATGGCTAATGCAGTTTATGGCGAAGCGCGAGGAGAACCTTATGAAGGGCAAGTGGCTGTAGCAGCGGTCATCTTGAATCGTTTAGAAAGCGCCACTTTTCCAAACTCGGTTTCAGGAGTTATTTTTGAACCACTGGCATTTACAGCAGTAGCTGATGGGCAAATTTGGCTTACACCGAACGATAAGGCAGAGGAAGCAGTTCTTGATGCTATCAATGGATGGGACCCTTCAGGGAATGCCACATACTATTTTAACCCGAACACGGCAACTTCAAGCTGGATCTGGTCCAGACCACAAATCAAGCGAATAGGGAAACATATTTTTTGTAAATAGGAGGTAAAGTTATGTTTCGTTGGATTACGATTTCATTATTGACTATAACAGTAATCGGGCTTGGAGCATTTGGCTATAAAGAACATCAGGAAAAGACAGCTGTTCTTCTCCAGGCAGAAAACAGCTATCAACGAGCTTTCCATGAATTGACATCTGATGTCGATACGTTACACGATAAAATCGGTGCGACTTTGGCCATGAATTCTAGAAAACAGCTGTCTCCTCAATTGGCTGAAATCTGGAGAATAACTTCCGAAGCCAGCTCTGATGTAGGTCAGTTACCGCTGACGCTCCTTCCATTTAATAAAACGGAACAATTCTTATATGATATAGGAGACTTTGCCTATAATACGGCGATCCGTGATTTAGATGATGAGCCGCTGACAGAAAAAGAAGTTGCAGGACTTGAAGAACTTTACAAGCAATCGGGAGATATCCGTAACGAATTACGTAAAGTTCAAAATGTTGTACTGAAAGATAATTTGAGGTGGATGGATGTTGAATTAGCTCTCGCGACTAAGGATGAGACAGCAGACAACACAATCATTAATGGGTTTAAAACGGTTGAGAAATCAATGGACGGGTTTCAACAGACCAACATGGAAACCGGGATGTCCTCGAGCCCTGAAAAACAGGATTTCTCTCATTTGGGGGGAGAAAAAATCTCGGAAAAAGAAGCCATCAATATTGCTAAAGAATGGTTTGGGGATGTCGATGATTCAAAATTCACCGTTACTCAATCGGGAAAAGGCGCTGATGTTCCTACCGTTACCGCTTCTTACAATGAAGATGGAAAAAATGGTTACATGGACATGTCGAGACAAGGCGGGTATCCTTTTATGATCATGATCAATCGTGATATAAAGGAAGCTGAGATAGGTTTATCAGAGGCCGCTTCTAAAGCCGAAAGTTACGTGAATAAGCTGAATTTAGACAATATGCAGCTCGTTGAAAGCAGTCAGTACGATAAGGTTGGGGTGTTCCGGTTCGTTTATGTGAAAGATGATATTCGCTACTATCCTAATTCAGTTCAAGTCAAGGTGGCATTAGACAATGGAGATTTACTAGGACTTGAAGCGATCGAATATTTCAGTCATCCAGATGACAATGTGAATAAAGAGCCAGGTTTGTCAGAAACAGAGGCCAAGGAAATGGTCAATCCTGGACTTGAAATACAAGATAACCATTTAGCAGTCATTGAAGATGAAGGGGGAGAACCTACTCTTTGTTTTGAATTTTTAACGACTAAAGGTGATGAAACATACCGTATTTTCATCAATGCCGATAACGGTAACGAAGAAAAAGTGGAAACGATGCGGACAAGTGAACAGAAATTTGATGCTTAAGCATATATTAAAGCTGCCTGAAAGGGCAGCTTTTTATCATTCTTTTGAACTATCCACTACCATTATTAAGTAATTTTTGAGATAATGTATTTGATGCTAAAGTCTCATAAATGAAAAGAGGATGGATATGCTGAAAGTAGGTACTTCCCTAACTTTAGAATTGAATAAAAGCGGTCAAGAGAAAATAGAACGCTTCAAGTGTAAGCTGGTAGATTTCACCCAAGATTATGTGTACATAGATTATCCAGTAAAAATAGATACCCAAAAAACGGCTTTTTTCTTTGAAGGAACTCCATTCAATGCAAGCTTCGTTGGAGAAAATGAGGCTGTTTACTGGTTTAAAACAGAAGTTGCAGCCAGGAGAAAGATGAATATTCCTGTGCTAGTACTTACTTTTCCAGGAAATAAGGAATTGATTAAAATACAAAGAAGACAATATGTTCGTATCGACACAACTATCGACATAGCTGTCAAAGAAAAGGAAAATCCTGATAAACACTTCACAACGATCAGTAGAGATTTGAGTGGAGGAGGGGTATCTGTTCTTCTTCCTTCCGGTCACTCCATGGCGCAAGGAACATTAGTTAACTTAACATTGGTACTTGCATTGAATTCTGGTGAACACCATTATGTGGACGTTACAGGAGCGGTTGTCCGGACGGATGAGACTAAAGTACAACAGAGGGAGACAACTTCTATTAAGTTTGTGGATATTCAAGAAAAGCATCGACAAATCATCATCCGATATTGCTTTGAACAGCAGATGCTTCTAAGGAAAAGTAAACAGCAATAGTATTTATATGGATTTCAAGCTGCAATTTATGTTATTCTTTACGAGTATAACTAATGTTAATTGAGGTACATAAGCACGTTGAATAACGTATAAACAAAGCGCGCTTTCTATCCAGGTGGTGCGTTTTCGTGTGTAGTACTGCATTAAAATGGAGGAAGAACCTAATGACACGTGATCTAGCAGTAGCGATTGACGGCCCCGCAGCAGCAGGTAAGAGTACTGTCGCTAAGAGAGTGGCTGAAAAATTATCTTATATATATGTGGACACAGGTGCCATGTATCGTGCGTTGACTTTTAAAGCGATTGAAAACAGCGTAGACCTTGAAAATGAAGATCTACTTTCAGATTTATTGAAACATACAAAAATTGAACTTGTTCAAGAACATGATGGACAACATGTATTTTTAGATGACAAAGATGTAACTAACGAAATACGTACGAATGAAGTAACTTCAAACGTTTCATATGTCGCTAAACATGCAAGAGTACGAAAAATCATGGTTGAGCGCCAGCAGAAACTTGTAGAGAAACGTGGAATCGTGATGGACGGGAGAGACATCGGAACCCATGTCATACCGGATGCCGAAGTGAAGATATTCATGATTGCTTCCGTAAAGGAAAGAGCGGAACGCAGACATAAAGAAAATGTAGACAAAGGATTTCACTCTGATATTGAGGAATTGATGGAAGATATTAGAAAAAGGGATGAGATCGATTCGAAAAGGACGGCCTCTCCTCTCGTGAAAGCTGAAGATGCCGTTGAGCTTGATACCACTTCACTTACCATTGAAGAAGTTGTCGATCAAATCATTGCTATCGTAAATCAAAAACAAATGGGAGGTGATGAGAATGGATTTATATAAAGTCGGTAAAGCGCTGTGCTCTGTCATTTTTTATCCACTCTATCGAATTAAAGTAGTAGGGAAAGAAAACATTCCGAAAACGGGTCCTGTGATCATCTGTTCCAACCACATTTCTAATGTCGATCCCCCGGTGGTGGGTATCACAAACAGCCGGAACATTTACTTTTTAGCAAAAGAAGAATTGTTTAAAAACAAGGTTATTGGGGGAATTCTTAAAAGAGTACACGCTTTTCCGATAAAGCGTGGAATGAGAGACCGTAACGCATTGAGAAAAGGATTGGATATTCTTAATGAAAACCACGCCTTAGGTCTGTTTCCTGAGGGCAGCAGGCAGAAGAATGGCGAGATCGGAAGAGGATTAGCGGGAATAGGGTTCTTTGCCTTGCGCTCACAGGCCGCTGTAGTTCCATGTGCGATTATCGGTCCTTATCGCAAGTTTAAGCCTCTGAAGGTAGCCTATGGGAAGCCTATCGACATCCAGTCTTATCGTGATGAGAAGGCTTCTGCTCAAGTGGTGACAGATTACATTATGGAAGAAATCAGACAATTGCATAAAATCCATAGTGAAAAAGGTTAAACACTTGACAAACCGCTATAAATATTAGAAGTTAGACAAAAGGGCATTTCTGTAATTAGGTTGTGTCGGAAATTGAAGGAGGTAGCTTGGTATGGATGAAATGAACCATGAAGTATCAGGGATGAAAGAATTTTCTGCAGGGGATATCGTGACTGGTAAAGTCGTGAAAATCGAAGAAAAACAAGTCCTTGTAGATGTTGGATATAAAGTTGAAGGCATTGTACCTATTAGTGAATTATCCAGTCTGCATGTAGAAAAAGCTTCCGACGTGGTAAATGAAGGTGACGAACTTACTCTGCAAGTCAAAAAAGTCGAAGATGATGAAATCGTATTATCGAAGCGAGCTGTAGACGCTGACCAGGCGTGGCAGGATCTTGAAGCTAAGTTTGAAAGCGGTGAAATTTTCGAAGCAGAAGTTAAAGATGTGGTCAAGGGCGGACTGGTAGTTGATATCGGTTTGCGCGGTTTCATTCCAGCTTCCTTAGTTGAAACTTATTACGTAGAGGATTTCGAGGAGTACAAAGGTAAAAGCCTCAGCCTGAAAGTAGTAGAATTAGACCGTGACCAAAACCGTGTCATCCTTTCCCACAGAGCTGTAGTTGAAGCGGAAGAATCAACGAAGAAACAAGAGGTTCTTCAATCGCTTGAGGAAGGACAGGTTATTGAAGGTACTGTGCAGCGTCTTACAGATTTCGGTGCTTTCGTAAACCTTGGCGGAATCGATGGTCTTGTGCATATTTCCCAGCTTTCTCACGAGCACGTAGAGAAGGCTTCTGATGTAGTGGAAGAAGGACAGACGATCAATGTAAAGGTGCTCTCAGTCGACCGTGATAACGAGAGAATCTCATTATCTCTTAAGGCTACACAGCCTGGACCGTGGCATGATCTCTCCAGCAGAGTGAAGAGCGGCGAAGTGGTTGAAGGTACTGTAAGACGTCTTGTCAGTTTCGGAGCATTTGTAGAAGTGTTCCCTGGTGTAGAAGGTCTCGTTCACATTTCTCAAATTTCCAACCGTCACATTGGAACTCCTGGTGAGGTTCTGGAAGAAGGAGAAACCGTCAGTGTGAAAATTCTTGATGTTGACGAAAATGCTAAAAGGCTTTCATTGAGTATGAAAGAATTGGAGCGTGATCAAGCTCGTGAAGAAGTGAAGCAATACGAAAAGAAGGAAGACGACAACTCTGGCTTTTCATTGAGTGATATGATCGGTGACCAGTTAGATAAATATAAGAAGTAATAGGCGGTGATGGGTTTGTCCCGATCTGAGAGAAAGCTCGATCATATCCGTCATGCCCTCGGTCATGAACGCGATGTCTACAACCATTTTGATGACATCGACATCGTTCATCAAAGTTTGACAGAGTTAAATTTTGACCAACTTCATTTAAGAACGAACTTAGGAGAACTTCAATTAAGTTCTCCTATTTTTGTAAATGCAATGACTGGCGGTGGAGGGCAGCGGACTTTAGAAATCAATAAAAACCTTGCAAAAGCTGCAGCGGAGTCCGGAATCGGTATGGCTGTGGGTTCTCAAATGGCGGCGATAAGAGATCCTCATGAACGGCCAAGTTATGAAATTGTTCGTAAAGAGAATCCGGAAGGCATTGTTTTTGCAAATGTCGGCAGTGAAGCTGATTATGAGCAGGCTCAAATGGCTATTGATATGATCCGGGCTGATGCACTGCAAATTCATGTAAATACGTTGCAGGAGTTGATTATGCCTGAGGGCGATCGAGACTTCAGAGAACGACTTCATAATATCGAATCCATCTGTCGTAAAGTTGAAGTTCCAGTGATCGTTAAAGAAGTAGGATATGGCATGTCAAAGGAAACTATAAAACAACTTTATGATTTAGGGGTAAGTTATATGGATGTGGGCGGTAGAGGCGGTACGAATTTTTCTAAAGTGGAAAATATGCGCCGTGAAAAGCCCTTTGCTTCATTTGATAATTGGGGAATACCTACTCCGATTTCACTTCTTGAATCGCGTGAGTTGGTTGAACAATTAAACATTCATATCATAGGGTCAGGCGGCATCCGCAACGGATTAGACGGCGCTAAAGCTATAGCCCTTGGCGCAAATTGTTTTGGTATGGCAGGAAGTCTGTTGAGAGTTCTTGTAGAGAAAGGGTATGAGGAATTAGCAAGCGAGATTCAGCACATACACAAAGAAATAAAAATGGTCATGATGCTGACAAATAGTCAAAGTGTTTCTGAATTGCGGAAAAAGCCTTTCGTCGTACACGGAGAATCAAAAACTTGGCTGGACCAAAGAGCTGATCAATAAGATGAGCTCTATTTTTATTTGCGGATTTAAATTAAGTGATGCTCAACCAGGCTTCCTGTTTAAGAAAAAGATCATTCAGCCATAATGAATGATAAGGGAGAGATACTATGGCTGGTACTTACTATTGGTTTGCTTGGGCGGCTTTTATCATGAGCTTTTTCTTTTTGAATTCTCGTTCCGTTTATAAAGATGGTTTGATTATTTTTTTATTGATTCAAATGATTTCGTTCACTTTTCTTATGAAGCCGTACGAAAATATGACTATGTTCCTCTGCTTGGAAGCTTGTTTCGGTATTTATTTTTGGTCAGAAAGAAAGCAATCTGTTATAGGGCACTTATGGGCTGTCCTATTCGTTGTTTTATGGTCTCTGATCCATATTCTACTGCTGACAAATCCGGTATGGTATCTATTTCCTGGAGCGACTGCAGGCCTTGTTCTCCTGATGTATATCATACATGTGTTTCACGTTTCTTTAAATCGACAAATTGGACTCTGGATTTTAATGAATACACTAGGAATTCTTTTAGTGAATAGCTTGAGGCATCCGCTGGGGATTGATAATTTTGTCGATCTGATGTCGCTTCACACCTCTCTCATTAAAGGAATTATCATCCTCATGGTATTAGAAGGTGTACAATATGTGAGGCGCTCAACATATAAAATCAGACGTAAGAAACGCAGACAAGTATTAAGTGGTTTATAATCTTAAGTCGATAAATTAGTAATTGTATATTAGAGTCTAATTTGCTAATATAATTAAGTTAGGCTATTTCTGCTATTCTATTGGAAGCAGGGCTCTTAAAGCCTCCATAGAACAGCAGTATTTTTTTGTGTGACTCAGAAAAGTTTGGAATTGATGAGTCTGCTGTGACGGTGGGATTACCTTTACTCTACACAATAGAAGAGTGTGGATAGAAAACCGTTTGTTTTCGGTGATGGAGGAATCAAGTCTCCACGCCATAATGTAACAGAGCCTTTATATAATTATGTTTAAAAAAATCAATAACAAAAATAATTCAGGATGTAAGAAAGGATGACCCTTTCATGAGAAAATCAGTAGTAGCAATCGTAGGGCGCCCGAATGTTGGGAAGTCTACAATTTTTAATCGTTTAGTGGGTGATCGTATCTCTATCGTAGAAGATACCCCTGGGGTGACGAGGGATAGAATTTATGCGGAAGCCGAATGGTTGACGACCACTTTTAACGTGATTGATACAGGAGGTATTGAATTAGGCGATGAGCCACTGCTTGTACAAATGAGAGCCCAAGCCCAGGTGGCTATCGATGAGGCTGATGTCATCATATTCATGGTAAATGGACGCGATGGCATCACCGGGGCGGATGAAGAGGTGGCGAAGATCCTCTTCAAATCCAATAAGCCAGTTGTACTTGCCGTAAATAAAGTGGATAACCCTGAAATGAGGGAAACCATTTATGAATTCTATTCTTTAGGGTTTGGTGAACCCTATCCTATTTCAGGTACCCATGGTCTAGGGCTTGGGGACCTGCTTGACGCAGCGGTCGAATATTTTCCGGAGAAGACGACGGAGCCAATTGATGACGATACCATTCGCTTTAGTTTGATAGGAAGACCGAATGTTGGTAAATCATCTTTAGTCAACAGTCTGCTCGGTCAAGAACGAGTGATTGTCAGCAGTATTGCAGGAACTACAAGAGATGCTATCGATACACCTTTTACCAAAGACGATCGCGATTTCGTCATCATCGATACTGCTGGCATGAGAAAACGCGGTAAGGTGTATGAATCAACTGAAAGATACAGCATTATGCGAGCTTTGAAAGCTATAGAACGTTCAGATGTCGTTCTAAGCTTGATTGATGCTGAGACAGGCATTCAGGAGCAGGATAAAAAGATTGCTGGTTACGCCCATGAGGCAGGTAAAGCTGTAATTATCGTTGTTAACAAGTGGGACACGGTGGATTCTAATGAAAAGGCTATGAAAGAGTTCGAAGATGACGTGCGGTCGAACTTCCGATTCTTAGATTACGCTCCGATCGCCTTCTTATCTGCTAAAACGAAGAAACGGACGCACACCTTGCTCCCTAAAGTAATTGAAGCTAGCGAAAATCATGCAAGAAGAGTTCAATCCAGTGTTCTCAACGAAGTGATCATGGACGCTTTGGCTATGAACCCGACACCTTCAATTAAAGGACAAAAGTTAAAAATCTTCTATGCGACTCAAGTAGCGGTTAAACCTCCTACATTTGTGGTATTTGTTAATGAACCAGAGTTGATGCACTTCACGTACGAACGATTCCTTGAAAACCGAATTCGTGAAGCGTTTGGCTTTGAAGGGACACCTATCAAGATTATTGCCAGAAAACGAAGTTAAGTTTGAAAGGAGAATGACTTGTATGGAAAAAGTCGCTGTATTAGGGGCAGGGAGCTGGGGTACAGCTCTTGCTATGGTATTAGCCGATAATGGGCATGATGTACATTTATGGTCACACCGCGAAGCACTTGCAGATGATATTAATCGTACTCATAAAAATGAAAGATATTTAAAAGGAATTACGCTGCCTGAAAATATTAAGGCCAGCTCTGATATGGGTGCTGTAGTAAGTGAAGTTGAACATATAATCCTCGTCGTACCTACAAAGGCGATGCGCGAAGTTTGCGGCCAACTGGTTCAGCATTTAAATCATAAGGTGACGATTACCCACGCTTCTAAAGGCATTGAGCCTGGGTCATATAAGCGTGTTTCAGAAGTCATCGCAGAGGAAATCCCTAAAAAGTATTATCATGATATTGTTGTATTGTCAGGCCCTAGTCATGCAGAGGAAGTCAGTCTGAACCACCCGACAACAGTGACGGTTTCCTCAGAAAATCTGGACGTTGCAGCTACTGTTCAGGACCTGTTTATCAATGAGCTATTCCGCGTGTATACGTCTCCAGACCTTGTAGGTGTAGAGCTAGGAGGAGCGTTAAAGAATATTATTGCTTTAGGTGCGGGCATTTCTGATGGATTAGGATTCGGAGATAACGCTAAAGCTGCTTTAATTACCCGCGGCCTAGCTGAAATCGCCCGACTGGGTACATCTATGGGAGCGAACCCCCTTACATTTTCGGGCCTAACTGGAATCGGTGATCTCATCGTAACCTGTACAAGTTCTCACAGTCGAAATTGGAGGGCTGGTAATCAATTAGGGAAAGGCTCCCATTTAGATGAAGTTCTAGAAGAGATGGGGATGGTAGTCGAAGGAATTCGTACGACAAAAGCTGCTTATCAACTATCAAATGAACGAGGAGTCGATATGCCGATCACAGCTGGTATTTATAAAATCCTGTTTGAAAATGCAGATCCTAAAGATGTGGTCACCCAGCTGATGACAAGGATCAGACGCCGGGAAATGGAGGATTTAACTAATATTCTCGATGACCAGATGAATAACTAACACATTACCTTCCTCGTGCATATACTACGAAGAAACAATTGCACGAGGAGGTCAACAGAGATGAGTAATTTTCAGAAGAATATTTTTGATCATTTGCAGAACAAAGCAAATATAAATCCAGAGGACGTTTATAAAGTAGCGGATTCTGTAAAAAATGCGGACTTCACGGATGAAAAAGTTGTACGTAGGCTGGTGAAGCAATTAGCTTATATAGCTAACAAGCCGGTATCAAAGCAAAAAGAGGATAAAATTGTCGAGGCGATCATCAAACAAAATATACCTCTTGATATGAATACGTTAGGTAAGTATTTTAAAGGGTAACGATATGTAGGCGTTTGAAGGATACCGTCCTCCATAATTCTGCATACTATAATCCGTAGCAGTTAATAAGTATGAGCTGTAAATGGGAATTATTTAGTCGGCCGGAGCGGAGAGCTCCGGATTTTTTTTGACTGCGAAAGACCGTTGACTGTGGTATAATACCAACGAGTTTAATGGGATTTTTAGGAGGAAATACTTCATGTCTGTAGCTCTATTAAAAATGTACATATCGTTTGCTGGAATTATTTCATTATTTTTGGCCACAGGGCTTATATACTTGAGCCGCTTTAAATTAACGGGACCTATCTCTATAATTGTAGCTGTATTCGCCTATTTGTTCATGATTTTCGGAGGCCTTATCATTCTATATATTGTATTCAGCGGGCCGACAGCCTAGAAGGAGGGTGGTTTTCATGAAATGGCTTAAATTATTGATCCTTCCTTTA
This sequence comes from Halobacillus sp. A1, assembly GCF_024189295.1. Classification (GTDB taxonomy): domain Bacteria; phylum Bacillota; class Bacilli; order Bacillales; family Halobacillaceae; genus Halobacillus_A. The sequence continues at coordinate 118,993 of NZ_JAIZEN010000003.1, forward strand.
GCGGGGGTTATACTTACTGGGTGTTTATATCCGGATTCAGAACTCAAAAAAAATGAGCCGACAAACCAGGAGCAGTTGGACTCTGTCCAACAGGCAGTCGAGCAGTATCAAGAACAGGAATCAGGTTTGCTGCCGATAAAAACAAGGGATGAAGACACCCCTGATTTTATTAAATACCAGTTGGATTTCAATTCCTTGCGTGAACGCGGATTAATGGGTGAATCACCTGGTAATTCTTTTGAGAACGGCGGATATTATCAATACGTAATTATCCGGCCAGACGACGACCCTACAGTAAAAATAGTAGATTTAAGAATGGCAGAATCATTACGGTCTTTACAGCTTAAAGTAGACTTTTACGAAGATGAAAATAAGTACCCACCTCTAAAAGATAAGATTGCAAAAAACGTATATGATGTAAAGCATGAAGAAATGGGACTTGATTCACCTCCGACTGTAGACAGCCCTTACAGCGAGAAATCGCTGCCGGTATATATAAATGAGCGTGGTGAACTATTAGTCGACTATCGAAAAGAATTGTACGACCTGATGAGAAAAGAAGATCACTCCTATGAAGAGGGGGATGATATCCGCTACTTGCTTACAGATCATACACCTTTTGCGCCTGCGCACTCCCCAGCTTATACAATTGAAGAAGGAGAACCCGTTTTCATGACGGAACCTCCTAGTTGAACACAAATGTGTGCTTCGCGCTGCCAAAAACGTTTGGCAGCGTTTTTTATATTAATATATGGAAGTGATAAACGAACACCTAGTATTGGAGAGTAAATTCCCTTAAGCAACCGCTTAGATGTTTCCGTTATCCTCACATACAAAAGAGGGATCAGTATATTGTAAGACTTCACAGGGCATTACCAGGAGGATGCTCACTATACGCCTGAGGGAAGAGGGTAATTTCCGGACTACAGGATCCATTATTAATAACTGTCGTTTAATTGGTAACTGGAAATGATGAAGCTTACATACTCTCCTTTTCTGGACATTTTAGAAATAGTTCATGGGTGACAAATTAATTTCAAGCATAATTCTATAGGGTCATGACATAGAATGAGAGTGTCCAAGCTTGTAATTTAGTGAAATTTTACCTGGGAGGGGATCCTTTGGAGAAGGTTGATATTTTCAGTGATATTTCCAAGCGAACGAACGGAGATATTTATCTGGGAGTCGTAGGTGCTGTACGTACAGGGAAATCTACATTCATAAAGAAATTCATGGAGCTTGTGGTTATTCCGAATATGGAGGATAGTTCGGAACGAGAAAGAGCTTTGGACGAATTGCCTCAAAGCTCTGCAGGAAAAACCATAATGACCACTGAGCCTAAGTTTGTTCCTAATCAGGCGGCTTCCATAAAGTTTGATGAACATTTAGACGTTCGAGTACGAATGGTGGATTGTGTGGGATATGCTGTTGAAGGTGCTGTCGGCTACGAGGATGAGAATGGACCAAGAATGATTCATACACCTTGGTATGAAGAGGCTATTCCATTTAATGAAGCTGCTGAAATAGGCACTCAAAAAGTAATCCAGGAACACTCCACAATAGGAATCGTAGTAACGACAGACGGAACGATTGGGGAAATCCCGCGTGAGGACTATGTACAGGCGGAAGAAAAAGTGGTGGAAGAGCTAAGGGAAGTAGGAAAACCATTTATTATGGTTGTTAACTCTGCCCAGCCTCATAGTGACCGTACGGAAAGATTAAAAAATGAATTAAAAGAAAAGTATGATATTCCGGTCCTTGCACTATCCGTTGAAAGCATGCGGGAACAGGATGTCCATAACGTCTTAAGAGAAGCGTTATTTGAATTCCCTGTTTTGGAAGTCAATGTCAACCTTCCGAGCTGGGTAATGGTGCTTGACTCACGACATTGGTTAAGGAAACATCTACAGTCAGCAATAGAGGATACTGTCCAGGATATCAAAAGGTTACGTGATGTAGATTACGTGATCGGAAACTTTGATCAATACGAGCATATTACAGGCGCTCATATATCAGGAATGGATCTTGGGGAAGGCATCGCCGAAATTGATTTGCAAGCTCCAGAACAATTGTATGATCATATCTTGAAAGAAATTGTCGGAGAAGAAATACGAGGCAAGGATCACCTGCTTGAAATCATGCAAGATTTTTCTCATGCGAAAAGAGAATACGATATAGTAGCTGATGCTCTGCAAATGGTTAAGCAGACAGGGTACGGGATTGCAGCACCAAGCCTTGAGGATATGGTGTTAGATGAGCCGGAAATTATTCGACAAGGTTCCAGGTTCGGTGTCAGGCTGAAAGCTGTCGCTCCATCCATTCATATGGTCAAAGTCGACGTTCAATCCGAATTTTCGCCGATCATCGGTACAGAAAAACAAAGTGAAGAACTTGTCCGCTATTTGATGCAGGATTTTGAAGAAGACCCGCTGTCGATTTGGAATTCTGATATATTCGGCAGATCGCTAAGTTCAATCGTCAGAGAGGGCATTCAAGCCAAACTGTCTTTGATGCCGGAAAATGCTCGATATAAATTAAAAGAAACATTAGAAAGAATCATCAATGAAGGGTCTGGCGGCATGATTGCCATTATCCTCTAACGGCTCCTCATCGGGCCGTTTTAGTTTTTTTATCGAAATGAATTAAAAAATTTTACAACAAGGATCCAAGAAAGTTTTTCCTAATATAATAAAAAACCACGAATGACTACAAACCCTTTCATATCAAGGGTTCTGTGGTTTTTTTGTGTGGGGAAAATATAACCATAAATTCCAAATCAACAGAAGAATAATCCGTAGAAACCGCTAGAAATAGGCATTCTAAAAGTATTTTCTATTGAATTTCAGTACAAACTCGTTTAATATAAGGCTTGTCATCAAATGTTGGTGATAAATGAGGCACTTTAAGTGATGTAGATTCATCTTAAAGAGCAACCTTCTTGGAAGGAGGTGAATGTCATGAACAAAACAGACCTAATCAATGCAGTTTCTGAGAAAGCCGAGCTTTCCAAAAAAGATGCGACTCAAGCAGTTGATTCTGTATTCGAATCTATCATGGATTCACTTAAAGATGGTGAGAAAGTGCAACTGATCGGATTCGGTAACTTTGAAGTACGTGAGCGCGCGGCTCGTAAAGGCCGTAACCCGCAAACTGGAGAAGAGATCGAAATTTCCGCAAGTAAAGTTCCAGCTTTCAAACCTGGTAAAGCCCTAAAAGATGCTGTTAAATAATAGCTACATAGGGCTAAGAAGGGGTGCTTTTATAGCACCCTTTTTTCAATGCTGAAAAGTTAGAATGATTGACATAATAAATCGAGTAAGAGATAGTAAGTTTAAAGAAGGGAGCACGTTAGATGGCGACTTCAGAAAATGATTTTTTTGTTATCAAAGCTTTAGAAGACGGGGTAAATGTCATTGGACTTACAAGGGGTACAGACACACGGTTTCATCACTCTGAGAAATTAGACCGCAATGAAGTCATGATTGCTCAATTCACTGAACATACATCAGCTGTTAAAGTCAGAGGAAAAGCAATCATTCAAACAAGTCATGGTGAAATGACAAACGATGCAGAGTAATCGGCTCTGCTGAGTACATAATAGAGATTGAGACTAAAGATTATGCTATAATGATTATGTTTTAACCGTATCTAAGAAAGGGATAAGGTGATGAAGGTGATTCCATCCGAAATGAAGATTGACCAATTAAAGAACCAAATAGCAAACCAGGTCCGCCATCCGTTTTTGGCTAAGTTCATTGCCGACCCGGTAATTGATGAGGACAAGCTTGCTATTTTGATTTCTATCATGGATCACACGACCCTTTCGCCTTTAAAAAAAGAGAAATACATTATAACGACTATGCTCGTTCAAATAGCTCTGGATACTCATGACTTAGTAACGTTAACGGAGGACGATGATGAACAAGACACCGTGCGTACTCGCCAGCTTACAGTGTTGGCAGGGGATTACTATAGTGGATTGTATTACTATGTCCTTTCCCAGCTGAATGACATCCCGATGATCCGTACTTTGGCGGGAGCGATAAAAGAAATCAATGAGTTGAAAATGGAGTTGTACTATAAAGATGTAGATTCTTTTCAGGAATTTCTTACTTCTTTAAAGAAAATCGAGTCCTTGCTTATTCAGCGTGTAGCGACATATGTCCAGAAAACCACAATTAACGATATGGCTGGGGATTGGTTGTTAGCTAAAAGGTTACTTCAAGAAAAAAACAGTTATCAGGAGGGGCGCTTCTCACCTGTAATGGATCTGTTAGTAAAGCGGCCGGATTCTACGGAAACTGGTGGACAGCTCGTTTTCAACATTGAGCAATTGCTCCATAAGCATATCTCAAATTTGGAAACGTCAGTATCCCAGCTGCCAATACACTTTAACTGGCTGAAAGCTTACATCCATTCCGCAATCTATCAAAAATTTTATAAAACGAATATTGCAGAGGAAGGGTAATATATGCAGCCACAGTCCAAGGAAGAACGCGTACACAGCGTATTCGAAAAAATATACAGCCGCTATGATTCAATGAATTCCATTATATCCTTTCAGCAGCATCGACTCTGGAGAAGAGATGTCATGAAGCGGATGAATGTCCAAAAAGGTGATCAAACTTTAGACGTCTGCTGCGGAACAGGGGATTGGACGATGTCACTTGCTGATCAGGTCGGCTCGTCAGGGAAAGTGATCGGTCTTGATTTCAGCGTAAATATGCTTTCTGTCGGTATTAAAAAGAAACTTGCGGCAAGAATGAAGCAAGTCGAATTCGAACATGGAAACGCTATGGATCTCCCCTTTGATGATAACCAGTTCGATTACGTAACAATTGGTTTCGGACTTAGAAACGTCCCTGATTATCTTCAAGTTTTAAAAGAAATGCAACGTGTCGTTAAGCCCGGTGGAAAGGTCGTCTGTCTAGAAACTTCTCAACCCACCAACCCGGTATTTAAACGGTTATATTACTTCTACTTTGGGAAAGTCATGCCTTTGTTCGGTAAGTTCTTTGCAAAAAGTTATGAAGAATACAGCTGGCTTCATGAATCTGCCAAAGATTTTCCCGGGAAAATGGAGCTCAAAGACATGTTTGAACAAGCGGGCTTGAAAAATGTGAAAATCAAGTCTTATACAGGCGGTGCAGCCGCAATGCATATGGGAGAAAAGCCACTGTCATAATTGAGGATGAACTATATGAAATTAGCAATGATCTATTCTTTCTTAAAGCAAGATTTGGCAGTAATTGAAGATGCTGTCAACGAAACGATCCAATCTAATAATCCTGTACTCAGAGAAGCCTCAAGCCAGCTTCTAAATGCAGGAGGTAAAAGGATCAGGCCTGTCTTCGTTCTGCTAGCAGGCAAATTTGGGAATTATGATATTGAACGGATGAAGTCAGTCGCCGTTTCTCTTGAGTTGATTCATACAGCTTCGTTAGTTCACGATGATGTAATAGATGAAGCTGAAATTAGACGCGGTGAGGAAACGATTAAGTCCAGATGGGATAATCGCATAGCTATGTACACAGGGGATTACATATTTGCTAGATCGTTAGAGAATCTATCAGCATTAAACGATCCCAAAGCCCATCAAATATTAGCGGAAACTATGGTCGAACTCTGTTTAGGTGAAATTGAACAAATAAAAGATAAATATAATATTGATCAAAATGTTCGAAGCTACCTAAGAAGAATCAAGCGCAAAACGGCAATATTAATTGCAGCGAGCTGCCGTATGGGAGCTATCGCTGCAGGCGTCGGTCTAGAAGAAGAAAAGGCATTATACCGTTATGGTTACTACGTAGGGATGTCCTATCAAATCATTGATGATGTACTGGATTTCACAGCATCCGAGAAAGAACTAGGAAAACCTGCAGGTAGTGATTTAATTCAAGGGAATATCACTCTCCCTGTACTATATTCGCTTGAAGATCACGAACTCAAAGATGAATTGCTTCAAGTATTTTTAAAAGAAAAAAGTACACCTGGTGATTTCTCCTGGATTATTCAAAGGATTAAAACAAACGGATCGATAGATAAGTCCTTAGAATTGAGTGACCGATACTTGAAAAAAGCATATGAAGCTTTAGAAATACTGCCGCAAAACCGTGCCAAGCAGACATTAAAAGGTATAGCGAAGTACATTGGAAAAAGAAGAACATAAAAGGTTTGCCACAATACTCAAATTTTGGTAAAATCTTTTATGGTGCTATTTAAAAGCGCTTTCATACATTACATAAACTGAGGTGTTTATCCATGGAAAAGACATTTTTAATGATTAAGCCAGATGGAGTGCAACGTAGTTTAATTGGTGAAGTTACTGCAAGATTTGAAAGAAAGGGTTTTAAGCTTGCTGGCGCTAAGCTTATGACAATCGACAGGTCCCTCGCTGAAGAGCATTATGGGGAGCATAAAGGCAAACCTTTTTTTGAGGAACTCGTCGATTTCATTACTTCCGGACCCGTATTCGCGATGGTATGGGAAGGGGAGAACGTCATCTCCACTGCCCGGAAACTAGTGGGAGCTACTAACCCTCAGGAAGCAGCACCTGGAACGATCCGAGGAGATTATGGTTTGATCGTAGGTAAGAATGTTATTCATGGATCTGACTCGAAAGAGAGCGCAGAGCGGGAAATCGGATTGTTTTTTAACAGCGAAGAAATTCAAGATTATACAAAAGACGGTCTTTCGTGGGTATATTAAAGAATAATAGAAGCTATCTCAGAAAGGTTCATGTACAATGGACCTTGAAGAGATAGCTTTTTCTATGTAAGAAACTTTACATCACTAATTTAATGCTTTACTCTGTAAAAGATAGCTGTTATAAGGAGCTTAGCGTTCATGAACGATGATTATGGAAACTTTGTAGAGCAATTCAAAAGAAAAACCGGTATCGACCTTCTCTTATATAAAGAAGCTCAGATGAAGCGGAGGTTAACATCTCTGCGTGATAAGAGAGGATATACTAGTTTCTCCTCTTACTTTGAAGATTTCCAGGACAACTCAACGCTATTTTATGAATTGCTCGATCGAATGACGATTAATGTGTCTGAGTTTTATAGAAATCGAAAGAGATGGGAAATACTAGAGAAAAAAGTTCTTACTCATCTACTGAAAGGCCAAACAAGATTAAAGGTCTGGAGTGCAGCTTGCTCTACAGGAGAAGAACCTTACACACTGGCTATGATCCTACAGAAGCATCTTCCTGCCCGCCAAATAGAGATTGTAGCTACAGATATTGATCGAAATGTGTTAAAACGCGCTGAAATGGGAGTTTATACAGACAGCGCATTAAAGGAACTTCCAGCGGAAATGAAGAAAAAACACTTTACGTATGAAGGTAATCAGATGTACAAGATAAGTGACAACATAAAAAAATGTGTTACTTTTAAACAGCATAATCTACTAGCTGACCAATATGAAAAGAATTGTGATCTCATAGTATGCAGAAACGTGCTCATATATTTCACAGAGCCGGCGAAAAAGTATGTCTATCATCGTTTTAATGAGTCTTTAAAGAGAGAAGGGGTCTTTTTTGTAGGGAGTACCGAGCAGATCTTCTCTCCTGACCAATATAACTTTGAATATTTCGATACATTTTTTTATAAAAAGGTCATCTGATGCTTCGATAGATTCAATATACGAAGAGTAAAGCTTTAGAAGAACTAATTCGCTGTAAGCACGTAAAATGTCAAGACCTATCCGGGCTATCTTTTAGTCCATTAAAGTAATAGACAGCTATTACTTAATGAATTTTACAGCGGATTGAATAGTTGTAGAACACAAAGAGAGAACCATATGATATAGTAGTACATAAATTTTAAAACTAGGGGGACTTAAACATGCGTTATTTAACAGCAGGAGAGTCACACGGAAAGCAATTGACCACGATTATCGAAGGAGTACCATCACATTTACCTCTGGTACCTGAACAAATAAATGAATCACTGATCCGCAGACAGGGAGGATACGGTCGAGGCCGCCGTATGCAGATCGAGAAAGATTTAGTAGATATTACAAGCGGAGTCCGTCACGGTTATACGTTAGGTTCCCCAATTTCTTTAGTTGTGCATAATGATGACTTTAAACACTGGGTAAATATCATGGGAGAAGATCCTCTGCCTGAAGACGCTCAAATCAAACGAACGATTTCTCGACCGCGTCCTGGCCATGCCGATTTGAACGGCGGAATGAAGTACGGTCACCGTGACATGAGAAACGTGCTTGAGAGGTCCTCAGCTCGTGAGACGGCGGCACGTGTTGGAGCGGGTGCTGTTGCCAAGGTCCTGTTGCGGGAACTGGGAATTGAAGTAGCTGGTTATGTCCGTGAAATCGCTGGTATTGTAAGTGACGTGGATGAAAGCTTAAGTGTAACTGAGCGTGCCCGTATATCTGAAGAATCTCCTGTGAGGACTTTTGATGAGAAGGCAGCCGACAAAATGATGGAAGCTATTGATGTGGCTAAGAAGGAAGGAGACTCTATTGGCGGAGTCTGTGAAGTTTATGTAGAAGGTATGCCGGCAGGAATGGGTTCTTACGTACAATATGATCGAAAACTGGATGCTAAGATCGCTGGGGCGGTCATGAGCATCAATGCTTTTAAAGGTGTAGAGTTCGGTATCGGTTTTGATGCGGCTCGTCGTAACGGAAGTAAGGTACATGACGAGATCTTATGGGATGAACAAAGAGGTTATTACCGCCGCACGAACAACCTTGGTGGATTTGAAGGCGGGATGACGTCCGGGATGCCGATCGTAGTCAAAGGTGTTATGAAACCTATCCCTACTCTGTATAAGCCTCTTCAAAGCATCGATATCGAAACGAAAGAGCCTTTTCAAGCAAGCATAGAACGATCCGATTCTTGTGCTGTCCCGGCTGCTTCCGTTGTTATGGAGCATATCGTCGCTTTTGAATTAGCAAAGGCTATAACAGAGGAGTTCCCTTCTGATTACTTCCCTAGATTAAAGAAAGCGGTCGAAGATTACAGAGAAGAAGTGCGTGAATTTTAATGAAACAGTTGACGATACAATCTTCTTCACATGCTTATGATGTAATTATAGGTGCTGGGCTGCGGAAGAAGTTCTCGCAAAAATTAGGCAAATCTTATAAAAAAATATTGATCATTACGGACAGCAAAGTTTCTTCTTTATACCTGGAGGATATAAAAGCCGGCTTGCCTGACCATGAGGATCTTTCCCATGTCATCGTTCCAGCTGGTGAAGCCTCAAAAAGTATGGACCAATACAGCCGGCTTCTGGATAAATGTATAGAGGAACAGCTGGATAGAAGCTCTCTTATTGTTGGATTAGGCGGAGGAATGGTCGGGGACCTTGCTGGGTTTGTTGCCTCAACTTATTTAAGAGGCGTGGACTTTTTGCAGATGCCAACGACAATTCTAGCTCATGACAGCAGTGTTGGTGGAAAAGTAGCGATCAACCATGAGCAGGGAAAAAATCTGATCGGCAGTTTCTACAGCCCTGTTCAAGTGATCTACGATACTGACACTTTAAGGACGCTGCCGGATTCAGAGGTTCGCTCAGGATACGGAGAAGTCGTTAAGCATGCGTTACTGAGTGATATGGACTGGGTTAAAGAAGTTCTGTCTGAAGACCTTTCTGAACTTTCTTATTCTCAATTGGGAAATCACTTACTGGCAGGAATTAAAGTAAAAGCTTCTATCGTTGAAGAAGATGAAAAAGAGCATGGAGTACGCCAGCATTTGAATTTAGGGCATACACTTGCCCATGCTCTAGAATCAGATTTAGGATATGGGGAAATCACACATGGAGAAGCTGTGGCCATCGGTATATTTTTTGCTATGAAAGTAAGCGAAAAAGTTCTCGAATCCACTTTACCTATCGGTGCTTATTCTGCGTGGCTTAAAACGAACGAATATCCTGTAGAAAAGTTGAGTAATTTAAATCCGGAACGCTTAGTTAATCGGATGAAATGGGATAAAAAAACGATTGAAGATCGTATTCATTTTGTTTTATTGAAGGGAGTAGGAAGTCCTGCCGTCGTACCTATCCCGGAAGATGATCTAGTAAATTATTTGAAAGAATTTATTGAAGAGGTGATCCAAATTGATGAGAGGGATTAGAGGGGCGACAACAGTCCAGGAAAATAAGGCAGAAGAGATTGTTTCCCACGCTTACGAACTCGTTGCCGATATGGTTCATCAAAACAACGTTGATGCAAATGATGTAGTTTCTATTCTGTTTACTGTTACGGAAGACTTGAACGCTGCATTTCCAGCCAAAGCGGTGAGAAAGATTGAAGGGTGGACATACGTTCCTGTCATGTGTATGCAGGAAATTCCTGTGCCAGGGAGTTTAGAGAAATGCATTCGAGTGATGATGACTGTAAATACGTCCGCTAAGCAGGAAGAAGTCCATCATGTTTATCATTACGGGGCAACTGTTTTACGACCTGATCTAAAAAAGTGAGAGGAGCAACTTCCATGAAGGCAAAAGATATATTAAAACAAATGACGCCATATAAACCAGGTAAACAAATTGAAGAGGTAAAAAAAGAATATGGTTTAAACCAAATCGTGAAGCTTGCCTCCAACGAAAACCCATTCGGCTTTTCGTCTCAAGTGAAAGATCAGCTACCAAAATTGATTGCTGAATTAGAAAAATATCCGGATGGCTATGCGGCAGCGTTAAGGACGAAAATGGCTGATTTTATTAACGTTGAGGAAAGTCAACTGATTTTCGGGAATGGATCTGATGAGATTGTCCAAATCATTTGCCGCACTTTTTTAGAAAAAGGTGCCAACACAATCATGGCCGCCCCGACCTTTCCGCAGTATAAGCATAATGCATTAATTGAAGGTGCTGAAGTGAGGGAAATACCACTGATAGATGGACACCATGACCTTGATGCAATGCTTGAACAAATTGATAAGAACACACGCGTACTTTGGTTGTGTACGCCAAATAACCCTACAGGTGTACATATTCCTAAAGATAAAGTGAAGAATGTGCTGGATCGATGTCCATCCCATGTATTAGTTGTAATGGATGAAGCTTACTATGAATATATGGAGGCGGATGATACGTTCCAGTCTATTCCTGCACTCGATCAGTATAAAAACTTATTGATATTAAGGACTTTTTCCAAGGCTTATGGACTTGCAGGATTAAGAATCGGTTATGGTGTGGCATCAAGTGAGGTCATATCGACGTTAGAACCGTCAAGGGAGCCCTTTAATACCTCCACGATCGCTCAAGCAGCAGCTATTCTCGCTCTTGATGATCAGACGTTCATTGAAGAGACGACGAACGAAAATATCAAGAATAAGCATGCGTTACTCAGTTTCCTTGAAGAGAACGAGCTAGGATATTATCCGTCCGAAGCGAACTTTGTACTCGTCCATTTACCGATCAGCGGGGATGAGATGTTTGAACACCTGTTGAGTAAGGGCTTTATAGTAAGATCCGGTGAAGCGCTGGGGATTCCTCATTCGATCCGTCTGACCATCGGAAAAAAAGAAGATATGGAAATTATCCAATCCGAAATTAAAGAAAGGCTTTTAGGTATTCCAAAATGACGCAAACTGTTTTTTTTGTAGGGCTGGGACTTATTGGCGGTTCCTTGGCAATGAATGTTGCGCAGCGAGAGGATTGTCACATAATTGGAATGGACCCCGACCCTAAAACAATCGAAATGGCAAAAGTACAGGGGGTCATCCATGAAGCTGCCGATGATTTTGAAGAAGGCTGCCTCAAGGCTGATATTCTTGTACTGGCTACTCCCATATCAATCACAATCGAATATTTACAGATGTTAAATGGTATTGATCTTGAAAAACCGCTTCTCGTTACAGATGTATCTTCTGTAAAAAATAAAGTGCTGGAAGCCGCTGAGAAGATTTCAAATTCTTTTGTCACTTTTGTCGGCGGCCATCCGATGGCGGGCTCCCATAAACAAGGCTATTCTGCGGCTAAGCCGCATTTGTTCGAAAACGCCATTTATGTGCTGACGCCGTCGGAATCAGCTAATGGGACTGAGTCTCAGCGACTGCAGGAACTTTTCAGCAAAACGAAAGCTCGTTTTCTCACTTTCAGCACTCAGGAACATGATGAAATGACCGCTGTCATTTCTCATTTTCCTCATCTGATCGCTTCCTCGCTAGTTCACCAGGCGAAAGAATGGCAGAAAACCCATCCTTTCCTGGAACATTTAGCGGCAGGAGGGTTTCGTGACATTACGAGGATCGCTTCAAGTAATCCAAGGCTATGGCAGGATATTTTCTTTCAAAATAGGACGCTCCTCTTGCAAATGCTGGAAGATTGGATTGATGAGATGCAAGACATTAAATCCTTATTAGAGCAAAAAGAAAAACAGTCCACTTATGAATATTTAGTTCAAGCTAAAAATTACAGGGACGGACTGCCAATCAAAGAAAAAGGAGCTATCCCTGCATTTTATGATTTGTATGTGGATATCCATGACCAGCCTGGAGCAATCTATAAGGTCATCCAGCAATTGGCCGAGATTGAGATCAGTATTAAGAACATAGAAATATTAGAAATAAGAGAAGGAATTACAGGTGTTTTGCGCATCAGTTTCTCTACAAGCAGCGAGCAGCACCAAAGCTATCAATTGCTGAACGGCAGAGGGTATGAAGTGATGATTGAAGATTAGGGGGTACACACATGAATGAAGTAGAATTACAACCTGTTCCTAACGGGATAAGCGGCAAGATATCTGTTCCAGGAGATAAATCGATTTCCCATAGATCGGTCATATTTTCATCTCTTGCAGAGGGGACGTCTCGAATATCCAACTTTTTGACAGGAGAAGATTGTCTGCGAACTATTCAGGCATTTAGAGAGTTCGGTGTGGAAATCGAGCAGGAAGAAACGGATGTGACAGTTTACGGTAATGGGTTATCTGCCTTAAAGGCTCCGACCAATCCGATTAATTTCGGTAATTCGGGCACGACTGCCCGTCTGATGAGCGGGGTTTTGTCTGCTCTGCCTCTGTTCAGCACTGCCTATGGAGATCCATCTCTTTCTAAACGTCCTATGGACAGAGTGGTCGTCCCATTATCTGCTATGGGCGCTGAAGTTTATGGCAGAGAGGACGCAAGACTTCTTCCTTTAGCCTTTAATGGGAAGAAGCTTATGGGCACAACTATTGAAATGAATGTAAAAAGTGCCCAAGTTAAATCTGCATTGCTCCTTGCGGGAATGCTTGCGGACGGTGAAACTACGGTCATTGAAAAAGGTACGACACGCAATCACACCGAAATGCTCATGTCCCAATATGGAGTGGAGCTTAATCAATCAGGTAACAATCTGACTATTCCAGGTAACCAACAGCCAAAAGCCTCTGACCTGCGAGTACCGGGGGATATTTCTTCTGCTGCATTCTTTATTGTAGCTGCTGCTATCACACCAAATAGCGAATTAACCATTGAAAACGTTGGTTTGAACCCGACCAGAAATGGGATTTTGACGGCGCTTGAACAAATGGGGGCATCAATCGAAGTGAAGGAGACCGAAAAAATCGGTGATGAGCCTGTAGGTGAAGTGAAAATCAGCTTCAGTGCATTGAAAGCTGTAACCATCGAAGGTGACCTCGTCCCTAATTTAATTGATGAAATTCCTATTTTAGCTTTAGCGGCTACTCAAGCTGAAGGAACTACGGTGATCAAGGATGCAAAAGAGCTGAAAGTCAAGGAAACTGACCGAATAGAAGCTGTAGTAAACAATTTGAATGGAATCGGTGCTCAAGTAGAGGCGACAGAGGATGGAATGATCATTTACGGGCCTACACCATTGTCGGGCGGAGGTTTACATTCTTATGGAGATCATCGAATCGGTATGATGGGCGCTATCGCCTCCTTAATCGCCGAGGCCCCCGTAACAATCAAAGATAAGGATTGTATAAATATTTCCTACCCTAACTTTTTTGAACATTTAGAAGAAGTTTGTAAATAACGAATCATACATTAAATTGAGCTCTCATACCATGTAAAAAGCCTTTCAGGAGGTCATCGGTATGGGAGCTTATTCGTTTGCCGAAAAAATTCTTTTTAAAGATAGAAAATTTCACTGTCATCTGTTCGTGCAATTAAACAAGTTAAGCAAGAAGACAAAATCATACGAGAAGGCTGCAAAGTATAACATGGACAGGTTCATAATCATATTAGGCCATGTTATTTCAGATACGCGCTTTCCCTTAAGCCGTTCCCCAACCTCAAATTAAAAGTCTATGTTAAAGATCGTTGTTGATGTTGATAAGTGAGTTATTCAACAATATGGCAGGATTGTTGAAGGCTTGATGTCGAGATAATTAGTGGATCAGGGTGGCGGGGAGTGGCTCGCTTTCTGTTGGAGCTTGGTGAGCTTTCTAGAGCGTTCACCATTCGTCGAATACCGTTATATCTTTCTGTCTAAACAAGTAGAAATAGTGAGATGAATAACGAAAGGTTTTGGACAATCTTAAGGAACAAGTATGGTATTATTAGGTTATAAATTCAGATGGAGGACGTCTTTTTTAACTAGCGTCCGATATAAGCATTGCCTACAATTCCCCTCTATTCATATTTATGAGTAATAGGTAGGCGAGTTAGTTGATGAAGTTGGGCTTTTCTTATATCATGGGGCTAGTTCAAATGTTCCTTGAGTTGAGAACTCATTTCTACGATTGAGGAATGGGATGATCACTCATCACAGGGCTGCATAATAAAAAAGTTCCATCGATAACAATTTGTTTAGATGTTGAAAGGAAGTCATTATGGAGGAAATTCATAGAGCGATCCAAGCAATGGAAGCAGATAAAACTGAGGAAGCCTTACAAATTTTACAACAATACTTGCCAGAAGCTGATGAAGAGGAACGCTTTACGATAACAGAGCTTTACATCCAGTGGGGGATGCTGGAAGAAGCTAAAATCATACTTCTTGAGTTGATGCAGCGTTACCCTAAAGAAGCAGAGCTTAAGGTCATGATGTCTGAGATTCACATCGATTTGAATGAAGACGAAGAGGCGATTAACCTCCTCAATGAGTTTACACCAGAAGATGAAGGTTATTTAGAATCCTTACTCCAACTGGCAGATTTATATCAATCACAAGGTCTGTTCGAAGTAGCTGAGCAAAAGCTGTTGACAGCTAAACAATTGGAGCCGAATGAAGCGGTTATAGATTTCGCTCTAGGCGAATTAGCATTTTCTAACGGGGAATACAATAAGTGCATTCCATTTTACGAGAATGCATTACATCACCAACCCGTCATCGCTGATATTGAAGTGGCCACCCGACTTGCGGAGGCTTATGCTGCTCATGGAGAATTCGAAAAGTCACTGGAGTACTTTGAGAAAGTAGAAGAAGACAATGCTGATGTCATGTTCCGATATGGGTTTGTAGCTTTTCAAGCTATGCGTAATGATATAGCAATTCATGTATGGGAGCGTTTAATTGATGATGACCCGTATTACCAATCGGTTTATCCTCTGTTAGCCCAAGCATATGAATCAGAGGGGATGCCTTCTGAAGCTCTTGAAATGGCAAAAAAAGGTCTGGCTAAAGATGAATATAATAAAGAGTTGTTCCATTTAGCGGGAACTTTATCCCATAAATCAGGTGATAAGGACTCAGGATATAAGTATATGAGAGAGGCTGTCGCCTTAGATCCCGGCTATAAGGAAGCTGTACTCTTTTTAATTGAAAATTATAAAAGTGATGGCGACCAAGAATCCATCATAGAATTAATTAATCAACTTCTATCATTGGGCGAAGAAGACCCTGACTATTTGTTTGAACTCGCCAAAGCGTACGAAGAAGAGGAAGACTACAATCAAGCATTGGTTCACTATCAGAATGCCTATCCTTCCTTAAGAAATGACGATGTCTTTTTGAAAGCTTATGGATATTTCCTTGTTGAAGAAGGAAGAATGGAAGAAGGAAAGAATGTCTTGAAAGAGTACTTGGCCATCGAACCGTCCAATACAGAAGTAGAAGAGTTTATCAGCCGATTAAGTGAAAAGTAATAGCGCAGGAGGGGCGCCTATGGAAACACCGATTTCTGTTAATGAAAAAAAAGAATTTGTCCGTTGGTTCTTAAATCATTATCAACTGAAAAAAAGAGAAAGTGTCTGGATTCTTAATTACTTAATGAATCACGAATCTTTGCTTTCGTACGTGTGTTTCGTGGAAGATGTCAAGTTATGTCCAAGAGGGATGGAGATAACAGCTCAAGGTGTCAAGGATCCGCCATTCCGCTTCTACAAAGGTCAGGTCATGACAAATGATGCGGAAAAGTCGTTCCATGACTTAAGAATGAACCAGGATGAACCGATATACATTCAAATGAATTTCGAGAATGCTCATCAGTGTTCTATGTATGCTTTAGTTCTTGAAGAAAACCCCTATTTACCTAAAGATCATTATGTGAATGATAACGACCGGCAAGAAGCAGACCAATTGCTGTCATCCAGCCTTTTGCTTTTCAAAAAACAGGAACTTGAAAAGCAAATTGATGAAAGTCTCCAGTCTGGAGATCAGCACCGATTCTGTGAACTGGCGAGCTCATTAGGCGAAGTAAATGAAGCGTTGAAGTGTTATCAACTTGAATAGCTAAGAGGAATTTTTCCCTCTTAGCTTTTTTTTTCGTTCAAATCTAGTAGAATAGAACATAAGGAAGGAGGAGGAAGACATCGTGCAATGGACGAGAAAAGATTTGAGCTTATATATCAAAGAAAAAGAATATATCGATACATTAATTATACCTCTCATCCCTTTTAATCCTGCTTCAGACTCGAATGTAACTAAAGAAGCTTTTCAAAGAGAATTGAATCAATTGTTTACACACTTACTAGAAAAAGAATATCGGGGAAGAATAATAGTGTCACCAGAATACGATTACATAACAGGGTCGAACGAAACAGAAGTTCATCGTATCAATCAATGGGTGGAAAGATTTCAATCGCAGCCTCTGTCCCATGTATTTCTGTTTACTTTTGATCCAAAATGGAAAAAATGGGAGCAGGCATTGAAGGGGCAGCTCCTTTGGGTTCCTAGTATGAATGAAAGGGACTTACATTCATCTGAAACGAAGTCGTTTGTAAAAGAGCAAGTGAGTCAAATTAGTGAACTAATAAAGGCTTACTGGTGACTAGGAAAACTTTACCGAGCCTTCTATATTTTATTGACCGCGCTTTAAGATTGCGCTATCATAGTAATGTCCTAGTAAACTGTATGTAATCATTCCATGAGCATGGATTTCAGCATAGAGGGGGGAAAAGAATGAGCGATAAACAAAGAGTATCCCGTCGTCAATTTTTAAACTACACACTCACTGGTGTAGGCGGTTTCATGGCTGCAGGTATGCTGGCGCCAATGGTCAGATTTGCCATTGATCCTGTTTTAAAGCCATCCGCTGCTGGAGATTTTCAATCTGTAGCATCAGTAGATGAAATTACGAATGAACCGCAGAGATTTGAATGGATCGTCGAACAAGTGGACGGTTGGTATGAATCAGAGGTCCAAAAAACGGCATGGGTATACCGTACAGAGGATGATGAAATCGTTGCCCTTTCACCAATCTGTACGCACTTGGGCTGTACCGTTGACTGGGCTTCTCAAGAAGAGTATCCTGATCAGTTTTATTGTCCATGCCATGCTGGTCGTTATACGAAAGATGGTGTTAATGTCCCGGGAACACCACCGACAGCACCTTTACCTTTGTTCGATCACAAGGTCGAAGAAGGGATGTTATACCTTGGACAAGAACAAGATAGATAGGGGGCGTAATTCATGCTACAAAAAATTTATGATTGGGTTGATGAGCGAGTAGACATCACTCCTTTATGGCGTGATATCGCTGACCACGAAGTACCTGAGCATGTCAATCCGGCCCACCATTTCTCAGCATTCGTTTACTGTTTTGGTGGTTTGACATTCTTCGTTACAGTGATTCAGATTTTATCAGGCATGTTCTTAACGATGTATTACGTACCTGATATTGAGAACGCTTGGGAATCGGTATACTACCTGCAAAGGGAAGTTGCCTATGGTCAGATCGTCCGCGGTATGCACCACTGGGGAGCAAGTTTAGTAATCGTCATGCTGTTTCTACATACTTTACGAGTCTTTTTCCAAGGCGCCTATAAAAAGCCTAGGGAATTGAATTGGATAGTAGGCGTATTATTATTCTTTGTAATGCTTGGCCTTGGTTTCACAGGGTACTTGCTCCCTTGGGATAACAAAGCTTATTTTGCTACACAAGTAGGACTTGAAATCGCAGCTGCTACGCCGATCATTGGTGACAGTATCCGATCACTGTTAGCAGGGGATCCGACTATAGTTGGAGCTCAAACACTGACTCGTTTCTTTGCGATTCACGTGTTTTTCTTACCTGCAGCATTATTCGGTCTGATGGGTGCTCACTTCGTTTTAATCCGTAAACAAGGAATTTCCGGTCCACTATAAGACGGGATTGATGTAAAGGAGGGAAAGCTGTGCATAGGGGAAAAGGTATGAAGTTTGTCGGTGATTCAAGGATTACTGCCGAACAAAAAGCCAATTTACCAAAAGATTACTCAGAATACCCTGGTCGGACGGAAGCATTTTGGCCGAACTTCCTGCTGAAAGAATGGCTGGTCGGATCGGTTTTCCTCATTGGTTTCTTAATTTTGACGGCCGCTCACCCTTCACCACTTGAGCAGCAGGCAGATCCAACTAATGCAGGGTACATTCCATTACCAGACTGGTATTTCTTATTTCTATACGAATTTCTAAAATATCAATATGCCGGCGGTGACTTCATCGTATTCGGTGCATTGGTAGCACCAGGTATCGCATTCGGAGCTCTTTTACTTGCGCCGTTTCTCGATCGAGGACCTGATCGTCGGCCAACTAAACGTCCAATCGCTGTTGGACTAATGTTGCTCGGTTTTTTCGCAACTTTCTGGCTAACTTACGAATCTGTCTCTGAAGTGGATTATGCACAACGTGGGGAAGATTATGGAGTCAGTATGGAAGCTGAAGAAGTGGAAATCGATACAGAGGCTGCAGGTTACGAAATTTATGAACAAAACTGTGCGAGCTGTCACGGAGGTAATCTTGAAGGTACTGGAAGCTATCCAGCTTTATTGGATACTCAATTACCGGCAGATCAAATTAAACAAATTGCACAAGAAGGTATCGGCGAAATGCCAGCTGGAATTTTCGAAGGATCCGAGGAAGAACTTGATGCCTTAGCCGCATTTGTAACTAACCCTACGGGAGAAGAAGAGGGTTCTGAAGGCGGAGAAGAAGAAGGTTCTAGCGATGAAGGATCCGAGGAAGAAGGTTCTGAAGAAGGCTCAAGTGAAGAGTCTGAAGAAGAATCCGAATAAGTATAACATGGAATTTTTATAATGAGCCGTGCTCTTCCTTTTAGAGCGCGGCTCATTTATTCTAGGGAGGCCTTTTTATGAAAACAATCATCCCTTACATACTGAATCATCGCATATTTTTAACCGTGCTTTTTATCGTCAATCTATTCGGTACAATATACGGGTATATTTGGTATGAGAGCCAGCTTTCTATTACAGAACCGATTTACTTGATTTTTGTACCCGACAGTCCGACAGCGAGTTTGTTTTTTACGATATTTTTAGGGTTTTACTTATATAAGAAAAACGTTCCCTATATCGAAGCGCTAGCTATGATTACTTTGTTGAAATACGGCATATGGGCTGTCGTTATGAATGGACTGACTTTTGTAGAATACGGCCAATTACCGTGGACTGGCTATATGCTTGTAATTTCACATGGAGCGATGGCAGTGCAGGGTTTACTGTATGCGCCTTACTACAAAATTCGAATGAGGCATATCGTGGTCGCAGCTATATGGACACTGCACAATGACGTCATAGATTATGTGTTTGAGCAAATGCCCATCTACTCAGCTATTATGGATAATATGAATGAAATCGGGTATTTCACTTTTTGGCTGAGTATCTTCTGTATCGGTGTTTGTTATTACCTTACGAGGAATAACAGCCATTCGGTCTAATCTCTACCTCTTTTTCATACACTATCTATAAGATAGAATTTGAAGGAGAGAGTGACCATGGGACGAGCTATTGTTGTTATTTTCCTATTGTTATCAGGACTTTTTTTCATAAGTAATAGTTGGATATTCGCCAGTGAAAAAAACGATACGTTAGATCCCTTCATCAGTCAATATGAATATTTGCTCCAAGATCAAAAGGTTGAGCTGGCTACAAAAATGCTGAATAATCGATATAGTGAATTGGAAAGCTATTTTGAAGGGGAGTCTGAAGCCCAGCTTGAAACCCTCAACCGGCTAGTACAGAATACGATCGAAGACCCTTATCACCATGCTGATACATTTATTCTTTTTGTAGAAGCAGGGGTAGATCCTGAACCTGAAAAATACCTATTGAGCAAAGTTGATGAACTGAAAGTTTTAGTGGAAAATGCTGAAACTTCTCCTTCTTTAGTTACGGAGAAATGGGCAAACCTAGAACCCGCGATGTCCCATTATTTTAAAGGAGAGTCTGTCAATAGCATCACTTCAACAATGGATCTGTACGTTAACAATCCAACTGCAGGTACACAGCAATCTCTAGTCAGAGACTTAGACCATTTAATACTCGAAGAAGACGAATCACTTACCTATGATGCTTTTATTTGGACAGCTATAATTATTGGCAGCACTATCCTTTTGACACTGGTGTATGTAGGATATAGAAAATATAGAGCAGAAAAAGAAGAAACTCAAGTTAAACAAAAACTAAATAGTTGATTTATTTTATTTTTTTGACTAAAATTGACCTATACACGTAGTACACATCTAAGATGGAGGAATGAAAATGGAATTACTTCTGTACTTTGCGATTATTTTGATTGTGCCTATATGGGCCTCGTCAAAAGTAAAAAGTACGTATAAGAAATATTCAAAAGTGGCGACTTCTTCTGGTATGACCGGGGCAGAAGTAGCTAGAAAAATACTGAATGATAATGGAATTTATGATGTTAAAATCGAAGAAACAAAAGGTATGCTTTCAGACCACTACGACCCGAGGAAAAAAGTCATTAGACTTTCTTCTGATAACTTCCATGGCCGTTCAATGGCTGCTGCAGCTGTTTCAGCTCACGAAGTGGGTCATGCGATTCAGGATGCTGAAGAGTATGCTTTCTTAAAATTCCGCAGTGCATTAGTACCGCTGGCAAGCTTTGGTTCTAACACGTCCATCTTTTTAATTATTGGCGGTATGCTTTTACAAATGTCCGGCTTACTGCTTCTTGGTATCGTGTTCTTCGCCTTTGCGGTATTATTCCAGTTTGTAACCCTTCCAGTGGAATTTGATGCTTCGAATCGAGCAATGGGGCAGCTTGTTTCTACCGGGGTCATTCGTAATGATGAAGAACGGAAAACTAAAAAAGTACTGAATGCTGCCGCATTGACATATGTAGCAGGTGCGCTTGTCGCATTAGCAGAACTAATGAGGTTCATCTTCATTTTTACTCAACAGGATTAAATACGTAAAATCCCTCTTGATGACAATCAAGAGGGATTTTTTTATCATTTGACTCTGTTAAATTAAATTGTACTTCCATATCAGTTACCTTATCTTGAAGACTCAAATTCGAGATCGTTTTTAAATTAAAGGTTTTATATGATGATAAAAAGTGAATTGTTCACCCTGGCTTGCCAACCACCCCTGCATCTCCAACAACTCTTTCTAGTCATCTAAAGGCATTTTATTTTCATCTAATGTAAAGCCTTCTCCTACTACATCATGGACATGGCTTATGGCCACGAATGCATGAGGATCTATCTGTTCAATGATATTCTTGAGTCGTACAATTTCATTTTTAGCGATAACGCAGTAAAGGACATCACGACTGCTACCGGTAAAGGAACCCCTTCCTTGTAATACTGTTACTCCACGATCCATTTCTTTCATGATCGAAGCGGAAATTTGTTCGCTTTTTTCAGATATAACCGTCGTTCCTCTTGCTGCATAAGCTCCTTCTTGGATGAAATCAATGACACGTGCTCCAATAAATACAGCAACTAGAGTATACATTCCCTTAATGTGGTCGAGGTATGTAATGATCGAAGTGAAAATAACGAGGGCATCAAATAAAAACATGGCACGTCCCATACTCCAGCCTAAATATTTATTCATTAGACGAGCTATAATATCTACGCCTCCGGTTGTTCCGCCATACCTGAATATGATGCCGAGACCTACCCCTATAAACACCCCGGCGAATAAGGAAGCTAGCGTCAAATCCGAAGCCAAATCGATTTCTATCAAATATATTTGAGAAATACGAATAAAGACTGAAACCGCAAGAATACCGATAAGCGAATAATAAAACGTTGTGCGCCCTAAAGTCTTCCATCCGACAATTAGAACAGGTATGTTTAAGACGATGTTCATTAATGCAGGATCTAAATTGAATAAATAAAGAAGCAGCAAGGTGATTCCTGTAAAGCCGCCTTCACCTAACTCATTTTGAATGTTAAAGTGGACAAGACCGAATGAAAAAATAGCAGAACCTACAAGAATGAAAAAGATATTTTTGATTTTTAAATTAAACACTTTCAAACTTTGTCACCTCCGTAATTAATATCACGACTTCCATTATAAAGTTTCACCTATGAACCCACAATGTGTATAGTTCTAATAATTTGTCAAATAGCCGCCTTTTGGCTACCATTACAATAGGAGAAGCTAATTGCGAGGAGTTTTGATAATGAATTACAATACGAAAGACATTCAAAAAAGAGTGGATCGATACATATCACAATTTAAAGAAGGGTATTTCTCCCCTTTAAGTATGCAGGCGCGGTTAACGGAAGAGGTTGGAGAGCTAGCCAGAGAAATTAACCACAGGTACGGAGAAAAGCCTAAAAAATCCACTGAAGCGGATAAAGCTTTGGAAGAAGAATTGGGAGACGTGCTTTTTGTGCTAACCTGCTTCGCAAACTCACTAAATTTGGATTTATCAGAGGCATTTGAACAATCTATGAGTAAAATTGAAACAAGAGATAAAAATCGCTGGACACGAAAAGGAAAAGAAGGAGAGAAAGACGATGAATAAAATTAGTTGTATCGTAGCAGGACCAAGAGGGAAAATGGGAAGCGAAGCTCTTCGAATGATAGAAAAGGACGATACGCTCGAGCTCGCAGCATGTATCGATCGGAAACACGAAGGAGAACGCGTACAGGACATCGGTGGGCTGCCTTCAATGGAAGCTATAATATATACGGACGCTGAAATATGTATGCAAGAAGTTGAGGCTGATGTTTTAATTGACCTTACAACTCCGGAATATGGCTATAAGCATACTAAGCTAGCTCTTGAAAATGGAATAAGGCCAGTTGTAGGTACGACAGGTTTTTCTGATGATCAACTATCTGAGCTTAGACAGCTGGCAGAAACGAAACAGCTTGGCGCAGTTATCGCACCTAATTTTGCTGTAGGTGCCGTATTGATGATGCAATTTTCCAAATGGGCAGCCAAACATTTCCCTGACGTTGAGATCATTGAAAAACATCATGATCAGAAACTGGACGCTCCCTCAGGTACAGCTGCTAAAACCGCGCAGCTGATTCAGGAAGAGAGAGACGGACATAAGCAAGGTCATGAAAATGAAAAAGAGACTATAGAAGGCGCGAGAGGTGCTGATTATGATGGGATGAGAATCCACAGTGTTCGTCTCCCTGGTCTTGTCGCGCATCAGGAAGTGATTTTCGGTGGTCTTGGGCAGACTTTAACGATCAAACATGATTCTTATCATAGAGAGTCATTCATGTCAGGCGTGAAATTGGCTGCAACAGAAGTAATGAACCTCGACGTATTAGTATATGGACTTGAACATTTATTGGATTAGGAAGGTTATAGGGTGTTATTGAATTTTCATAAGAGAGTGACCCATTAATTTTGCAGGATTGGTAAAGACTTGATTCTAAGATGTTTTGTAAGAGGAAGCTTACCGTCTTCCTTGCGGTAAGGGAGCTTTATTCAAGACCCCATTCTCCAAGCACAATTAACGAAACCGATCTTAACGATAAGGAAGCTATGAACTTGGAAATTTAACAGAGCTATTGGATTAAGGAGGATCTCAATGAATATCGCTTTAATTGCGCACGATAAGAAAAAGCCGGAAATCATAACGTTCACGACCGCGTATCAAAATATACTGGAAAAACACCAGTTGTTTGCAACAGGAACGACAGGCAAAAAAATAGCCGATGCGACGGGACTATCGATTGTACGTTTTCAATCTGGACCTTTGGGCGGCGACCAGCAAATTGGTTCTAAAATTGCTGATGATCAAATGGATATGGTGATTTTTTTCCGTGATCCATTGACCGCTCAGCCGCATGAGCCGGATATTACAGCTTTGTTAAGGCTGTGTGATGTTCATCAAATCCCTGTTGCCACCAATTTGGCAGGTGCAGAAATCATGATCCGTGCCCTGGACCGCGGAGATTTTAATTGGAGAAAAGTTGCAAAAGATGAGAGAAATCAGGTGGAATAGGTATGGCTAAAATTGGAATCACATGTTACCCGACTGTCGGCGGTTCGGGGGTCATCGCGACAGAACTTGGAAAGCTTTTAGCTGAGAAAGGTCACGAGATACATTTTATCACCACTCAGTTACCCTTCCGGTTGAACCGGGTATATCCCAATATCTTTTATCATGAAGTAGAGGTCAGTAATTACCCAGTGTTCCAGCATCCTCCTTACGACCTCTCACTGGCTAATAAAATGGCTGAAGTGATTAATCGGGAAGAGCTAGATATCCTGCATGTGCACTATGCTATGCCCCATGCAGTATTAGCGATTCTTGCTAAACAGATGAGTGACAGGGATATAAAAATTGTCACGACTTTACATGGAACAGATATTACGGTGCTTGGAATCGATTCGAGTTTGAAGCAGATGATCAAATTCGCAATAGATCAGTCCGACCGGGTGACGGCTGTTTCTGAAAGTTTAGTGAGCCAAACAAGAGAACAGTTGGAAACGGTAAAACCAATTGACGTCATATATAATTTTGTAGACGAACGTCAATATTTTCGAAACCCCAATGCTCAATTAAAAAAGGAATATAAAATCAAAGAAGAAGAAAAAGTGATCATTCATGTGTCCAACTTCAGAAGAGTCAAACGTGTCACGGATGTCATTCAAGTGTTTGCCAAAGTCAGGGAGGAGGTACCAAGTAAACTCCTGTTGATAGGCGACGGACCTGAGTATTCTATGTGTTATCAGCTTGTAAAAACGTTGAATTTAGAAAACCACGTTCTTTTTTTAGGAAAACAAGAAAATGTCAACGAGCTTCTTGCGATATCCGATCTGAAGCTTCTTTTATCTGAGAAAGAAAGCTTTGGATTAGTGCTATTAGAAGCGATGGCCTGTGGTGTACCTTGTATCGGTACTAGAGTCGGAGGTATTCCTGAGGTCATCGATCACGGGGAGACAGGATATATAGCTGAGCTTGGAGATATCGATGAAATTTCAAACTACGCTATTTCTCTGCTCAGTGATGAAAAAGTCTTGCATCAGTTTTCTATACAAGCAGAGCAGGTCGTAAAGGAAAAATTCGCTTCACAAACGATATTACGTCAATATGAACAACTTTATGATCAGGTGATCCAATATGATGAAGCCTAATCTCAAACATGCTTTTGAAATCATCCATAATATCGAGCAAAAGGGAGGAAGAGCTCATATTGTAGGCGGTGCCGTTCGGGATTCTTTTCTAGACCGACCATTAGGGGACATTGACTTAGCTAGTTCTTTTTCTCCTGACCAAGTGATGCAAGCATTTGATAAAGTGATTCCTGTGGGAGCAGAGCATGGTACAGTGATTATCCGCTATAAAGGTGTATCCTATGAAATTACTACTTATCGTTCGGAGACTGCTTATGCCGATTATCGTCACCCTGACCAAGTGGAGTTTATAGATAGTATAGAGGATGACCTGGCGAGAAGAGACTTTACGATCAACGCTATGGCTTTTAATTCCGCTGCTGAGCTCATTGATCCATATGGCGGGAAAATGGACTTGGAGCGTAAGATCATACGTGCTGTGGGAGTTCCAGAAGAGCGTTTTGAGGAGGACCCTTTACGCATTTTGAGGGCATTACGTTTCGCGAGTCAGCTTCGGTTCAATTTAGACAATCCTCTTGTACAGGCTATCAGGGTGTGCGCTCCTTTGTTACGACATATTTCAGTTGAACGGAAGGCCGTTGAATTTGAGAAGCTGTTAGCAGGGGAGGGTTATAAGCGTATATTACCCTTGTGCCTTTCTTTGAAAATTGGCAGCTTCCTCCCCATGTTCAATAAAGAATTAAGCTTACTTAAAAAGCTACCGGCCTGTAACCTTAAAAACATGGCGGAAGTAATTACATTCTATCTAATGCAAGGATCTGCTTATACAGTGCATGATTGGGTCAAAGAATGGAAGTTATCCAATCGTGTTAAACTCGAAGCTCTTCATCTGTATGACGCTGTCAAAGCATTCAGCTTTGAGACTGAGGATTACGATTGGATTTTATACCAGCTTCCAGCGCATTTGCAGGTTCATTTAATAAACGTAGCTAAAGCGCTTGATTGTAAAATAGACGGAAAACAGCTTGCATTGCGTTACGAAAAACTTCCGATCAAGTCAAAAAAAGAATTATCGTTTCAAGCGGAAGATCTTATTCAGGCTTTTCCTGGTAGTGAAAAAGGGAGATGGATAGGGGACAGTTTACAACGTATCGAAAAGGCGGTCGTTTTAAAGAAAATCGCTAATGAATATCAAGTCATAAAGGAATGGGTACACTCATGGAATCGACAAGAAACCGACTCATAAAACTATTGAATCAGGAAGATGATTATATTTCTGGGCAGCAGCTGTCTGATCACCTGAATATTTCTCGCACTGCGGTATGGAAGCATATGAAAGAATTGGAGAAAGACGGATATGAAGTGGAAGCAGTGCAAAGGAAAGGGTACAGGATCATCGCATCTCCTGATAAAACAAGTGAAAACACTATTCACTGGGGATTGAGGACGAGTTGGATCGGCCACCAGCTGCATCATTACGAAGAAGTCGATTCGACGCAGGATATCGTCCACCAGCTGGCGAAGCAAGGCAAACCGCACGGAACCGTTGTCGTTGCAGATGAGCAGATTAAAGGTAAAGGAAGAATGTCCAGGCCGTGGCACTCCCCTAAAGGCAAAGGAATTTGGATGAGTATTTTACTGCGTCCTGAATTATCGCCTGTACAAGCACCCCAAATTACCTTACTTGCAGCTACGGTTTTGGCAAAGGTAATTGCTTCTCAATCCCAGCTGATCCCCTTTATCAAATGGCCGAATGATATTTTGATTAATCATAAAAAGGTATCCGGAATTTTGACCGAAATGCAAGCCGAGCACGATCAAATTCAATATGTCGCCATTGGTATCGGAATAAATCTCAATCAATCTGCGGAAGAGATTCCAGTGGATATAAGGCATAAAGCCTCTTCCTTAAGGGCAGAATCAAAGGAAGAATGGAATATCACTTCAACGATCCAGGAGATATTGAAGCAGTTTGAATGCACCTATGATCAATATGCTGCTGAGGGTTTCAATTATGTAAAAGAAATCTGGGAAACATACGGGTACAAAATTGGAGAAAAGGTTACCATATCAACGATGAGACGGACATGGGAGGCGACCCTTGTAGGGATCGAGCCTGATGGTGCTTTAATAGCAAGAGACAGTGAAGGGAAGAGCGAGAAATTGTATTCTGCTGAGATTCAGTGGGGAGAAGGAGGATATGATGCTAAATAAGACGAAGCTCAGCCAAATGAAAGCTGATGGGGATAAAATCACAATGCTTACCGCATATGACTACCCTTCTGCTAAAATAGCTGAACAGGCAGGTACTGAGATGATATTAGTAGGAGATAGTCTAGGGATGGTCGTCCTTGGTTATGAGTCCACGATTCCTGTTACAGTAAGCGACATGATCCATCACGGTAAGGCAGTAAGAAGAGGTGCGAAGAATACGTTTGTCGTCGTGGATATGCCTTTTATGTCTTACCATATTTCGATAGAAGAATCTTTGAAAAATGCAAGGGAGATTTTCCAAGAAACCGAAGCACAAGCTCTGAAGGTAGAAGGAGCAGGTGAAGTTTTACATACGATCGAGAAACTGACGTATGCCGGCATTCCTGTAGTTGGACACCTGGGGTTGACTCCGCAATCTGTTCATGTATTGGGAGGGTATAAAGTTCAGGGCAAAGATGAAAGAGCTGCACAGCAGATGCTTGAAGATGCCAAAAGCATAGAAGAAGCTGGAGCTGTGGCTTTAGTACTTGAATGCATCCCTAAAGAGCTGGCTCAGCTAATTTCTGAACAACTCGAAATCCCGACCATTGGAATCGGTGCTGGAGCAGAAGTCGATGGACAGGTTCTCGTCTACCATGATATTTTAAAATATGGTGTAGACAGACTTCCTAAATTTGTGAAGTCTTACATGGATAGTCATTCCAATATGTTAGAAGCGGTGGAGTCTTACGTAAGTGAAGTGAAGTCTGGAGCATTCCCTGAAACGAAGCACACTTTTACGATGAACCCTGATTTCCTTCCTAAATAATGGGGGTACATGATTTATGGATGTTTTTAATTCTATCAATGATGTGAAAGCAACAATATCAAATAAAAAACTATCTGGACAAACGGTCGGCTTTGTACCGACCATGGGTTTTTTGCATGAAGGACATTTGAAACTCATTGACAAGGCAAAGGAAGAGAACGACATTGTAGTTCTAAGTATTTTTGTTAATCCCCTTCAGTTCGGTGAAAACGAGGACTTAGATGCCTATCCGAGAGATGAAGGACGAGATTTGGCTTTAGCAGAAAAGCATGGAGTCGATTTGGTTTTTTTTCCTACAACTGAAACGATGTATCCTCAGCCTTTATCTTTAAATATTTCCGTGGTAAGAAGAGGCAATGTATTATGTGGAAAAAGCAGACCGGGACATTTTGAAGGTGTCGTTACCATCCTTACGAAACTGTTCAACATCTGTCAGCCCGACCGCGCATATTTCGGCAGAAAAGATGCTCAGCAAGTAGCAGTAGTGGACGCTTTGATCGAGGATTTCAATTTTCCGATCGAGCTAGTCGCCGTCGATACAGTGCGTGAGGCTGACGGGCTTGCTAAAAGCAGCCGTAATGTAAACTTATCGGATAAGGAAAGAGAAGAGGCGCCGTCTATTCAGGAAGCGCTGCAATATGGAAAAGAGCTAATTGAACGAGGGGAAAACCTCCCTGCTGCCGTGCTGCACGAAACTAGACAGTTTCTTGAAAATAAGACTCGTGGTAAAATAGACTATATTGAGTTATTATCTTACCCTGAACTTGAACCATTAGAGAAAATCGATCGTCAAGTTATACTTGCTATTGCTGTTTTTTATGAGAGGGCAAGGCTGATAGACAATGTTATCTTAAATGAAGCAAGTCTCGATAAGGGTAATTGATCAAGGAGGATACATCATGTTTCGAACAATGATGAAAGCTAAGATCCATCGAGCTCGCGTAACAGAGGCCAATTTAAACTACGTGGGCAGTATTACGATTGATCAAGACTTATTAGAGATGGTAGACATTTTACCTCATGAAAAAGTACAGATTGTTAATAATAATAATGGAGCACGTCTAGAGACTTATGTGATTGCAGGAGAAAGAGGCAGTGGAGTAGTATGCCTCAATGGAGCCGCAGCCCGGCTTGTCCAGCCTGACGATGTCATTATCATCGTCTCCTATGCTATGGTGAGTAAAGAAGAGTTGGGAGAATTTAAGCCAAAGATCGCAATTATGGATGAGAATAATAAAGTAAGAGAAATTATAGAAGAAGAGCCTCCGCTGACTGCGATGACTCTATAAAGAAGTGACTCGTCTTTGAATTCAAGCTGTTCAATAATAATTCATCGCCGACAGCGTTTTGAATATGGTAGTGAGCAAGAGTGAGGATCTTTGCCAATGGTTAGGGCAAGGTCCTTGCTTTATGTTGGGGAAGTGTTAAAGGAGGGGAAGGCATGGCTACTTTTGCCGTAGTAGATTTAGAAACAACCGGAAACGCATCATCTAAAAAAGATCGTATTATAGAAATAGGTATAGTAGTGCTTAAAGATAGTCGGGTGGTGAAGGAATTCTCCAGTCTGGTCTACCCTGAAAGGGATATCCCTCCGTTTATCACATCTCTGACAGGAATAGACGATGAGGACGTTTCCCATGCTCCTCTGTTTTCGGAAATAGCTGAGGAAGTCTATGGGTTATTTAAGAATGCATACATAGTTGCACATAATATAGAATTCGATTTAGGCTTCTTAAACGCAGAGTTGAATGCTTGTGGATTTTCCTCCTTAAATAATCAAATAATCGATACAGTAGAATTGGCCAGAGTTCTGATACCGACATCTCCCAGCTTCAAATTGGGCAGGATTTCTGAGGCTCTTAACTTTGGTCATGATCGTCCGCACCGTGCGTTGTCAGACGCACAAGTGACTGGCGAATTGCTCATCTACCTACTGGATTCGCTTTACAAGTTACCGGAGCGGACACTTACCCATCTTTTAAAAGTCACGTCAAAGCTGAAGAGCGGTTTTCGGGAGTTTATCGAGGAAGCTTTAAACCGAGTGAGATACCGTGCAGATCAAGAGGAAGAGTACACTCTTTGGCATGGAATTGCTGTTAGAAAATTATCTTCCGCCCATTCCGACGGTTTTGAAATACCAGAGAATTATGAGGAGTGGCTGGAAAATCTGTACGAGGGGGAGGACGGACTAAAGCGCTCCATACTCGGTTTTGAACAAAGAGAAGGCCAACGGAAAATGTCCGATCTCGTCCATCAATCATTGACAGAAGGACGCCATGCTCTGCTTGAAGCGGGAGCAGGAACTGGAAAGTCGCTGGCATACTTGGTTTCTGCCTTGTACTACTCGATCAAAAACCAGCAGAGAATAGTGGTATCGACACATACGACTTCCCTGCAGAATCAATTGCTCAACGATGAGATACCTAAAATTGCCGAGGCTTTAGGTCAACCGGTGAAGGCTGAGTTGTTCAAGGGACGCAGTCACTACATTTCACTCGTTCATTTCAGTTTTGAGCTGGAAAATTCTGTACATGATAATTACGATGAAGCTTTGGCCAAATCAATGATTCTTGTTTGGCTTACACAGACGACGACAGGTGATATAGACGAAATCCAGCTCCCTTCTAATGGGCAGCAATTTTGGCACAAGGTTTCAGCAGAACAGTCCAAAAAAGCCGTACAACTGAAATCTGAATCATCTTATTTTGAATGGGCGGAGAAGAAGGCATCTCAAGCAAACATTATCATTACGAATCATTCCATGCTTTGTTTAGATCTGATTAGTTCAGAAAAACGCCTTCCGCCTTACGACAAAATCATCATTGATGAAGGGCACCAGTTAGAGTCTGTGGCCAGTCGATATTTCGGAATTCGTTTGAATTATAAGGAACTGCAAAGACAGCTTTCTCAAATGGGCGAACAGTTCTCTGAAAGATATTTCAAAGAGGGCAGGACGGCTTTCAAGCAGCTGCTCGATCGTCATCGTCAAGCAATTGATAAAGCTAAAGATGAGTTGAATCAATTGATGAGATACCTTTACCAGGGAATAAGAAAAAGCCGTCAGGCCGGCAAATCAAAAAGTGACATAGGAAGAATCCAGTATTCTTTAGAAGATGAAAAAGATAAGCGCCTCCTAGAAACAGCAGAAGAAATGACAAATCGATTTCTTTCTAACATTTCATCTATCAAAAGGTTGATGCTATCGATGAAGGACCAGCTCCTGCCAGATGCCAGAAGTTCCAGCAGTCAAGATCCTGCGATTCTTTTGAATCGTTTAGATCACTCCATCATGATTTGTGAAAAAATTGAAAATCAGCTGCATTCTTATTTTAGTCCATTAGAAGCAAATGAGAACGAAGCGAAGTGGATTGAAATCGAGGGGGAAGGACCTAATCATTCCTTATACATGTTCAGCGAACCTGTCCAATTGAATCAGATACTGAGAGAGCGTTTATTTTCAAGCAAACAAAGTGTGATCGTTACAAGCGCCACCTTGACTACGAATCGTTCTTTTAATTTTATAAAGGGCTCGCTCGGTATCACAAACGATAACAGACTGATCGAAGAGAACATTCCATCACCCTATTCTTTTGATCAAAATGTAAAGTTAATGGTACCGAATGATTTTCCTAATGTGAGAGATAACCAGGAGGAATTTATTTATTCAGTCAGTGAGGCTATTTACTCAATGGCCCATATCACAAAAGGCAGGATGCTCGTTTTATTCACTTCTTACGATATGCTGAAGAAAACTTACTATCTACTGAAGGAATTGATTAACCCTGAAGAGTATATGATATTTGGTCAAGGAGTCTCAAGCGGCAGCAGGGACCGGTTAAAAAAGAACTTCCAGGCATTTGACCAGTCGATTCTCCTTGGAACAAGCTCTTTCTGGGAAGGGGTAGATATTCCCGGAGATGATTTATCTTGTCTGGTCATCGTAAGGCTGCCGTTTCAGCCGCCTGGACAGCCTGTGCAGGCTAAGAGGGAGCAATTAGTAAGACAGCTAGGGAAAAATCCGTTCATGGAATACTCTCTACCTGAAGCAATTATCCGTTTCAGGCAGGGGTTCGGCCGTCTCATACGTTCAAGTACAGATCGTGGTATAGTGTTTATATGTGATCAGCGGATCATTGAATCCAGCTACGGTAAATATTTCCTCTCGTCGATACCGGATATACCTGTCACACATGAATCGACGAATAAATTGATAAAACAAATGGAAGATTGGCTGTAAAAGCAAAGTGAAGGATTAAATTTCTTTTCATTCCTGTTATAATAATACAAGTATTTACCGAGTAGGAGCCAAATCAATAGTTGGGAGAAATGTGCAATGGCAAATAAAATTGAAACTCTTTCTACCGTAAGGGTTCAGAAAACAGACGATCTTTATAAAATTGTAGATACTTTGAACCGTACGCTGAAGGAAGAAAACTTAATGTTTGGAATGGCTTTAGATGAAGATGATCGAGACACAGCCGTCTTCACGATTTACCGTACCTAAGTGGGTGCGGTGGGTTCTAGTTACCCTCGGTGTATTACTAATCATATTTATAGGTGTGTTGACCTGGATGTATCTCCATATAGAAGACAGCAGGACAAGTCAATTTGCCGAAGCAAGTGATTTTGCAGAATCAGAAGGGCTGTTGACCGATGTAAAAGAGGTGACGCGCTATCATGGGGAATTCCCTGTTTATATAGCTTTTGGAGAAAATTCCGACGGTGTAGAGACCTATGTATTCATCAATCTTGCTGAAAAAGAGGAGATGACGAGCATCCCGAAGGAAGATATGATTAGTGAAAGCACGGCCGTAGCCAATGGTGCTCAGTGTGCTGGCTGTGAATTCATTGATGTTCAATTGGCTTATGAAGAAAACCGCCCGGTATGGGAAGTAACGTATACAGATGAAAGCAGCCGCTATGTTTTTGAATACTTAGATGTTGAGAATGGTGAAGAAGTTCAACGATTCGCTTTTCGACAAACATAATCATGATAAGGAGTGACGAAATTGGATTTAGCACAGCGAGTAAAATCCCTAACCCCATCAAGTACGTTAGCAATCACAGCAAAAGCGAAAGAATTAAAAGCGGAAGGTCATGATGTTATTGGCCTGGGAGCTGGTGAACCCGATTTTAATACTCCCGCTCACATAATTGAAGCTGCAAAACGATCAATGGATGAAGGGCAGACGAAGTACACACCTGCTGGAGGTATTCCAGATTTGAAACAAGCGATTATTCGTAAAATGGACAGAGATCAAGGGTTGTCTTACGGTCAAGACCAGGTAATTGTGACGACCGGAGCAAAACATGCACTCTTTACCCTGTTTCAGGTTTTACTGAACAAAGACGATGAAGTCATCGTACCTGCTCCATACTGGGTGAGTTACCCTGAGCAAATCAAACTGGCTGAAGGCCGTCCGATCATTGTTGAAACTGAGGAAGAGCAGCAATTCAAATTAACACCGGAGAAGCTGAAGCAGTCCATTACGGAAAAGACAAAAGCGGTTATTATTAATTCGCCAAGCAATCCGACAGGGATGATGTACTCTAAAGAGGAACTGCAGGCAATAGGTGAAGTCTGTGTCGAACACGATCTGTTAATCGTTTCTGATGAAATTTATGAGAAGCTGATTTACACGAGTGAACCCCATGTTTCAATTGCACAGCTCTCTGATGAACTTTATGAGCAGACCGTCGTTATCAATGGTGTTTCCAAATCCCACTCAATGACAGGCTGGAGAATCGGTTATGCACTAGGGAGAAGGGATATTATTAAAGCTATGACGAACATGGCGTCCCATTCTACTTCGAATCCTACGTCCATCGCCCAATACGGAGCCCTGGCTGCCTATGAGGGCTCTAATGAACAGGTGGAAGAAATGAGAAACGCTTTTAAAGACCGCTTAAATCAGCTGCATGGCTGGTTAGTGGATATCCCTGGTGTTTATTGTGAAAAACCTAAGGGTGCTTTTTATCTTTTCCCGAACGTGAAAGAAGCCTCATCGTCTTGTGGATTCGACGAAGTAGATGGCTTTGTCACAGCTTTATTGGATGAAGAAAAAGTGGCTCTAGTTCCGGGTTCAGGATTTGGTTCTCCTGATAATGTGCGTCTTTCGTATGCCACGTCTTTAGATCAATTAGAAGAAGCATCGAAGCGGATCAAACGTTTTATCGAAAAACATCAATCTTAACGTTAAGTTGGAGGTAGAAACATTGAAGACAACGATTGCTGAAGTATCTAAACATGTAGGAGAAGAAGTAACGATAGGAGCCTGGCTCCAGAACAAGCGTTCCAGCGGAAAGATCGCTTTTCTACAATTACGAGACGGTACAGGATTCATGCAGGGAGTAGCTGTAAAAGCAGAATTGGGCGATGAAAAGTTTCAGGAAGCAAAAGCTCTTACCCAGGAATCATCTTTGTATGTAACAGGTGTGATCGTCGAAGACACTCGGTCTTCCTTTGGATACGAGATGCAGGTAAGCGGATTTGAAATCATACAGGAAGCAAAGGACTATCCGATTACACCGAAAGAACACGGAACAGAATTCCTGATGGACCATCGTCACTTATGGCTGCGTTCAAGAAAACAACATGCAGTAATGAAAATTAGAAATGAAATCATACGTGCAACCTACGAGTTTTTCAACGTGAATGGTTATGTGAAAATTGATCCGCCAATATTAACTGGCTCTTCTGCAGAAGGTTCTACCGAGCTTTTCCATACGAAGTATTTCGATGAAGATGCATACTTGTCTCAAAGCGGCCAGCTTTATATGGAAGCGGCTGCTATGGCTTTTGGGAAAGTATTCAGCTTCGGCCCAACATTTCGAGCCGAGAAATCCAAAACCCGACGTCATTTGATTGAGTTCTGGATGATTGAGCCGGAAATGGCATTCATGAATCATGAAGACAGTTTGGAAGTTCAAGAGCAATATGTATCTCATGTCGTACAAGCTGTTTTAGATCACTGCCGATTAGATTTAGAGGCACTTGAACGGGATACTTCGGTATTAGAAAAAATCAAAGCCCCTTTCCCTCGCATCAGCTATGATGATGCAGTGTCGTTTTTGAAAGAGAAAGGCTTTGATGATATAGAGTGGGGAGAAGACTTTGGTGCTCCTCATGAAACGGCGATTGCAGAAAGCTATGATAAGCCTGTATTCATTACGAATTATCCGGCTGAAATCAAGGCTTTTTATATGAAACCGGATCCTGACCGCCCCGAGGTCGT
Source organism: Halobacillus sp. A1 (assembly GCF_024189295.1). Classification (GTDB taxonomy): domain Bacteria; phylum Bacillota; class Bacilli; order Bacillales; family Halobacillaceae; genus Halobacillus_A. The sequence continues at coordinate 154,859 of NZ_JAIZEN010000003.1, forward strand.
GCTCTGTGCTGACTTAATAGCACCAGAAGGGTATGGAGAAATTATCGGAGGTTCACAACGTATCGATGACCTTGAGTTGATGCGCCAAAGATACGAGGAGCATGGTTTGACTGGAGATGCCTATCAGTGGTACCTGCAGCTGCGTGAATATGGCAGCGTCCCTCACTCAGGTTTTGGGCTAGGTTTAGAACGAACGGTTGCCTGGCTCTCTGGAGTAGAGCATGTACGCGAAACTATTCCTTTCCCAAGGCTGTTAAACCGCTTATATCCATAATCATTTGATAGCTAGAGGGAAAACACCGATTCCAATTTTTATCGGTGTTTTCCTTATTTAACAACCAAGAATGAGGTGATCATTATCGCTGACTATCAAAAGTTTCAAACAATCATGGAAGGACAGATATCCATTCCTAAAACATTGATTACTGGGTATCGAAGCTTGGGGATAGCAGAAAAAGAATTAGTGACTATTCTGCAGCTGTTCCAATTTAATTCAGAAGGGAACACGTTTCCTACACCTGATGAAATTTCAGAGCGAACTTCATTTTCTGAGGAAGAATGCTCTAAGATACTAAGAAGTTTATTACAAAAACAGCTTTTGAAAATTGAACAAAAGGATCAGGAACAGAGGGTGGGCAATGAGTGCTACTCTTTAGAGCCTTTATGGGCTAAATTGTTCCGCGCGCCTGTCACAAAAAAACAGCCGCCAGAACAAGTGGATAACTTGTTTCCCCTTTTTGAACAAGAATTCGGCCGGCCGCTGTCACCATTTGAAATAGAGAACATTAATATATGGCTTGATCAAGAAGAACAGGAACCAGCTCTGATCAAAGCAGCTCTGCGAGAAGCTGTACTCATGGGGAAGCTCAATTTCAAATATATTGACCGAATTTTAAGGGAATGGAAGAAAAAAGGAATTCAGACGGTTGATCAGGCAAGACAGCACGGAAAGAAATTCAGGCAAGGTCAATCGAAAAATAATTCTGATAAGCCGAGAACGAAACGTGATGTATCTTTATACTATAATTGGCTTGAAGAAGATTAAATGAGGTTGTATGAATGCTGAATAAAACGCAAGTTAGATATTGTTTAGATACGTTTTGGGAAATGTACCCTGATGCAGAATGCGAATTGACTCATAAGAATCCCTTCGAATTACTGATAGCGGTAGTTCTCTCCGCTCAAGCAACGGATGCTCTCGTAAACAAAGTAACACCGGGTTTGTTTGAAAAATACAAAACACCTGAAGATTACATGGATGTGCCGCTTGAAGAGCTGGAACAGGATATTAGAAGAATCGGATTATATCGAAGTAAAGCAAAGAATATTCAAAAATTATGCAGAACAATGATCGACAGGTTCGATGGAAAAGTACCTGAGACGAAAGAAGAACTCGAAAGTTTAGCAGGGGTAGGCAGGAAAACAGCTAATGTCGTTGCTTCTGTTGCTTTTAATCAACCGGCGATTGCTGTAGATACTCACGTTGAGCGAGTTTCTAAAAGGTTAGGATTGTGCCGGTATAAAGATTCTGTAAAAGAAGTAGAACGTACGCTTATGAAAAAAATACCTGAAGACGAGTGGAGTGACACTCATCACCGAATGATTTTTTTCGGAAGGTATCACTGTAAAGCGAAAAACCCCAATTGCCCTGATTGCCCATTACTTTTTTTATGCAGAGAAGGTCAAAAAAGAAAACGTAAAGAAGAAAAAATGGCATAAAAAAATTCAGAACTCCACAGGAGTTCTGAATTTTTTTATTGTTCTTCTGAAGAAGGTTCTTCACTTTCACCTTCTTGTTCAGCACTGTCGTAAGACTGATCATCTCCGGAGGCATCTTCACTGTTTTCTTCTTCTGTCGTTCCGTCTTCATCTTCTTCAGGTGGAGCTTCTTCAGTTTCTGTTTCCGTATCTCCGCCTTCATCGCCAGTATCGTTTCCTGCATCTCCGTCGTTACTATCTTCATTTTCTCCGCCATTATTATCTCCATCACTTTCAGGCGGTGTCTCTTCTTCTTCATTTCCTGTCTCTTCTTCAGGTTCTTGTTCTGGTCCTTCTTCAGTTTCTTCGTCAGTTTCTTCCTCAATTTCATCTTCTTGTTCTTCTTCAGGAGCTTCTTCTTCACCGCCTGGCACTTGTACACTAGTGGTGGATGGATCACTACTTTCAGCCTCGCCGCTGTTATCTACAGCAACTACTGTAAATTCATAAGTGGAGCCCGGCTGTATTTGTGATATTTCCATACTTCTGCTTTCAGTTGTCGTAAGATCGCGTGCGGACTCACCGTTTGTAGAAACGGTTATATCGAATGTAACATCGTCCTCATTATGATCCCACGATAGGTCGATGGCTTCCGTATCTTCATTGTAATCTGCGGATAATCCTTCAACCGAATCAAGTTTTTCGAACTGTTCCGAAGTTTCGGTAGGCTGGTTATCTACATGAAATAACTCTGATACGATTTGGCTTTCCGGGGTATTGCTGCTTGGAAGTTCAGGAGGACGGGAACCATCTTCAATATCTACCCATTCCACTGAACCCGGTTTACTGAAATCAGCAGTTTCTTTTCCTTCTGAGATATGCCCCATCACCGATTTAAACATTTGACGAGGGATTTGCTGCGTATTGTTGGATAAGTTTTTGTTATTATCTCCATAACCTGTCCATATGGACACTGAATAATCTGTAGTATATCCACTGAACCAAACATCAGGAACGATGGATTCTACATTCCCATTTTCGTCCTCAATCTCTCTGTTTGTCGTTCCTGTCTTTCCTGCTTCAGTTAAACCGGATACATTCGCTCCAGTACCGGTTCCATCAGTCATAACTGTTTCTAACATAGATGTAATCATATAAGCTGTAGAATCACTCATGGCAGTGCTTGAATCAGGAGTCAAATCAGTAGAGCCGCCTTCAGTTGATTCTACTTTCCGCACGGTATAAGGCTCCGTATACGTACCTCCATTACCGAACGCTGCATAAGCTCCACTCATTTCAAGAGGGTTGGTTAGTACACCGCCCCCAATAGCGTCGGATAGATACAGGTTACCATTGCCCGCAATTTCGAACCCAAGCCCTTCAACGAATTCTTCAGCGTTATCCGTACCCGTCTCTTCCAGCATTTTTACGGCAGGAATGTTGAGGGATTTACTTAATGCCTCACGCATACTCACCCAGCCTCTGAACTCGTTATCATAGTTATTAGGGGAGTAGACTCCATCGGGTTGTTCTATTTCTATTTTCTCGTCATTGATCTGGTGATATGTTGATAATTTCTCATTCTCAATAGCGGGACCGTAGGCTGTGATTGGTTTAAATGTCGATCCTGGCTGTCTTTTAATATCTCCGGCAAAATTTAAGTTGCCTTTAACGTAGTTGCGGCCGCCGCCAATCGCCCGGATCGCACCGCTTTCCGTGTCGGTAACGGCAACCCCCGTCTGTAAGTCTTCATCCGGCCAGTCGATGGAACTATCTTCACTGAGCATCTGTTCTACGTACTCTTGAGCGTCAGGTTCAATAGTTGTATAAATATCCAGGCCGTCATTATAAATATCTGCTCCCATTTTTTCTTCAACTTCATCTTCTACCTGATCAATGAAAGCGCGGTAAGGTGTTGATTCATCTTCTGACTGTTCCGCTAGCATATCTTCAACATTTACTTGTCTTGCTTCTTCAGCTTCTTCTTCCGTGATTTTTTCATGCTGTACCATCAAGCTGAGAACCGTATTCATCCGCTGTTGGGCCAGATCAGGATTTACAGAAGGATCGTAAGCTGAAGGCCTTTGCGGCATACCGGCAAGAAGTGCGGATTCTGCAAGCGTAAGCTCATTGAGATCTTCTTTTCCAAAATAAGTATCTGCAGCTTCTAAAACTCCGTAAGCACCTTGACCGTAATATATTTTATTCAAGTACATTTCAAGGATTTCTTCTTTCGAATATTCCTGATCGAGTTTTATGGCCAGAAATTGCTCTTGTACTTTTCTTTCTAATGTTTTATCACTCGTTAAGTATGATCGTTTAACGACCTGCTGAGTAATCGTACTAGCCCCTTCAGAACCGAATCCGTTGGTTACATTAGACAGAAGGGCAGCTCCCATTCGTCTGGGATCAATACCGATATGATCAAAAAAGCGTACATCCTCCGTAGCTAAAACCGAGTCTACAAGCTGAGGAGGGAGATCGTTGTATTCAACTCTCGTGCGGCGTTCTTCACCTGCTACGTCGGTTATTAAGTTATCATCTTTATCGTAGATTTTTGAAGCATAAGGGTCTGATAATTTCTCAGCGTCTAGTGCTGGAGCCTGTGCAATGTAGTAGGCAAATAATGCACCTATACCTAACATAAGAACGATTCCAATTGTCAACAATGTCATGAATATTGTTTTGAAGGGAGGTAAACGTTTTTTCTTACCATTTCCCTTATTTTTAAGTTGATTTCTTCTTGCTGTTCTCGACTGACTATCATTTGCCATGTCGTCATTCCTCCATTCAAAAATAGAGCTTATCTAACACCTTTATATAATCGACTCTCGCTTGGTAGTGGAAGGGGAGAGCCTCACCTTTTGATTTAATATCAAGATAAGAGATCGACTTTCGCCCGCCTGAGAATTGAGCTTCCCAATAATGAAAGAGGTTTTCAGCAGGCAGGAGATAAGTTTCATCTCTCAAAGAGAATTTGATAATCAAAAAACAAATTCCACCGTGATGATGACAATCCTTCATATGGTCGATTTGGTGTTGGTGGATGTTACTTAGGGGAAAAGACGTCTTGTTTTTCGTTTCTTTTGCCTCAAAATCAATGTAACTTCCTCGATAAATTCCGTTAAAATCTGTTGTGGAAGCTTGCTTAAAATAGGCTTCCTTAATTACCGCTGCACTTCGTTTAGGATAATGGACGTCCACTATTTGAACGGGTGTTGGTTTTTTGTGTATGTTAGCTATATTGGCTATACGATAATATTCGTTCGTAACAGCTATATCTTCTTCGAGCGTCATCCCCCTGTTACTAAAATCAGGTTTTTCTTTTTTTCTAAGAGATTGACTGGAAGATTTCTTACCATTCGGGTAATTCACAATCTTTCCCTCCTATCTTCATGAGGGTATCATACCAAAAAACAGCTTCCAGGTATAACAAAAATTTCATTCTACAATCTCCCACTATATATAAACGAATAAGTTCAGAAAAGGTTTCACTTTATTATACGCCGTAAGACATGTAACGACAAATAAAATTAAAATAGTATGATCGACAACTAAAAAGTTCGAGGGATAGGATCGATTTATGGGTATATGTTAAGAAAACGCTGCTCATAAATACAAGCAGCGTTTTCTAAAGTTTCTGTTCTATTTAAGTTGAAGGTCTATTTTCTCCAGTCAGTTTAGGATTGTCCGTTTTTGCCGGCTCGGGCTTTTGTTGCTTTGGAGATTTTTTATTTTTAGCCATTACACACGCCTCCTTTTTCACAAATCAATCGGTGGTGTCTTTCTTTGTTGCATTACTTCTAGTTTTGTCATCCTTAAAGGAGTTATTCAGTGTATATAGAATTTGTTTTACAAGCAGCAATATATTAGGAGGCGATGACTATGAATAGAGACGATTCTATCGCAAAAGCCACTTATGAAAAGCAGCTCGTCCAGTTGAAGGAAAAGTTCGCTTTGCTGGATAAGCGGTTATCTTTAAAAGCGGATGAGATCGTTTTTACTATGGCAGTTTCCCACCGGAAAGAAATCGACCAATTAAAAGATGAAGTAATTAAGCTTAGAGAGCAATTGAAAGAAGTGAAGAGAGAGAAGAAAAGAGAGAGTGGAGGACACTTCGCTTTATCTTCTCGTAAAAAGTCAGCTGGATGACGATTTGTTTGCCTGCTTCCTTAGTCTAATGGTAAGGTTGGTAAAAAAGGTGTGTCCGAAATGTCCATAAAATCATTAACAATGAACTTGAAAGAATTAATAGATGAGCGAATGGAAACATATTTAATAACAGAAGGGCCCATTGATAAAAAAGATCATAATTTTTTTGAAAAAGTGAAGGCGGAGACGGCTCCTATGTTCTCTTTGGCTAACGATTGGCTTGATGAGGCAGAGCAATTCGTCAAAAATAGAGGAGTAAGCGTCCACCCAAACCAAGTGAAGTCCACCCATGAAAATATCGAAATGCTTGTATTGCATAGTTATTATTTGGATGTTGAAAAGAAGCGCTTTAAAGAATTACATCAATCTTCCCACTATGTTCTCGATATGATCTTAGATGATATAAAGAAGAAAGAGGCTGGGTTATAAGTATAAAAATATGATCTGGCGCTGGAAATAAAAAATGCGAGGCATCAATTTTCAAATTTGATGCCTCGCATTTTTTTCATATAGGTAAAGTTTTGTCCACCTTCTTCCTACAGATTGTTTAGTTATCACCTTGAGATCTCACATGGACTTTAGCTTTTATTAAGAATGTAATCTTTAATTACTAGAAGACAGGACCTCTAAACCCACCTCAAGTCAAACCAAAGGGATGATGGTCTGGAGTGTAGGTTTCGCACCTTGCACCACTTTTAAATAGACAGAAGAAAGCCCACTCTAACTTAAGGGTGGGCTTTCTAGATCAGTTATCAGCCCATTTGGACCTGATCCGATCCAGGATAATATAAAATACGGGTACGAGAATCAAGGTCAGCAGGGAAGAGAACATGAGGCCGAATACAATAGATACAGCAAGAGGTCTGAATAATACATCCCCTGTAAATATGATTGGCGTCAAAGCTGCGATTGAAGTTAGAGATGTTAATACGATAGGACGTATTCTTGCACGGCCTGCTTCAATCACACTCTCAACTGTAGATGAGTAATTCTGCTTGTTTTGTTCAATAAATTCGATAAGAATGACAGAGTTTCTTACGACGACACCGGAAAGAGATACAATCCCCAGTACAGCAAGGAAGCTGAGTGGTTCTCTTGAAATAAACAAGCCGATGATCGCCCCTGTAATGGCAATGAATACAGAGCTTGTAATGAGTAACGGCATCGTAAGTGAATTAAATTGCAGTGCAATCGTAATGTAAATCAAAAATAGTACGATAACAAATAGTTTAGAAACTTCAACAAAAAATTCGGACTGTGCGTCGGACTGACCCGTTTCAATCACAGTGTAACCCTGAGGAAGCTCTTCAGAGATGGACTCTCGCAGTTCTTCACCTTTTGGAGTGAAGTTCTCTTCCTCTCCTTCTTTAGGATACGCTTCAAGAGTAATAGTCCGTTCTCCATCTAAATGCGGAATAGTTCCAATTTGTTCAGATTCTTCTCTATCAATTACCTCGTCCAACTGGAGTATTTCAGGAGGGCCGTTATTACCTCCATTGGAACTTGTAACGCTAAGCTCACTTAAGTTAATCCCGTCTTGTTCACCATCATCGACAATGATTCTGACAGGAAGGCGCTCTTGACCATCATCAAAAGTTCCAAGTGGTACGCCTGTATTAGCTATTTGAAGCTGAGAAGTAACCGTGTCAACGGATATTTCGTTTTCAGCCAACAGTTCCCGGTCCGGGATGTAGTTGACGATGGGCTGTAACGTACCGATATCCAACGTAACAATTTCCGTTTCAGATAGTTCTTCGAATTGAGATTTGGCTTGTTCTGCTTGATTGGCCAATTCTTCAATGTCCGGACCTTGCAGCTTCAGTTCTACAGGTGGAGAAGGCGGGGGACCGGACACGATTGTATCAAGAAAGATTTCTGCTCCTGCATACTCTTCTCTTATTGGTTCCTCCCACTCACTGATGAACTCTGTGGCACTCGTAACCTCACGATCGATACGAACGAGCAGCTGACCGGTATTATCTCCGGCTTGGGATAAGGATTGGCTGAATAAGTTAGGAAGACCTTCCCCTGCATAGACAGCCGTCTCGGTAACGGAGTCTTCGTTATCCAGGATGAATTGCTCCATATTTTCTAATTCTTCTTTTGAATCTTCGAGTGTCGTTCCTTGTGGGAATTCTACTGATATTGTTACTTCCGGACGGTCAGCGGCTGGAAAGAATTCAAAGGGAATTCTTAAAACAAGCAGGGATAAAAGGATACAGGCGACAAGCCCGATCACTCCCGTTCTGATCGGCTTTTTAGTAACAGCGGGAAGCACTCGGTCGGCATAACCTTTTTCCATTCCGTCAAAAAGGTTTCCTAATAAACCTGTTTTTGGTTTATTTTTATTCTTTTTACTCACTTTCCGGGTGTATTGTACCGTTGGAATCAATGTCAGCGAAATAAAGGTAGAAGCAATAACTGTAAAAATAAGCACGCTAGGCAGCGCTCGTATGAATTCACCATTCGTCCCTGATATAAACGTAAGAGGGAAGAAGCTGAATATGATCATCAGGGTCGAAGTTATGATGGATTTCCTCACCTCCATCACCCCATTGATCGTCCCTTCGAGCGGGCGGTCTCCAAGCTGAAACCTTCTTTGGATGTTGTCGTTAATTACAATGGCATCATCGACTAAAATCCCTATAGCTATAATGATCCCTATAACTGAAATTTGATTCAAATCCACTCCGATATATGGAAGAGGGATAAGACCTATAATAATAGAAATAGGGATGGCGAATGCGACGAGAATGGCTGATGAAAGCGGCAGCCCCAGAATCATGATTACTACAACTGCTAGCAGCGATATCACAAAGGAAGAAATGAGATTAGAGTATACCTCTTCAATAACTGTACTTTGAGTATAAAATTGTTCTACAGTAATATTTGAGGGCAGCTCTGATTCAAGGGAAGATAGTTCTTCTGTAATATTTTCTTGTAGAGAAGATATGTTTACGCCTTTCTCAGCAAGTACGGTAAGTGATAATGCATTTTTACCTTCGTAAGAAATGTCATCACTTACTTCCTGCTCTTCCAATGTTACTTCACCTAAATCACTGATCGTTACAGGATTACCATCTTCATCCGTGGATACAGCGATCTCTTCCAATTGATCCAGGTCACTGTATTTCTCAAATGATAATTGGTAAATTGTCGAGTCCCTTTGTTCTGTTCCAATAGCGGCCGGAGACAATTCCGCATTAATGGACTCTATAACCTGCGGAGCAGCGATTTGATTCTCTTCCAATGCATCATTATCCAGATTGAATGTCACTTGCTGCTCAGGCAGCCCTTTGATAAGAAGTGAATCCACTCCTGCAATGGATGTAAGCTGTTCCTCCCATTCATCGAGTGTAGACCTTAAATCCGTCAAATCCTCCTGCTGCTCCGCTAGAATGTGATAGGAAGCTACGGCAGAAGTGGAGAGGTCTGTGTTGAGGGTGGGTTCCTCTACTTGATCTGGGAAACCACGGGAAACATCAGTGATCACTTGCTGAATTTCTCCATTGATCTTATCTGTATCTACATTACTTCCAAGAGTAGCCGTGACCGTACCGAAACCGGTCGTGGAAGAAGAAGTCAGTTCCTCGATTCCGTCTAATGAAAGCAATTCTTCTTCAAGTGGGTTTGTTACTGCTCGTTCAACTTCTTCAGGATTCGCTCCAGGGAAAGCTGTTGATATCGATGCTACATTCACATTGATTTCTGGTATCTCTCTTTTAGGGAGTTGAACATATGTAAATATCCCTGTGAAAATGAGAATGGCGACGAGCACCCATACCATTTTTCTGTATTCAATTAATTTTTTCATTGCATAAAGCACCTCCAGTAAATAATTTTTAAGATTCTATACCTTTATGAATACAGTATAAACTTATTTCTGACACTTGTGTCAAAAATAATGTTCTCCAATGTGCTGACCATTATCGATGAAACCGCTTTACATTTGGTCTGGATTCTTTTATAATAATCTTCCCAGTCATAGGGGGAGGATGAAAATGAATAGACAAAAATTAATTGAAGAAGCTAAACGAATTAGAAACGAAGCTTATACTCCTTATTCTAAGTTTAAAGTTGGCGCCGCATTACTTACAAAAGACGGAAGTCTTTATACAGGGTGTAATATTGAAAATGCGGCATACCCTGTAACTTGCTGTGCCGAAAGGGTGGCTATCTTTAAAGCGATTTCTGAAGGCCACCATGAATTTCAGGAGCTGGCAGTTGTTGCGGATACCGAAAGACCGGTGCCCCCATGCGGCTCCTGCCGTCAGGTGATGAGTGAATTTTTTCATTCAGGTCTGCAGATCCACCTTACAAATTTAAAAGATTCGGTTAAAACTGTGTCAATGGACGAGCTTCTGCCTTTTTCGTTCTCACCGGATGATTTAAACAAAGAGTAATAATAAAAAACTACCTGCTTCAGGTAGTTTTTTATTATTTATTTCCATATATCCCATATAATAAGGGTGGAGTGTGATAGAGATGAAAACGATGGTTGTTTCAGGATACAAACCCATGGAGTTAGGAATATTTAAAGAAGATGACCCAAAGGTACATATTATAAAATCCGCATTAAAGAAAAGATTGATATCTTTTATTGATGAAGGTTTAGAATGGGTCCTTATTTCTGGCCAAATGGGTGTCGAGTTATGGACGGGGGAAGTGGTATTGGATTTAAAAGAAGAGTACGACATTAAATTGGGCATTCTTCCTCCATTCATAAATCAACAGACCAGATGGCCGGAAATGTTGCAGCACTCCTATGAAATGCTCTGTGAGCAAGCCGACTTTTATAAGCCGATTTATGATAAAGAGTATGAAGGTCCTTTTCAATTCAGGGCAAAAGATCAATTCTTAGTCGAACATTCGGAAGGGTGTTTACTATTATATGATGAAGAGACGGACGGCTCCCCGAAATACTTTTTGAAATTAGTTGAATCCTATAGGGAGCATCATGATTATCCAATACTTTATATCACCCCGTTTGACTTGGAAGAAACCGCTGAAGAAATACGTATGTCAGACCCTGATTTTTGGAATCAATGAAAAATTTACTAGGAGAAAAATTGACATTCTCGCAATGATTTGAAAAAATATAGGTAATGTGCTGAACAGAGGTGATAAAAATGGGTGTAGAGAAGTACAAGTTGAATGGTAAAGATATTTTAGAAAAAGATTTCAAAACGTCTATGCGTGGGTACAATCAGGAAGAAGTAGATGAATTTTTGGACTTGATCATTCAAGATTATGAAACCTTTACAAAAGAAATAGAAAACCTTCAAAATGAAAATAGCCGCCTTAAAAAATTTCCGGCCCGGGATGATGCTCCCACACAAAGAATGAGACCTATTAATAATAATCAAAATCACCAGGTGAATTACGACATCATTAAGCGGGTGTCCAACTTGGAAAAAGCGGTATTTGGCAAAAAATATGCTGAAGAATAGTTTTCCACAAAATACCTGATGACAAGAGCTAGTATTTTTGCTATTATTAGTAGACTTGCTTTAGAGTAAGATTGTTGAAAACTGATTTCATTTGAATACTCGGGTAATCGCTGTATGAGTGAAATCATGCAGAGGAAAGTCCATGCTCGCACAAACTGAGATGTTTGTAGTGTTCGTGCTTGACGAAACCATAAGTCAAGGTAGCTATTAGCTAACGGCAGGGAAAATACCTACGTTCGTAAGAATATGGTATGAATACTTTGAAAGTGCCACAGTGACGAAGCTGGAATAGAAATATTTCAGGTGGAACGAGGTAAACCCCGCGAGCGAGCAACCCAAATTAAGGTAGGGGCACTTTTGGATGGGAATACAACCTGAAGAAAGGCCGCGTAAAGCGGCAGATAGATGATTACCACCGGAGTACGAGGTTGACCACCGCTGGCAGTACTATGGAACAGAACATGGCTTACAGAGTATTCAAAGGTCATTGATTCAACATGAGAATTCCCTTCTGAAAAGCCTTATGCTTTTTAGAAGGGTTTTTTATTTCCACAGAAATTCATGTACGAATACATAGGAGGATTCAGAATGACACAAAAGGTGACATTAATTGCAACAGCAGCTATGGGTATTGAAGCTTTCGTTGCCCGGGAAGTAAAAGCGTTAGGATATGAAAATGTACAAACAGAAAATGGCAGAGTGGTATTTGAGGCTCCCGTCTCAGCTATTCCCAGAGCGAATTTATGGCTGCGGACCGCCGATCGTGTCAAGCTGCTAGTAGGAAGATTTAAAGCATATAGTTTTGATGAGCTTTTTGAACAAACGAAGGCACTTCCATGGGAGGAATTTATTACAGAGGAGGGTGAGTTTCCCGTCGTAGGGAAGTCCGTTAAATCCAAACTTTATAGTGTTCCTGATTGTCAATCCATCGTTAAAAAAGCAGTAGTTGAACGATTGAAGAAAAAATACGGGGTGGCTTCCATTCTTAAAGAAACTGGAGCTTTTCACCGTATAGAAGTCGCTATCCATAAGGATGAAGTTCTTCTCACTATGGATACGTCAGGAAGCGGCCTGCATAAACGTGGCTATCGTGTTGGTCAGGGAGAGGCTCCGCTTAAAGAAACGCTTGCAGCAGCTCTTATCCAGACGACAAACTGGTCTCCTGATCAACCTTTTGTCGACCCATTTTGCGGGTCCGGAACAATTGCGATTGAAGCAGCTTTAATCGGACAAAACATCGCACCAGGCTTCAACCGGGAGTTCTCTTCAGAGAATTGGCATTTTATCAGTTCATCAAATTGGGAACGTGCATTCGAGGAAGCGGAAGACCATGCTAATTATGACCAGCCTCTTGACATTACTGGTTCTGACATCAGCCATGACATGATACAAATAGCTAAAAGCAATGCAATGGAAGCAGGTTTGGGTGACTTGATCCAGTGGAAACAAATGCAGGTGAAAGATTTTCATCCTAAAAAAGATAACGGTTATCTTGTAGCCAATCCTCCTTATGGAGAGCGGATGGGAGATAAGCCGGAAGTAGAGGAGATGTACAGGGATTTAGGTGTGATTATGCGTGATTATCCATCATGGAGTGTCTATATCCTTACATCAAACGAGAGTTTCGAGAGTCTTTACGGAAAAGAAGCGACCAAAAAACGTAAATTGTTCAACGGCTTCATCAAAACCGATTATTATCAGTATTTCGGAAAGCATGTAAAGTGATCAAATAGCCATAAAACAAGGGGAGCTTACTGTGAGTCTATCTACTGAGCAAAAATTTTGGAGTTTGTTGAAAGAGCAGTCATCTTTTCAAGAAGCTATTGGCCTGATGGCCTGGGATATGCGAACAAAAGCGCCGAGCAAAGGGATGGATAACCGTTCAGAAGTGCTAGGGGTTCTTTCACAGAAAGTACATGAAATCCAAACCTCTGATGTGCTGAAGGAGTATATTGAGGAACTTAAGAAAAAATCTTCAAGTAATCGGTTGACAGCTTCTCTGCAAGTCGCAGAAGAAACCTATGACCGCACGACAAAGATTCCTGCTTCTATGTATAGAGAGTATGTCACTCTTCAGTCGAGGGCGGAATCAAGGTGGGCTGAAGCTAAAGAAAATAATGACTTTAAAAGTTTTCAGCCGCACTTAGAAGAGTTAGTAAAATACAATCGTGAATTCGCCAATTTGTGGGGCTATGAACAACACATATACGATGCCCTGCTTTACAATTATGAACCAGGGATCACGGTCGAGCAGCTGGATTCAGTATTTCCTAAGGTTCGTGAATCCTTAACCAGTCTACTTAATGAAATTAAAAACGCGCCTGTGCAGCCGGATCCCGAAGTTTTAAAAGGCCATTTTCCTAAACAACAGCAGGAAAAGTTCAGTGAAGAAATTTTAAAGCGTATGAGTTATGATTTCGAAGCAGGGCGTTTAGACGAGACAATTCACCCCTTTGCCATCGGGTTGAATGTAAATGATGTTCGCGTAACTACGAAATATGATGAGGAAGATTTTCGCACGGCTGTGTTCGGGACGATTCATGAAGGAGGGCATGCGCTTTATGAACAAAATATCGATCCCAACCTGTCTTTTACTCCTCTCGCTACCGGAACGTCTATGGGAATCCATGAATCTCAATCGTTGTTCTGGGAAAATTTCATAGCTCGCAGCCGGCCATTTTGGGAGACGCACTATGAAGTCTTCCAGTCCTATGCTCCTCGGCGATTCGAAAAAATACCTTTAGAGGATTTTTTCCGTGCGGTAAATGAAGTGAAACCTTCACTTATAAGGATCGAAGCGGACGAACTGACCTATCCACTTCACATAATGGTCCGTTACGAATTAGAAAAAGCATTGATTCACGGCGATATTGAGGTGAAGCACTTGCCCGCGTTGTGGAACGAAAAAATGCACAGCTATCTAGGTGTTACTCCTCGCAAGGATTCTGAAGGGGTACTCCAGGATATCCACTGGGCAGGGGGAGACTTCGGTTATTTCCCTTCTTATGCTTTAGGTTACATGTACGCTGCCCAAATCCAGCATGCAATGAAGCAGGAGATTGACATAGATGAAACGATCAAGGCTGGGGATTTTCATCAAATCAAGCAGTGGTTGACGAAGAACATTCATCAATACGGTAAAATGAAAAAGCCGCTGTCTATTCTAAATGAGGTGACAGGCGAAGGACTGAACGCTGATTATTTAATTTCTTATTTGACGGATAAATATCGTGGCATCTATCAACTCTAGTTCGTATAAAAAACCAGCTGTTTAACACAACAGCTGGTTTTTTATTTATGAGAATTCATTTTTGAGATTAGTCGGGTTAAGATCGGCATCTTCATAAATTCCATTGATGGTTTCCTGGAATTTTTCGAATTCCTCATTTGCTGAAGTCAGATCTGCATCTGTAAGGCTTTCATCAAGAGCGGATTCTACTTCTTCAAAATATGATTTTAGAGATGGTAGAGCTTCTTCATATTGTTCAATGATGTCATCAGACAGATCTGCTTCAATCTCATACTCTTCAACTTTAGCTGCCGCGTCACTAGCTGCAGATTTAGCTGCTTCTCCTGCATCGCGGATGGTATCTTCGTCAGGTTCCTCTGCTCCGACAGCTGCTTCAAAATCAGCGATCTGGGATTGTTCTGGACGGAAAGTCGTAGCCATATCCTGCTGCACGTTTAAGATTTCTTTGTTAGCTGACGTGTCTTCACTGGCAGTTTCTTCTGTTGAGTCGTTATCATTTGAGTCTCCGTTATTGCTGTCCTCTTCATTCGAACAGCCAGCCACTGTAATTACAGTAGCTATTCCTAATGTAATCAACCATTTTTTCATTCTTATGTCCTCCTATGTATATACGTTTCACTGAGTAGTCTAAATACTCTATTTGTGCGTGTAAACTATTTAAAAAATTGTTATAATATGGAGAATTTTCTGAGAAAGATTGAACAGTATAAATTGATGGTAATGAAATGCACTCTACCCGTATTGTCCTGCTCTACCATAAGTTTTCTCGCATCCATGGTAATAGAGTGGAAAAAATTTATTAAGGATAATAATAAACTTATAAGGCACTCTAATTTAAAAAGGGGTGCGTTTATGGCTTTTATTCTTTCCTGCGCTCATCACGAAGCGGATTATAATTATAAACAAGAAGAGATTCAGAACTTCATACAGGAAACATTTCCGATGGATTCTGGACACAAGGAACGGCTGCTTCCAGTTTTTCAAAATACGGAGATAAATAATAGACAATTAGCATTTCCGCTGCAATGGTATCAAACTGAAAAAACATTAGAAGAAGTCAATGAGTTGTATTGCGAAAAGGCTATTGAATATAGTGAAAAAGCGATAATGAACTGTTTGAGAAATCAAGTATTATTGAACCGTCCCATTAGTGCATCTGAAATCGATCATATTATTTTTATCTCATCTACAGGGATTTCGACCCCGACGATCGACGCTTACTTAATGGACAAATTGGATTTCTCTGAACAAACAAAGCGCACCCCTTTATTCGGTCTTGGATGCGCTGGAGGAACAAGCGGAGTAGCGAAAGGGTATGATTATCTTAAAGGGGCTCCAGATAAAAACGTTTTAGTCGTATGTGTGGAACTGTGCAGCCTTACGTTCCAACACCGCGATAGTAGTGTAAGTAATTTTGTAGGTTCAGCTTTGTTCGCTGATGGAGCTTCTGCTGTTCTTATGGCAGGGGAAGAGTCTGAATTACTGAAAGAAAAGGCTGAAAACGCACCAAGAGTCTTAGGAGCCAGTACGAGAACAAAGCCTCACAGTCAATCGGTGATGGGGTGGAAAGTTGTGAATACAGGGTTTGAAGTTATTTTCAAAAAAAGCATTCCTAAATTAGTGCGTAGTTTCTGGAAAGACCATATGAAAGATTGTTTCCTAGAATACAATGTGGAGCCTTCTGAAATACCGTTTATAGTCGCTCACCCAGGAGGTAAAAAAGTTATAGAGGCTTATATCGAATCATTGGAGATTGATTCAAAGGCTTTGGATTATACGAAAGAAGTGTTAAGTAACCACGGAAATATGTCTTCTCCAACGGTTCATTTTGTTTTAGAACGTATCATGGTAAATAATCCTCCACAAGGGACGAAATCTTTTATGACTTCTCTTGGACCTGGATTCTCTTCAGAAATCGTAAGTTTGGAGTGGGCATGACATGTGGTTGTTTATTTTTTTAGTCGTTCAACGGGTAGCCGAGCTTATCGTCGCTCATTCTAATAAAAAGTGGATGTTCAGAAGAGGCGGTGTAGAAGTCGAAAGTCGTCATTATTTTCTGTTCATCGTTCTTCATATTTCATTCTTCACCATTTTGTTGTTTGAGTGGTTTTACTTCCGAGGGATGCAGATGTGGTTTACTCCTGTACTGATCGTTACATTTGTTCTGCTTCAAATACTGCGGATCTGGTGTATCCTTTCACTAGGCAGGCGGTGGAATACTAAAATTATCGTCATACCTGACGAACATCTGGTAGAAAGAGGTCCATACCGTTATGTTAGACACCCGAATTACATCATCGTCTTTTTAGAATTACTAATTATACCACTGATTTTTCAGGCTTACTTTACAGCTATTGTCTTTCCATTACTGCATCTACTGGTACTTACCGTCCGCATTCCTGCTGAAGAGAGAGCGCTTGAAGGTGAATTTTGAATATAAAAGATTGCTGTGATTTATTTGTTTTGCTATAATCTAATCATTAATGAAAATCATTATCAATTAGGAGTGGCAGATATGATGGTTTTTCTTTTATTATTCATTGTCGGGATTTATTGTATAGTGATCGTTCGGATGATGGCTAAAGGCGGGTCAGCAGCCGCCCAGTCTGTTATTCAAATCTTGGCAGCCTCAAAAGATAAACATCAGGAAATCCCGCAAAAACCTTCCAAAAAGACATTAACAGCCAAGTGATTCACACTTGGCTTTTTTATTTGTTATAATGAATATAAGAGAAATTACTCACAAGTTGTCGTTTAAAGTTCTGTTTACCAAGGAGCGTTCCATGAAGAAAACTCACTCACTAGCTTACTATTTAGAAGATTTATGGTCGAGAGGCTTCAAGCTCTCTGATGAAGATGTTCATTTTATTTATTTTGGTAAAAACTCAACGAATGTAGAAGAATGGAAAACGATTTTAGCTTTGAAGATGACTTTGAAACTACAGAAAAAATTCGACCCAAGTTTTTACATAAGTGTTTTAGAACATATTTCTTCATCATCAATTACCACAAGAAAGCAAGCTTACGAATCTTTAGAACGAAGGGGGCTGCCTTCGAACCAATAAAAAAAGGAATCAGTAACCTTTCAGTTACTGATTCCTTTTTAGTTCTGCTCGTGCCAGCCGATCCGCGTGTTTATTCTCTTTATCAGATATCCATTTATAAAATACATAAGAAAACTTATCGTGAAGTGCAAGAATTTGATTCAATAACGGAGTATAAACCGGGTTTTTGCAATAGGTTTTTTCAACGGATTGAATGACGATTTGGGAGTCACAGCGGATGGATATAATTTCACCAGGGAAATGCTTTTGACAATATTGCAAAGCGCGAATAACCGCGTGGAACTCAGCCTCATGATTTGAACAAACGCCCAAGTGTTCACTGAATTCATAACGGTTCTTGGCTTGTTTAATGTGGACACCGATGGAGCTGGGGCCTGGGTTTCCTGCGCTCGCGGCATCTGTATAGACCTCTATCATGGTTCCTCAGCTCCTTTCATGTTTTGGTATCTGTTATGATTACGGTATCAGCTAACATTTACGAAATAAAACCGTGAGTAGATTCGAACAAATTAATTAATTAAAGCTGATCTTATCAAAAGTGATTCATTTAAACGTTTTAGCCGCGTATAAAAACGGTGTATCCATAAAAGCTACGATAAATTTGATGATATAAGTCGTCAGGAATATTTCCAGCCAAATGTCAAAGGGATATAATCCGTAAAAGGCGATTCCACAGAAAATGGCGCTGTCCAATAACTGACTGATCATTGTACTGCCATTATTCCTTACCCACAACGTCTTGTCAGAAGTAAACACGTTTTTCAGTTTGGAATAAAGCCATACATCGAAATATTGACTGACAATGTAGGCTAGAAGACTTCCTGCAGCGATTTGTACGGTTACCCCAAACAGGGACTCCAAAGCAGGCTGAGCAATATCAGAGGATGCGGGAGTGAACAACATGGCCATCTGCATCATGATCGTCATGGCAATCAATGTCGAGAAGCCCATCCACACTGCTTTTTTAGCATCGTTTTTTCCATATTTTTCATTCA
Organism: Halobacillus sp. A1; assembly: GCF_024189295.1. Lineage (GTDB taxonomy): Bacteria > Bacillota > Bacilli > Bacillales > Halobacillaceae > Halobacillus_A. Next base: position 173,469 of record NZ_JAIZEN010000003.1, read on the forward strand.
AGATATCCGTTGCGAGAAATGCTGTACCATACACGATATTTCCAAGGGTGGCGGTTAAGCCGAACAGTTCAATCGTCTTAACTACTTGAATGTTCGCCACAACAGTAGCCATTCCGATCCAAACGAACAATCCTGGTTTACCGAACAGTTTATAGACTCCTAATAATAAACTGAAATTTATAATGGCGAATATGATCCATATCCACTCGTTACTCATTTTTTTCCTCCTTAGTTTTGATAACGCGGGAGTTTACGAACCGCGTGACAACAGCCATTAATTATACGGGGATTTGTATTGACTTTCAATAGAATTATATAATCATACTAGAACGATGGTCATTTAGGTACAATAGTATTAACAGGATCGCTGAAGGAGCTGTTTGCATTGAAATCTGATATTGAAATCGCCTTAGAGGCACGTATTGAACCCATTAAAAACATCGCAGAGAACCTATCATTAACTCCAGATGAATGGGAGCCGTATGGTCATGATAAGGCCAAACTTTCACAACACATTTTGAATAAATTTCCTGATAAAAATGACGGGAAAATCATATTGACTACATCAATTAACCCGACTCCGGCGGGAGAAGGAAAATCTACAGTCACTGTAGGACTGGGGCAGGCTTTGAATTTATTAGATAAAAAAGCAGTAATTGCTCTGCGCGAGCCTTCTCTTGGACCTACGATGGGACTGAAGGGGGGAGCGGCTGGAGGTGGTTATGCCCAGGTTGTTCCTATGCAAGATATTAACTTGCATTTCACCGGTGATCTTCATGCGATAACAGCAGCCAACAATGCACTGGCAGCCTTCATCGATAATCACATCCATCAGGGAAACGACTTGAAAATTGATCCGCGTCGAGTGGAATGGAAGCGCGTACTGGATATGAACGACCGGGCACTGCGTGAAGTGGTCGTCGGCCTCGGGGGACCTGCGAAGGGGGTGCCGAGGGAGGATGGCTTCACTATTACTGTAGCTTCTGAAATTATGGCAGTCCTTTGTTTAGCCAGTGATTTGCAAGATTTAAAAGTTAGATTATCGCGCATCGTCATCGGCTACACCTACAATAAAGAACAGATAACGGTCAAACAGCTGGGGTTTGAAGGTGCACTTACTTTATTGCTTCACAAGGCCATGAAGCCTAATCTTGTTCAAACTCTGGAAAATACGCCAGCCATCATCCATGGCGGACCTTTTGCGAATATCGCTCATGGCTGCAATAGTCTGATCGCAACAAAAACAGCTGCGAGATTAGGGGACTATGTAGTTACAGAAGCAGGTTTTGGAGCAGATTTAGGGGCTGAGAAGTTTTTAAATATTAAAACACGCGCCGGTCAATTCGAACCGAGTGCCGTCGTCATCGTGGCTACTATTAGAGCCTTAAAGATGCATGGAGGTGTAGAAAAGAGTCAGCTGGACAACGAGGATTTAGACTCTCTTACTCGGGGAGTGGCCAATCTTAAGAAGCATATGGAAACGATAGATCAATTCAACCTTCCATACGTCATAGCTATCAATCGTTTTCCTACTGATACTCATAAGGAAATTCAGTGGTTGAAGGATTGGTGTGACGATCAAGGCGTCGCTTCTTCCTTAACCGAAGTCTTTACTAAAGGGGGAGAAGGCGGGGTTGATCTAGCTGAAAAAGTGATGAAGTGCTGCGATTCTAAATCGGGAAGGTTTACTTATACTTATGATCTACAAGATTCTACGGAAGAAAAAATTCATAAAGTGGCCGTGAAAATATATGGAGCCGGCCATGTAGAATATACCTCAAAGGCTAAGAGACAATTGGCACTGTTGAACAAGCACGGACATGATCAATTGCCTGTCTGTATGGCAAAAACACAGTACTCTCTTTCAGATGAGCCTGGACTGTATGGACGTCCTCAAGGATTTACAGTTACAGTGAGAGAATTAAAAGTGTCTGCAGGGGCAGGTTTCATCGTTGCTTTAACGGGGGAAGTGATGACTATGCCCGGCTTGCCGAAAAAGCCGGCTGCATTAAATATGGATGTAACAGAAGATGGCACGATAACCGGATTATTCTAGCCTCGTAAGCTGCTGTTTCACATCCTTTTTTCGGGAGAGGAGGATTACCATTGAGCATTCGTATCGGGTTAACGGGTTGGGGAGATCACGCTACTCTGTACCCTGACCAAACTAAACCAGATGAAAAACTATCCGTATATGCCTCTCATTTTCCAGTCGTTGAGGTAGATACTGCATTTTATGCTATCCAGCCGGTCACCCATTATGAAAAGTGGCTGAAACAAACGCCGGATAACTTCTCTTTTGTCATCAAAGCGTTCCAAAAGCTGACCGGCCATGACCGTGAAACGAGAACAGTCCAAGAAGCGAAGGATCTTATCAAAAGATATGAAGAATCAATCCAGCCTGTGGTGGAAGCGAATAAGGTACAGGCTCTTCTGTTTCAATTCCCGCCATGGTTTGATGTGCGAAAAGAACACATTCAAAAGCTGAGGCTGATTAAAGATTGGCTTGAACCTTATCCGCTTGCCTTAGAATTCCGCAACCGGTCTTGGTTTACCGATAAATATAAAAACCAAACGTTGGATTTCATGAAGGATCAGCAATGGATTCATACGATATGTGATGAACCTCAAGCAGGGGAAAGTTCTGTCCCATTAGTGGAGGTACCTACTCACCCTGCACAGACACTGGTGCGTTTTCATGGAAGAAATGTACATGGATGGAACAAGAATGGAAGAAAAGACTGGCGTAAAGTAAGGTTCTTATACAGGTATAACGAACAAGAACTGAAAGAATGGAAGGAAAGAGTAGATAGACTGCAGGCAATAACACCTGAAGTAACGCTGCTGTTCAATAATAATTCAGGAGGAGATGCGGCAGATAACGCTAAACAAATGCAAGAACTTCTCCAAATCGAATATGAAAATTTAAACCCGAGACAAATGGATCTTTTTCAATTTTAGAGGTGATAAAATGAATCAGGAACACGTCATCCAGTCTATAAAGAAACTAGTTCATGAGCACTTTGCTGAAGACCCTACCGGCCACGACTATTATCATATGGAACGTGTCGCCAAATGGTCGCTTGCTATTGCACACGATGAAGGAGCCGATCTTTTTGTAGCAGAGGCAGCAGGCTGGCTCCACGATATAGGTGATGCGAAATTGTTCGATCATCCTGAAACCGCCTTAGAAGAACTGAGGGACTTCCTTCTCACTCTTCAATTAAACGAACAGAAGATAGATGATATATTCACTGCCATTAAAGATGTTTCCTTCGCAAAAGGCACTGTACCAGAAACGCTAGAAGGAAAGATTGTCCAGGATGCCGACCGGCTTGACGCTCTCGGTGCAATCGGGATCGCCCGGACATTTGCTTATGGAGGTAGTCATAAACAGCTGTTACACAGTGATCAAAGCTCCACATCCATTCAGCATTTTTATGATAAACTGCTCACATTATCATCCAACGTGCACACTCCTTTTGCAAAGAAGGAAGCAGACAAACGGCACAAATATATGTTAAATTATTTAGAGCAATTTTTTGAAGAATGGAACACAGAGGGAATTTAGAGAAAGCTGGTGAAGCTCGATGAACAATGAACAAACATACTTAGAATTATGTAAAGAAGTGCTGAATAAAGGGTCGGTCAAAGGTGATCGCACGGGTACAGGAACGTATTCTTTGTTCGGATATCAAATGCGCTTTGATTTACAGGAAGGATTTCCTTTATTGACGACTAAAAGAGTACCTTTTCGCTTAATTGTGAGCGAACTTTTATGGTTTATCAAAGGAGATACGAATATCCGTTACCTGTTGGAGCACAACAATAACATATGGAATGAATGGGCCTTTCAATCTTATGTCGAAAGCTCGGAATACGAAGGACCGGACATGACCGATTTTGGCAGACGTAGTCAGCAGGATGAAGAATTCAAAGCTTCCTATGATAAAGAAATGGCTGAATTCAAAGAAAAAGTGTTGAACGATGACAGTTTCTGCGAGCGTTTTGGTGACCTGGGATCAGTCTATGGCAAACAGTGGAGAGCTTGGGAGACAACACGTGGTGACACTATCGATCAGCTTAAGGATGTCATTTACAACATTAAACATAACCCTGATTCGAGAAGGCACATTGTTACAGCCTGGAATCCAGAGGATGTCCCTTCCAATATGGCTTTACCTCCGTGTCATATGATGTTCCAGTTTTATGTAGCTGATGGAAAGTTGTCCTGTCAGTTGTACCAGCGAAGTGCTGATATTTTTCTAGGCGTACCTTTTAATATTGCAAGCTATGCTCTTCTTACTCATTTGATTGCGAAGGAATGTGGTTTGGAAGTAGGCGAATTCGTTCACACGCTAGGAGATGCCCACATCTACGCAAACCATATCGAACAAATAGAAAAACAGCTGTCAAGAACACCGAAAGAAGCTCCAGAATTATTGTTGAATAAAGAAATAGAGAGCTTGTTCGATTTTGAAGTGGGAGATATTAAATTGGAAGGCTATGATCCTCATCCCGGGATTAAAGCTCCAGTAGCCGTGTAAACTTTTTATTAAAAAAATAGATATCAGCGAAGAGGTGAGGTTATGATTTCTTTTGTATTTGCAATGGATAAGAATCGTTTAATAGGAAAAGACAATGATTTGCCTTGGCACATTCCCCGGGATTTTAAATTTTTTAAAGATACGACCTGGGGGCAGACGATTATCATGGGGAGAAAAACTTTCGAGTCGTTCGGGAAGCCTCTCCCGGAGCGGAAGCATATAATTTTGACTTCTGATGAAAACTATGAAGTGGAAGGCTGCGAAATCATTCATTCGATAGATGATATTATCCGCATGAATCAAACGTACCCTGACAAAGAGTGGTTTGTCATAGGAGGCAGTGTACTATTTGAGAAAATGCAGCCTTTCGCCGATCGGATGTATATGACGTATATTGATCATGAGTTCGAAGGAGATACTTTTTTCCCTGAATATGAGGAAGCGGATTGGCATTTAGTGGAGGAGAAGAAAGGCATCAAGGATGAGAAAAATCCTTATGATTATTATTTCCGCATTTACGACCGTGTGAGATTATGAGCGTTAACGATGTGAACATTTGTGGCGCGGTCCTTGCCGGCGGCGGCTCTACAAGGATGGGAACAGATAAATCTCAAATGACTCTTGGCGGTCAGAGGGTGCTTGATAGGATATTTAACACGTTGGAGAAGGTTGTCCCTCGTGTATTTGTAAATTGTAATTACACTGTAGAACCCTATCTATGCATAAAGGATCAGTACCCTGGCAACGGACCTCTAGGAGGAATCCATGCCGTCCTCGATGCGGCCGATGAAGGTTACGTCACGATTTCAGCCTGTGACACACCTTTTATCGACCCACAAATAATAGAAGCTATAAAGCAACACATAACCCCTTATACCGATGCGGTCATCCCTGTATATGGAGGCCGGGTTCAACCGCTGTCTGGCATATATCATCAAAGCCTGGCTCCACTCTGTGAGGAGTTGATTTCCCGTGGAGAACGAAAAGTGGTCTCTCTTTTAGAAGAAGAGAGGTGTCGAGTCACGTATGTACATGATTTTACCGGTATGTCAGAGGAAACGCTTGCCTGGCATTTTTTCAATATGAATACAAAAAAAGACTTTGAAGAAGCGCTGATTCATTTGGAAAAATCCAGTATCGATAAAGACAACCGCCATCAAACGTGATATGATAGACAAAGATTGATATATGGACCATGTAAACGTTTAAGCTTATGTTTATATAAAGGAAGGTGACTCTATGTTATCTAGCATCGGTATACCAGGATTAATTTTAATTCTTGTCATTGCACTAGTGATTTTCGGACCGAAAAAGCTCCCAGAAATAGGAAAAGCTACAGGAGAGACTTTGAGGGAATTCAAAAAATCTGCACGTGATTTGACCGAAGATGGAAAAGAAGAAGTGTCGGAACCTAAAAATATCATAGACGGTAATAACTCTAGCCAGCAAAAATAATCATCATACTGGAGTGTTGAAACATGCTATCGAGTATTGGCGTGCCAGGTCTTTTACTTATATTGATTACCGCTTTAGTCGTTTTCGGTCCCGCTAAACTTCCTGAGATCGGGAAGGCGTTCGGCAGTTCCTTAAAGGAATTTAAGAAAGCTACTGGTGATTTAATGTCGGATGAGCAGTCCTCTGCTAAAGAAGACAAAAAAGGTAAATAAAGAAGATGTAAGGGGCTTCCCTTACATCTTCTTTATGTCAGGCCGCTAACTATAGCCTGGGAGGATGTAGATCATGTCAGATAACAGTAATTCCAATCACGACCTGGAAATGAATATAACCGATCATTTAACCGAACTGAGAAGACGGATCATTTGGTCGCTTGCATCATTCATCATATTTTTTATCGCAGGGTTCGTCTACATTCGTGAAATCTACAGCTTTCTTGAATCGGACATCCCTATAAAACTCAGCGTGACAAGCCCTGGTGAAATCATTTGGATTTATTTCACGCTTGCAAGCATTATAGCTCTCATTGGCTCTCTGCCTATGTTAAGTTTGCAGCTATGGTTATTTATCAAGCCGGCCCTCACTCCAAAAGAAACGAAAGTGTCACTGGCTTACATACCTGCCATATTTTTGTTGTTTGTGTCCGGGTTAGCTTTCGGTTACACCGTTTTTGTGCAGCTGATTTTACCCTTCTTACTTTCACTGAACGACGGCATGTTCAATGAACTGTTTACTGTGGAACGTTATTTCCGGTTCGTCTTTAGAGTGACCATTCCGTTTGCTCTACTCTTTGAAATCCCGATATTTGTCATGTTTCTGACAAGCCTCGGAATTCTGAATCCAGAGCTTCTTGTTAAAATACGAAAATATGCATATTTCGTATTGATCATTATTGGAACGATGATTTCACCGCCGGATTTCATTTTGCAGATCGTAGTTGCAATTCCACTCATTATCTTATACGAAGTAAGTATAATCCTTTCCCGTATCGTTTATCGTAAAAAACTTAAAGCGCACAGGGAATTCATGGAAGACAGTGAAAGCTAGATTTTATCTTGAAAGACTAACTTTTGCTATAACAACGTAAACATGTTAAAACTATACAAAAGAGACTGCAGGGAGGGGATCTGTAGTGAGATCGTTCTACCATTACATGATGAGATACAGGGGCAACAAACAAATAGATGATGAAAGACAGCTGGCGGATTGGATGTTTGAAGATCATAGTTTTCCTAAACAGGCAAAATCTTATGATGAAATCAGCAGCTATTTGGAGTGGAATGTGCCATTTCCTAATGCGCTTGCAGTATTTGATCGTTTATATGACGCTTACCAAATCGAAGAAAATTAACTATGAAGATACCTTCTCACAGGTATCTTTTATTTTTTCCAGGTGCCATAAAATCTAGTATAATGGTTAGTAAGAGTTTTATAGAGAAAGTAGGGTATTTATGAGAATTTTACATACAGCCGATTGGCACCTTGGTAAAATCGTCAATAACGTTTATATGACAGATGATCAAGCTTATATTCTGGATCAGTTTATAGATATAGTAAAAGACACACAGCCTGATGCAGTAGTGATAGCCGGTGACTTATATGACAGATCCATCCCTCCTAAGCAGGCCGTTGACTTATTGAATAAAACATTGACTAAGTTAATCAACGATTTACAAATTCCCGTTCTCGCGATTTCTGGGAATCACGACAGCCCAGACAGATTGGAGTTCGGTGCGCAGCTATTTCGCAAACAAGGGTTTTATTTGGATACGAAGCTATCTAGTAACTACGAACCCGTGACGTTTGAAGACGAATATGGTCCTGTTCACTTTCATCTAATTCCTTATGTGGAACCCGCAGAAGTCGCTTACATGCTGAAAGATGATTCTATAAAAAGTCATCAGCAGGCAGCGGAGCGGCTGATTGATTTCATTATGGAGAAATATGATAGAAACGAACGTCATATTTGGGTCGGACATGCCTTCATTGCCGGAGGAATGGAATCTGAATCTGAAGAACGTCTTTCGATGATAGGCGGAAGTCCATATGTGGATGCGTCATTGTTTGAAGACTTCTCTTATGTAGCTTTAGGTCATTTACATCAGGCCCAAAGAATCAAGAGAGAAGCCGTCAGATACAGTGGTTCAATCTTGAAATATTCCTTTTCGGAAGTGAACCATAACAAATCAGTGACTCTTGTAGAATTGAAAGATCGCGATGGTTTCACCTTCGAACAAATCCCTTTGCTGCCTAAGCGTGACTTTGAAGTGGTAGAGGGCTATTTTGATGATTTGATGTCAGGCGGCAGTGCAAAAAGTGACGAGAACTATTTGCACATACGTCTTCTAGATGATGGTCAAATCCTTGATCCAATGGGAAAACTGAGAAAAGTGTACCCTAACATCCTTCATTTGGAGAGGGCCTCTTTCACTGCATCAAATCAAAAAGAAAAGGTGCAGCAGCTTCAATCAAGACAGAAACTCAGTCCTCTCGAGTTATTTTCAGCTTTTTACGAAGATATTAAAGGAGATGAGCTGCCTGAACAAAGGAAGCAATTGATCCAGACCGCGATAGAAGATGTGCGAGCGGCAGAAAGGGGGAAATAGCATGAAAGCCATCCATTTGACGATGAATGCATTTGGCCCATACAAATATAAGCAAGTCGTGGATTTCACACAACTTGGAGAAGAATCTATATTTTTGGTGACCGGCCCTACCGGCGCTGGTAAAACTACGATTTTTGATGCGATGTGTTTTGCACTTTACGGAAGAGCAAGCGGAACCGATCGCGACCAGGATACACTGAAGAGTCATTTTGCAAAAGATGACGAGACAACTTATGTGAATTTCGTTTTTATGCTTCGCGGCAAACAATACCGTATTGAACGGATGCCGAAGCAGTGGAAGAAAAAGGAGCGGGGAGAAGGCTTGAAAGAAGAGCCGACACGTGCTCAGTTATATTTGATCCAAGACGAAGAAGAACGTCTCCTAGCTTCAAAAATCAAAGAGGTCAATGAAACGATTGAAGACCTGCTGCGCCTTGACTATGAGCAATTCAGAAAAATGATTATGATCCCTCAAGGTGAGTTTCGGAAGCTTATATCAGAGAATAGTAAGGAACGAGAAGATATTTTACAAAAAATATTTCACACTCATTTCTACTCCCAATTGACTGATCACTTCAAATCTCTAACTAAAAACTTAGAAGAACAAATGAAGCAGTTCGAATGGAAGCTGGAGCAGGAAACCGAAAAGATTCAATGGGACCGGGAAGAAGAAGTTACGGAAAACACACCTCATAAAATCGTCGAACGGTTGGAACGTACACTCACCCATCAAAGGTCTCAAAAAACAACGGAAGAAGAACAGCTTAAAGTTTTAAATAAAGCGACAGAAAAAGCCCAGGAAAATTTTCATCACTCAAAAAACATTGAAGATCTATTCGTCGAACAAGCTAAGCTTCGTGAAGAGAAACAATTATTGAATGAAGAACAAAAAACTATGGACCAAATAGATATATCAATCGAACTGGCAAAGCGCGCTGCAGAAGTCCACCCCTTCAAAAAACAAGTGGATGAACGACAGCAAGAAAAACAGCGTCTAGAGAAACAATTAGAAGCACAAAAGATACAAGTGGAACAGTCCGGAAAGAAGTTTGATAGTGCCAAACAGTTGTATGAAAAAGAAAAGTCTAATCAAGAACATAGAGAACGATTAAAAGAAGATATGAAAAGAAAACAAGAAATGCTTGATCGACTGGGGCAAGTGCTGACACTTGATCAATCGGTGCGTGAATTGGAGAACAAACAGGCAGGCCTTAAAAGGGAACAGAATGAAATAAATCATCATAAAACATCCAGTCTTGAGGAAAAAGAAAGGCTCAACAAATACGCTTCGATGGAGAGAGAAGTTACGACAACTTTATATGAGGCAAAAGAAAAAAACACAGAGATCTTTCGACAGCTTGACCACATCAATAAGTTAAGAAACGAATGGAAAAAGCTTCAGACTTTAAGAACGAAGTATCAAAATTTAAGGAATGAAACAAGAACGGTTCATACACAAAAAACAGACGCAAAGAAACATTATGATCATGCGATTGAAGAGCTGAAGCAGCACCGTGCTTACCATTTAGCTTTAGACCTCTCAGGCGATCAGCCTTGCCCTGTATGTGGGTCAAGCGAGCACCCATCGCTGGCCGAACAGCCTGAAGGTGTCAAATCAAATAAAGAAATCGATGAGTTGAAGTCGCAGTACGAAATGGCTGCACATAAGTATGAACAAAAATATGAAACAATGACAACGGCGAAAGCAGAAGGTGAGTCTCAAAAGCAGATCGTAGAAACATTGTGCAAGGAAATCTCTCACCTTAAAGTTGAGGAGCTTACGGATGAATTGATAGAAAAGTATCACCGCAAATCATTAGATGCTTCTAATGACCAAAAACGCCGGACCGAAGAAGCTGAGAAACAATTAAAGCAAGCTCAAGAAGCGGCTGACCTTCTTAAGAAAGTGGAAGAAAAGCTCCAGCGATGGCGTGAGCAGGAAGAAGCACTTATAAAACGCTCTCACCAATTGGAGCAGGAAAAGGTTCAAGTCGAAACTGAACTCCATCACCTTAAAAATACGTATGCGTTTGAAACATTTGATTCGAAAAGAATGGAAGAGCGTGCGAGCGAAGCTGCAAAAAGGTATGAACGGGTCGTCAATGAATGGGAAAAAATCCAGGAAGATTATCAAACGTTCCTTGAGCAATACCAGACGTCCATTACAAAAAAAGAAGAAACCAAGCGATACTTTATGGATTCGAAACAAGTTCTCCAGGAAAAAGAAGAGCAGTTCCACTTGAAGCTTGAACAATTTCAGTTCCAATCGGTCGAACACTATACATCAGCTTTAAAGCCGGCTGATGAAATCCAGCGCATGGAAGATCGCATTCAGTCATTTGAAAAGCGCAAGGCAATCGCAGATGAACGGTTACAGGAATTGAATACCAAATTGGCTGACCAGTCGCGCCCGGATCTTGATCAAGTACTTGAAGTTTGGGAAATGAAAAAAGCAGAAGTCGAAAAGCAACAACAAGTCGTTCACCATTTACAGGTTGTCTGCAGCCAAAACGAGACAGTCGCAGATACGATGAAAAATCTACTGGCAGAACAAGAGGATTTTTCCCGTCAATATTATGATTTAGCCGAGCTGTCCAACCTGGCAAGAGGGGATAATCCTTTAAAACTTTCCCTTGAACGATACGTTCTAGCCTCTTATCTGGATGAAATTCTGATTCAAGCCAACATTCGTCTTGATCAAATGAGCGACCACAGATACCAATTGACCCGCAGTGATGCTGTCGCAAAACGAGGAGCACAAAGCGGTCTGGACTTGGAGGTCATCGATCATCACACTGGTCAAAAACGTTCAGTCCGAACCCTGTCAGGAGGGGAGGGGTTCAAAGCAAGCTTAAGCCTGGCTTTAGGAATGTCAGACGTGGTGCAGTCTCATGCAGGGGGAGTACAGTTGGAAACGTTATTCATCGACGAAGGTTTCGGCACACTGGATGAGATTTCTCTAGAGCAAGCGATCGGATGCTTAAGAAGTCTTCAGGATGGGAATCGAATGTTAGGTATCATTTCACATGTCCCTCAATTGAAGGAAGAGATTCCTGCCAAGCTGCAAATCCACTCAGGCCCGGAAGGATCTACAGTAGAATTCACTTTTCAATGATCATTAAATAAAGGGGGAATTATTATGTCTACACCACTTTCCATGGAATGGACACTCATAACCGGTGGTAAAGAAAAGCGTGTCAATCCGGACGAAAATTTATTTGAGATCACGTTTGAAGGCTACAAGCTGTTTCCGATGAATGAAACGATTGAAATTAAGAGAAATATCCGAGCAGATCAAATCGGTTCAGGGGAAATCAAAGAACTTTTACTTAAAGATAATACAACTATTTGCAAGTATCGATTAATTTCCCTGCATTCCGTCAATTAAATAAAAAAGCTTATCACACGTCGTGTCACTTCCTGCGGTTGCCCGGGAAATAAAAACCTAGGAAATAAAGGAGATTGTTGTGCAAATATTCATCAATGATTGGGCAGAAATTTTATCTGAAGAGTTGAATAAAACATACTATCAAAAGTTGAGAGAGTTTCTAAAAAAAGAATACGCGACTGAACGAGTTTTTCCGCGAATGGAAGATATTTATGCGGCTTTCCATCATACGCCTTACGAACAGACAAAAGTTGTGATTATCGGACAGGATCCTTACCATGGCGAAGATCAAGCCCATGGGTTCAGCTTTTCTGTGCAAAAAGGAGTGGACATTCCTCCCTCTCTTCAAAACATATTCAAAGAGCTGAAAAGCGATACAGGAATAGAGCCGCCAAATCATGGCAATTTGGTATCGTGGGCTGAGCAGGGCGTCCTTTTACTGAATAGCGTGTTGACGGTACGTGCCCATCAAGCCAATTCCCATCGTAATCAGGGATGGGAAGTATTCACTGATCGAGTGATTGAAGCTCTTAATCAGAGAGAACGGCCAGCCGTATTTATTTTATGGGGGAAACCCGCACAGCGAAAAGCAGCTTCTGTCGATACGAGTAAACATCTAGTTTTGCAGGCGCCCCATCCAAGCCCATTAGCAGCCTACCGTGGTTTTTTCGGGAGTAGACCGTTTTCTAAAGCGAATGAATTCCTTGAAAGCAAAGGACAAGACCTGGTGAACTGGCGTATCCCCGATTAAATATCCATAAAGGCAAAGGCCCATACACCCTTTCTCCATCGAGCATAGGCTATGTTATGACGAGTTACGGAGGGGTCTTTATGTATCGTAATCAACCATTTTTCGGCCCTGCTAGAAATGTACCAGGCATACAACCTCAACAGTTTCAAAATATGAGAGGAATACTTCCTAATTTTTTAAGCGGGGGAGGTTCTGCTCCGGGAGCCGGAGGATTCGGACAAATGCCTTTCTTCAGTCCGCAGGCTCAAGTTCCAGCTGCCGGGGCCGGGGGGAATTGGCTTAATCAAATCCAGGGAGCCTTGAAAGCCATGCAGACTGCAGGTCCGATGATCAAACAGTATGGACCTATGGTGAAAAATATACCTGCTATGATTAATATGATGAAGCTGATGAACGAATCAGACGATGAAGAAGCTGAAGATGAGGAATCTGAAGAAAGCAGCGGAAGTAAGAAGGAAGAACCTAAAAGAAAACACACAAAAAAGGTCAATTCTAACCATAAGCAAAGGAAACGGAATAGTCCTGAAAAGGTGGAAAAGAAGAGAGAAAAGCAGAGGGAATCCTCTAATCAAGGAGTGTCGCAGCCTAAGTTATACATTTAGGCTGTGCATGTTACTTGATTTTTTCTTTTTTATTAGCAAAAATAGAAGATACGCATTGAACTTATCGATAATGGAGGTTCTCATATGAAGCAACAATATAAACAAGCAACGTTCGCTGGAGGGTGTTTCTGGTGCATGGTCGAGCCCTTTGAAGAACGCCCGGGTATCATTTCGGTGAAATCGGGTTATACGGGAGGTCACACTGACAACCCTACTTATATGTCCGTGATTACGGAAACGACAGGCCACCGTGAAGCGGTTCAAATCGTATATGATCCAAGCATATTCCCATATGAGAGGATAGTCGAGATTTTCTGGCAGCAAATCGATCCTACAGATGCTGGCGGTCAGTTTGCCGATCGAGGGGAATCGTATACGACAGCGATATACTATCATGATGATGAACAGAAAAAGATAGCTGAAGAAAGTAAGAAAAGTATTGAAGCATCTAATAAATTCAAAGGCGAGATCGTAACCGATATTTTGCCAGCGAAAACTTTTTACGAAGCTGAAGAGAAGCATCAGGAGTACCATAAAAAAAATGCCTATCATTATAAAAGATATAAAAAAGGTTCTGGCCGTGCAGATTTCATTAAGGATCACTGGCACGTAAATAAGGACCAAAAAGACCTTAAAGAGAAACTGTCTTCCATTCAATATCACGTAACGCAGGAAAACGGCACAGAGCGCCCTTTTCAGAATGAATATTATGATCATGAAGGTGAAGGAATTTACGTCGATATTGTATCTAAAGAGCCTTTATTCAGCTCAAAGGACAAGTATGACGCAGGCTGTGGATGGCCGAGCTTTACAAAACCGATTGAAAAACAACAAGTGAAAGAAAATGTCGATACCTCGCATGGCATGGTGCGTACAGAAGTGCGCAGCGATAAAGGAGACTCCCATCTCGGGCATATTTTTGAAGACGGCCCGTCAGATCGAGGAGGAATGCGCTACTGCATTAATTCGGCGGCTCTCGAGTTTATCCCTAAAGAGCAACTGGATGAGAGAGGTTACGGATTTTTGAACTACTTATTCGATTGAGTGAAAGCAGGCCGACTTAGTGCCTGCTTTTTTTACTTAGTTGGTTTGGTATACTGTATATATGCCTGACATAAGGAGATGAACGCTGTGGGTAGAAAAAAAGCACTTACAAAAGAAGAACTTTTCCAGACGACAGGACAACTGATCCGGACTGATGGCATTCATGGCGTTCATTTTAAAAAGCTGTCAGAAAAACTTGAAGTTGGCCGAAGTACACTTTACGAGTACTATCGGAACAAGGATCAGCTGTTGATCGCTTATTTGCGCGAAATTATGAATGAGATGAATGGACGCATTGAATCTATTCCTCATCATCTAAAAGCCAATGAAAAGCTTCGGAAATTTTTATTTATACTCCTAGACCATGCTCAAATCCATCAGGTCGAAAGAATGATCAGGGATATTCAAACGAGTGATCAGGAGCTTGCCGCGTATTATATGGAACAATTAGCCGAAGAACATCAAAAGGCTTATCAAATTATGATCGATTGGATTGAAGAGGCGAAGAGAGAGGGAATCTGGTCCGCGGAAGTAGATACGGGGATTATTGCCGACATTATTTTTCACGCGATTTTGTTTCCACATAAAAATAAAGTGGGGAATGAACAAATGGCAGATCAAATTTTGAATTTGATTGAACACGGTGTGGCTGCGCATAAATTGACAAAATAACCTCGCTTCCAACTCAGAAGCGAGGTTATTATTTATTTGAATGGATTTTTCCATTCAGTGAGAAGCCCGTAATTACAGGATTCCTTATCATCAATATACTCAGCGATCGGCCGCACAGGTGATCTTCCAGCTTTAAATAAAAAAGTGAGAACGGGATCATGAATTTCACTTTGAAGGATGAGGTTGACATATTCCTCCGGAGTGTATTCATTCTCGTATTTATGATAAGAAGGCATCCGTGCTCCTCCAATGAGTCGATCCAGCCCTAAGTGGACAACGGTTTCATACATAGCCTGAGTCAATTGGCTGCCTAAACCTAATGAACGATATTCAGGATCAACGCAAATATCTACAACATACAGCTCTGGACCGTTCTCATCATGTGTCCTCATAGTCCCATTTCCTGTGATTTCTTCCCACTTATGATCCTTTTGATCATCAACCGTACATCTCATAGCTGTCATTGATCCTGCGATGATTCCTTCGACTTCAATGCAAAGACATCCTTCTGGGAAAATGCTGATATGCTCTTGAAGCTGAGATTGATTCCACCACAAGTCTGAAGGGAAGGGAGGAGGGAAGGCTTTCTTTTGCACCTCAATCAGGCGTTCAAAATCGTTGTCATTGTAATTACGTATATGTAAGTGGTTCAGACGTTTACCTTTTGCATCATATCCATAAATCCATTTATCCATTATGTTTCACCTCTTCAACTGTTTGTAAATTAGTATAGCATGTCTCTTTATGAGAATGGTATTTCTCTGTTTTTGACATTATCTCGAATTAAAGATAAAATTCTAGAGTAGGTACTAATGAAGGGAACTATATTAATGTTATGTAAACTATATGATGTTCAGGAGGGGAAAGGTATGAAGATGAAACATATTTTTAAAGAAGGTCGTTCAAAAGATAGTCCCGTACTTCTTTTATTGCACGGTACTGGAGGTACAGAAGAAGATTTGATACCTCTCGCTCAAATGATCGATCCAGAAGCGGCTGTCCTATCTGTTCGGGGGAATGTGTCGGAGCAGGGGATGCCCAGGTTTTTCCGTCGGTTACGAGAAGGAGTATTTGATGAAGAGGATCTTGTATTCCGTACACAAGAATTGCATGAGTTTCTAGATGAAGCGGCTTCAGCGTACGAATTCAATAGAGATCAAGTCGTGGCGGTCGGCTATTCGAACGGTGCAAATATAGCCGGCAGCTTAATGTTCCATTATGAACAAAGCATAAAAACTGCTATATTGTTCCATCCTATGGTTCCTAGAAGAGGAAACGACCTCCCTGATTTAACTCAGACCCGTGTATTTATTGGAGCAGGGGAAAACGATCCAATTTGTCCTGCTCAAGAGACTGTGGACTTAAAGGAATTGCTCGAAAGTGCGGGAGCTGACGTTACGACCCACTGGGAACGGATGGGGCACCAATTGACAGAAGCAGAAGTGAATAAGTCTGCTGAGTGGTATGAGTCTAAATTATGAATTGAGTTGTAAGCCCATTCCTTGTATTATAGAGCTTGAAGGAGGCTGTTTTATAATGATTCATAAAACTTGGGACCAGACAGAACCGATTAAAAAAATTGAATGTGTTCATAATGAAGCGAAAAAGTTTGTCGTAAGCAATGTACTCACACCAGGAAAAGTTTACGACGTTCAAAACGAGAGTGAAGAGTTTTATTTCGTCATTGACAATTCAGGCCGTATCGGCGGTTTTTATAAAGAATATTTCAAAGAATTATAAAAACGATAGAAAGTTATAAGCTTCGCATCAGTCTGTCGAAAATTAATCGACAGACTGATTTTAAATTATATAGTTAAACCTCAGCAATCCTCACCTATCTCCCCAAGTTAGATTTATGCTTAGACCCGCCATCAACAATACTCTTTTGCTATCGAATGCTCATTTAAACTTCCTATAAAGGACAACAAAATTCTCCGGTTTAATTTTTTAAACTATCACTGGAATTTGATTTATAGTTAAATGTTCAATTCTGCAAGACATTTTTAACCTGGATGATCCATCTCATCTATTCTTTTATAAATCGGTGATGAATAGGTTGATAGAATTACGGTTACAATAGAATTGAGTATGTTTAATTTTAATTTAATGCTTTCGAAAGATCACTTCTTGTCAAGTCGTATTTCTTCATTGATAATAGAAGTAAGAGGTAAGAATAAAGGGGGAGTCATAATGGACAAACTTATTTTAGTACGCCACAGTGAGACAGAGGGTCAGCATGAAGACTCACCGTTAACAAAGTCAGGTGTCCGGCAAGCTCAAGTATTAGCCGCATTCCTGGACAATTCAGGATATGAAATCAGCCGCATCATCTCAAGTCCATTCCTGCGTGCAATCGAAACCATCAAACCGTATGCTATGGATAAAGGGATTGAAATTGAGCGGGACGAAAGACTGGAAGAACGGATTCTAAGTCACACTCCACTGGACGACTGGGAAGAAGTCCTTTATGACACATTCGAAGATCCAGAGATGAAAATGTCTGGAGGCGAATCCTCCATTGAAGCTAAGGAACGAGCGCTCTCGCTTATTGAAGAGCTTGAAGAAGAACAGGGAAATATCATTTTGGTCACTCACGGAAACCTATTAGCATTAATCATGCAAAAATATAAAAGAGAGTTCGGATTCAATGAATGGAAACGGCTATCACGCCCTGATATATTTCTAGTTCAGAAACAGGGAGGCGAATATACAGTCGAAAGGGTTTGGCAGGAATAGACGAATATCGCGGAATTTAGCTAACCGATTGCGAAATTCGTCTAAAATCGTTATCATAAGTAAAGTAGTCTTGTTTAACAATCCCGTAAATGGTGTATATGAATAGTGTGCATCCTTAATTTTTCTAGAGAAGGAAGGAGGAGATTCACGTGGCTTTTGTTATTACTTCCCCTTGTAAAGACGAGAAAGCTGGAGAATGTGTAGATGTTTGTCCAGTAGACTGTATAGAAGAGGGTAAAGATATGTTTTATATCGACCCATCAATCTGCATTGATTGTGGTGCTTGTGAAGCGGTATGTCCAGTTGAAGCAATTTATATTGAGGACGAAGTACCTGAAGAAGAAAACAAATACATCGAATTGAACCGCCAGTATTTTGAGCAGCAGTAATAGACACATATTAAAAAAGTCATCTCTATGTAGCATAGGGGTGACTTTTTTAATAGGTGAAAAGGAGTAACTTCTGTTCCGGAAGGGTATGGATTAGTTATAAAAGGGGGAAATTATCATGGGTAAACTTAAGAATAAATCAGCGATTATTACAGGTGCGAGCAGTGGTATAGGTAAAGCGATCGCCGAACACCTTGCACAAGAAGGGGCAAACGTCGTATTAGCTGCAAGACGTGCCCATAAACTGCAGCAATTGGCGGAAGATGTAGAAGATAAATATGGAGTCCGTGCAATCGTCAGTGAAACAGACGTTACGAAGCGTTCGGATGTTGAAGAATTAGTCAAACATACAACAGATAAGCTTGGCAGTGTCGATATATATGTAAATAACGCAGGTGTCATGTTATTGTCATTTCTTAAGAACGATCACGTCGATGAATGGGAGCAGATGGTCGACGTGAATATTAAGGGTGTGCTGTTTGGCATCCATGCCGCCTTGCCGCAAATGCTTAAACAAGAATCAGGGCATATCATCAATGTTGCATCTGTAGCAGGACACGAAGTTTTTCCTTCAAGTACAGTCTATAGTGCGACAAAGTACGCCGTTAAAGCTTTATCTATGGGCATGGAAAAAGAATTGTCCCGCTCTGGGGTCCGGGTTACAAATGTTTCCCCGGGAGCTGTTGATACAGAATTGACCGAACACATTACAGACGGTGATGTCATTGATATGTTCAAAGATCGAGATATGACTCCTTTGGATTCAGAGGATATTGCAAGCGCAGTGGCTTATGCTGTCACTCAGCCTGCGTCCGTAAATGTCAACGAACTTATTGTACGTCCTATGCATAAGAAATAAGAAATAAGAAAACACACCGCAGAGAACTGTGGTGTGCTGGATGATCAATAGACAATCTTAAACTTTTTATGGCCTTCTTCTTCTTCAAAAGCCCGTTCATCTATTTTATCAATTTTTATGAACGGGCTGGGGCCATCCTTGATTTCTTGAAGAAAGGCTTCGAGATCATCACCTTTTCCTTCGGCCTCAATTTCTACAGAACCATCTTCTTTATTTCTGACCCATCCGGTCAGCTCCTGTTGTCTGGCGATGGATTGCGCGGTGGCCCGAAAGCCTACTCCCTGGACTCGACCGTGAAAGACCCATTGTTTTCTTGGCATATCAACACCTCCATAGTACTTTACCTTTTTTAATGAAACTAAAAACGTAAGTGAGTTGATTTATTTTGCATGAAATCCATATACAGCAAATTGAAGGGTTTGAACTCGGGCATGCTCAGTCTACAGAAGCAGGGACAGGGTGCACTGTCATCTTATCAAAAAGCGGGACTGTTGCAGGGGTAGACGTACGAGGCGGGGCTCCCGGGACGAGAGAAACAGACCTTCTAAAATCAGAAAACCTTGTCCAGGAGGTCCACGGGGTTTTTCTTTCTGGAGGAAGTGCTTATGGGCTTGCTGTGGGCCAAGGTGTTATGAACGTGTTAGAACAGGAAGGAGCAGGTTTCAATGTTGGAGTCGCTAAAGTGCCGATCGTTCCAGGAGCTATTTTATTCGATTTGGCAGTAGGCGCTTCCGATATACGCCCGGATGAAAAGATGGGGGAGCAAGCGGCTCTGAATGCGCTCGGACACCATTTCTTTGAATCAGGAAACTACGGAGCCGGGACAGGAGCTTCGGTAGGCAAAATCCTTGGTTTTGAAAAAGCTATGAAAGGCGGATTAGGGCATTTCGCCGTGCAGGTTGGTGAGCTGAAAGTAGGGGCTGTCATAGCAGTCAACAGCTTTGGAGATATTGTTGATCCCACTTCAGGTGAAAGATTAGCCGGAGCCTATAGCAGAGTAAAGCAGGAATTTTTATATACGGAATCCATATTACTGAATAATTTGAACGGCAGCCATGCGAATCGTTTTAGTGAAAATACGACTATTGGTACAATTATTACTAATGCTTCAATGACCAAGGCTGAAGCAAATAAACTGGCGTCGATGGCACATGATGGGCTGGCCGTAACAATGAAGCCTTCCCACACGTTTGTTGACGGAGATACTTTATTTACGATGAGCACGAACGAGAAAAAAGTTGATTTAAATACATTAGGTTATTTATTTACGTATGTCGTGGAGCGGGCGGTCATTAATGCTGTACAATCGTCTGAAAGCGCCTATGGGCTCCTCTCATACAAAGAATTACAGTTGAGGTGAAAAAAAGTGCTGGTTTTTGTCTATGGTACTCTTTGTCGCGGAGAGTTGAATCACAATGTTTTGAAAAATTCTAAATTAATAAGTGAGCAAGCATGGGTGAAAGCAAAAATGTATAAAAGCCCATCGTATTATCCATTCATAAAAGAAGATGAGCATTCACTTGTTTATGGAGAGATATATGAAATCAAGGAGGAGTTATTGCCGGCTGTCGACCGCTTGGAAGGTTATCGTGAAGATGATCCTAACTCTCTCTTCCTCCGGAAAAAAGTGACGGCTTACACGGAGGCCGGTGATTATGAAGTCGAAACGTATATAGGTGGTGACCGTTTTGAGACCGAACACTTTATTGAAGGTGGAGATTGGAAAGTCGATCAAGCTTTAAAACAGAATCATTTGAATTATTTTGCGTACGGATCTTGTATGGATAATGAACGATTTATTCATGCTGGAGTCGATCATTTATTCGAAGAAGTGAAAGGACGATCGGTACTTGAAAATTATCAAATGATGTTCACTCACCATCTTGAGGACGGAGCGCGAGCAGATATTGGGGAATCGCGCGGCGAACAAGTAGAAGGTGTACTCTATAAAATAGACGCGGATGCGCTGAATTATTTGTACTACCGGGAAGGAGTATACTCCAGTTCATACAGGCCAACCGTTGTTTATCCTTATCATAATGGGGAATATGAACGAGCAATAACGTTTACTGTGATTACAAAAGAAGAGGAGATTGCTGCTCCGCTTCATTATGCAGTTGAAATTTATAGAGGAGCCAAACAATATCTATCACCAGGATATATAAACAATATCGTTACTAAATTTACTAAAAAACTTCCCGTACAGGGTTTCAGGGATTATATGGAGAGCGAAAAAAGGAAGAAGGGAAAAATGAATGAAGACTGAATGGAAGAAATATGTTACCAGGGACTTCACTCATCTTCATTACGCGCACTTCTCTAAGCCGAGTAATGCGGAGCACCGTGCTTTCATAATGATTCACGGTGTGACAGCTGAGGTCGATCATCATAAGGAGCTGGCGGCATCTTATCATGCCGGCGGTGATGTTTTCCTTCCGATCCTGAGAGGTTACGATAGTGAAAATGAACGTGGAGACCTTTCCTATCTCGGACAGTACGACGAAGACCTTATGGACTTTATCCATTACGTACGAAATAAGGGTTTTTCTGAGATTATATTGGCTGGTCATTCCATGGGGTGCGCCAACATTCTACGTTTGATTAATAATAATAAAACACTGGCTGATTTTTATGTGTTTATAGCACCGTATTTTCATCCGAGGCTTCCAGTATATCAAAACGATGCGAATGACCAATTCAAGCCGGAAACCGATGTCGATTTCGAAGTTTACTCTAAAAAGGCAACCGCCCTTGCTGTGCTTCATCGCTTAGGGTTGAACTTTTGGGATAAGAGTACAGTAGCCCTCATTCCTGATGAGTTCGGGGCAGAGGGAGGTACACTGGAATTGACCTTCCGATTAATCATGTCCAGATTTTTAGAGAAGGTACCGGAGAATCTATTGAAAGAAAAAGATAATTTTATCACATTTGTCGGGGAAAAAGATGAGGTGATCTTGCCAGAAAAACTAAAAAAATGGCATCAAGAACAATTTCAAAAAGAGGTCATTTTAATTCCAGGCGAAGATCACAACCATATCCTTCATCATTCCACTGTTCATGACAAAATAGCTTCCACGATGAATAAACAGGTTTAGCGGGTGGTCGAAATGAAGCTTTCTGATATAATATAGGCAAAAGAGGAACGAGTCAGTCAAAAGGGGAAATTGAAGATGTCTGTATCCACCAAAGAGAGTCATAGCTCAGTATTAGCTCAGATTGCTGCCCTGCATGGCGAAGTTGATAAACACAACCCTTCATCAGCAGAGAAATTATTAGAAATCATTGCGAAATTAAAAAACGAGGAAGTGATGATCGGATTTGCCGGTCATTTTTCTGCGGGTAAATCGACGATGATCAATCGTCTCTCCGAATTTGAAATTTTACCCTCAAGTCCTATACCTACTAGTGCAAATATAGTGAAGCTATTCTCAGGCGACCCTTCTACGACGGTCCATTATACTAAAGCGAATCCTGAGAAGTTCATCGGGGATATCGGGCTTGAGACCATCAAAAAACTTTGTAAAGACGGAGAAGCGATTGAGGCGATTGAAATAAGTCGTCCCCTGCCAGGCATCCCCTCCCACGTTAAACTGCTGGACACCCCGGGGGTGGATTCGACGAATGATGCCGATCGTCTGATTACGGAATCTTCTCTGCACCTCATGGATTTTATGTATTACGTCATGGACTATAACCATGTGCAGTCTGAGGTGAATTTGAGCTTCCTATTAGAAATGCAGAAAAGACAAACGCCATTTTCAATCATTATTAACCAAGTCGACAAACATAATGAAGATGAACTTACCTTTGACGAATTCAAGCAAAGCGTTCAGGAATCTTTGTCTTTATGGGGTATAGAGCCAGAGTCCATTTATTATACCTCTTTAAAAGATACAGAGCACCAATATAGTAATCTAGACATATTAAAAGAAGACTTTCAGCATAAGTTCTCCAAACAACCCATTAAAGAACAAGCACTTTTACATGCCGAAGCGATTATTCATGAAAGCCAGCAATATATCGTCGATCGATATTCAACCGATCTGGAGGATTTAGAAAACAGGCTGGAGGAAGTCAACCTGACGATACAGAAAGAAGAAGAAAGACTGCAAGGATCAGACTACACAGTCGTGACCGAAGAAGATCGAGTTTCTGCAGCTGAGAAGCAATTTCAGAATCGAATTAAAAAATTCATCACGAATGCATACCTTATGCCAAGTAGTTTGAGAGAAAGTGCACGGACATACTTAGAGTCTCAGCAATCAGGCTTCAAAGCAGGCCTATTGTTTGCGAAGAAAAAAACAGAGGAAGAAAAAAAGATTCGTCATGATAAATTTATAGAAGAACTTCAAGAAACCATTGAAAAGAACATGCTTTGGCCTTTAAGAGAGCGTTTAACTTCTTTTTTAGATACGCAAGAGATTACTGATTCTTCCTTGTTAAATGAGGCACAAAAACTTAATATCCACTATCCGGCTGCACGTGTGGAGGAGCTGATTGAGCCGGGAGCTGAAGTCACTGGAGAGTATGTACTTCGGTATACGGACCAGCTTTCAAAAGACATCCAAAAGTATTTCAATGCGGAAATGAACGAGTGGTGGAAAGAGATCGAGGGTGAGTTGAAGAATCTCGCTTATGAGGAATACAACGTCCACCGCACATTGTTTGAATCGAAAGAAGAAAAACAGGAAATTTTAGAAAAAGCAGAAAAAATCGAGGCAATAACTGACCAATTCAAAGAAATGTTAAACGAGGCGCTTTACCAGTCCCAACCTTCCAAAAAAGAAGTTGACAATCTGCTGGATACGATAGAAAAAAAGAACGAAAAGATTGCAGAGAAACAACCGGCCGAATTAAAGCTGGCTGAAGTAAATTCAACAGCGATAACAAAGGAGGAAGAGGGTTCCCCTTCCATACAAGCAGCAAGTTCACCAAAAGAGGAAATTTCTCCATCAATAGACCGAGCTGTTGAAACGATACAGGATGTTCCTGGTTTAGAAGGTTTACGAGCACAACTGCTTGATAAAAAGGAAAGGTTGCTGCACAGAGAATACACAATTGCTCTTTTCGGCGCGTTCAGTGCTGGGAAATCTTCCTTTGCAAATGCTGTACTGGGAGACCGCGTGCTGCCCGTTTCTCCTAATCCGACGACGGCTGCTATCAATAAAATTGTCCCCCCTACTGAAAAGCATCCTCACCGAACAGTGGTCGTAAAGGTGAAGTCTGAAAAAGAACTGCTGGAAGATGTGACGCACGCCTCAGAACAGAACTTGCCTTCAAGTCTCGATGACGCGTATGAACGTGTTGCAGCTTTTGATGAGAAATTCTTGAATCAGTTAGATCATAAAAAAAGAGCTTTTCTACAAGCTTTTATCGCCGGTTATGGTCGAATGAAAGGCTACGCGGGGGAACGTATGACAATTGCATGGGAGGACTTATCCTCTTACGTCTCAGAGGAGAAAATTTCCTGCTTCATCGAGTGGGCAGAAATCTACTATGATTGTGAGTGGACGAGAAAAGGAATACGCCTTGTAGATACGCCAGGAGCGGATTCAGTTAATGCAAGACATACGAATGTTTCATTTGAATATATAAAAAATGCAGATGCCATTCTTTTTGTCACTTATTATAACCATCCCTTTTCTAAAGCGGATCAATCTTTCTTAACTCAGCTTGGGAGGGTTAAGGATGCATTCTCGATGGATAAAATGTTCTTCATAATCAATGCGGCCGACTTAGCAGATTCCGAAGAAGAAAAGCTGCTCGTTGAAGAATACCTTCAAGATCAACTACAGCAATTCAAAATCCGTAACCCGAGGATATTTTCTTTGTCTAGTCTCCAAGGACTGAAAGAAAAGCAAAAGGAAGTAAACCCAGTCCATTCCGGTTTAGAACATTTTGAAACCAGGTTTGATCGTTTCTTAGAAGAAGAACTCTCAGAAATGCTCTACCATTCGATTCATCACGATATCGAAGAAGCAGAAAAAACTCTTGAATCATTTATACGAAATGCTTCCTTGGACGAACAGCAGAAAAATGATCAGTTGAATCAATTGAAAGAAGAAAAGCAAAGGTCTATAAATGTTTTACCGCGGCACTTGACGGAGAGAGAGCATGAAGCCCTTCAACAAAAGATGGATAAGCAGCTTCATTATGTCCATGAAAGATTGATGCTTAATTTTAACGATTATTTCAAAAATCATATCAACCCTGCTGTTGTAAAAGGGGATAAAGCTGAAGCGAGAGAGCGGCTATGGTTCGCTTCTAAAGAATTGCTCGCTGAGGTAGAGTATGAAATGAATCAGGAGATTAGAGCCGTAGCCATCAGAATGGAAGCTTTCGTTAAAGAAAGAATAGATCAAATGAAAAAGGAATTGACGTCGCAACTCAAACTCATCAAACCTTCGATAGAGCTGCAGCCTTTTGAATTTGGCCGGACAGAAGCGATCACGATAAACCAAACGATTTCAATTTCCTATGAGCAATTTGTAAAACCAGTTAAACTGTTCAAGGGTACACAGTCCTTTTTTGAAAATAATGAAAAAGAAAAGATGAAGGATCAAATGGCTGACCTCATCTCTCAACCATTACAAAAAGCTATTAATGATAAGAATCACCTTTTAGTGAATCATTTCACAGAGCTTATGAACATAAAGGCGCAGGAAGCATTTGACCAATGGTACAACGAAATTGAAGCCGCTTTTGACAGGCAAATGTACAGCCTGGAGAACAAAGTGGACATTACTGATTTGAAACGTCGTCATGAAACCATTAAAAGTCTGGTATAAATTGAACTGACAGTAGAAAGGTAGAAGACACCTAAAAATAGTAGGTGAGCTTCTACCTTTTTTGATGTTGTAAGTTTTAAAAAGAACTGAGAAACATAACGGGAATTTATAAGGTGGCTGCATCGTCAAGTGGATTTTAAGTATTAACTGCGACTACACGACGAACAGTGCGGAATTTTGAATTGATTGATCAATTATGTCGAAAAAAATTTAGTAAGGGTGGTGTTTAGTTAGTAAAGACACAGATGAAAGGAGATTAATAAATTGATTACTTGTCAAAGATGTAAGAATGGTCTTGCTCTTAAAGCCGCACTGAGTTTAACAACTCCATTTTTTATTGAAAAAACATCTGATTTTCATAGTTTCTGAGTTTACCGTGAAAAAGTAACGGATGTACTATATGAGAAATTGTTAGCTCTATAAAAATCAGATGTTGATGAAGCTGACGTTATTAGTACACGTATGACCTGTTAATAAAAATAAAAAGTTTGAAAAGTGTAATGAAAAAAACCTTCCTCATTGAGGAAGGTTTTTTTCATGAATATAAATCTAAATGATTATAAGCACATTTCCAATGATCAACTTATGATTAGATAAGCACTTCCACATCAGCCTCTTCACGCAGTTCATCAATTAACTTAGTAATTTGTTCATTTTCTTTCGAAGTAATAAGCTGCTGCTCGATTTGATCTCTAGATTCGTCAAGACTGGGAGCATTTTCACCTTGCTCTTCGCTGATCACTTCGTACTGTTCTTCGATTTCTTCGTCAGTCACTTCAACTTCTTCTGTATTTTCTTCGACATATTTATTAATCACTAAGCTGCGCTCGAGTTCTTCTCTTACTGTTTCTTCATCGAGGTCGTTCGCTTCGTAAGCTTCTTGCTTAGCTTCTTCACTTTCGAATTGTGATGAGAATTCTTCGTAGCGTTCGTCTACCTCGTCTGGTGAAACCTCGTGTCCTTCAGCTTCAGCTTCTTGTGATAATAATTCGAGACCGATCATTTCTTCAATTACGCTTTGCTCAATTTGTTCCTGCTGGCCTTCTACATCCATACCCATTTGCTCATATTGTTGTTTGGCACCATTGTATTGGGTATTAAAATCTTCTCTTGAAAGTTCTTCTCCATTTACAGTTGCTACTGGCCCGCTATCGTCACCCTCTTCAGACGAGGACTGTTCAGTTTGAGGATCAGCTTCGTTATTTTCACCTTCACTGCTATCATCTTCACTGGAACAAGCAGCAAGTATCATCAGAGCTAGGATGGAAATCCATATTGCTATCCATTTATCTTTCATAAGATCTCTCCTTTTCCTGTTCAATCAATATTCGGAGTGTAGCACACCCCTTTACCTCAAGTAAAACTGAATGGTTATATTTCCACATATTTCACATAAAATGAAGGTACAGGGAGGGGGATGAAGATGGATCCAGTCTTGTACTATCCTAGAAATATGTATGGTCAGTCGGCGACGGTAGAGTTCCATGCCAGTCCGTTAGCTCCGAAACTTAAAGGAATGATGAATTTTGTTCAGCAGCCATACGGTGTAGAGGTGATTGTCCAAGTAGAAGGCCTTCCTTCTTTTGAAAAAAAGAACGGCACACAAATAGGTCCTCACGGATTTCATATACATGAGAAGGGAGTTTGTGAAGTAGGAAATGGCGAAATGCCCTTTGAATCAGCCGGCGGGCATTGGAACCCCGATGACCAGCCACACGGAAATCATGCCGGGGATTTCCCCGTATTATTTTCTAACAGCGGCAGGGCGAGAATGCTCTTTTTTACTGATAGATTTACAGTTGATGAGATCATTGGCAAATCTGTCATCATCCATCAAGGTCCTGATGACTACCAAACACAGCCTACAGGTAATTCAGGACTTAGAATAGCTTGCGGTATAATAGAACAGAATTAATGGAATACGCTAAGGACTCTTAGCGTATGAAGGCGGGGTATTTCTTACAACTCTTGACACATGTAGTGAAATCGTGTATATTTATATATGTATATGAAAGGCACCAACCCATGCATAACTCCTAAATCACTTATTATAAAGGGTTATCAATTCTGTTTGGTACTTTTTGTAATATGTGATTTTTTTCATGATGCATGGAACACATATTAATTTTTAGAAATATTGGAGGACCCATTTTTATGAAAACTGGTACAGTAAAATGGTTTAACGCAGAAAAAGGATTTGGATTTATTGAAGTTGAAGGTGGAGACGATGTATTCGTACACTTCAGCGCTATTCAAGAAGAAGGATTCAAATCACTTGAAGAAGGTCAAAGTGTAGAATTTGAAATTACAGAAGGCGATCGCGGACCACAGGCTGCTAATGTAACTAAATTATAAGAAATATAAAAGAGACTGACTCCATGTAAGTCAGTCTCTTTTACATAAACTGGACATGTCCAAAGGAGGTTTCAATACGATGGCATTTGGTAAAAAGAACCAGGCTGAAATAGTTGAAGAAGAAACAAAAATTTGGGTGTGTAAATCTGAAGATTGCAACTGTTGGATGCGGGATAATTTCCGCACAGAGGAAGAAGCTATTTGTCCTATTTGCGGCAGTGAAATGGAAACTGAAAGCAAAGTGATGCAAGTAGTAGATAACAACAGTTTATACTATAAACAGAAATAAAAGAGCCCTTTACGGGTTCTTTTTTTAGGTGCCGGTTTCTCGGGGAATATAGGGCAGAAGATGAATATAGGGTTAATCATTACCGACTTCTTCCCATAAGAAGTCTTTTTTTATTCTTCAGGCTGTTTATAATACAAAAGCCTATTCTAGTAACGTAATGAATGATATAATTTGAATGCTAAACACTTATGTACGGGAGGATTTCAAATGTTAAACGTAACGGACGTCAGTCTTCGCTTCGGAGATCAGAAGCTATTTGAAGACGTCAATATAAAATTCACGCCAGGGAATTGCTACGGACTTATCGGGGCAAACGGTGCTGGTAAGTCTACTTTTCTTAAAGTATTAAGCGGGGAAATTGAACCGCAGACAGGGGACGTTTCACTTAAGAACGATCAAAGACTTGCCGTACTGAAACAGAACCAATTCGAGTACGATGAGTATCAAGTTCTTGAGACGGTCATTATGGGTCACACCAGATTATATGAAGTCATGCAGGAAAAAGACGCTATCTATATGAAAGGTGATTTCACAGAAGAAGATGGTATGAGAGCTGCTGAACTAGAAGGTGAATTCGCCGAAATGAACGGCTGGGAAGCTGAATCAGAAGCTGCCAGACTTTTAACTGGGCTGGGCGTTAGCGACGATCTTCATGATAAGAAAATGACTGAAATAGCCGGATCCGATAAAGTAAAAGTTTTGCTTGCTCAAGCTCTCTTTGGTAGTCCTGATGTGTTATTACTAGATGAGCCGACCAACCACCTGGATATTAAAGCAATACAGTGGCTTGAAGATTTCCTGATTGATTTCGAAAACACGGTTATTGTTGTTTCGCACGACCGACATTTTTTGAATAATGTTTGTACTCACATTGCCGACCTGGACTTCGGTAAAATTCAGATTTACGTGGGTAACTACGATTTCTGGTATGAATCCAGTCAGTTAGCTCAACGATTGGCTAGTGAGCAAAATAAGAAAAAAGAAGAAAAAATTAAAGATTTAAAAGAATTCGTTGCTCGGTTCAGTGCCAATGCTTCTAAATCCAAACAAGCGACCTCCAGAAAGAAACTATTGGATAAAATAACGTTAGACGATATTCAGCCGTCTTCGAGGAAATATCCTTATATTGCGTTTAAAGCAGACCGTGAAATAGGAAATGATTTGCTGACAGTTAAAAACTTATCAAAAACGATTGACGGAGTTAAAGTACTCAACAATGTCAGCTTTACAATGAATAAAGATGACAAAATTGCACTTGTAGGTAGCCATGAAGTTGCGAAGACTACACTTTTTCAAATTCTTATGGGCGAAATAGAACCAGATGAAGGAACGTTTAAGTGGGGCGTAACTACTTCACAAAGTTACTTCCCGAAAGATAACTCGAAATTCTTCAATCGCTCTGACATCAATCTGGTGGAATGGCTGCGCCAATATTCACCGGAGGATCAGACAGAAACGTTCCTAAGAAGTTTCTTAGGAAGAATGTTGTTCTCTGGCGAAGAAGCTCTGAAAAGACCTGATGTACTATCAGGGGGGGAAAAAGTACGTGGTATGCTGTCTAAGATGATGCTCTCAGGCGCTAACGTACTCTTACTGGATGAACCGACGAACCACTTGGACTTAGAATCAATCACATCATTAAATAAAGGGTTGATTAATTTTAAAGGTTCTATCATTTTCGCTTCCCATGACCACGAATTCATCCAGACTATTGCTAACCGTATCATCGAATTCACACCAAACGGCATAGTAGATAAAGAAATGTCTTATGATGAATACTTGAATGATCCAGAAGTTCAAAAGCAGGTTTCCATTTAAACTAAAACTGTAATGCTGATTTTAATTGCTTAACAAAATAAGTATGTTAAGTAATATGGAGAAACCATATAACTACAAGAGATCGAGTATGAAACCGTTAAGGTTTCATACTCGATCTTTTTATTGCTGGGATAGGAACTCTTCTATTGTCTAAAGAAATCGGTGAAACAGCGGGGTAGGTAGGCTGCCTGGCGAACCTTCGTAAAATTACAGAAAACAAGTCATTATACCGAACTCTAAATTTCTACATAACAACGAAATGAAGCTTTCAATAAAAAACCTCATAGCATACATAATGGATCGTATTATTTTGCTGTTTCTACTAAAATTGTTCTTTATTAGTTTTGCTGTTAAGATTTCTGAGCGATTTGTTAATAAATGGCCTCAATTAATAGATAAAAGTCTATAAAATTATTTTATTTTTACTATTGCATTCACTGAAAAATTACGCACAAAACGATTAATGCAAGGAAAAATATGCAAATATAGCATAAAAGTAGTCATATATACCCATTTTGTAAACTCTTTGCAATTTAAGCGTCATAGTTGCAAAGAAACTGTTAGCTGTTTGTTCTTAATTTTTATAGAGAATCTGTTAATCTTGTAATTGTGGTTAAAACAAAAGATTTTAATTAAATTAAATATTTGAAGAAATATATAGGAGGACTCTACAAATGAAAAAAACAGCTTTCTCATTAGTAGCAACAGCAGCATTAACAGGTGCATTCGCAACTGGCGTAAGTGCTGAAGAATATAAAGTAAACAAAGGTGATACACTTTGGAGCATTTCAGAAGAAAAAGGTGTATCTGTAGACAGCCTAAAAGAAAACAACAAACTTGATTCCAATGTAATTTACCCTGATCAAACTCTTTCTGTTTCTGGCGAGCAGAAATCAGAAGAAGTGAAATCTGAGAGCAGCTATACAGTGAAATCAGGCGACACTCTTTACGGGATTTCTAAAGAATATGGAGTAAGTGTTGATGACTTGAAAGGGTGGAACGATCTTTCAAACGACACGATTTATCCAGACGATAAGTTGACAGTGTCTGGTGATTCTGAGAAAGAAACTTCTGAACCTAAAGAAGAATCTTCTGAGCCTAAAGAAGAAAAAGAAGAACCAGCTGAAGAAGAAACTTCTGAACCAAAAGAAGAATCTGCCCCAGCTGAAGAATCCAGCAATGATTCAAGTGAGCAAGATAATAGTAACGATGTAGTTAAAGAAGTAGAAGCAGAAGCAACTGCTTATACTGCGAACTGCGAAGGTTGCACAGGTGTAACTGCAACAGGTATTGACTTGAATAACAATCCTGATCAAAAAGTGATCGCAGTAGACCCTGATGTTATCCCACTAGGATCTAAAGTATATGTTGAAGGATACGGAACTGCTATTGCTGGTGATACTGGCGGCGCTATCCAGGGTAACCGCATAGATCTTTATATGCAAGACCGTGGCGATGCATTAGACTTCGGTAGACAAAATGTTACTGTACAAGTTCTAGCTGAATAATTAATAGCTTATAATAAAAAGCCCACTATTGCCCCCACAATAGTGGGCTTTTTAGTGTCACAAAATAGTCTACAGCCATGGGATACAGCTTCATAAAATAGATAATTCTTTCGGAATTTGTTGAATACTGCTAAACTGTCATAGAAGCAACTAAGGTGGTAAAGGGGTCTTAAAATGAATAGAGTAGCCATTCTCGGTTCTGCGGGTTCTGGAAAATCAACATTGGCCAAACAATTAGGTGGTCGTCACCACATTGAAGTTGTACATATGGATCGTTTGTTTTGGAAGCCCGGTTGGATCATGTCCACCCAGGCAGAACTTGCTGCTAAACAAAAAGTACATTTAGGAAAACCTTCCTGGATTATTGAAGGGAATTACAGTGGAGTATGGGATGAGAGGCTTGCTCTAGCTGATACTGTGATCATGCTGGATTTGAACCGCTATTTATGCTTATTGAGGATTTTGAAACGCTGGCTTTTGAACAAAGGCAAATCAAGAGAAGATATGGCACCAGGCTGTTCAGAGAGAATGTCGTTAGAATTCATTAAATATGTTTGGAACTATCCCACCAAAAAAAGAAGCCATGTCATGTCGTCCGCTTTAGAACAAGCAAACCACGCTCAAATCGTCATCTTACCATCAAAAAAATCTGTCAAAAAATTCTTGTGTCAAAACATTTGCACTTGAAACTTAGTAGCAACTCCGAGAATTGTTTTAAAACCAATCATTAAAACCGAACAAATGTACTTATTATTAGACAAAACCACTCCCCTTTATTGTAAAATAAAAGAAAAGCAGGGGAGTGGATGATATGTCTCATAAAAATAATCCGAAACGATTTGCATTGAACATGAGTGCTGCTCAATTTACAAAATTTTATATTATGCATTTGCTTCAAGTAAGTGAACCTTTAATCAGTGAACATTTCAAAGCCGAGTTCCACAAGCTTACAAAAAATTGGATACCTGCACCTTCTACATTGCTTGATACCCTGCATGAGATGACTGAAGAAGGGTTACTCTATCGAAAAGAAGATTATAAATCACATGAAAAGAAACGTCAAAAAGTGTATTGGTACTACCTCACTGACCAGGGAAAAGAAGAATTTGACGTTCTTAAGAAGCGGTATAAGATTTTATTTGAAGAGCAGCTGAAGATACTCAACCAAATTATGAAAGATGTTTACAAATAGTTCGAAAAGGAAGGATCCTGTAATTATGATCTTAAGTGTATTAGATCAGAGCCCTATATCAAAAGGAGACTCTGCAGAGACCGCCCTTATGAATTCATTATCTTTAGCGAAATATACCGAAAAGCTAGGCTACTATAGATACTGGGTCGCAGAGCATCATAACACGAATGGACTGGCTGGCAGTTCTCCAGAAATCCTTGTGGGCAGAATTGCTTCTGTGACAACGTCCATACGAGTAGGCTCTGGAGGGGTATTGCTGCCACAATACAGCCCTTTAAAGGTTGCCGAGAACTTTAAAGTTCTGCAAGCACTGTTCCCTAATCGAATTGATCTAGGTGTAGGCAGGTCACCTGGCGGCGGCAAAAAGACGAGAGCCGCACTGACAGATGGGTATGAAAAGCCTTTAAGCTCTTTTTCGAGACAAGTCAAAGAAGTTCAGCAATTTTTGCTTGGTGATATTCCAAAAGACCACCCATACTACGGTGTAGCTGCTAAACCTAAAACGGAGTATAATCCAGAAATGTGGATTTTAGGGCTTACAGAACGGGGGGCGAAGCATGCTGCGGTTAACGGTACGGGGTTTACGTTCGGCCATTTCATTAATCCGGACAATGCTATAGAATCGATCACTACGTACAAAGATAAATTCAAACCGTCTATAAGCCTTGCTGCACCTAAGGTAAACGCATGTGTATTCGTCATATGCGCAAGCACGGATGAGGAAGCCGAAGAACTGGCGTTGAGCCAGGATAAGTGGCTTCTGCAAGTTGAAAAAGGATTGGATACTACAGTACCTTCAATAACAGAGGTCAAATCCTCTCCGTTTACAGAAAAAGAACGTGAAAAAATTAAAAACAATAGGAAGAGATGCATCATCGGCAGTCCGGAAAAGGTATATGCTCAGCTTGAAAAATTAAGCGAAGCTTACGGGACAGATGAATTTTTGCTGATCACTAATATTTTTGATTTTGAAGCAAAAAAAGAATCTTATCGGTTGATCGCCGAATATGCGAATAAAGTAAAATCAACAAAGAGAGCAGGGAATATATGATAAACTCAAGCAAGATTGGAACTATACAAACCTTACAAGTATCTAAAAAGACGGCAGATGGATTCATGTTAAGTGACGGGGAAACTGATTACCCTTTACCAGCTGATCAAATACATGAAGAAATCACCGAGATCGGCCAGACTGTATCAGCATTTATTTATAAGAACCGGGAAAAAGAAATCATCGCTACAACAGTTATTCCTGAAGTCACTCTTGACTCTTATGGCTGGGCAGAGGTGGAGGAGGTTGTACTTAACCTCGGTGTGTTCGTGAATATAGGAGTAGATAAAGCTTTCTTAGTGTCTAAAGACCATCTGCCTCTTGTAAAGGAAGTTTGGCCGGAAGAAGGAGATTGGCTGTTCGTCAGCCTTGAAAAAGATAAAAAAGACAGGGTTTTTGCGGAGCCTATTTCAGAAGGGGAAGTAATAGAAGATCTGGAACAAGCTCCTGCGTCACTTTTGCATGAGACAGTTATCGGAAGAGTTTATCGTTCGACGAAAGCGGGATCTTTTGTATTGACTGGAGAGGGCTATCGCGGATTCATTCACCCATTTGAAAGGAAAACAGAGCCGCGACTTGGAGAAACTATCGAAGGTCGCGTCATTGATGTAAAAGATGACGGAACGATTAATATCTCTCTTCGTCCTTTGAAGCAGGAAGTGATGGGAGATGACGCTGAGCAAGTCTATCAGTTCCTTAAAGACAATGAT
Organism: Halobacillus sp. A1; assembly: GCF_024189295.1. Taxonomy (GTDB): domain Bacteria; phylum Bacillota; class Bacilli; order Bacillales; family Halobacillaceae; genus Halobacillus_A. The sequence goes on from NZ_JAIZEN010000003.1 coordinate 208,229, forward strand.
GGAGTAATGAATTTAACTGATAAGAGCAGCCCCGATGAAATTCGTGATACTTTTCACATAAGCAAAGCCGCGTTCAAACGAGCACTTGGGAAATTGTTGAAAGAAAGAAAAATTATTCAGCAAGACGGAAAAACGATAATCAATCACCAGGAAGAATAAGTATTCATCACCCGGCTCCTTAAAAACAGCCGGGATTTTTATTTGAAGCAACCCTGCATAATAATCAGCTCTTATTCGCACATTAAATTCAGATAGAAATTTGAATGAGGTGTAAAGAATGGCTGACGAGGAGAAAGAACAAAAAGTTAGCAGATGGTGTCTTGTAAGTATGGCATCCATCCCTCTAGTAATGACGTTAGGAAATTCGATGCTGATTCCCGTGCTTCCCATATTTGAAAAGAAAGTAGGGATCACTTCTTTTCAATCCAGTATGATTATAACCAGTTATTCTCTGGCTGCCATATTCCTAATCCCTGTCGCTGGCTATTTATCTGATCGGTTCGGAAGAAAAATCGTTATCCTTCCCAGCTTGATCTTAGCCTTAATTGGAGGAATTATAGCCGGGTTTGCCTCTTGGAAAATGAACGATCCCTTTACGTGGATTGTAATTGGACGTGTTCTACAAGGAGTCGGAGCTGCAGGTGCGACTCCGATCATCTTACCGTTAGTCGGAGATCTTTATAAAGACGACGATGAAAAAACGAGCAGCTGTTTAGGTATCATTGAAACCTCCAATACATTCGGCAAAGTTTTGAGTCCGATATTAGGCGCCGCATTTGCTGCTTTCTTGTGGTTTCTACCGTTCTTTTCGATATCTTTTTTCAGCTTGATTTCAATTGTACTCGTCATTTTATTTATTAAAGTACCTAAAAAGAAAGAAGATCCACCCAAGTTCAAACAATTCATCCATAAAACGAAGGATATTTTTAAAAAAGAAGGCAAGTGGCTTTACACGGTTTTTGTTATCGGTATATATTTAATGCTCATTTTATTTGGTGTATTGTTCTTCCTTTCAGACATATTTGAAAAAGTGCATGATCTATTTGGTGTGAAAAAGGGATTTGTATTAGCTATTCCATTGTTTGGCTTATGTGTCTCCTCATTCATTACAGGGAAAATGATCAAAGGCGACATCTCAACTATGAAGAAAGTTGTCATATTCAGCTTAATACTGGCTTCTTCTTCCGTTGTGTTTGTGGGATTCATTAGTGAGAAATTGTTATGGCTTCTTGTTGTCACTTCTCTTTTAGGTATTGCAATAGGAGCTATTCTACCTACTTTAGACGCGATGATTACGGAAGGTATAGAAAAAGAAGAGAGGGGTACGATCACCTCATTTTACAGTTCCTCAAGGTTTATAGGCGTAGCGCTCGGCCCTCCCGTTATGTCCATGGTTATGAAAAATTATTTGAATATCAGCTATATAGCTGCAGGTGGTGTAGGGATTATATTATTGCTGCTGGCTATGCGTTTAATTAAAACAGATAAATCTAATAAAACGGAAGAAGTACCGGTATAAGAAAAAGGATCCACTTATTCACAAAGTGGATCCTTTTTCTTGCATGATTCTCTTATCTTTTAACAGGGAGGGGTGGATCGCTTTCGCCTGGCCTTTAAGGTTGCTCAAATTCACTCCAGCACCATGGTAGTAAGCTTGCCAGACCATCTTAGTACAGTATTGTTCCTCATATATGTCATTAAGAGGAGTTAAAACCCGATAAGACGCTTCAGGATACTTAGTAAACAAAAGCTCAAGATGATGAGCGGCTTTCACACCAAGAGAGGGATTGTTAGGGCCATACACCCGTATCCCACGAAATTTACTGTAATATTCCACGACTGGATCTTGCACAAGGCCTGCAGGTACAGAATGTACGACTTGAAGGTTATTGTTAACCATCCCTACGTGTCCAACATATTTTGATTCGCTTTTTCCGATCGGCGAAAACAGTAAATCTCCAGGTTCTATTTTGACAGTGGTACCCGGATAACATTCTTCATCACTCTGTATCACTGGAGCGATAACTTTTTTGGGGCGAAGGAAGAAAACGAACACCCCTGTAAGTAAACCGAGGATAATAGACTTATTTTTCATCATGTACTACACCCTTACTGGTAAATTGACGTTACTCTCCTATCGTAGAAGATTATATTAAGAAATACAATGATATAGGCTGGTGAGTTCATTTGTTAAATTGGGGATAATTAGTATTATTAATGATTTTCACTAGAACAGATGGCTGATTGATTAAGCATACTTTCTTGCTTGAAACAGGAGGTTTTACAGACTTTAAAAGTATTTTGCTGTGAAGAACTACAGGAGAGCCAGCGATTTGAGCTACCGATGTACAATTGATTTATAAATTAATGACATCAAACTAGGCTTTTTTCATACAATATTTTTGGGGTGAAAATATGCCGAGAGTAAAATATACAGATTCAGATGTCGCCTTAATGGCCAGAATGATGAGAGCGGAAGCCGAAGGTGAAGGAAAACAAGGCATGTTATACGTCGGGAACGTAATTGTAAACCGCGCTAAAGCAGATTGTTTAGATTTCAGAGATGTGAGGACAATTCGGCAAGTCATTTTTCAAGTGCAAGGAGGCAATTATTCTTTTGAAGCTGTACAAAAGGGTAATCTTTTTTATAACAGAGCGAGATCTGTAGAGAAAAGATTAGCAAGACAGAATTTAGAATTTTGGAGAGAACATCCAGCCAAATACTCTCTCTGGTATTTCAATCCATATGCTGATTGTCCTCCTACATGGTACGGTCAACCTTTTTCCGGTCAATTTAAGAATCATTGTTATTATGAACCAGCCGCAGACACATGTGCCAGCGTATATACTGGAGGGTAAGCCTGCTAGCAGCACTAAATTTATTTAGTAATATCTGTTATCACAAGCTTAAGAAGATGACTTCTGCATAGTCATCTTCTTAGTTTTGGTTTTAAAAGCTCAATATGGCTTTAATGCAACTTTAAACCATGTTAATTACACATATTACCATGAATATGGAGTCTGCTGATAAACGTAATAATTGAGCCAGTTAGAAAACATAAGATAGGCATGCGAGCGCCACCTATTCGCTGGTTTTTGTTCTGGATCGTCAGCTGGAAAATAATCAGTAGGAATATTCGGATCAAGTCCTTTTTCCATGTCCCTGTGATACTCGAGGCCCAGAGTAGCTGCATCATATTCCAAGTGTCCTGTAATCATCACATGCTTTCGGTCTTTTGAAACGATCGTAAATGGGCCGGCATGCTCTGAACTTGATACGAGTATCAAATCCTCATGATCTTGTATTTCTTTCTCTGAGACACTCGTATAACGAGAATGGGGGGCTAAAAATTCATCATCACATCCTCTGACCAGTTCTACTTCAGCATGAACCAAATGGTGGTTGAACACCCCTGTGCTTTTTTGAGGCAGATGATACTTGTCGATACCATAATGGTAATAAAGAGCCGCCTGAGCTCCCCAGCAAATATGCATCACCGAAGTTACGTTGGTTTTTGACCATTCCATAATCTCTGTAAGCTCATTCCAGTAAGCAACATGCTCATATTGAAGCTGTTCTACAGGTGCCCCAGTAATAATCATCCCGTCGTATCGAAGATCTTTGATTTGTTGAAAACTTTTATAAAATTGATCCAGGTGAGATTTGCTTACATTTTTAGATGCATAACTTGCTGTATGAAGAAATTCCACATTCACCTGCAGCGGTGAATTACTCAAAAGTCTTAACAGCTGCGTTTCTGTACGTTGTTTTTCAGGCATTAGATTTAACACTAATATTTTTAAAGGACGAATATCCTGGGTGACAGCCTGCTGTTCGTCCATAATGAAAATTTTTTCGTTAGCTAAAATGTCTCCGGCTGGCAGATTTTTAGGAATCTTAATAGGCAAATCACTATTCCTCCTTAGAAAATGTTACTAGTTCCATTATAGAGAGGTAAATTTAACGGTGCAACGGGATAAAGGATATTGGGTTTCATTTATCATCAGTCCGTTGATTCTATGGAGATTTTCAGTCTAAATTTAATGAGGCTGAAGAGAAAAATTCTCGCTATTCTGTTACGACTACATATGGTTAAGACATCTGATTAAGTAAACCACTTTTAAACTCTTCAAGACTTCAATATTTAGTTTCAGCTGCTCGCTTCATGACAAAAAAACCAACAGAGATCACTTAAAGTCTTCAAGAACCGTCTCTTTAAACCACGTTCATGAAACTTTACCAAGACGAAAACGTTGTATCAGTAAGAAAGTGGTCAATCGGCGTACTAAAAGGACAGATTGATGGGTATGTACAGTTCAAATCGAAGAGACTTTATTAATAAATAGGGGAGAGTTGCTGATATGAAAGAAAAAATGCCATATATCATCTATTGGCTTATTTTTATAGTTGGACTGCATTCCTACGTTTATTTGACTATGAATTATGGTATTATCTATACCATTATTTTAACGTTTGTTTGTGGGTTTTTTTCGGGTTTGCTGGCGCTTGTTATGAGTAATCGAACATTCATTCTGTTGAGTACCTTACTTTTCATTAGCCCCTATATAATTTTATTTATCATTAACCTCGTTTAAAATTTTGTAAGGAAACTGCAGTGGATATATAGAGACAGAAGAATACGTGTGTCATCATGACGTCACTATAGAGGCTTATCAACTTCTTAAGTTTATCCAGAGAGGATTATTAAATATAACAGCAGCCTATCTCTAAATTTAAGGAGCTGGCTGCTGTTATTCAGATGGAGTATGGTTGTCGTCTTGCGCAGGAGTGTCTCTTTCACAGGCAACAGTTACTATTATTCTAAGTTTAACCTTCCCATTTACGGTGCTGCCTAAAGGATCAGTCGCATGTATACAACCATCGGTTTATCACCTCGAAACGAACTTATTTCCTGTTACCCAGAAGCGCCACGGATAAGTTCTGGCTTCTCCAGAGTTACCGATTCCTATCCTTTCACCTTGAGAAATCTTATCAGGTTGATAGCCACTCGTAATATACAATGGAGGGGCATCCAGAGGACGTCCGTAATCGTCTTTCATTATGCCCAGGGCCTTTGTCAGCTTTCCGGGTCCATTCGTGAGGTCTTTTTCTTTTTTATCACCTCTACGCTTATACATCAAATCAATCCCTGTTACAGGCTCGACAGCCCGAATCAACACCGCTTCCGGATCACCTGTATACCCACTCACTACATTTACTAGACAGTGGGTATGCATAACGTATGTGTAGACATATCCTGCTGGTCCGAACATGACTTCTGTCCGCTTCGTTCTGAGATTATTGAAACTGTGAGCAGCTCGATCCATGGGTCCCATATAAGCTTCTGTTTCAACTATATATCCTGAAGCAGTGCCTTCATCTGTATCTTTAACTAATTGACACCCTAATAGAGAGCGAGCCAAGTCTAACGTAGGCTGAGTGTAGAAATCTTTATGTAGTATGTTCATTTTAGTCAACACCTTTCTAGTGGCGAATATTCCTGCTGTAAAGCTTTTTAAAACTATGTTGATTTATTTTATAGAGCATTTCTACAATCTAACAGAGAAATTCCATGAAACGAAATACGTGAATGCTGCGTATGACTAGAGAGGTTCAATTTATGGAGGTGCATCTATGATAGCTGAAATGTATAAACGCAGGGAAAAGCTCGCTTATATTTATTTAACGATTCTCTTACTCGTATTCGGAGGATACATAACTTGGAATATACCCGCTGACCGAAGTGAATGGCTGGAAACATTATTTTTCCTTGGGCCAGTATTATTGATCATATTTATAGCAGTTTCTAGTCGAAACCATTATAACAAGGTAAAAGACTTATCTATACCCCATTCGAAAAAACCCATAATAGATCTTGACCATATTGTACTTAAACAAGATTCTTCTGCCATTACCCGTTTACTTGCATTTGAAAACAGCGGCGAATTCATTGGCAAATACCAACCGGTTCAACTTCCGAAATGGCTTTACCCAGTAGCGGTTTTTAAACCATCCTTATTAACCTTGTTCCCTTTCAAGACATCCTTCGTTTCAAGTGACGGGAATACGTTATTTATGTTTGAACGAAAAGGCTTTAAAAAAAGTTTGATAACCGTGTATGACCAAAAAGGTGAAGTTCTTGGAGTTTATCAACAAGAAGAATTTAAAGGCTTGTTTCACATCAAAGGGGAACTCAAAGATGAAAACGACCAACCTATACTTCCTGTTAAAGTTTCAGGTACTTCTGGGGATTTTACATTAAAAGACCATGCAAACCGACGCTGGGCTTATTTCTACAATGGCAGGTTCCCTCATGAATATACAAAAATATTTCGTGATACAGATAACGCGATTGTGGAAATTTCCAATGCAATTACTTTAAAAGAGAAGAAACTGTTACTGGCTTTGATCGGTTATTTATTTCTTGAAAGAAGCAATCGAAAATAAAAAGGGAAGTTAACTGCAAAGTTCGTATTATTAAAAATGGGTTTTGCCAACCATCCTTTGGGAATGCCTTCAACGATCAAAAAGTGTTGTAAAAACTTTTCTGAGACTCCGAAATAAATTACTAACTATACCAATTAGCAGGTGGTCAGAATATGAAACAAATATTTGCATTCGAAAATAAAAAAGACTATGAGAAGAATCAAGCTACCGTAGAGAATTTTTATGAAAAATTAAAGAATTACCAAATATTTCTGGAAGTGAAATATGCTTTGAAAAATAAACCTAAAGCTATAGTTTGGACTTCGCAGGAACTAGCTACGACTGTTTTTTCTCAAATCCCTATCCCCGCTTTTACGAATAAGAATTTAATCTACTTTTCTCCTGAGTTAACACAGTGGAGAAAGTTATTTCTACAGCAATTAGAAGGTCACCTTCACACTAAAATAGAAAGTTTTTATGAGAATTTGTCGGAAAATCATATATTGAGCATACTTGGCCACGAATTAACTCATCACTCAGATTTATTTGTAGATGAATTCGATGAGGAAAGAGTAGATAGTATTTGGTTTGAAGAAGGAATGTGTGATTATATTTCAAGAAAAAATATATTAGATGAAAAGGAATATAGCGAAATCACAAACGTAGAGACAGAATTAGTAGAAATATTTAAACATAAATATGGCGCTCATTCATTGGATGAATTCGGACAGGAATCCTATCAGAGTAATCTAACAAGTATTATGTTTGATTACTGGCGCAGCTTTCTCGCGGTGAAGCATTTAGTAGAGGTACGTGCAAATAATGACATTATGGAAATATTTAATCAATATCATCAATGGCATAGAGAAGGCAGGAAAGTACCATTAATGGACCATTTTAAAATGACAAATTTCTTTACCTGATTTTTACCCAGAGAAGATTAAAATGGAGTAACAAAGTGATGTTCAGTTTAAAACGTACAAAAGATTGAATAATAGTCAATAAATTTTCTGAAATGAATGGGAGAGCTGCGAAAGTATGAGCTTCTTACCCTGTATCGTCCGCTTAAATAGTTGAGTTCAGTAAATGGATTTGAAATAATTACAATAAGATAAACTGAAAGAATAATCATACGTTTTGTTGTAAATACAAAAGAGTAGAAGGACAAAACGATTAAAGGAGATATTATGATACAGAGTAAAACGATAGGTTGGAATTTTGACAACAGTTATGCCCGTTTGCCCGACATCTTTTTCAAGAAGACTGAACCCACCCCTGTAGCTTCTCCGGAGTTGGTCGTATTTAATTCTTCTTTGGCTGAGTCCTTAGGTCTTGACGCAGATAAACTGAAATGGGGAGAAGAGGCAGGCGTTCTTTCTGGCAACGTGATTCCAGATGGGGCTCTTCCTATATCTCAGGCATACGCAGGCCATCAGTTTGGCCAGTTCACTATGTTAGGAGATGGCCGGGCGGTGCTGATCGGTGAACAGACGACGCCTTCAGGGAAGCGTTATGACATACAGCTTAAAGGAGCGGGAAGAACACCTTTTTCACGTCGAGGGGACGGGCGGGCGAGTCTAGGTCCGATGCTTAGAGAATATATCATGAGTGAAGCTATGCATGGGCTTCATATTCCTACAAACCGAAGCCTTTCTGTTATGAGAAGCGGGCAGTCTGTCCTGCGTGAAACTGAACTTCCAGGGGCGATCCTAACCCGTGTAGCTTCCAGTCATTTACGGATAGGAACGTTTGAATATGCTGCGCAGTGGGGCAGTGAAGAAGACCTTGTTACGCTGGCTGATTATGCTATAAATCGTCATTACCCAGAATTGAAGGCTAGCGACAACAAATACCTCGAACTATTTGATAAGGTGATGGAACGCCAGGCCTTACTGATTGCCAATTGGCAGCTCGTCGGCTTCATTCACGGAGTAATGAACACGGATAATATGACAATCAGCGGGGAGACAATCGATTATGGACCTTGCGCGTTTATAGACGAATACAACCCGAAAACGGTGTTCAGTTCCATTGATGTGCAGGGAAGATATGCTTATCAGAATCAGCCGCCGATTGCCCAGTGGAACCTCGCTCGTTTTGCTGAATCGCTTCTGCCGTTATTTCATGAAGATCAAGATCGTGCTGTTGAAATAGCCCAGCAAGCACTCGCTAAATTTGAAAAATTATTCTACTCCCATTGGCTGACTGGGATGAGACAGAAACTTGGTATGCATAATGCTGAAGAGCAGGATAAGCCTTTGATTGAAGACTTTCTAAGCATATTAGAAAAGCATGAGGCTGACTTTACTAACTCTTTCCGTGCTTTAACGCTTGAGAAGCCAGAGGAGACACCTATGTATGGTGCGACAGAATTTACTCATTGGTATGAGCAATGGCAGGCCAGACTTGAGAGGCAGGAAGAATCAAAAGATTCCTCTCTTTTATTAATGAAGAAATCTAATCCGTCCGTTATTCCTCGCAATCACAGAGTTGAAGAGGCACTTGAAGCTGCGGTTGAAAAAGAAGATTATCAAGTCATGAACTCCCTGCTCCAAGTCCTATCTAACCCTTACGCTTATTCCCCTGAGCAGGAAGAATATGCTGTAATGCCTGAAGAATCATGCGGAACTTATAGAACTTATTGTGGAACGTAATGCCACCTGGAAAATGGTATGTCTAACACGAAAAAAGCGCCGAATTTAATTTCGGTGCTTTTTTCATGGGAAGCACAAAGATATTTCTGTCGTCAGCTAGTTTTTAATAACTTCCCAAAAACAGAATTCTTTTCATTTATTTCGGATTCTGAAATAATACAATTTGTGATATCGATAAAGGAGGAAGTATATTGACACAAACTAATATTTCTACTGAACCAATATTTAAATCTTTTAATAGTGAGAAATTAAGCTTATCCAACCGTACAGTTATGGCACCTATGACACGCGGGTTTTCACCTGGAGGGGTGCCTGGTGAAGACGTAGCCGCCTATTACCGTCGTCGAGCTGAAAATGAAGTTGGTTTGATTGTTACTGAAGGAACTGGAATTAACCATCCGAGTTCGGTATCAGGTGACAGTATTCCATTATTCCATGGAGAAGAATCCCTGAAAGGATGGGAAGAGGTCGTAAAACAAGTACATCAGGCTGGCGGAAAAATTGTCCCTCAGCTATGGCACGTTGGAATGACTCGCAGCGAGGGCGATCTGCCAAATGAAGAAGCTTCGCCGGTTGGCCCGTCGGGATTGACGCTAGATGGTGAAAAAGTAACAGAACCTTTGCCCGAAGAAGAAGTGGTGGCTTTGGTAGACGCTTACGCACAAGCCGCTGCAGATGCTAAACTTTTAGGTTTTGACGGAATAGAGATTCACGGTGCCCACGGTTATTTGATTGATCAATTCCTATGGGAAAACACGAACCATAGAACAGATCGTTATGGCGGTGACCTTGCAGGAAGAACACAATTTGCTGTTGAAATTGTTGAAGCTTGCAGGCGGGAAGTAGGACCGGACTTTCCAATCATCTTCCGTTTCTCCCAGTGGAAAATGAATGATTTCCAAGCCAAACTTGCTCATAATCCGGATGAATTAAATCTTATGCTGCAGCCGCTTGTTAAAGCAGGTGTTGATATTTTTCACTGCTCTACACGCCGATTCTGGGAACCGGAGTTTGAAGGCTCAGACCTGAATTTAGCCGGATGGACAAAGAAGCTGACGGGAAAACCTGTTATTTCCGTAGGCTCAGTTGGACTCGACGGCGAATTCACAAGCTTTTCTGGCGCCAATACGACTAGCCTGGATGGATTGATTAAGAAACTGGATAATGGAGAATTCGACCTGGTCGCTATCGGACGTTCACTGTTGATGGACCCTGAATGGGTTAAGAAAGTCCATGGCGGAAGAGCGGATGACTTACTCCCTTTTAATAAAGAAGCTCTTCAAAAATTATATTAAAACCCGGAAGCTTTCTCTAAAGACGGCAGGGAAGAATACGCAGAATGGCGTTTATCTTTTAAAAGATAAACGCTATTCTTAATTTATTGGCTATGTTAAAGGTGATTGTTGATATTTATAAGTGAGTTATTCAACAATATGGAAGGATTGTGGAAGACTCGAATTCGAGATAGTCTAAGTCCGTTGCCTTATTGAGAGTCAGGGGTGGTTGGAATGAACGAACCCTCTGGCACTGGAAAAGACTTCTGACCTCTCATCAAAGCTGCGTGTAAGCTCCAGCGATTAGCGACTAACGATTTTGGAAGTCAAGATCGAATCACTATGGTCTTCTTGTTTCCTTTATCTCTGGCAGCTCATTCCAGTTCATACTCCGCTAAGCGAAGCGCTTTCGCATTTAAAAAGGAGCATCGCAGTTCCCATTCCTCCATGCGAAGTAAGCGATAAAAAACGCTTTTACTCAGAAGAAGTGTTTTTCATTCCTCTGTTCTTTCGGATTATAGAAATTTATAGCAAGGTTTTGCAGCCTGAGACACTTGGATCGAGAAACTGCGTACTAACAGAAATGTTTGCTTTTGTTGAAGCGGTTTCGAGAAACTTAAATGGCAGAGGGGCGGAGGGAAACGGTGAGACTCCTGGGGGAGGAGCGGGACAGGTGAGACCCCGGAGAGCGAAGCTCGAGGAGGCTCAGCGCCCGCCCCCCGGAAAGCGATCCGTTTCCCGGAGCCCCTGGAGTCTCATTATGTCTCGAAACTGAGTCTTCCACTATAGGAAGCTTATATGAATATCAACACGGAACTTTAACAAAGTCAATTTATTATAAAATTAGCGACTGTTCGTCTAAAGAATCTCTTCATATTTGAATACCTTAGTAAGTTCCTGCTCAATCAATAACCAGGCTTGTTCTGCTTTATGCTCAGGCCCCAAATGAGTGAAGGCATGATAACATCCATCAAACTGTTCGTATATAACCTCGACTCCTGATTCTATTAATTTTTGAGCGTACTCCTTCGCCTCGGGGTTAAAGGCGTCGTGTTCCGCTACAATGAACAACGCATTGGCTATTCCGTTCGTGTTTTCTGCTAGTACGGGTGATGCGAGAGGGTCTGTCGCTTGATCTTGTTGTGGAACATAGCACTTGTTAAGAAAATTAGCAGCCTGAGGGAACTTTGCACGTCTAGGATCAGGCTCAGGTTTGTCGGCGTGAGGCGTGACAAAATCCAGCATCGGGCAGGATAGTACCTGAAGCAAAGGCTGAGGTTCACGACGTTCCTTAAGTAATAGGCAGAGGGCCGCAGCTATATTAGCACCGGAACTTTGTCCTCCGAGTGCTATCTGTTCTGCTTGAACGTTCAAAAAATCAGCGTTTTCTTTAATCCATTGCAAGATTTCATAACTCTGCTCAACGGCATTGGGAAAAGGATATTCAGGCGCTTTCGCATAATCAATATTAATAACTGCACACCCTGCTTGATTAGCGATATGGCGGCAATAGGGATCATCCATTTCTTTAGAATTCATGATAAATGCGCCCCCATGTAAGTTGATGTATACCGGGAGTTTTCTGCGCCCTGCTGTTTTCGGATAATAAATAGTGACAAGCGTAGGCTTCACTGTTGTTTCTATTAATACTTCTTTTATTTCTTTTACTGACTGTGTAGTAACCATTGATGATTTTTTTTCCTCGTTGGGTAACGTTCGTAGTAATTTTGCACCAATATGAGTAAACATGGACGGCCACCTTTTTTTACCTGTGTGTACCCGATTGATCCGTAAATTAATCGGCTTGCATAAACATGGGTCTATAATATCCTGACTAATAAAATATTAAAAAGGGTACATGAAAAATACCATTCCGAACCTGAATCATATGAATAGGCTCTAAGACGACTCTCTCTTAACTCTATTTATAATTGGATCACTAAACTGTAAAGCAAGAGGTGAATGAGATGTGGATCACGGTTATAGCTGTCGCAGTTACAGTCTTGCTGTTTTGGCAGAAGATATCTTTACCTGAAATCAACAAAAAAACGACAAGATCTTATTCAATAATTATCCCTGCTCGTAATGAAGAAAAGAACTTGAAGAAGTTACTTCCATCTATACTCACAACCAAAAGCAGTCTTAGAGAAGTCATAGTAGTGGATGATGAATCAGAGGACCGCACACGGGAAACAGCTGTTGAGTATGGGGCGAAAGTTATTAGTAATCCTCCTTTACCAGAAGGGTGGATAGGAAAATCATGGGCTTGCTATAATGGGGCGAAGGAAGCTAGGGGGAGGAAATTAATATTCCTCGACGCTGATACATGGCTTTCACCAAATGGTTCAGAAAGAATGATAAATTACTTAGAATCAAAAGGTAAAGATACATTAGTTACGGTTCATCCTTATCACTATATGCAATCCTTTTGGGAAAAGCTCTCTGCAGTGTTTCATATGGTCGTTTTTGCTTCATCGGGCACGACATCTATTTTTAAAAACAAAGCAGGCACACAAGGTGGATTTGGCCCCTGTTTACTCATTGATTCAGATACCTACTGGCATTTACAGGGGCATTATGCAATACGGAGTGAAATAGTAGAGCATCTTGCACTGGCCAGGCGAGCTGAAAAGAAAGGAGTGAAGACCTTTGCGTTCAGCGGCAAAGATGTTCTGAACATGAGGATGTATGAAGCTAACCTCAGGGCTGTGATAGAAGGTTGGTCTAAAAGTTTCGCATCAGGGGCAAAAACGGCCTCACCCTGGATGACAGTTGCAGCTGTATTATGGATTACAGCCGTTGTATCTTTTCTAATCAATATCCCCAATATAGGATGGTGGAGCGCAGCCGGTTATGTGATTTTGTCGTTTTGGCTCTACCGGACTTTAAAGGAGATGGGAAATTTCAATGTATATGATGCGTTGCTTTTCCCGCTTCATTTTCTCTTTTTTGTATTGCTCTTTGTTTATTCCCTTCTTAAAACTTTTTTGTTTAAACAGTCGTCTTGGAAAGGACGAAATATAGCGGGGAAGAAGTAAAGGGCTTATTGCTGTATTGTTGGACTCTAAACTATTTAAATGGAAGTTGGACGACGTTGTTACAAGGCAGATGAAAATGGAGGACTATGATGATTTCATCGTTTAATGTATGAAAGCTAGAAATTCAGCAGGGTAATCGGCAGCTAGAGCAGCCTTCCCTGCTGAAACCAGTCCCGGTGACGAAACGTTAAAAATGGGTAAGGGAGGGAATAAGATGAGCGCGAAATATATCAGATATTCATTCATCACAGGAAACATAGCATTTGGTCTATGCCTCATTTTATTATTGTTGATCGAGGCTCCCTCTCCCTATTTAGGCAGTCTTATTGTTGCTTTCCTCATCTTTGAAATCAGTTTCTATCATCTATTTGATAAAGAAAAACAGAAGAGTAAATGGTTGTGAGGAATTTATCTCTTTAACTGTTTATTTAACAAGGGGGGGTTAGATGATCAAAAAAGATTTGATAAAAAATAATAAGCGCTTAACTTTAGTAATTTCTCAAATTATTATGGTGGGATTAATATTTGTGGATTTGATTATAATCTTACGCAATGATGCTATCGCTGCCAAGTTGCTGGCACTCTTCTCATTTGTCCTTATCGCTTTATTTTTAGCTTTTACTTTCAAAAATCGTCCAACGTTGAAAAAGAATTATAAATAAACACTTCGGTTACCGATTCAAAAATTTGGGTTCTTCTTGATGAAAATGGTAATCTGGACATATTAATAGAGAGGAGTGGTTAGCGATGTATTCATCAATCCCGGAAATCACGCTTCATGACGGTTTAACACTGCCGGCTATAGGTTTTGGTACATATAAGTTGAATGGTAATGAAGGGGCGAATGCGATCAGCAGCGCTGTTGATGTAGGTTATCGACTGATTGATACGGCTTACAACTACGAGAATGAAGGGACTGTCGGAGAAGCTGTACGACGCAGTTCTATCCGAAGGGAGAATTTAAAAATTACTTCGAAACTCCCGGGGCGTTACCAGGCATACGATAAAGCTGTTCCGGCCATTCAAGAATCATTGTACCGAGCGGGACTGGATTATTATGATTTGTACCTTATTCATTGGCCGAACCCTGACCAGGGGAATTATTTAGAAGCATGGCAAGCACTATTAGATGCGAAAAAATGGGGATTGATCCGATCTGCCGGAGTGTGTAATTTCCTTCCTGAGCATTTAGAATACTTAGAAGAGGAAACCGGGGAAAAACCAAGTATCAATCAAATAGAATTACATCCATTTTTTAACCAGGAAAAGCAAAGAATCTGGCACGAAAATAACAATATAAAAACTCAATCATGGAGCCCGCTTGCAAGAGCTAATGAAGTTATGCAAAATGAAACGCTTAAGAAAATCGCCAGACAGCACAATAAAACAATTTCTCAAGTAATTTTACGCTGGCACTACCAGCTCGGTTCCATTCCAATTCCTAAATCCTCTTCGCCTGAACGTCAACTCGAAAATATTTCAATTTTTGATTTTACTTTACATGAAGAAGAGATGGGTATGATTGCACGTTTAACGCAATCGAATGGCAGAATCAATGATCAGGACCCTGCGACTTATGAAGAATTTTAAATAATTGCGGCGCAATTCTGAAGGGAAGAATTGCGCCATTAACATACCTTACAAACGTATGGAGAAGGTCCAGGGAAGTGCTGTTACTCCTTTAAGTATTGCTGGCACAATAGAAATTAGGTGTGATTTATACTTTATCGCAGGAATAACTTAAAAGCTTGCAAAGAATCTGCAAGCTTTATGTATTCGATAGAGGCAGTTAAATCACCTGCGCTGCGAACGAGGAATGTGCTGGTTTTGTTCAAAGTCCCTGAGAGCTGACTCTTGATCAAAAGGTACAAACTCTTCCTCTCTTCCATATTCCGAATAACTTTGACGGCCTGACGACTTGTATCTTATATGGAATTCCTCTTCATAATCAGATGGTTCTTGATCTAAAGGGTGATGTTTCATACCAGAGATCCACGTTTCAAAATTATATGTCCCTCTATTAATGATTTCACACAAATCTTCCAGGGATTGAGCCAACTCATTTAAACAATCCAGTCCATTCCTTAAAATGATGCCGCGTTTTCTTGCACTGTCAATAGAATGCTCTAAACGATAAGATTTCTCCTGATAAGTGAATTCAATAAAACAGCTGCTGCGATCCCAGTTGAAATGGAAATCATCGATATTTAGACGCTTGATTACCTTTATAAGCTTTCTTTCGCATAAAGTTTGTTCCTTGTGCGGCATCCATTTGAAAAGGACATTCTTAAACGTACTGGTTTTAAACATACGATCTACCCTCTTTCTATAGATTACGATTGTCATGCATTTCTCTTATACTGTTAATTTCTTCAAAAGGTAACCAGTTTCCTGCTGGAATCGTTTTGCAATTTCCGCGTTCCCATAACAAAATATCGGGGAATACGACTCGTTTTTGCCACTAAGTCCCTTGGTGTGCCAGCAATTGACATATAGTTTGAAATTATTACCAAAAAATAGTTTACTACCAAAAGGAGTTTGAGAGATTTGGTGGACTCCTGCTTTAATCACCTGGGCCGTCCATGTCCGCAGAAGTACTAACTATTTAGGAGGAATGAGATGATGAAGTGGTTTGCTTTCATAGTTATTTCTCTATCTATTTTTGGGCTTTTAACTGGGAGTGAACACTTACTTCCTTATGTCCTCCTAGCATCAGGTATCATTATGTTGATCACCGGCTTTAGCGACTGGATCCGGAAAGAAAAATTGATAGGACTGGTTTTAGTTGCCCATTCCCTTATAGAATTCATCTGGGCAGGTTATATCGTATTTTTGTAGAACTTCTTTCTGTAGACTTGGACTAGTGTAGATTGAAAGGGTTAAGCGTTTGAAAAGCTCATCAATGTTAAAGGCTATTGTATCATCGGGCGTAGAATAATTAGTTTTAAAAAGGAGTGTATTGATGTTTACGAGCGATAGGATTCATTTAAGAAAGATGAATGAAGATGATTTCCACATTTATCATAATTGGAGAAGTAATATAGAAGTCATGCAATACACAAATCCTGAGTTGGATGTTTATTCGCTAAGGGAAACAGAACAATTTATTAAAAGCATCTGTAATTCAAATACAACTAAAAACTATATCATTGAATTAAACGAATCGGATAAACCGATTGGAATCGCTTCATTAGTTCATATGGACCTGAAGAACCGTAATGCGGAATGTATAATCGATATTGGTCATCAAAGTTATTGGGGGAGCGGATACGGCAAAGAAGTGATGAATATTCTATTGGACTACAGTTTTTCAGAAATGAATTTACATAAGCTATATTTGAGAGTCTTTTCTTTTAATGAAAGAGCGATTAAACTGTATGAAAGTTTAGGGTTTTTAAAAGAAGGGGAGCAAAAAGAACACATATTCAGAAACGGTAAGTGGCATGGAATCATCACTATGGCAATCTTCCAATCTACTTATATACGACAACGTTAAGACTTGAAATCGAATATAGCCTGTCCAATCATGATATTTTTTAAAAAAAGCGGAGAGGATGGTTCGATAATGAAATGGATGTTTATTTTATCAGCTGCCAGCGCTCCATTATTTTCATTAGTCGATAAGGGAGCCACAGGCATTCTTTTATCGCTGATGTTCTTATTTCTCGCCGCTTTTTTCAGTAAACCAAGATTGTCAAATAAGGATAAGTTCTAGTACATGGTTGTCGCAAGGGTGGGAATAAACTTATCAATCAAATAGCTGAAGCCACTCTGTAAAATACAAAAAGCCAGTGCTTAAGCACTGGCTTACATAACTTCATACCTTTAATTATTGAAATGATTTGACCCCTAGATAATGATCCTGCCAATAGTCGATATTTAAATCAGCTACTTCAACACCATTACTTCCTGAGTGGATCATTTGGTCATCGCCAATATAAACGCCACTGTGAGAAGCACCTTCCGTATCATAAGTTCCTTCAAAGAAGACAACATCCCCTATGCTTGGTGATTCGACTCTCTCCCCGTCATATAACCACATATCGCTCTCTTTTCTATTTAAATCCACCCCGACTTCATCAAAGACGTGAAGAATAAATCCGCTGCTGTCAAAGCCTTCAGGAGTCGTTCCTCCCCATACGTAAGGCGTGCCGATCTGGTCTTCAGCAATCGATACTACGTCAGATTGAGAAGCTGATGTTTCGTTAGTTGTTTCTTCCACAGAAGAATCTTCTTCTGCGCTGGTCGTTTCTTCCTCAGAAGAAGATTCTTCTGAGCTTGTTGGCTCTTCCGTAGAAGAGGAGTCATCTGATTCTGTATCTTCAGATGACTGCTCATCGTCATTGCTAGAGTCTTCAGAAGAACCGGATAATTTATTTTCTGTATTCTGACCGACTAATCCGTCGACGGATAAACCATTATCCGCTTGGAATTCTTCGACTGCTGCTTCAGTAAGAGGACCGAAAATACCGTCCAGGCTCGATGTATAGTAACCTTTGGATTCAAGATCTGACTGCAAGGACTTTACGTCTTCTCCGCGATCTCCGTCACTTAAAATAGAAGAATCGGAAGAGCTGCTTTCATCCGCAGCTGACGGATCTGCCTTAGCAAATACACTTTCGCTTACTACAGGTGTGAATGCTAGAGATGTGACTAAAGCAGAAGAAATCACATACTTTCGCATAGACTGAGATGACTTGACCATTTAAATTCCTCCTTGAATAATTTACCCGTGTTCAATGGGTAATGACTAATCCGTTTGAAAAAAGTGAAATATTTAGTCTGACTTCTTTCGGGCTATGTATACCCTGTGTGCTGAAGGACCTATATTAAATCACAGGGTTTTTTCAAACTAGTTCTCAGTCTATCAGATATAGATACGCTGCAGGTTTCAAACTCTTTAAGCCTGGATGTTAATCGTATTACAGTACATTACACTTTTAACAAAAAATACTAAGAAGAGCACCGTCTGCCTAAGAGGATGGCGCTCTTCTCCTTAAAGAAGCTATATAGGAAGAGGTATAGGTCACTCTTTCCATGGTGGAAGCATTTTATTAAGGGGCCGATCTTTACGGTAACCGAGCACATATTCAGCCTGCATGATTGTATGAATTTCTCTTGTGCCTTCGTATATAACGGGAGCCTTTGAGTTTCGTAAATATCTTTCTACGGGATACTCATTGGAATACCCGTAAGCGCCATGAATTTGAACAGCATCATCTGCTGCTTGATTGGCAAAATCACAAGCCTGCCATTTGGCTAAAGATGTTTCTCTAGTATTACGCACACCGTTGTTTTTTAATTCGCCAGCACGGTAAACGAGGAGACGGCTCATTTGTAAGCCGGCTTCCATTTTGGCGATCATCTGCTGGACAAGCTGGTGTTTTCCGATCTCTTTACCGAAGGTTTTCCTATCATGACAATAAGAGACACTAGCCTCGAGACAGGCCATAATCTGCCCGCAAGCTCCTGCGGCAACAGTGAAGCGGCCATTGTCTAAAGCAGCCATCGCAATTTTAAACCCGTCACCTTCTTCTCCGAGTCTATTTTCTGCCGGAACGTCGATGTGGTCAAAAAATAATTCGCCAGTATTGCCGGCACGAATACCAAGCTTGCCCCTGGTAGCTTTTGAAGAGAATCCTTTCATCGTCCGTTCCACGATAAAAGCGGAAATGCCATGATGTTTTTTACTTTTATCCGTGTAGGCGAACACAAGGAAATGGTCGGCCGTATCACAAAGTGAAATCCACGTTTTCTGCCCATTGAGGATATATGAATCTCCTTTACGGACGGCGGTCGTCTGCAAAGCAGCAACGTCGGACCCTGCATTCGGTTCAGTTAAGCCGAACGCACCTAATTTTTCCCCCTTTGCCTGGGGGAGGAGGTACTTCTTTTTTTGCTGGTCGGTGCCGAACTGCAGGAGGGTCATGCTGTTTAGTCCTGTATGGACGGAAACCGCTGTACGAAACGCTGTATCTCCCCGTTCTAATTCCTCACACACGATCGCAAGTGAATTATAATCCATACCGCTCCCACCGTACTTTTCTGGTATGCATACGCCCATCAATCCTAACCGGGCAAGCTTCTGCAATACACCCTTATCGAAATGACCGTTTGCATCCCATTCTCCTATATACGGCATCACTTCTTTATCGACAAAATCCCTAACAGTTTTACGCAGCATATTCTGTTCGTCACTAAAATCAAAATTCATAGAATCCCTCCTTAAATCGTACGACTGTTCTTTAACTCTTCAATAGTTTTCTGGTCATATCCGAGAGCCTGTAAGATTTCCTCGTTATGCTCACCCGGTTCGGGGGGATGACGATTGAAACCAACAGGGGTTCTTGACAGTTTCAAAGGGCTTCCGATCATTTTTATAGTTCCTGCTTTCGGATGGTCGGCGGTCATGAACATATGACGGGCATGAAGTTGTTTATCTGATACGAGATCCTCCAAAGTTTGAATCGCGCCAAATGGCACGTTACCGTCCTGGCATTTCTCCTTCCAATATAGGGTTGTTTGTTGTTCAAATGCACACTGAAGAATCGCTGAGAGTTCCTTACGGTTGGTTACTCGATCCGCATTCGTTTGAAATCGGGGATCAGATGATAAATGCGGCTGTTCAATCAAGTGACAAAGGGAAACAAATTGATGGTTATTCCCAATGGCGATAACCATTTCGCCGTCCCGGGAACGGAATGTCTGATAGGGGACGATGTTCGCGTGATGATTGCCTAGTCTTTCAGGATTTTTTCCCGACATCAAATAGTTGCTTCCAATATTGATAAGTGAGCTCACCGCGGAATCATATAAGGATAAGTCAATTTTCTGCCCTTTACCTGATTGCGTTTTTTCCAGTAATGCCGACTGAATCGCTATGCACGCGTACAGACCCGTCAAAATATCCGAAATGGCAACACCCATCTTTTGTGGTCCTGATGACTCACTGCCTGTAATACTCATCAAACCGCTCATGGCCTGGACAATAAAATCATACCCAGGCAAATGCTTATACGGACCCGTTTCGCCAAAACCCGTAATAGAACAGTAAATGATACGTGGATTGATCTTACGTAATGCCGAGTAATCAAGACCTAACCGCTCCATCGTACCTGTCTTGAAATTGTGGAGGACGACATCACACTCAGCGGTTAATTTTTCAATAATTTCTTTACCGTTTTTCGTTTTCAAGTCAACTGTGAGGCTTCTCTTATTTCGGTTCGCACATAAGTAATAAGCACTTACCCCTTGTTGAAAGGGTGGACCCCATTGTCTCGTTTCGTCGCTGCCGCCCGGTGCTTCCACTTTAATGACGTCGGCCCCGAGATCTCCTAGAATCATCGAACAATAAGGACCGGCGAGTACTCGTGTTAAATCAAGTATCTTAATGCCATGTAAAGCTGCATTCAAATCCATCACATCCTTTCTGCATAAGGAAAAAGCCAGCCGAACCCATACTGTGTATGAATCCAACTGGCTTGGGATCAACTAGGTTTTATGAACGGTCAGAACAAAAATGAAGATGAGCACGTCTTACACTACACTGTATGTCCTTTTGGCTGAAAATATGTCTTAGAATCCATCTCCTCCATAAAAACATCTATCATGAAACGATTGTTCGCTTAATAAGATAGAACAGTGGGACAAATCGTCCGCTTATATTAGGGGGGATATTACGCAGCTGGGGGGAGAATGATGGCTTTTGGGTCAGAACGAGTAAATAGTTTGCCTCCTTATTTGTTTTCTGTGTTTCATCAAAAAAAGAAGGAATTACAAGAGCAGGGAGTAGATGTGATTGATTTAGGAATAGGTGCTCCTGATCTGCCGACGCCTGCTTTTATTATTGATGCGTTAACTATTGAAGCAAGTGATCCGAAGAACCATAGCTATTCACCGTACGGGGGTTGTACGGAATTCAAGAAAGCCGTTGCCGATTTTTATAAAAGACATTATGGCGTCGACGTAAATCCTGTATCGGAAGTCCTCGCGCTGATTGGTTCAAAGGAAGGGATTGCCCACTTGATTCAAGCAGTTGTTGATCCGGGGGATGGTGTCCTTGTACCGGATCCTGGTTATCCCGTTTATTCATCAGCTGTACACCTGGCTCAAGGGAGAGTTATTCCTCTTCCTTTGTATGAGGAAAACCATTTCGCACCTCAGTTTCATTCGCTTACTCCTGCAGATGTAGACCGGGCGAAGATGATGTTATTGAACTATCCGAGCAATCCGACAGGTGCTACGGTCGAACTCGGTACATTTGGGGAAGCAATTAGTTTCGCAGAGAATCATAATCTGTGTATCGCACATGATTCAGCTTATGACCTTGTGACATTCGACGGCTATCGTGCCCCAAGTATTCTTCAAGTCCCTGGAGCAAAGGAAAGGACTGTTGAATTTGGTTCCTTATCGAAAAGCTTCAATATGACGGGATGGAGAATCGGCTACGTCGTCGGGAACGAGGAGCTCATCCACGCTTTATCGATTGTAAAAAGCAATACAGATACTTCACAGTTTCTGCCGATTCAAAAAGCAGGAGCGGCTGCATTGAACAGTGACTTTTCCACGATAAAAACAAATAATCGAATTTATGAAAAGCGAATGGAAATCATGCTTGATGCCATTAAAGAACTTGATCTAAAAGCGGACAAGCCGAAGGGGACTTTTTTTATTTGGGCAAAGGTTCCTAAAGGGTACACCTCTCAAATGTTTGCTGAAAAAATGCTTGCGGAAGCCGGGGTGATTGTTACGCCGGGGATTGCGTTTGGCGTAAACGGAGAAGGTTTCATTCGCATCTCGCTGTCTGCGCCGGAACATCGTTTGCATGAAGCAGTGAATCGAATGAAGAAATGGAAGACAAGGGGGCTTTCCTAATGGGGGATGGACAGCACCAGTCTATGTCAAGTTCCCGTGCCATTGTGGAGTGCCTGAAGCTGGAAGAGGTAGAGAAGGTTTTTTGTGTGCCGGGAGAGAGTTACCTCCCTCTTCTTGATGCCATTTATGATGAACCTGCACTTACTCTCATTTCAGCGAGACATGAGGGAGGGGCTTCTTTCATGGGAGAGGGTTACGCAAAAGCCAGCGGGACACCAGGCGTTGTCATGGCTACGCGGGGAGTCGGCGCCTCGAATCTTGCTATTGGTGTCCACACCGCCTATCAGGACTCCACTCCCATGGTCGTCTTTCTCGGTCAGGTGCACAGCAGATTCAAAGGAAGAGAAGGCTTTCAAGAGATTGATTTAGAGGATTTTTTTAAACCGATTGCTAAATGGGCAGTAGAGATCAATGAGGCAGCCCGCATACCGGAAATCGTGCAACGAGCGTTCCGTCTAGCAAGAACGGGTCGTCCAGGCCCTGTTGTCATATCATTACCGGAAGATCTGCTATTGGAAACAGCAGCAATGGATTTTGGTACTAAAGTTTCCAAACCTTCTCCAAGACCTTCTCGCAACGAAATCAAGGATATTGAACAGATTTTAAGAGGCAGTAAACGCCCTTTGATCATTGCCGGCGGAGGAGTAAAGAGTGCTGGAGGCGAAGAAACTCTAACAGATTTTGCAGAATCCTTTAACCTGCCCGTCATGGCAGCTTTTAGAAGGCATGATGTATTTCCGAATGACCACCACCTGTATGTGGGACACCTCGGTCTGGGAATGACACCAAACCTTCTGAGCATTGTGCGGGAGGCCGACACTCTGCTCGCCATAGGCACGAGGTTATCAGAAGTCACAACCCAGGATTACACGATTCTTACGAAGGCTCAATCACTTATTCATATTGATATCGATTATGAAACGATTGGTAAATCCTTTTCTCCACAAGTCGGGATCGTTGCAGATGCGAAGGAAGCCCTTAAGGATCTAACAAGTATGAATTTACCTAATGAATGGACGAGCTGGGCACGTAAATGTCGAGTAAAGTATACACAATCGCTGAAACCAACAGCAGGAAAAGTCGTCCTCAATGAGCAGATCATTTCAAGTCTTCAAAAACATCTGCCAAAAGATTCGATCATTACGAATGATGCGGGAAACTTTGCTGGGTGGCTTCATAGGTTTTATCAATTCAGTCAAAAAAACACGTACGTCGGACCTACGTCTGGAGCGATGGGGTATGGTATGCCTGCCGCCTTAGGGGTTAAGTTAGCTTTGCCTGATCGGACCGTCGTCTCTTTATCAGGGGATGGAGGGTTCATGATGACGATTCAGGAATTAGAAACGGCGGTTCGCTACGACATACCTGTCATAAGCATCGTGTTCAACAATTGCATGTATGGGACCATTCGAATGCATCAGGAAGTGCATTACCCTCATAAAATGATCGGCACCGATTTAGGGAGGGTAGCTTTTTCTAAGATTGCTCTTGATGTTGGAGCGGAAAGTTATTATGTGAAAACTGCTGAAGAGTTCGACAAAGCGCTTATTCAGTCGATCCGTATAAGAAAGCCGTCGCTCATTGAAATCGAGAGTGACCCTAATCAAATCACTGTTTCTTCCACGATTCAACAAATACGGAACAGACACTAATTTAAGGAGGTATGTAAGATGAGTCGTCAGTTAATTAAAGATGAAAAGCTGCGTAATTATATAAACGGGAAATGGTTTTTTCCATCTACTGAAAAGTATGCAGATGTAAAAAACCCCGCTAATTTAGAAACGCTTGTACAGGTTCCATTATCCGGTGAGGCTGAAGTCGCTGCAGCAACAGGAGCGGCTAAAATAGCACAGAAAAAATGGGCGCTCGTGCCTGCCCCTCAAAGAGCAGAAGTCTTGTATAGAGTAGGGCTTCTGATGAAGGAAAGAAAAGAAGATTTGTCTCAATTGTTGACGATGGAAAATGGGAAAGTCATTGAAGAAGCCCGCGGCGAGGTGCAGGAAGGAATTGATATGGCTTTCTACATGGCTGGCGAAGGCCGTAGGTTATTCGGACAAACAACTCCTTCCGAGCTGAAAGATAAATTTGCGATGAGTGTTCGTGCTCCAGTCGGTGTCGTCGGTATCATAACCCCTTGGAATTTTCCGATAGCAATTGCTACGTGGAAATCATTCCCTGCGATAGTTGCAGGAAATGCTGTCGTGTGGAAACCAGCTACCGAAACGCCGATCATGGCATATGAATTAGCGAAAATCTTTGAAGAAGCGGGGCTGCCTAAAGGTGTTATCAATGTAGTATTCGGCCCTGGATCGACAGTTGGAGAAGCTATGCTTGAGCAGGATGATATCCGTGTGATTTCATTTACGGGATCCAATGATGTAGGACGGAATATTGCTGCGAAATGCGGCGAGCGCTTGAAAAAGGTATCACTTGAAATGGGCGGGAAAAATGCGGTGATTGTCATGGACGATGCAGATCTGTCTCTCGCCGTTGAAGGAATTCTTTGGAGTGCGTTTGGGACAAGCGGCCAGCGATGTACGGCATGCAGCCGAGTCATGGTCCATGAAGATCTAAAAGAGGAACTGGAAGAAAGACTTCAGGTTGAAATAGCAAAATTGACGATTGGAAATGGACTAGATGAATCGATAAAGATAGGGCCAGTCATAAATGAAAGTGGTCTAAAGAAAATCAAACAATATATTAATATTGGAAAAGACGAAGGAGCGAGACTTCTTACAGGTGGTTATGTCATGGAAAGTGGAGAACATGCGGCTGGTCATTACTTTGCTCCGACGCTGTTTACAGACGTAACTGCTGATATGCGGATTGCGCAGGAAGAGATATTCGGACCTGTAGTTTCTCTTATCCCGGTTACCAGTCTCGAAGAAGCGATAGAGATTAATAATCAAGTGGAATTCGGCTTATCGAGCTCAATCTTTACACGAGACGTGAACAAGGTTTTTGCTGCTCAGCGCGACTTGGATACAGGTATTGTTTATGTGAACGCTGGCACAACAGGTGCAGAGATCCACTTGCCTTTTGGGGGTACGAAAGGAACTGGCAACGGCCACCGTGATTCAGGAGTAGCGGCTTTAGATGTTTTTACAGAATGGAAAGCTATATATGTAGACTTCAGCGGAAAACTGCAAAGAGCGCAAATTGACGTTGAATAATTGAATGACAACATCAGATTACCGGTGAAAAGGGGTGCAGACTATGAAAGTAGCAGTACTAGGTTCGGGATTAATGGGGAAAGAAGCGGCTCGGGATTTAGTTAATAGCGCAGGGGTGAAAAAAGTAGGGCTTGCGGACATCGACGTGCAAAGAGCAGAGCAAATTTGTCAGGCCCTCGGTTCCCCGAAAATCAAAGCATATAAAGTTGATGCCGGAAATTCAGAGCAGCTTGCCGAGTTTCTTAAGCAGTATGATGTAGTCATCAATGCATTATTTTATTCTTTCAATGAAATTGTCGCTAAAACGGCTATCGAAGCAGGCGTAAGTTCTGTAGACTTAGGAGGGCATATCGGTCACGTCACTGACCATGTATTAGATTTATATAACAACGCAAAAGCGTCTCAAGTGACGACGATTCCTGATTTAGGAGTAGCACCAGGAATGATCAATATTCTATCAGGTTATGGCGCTAGTAAACTCGATGTAGTAAAAGACATCCGGCTTTATGTAGGGGGGATTCCAGTACAACCTGAACCTCCACTTGAATATAATCATGTATTTTCCATGGAAGGACTGCTGGATCATTACACAGATCCTTCTACGATCATTAGAAATGGTAAGCTGCAGCAAGTAGATTCTCTTACAGAGCTTGAGCAGTTACATTTTGAGCGCTTTGGTCCACTTGAAGCCTTCCATACGTCAGGAGGTACATCAACCCTATTAAAATCGTTTCCTGATATCGACACGCTGGAGTACAAAACGATAAGATATCGAGGTCATGCTGAAAAAATGAAATTGCTCGTGGACTTAAAGCTCACGGGGAATGACCATGTTGTGGATGTGGGAGGTATTCAAGTAAAACCGAGGGAAGTTCTGCTGAAAACGTTGGATCCTATCGTTGATTTAAAAGATAAAGATGATGCCGTTTTACTTAGAGTATGTGTCGGCGGGGTCAAGGACGGAAAAGACACCACTTACCAATATGAAATGATTACGTACAAAGACCGTACAAATAAAGTGACGGCCATGGCTCGAGCGACTGCCAATACCATTTCTGTAGTAGCTCAAATGATAGGAAGTCAAATCATTACGAAAAAAGGGGTATATCCACCAGAGCAAATTGTACCAGGAGGCCATTATATTACTGAAATGGCAAAAAGAGGGGTAATGATTTCAGAACGGCGAATAGATGATGTTGATAGATAAAAAGTAATGATTATGCTCTCTATTAAAACTAAGTAGCAACTCCGAACAATATTTAAAAACAATCAATAACAATTAAACCATACCTCATAATAATACATTAAACGACAAACCTTATAAAGAGTTCTTTCTTATCCTGCTAATTTAAATTTTCTGCCAACGTTTTTAACTTGGAAGGGGAGGCTTTAAGCGTTTAAATGGGGAGGGGATTCGCTTTGTAACCTCCAAAACCAATAATTCCTTGGAAATTTCCAATATGAAAGCCAGTGAGGTAAACACTGGCTTTCATTTTATTTGGTATGTTAGTGCCAGTTCTTAAACAATTCATCTAACACTTCATTTGTTCCTATCGCAGTTTCGCCAGTGCAAGGTGGATATTCTATCATAAATTGCTCTGATTTAGTTTCTGTTTTTAGAGTTACAGGATTATGATCAAAAAAAGAAAAGCTGATATAACCTTATGAATAAGGGTGGTGGTCTCTGAATTTCACTTACTATAAAACAACTCCAAAATTAATATATGGTTCTATATAATTTCCCTATGGCTCTCACAAAATAACTTAACTAAATGAATTTACAACTGACAGAACTGCAGGATGTGGTGTTTGCTGCTTCGTCTTCAGTAGAAAACGTGACTACTACTGTAACACTTAAAGCAAAAAGAGAACTTAACTTTTAAGCCAAGTAATTTTAAGCATTAGCATTACGATTGAATTTTCAGAATAGTAAATATATAGTAGAAACTACATACTAACTAGTAAGTATGTTTGATTTGTTACGATTCTTGAAATCAGTGACTAGCTTTATAACACTAGGAGTTAAAAAGGAAAGGGAGTGGTGTAATTGGGGATGTTAGAAACCGTAACTGGACCTATTGACGCTATGAAACTAGGGAAAACATTGATTCATGAGCATTTCTTTTTCGGTTATCCAGGGTTTCAGGGGGATCTCACACTTGGTACCTTTGACTTTGAACAAAAGAAGAGTAAAGGAATCGAGACAGCCAGGATGATCCAGGCTCAGGGCGTTGAAACAGTGATAGATCCTACACCGAATGAATGTGGCCGTAATATTCACTTGCTGCAAGCCGTATCGGAAGCTACCGGATTAAATATCGTGTGTGCGACGGGTTTTTATTACGAAGGAGAAGGGGCAACACCTTATTTTAAATTCCGTCAGCAGCTCGGAACGGCAGAAGAAGAAATTTATGAAATGTTCATAGAAGAAATCACAAACGGGATCGAAGGGACGGGAATTAAGCCAGGTGTAATCAAACTAGCTTCAAGTAAAAATGAAATTACCGAATATGAAAGAATGTTCTTTCGGGCAGCTGTTCGAGCGCAAAAGAAAACCGGTATCGTTCTTATTACACATACTCAGGAAGGGACGATGGGCCCTGAACAGACGGAATTATTGATTGAGGAAGGAGCTGACCTTTCTAAAGTTGTCATTGGGCATATGTGTGGAGCAACTGATATTAATCAACACTTGCAAGTTTTGAAACAAGGGGCCTATATTGCACTGGATCGCTGGGGGTTGCAGGGAATTGTCGGAGCCCCTATGGATGAATCGAGATTGATTGTTTTGAGCGGCTTACTGGCAGCAGGTTATGAAGAGCAAATTTTCCTTTCTCACGACACGGTAAACGTATGGTGGGGCAGGGATCCTGTTTTACCGGACTCTGTAGCCGGTTTGCTGCAAAATTGGCAGCCAGATCATCTATTTCGTCGGATTCTGCCGGCATTGCTGGAGAGCGGTGGAATTAATGAAAAACAAATAGAGCAGATTTTTGAAACGAATGCTAAAGACCTTTTTGAAACTAACCGCTAAAATATCAGTGAAATCTCCTTAAGTAAGATATACATTAAGGGGATTTTCTTTATTAAACTTGCAGCTAAAAAGTGAGAGTAGTTTTAATGTTTTTTCTTTTATTTTTCTAGTTTACATAATATATATTATAGGAAGTTAATTTAAAAAGCTTCATTTTGTCTCAATGACTAAGTATACTCTTGATAGTGAGACAGAATGAAAATTTATATTGTTTTAAACACTTCATGCTTTTTGTGTAACTATCTTATATATTACCCTTTGCTTCTGATAAACTTCACAATAATTGATTTGCTATCATCTGGGACTTTCGATAATTTATTGATTGTATTTCTATTTACATTTCGGAGTTGCTACTATATCTTAAGTCAAACTCTATAAGTTGGCACTTTTTCATGCTTAATTATGTACATTGGTATTGTATTTCATGAGTATCTTTTGCTAGTTGTTAAAAACCTCATAATCGTTCTTTATCTAATTTGTTTATGAATTGCCAGTCCATCTATATATATTCGTCTCAGATCTTTTATTTGGTTTGTCATTCGATCCACTGTTTGCTGCTTCAAACTATTTCTATGAACCTCGGCCTCACTATTCACTTATTTATAAATTCTGCAATTTATTTTAAATGCTCTTGTCATTTATGATATCGTTACATCAGCTAATTGCTTCCTCCGATTTATCCCCCTCTAACAGAACATTTGTTCTCATGAGCAAATTACGGCATAATTAACCTTTTTCCTCCTATAGTTCTTTTATAATTTTACTGATATTTTTTATTTATTGTTCGGAGTTGCTACTAAGTTTTAAGTCAAACTAATAAATTTTTTAATCAAAAAAATAAAGCCACAGAGTTTTTACTCTGTGACCTTAACTTTCGACTTTTTAGAGGATTTCGCTTGATTTTCCTGATAAACCTCAAGTGTCTTGTAGTAATAATCCAGAATCTGTTCGGAAGGTTTCTGCCAGCTGAAATTTTCAGCTTCCTTTCGAGCGTTGCTGCTTAATTTTTCATAAAGCTCTACATCTTCAAGGCGATTGATTGCATCAATCATGCTTTCCGTATTTTCATTCTCGAATAAAAGCCCCGTTTTTCCATCCTCTACCTGCTCCATAGTCGGACCGCTTTTAGCTGCAATGACAGGTAGTCCGGAAGCCATCGATTCAAGGATGACTAACCCTAATGTCTCAGTGACTGATGGGAAAATCAATGCATCTGAGGAAGCGAATGCTTGTGCGAGCTCATCGCCATGAAGAAGTCCGGTAAATACCGTTTTTGTGCCTGCGAATGTCTTTTCAAGGGCTTCCTTCTCAGGACCATCTCCAACTATCGCCAGAGAAAGATCGTCTCTTTGTTCAAGAAGAGGCTTGATCTTATGGATCTCCTTCTCTGGAGCCAATCTGCCAACAAACACGAGGAGTTTATTGTCCGTCTCTCCAGCCGACAGTCTTTCACGCATGCTGGCGTTTTTATGATCGGGATGATAGTGATCAATGGCAACACCACGGTCCCATACGTGGACATTGTGGAATCTTTTGTCTTGCAGTTCACCTTGAATAGCCTTTGAAGTACATAAGTTCAAGTCGGCGTAATTGTGAAGTTTTCTGAAATACCACCACACTATAGGAACGAACGGATACAAGCGATAGTATTCTAAATACTTAGGTACGTGTGTGTGATAGGAAGCAATTAAAGGATAATTAAGCTTACTGGCATGATATACGCCGGAGACCCCTACAAGAGCAGGGTTTACAACATGCACTAAATCCGGATCATGTTTTAAAAGCAGCTTCTTCACCCTTTTTTGAGGCATAGAAAATTCTCTATACCGGTAAAAAGGCATAGTCGTTGTTTTAACTCCTTCAACAATCGCACCTTCATATTCAGTTACACCTAAGTCCGGGGCAATCACAACTACTTCATGCTCCTGTTCCCTTAAATGTTTGATAGCTTCTTTCAGTCTTGTAACCACTCCATCCGTAGATGGAAGGAACGTTTCTGTAATGATGGCGATTTTCAAGGCGTAAAACTCCTTATTTCCAAGTAATAGATGGTAAGACGTTTTCTTCGATGATTCGGTCTTTATTCTCAACTGATATTTTCAGGATGTCCCGGATGACATCGTCTGTTAATAGATGAGGTTCTAGACCTAAATCACGTAATTTCGTATTTTTCGCATTGTAGTAATGGTCTTCATTTTCAATACGAGGGTTTTCAATTTTTTTGACTTCAGTCGTAAACCCTTCTTCTTTAGCGATCTTCTGAACACGCTCAGCTAATTCATTAACTGAGAACCATTCTGTAAACTGGTTGAACACTCTGAACTCACCGCGATCAGCAGGGTTTTCAGCAGCAATTTCTACACAACGTACAGTGTCCTCAATATTAAGGAAGGCACGGGTCTGACCGCCAGAACCATATACCGTAATATCATGACCGATAGCTGCCTGGTTGACAAAACGGTTCAATGCAGTACCAAACACTCCATCATAATCCACACGGTTGACGAGTACTGGATCCATCTGTGTCTCCTGTGTGTGTAAACCATATACAATTCCCTGGTTTAAATCCGTCGCGCGTATTCCCCAGATTTTGCAGGCAAACATAATGTTGTGACTGTCATGCACTTTGGATAAATGATAAAAAGAGCCCGGCTGCTTAGGGTACGGCAATGTATCTTTACGACCATTGTGCTCAATTTCGATATATCCTTCTTCAATATCAATATTCGGTGTTCCATATTCACCCATTGTGCCAAGCTTGATCAAATGACATTCTGGCGCAAATTCTTTAATAGCATATAATACATTCAAGTTGCCGATCACATTATTCGTCTGCGTGTAAGCGGCATGTTGACGGTCAATCATGGAATAAGGTGCGGAGCGCTGTTCAGCGAAATGCACAAATGCTTCTGGTTCTGTTTGACGAAAGACCTCACGTAGAAAATCGTAATGATTCAAATCACCTATAAACGTGCGGATCTCCTTCCCCGTCAGCTCTTTCCACTTAGCAACACGCTCTTCTAATGTTGCGATCGGTGTAACTGAATTAGAATGAAGCTCTTCATCAATCTCTCTTCTGGCCAGATTATCTACAATTGATACGTCATGACCTTGTTTAGATAAGTATAATGCGGTCGGCCAACCACAAAAACCGTCTCCCCCTGCTACTATAATTCTCATAATCTACCTCCTAGTTCCTTGGACACATTTCCATTTTAAATTTAGGATAACATTCTTTTATTAAGTATTGGTAATGATCAAGATAAAATTGTTTGATAATTTAACATTTCATGACCATTGATTCTTACGTTTTTGACTTTACCATTAAATAAATTGAAAAACAATTATTATCCTGTTACTTATCCCCCTTCTGAGCAAATTCACACATCCTTTTTATACCTTTAATCTTCAACTGATCATTCATACATATCTGTTTTTTTAAAACGGTAGAGTTGAATCTTCATTCATTACCTATGTTCAGTTATACTATAAATAGAAGTATTTTGAAAATTCATTTAAAACCGAGGAGGGCTTATGATGAATACATATAGGAATGTGTGGACACCTGACGAGAAGTTAAAAGCGAGCACTCGCCTTTACCAATGGATGAAAAAGAATGGATACGACGATTACGATGAATTTCAGAAAAAGTCAGTGGAAGATATCGAATGGCTGTGGGATGAGGCTACATCAACACTCGGGGTTGAATGGTATAAGGATTATGATAAGACACTTAACCTGCAACGAGGTATTCAATATCCTGAGTGGTTTGCAGGTGGAGAAATAAACGTAGCGCACAATGCGATTGATAAATGGGCAGCCGATGAAAAAACGAAACATAAGGCTGCCTTGTACTGGGAAGGGGACGGTGGTGAAAAGGATTCCTACACCTTCCATGAACTAAACATAAAAATGAATGCGTTTGCAAACGGTCTTGAAGACTTAGGAGCAAAATCAGGTGATGTCATCACTCTATATTTGCCTATGCTGCCTGAAACATTGATTGCGATGCTTGCCGTATCAAAAATCGGTGCAATCATTTGCCCTACTTTTTCCGGGTATAAAGCTGATGCTCTCTCTACCCGCTTGAACGCTTCTCGTTCTAAATTCTTGATTACAGCTGATGGATTTTATAGAAGAGGAAAAGTCATTTCAATGAAAGAAGAAGCAGACCTTGCTGCAGAGAAAGCTGAGCATTTAAAACATATGATCGTTGTCGAACGGACCCATCAAAAAGTGAATTGGAAGAAAAACCGTGATGTTGCTTTCAACTCATTGTTAAATCAACCTACAAGCTACGACACGAAGCATATGAAATCAAATGATCCCTTTATGCTGATTTATACATCGGGTACCACAGGCAAGCCTAAAGGCGTATTACACTCCCATGCAGGATTCCCGATAAAAGCGGCGTTCGATGCTGGAATTTGCATGGACGTCACCCAGAAGGATACCATTTTTTGGTACACAGACATGGGATGGATGATGGGGCCGTTTCTCGTTTACGGGGGTCTTTTAAATGGTGCTTCCATCGTTATGTTTGAAGGTACGCCCGATTACAAAGAGCCTGACCGTCTCTGGCAGATGGTAGAACAGTATCAAGTCTCTCATTTAGGCATCTCCCCTACTTTAATCCGCTCCATGATGAAGCACGGGGTCGACTGGATAGAGAAACACGACTTATCTTCTCTGAAATTAATCGGCTCAACGGGAGAACCATGGAACCC
Source organism: Halobacillus sp. A1 (assembly GCF_024189295.1). Classification (GTDB taxonomy): domain Bacteria; phylum Bacillota; class Bacilli; order Bacillales; family Halobacillaceae; genus Halobacillus_A. Next base: position 241,430 of record NZ_JAIZEN010000003.1, read on the forward strand.
AGAGCCGTGGCTGTGGCTCTTTGAAAAGGTTGGAAAATCAAAGATTCCTATTTTCAATTATTCAGGTGGTACTGAAATTTCTGGAGGAATTTTCGGCAATGTCCTCGTTAAACCGATACAACCTGTCACATTCAACGCTCTCCTGCCTGGTATGGATGCTGATATTTACAACCCTGAGGGAGAATCACTCAAGAATGAAGTCGGGGAACTCGTGATTAAACAGCCGTGGGTCGGGATGACTAATGGTTTCTTCGAGGATGATAGGAGGTACAAAGAAACGTATTGGAGCCGTTTTGAAGATACCTGGCTTCACGGAGACTGGGTGACGGTTGACGATGAAGGATACTATACAATAACAGGACGCTCAGATGACGTACTGAACGTGGCAGGTAAACGACTCGGCCCTGCTGAAGTCGAATCAGTATTAGTTGACCATAAAGAGATTATTGAGGCAGGTGTTATCGGCGTCCCCCATGATATTAAAGGAGAAGAACCGATTGCGTTTATCGTGCTGCGCAGTGAAGCAGTAGCTGATGAAGCGTTATTCGAGGAGATCAAGGAATTTATGGCGCATAAATTAGGAAAAGCTTTAGCGCCTAAAAAAGTTTTTTCCGTATCCGATCTTCCTAAAACAAGAAATGCTAAAGTCATGAGAAGAGCTATAAAATCAGCATATTTAGGGAAACCATCTGGAGACTTAAGTGCACTTGAAAACCCGGAGACGGTCGAAGAAATAAAAAAAATCGGTCAGCAGCACGCCTTTAAATAAAGACTCTGTTAAAGTTCAATAAAGACTCTGTTAAAGTTCAATGTTGATAGTAGTAGTAAAAAATGAAATTCCGTATGGTCGGAATTTCATTTTTTCTATTGCATTATTTATATTTTTTTAAAAAAACATTTTCCAAGTTCTTTATTATTGTGCTCCATTCAGTAAGTAAATTAGGATTTTCTATGTTCTTGATCTCTTCCCATCCATTTCCCTGTGACTAAACTCACGCGGGTATAGAACAGCCCCAATTCATGAAAAGTAATTCTAAAAATAATTAAAGACAGTAGTGGTTTTTAAGGGAATCCCTTTTAAGCATTCAGCCCCGTTGTTCAACAACTAGTTACTCTTCTAAAATAGGAGCTATATTATCAATTCGATTAGTCCATATACCTCCTTTATAGTTTATGGGAAGGCGTTCTAAGTCTTTCTCGTTATCAAAACCTTCTGACCACCCACCATCGCCAGCCACAAGGACCAATCTTGTATTAATCCCATCTAATCTATTTAGAAACTTGTTTGGAAATCCCCATAAATAAGGAGCTATTTTTTCAGGGATGTGCAATTGTGTGTTTTCGCACGTTGACGGTACATATCCTGTCCAACCAACTGCTATATAAGGAAACAGGCAACTTTTCATCGTATCTTTTGACATGACACGAAGGTCAGGTAGTCTTTCTTTTAAAGAAGCAATCGGCTGATCACCGCCGTAAACTGAAAGTTCTTTTATCCTGCTTTTTGGGAACTTGCTCAGATAGTCGGACAATTGTTCCCCTTCAACCGGGTCATCACTTTTAATATGAATTAAAAAGGATTGCTCTGGAAAATGGTTCAACACTTCTTCGAGTGAAGGTATCAACCCTGTTCCTTTACCTCGAAAAGGATAAGTTTCTCCGTTATCAGCAGTATACCCATAACCAACATCTAATTCCTTTAGCTCCTGCATCGTGTGTTCTCTCGTTACGCCTTCGCCATCAGTTCTACACTCCAGTGTCCAATCATGAAAGACAGCGAACTCTCCGTCTATCGTTGGTTGAACATCAAACTCGACAACATCTGCCCCAGCGTCAAAAGCTGCTTCCATTGAAGGGATGGTATTTTCTATATATGAGTGTTCAGGCTCGTGAATTCTATCTGCGGTACATGTCTCCCCCGTAATTCCCTCCATAGGAAAGGTCTGCGCCATTCCACGATGAGCCATCAATAAAGGCTCCCTATTGATCTCATTCGTGAATAATGAAGTGTTGTTCAAGTACATAAAAGCAACTAAAACAAACAAAAATATTAAAAACCTTTTAAGGTTTCGCATTAACCTCTTCATAAATCTCCTCCAAATGCTACATCTACTGCTTGTTCAATAATTCCCCATAGTTATTTAATCTATCGTCTGAAATATTATCCGTTACTTTAATATATAGAGTGAAGTTAATAGTTTCTATCTCGTTGTTTAAGGTTCGAATTCAATATTTTTCAATTTGTGTACTGTCTAATATGGAGTGTACAGCTTTCTCTATGACTTCAGGCTTTTCAAAATGGACACTATGTCCAGATCCTTTGGCTAAACAATACGAAGCCTGAGAGTTTATCTTCGTTTGGTTATGGATCAACATTTGCCATATGTTTTCTATTTCCTCCGCTTCTGAATTATGTAACCCTTCACTTTCCACCATTTCTAAAATTGACGCCTTTGGATCTCTACCTATGATTAAAGCAGGGGTATCAGGAAAGGATTTGCTCTGATTCGTATCCCTACCGGACAAGAGATCATTTTCTAGCTCTTCACTTAGGGTTTCGAACATGGATGGGTTACTCATAAAATTCTCTATTTCTCTGTAACTGCTGTTTGGTAATAATTTTTTGAGTTCATTAATCCAATCTTTCATTTCCTTATGTAACTCTTCTTTAGAAAGCCTGGAGTAGGTTTTACATTTATTTATCCATGCTTCTGTATTATTACTATACTCTCCTTCGATTTCAACTGCATCTAATTTATATGCCTCATATGAAGTTGAATCGACTAAAATAAACCCACTAGCGACGCTTGGATAATCATGAGCAAATTGCTGCAGTATGAGCCCTCCATACGAATGACCTAATAATATAGGAGAAGTGATATTAAGTTTCTTAATTAGAGCATAAAGATCTTTTGCGTTTTCTTTAAGATTTCTGGATGTCATCCCTTTATTGCTTCGACCGCATCCAGCTCTGTTGTAAACTATTACTCTTCCGTATCTGGAAAGCTTTTCACGTAAAGCCTCCCATTCAGCTAAAGAACTTATCATTCCTGGTTGAATTATTATTGTCCTTCCATACCCTCTCATCCTTACCTCTAGTTTTTTGTCACCAATATTGACGAGTGTCTTAATTTAGATCACCTCCAAGTATTTCATTTAAATAAGCCAACGGTATAGTAAGGCATGAATAAAAATTATTTGAATGAAAAAGAGTTCTTTTGTTTCCTGATAGCAAATATGCAAATAAGCATAAATATAAGCCCTATAATAATTGCACTTATACTTACATAAGTATAGCTTAATGCACCAAATCCAGTAATATTTTTCTGAGAGTAAAACCATATCATAATTCCATATAAAAACAGGAATAACGAAGAACAAAATGCCAATCTATGTCTTTGGAATCCTAGCAAAACAGTTGATATAAGTGAAATTATTATGGCTATGTATAATGATTCCTCTCCAAGAAAAAACTCCATCGAATCCTCCTGTCAAACTTGCTTAACTTAATATCCCTACATTCAATATATGTAATAAAGAAATCTCTCCTAATAATTAGAGTGAGGCCTCTTATTTCGATAAAATCATTTTGTGCTTAATAAAAATCCTCTCTTAATGTATATACGTTCCTAACAAAAAATAGTTTCAGGCCTTATATTGTGTCCGGCACTTTAGTTTACGGCTTTGTACGCTTATCCAAATATTATTATCAAATCATTGTTGATTTACGAAAAAACAGCAGACCAAATCACAGGTGTTTGGTCTGCTGTTTCGTATATTATTAATTATGTTTCTGAAGGGCATGGAGATAAGCAGGGTGGTCACTTATCATACAGGATAAACGCCGTGCTTTCTTTCTGTGAACGTAACATCCTTTGTCTGATAAGCTTCAAATCGCTGCACAAGATCAGCTCGTAAATTCTCGGGCTGAACGATATCATCGATCACCATTTCCGATGCCAGACGATATAAATCGATATTCTCTTTATATTCTTCCTGCTTCTCCTTAATAAAAGCAGGACGATCCTCTTCGTTTAATGCTGCGATTTTGTTCGCATACACAGCGTTCACAGCCGCTTCAGGCCCCATCACGGCAATTTGTGCTGTCGGCAGGGCAATGCACGCATCCGGCTCGAACGCAGGTCCAGCCATGGCATACAACCCTGCACCATATGCTTTTCTTACCACTACAGAAATCTTAGGTACCGTCGCTTCACTCATAGCTGAGAGCATTTTGGCCCCGTGGCGGATGATTCCTGCCCTTTCCACTCTAGTACCAATCATGAAACCCGGAATATCGACTAAGAATAGCAGCGGGATATTGAACGCATCACAGAGCTGCATGAACTTAGCGGCTTTATCAGCAGAGTCTGGAAAAAGCACGCCGCCTTTTGCTTTTGGCTGGTTGGCTATGATCCCTACCGTGCGTCCATCAATTCTTGAAAGGCCGGTGATCAGTTCAGGAGCAAATTTCTTTTTAACCTCACAGAACGTCTCTTCATCGATTAAACGATCAATCAACTGGTACATATCAAAAGGAGCATTCTGATTTTCGGGAATCAGGTCAGCTATGTTTTTCTCGAACGAAGCAGGTTCAATCGACTCCAGTCTCTTCGGCACATGCTTAAAGTTCGAAGGAAAATAACTGAGGTAGCGTCTTGCATAATCAATCGCTTCCTTCTCGTCTTTCGCTAAGACATCCCCGCAGCCTGAGACAGAACAGTGCATATTGGCACCACCCATTTCTTCAAGGCTTACTTTCTCTCCGATAACTTTCTCAGCCATTCTTGGAGAGCCGAGATACATAGAAGCATTCCCATCTACCATAACGACGATGTCACAGAATGCTGGAATATAAGCGCCGCCAGCTGCTGATGGACCAAACAGAAGACAGATTTGCGGCACTCGGCCGGAGAGCTTGATTTGATTATGAAAAATCCGCCCAGCCCCTCTCCGGTTTGGGAACATGTCCACCTGGTCGGTAATTCTTGCTCCGGCTGAATCAACTAAGTAAAGCATCGGAAGTTGAAGTTTCATCGCTGTTTCTTGAATTCTTATGATTTTTTCCACCGTACGCGCTCCCCACGAGCCCGCTTTTACTGTCGAGTCATTCGCCATCACACACACTTGTTCCCCATTGATTTTACCAATCCCAGTAACCACACCGTCAGCGGGCAGAGAACCATCTGTGCAATTCGCGAAAAATGCATCTTCTATGCTTAAGTCATCATCAAATAACAGTTGAAGACGCTCACGAACGAACATCTTTCCTTTCTGTTGATTACTTTCATGATATTTCTCCGCTCCACCTGAAGCTATTTTTTCGTACATATCCTGTAACGTTTCGTTCAATGACTTCCCCTCCTTTACTTTCCTGTATACTCAGGTTTGCGCTTTTCTTTAAAAGCTTTTAATCCCTCCAGCCGATCGCGCGTAGGGATGGTTTGTTTATAGTTCTCATGCTCCATTTCAAGACCTGTCTGCAGGTCTGTTTCCATTCCTTGCCGAATCGATTGTTTCGCCATCTTTAACGCGATCGGGCCGTTATGGGAAATACGCCGCGCTACTTCAACCGTTTCCTCATAAAGGTGCTCCTGTGGATAGATACCTTCGACTAAATGGATTCGCAAAGCCTGATCCGCGGTTATAGGCTGACCAGTAAAAATTATTTTTTTAGCCTGTCCGATTCCGATGAGCCGGGGCAAACGCTGCGTTCCCCCTGCACCGGGGATGATCGCTAAAGATGTTTCCGTCAATCCGACTTTTGCGTTTTCGGTCATCAATCGCAAGTCACAGCAAAGGGCCAATTCCAATCCGCCTCCATAAGCCGCTCCATTGATCATAGCGATCGTAGGAATCGAAAGGTTTTCTATTTTACGTAACGTTTCGCCGATTTTTTTTACAGTATTTATGACTTCTTCTTCCGTCATTCCGGCACGTTCCTTAAGGTCAGCTCCCGCACAAAATGCTTTCGGACCTTTTCCCGTAATAATAGCCGCTCTCGCATCAGACTGCTCCACTTCTTCTGCAGCGCTCGAAAGTTCATCGAGAAGCTTATGGGATAAGCTGTTCGCTGCATCCTCGCGGGTAAGTGTGATCATCACAATATGCTCGTCATACGTCACTTCTACTAAAGCCATTACAATGACTCCCCCTGTTTCATTCTGTTGATGACTTGCATTTGATGGCTCGGTAAAGGTTTCCCTAATGCCTGTTGGATATAAGACGCAGCTTCTCTCATTTTTTCTTCTTGTACGCCTGTCTCTATCCCCATTTGATGAAGCATATGCACGAGATCATCGGTTGCAAGATTACCCGAAGCTCCTTTTGCGTAAGGGCATCCGCCTAAACCGCCCAGCGAGCTGTCAAAAGTCGTAATTCCGTGCTCCAATGATACAAGCACATTTGCCAGTGCCATGCCGTGGGTATTATGAAAGTGCATGGCGACCCGCTCCATGTCGAGTTCATGTTTAATATTTGTAAGCATGTCATCAACTTGCTTAGGGTTGGCCACGCCGATTGTATCTCCAAATGAAATCTCATCAATTCCCATGTCCAGCAGCCGAGCAGCTAAGTCAATCACTTGCTGGACAGGGACATCGCCTTCATACGGACAACCAAACACTGTGGAAAGATAACCACGCACCCGTTTTTGGTGATGCTTCGCTTCCTCTACAACTTCCCGCAGGACGGGATACGTTTGTTCTATCGATTTATTAATATTGTTTTGATTGTGCGATTCACTCGCTGACATAAACACGGCCACTTCATCAACGTTCGTTTCGATGGCGGCTTCAAGTCCTTTTTTGTTAGGGACTAGAGCGGCATACGTAATTAGATCATTTCGCCTAATGGCTGCGGCTACTTCCTTAGCATCTTTTAACTGTGGGATCCACTTAGGATGGACGAACGAACTGATTTCGATGGAAGAGAAACCAGCTTCTGACAGTAAATTGATCCATTCGATTTTTACATTCGTCGGTATGTGGGATGACTCGTTTTGTAAACCATCCCGGGGGCCGACTTCCTTGACAGTGACGAATTCCGGCCACGCTTGCATGTAACCCCTCCATTATTCAATAATCGCAATAACGTCCCCTTCATTGACAAAATCGCCTTCTCCTACTTTAAGCTCTTTAACTGTGCCGTCTTGCTCTGCAGGAATCGGTATTTCCATTTTCATAGATTCTAAGATGACGACATCTTGGCCGGATGTTACAGATTCCCCTTCATTTGCAACAATTTTCCAAACACTGCCTGCCATCGATGCTTTAATTTCGTTCATGTTTTTCTCCCCTTTTATTGATTAGTAAGTGATGGTAAGTAATAGTCTTCGATAAATGATGTAGTAGCCGCTCCAGATGTGAACTGTTCATGGGTGACGACTCGTTTCAGCATCGTTAAGTTACTTTTGATGCCTTCGATTTCGTATTGGTGCAGCGCTTTGGTCAGCTTTTCAATCGCTTCCTTCCTCGTATCCGCATGGACGACCAGTTTAGCAATCATAGGATCATAAAAAGGAGTGACTTGCGAATCCGCGTTTACTGCGACCTCATGACGAACGCCGTCGCCTTTAGGAAGTGTAAGCTTCGTCAACTGACCTGGTGACGGATAAAACGTATTGGAATCTTCTGCATAGATGCGTGCTTCAATCGCATGCCCCTGGATGAGCAGATCCTCCTGTTTATAGGTCAGCTTTTCACCAAAGGCGATCCGCAGCTGCTGTTCGACTAAATCGAGGCCTGTGATTTCCTCCGTCACCGGATGCTCTACTTGCAGTCTTGTATTCATTTCTAAGAAATAGAAGTTTTCCTGATCATCGACTAAAAATTCAATCGTCCCCGCGTTCGTGTAACGCAGCTTTTGAACGGCTTTAAGGGCACTTTCCCCCATTCTTCTTCTCGTTTCTTCAGAAAGAAAAGGAGAAGGTGCTTCCTCAATCACTTTTTGATGGCGTCGTTGAATCGAACACTCCCGCTCAAACAGATGGACAGCGTTCCCATGTTCATCAGCCAGCACTTGAATTTCGATATGCCGGGGGTTTATAATCTGCTTTTCTATGAACATTTTTCCGTCTCCAAAAAATGTTTGAGCCCGCTTTTGATTACCTTCAAATGCCTTTTCAAGTTCTTCAGCAGTTTTGACAGCCTGCATACCGATGCCGCCGCCTCCAGCGGCTGCCTTTAACATGACGGGATAACCGAACTCCTCTGCCACTTTGTTTGCTTCTTGAACATCAGCCACAGCTTCCATCGTTCCGGGCACAACTGGAACGCCTGCCATTTCCATCGCTTGACGGGCAGCAATTTTATCTCCCATCATAGCAATCAATTCAGAGGTAGGTCCGACAAACGTCAAACCTTCTTCTCTCACTCTTTTCGCAAAGCCGGCATGCTCACTTAGCAGACCATATCCCGGATGGATCGCTTCTGCATTCGTTTCCTTCGCTGCTTTTATAATGTTATCGATCTTCAAGTAGGATTCGTTTACTCTCGGTTTCCCTATCAAATAGCTTTCATCCGCTTCTTTAACGAAGGGAGCCTCCTGATCTGCTTCGGAATAAACCGCGACCGTTCGAATGTTCAAGCGCTGACAAGTGCGTATAATTCGTGAAGCGATCTCTCCCCGGTTTGCAATTAATAATTTTGAAAACATAGTAAAAGGCCTCCTTATTCTCTCGATCCAATCGAGTCAAGAGCTGCTTCCTTTAATTTATATTTTTGGATTTTACCGCTCGCTGTCATGGGGTATTCATCCGTAAACCGAATATATCTAGGGATTTTATGCTTGGAAATTTTCCCTTCACAGAATGTGCGAATGTTTTCTTCAGACGGTACCGTGCCTTCCTTAGCAATAATGAAGGCCATGATTTCTTCACCATATTTTTGATCGGGCACGCCGATCACTTGTACGTCCTGTACGCTCGGATGTTGATATAAAAACTCTTCGATTTCCCTCGGGTACACGTTTTCTCCGCCACGAATGATCATATCCTTCATACGGCCTGTGATTTCCACGTACCCCTCTTCATCCATGACGGCGATGTCTCCTGTATGGAGCCAGCCATCAGGGTCAATCGCCGCCTCGGTCGCTTCTTCATTTTTATAATAGCCCTTCATCACAAGATAACCTCTTGTGCATAACTCCCCAGGTATACCAGGTTCGCTCTCTTCCTGTGTCGCTGGGTCCAGTACTTTGACCTCCACATTCGGATGAGCACGGCCGACACTGCTGACACGTAATTCGATAGGGTCATCTGTTCTCGTTTGTGTGATGACAGGAGAAGATTCCGTTTGTCCGTAAGCAATCGTAATTTCCTCGGCTCCCATTTTATTCATGACATTTTTCATCACTTCCATAGGACAAGTCGAGCCGGCCATGATTCCCGTTCGTAAGGTGGTCGGTTTATATCGTTCAAAGCTAGGATCATTCAGTTCGGCGATGAACATCGTCGGTACACCGTGAAGTGCTGTACACGCTTCTTCTTTAACGGCACGCAATACTTGTTCAGGGTTAAATTGTTCTAAAATGACCATCGTCGCCGCTTTAGAAACAGCAGCCATCGTTCCCAGTACACATCCGAAACAATGGAAAAAGGGAACCGGAATGCATAAACGGTCTTCTGATGAAAGACGCATACAGTCCGCCACTTGATTGCCGTTATTTACAATATTGTGATGACTGAGCATGACGCCTTTTGGAAAGCCGGTTGTACCGGACGTATATTGCATATTGATTACGTCATCACAGTGAAGCGACGCTTGTGTTTTCCTAAGGGTTTCTGGACTGACAGATTCACTTGCTTTAACTACGTCGTTCCACGTATAACAGCCTGCGTATTCTTTTTCACCGAGCACGATAACATTTTTCAACCGGGGAAGCCTGGCACTGTGAAGCTCTCCCTTAGGGGAATGCTCGAGCTCAGGACAGATTTCCTTTAAAATGTCTATATAAGACACGCCGCGGAATTCTTCTGCTAAAATTAACGTGGAAGCATCAGACTGTCGTAATAAATATTCGAGTTCCTGCGCTCTGTAGTTTGTATTAACTGTGACTAAAACGGCGCCCATCTTCCCTGTAGCAAATTGAGAGACGAGCCACTCAGGTTTGTTATCTGACCAAATAGCCACATGGTCTTCCTTATCAATCCCTAAAGACATAAATCCACGAGCGGCTTCATTCGCCAGCTCATTGAATTCCTTGTAGTTTTTTCGCAAGCCCAGCTCAGGATAAACAAAAGCCTCGTGCTCCGGGTACTGTTCAGCTTGCTTTTCTAATAACTCACCAACCGTCAAATTCAATAAACTCATATACAACCTCCTCTTAGATTAAGGAACTAACAGCCCAATTGACGAGCAATCACCAAGCGTTGAATTTCAGACGTTCCTTCTCCGATTTCAAGCAGTTTAGCATCCCGTAAATATCTTTCCACCTCATATTCACGCATATATCCATAGCCGCCATGTATTTGAATGGCCTCGTTCGATGAGCGGAATGAGGTTTCAGAAGCATACAACTTAGCAAACGCCGCTTCTTTAGCAAAAGGTTTGCCTTGATCTTTCAGCCACGCCGCTTTCATCACCATATTACGAGCCAGCTCCACTTCCATCGCCATATCAGCTAACTTAAACTGAATCGCCTGGAAATTTGAAATGGATTGACCGAATTGTTTTCTTTCCTTAGCATAAGCGAGTGCTTTATCTAAAGCAGCCTGAGCTATTCCGACAGCAAGAGCCGCAATGGAAATGCGTCCTCCATCAAGAGTGTATAAGAACTGCTTGAAGCCTTTTTCAGGGTCACCTAAAAGATTATCTTCCGGTACTTCAACATCCTCTAAAATAATCTCCGACGTATTGGATCCCCGCACGCCCATCTTTTCATAAGGACTCGTAATCTTCATACCCGGCGTGTCTTTAGGGATGATAAACGCGGAGATGATATTTTTTCCGTCTGCCCGTTTCCCTGATACGGCTGTCACTGTAATCGAACGCGCATACTCAGCATTAGTAATCCAGCATTTTTCCCCGTTAATGACGTAATGTCCGTTTTTCAGTTCAGCTCGCGTCTTCGTGCCTCCGGCGTCTGAGCCTGCATTCGGCTCCGTCAGCCCAAAAGATCCTAAACCTTCTCCTTTAGCGAGAGGGACGAGGAACTGCTTCTTCTGCTCCTCCGTTCCAAAATAGTAAAGAGGGCTCGCTCCCAAAGAGACCGCTGCAGCATAGCTTAAGCCTGTTGATCCGCATACCTTGCCTATTTCTTCAACAGCGAGAGCGTAAGTAACGGTATCTCCTCCCGATCCGCCGTATTCTTCAGGGAATGGAATACCAAGCAGACCCAGCTTCCCCATTTCATCAAAGATGTCTTTAGGAAACTCAGCTTTTTCGTCAATTTCTATCGCGCGGGGGCGGATGACCCCGTCTGCAAAATCCCGAACCATTTTCCTCGTCATTTCCTGCTCTTTCGTCAACTCGAAATTCATAAAATCTCCCCTTCATGTAAAGACCGACTGGTTGGTCTGTAGTGGACAAAAAACTTTGTAAGCGTTTACTTTTTGTCGTAAAAAAAAGGAATGGTAAGCATTTGGCTCCTATACTCCCCCTCAACAGAAGGCAGCAAGGAATGTAAAATTAAATCGATGAACACATCAGCAATTTCATCTATAGAATATTCTCCGTCCCGGCGATACCACTTGTATATCCAGTTGACCATACCAAGGATAGCCATGCCTGTAAGAATCGGCGGCAGCTCTTTTCTGAAATAACCCATCCGCTGCCCTTCTTCGATTACTTGAAGGATCATCTGCTTGAATTCATCGCGTTTCTTTTTAATCTGCTGTTCATATTCTTGCTTTAAGTACATACTCTCCTGATAAAAAACGGAGATATGAGGTTTGTAAAGATCGAAAACTTTAACGAAAGACCTGATGATCGCCTGTATTTTTTCAACCGGAGAAGTATGGGTTTCGTTCGCGGCTTTCGCTTCTTTTGATACATATGTAATGAAGGCATCGTGGATGACGAAAAGAAGCTCTTCCTTAGAATGAAAATGATGATAGAATCCACCTTTCGATGTGTTCGAGGCTTCGACAATTTGTTTTACCGTCACGCCGTGAAACCCATTTTCATCAAAAAGAATTAGAGACTGTTCTATGATTTTATCTCTTAAATTTAACATACACCATCCCCTCAGACTGAATATAAATTCATCTTACCATAATAAAATGAAAACACAATATTAACATTATTTAGAAAAAAACTTCGTGTAAAAACGACTGATAAAGATTAGCTGTCTCCTGCTTTAAATAGCTGTAAGTACTCAACAGCACCAAGTATTATAAAAAAAAAAGACTTTTCCTCCGATGAGAAAAAGTCTTTCACATTACGATTCTTCTTTTTTAAAAGGTGTAGAGTACATCGGCTCCACCCAGGTTTCAATGATTTGTCCGCTTTGATCGCTGTCCATAATGTAAGAGCCATTGCTGTATCGATCATTCGCTTTGAAATCCATCGGTTTTACTGTACTCACTTTCCCTTTAGCAGACTTGATGACTACGGCATCCTGACTGGAAACGACGTGAACATCAACCACCTTGTGAGGGTCTTTTTTCAATTCACGCAGCATAATAACGCCTCGTTTAGCCCGGGTGGTACGCTCGAATTCTTTAAGTTTCATCCTTTTAACAGCGGCTCGGTGCGTGGTCAATATAAGGGAGGGGTCTTTATCAGATGAAAACACCTGCCCTGAGACGACTTCTTCTCCCTCTTTCAACTGTATAGCCTTCACACCTGCAGCCCGCTGCCCTACAGTATTCACTTCACTTTCATGATACCAGAGGCCGTAGGCTTTATTGGAAGCCATGAAGATATCGCATTGTCCATTTGTAACATGAACATCCACGACTTCATCATTTCCTTTCAAGTTGACGGCAACAAGCGGTTTTGAATGACGAGTGGCCTGGTAAAGTTGAAGCTCACTTTTCTTGACCATCCCATTTTTCGTAAAGAAGATTAAAAATTGATCTTCATTGAATTCCCTGATAGGAATAGCGTCGACTAAATATTCACCTTTGTCGATCGATACAATATTAGCGATGTGCTGGCCGAGATCTTTCCAGCGAATATCCGGAAGCTTATGGACGGGGATATACAAATACTTCCCAAAGTTTGTAAACAGGAGGATCGTATCCGTCGTATTAATTTCCAGAAGCCGCAGCAGATGGTCGCCATCTTTGATCGCTAAATCAGCACCATTTGAAGCCCCGTAAGAACGTAAGCTTGTTCGCTTGATGTAGCCATCCTTCGTCACAGATACCACAATATCTTCGCTGGCAACTGTCACTTCGAGATCCACTTTCAGCTCTTCTACTTTTTCTTCAATATCGGTTAATCGGTTATCGTTGTATTTCTTTTTCATTGCCTTCAAATCTGTTTTAATGACTTTGAACAATTTGCGTTCATCCGCTAAAAGTGATTCTAAATAGGCGATTTGCTCTCTCAGTTTTTCAGCTTCCGTTTGAAGTTCGGTTATATCCGTATTCGTTAAACGATAAAGCTGTAACGTAACAATCGCTTCAGCTTGTTCTTCCGTAAATCCATAAGCCGCAATCAATTGCTGCTTCGCATCCTGTTTATCCTTGGAAGCCCGAATCGTAGCAATGACCTCATCTAATATGGAAATGGCTTTGATCAGCCCTTCTACGATGTGCGCTCGTTTTTTAGCTTTGTTTAGATCAAAGATCGACTGACGAGTAACAACTTCCTGCTGGTGGAGAATATAAGCATCCAGCATCATCGGCAGACTGAGCAGTTTCGGTGTACGTTCATGGATGGCCACCATATTGAAATTATAAGCGATCTGTAAATCTGTATGTTTATACAGATAGTTCAGCACACCTTCACTGTTCGCATCTTTTTTAAGTTCAATAACGACACGCATTCCCGTACGATCCGTTTCGTCACGAACTTCTGATATTCCTTCTACTTTACGGTCAAGACGTAATTCGTCCATCCGCTTCACTAAAGTCGCTTTATTCACTTCAAAAGGAATTTCATCGATTACAATTTGTTCACGGCCGCCTCTAACAGACTGAATCTCTGCTTTGCCTCGAAGGACAATCTTGCCTTTTCCGGTTTCGTAAGCTTTCTTTAAGCCATCAATTCCCTGAATAATTCCTCCGGTTGGAAAATCAGGCCCTTTAAGCTTCGTCATCAGCTCGTCCACCGAAGCTTCAGGTTTATCAATCCTCATAATCACCGCATCAATTACTTCACCTAAATTATGAGGTGGGATTTCCGTTGCGTAACCTGCAGAAATCCCGGTGGACCCATTGGCTAACAGGTTAGGAAATTTAGCTGGAAGGACGGTAGGTTCTTCGATCGTATCATCGAAGTTCGGGATGTGTTCCACCGTCTCTTTTTCAATATCTCGTAAAAGCTCTGAAGAGATACTGGACAATCTCGCTTCGGTATAACGCATCGCAGCAGGCGGATCTCCGTCTACACTTCCGTTATTCCCATGCATCTCCACTAATGACTTCCGCACTTTCCAATCCTGACTCAAACGAACCATGGCATCATAAACAGACGAATCACCGTGAGGATGATAATTACCGATTACTGTACCCACAGTCTTCGCTGATTTACGAAATCCTTTATCGTGTGTGTTCTTTTCCTGGTGCATCGCATATAATATTCTTCGCTGAACAGGCTTTAAGCCATCTCTTGCATCCGGCAATGCCCGTTCTTGAATTATATATTTACTATAGCGGCCGAATCGGTCGCCCAATACTTCTTCTAATGGTAAATCTAAAAACTTTTCTGCCTCAGCCAACAGAGGATCCCCCTTTTACTTCTCAATTTTCTCGTTTTCTAAAATGTTCGCTTCGTCTTCTAGACCGAAAGCAACGTGGGATTCAATCCATTTTCGGCGAGGTTCTACTTTGTCTCCCATCAACGTCGTCACTCTGCGCTCCGCGCGGGCAAGATCATCAATAGTTACACGGATCAAGGTTCTAGTTTCAGGGTTCATCGTAGTTTCCCAGAGCTGATCCGCATTCATTTCTCCTAAACCTTTGTAACGTTGAATGGTATAGCCATTTTTAAACTCTTTCAATAGCTTTTGCATGCCATCTTCATCCCAAGCATATTCGGTCTTTTCTTTCTTCCCTTTCCCTTTCGACACTTTATAAAGTGGGGGAAGAGCAATAAATACTTTTCCAGATTCCACTAAGGGACGCATATAGCGATAAAAGAAAGTCAGCAGCAGAACCTGTATGTGAGCTCCGTCCGTGTCGGCGTCCGTCATGATGACGACTTTATCATAATTACAATCTTCAAGTTCAAAGTCTCCGCCGACTCCAGCTCCGATCGTATGGATAATAGTCGAGATTTCTTCATTCTTAAAAATATCAGCAATTTTAGCTTTTTCGGTATTGATGACTTTTCCTCGAAGGGGTAGTACTGCCTGGAACTTGCGGTCCCGTCCCTGTTTTGCAGAACCTCCCGCAGAGTCCCCCTCAACTAAATAAAGTTCATTTTTTTGAGCATTTTTTGATTGAGCAGGCGTCAGTTTACCACTTAATAAAGCGTCTTTGCGCTTTCGTTTTTTTCCTGACCGCGCGTCTTCACGTGCTTTTCGAGCCGCTTCGCGAGCTTCTTTAGCTCGTATCGCCTTTTTAATGAGCATCGTTGAAATATCAGGATTCTCTTCTAAGAAGTATGACAGCTGTTCAGCAACTACGGCATCCACAGAAGAACGTGCTTCCGAAGTTCCAAGTTTACTTTTAGTCTGACCTTCAAATTGGAGCAATTCTTCCGGAATACGAACTGAAATAATCGCTGTAAACCCTTCGCGGATATCATTTCCTTCCAGGTTTTTATCTTTTTCTTTCAACAATAATGCTCTGCGTGCATATTCATTGAACACCCGCGTGATTGCGGATTTCGCTCCTGATTCATGGGTCCCTCCATCTTTCGTCCGCACATTGTTGACGAAAGATAAAATGCTGTCAGTATATCCATCATTGAATTGAAAAGCGAAATCCACTTCAATGTCAGCATGGCTGCCTTCGAAGGATACGACAGGATGGAGAGTATCTTTTTCTTCATTTAAATATGCGACGAAAGATTCCAGTCCATCTTTATATTGGTAAGATTCTTCAACCGCTTCACGTTCATCAACAAGCTTGATCTTAAAGCCTTTTAATAAGAAAGCCGCCTCTCTAAGGCGTTCTGACAACGTTTCAAAATTGAATTTTGTTACTGAAAATATCGTTTCATCCGGTTTAAAACGGATGGTCGTCCCTGTTTTTCTTGTTGTTCCTTTATTCAGAAGGGAAGTTACAGCAACACCGCCATTTTCGAAGCGTTGATGAAATTTCTCGCCATCTCGGCAAATGTGTACCTCTAACCATTCAGACAGGGCGTTAACTACTGATGCTCCAACACCGTGCAGACCACCACTCGTCTTATAGCCTCCTTGGCCGAATTTACCTCCTGCATGAAGGACCGTCAAGATAACTTCAGGTGTCGGTTTTCCTGTCTGGTGCATCCCTGTAGGCATACCTCTGGCTTCATCCGCTACAGAAACACTTCCGTCTTTATGGAGGGTCACAGTCAATTGACTGCCAAACCCGGCCAATGCCTCATCCACTGAATTATCGACAATTTCAAAAATCAAATGGTGAAGCCCCCGCTGGTCCGTAGACCCTATATACATGCCCGGCCGTTTTCTAACAGCCTCCAGCCCTTCTAATACTTGAATGGAATCATCTGAATACGTTTGTTTTTGACTCGACAACTTTCCATCGGCTCCTTTCCGTACAACTCTACCTATCACTATGATAGAACAAATGTTCGTAAGTGTAAACGGCCATATAAAAACATCGCTTGTTATATTGTAGCGGTTTTAATGAAAGACGCAAATGAATTTTATAATTTCACAAGAAAAAACCCCTGTAACCACAGGGATTTTTCAAAAAATATAAACATTTCACCGCAATATACTGTGCGCTACCTTGATACAGTTGTTCATGATCACAAGCATACCATTCTCATTCAAAATATCCGGCACTTTCTCATGATATACGCCTTGCTGGGCCCAGAAAGCTTTGGCATTTATACGTGCAGCTTCTTCAGCGATGTCCGTTAAAAAGGCGGAACGTCGAAAAACATTGATGATATCTACAGGTTCTTCAATTTCCTGCAGAGAAGAATAAGACTTCTCACCAAGAGAACTTTTGATGGTAGGGTTAACAGGGATAATTTTATAACCGGCTTGCTGCATCGCCTGACTGACTTGATATGAGGTGCGATGAGGTTTATCGGATAAACCTACCACTGCAATGGTTTTCGACTCATGTAATACATCACGCATTTTTTCTTGACTAGGATTCTCAAACATCGTTCATTCCTCCTACTCTTCTAAAAATCCTTCTTCAATAAGAAATTCTCTTGCTACTTCTTCAGGGTCTCGATCGTCAAAGTCGACCTCATAGTTCATTTCTCGCATTTGATCTTCGTTAATCTGCCCACCGAGCTGGTTGAGGGCATCCTCAATCTCAGGGTATTGCTCCAATGTATCCTCTCTCATTAAAGGTGCACCTTGATAAGGAGGGAAAAGATTTTCAGGATCCTCAAGCGTCGTGAGATTTAAATCGACCATATAACCATCGGTGGCGTAGGCATCAATGATGTCAACTTCCCCATCCTCGATAGCTCCTTGCCTCAACCCTGGATCCATCGTCCGAACTTGACCTAAATCGAGTCCGTATATTTCTTTCATCCCCTGATAGCCGTCTTGACGGTCATTGAACTCCAGGGTGAAACCAGCTGTGATTTCATCTTCGACTTCTTGAAGGTCACCAATCGTTTCTAAATCATACTGTTCCGCTGTCTCTTCAGTCGTTGCAACTGCGTACGTATTATTAAACTCCATCGGCTCTAAAAACGCAAGGCCGAACTCATCAGACATTCCTTCTCTTGCTTGATCATATACTTCCTCAGAATCATTACTTTCTGCTTCACTGTCTAATAAGGATACGATAGCTGTTCCCGTAAACTCTGGATACATATCAATACTTCCTTCTTGCAGCGCACTAAACACTAAATCTGTTTTTCCTAAGTTCTCTTCTAATCCTACACTTAAATCTGTTTCCTCTTCAATGAGAAGCTTATACATATTTATTAATATTGCAGGTTCGGCACCTTGTTTAGCACCAATAGTAATGTCATTTTGTACTTTCCCACCAAAAGCCAGCGGTCCGACAGCTACAAGCGCTGCTATAACAAGTAAAGTAACAAGCGAGCGGAAGCCGGATTTTGCGGATGTACGCTCAAACAATCGCAGGATCAAGTCAAGTACAATGGCCAATATGGCTGCTGGAATCGCTCCTAAAAGAATAAGGCTGGTATCTCCGCCCCGGTCGAGACCGAGAAGAATGAGGTCGCCTAACCCTCCAGCTCCGATTAACGCAGCGATCGTTGTAGTTCCGACGATAAGTACCATCGAGGTGCGAATTCCAGCCATAATTACTGGCATGGCGAGAGGTAATTCAACTCTGGATAATCTTCTAAACGAATTCATTCCCATCCCCGTCGCCGCTTCTTTAAGAGCGGGATTCACTTCTTTTATGCCTGTATACGTATTCCTTAAGATTGGTAAAAGACCGTACGCTGTTAAAGCGATGATGGCCGGGGTCTGTCCGATTCCGAAAAACGGAATCAAAAAGGCCAGAACCGCCAAACTTGGAATCGTCTGTAAAACTGCCGTCACGCCTATAATAGGCTCAGCCAGCTTTTTATTTCTCGTTAATAGCAGTCCTAATGGGACAGAAATCAAGGTAGCTATAACTAGAGCGATGATGGATATTTGCAAGTGCTCCCAAATTTTATCAAGAAAAATATCTTGCCTCTGCTGAAAAACTTCTATTAACCCGTTCACGTATGCCCCACTCCGTTCGCTGGCTTACTATGCTTCTTAAGGTGCATCACCATATCCTTATAAGAGAGAGTGCCGATCACCTTTCCTTGTCTCGCTACCGGAAGTAAAGGGTAGTCCACTTTCTCAAAAGTGTCCATAGCATTCCTCAGCGTTTGCCCATGCTCAAGCAAGGGCATATCTGCCTTCTCTCCACTATCCAATCCAAAAGCTAATGTCGAATCTTCATGGATAATCACACATGTGCCGTTATTCGGTACTAATCCGCCCTCATATTCTTTCATAGTGAAGAGCTGTTGTTTCGACTGATCAATCATAACGTCTACGGCTGTCTCCCATGCCGATTTCCGTTCGCCGATAAAATCTTCTACGAACTTGTCGGCAGGATTTAAGATAAGATTTTGAGGTTTATCAACTTGTACTATAGTCCCCTCCCGCATAATACAGACGCGGTCCCCCATTGCGAGAGCTTCATCAATGTCATGAGTCACAAATACGATCGTCTTTTTTATTTCTTTATGCAGAGATAATATGTCTTTTTGTAATTGTTCGCGGCTAATGGGATCGAGCGCACTGAATGGTTCATCCATTAAAATAATATCGGGGTCGGCTGCCAAAGCGCGAAGAACACCGACACGCTGCTGCTGACCTCCTGAAAGTTCACTCGGCTTCCTCTTACGGTGCTTCACTGAATCGAGGCCTACCATGTCCATCAATTCATCAATACGAACGGAAAGGTCTTTTTTCTTCCATTTCTTCATTTCTGGAACGATGGATATATTTTCTTCGATCGTCATGTGTGGAAACAAAGCGATTTCCTGCAATACATAACCAATATTCCATCTTAACTCATGAATGTTGTACTCCTTTATATTTTTATTATGTATAAGAACCTCGCCCTCAGTAGGTTCTATTAATCGATTAATCATTTTCATCGTTGTGGTTTTCCCACATCCGCTTGGCCCGATGAGTGTCAGTAACTCACCGTCTTTAACGTCTAAATTAATTGATTTTAGAGCTGACGTTCCATCAGGATACGTTTTCGTAACGTCCTTAAAAGTGATCATGCTATTTCTCTCCTTAAACACAAATATAAACGATATATTCCCCAAGTATCTTTTATTCGAAACATTTCTACTCTCGGATCTTTCTCAGTCTGAAAAATTGATATAAATTACTTATCGTAACTTTAATTACGGCATATAAAGGGATTGCGATCAGCATACCTATAAACCCATAAAGGGCAGCGGCTACAATCAAAAGTAAAATGATTGTCAATGGATGAAGATCCAGCCGGTCACCCAATACGACAGGGGCTACGATATTCCCTTCCAGCTGTTGTACGATGACGAGCAGGATAAGAACATAAACCACCATTGTAGGCTCCTGAGTAAGACTGACGACAATAGCTGGCAGAACCCCGATTATCGGTCCAAAAAACGGCACAACAGCCGTTATAGCTACGAAAATCCCTAAAACAAGGGCATAATCTAACCCAATAATCAAATAACCGATGTACATCAATACTCCATCAGTAACAGCTACTGTTAACTGTCCGATTATATAGGCACCAAGTGTCTGATCGATATTTTTCAATAGTTTTTTCCCTTCCTGCTGGTGGTTACCAGGTATGAATCTTAGCAGAAAAGGTATTAATCGATGGTCATCCTTTAAAAAATAAAAAAGCACAAAGGGTACAACGATAAGTACAGTAACTGCACCTGTTATCGTAGAAAAGATTTCCGCCGCATTATCACCAGCGGTCTGAGCGAGATCGCTGAAAAAGCTTGTCACTCTCTGCCTTACATCTCCTAACATCCCTCTATCATTTTCTTCAATCATTTGTTCCGTTTCTTTTGCCTTCTTTTTTAATTCTTCAGGCAAATCATTGGATAATCCTGATACTTGTTTCTCTATCGTATTCGCGAGAAGTATGTAAGCAGAATAAATTACACCAGCAATTGCCGTGTAAACAAGCAATATACTTACAGAAACAGGTATATACTTGATTTTAGAAATCCATCGTACCACAGGATTCAATATATAATATAAGAATCCGGCTATCAGAATCGGAAAAAATAATGTACTTATTATCGTTTGGATAGGCGAAAAAAAGTGTAACAAATCCAGAAAAAAGATAGCGATTAAAAAAAGAATCAACCCTGTCATATATTTGAAAAAGGGATGTTGATACCACATATGTATACCTCCGTCACTAAAGTTTATAAGGAGTGTATACCTCATTACCAGCTGTACTAACCATACAAACTAAAATTTTTTATACATACTTACGTAAGTAACTGTAGCATTCATTGATAGAATGAAAGCATACATGAATATCATCACTTTCAATTTCATAGAGGCCGAACTGGTTAAAATGAACATTAAAAACCGAAATATTTTTGCGCTCTCCTTCATGATTCAAACCCTTCAATTCGATGTATAAAGGGTCCTCATTTTCTGCGCCTATTTCAAATAAGTTGATTTGCTGCATAACGATCACACCCCTGTCTATATAAATCTTTCGACAAAACGTGATAAAATCCTCTTTTTCACATGAGAAAAGAGACCCGTTGCTCACCTATCGTTTGCTACGAAAGATAAAGCATGTAAGAATAGTAGTGACGAATAAAACATGCTCATGAAAGGAGTTTTATTATGAAAATGATTGATATTACCCAGCCTGTTTATGAAGGAATGCCTGTTTATAAAAACAAGCCTGAAAAACAACCGAATTTTAAAAGGAATACGAACGGCCATGTCACTGAATCTCGCTTAGAAATTGATGCCCACACGGGGACGCATATCGATGCACCGTTACATATGGTGAATGATGGAGACACGTTTGAATCGATTTCGATGAACAAGTTGATTGGTGAAGCGAAAGTATTGGACCTTACTCATGTAGAAGACGGAATCACTAAAGCTGACTTAGAGAGTTTAACGATAGAAGAAAATGATTTTCTACTGTTGAAAACGAAAAATTCATTCGAAGATGACTT
Organism: Halobacillus sp. A1; assembly: GCF_024189295.1. Taxonomy (GTDB): domain Bacteria; phylum Bacillota; class Bacilli; order Bacillales; family Halobacillaceae; genus Halobacillus_A. The sequence goes on from NZ_JAIZEN010000003.1 coordinate 263,368, forward strand.
CAATTTTGAATTCATCTATTTAAAAGAAGATGGTGCACGTTATTTAGCGGAGAAGAAGATTCGCGGTGTAGGTATAGACTCTTTAGGTATCGAGCGCAGCCAACCTGAGCATCCGACACACAAGGCTTTGTTCGCTGCAGATATTATTGTCATAGAGGGCTTACGCTTGAAAGATGTTGGCGCTAAACCGTACCAGATGATTGCAGCTCCGATGAAATTAATCGGTACTGATGCATCACCTGCCCGAGTCGTTCTGTTTGATAAAGATCAATAATTTCTAAAAAGAAGACACACTTAGAGCTTAGCTCGTTTTTTCCTATCTCCAACTTAAAATGCAGCAGGAAATGCCTGACAAATTTTTTGTGAATTTGTCAGGCATTTTTTTAGCGTGAAGATTTTATAGTTGAAATTCACAACTTAAGTTGTGAAGTAATAGTTCTTTTTTTATATTGGACTTTTTCAATTTAAGCCCCCAATTGTGTAAGACTCGATTTCGAGATATAAAAAGCGGTTCTTCAACCACCGCACCAAATCTAAACCACATGAAATTCCAGAAAAAAATTTAATTAGACGTTTTTCCAAAGATTCAATTGCTAGTTTAAGCGCCGTTAAACGACGTTCATTTACAGTTTTTTGAGAACTGCCTTCTTTTTCTTCGTCGTAGAAGAACCCTTCTTTGTTCCAGGTATCTTTAAGGCTTTTATAAACCGACTTCAACGGCGTTTGGGAGCAACAAGTATTTCCCCAAAAGTGAAAATCGTGATACTAGCATACCAGTGCCAGTGGGTAGAAGAAAATACAAAGAATGAAGGACCTAATGGAGCTTTAAAATAAAGTTTGATCAAAAATACCTCACAAACCCACAGTTTACGTAAAATTAAAAGAAGCCGTTTTAAAAAAAGATTGATCATTTTCTGCAACTGGCTCTTCCACAAACGCTCCCTTTTGTTGAAGATGGACTCTGATCAGTAGAATCTGGAGGTTCAACCCATTCAAAGGATATTTTTTGGCCATGTTTTAGAAATCTGAATCCATCAGGGACCCTTCGGTATCAAGTAATATAGAACTAGAATCGCTGATTGGTGAGTCAATTATAAACCAACAAAAGCAGCAACTATTAAGAAGTGCTTTTCGACTTCTTAAATAATAATTTTTTTAATATGTTCCTTCCAGCTAACAACGCAAAATATAAAGGAATTGTGACTAGTAATATTGCATAAAAGTCTCGTCCAGCAAGGTAAGTGGCAGAGTGAAGACCTTTTATAAGTAAGTGAGCCAACAGGTAGGAGATAGGCAATAGAATAATTTTTTCTAGTCCATTTCTTATTTTCTCGTTCTTACGGAATATGACCAATCCAATTCCACAAATAAGTGAAAATCCTATAGCAAACAACACATAGTAGCTTAAAACTAGCCGAGGTAACGTCATGACAGAACCATTCGTTATTGGATCCCCATAAATTAAAGTATTTTCACTTCCATCGGTATTGTAATAGTAGATTGAAGCGACCGTTTCCCCATTCGGGTTTAAGATCGTATTTTCCAGGTTGTTTTTGCTTATTTTCTGGTGCCAAATCGTTTCCCATGTTGTTATATCATAGACATAACCTGAATTGTCTGCTGCAGGATATTGATTTACATTAAATCCAGAGACTTCTTCACTAAAATTCAAAAGTACTGTTCCGTCATCCTTTTCAATAATTGAAACCGCATTTTCATTATAAGAGATGTATTCTGGCGTTGTCAGATAAGCCATTGTAACCACTGCAAAAACCAATGTTACCATGACTGAAAGAATAATCGTTTGCAGCTTTTTCCTTCGCAATGTATTTTGTATGTTTCTTAAGGGAGCTATATCGGTATCTACTGGCTGTTCTTCAAAAGTCCTCATTTCTTCAAGTCGTTTTTTGCAGTTTTCACAAGAAACTATATGTTCTTCAACTATATCTCTAGTATCTTGACTTGCCATATTCTCGACATATAACGGCAGTATATCCCTAATCATATTACAGGTGATTTTCATCGATAATCCCCCAATCGCGCTTTAATCATTTCTCTAGCACGGTGATAAGTAACACAAGCCCAGTTATCACTTTTTGCAAACAACTTGCCAATTTGCTTAAATGACAATTCTCCAAATACACGAAGCGTAAAGACCTTTTTGTATGGCTCTTTTAAATTCTGGATAATTTCATGTACCTTCATAGACGCTTCTGAAGTTGCTATTTCTTGTTCTATATTCTCTCCACTCGCTGGTTCTGGAACCGACTCAAAATCTACACTGCTTTTTTTCTTACGCAAATAAGAGTAATAATTGTTTTTGGCAATTTGGCATAACCAAACACGGACATCACTATTCCCTCTGAAACTGTCTAGCGATGTTAATGCCTTCATAAAAGTTTCAGAAGTGATATCTTCAGAGATATGCTTATCGCCAGATAAATGAGTATTGCGGACAGAATGAGCCACTAGTGCGGAGTTTTGAGCCGTTGAATGCGGGAAATAGAGCCAGTGAATGCGTACAAATGAGCCGCCGGGTTCAGATGATCTAATAGGAAAAGCCATTGAAA
>NZ_JAIZEN010000040.1 GCF_024189295.1 Halobacillus sp. A1
TTGGTGAGATCCCGCAGGACGGGACGTCCGAGGAAGCTCACCGCGCTCCCACGGAAAGCGAGTCATTCCCCGCCGCCCTGCTCCACTCACCCAATGTCTCGAATTCAAGTCTTCAAGTATCCTGCCAGTTAGTATAAGAACAATTCTTCGCAAACTCCATATACAAAATAGCATGTGTTTTTTTATTAGCTGTAAAAGTTGCTAAGATATTTCAACAGTGAATTTTTGCTTTTGAAAGTCATGTAAAAGAGCTTTTTAAAATAAGTTTTACCAGCGATTGGCTGTTATATTAATTGCAGGTCAGGCAACAATAAGAGAGCTTCAAAAAATTGTATTGTGAGGTGGATATGAAGATGAACTATAAAAATATTCAGTGGTTACCGATCGTGGCGTCTGTAGGTATCGGTGCAGCAACCTACAGTATGATGACAGGCCAGTCCAATCAACTTACAAGCATGATTCAAGGAGCAGCCAAAGTGGCAGGCGGTATGCAGCAAAATTCTTAATACTGCTAAAATAAACAAGAACCAGAAACGTTATATGATGTTTCTGGTTCTTTTAAATTTTCTTTTCCGATATAAAAAAGAAAAGCCCTTGAAATGTTGATTTAACAACATTTCAAGGGCTTTTTCTGTGTTAACCTGCATAGTGCAGAAATTAACGAGAGTAGAATTCAACGATAAGAGCTTCGTTGATTTCTGCTGGAAGCTCAGAACGTTCAGGATAGCGAGAGTAAGAACCTTCATGCTTTTCAGCATCAAATGCAAGGTATTCAGGTACGAAGTTATTCACTTCAACCGCTTCCTCCACGATATTCAATTTCTGAGATTTTTCACGAAGACCAATTGCTTGGCCTGGCTTCACGCGGTAAGACGGGATGTCTACGCGGCCGCCATCAACAGTAACGTGACCGTGGTTTACTAGCTGACGAGCTTGAGGGCGCGTACGAGCTAGACCTAAACGGTACACAAGGTTATCCAAACGAGATTCAAGAAGAATCATGAAGTTTTCACCGTGGATCCCTTTCATGTTACCGGCTTCTTCGAACATGCGGCGGAATTGACGCTCAGTCAATCCATACATAAAACGAAGCTTCTGCTTCTCTTGAAGCTGAGTGCCGTATTCAGATAGTTTTTTGCGTTGGTTTGGACCATGTTGTCCAGGAGCGTAAGGGCGCTTTTCTAATTCCTTACCAGTCCCACTTAAAGAAATGCCATATCGACGTGATTTTTTCCAGGTAGATCCTGTGAAACGTGCCATAGGTATTTCCTCCTTTTATTTTATTTTGCATAAAATAAAAACAGTGTGTTCCTTATCACGCTGTACATTTTATTTTCATGCACCATCGCTCCAGCAGCAGAGAGTTACACGATGCACCTCAAATTGAGGAATAAAATGAAACAGTCGCTGGATTCACATAGGCTGCCGTTTATTTTACACAAAGGCTATTATATAAGAAATATAGAAGAAAAGTCAAGGAGTTTCTTTATGGAATTCATAAAACAAGCCGGCTATATACAGCCGGCTTGTAATTTTGGAAGTTAAATATGCTTTTGCAATGTGTCCACAAATTGAGTGAGATATTTTTCGTCTGTTTCATCAAATCTTCCGATAGAAGGACTGTCGATGTCCAACACTCCATAAATCTCTCCATTTTTTATAACTGGTACGACGATTTCTGATTGACTTGCAGCGTCACAAGCGATGTGTCCTGGAAATGCGTGTACATCCTCGATTCGCTGGGTTTTTCTCTCAGAAACTGCGGTTCCGCAAACTCCTTTACCAGAAGGAATTCTTACACAGGCTGGAAGCCCTTGGAAAGGACCGAGAACAAGCTCGTCCTTGCGCCATATATAGAAACCGACCCAGTTCACATCTTCTAAAAATTGATTGAGCAGGGCAGAAGCGTTTGAAAGATTAGCGATTTCATCGGGTTCTCCTTCTAATAACGCGTCCAATTGTTTGATGAGCAGTGCATACTGATCTTCTTTTGTACCTTTATACTGAGTGGATTGAAACATTTCATGACCCTCCTGAGTTAGTTTTTCGACAAATTCTTAAATGAATTGTCGGGTTTTGATGTACGATTTTAAAAGGATTTACAATATGAGTGCCGAACTATTCCTAGTAGGGAGGAATCCAAAATGAACAGCGAAATGAATACAAGGCAAAGAGTTCTGGATGTTTCTTGTAGTTTGTTTTACAGCAATGGATTTAATGGGACTTCTGTACGTGATATCGCTAAAAAAGCGAAGGTTAACGTTTCAATTATTCATTATTATTTCAAAAGCAAGCAAGGATTGTTTGAGTCCCTGGCAGTCCAATATTTCGAACCCTACTTAGAAATGCTTGAACACGAAGCGGAAGCGAAAATTCATGCTGACTTATTAGAATTAATTAAAGGAATTTTACATTATAAACAAGTTCATTATCAACTATCTTGTTTGGTTTATCGTGAACTATCTTTAAATACTGTATTCGCTAAAGAAATGCTCGTCACTTATCTTGCGAAAGAAAATCACTTACTGTCTCAAATCCTCTTCAAAAAGCACACGAAATTCGATTTGAATTTTAAGGAAAAGCTTTGTTTATTGCAATTCAAAGGGCTGCTTAACGTGCCTCATATGATGCCTCAGGAGTTTGAAGGGTTCTATATGTCAGAGGACTCTGTTCAGTATTTCGTCCAAACATACGCTGAAATCATGAGCAAACAAAGCACTTTGAAATTACCTAAGGCGATTTCGATATAAGAGAAGTTTCCAGCTGACTATACCCTTGTTTTAAACCTTGAGGGTGGTGAGCGTCAGATCCATATATAAGAGGTATTCCTTTTTTAGAAGCAAGGGCAGCGATGGCGGCAGGAGGATAAGATTCTTTACAATACTCTTTCACTAATCCTGCTCCATTGTAATCAAGTGACAGCCCTTGTCTCTTTACAATGTCTAAAAATGACTCAGCCATGTCCGTCCAATTAGCAGGAGGGGCATAAATGTTTTGGAATTTTTTAATTAAAGACATATGACCGATCCGGTTCGGTTTATAGGGACCCAGATCTTTTAGTGCGGAATCCTCGAGAACTTGGAAATATATCTTGTATAATGATTCACTAGTCTGTGCTGCTTGTTCAGCTGATTTATACATCTCTTTGCTGAAATCGATGCAGTACCATTTGTTTTTGATTTCCAGAAAATGGACGGAAAGGATGCTATCGTCTAAATAGGGTCCATACTCGTTCAAAAAACCTGCTGTCTCTTGTTCAAATCCTTTTATATAGTCAACTTCGAGGCCGAGGTTGATTTTGATATCAGACTCATACACTCGTTTAAGCTGATTGATTTCCTTGATATAACTTTCTATATTTTTCATTGACATCGCACTGTCTCGGTCAGGGACAGGGTCCTCAAAGTTAAGAGGAAGTGGTGCATGCTCTGTAAAACACATAGAAGAATATCCTAACTTAATTGCTTGTTCTATATAGGATTCAATAGAGGCATTTGAACCATGTGGACAATATGGAGTATGAATGTGACCATCGTACATGAGGCGTTCTCCTTTTTGTTTAAATTCATTGTAATTCAACTAATATTTTTGAAATATTTTAGCCAAACAGGTATCTATCATGGTATCATAATAAACAACTAATTTTAATTATGGACGATTAAGCTTAGACAAAGATACATATTGTAAGGAGGCTGTCTATGAGTTACGTTATCGGGGGCATTATAATACTGATAGCACTGATTATTGTTGGGTTGATTTGGCGAAAGAAAATATATGATGAAGTCGACCGGCTTGAAGGCTGGAAAATGGATATCATGCACCGGAATGTTTCGGAAGAATTGTCAAGAGTGAAGGCTTTGAATCTTTCAGGAGAGACGCAGGACAGATTTGAATCTTGGCGCACTCGATGGGAGCAAATTCTTACGAAGGAACTTCCCGATTTAGAAGAAGATCTGTTCGATGCGGAAGAGTCAGCGGATCGATACAGGCTGACTAGAGTGAAAAAAGTTTTAAATCATACTGAACAAAAACTGCAAGCGATTGAGCGAGATATAACAAACATGTATGAAGAGTTAGAGGTTCTACTGGATTCTGAGAAGAGCAGCAGGCAGGAAATTCAAGCGCTTGAACCAGAATTGAAGGAACTTAAGCGAACAATTATACATAGTCGCCATCAATACGGTAAGGCGGCCGCTTTATTCGAGGCAAGGATAATAGATCTTGAAAATAAGCTTAGTGAATATGAAGAGCTGGTTTCAGAAGGGAATTATATTGAGGCCAGTGATCTAGTCCAATCCATTAGGGAGACGTTAGAAACTCTGAAAGTGGAAATCGAGTTATTCCCTGAACGCTTTAAAAAAACTTCCAAGGAATTGCCTGATCAGCTGTCCGATCTTCTCAACGGGATAAAAGAGATGGACGAAGAGGGGTATCGAGTAAATCAATTGGATTTTCTTCCTGAGATAGAAAATTATCAGGAACAGTTGAAGAATCATTCAAATCGGATGGAGAAGGGCGATCAAGAGGATGTTCAACAGCTCATTGACGAAGTAGAACCAAGAATTCAAGAGATGTATCAGTCCTTGGAAAGAGAAGCGATTGCCCATAGCTACGTTGATCAACAGCATCCATCTCTTACAACTTTGCTAGAAGAGCTTGAAGAAGTAATGGAAGAGACGAATAAAGAAATTGAAGAATTGCAAATGACCTATCAAATGGAAGATGAAGATGTAGAAACACATAGGAATATTGTTCAAATGATGACTCAATTGAAGAAGAAATATTTAAGCTTGAACAAAGCGTTGGAAGATGAACAAACACCTCGTATCCAATTGAAAGGTGAACTGGATATAATGAAGGAAGAATTGGAAGAGTTGAAAGCTAATCACCATAACTTCAATGAGAGGGTCCAGACATTGCGGAGAGATGAAATTGAAGCAAAAGCAAAACTCTCTGAAATGGAGCAGTTGATCAATGATACGGATCGTCGTTTAAAGAGAAGCAATCTGCCAGGCATCCCAACCTTATTTTTCGAAGGTATGCAAGCGGCAAGCGAGCATATAGAAGAAGTATTCGTAAGCTTGGAGAAGCAGCCGCTTGATATGCACGAAGTTCACGAGAAATTAGAAAAAGCTGTACATCATACCGTGCATGTTAATAAGCAAGCTAAAGAATTACTTCATCAAGCCGAGATGGCGGAAAGCATGATTCAATACGGCAATCGCTACAGAAGCAAATATCCTTTAATAGCTGCCAGATTAATGGAAGCGGAGAATGATTTCAGGTCTTATCGCTATGAGGAAGCTTTGGAGCGCGCCGCTTCTGCAGTTGAAGAAGTCGATCCGGGGGCTCTAAGCCGTATAGAAGAGAAAAGGGAAGTACCGGTATAGGAAGTGATTGGATGAAAAGGTGGCTGTTAACGATATTGGCATTTATGTCCGTTTCCATTTGGACCGTAGTGCTCATAATTTTCTTCGACCCATCCGGAGAAAAAGTTGTTTCGAGTCATAGTCAATCAATTCCTACATCATTGGCTGAACGACAATATGGTGTAGAGCGTATCAATTTGCCTGAAGAAGGTAAAGAGGAAGAGCGTAGAATGAATACGGTCATTGGAGAAACGGTGATAACAAAAAAATGGGTAGATGATATGAGTGAAGACGGAAGAATCAGTATCGATACCTTATTGAAAACTCTAGAGCTGGAAGATTGACTTTAAAGAAACTTCAAAGCTAGTATCCTATAAAGGATGCTAGTTTTTTTGCGCGAAGGAGCATAATATCTTTTATTGAACAAATGTGATAAGATTATGAACTGCGATTCAAATCTAAAGGAGCTAATCCTATGATATATTTTGATAATAGTGCGACGACTAAGCCCTTTGAAGAAGTAATGACTGCGTATCAGAAGGCAGCCACCCAATTTTTTGCTAATCCCTCATCATTACATTACTTAGGAAGTGATGCAGAACGACTGTTAATGAGAACGAGACAAGCGGTGGCTGAACAGTTGCGAATAGAAACTGAAGAAGTGATATTTACTTCAGGTGGCACGGAAAGCAACAATCTAGCTATTAAAGGTATTGCTTTTCAGCATCAGACACGAGGTAAACACTTGATCACTTCGTCAGTAGAACATCCCTCTGTTCTCGAAGTATTTAAAGAGCTTGAACAGAATGGTTTTGAAGTGTCATACGCATCTGTAGACCATTCAGGTAAAGTCGATCCTGAAGAGATCAAGTCACTAATCAGAAAAGATACTATTTTAATAAGCATTATGTCTGTGAATAATGAGTTAGGAACAATTCAGCCCCTCGAGGAAATCGGGGACATCGCGGGCATGTATCCTAAAGTACTCTTTCATGCGGACCACGTACAAGGGATCGGTAAGGTGCCTCTCTCTCTAAAAAAAGCTAAAGTGGACCTGTGCAGTATATCCGGTCATAAAATACATGGTTTAAAAGGTACTGGAATTTTATACGTGCGAAAAGGGGTCCTGCTCTCTCCTTTATTTCACGGCGGAGGACATGAAGCCAACCGGAGGTCAGGAACTGAAAACCTTCCAGGAATGGTTGCTTTTGCAAAAGCGTTACGAATGATTAAGGAAAAAGAAAAAAAACAGTTGAACGAGTTAATTCACTTGCGTCACCACTTGATTAATCAGCTAAACGTGATGGAGCAAGTAATTGTCAACTCGCCTCTATCTGGAGCGCCGCACATTATTAATGTGTCGGTACCTGGTATTAAACCAGAAGTGATGATTCACGCTTTAGCGAAAAAAAATATATTTGTCTCAGCAAAATCAGCATGCTCTTCTAAACAGCCTGACGTAAGCTCAGTATTAAAAGCATGTAATCTGAAAGAAAGTGTGACAAAGTCAGCCATTAGAATAAGCTTATCTTATTCCAATACGATTGAAGAAGCTGATCTATTTTTGAAAGAATTCAATTCAGCTATACGTTACCTTGAGAAGGGAAGATAAACATGCAGTTCGACTTAATATTAATACGCTATGGTGAGATGGCGATCAAAGGAAAAAACAGAAATTATTTTGAAAGAAAACTTCAAAACCACTTAATAAAAAAACTGGAACCATTCAAGGGAACACGGGTAAAGAAAAGCAGAGACCGTATGTATGTAGTGCTTAACGGTGAAGACCCTCATGCTGTTATGAAAGAATGTCAAGAGGTCTTTGGGATCCACTCGTTAAGCTTCGCTGTTAAAGTGGAAAAAGAAGAAACCGAAATTAAAAAGGCTTCTTTGTATGCTTTTCAGGATGCCCACAATGCTAAAACCTTCAAAGTATCTTCAAAGAGAGCAGATAAAAGCTTCTCCATCAGATCACAGGATTTGAACCACAAAGTGGGGGGATACGTCCTTGCGAATACCGATGGAGTTACGGTGAACGTTCACGAACCGGATGTAGAATTGAAGATAGAAGTTCGCAATGACGCTGCTTATATTACGGCTCAAGATTATCCTGGAGCTGGAGGCCTGCCTGTTGGAACGACCGGAAAATCACTACTGCTGTTATCTGGAGGGATTGATAGTCCTGTTTCAGGTTACTTGACGATGAAAAGAGGGGTGCAGCTTGAAGCGATTCATTTTCATTCCCCTCCGTATACAAGTGATCGTTCTAAACAGAAAGTACTTGATTTGGCGAGTGAATTGGCTAAATATGGTCAGACGATCAACGTTCATATCGTACCCTTTACAGCCCTTCAGCAAAAAATTCACCAGGAAATCCCTGAAGGTTATGGGATGACGGTGATGCGCAGAATGATGATGAGGGTCAGTGAACAGATTGCCAGGAAAAGAGAAATTCTTTCTCTGACCACTGGAGAAAGTCTGGGTCAAGTAGCGAGCCAAACGATGGAGAGTATGAACGCGATAAATGACGTTACGAATTATCCAGTCATCCGTCCGCTTGTAGCCATGGATAAGCTGGATATTATCGAAATATCAAGAAAGATTAAAACGTATCCGATTTCCAAACTGCCTTATGAAGATTGCTGCACGATTTTCGTTCCCAAGGCTCCTAAGACGAAGCCGACTCGTGAGAATGCTAACTATTACGAATCTAATGTGGATTTCGAAAAAGAATTGACTGAAGCTATTGAACAAACGGAGATGGTGGAGGTTAGAGCCAGGCAAAAAACAACGGGTGAATTCGACGATTTGCTATAATAAGGTTAGTTAAACTCACTATACTTGTATAGTGGGTTTTATTCTGATTGAGGGAAGGGGCATATATACGGTGGAATTATGGTATGGAGGAAAAATTTATACAATGAAAAAAGAAGGCGAATGGGTAGAAGCGGTCATCACTAATAATGGATTGATTCATGCAGCGGGTGATACCCAGGAGCTATACGGTGAATATAAGAATGAAATTACACGGGAGAACGATCTGAAAGGCTCCGTCATGTACCCAGGGTTTACAGACAGCCACCTTCATATCATCGGACATGGAGAACGACTGATGCGATTGGACCTGACCTTTATGAAATCGGCTGAAGAAGTGTTACAGGCACTAAAGCAGCATGCTGAGCAATTAGAGCCTGGAGAATGGATCATTGGTGATGGGTGGAATGAAAACCAATGGCAGGATAAAAGGATCATCCATAAAGATGAACTCGATGAGATTTCTAAACATCACCCTATGATGCTGACGAGAGTATGTCGGCATGCGCTGTTAGCTAACACGAAAGCTATCGAGTCAGCCGGTATAACTTCAGAAACTGAGAACCCTCAGGGAGGCGTTATCGTCCGGGATGAAAATGATCAACTGACAGGGTACTTCCATGATCAGGCCCAGGAATTAATTAAACAAGCGATGCCAGCTGTAACACCAGAGTACTTAAATAAGGCGACTGAGCTTGCTGTGCGCGATATGCATGCTTATGGGCTTGTAGGCGGTCACACAGAAGACTTGAATTATTACGGTGGATTCAAAAAAACTTTAAACGCTTTCTATGAAGTGATCAATGGGAAGGATATGAAGTTCAGAGCCCATCTTTTGGTTCACCATGGCGTAATCGATTCTATGGACGAAGAAGGTTTAGGCTTTAAAAAAGGGAAGGAATTCGTTCAGCTAGGGGCTATGAAGATTTTCTCCGATGGAGCTCTTGGAGGCAGGACAGCTTGGCTGTCCGAAGATTATGCAGATGATCGGGGAAACAAAGGAGTACCCATGCACTCAAAGCAAGAATTGTTTGAACTCGTCAGGAAAGCCAGGAAGCGCAACATGCCCATCGCTGTCCACGCGATCGGCGATGCAGCCGCTGAAGCGGTGGTTGATGCAGTTATGGAGCATCCTTTGCAAACGGGAGATAGGGACCGGTTAATTCATGCTCAAATATTAAGCCAGTCGTTAATTGAAAAGTTAAGAAAGTTGAACATCTCATTAGATATACAACCGACATTTGTTTCTTCTGATTTTCCTTGGGTAATCAATCGATTAGGACAGGTGAGGTTAAAGAGTTCTTACTCTTGGAAGACCTTATTGGATGCAGGCATTGTCTGTGCAGGAGGATCTGACGCTCCAATCGAGGAAGTTAATCCTCTGCTGGGAATAAGAGCAGCCGTCGATCGAAGAGCTGCCTATGATAATGAAGTATATCAAGCGGAAGAAAGGCTTTCTGTATATGAAGCGATTTCGCTATATACGAAAGGTAGTGCCTACGCCATCAGTGAAGAGCATAGGCAAGGCATAATTGCGGAAGGGTATGTAGCTGATTTTACAATACTTGATCGAGATTTATTTACTCTAAAACCATATGAGCTTGCTGATGCAACGGTGAACATGACGGTAGTTGATGGAGAGGTCATGTATCAGCGGACGTAAGGAAAAAGCCAGCCTGGATAAGGCTGGCTTTTGGGGCTTTTATAAAAAGGTTCGTTGTACTCGTTCCCAGTATGAATTATTTTTCAGTTTAACTGTTTTGACTTCTTTATCGCTCAAACGAACAGTTACATCGCGAATATTTCTGATGGAGTATGCTTCATTATCCATTCCGACTAACGGAAAGTCATTCCCATCCTGTAAAACGTGCAGCTTTAATTTACGATTCGGTCCAAGAATGAAGGAAGATCCTAATGTACGATAGCGATTATTGTTCAAAGAGGCTAGCTCACTTACTTGAAAGCATGGAAGCTTTGGATCTACAACAGCTCCTTTAGTCGATTTATTGTAGCCTGTACTTCCTGTAGGAGTTGCTACAATCAATCCATCACCTCGGAACGTTTCAAAATGAATATCATCTATATAGACATCGATTACTATCGACTTAATCAACGTTGAGCGTACACTGCATTCATTTAAGCAGTAGAAGCTTGATTCGTCATTGATCGTTGTTTCAATCACAGGAAAGCGGCGGACTTCAAGCTCTGCATTTAGCATAGAATCTACCATTTCGTTAAAGTTAGTTAAATCAAAATCACAGTACAAACCAGCTTCATCTTTACTGCGGACACCCACGTATAGGCAGTCCTGGCGAAAACCTGTTTTTCTTACAGCTTGGAGAAAGGTTCCATCCCCTCCAACGGAAATGATGATATTGGCATCATTGGAATTTTCAACGATTTCAAAGTCATTTTCTTTTGCTAATTCAAACAAGGGTTGTAACTGCTCGTTTAAGTATTCATTAGGGTGATAGTAAAAATAAAGATTTCTACGTTGATTTGACATCATAATTCCTCCTAATAACAGTTTCTGTATGTATTTTATCATCTAGCATATGTAATAGATAGCATCTGCCTCTTGCCTTTACATTTGTTTTTATATCAAATATAGTGAAATGTTGTATAAGCCTGCGTTATCCGTTAAGGTAAAAGAAGAAAAGATCGTAAATAAAAGACTGATGGGGCGCAAGTTGTGTTATTGACAATAGCGTCCTTTTCAATGAAATAGGAGGACCACGATGAATCAGGAAAAGGTTGAAAAATTATTTACTTGGATTGATGGAACAGCCACGATCGTAGAGCAGGATATGAACGTAACTTATCTAGAAGCCTTAGCAGAAACTTTAGATACACTATTTAATGGGCAACCTTTTGATGATATAGAAGGATCACTTCAAACGAAGCTCACTAATGAACTTGTTAAAGTGAACCGTGAAGATTATGAGAAAGAAGAGATAAGAAAAGCCGTTCAGCTATCTATTCTTAAAGGGATGAAGGGTGCTACCCAACAGCAGCACTTGATAACGCCCGATTCCGTGGCTATGTTTATGGGATATGTCGCATCAAAACTATTAGAAGGCAGCGACGCTATCAAAATCTTTGACCCTGCAGCTGGAACTGGAAACCTTATGACTTCGGTTATGAATCAGCTGGACATGGAAGTCGAGGCATTTGGCAGTGAAGTGGATCAAACATTGATACAGCTGGCCGTGGCTAATGCCAACCTCCAAAAAAATGAAATTGAATTTTTCCACCAAGACAGTCTGAGGCCATTTTTGATGGAGCCTGTCGATTTTGTTTTTTCCGATCTCCCTGTTGGCTATTATCCAGATGAAGTGCAAGCGGCTGACTATAAACTGAAAGCAGAGCAAGAGCATTCTTACTCACATCATCTGTTTATTGAACAGGGATTGAATTACACAAAAGAAGGCGGCTACCTTATGTTTATAGTCCCTAATTTCTTGTTCGATAGTGATCAATCACAAAAACTGAACGAGTACCTGAGGGAAGAAGCTCATATTGTAGGGATGCTGCAATTGTCCGATTCTTTATTTAAAGATGAAAAACACGGCAAAAGCATCTTGATCCTGCAGAAAAAAGGGAAAGAAACGAAGCCGCCTAAACAAGCCTTGCTTGTAAAGCTTCCATCCTTTAAAAATCCGAATGCAATGTCTGATATTTTAGCTCAGATGAATCAATGGTTTGAAGATTATAAAACGACAAAATTGTGAGAAAATAAAAAATATAACAAGTAAACGTTATCAAATGGGTTTGACCTTGAAATTGGCTGGTGCGGGTGATTAAATGGTAATGGTAGAAAGATGCGAACCTATAATTAAGGGGATGAACAACGTTGAATAATATTCTTGCAATCAATGCAGGCAGTTCTTCTTTAAAGTTTCAATTAATTGAAATGCCTGAAGAAACCGTCGTTACTAAAGGATTAGTTGAACGAATCGGTATACAAGATTCTGTGTTTACAATTGAGTTTGATGAAGAAAAAGATAAAACGGTCACAAATATCGAAGACCACGCGGTAGCTGTTAAAATGCTTCTAGAAAAGCTTACAGCTCATGGGATTATTCAATCACTGGATGAAATAGATGGAGTGGGCCACCGTGTCGTCCACGGCGGTGAAAAGTTCAGTGAGTCCGTTTTGATTACGGATGAAGTCATCCAGGAAATAGAGGATGTTTCTGACCTGGCCCCTCTTCATAACCCTGCTAACTTGACAGGAATCCGTGCGTTCCGTGAAGTGCTTCCAAACGTTCCGCATGTTGCAATTTTCGATACAGCCTTTCACCAAACAATGCCGGAGCAATCTTATTTGTACAGTCTTCCATATGAGTATTATGAAGACTACGGAATTCGTAAATATGGTTTTCACGGTACTTCTCACAAATATGTCTCTGAACGAGCAGCTGAAATGCTCGGTCGCCCAGTAGATCAACTGCGTCTGCTTTCTTGTCACCTGGGTAATGGAGCAAGTATCGCTGCCATCGAAGGCGGAAAATCGATTGATACTTCCATGGGCTTCACACCATTGGCTGGGGTTACGATGGGAACTCGTTCTGGTAACATTGATCCAGCCTTGATTCCTTTCATTATGGAGAAGACAGGTAAATCTGCAGCGGAAGTCATGAACGTTTTAAATAAAGAAAGTGGTATGCTTGCTCTTTCTGGTTTCTCAAGCGATCTTCGTGATATACAGGAGAAAGCAGGAGAAGGGGACGAGCGTGCAGAATTAGCATTGGAAGTGTTTGCTAATCGTATCCACAAATATATCGGTTCTTATGCATCCCGTATGCATGGAATTGACGGAATTATTTTCACGGCGGGTGTAGGTGAAAATAGTATTTCTATTCGTGAACGTGTCCTTAAAGGACTTGAATTCATGGGAGTTTACTGGGATCCTTCTCTTAACCAGGTTCGTGGAAAAGAAGCTTTCGTCAACTATCCACATTCTCCTGTTAAAGTTATGATTATTCCTACTAATGAGGAAGTTATGATAGCACGTGATACAGTAGAAAAAGGATTGTAATCCTAAAACAGGTCAGCTCATTGAAGCTGACCTATTTTTATAATTGAAATTCAGGTAGCAAATTTCTTTATAGAAGCTTTCTTATACTTAAGATTTAGTTTTGAGACATAGTGCGATTTTAGGGGAGGAAAGAAACGAATCGCTTTCCGTGGAGCGGGCGCTGAGCTTCCTCGAGCTGCCTCGCTCTGCGGGGTCTCAGCTGTCTCGTTCATCCCTCAGGAAAGCGAGTAGATCCCCCTGACTCCTAATACGGCAACGAACCACGTTCCTTCCATACAGTTGAATAACTACCTTGTAAAAATTTTAAGGTTTCAATTACCATAGATTTAGATTTTAAGTCAAAGAAACCCATCACTCCATGTTCAACTTTTCATATTATGGATACAATAGGAATAAGTGAAAGAATAAAGGAGTGGTTCCTTTGTCTACAAAAAGAGTGCTTGAAAATATCGAGAAGTGGCGTAAACGTCAGATCAGTTATGAGGCGAATGATTTCGAGATGGTTTATTCAGACTGGGTTCAAGATTCTTTTAATCAAATCAGTCCTGAATGGCAGGAGAAATTCTTTTCGAAACTTGATGATTGGTTATTTCATACACATGCTTTTCTGCAGGGGACTAACTTTCAAACGGATGCAAGAGAACGGATATTAACTGTTGGCCGGATTTTTCAAGAGGATATGAAACAGATGGAAGATATGAAAAAGCTGACAGTTGATCAATTGACTTACATAGCTGATCAACAAACAGCGCGCAGCCGGCTTTATTCATTTGCTCAAGGGGGATTGACAGGTACAGGTGGGCTCGTACTTCTGGGGGTCGATTTTCCTCTGATGATGGGCATGAATCTCCGGACGATTCAATTAGTTGGGCTTACTTTCGGTTATGAGATGAACCACCCTTACGAAATGATGATTTCTCTTAAAGTATTTCATGCGGCGACGTTGCCAAAAAGAATGCAAGCAAAGGCATGGGATGAATTAATAGAAGAGATTGGAACAAATAGTCTTCCATTCATTTATGAAGGAGATGACCGGCTCACAGAATCAACCTGGATTGAACAGCCTTTGAAACAAGTATTCAAGTCATTGTTCATTTTAATGTTTAGAAAGAAGCTCTTTCAAGGAATACCTTTAGTGAGTGTTGCGATCGGAGCTCAATCTAATTATAATCTAACGAAAAGAGTTTCGGAATTCGCTACGAAGTTTTATCAGTACCGACACCTTATGGAGAAGGGGGAATTGTAGTGTCAGTAGAAGAGCATAAAAAAGAAGCACCTGATATAGTGCAGTGTATGGTTATTACGGTAAGTGATACACGAACAGAGGAGACGGATAAAAGCGGAGCTTACATCAGCGACGCCCTTCATAAAGATAACCACATCGTCAGGGATCATATGATTGTAATCGATGATAAATTAAAAATCAAAGCTGCTGTCCGCCATGGAATGGAACGGAATGATGTAGATGCCATTTTGATCAATGGGGGAACTGGAGTAGCCGCCCGCGATGTTACGATAGAGAGTGTCACCCCCTTATTTGATAAGGGGGTGCCGGGTTTCGGAGAAATATTTCGAATGCTGAGCTACACCGAGGATATAGGATCAGCTGCGATTTTATCTAGAGCAGAAGCTGGAGTAGCAGCCAATACAATTATATTTGCCATGCCAGGGTCAAGTGGTGCGGTGAAGCTTGCCATGAATAAACTGATTATCCCTGAAATTCAGCATCTTGTAAGAGAAGTGCGGAAGGATTTATAAAACAACAACTCCACTGATGCTGTGGAGTTGTTGCTTTATGTTTTGGCTATGTTAAAGGTGGTAGTTGATATTGATAAGTGAGTTATTCAACAATATGGCAGGATAGTGGAAGACTTGATTTCGAGATAATCTCGGTTCGTTATGATAAAGAGTGCTGGGATTGCTGTGAAGCTACTCGCTTTCCTGTGGGATCTTTGCTGTTCCGTCATCGGGATGAGTGGAAGGTGGTTTTAGGAATGGACTCGCTTTCCGTGGGAGTGCGGTGAGCTTCCTCAGGCTGCCGCCTTCGGGGATCTCACCAATCACTCTCATCCCACAGGAGATTCCTGTGGGATTAATTTTGTACCTCTTGAATAAAAAGAAGCCCTCCCGTAAGATGCATTTGTACAACCAAATACAAACATCAAAAGGAGGACTTCCCTTTGAATC
>NZ_JAIZEN010000041.1 GCF_024189295.1 Halobacillus sp. A1
GAAGGAATAAGAGGACAAAACCCTCTTACTTACAACCAAAGAAGCCGCGTTGGACGATAAAATAGTCCAACGCGGCTTCCTTTTTTGATATATAACTCAAAAAGTTAGCAGTTCTTCAGTGGCCTCGCTCAATACCGAGGTCATCTCATAGCAGCTTAGCGCTTTTTATTATACTGTCCATTTTTAGGGTTACAGTTCATGTAAAATTCAGAGGTGTTTCTTTTTTTAACTTCTAAAGGAACCCTTCATCATGTTTAAAACCCGTGGCTCTTTGTATTGGAATCACCATGGGTTTAATTGTTTACAATTTATATATCCGACGTATAAGAGTAAGGAGTACAAGGCAGCTTCTACTCCCTATTTGATATACTGACCTTACATAAAAAGGAGAGGATGAATGAGATGGATTTAAAGTTGCAAGGCAAGTCTGTAGTCGTAACAGCAGCAAGTAAAGGGTTGGGTAAAGCAACAGCTCTGGAATTTGCTAACGAAGGGGCCAGCGTGCTCATTTCAAGTCGTAATGCAGAGGAATTACAACGCACTGTAAAAGAAATTATTGAGCAGTCAGGGAACGAAAATGTGGACTATGAGGTTTGTGATGTGACCAAACCTGATCATATTAAGAAACTGGTGCAAAAAGCCGTGAACTGGAACGGGACTGTCGACGTTCTCATCAATAATGCTGGAGGGCCTCCAGCTGGGACGTTTGATGATTTTTCTGACGAAGATTGGCAGCGTTCTTTTGAACTTAATCTTCTTAGCTTTACGCGGACCATTCGGGAAGTGCTTCCCCATATGAAAAAGCAGCAGAGCGGACGTATTATTAACATAGCTTCTTCTTCTATCAAGCAGAGCCTGGACAATCTAATCCTTTCAAATACATTCAGGGCAGGAATAGTAGGCTTATCTAAAAGCTTATCTCAAGAATTAGCCGCCGATCATATCCTGATTAACACCGTAGGTCCGGGAAGAATTGCTACCGATCGAGTGGAGAGTTTAGATCAAGTAAAAGCCGAGTCGCTTGGTGTTTCTGCTGAAGAAGTGAAAGAGAAGGCTGCTCAAGCTATACCAATAAAGCGCTACGGAGAGCCTGAAGAGTTTGCCAGGGTCGTCGTGTTTTTAGCCTCTGGGGGAAATACGTACGTAACGGGGCAGTCGCTCGTAGTAGATGGAGGTCTCGTGAAAGCATTGTAATACGAAGAAAAAGTCTCCCGTCACCCGGGCGTTAGATTATTTTTACAACGGTAGACTCGTTAGAATGAACATTTCACTAATATCGATATACAAAAAGAAGCTTCTCAAAAAGTTACGTAACTTTTTGAGAAGCTTCTTTATTATTGTTACTTCGTTTATTTTAGACTGTATCATAACTTCCTGCCAACTTATTCCTGTTTATCTTTCGGCAGAAATTCGAATATTTTACCACTTCTTATACTTTCAACTAAATCATCCAACCAGTGATAGTATGTTTTAGATTCTTCTAATTGATCATAGTACTTCTTTGCTTCTGCCACAATATCTGGTGTACTGGTGGAATCTTTTATGACATTTATGAAATCTTCCTGCGCTTCCTCAATGGCTTCTAAATTCATTTTTACTTCTCGTTCCCACATTTGGCAGTAAAATGCCATAAAAGAACGGAAGAAATTTTTCTCGGCTACATACGTATGTTTTCTGGAACCTCGTGTGAATGTTTTTTTTACCATCTCTATTTCCTGGAGCCTGCGGACGCTGGTACTCATACTCGGTTTACTCATT
Organism: Halobacillus sp. A1; assembly: GCF_024189295.1. Lineage (GTDB taxonomy): Bacteria > Bacillota > Bacilli > Bacillales > Halobacillaceae > Halobacillus_A. The sequence continues at coordinate 1,759 of NZ_JAIZEN010000041.1, forward strand.
TCGAGCTCCTTACGCATTTCATCAAGCGTCATCTGATCTTTGAAGTACATCGTCGCATATAAATTTGCGGCAGCTGGTGTTACCCCGTATAAATCCATAGTCTCTGCAATGGCGCCGATCACTTTATATTTGGCTTCTTCAATTTTGGCTTCGGTTCTTTCATTAGATTCACTCATAAGGTCGCTCCTTCAATATACGTAAATCTCGTTAAATATTTAAAATAACTTCTTTACAAACAATTGTTAACGCGTTCGGATAAAAAGTCAAATAAAAAATGTCCACCACCTGACTATACAAAACTATTACAGCTAGTGAAGTCTTTCCATATTTTAATGTGGATATTTTTTTGACAGCCGTAAAGAGACATGTTAGTGTTAAAAAAGTTAAATAAATTCTTAACAAACTTAACTTACTTCAAAAATGGAGTTGATCAAATTGAACCTGAACTTAAAATTACAACAATACATTAACGGTAAATGGGTGGACGCTAATTCGGAAAATACGCGTAATATTATTAATCCATTTAACCAGGAGGTTATCGCCGTTGTTCCCGAAGGTGATGAATCTGATACAAAAGAAGCAATTGCTGCAGCAAGAAACGCATTTGACAACGGAGAATGGGCTGCTAAGCCGGCAACTGAACGCGGAGCCGTTGTAAGGAAAATTGCTGAATTAATAGAAAGAGACACAGAAGAACTGGCATATTTAGAATCATTGGATACTGGTAAAACGATGGAAGAAAGCCGTGGAGATATGAATGATATTGCTGGAGTGTTCCGTTATTATGCAGAACTTGCAGATAAAGATGGCGGCGAGCTGATCGATTCTCCAGTACCAAACTCGATCAGTAAAGTGGTTCATGAACCAGTTGGTGTTTGCGGACAAATTACCCCTTGGAATTATCCTTTGCTTCAAGCGTCCTGGAAACTGGCTCCAGCGCTGGCGACAGGAAATACTTTAATCATGAAGCCGAGTGAAATCACACCGCTTACTACTATTAAAGTATTTGAACTAATGGAAGAGGCAGGAGTGCCTGCTGGAGTTGCTAACTTAGTTCTCGGCGCAGGCGGTACAGTCGGGCAGGAGCTGTCTGATAACACAGACGTAGACCTCATTTCTTTCACTGGCGGTATTGTTACCGGGAAGAAAATTATGCAAGCGGCAAGCGTGAATGTGAAGAAGCTCGCTCTTGAGCTAGGCGGGAAAAACCCAAATGTTATTTTTGCTGATGCTGACTTTGATATAGCTGTCGACCAAGCGTTAAACGGTGTATTCTTCCATGCCGGACAAATTTGTTCCGCTGGTACAAGACTGATTGTTGAAGAAAGCATTCACGATGAGTTCGTTAACGCGCTTGTTGAACGAGTGAAGAAATTCAAGCTGGGAAGCGGATTTGATGAAGATACGCAAATGGGACCGCTTATTTCAGCTGAACATCTTGCGAAAGTAGAAAAGTATGTAGAAGCGGGGATTAAAGAAGGAGCTACCTTAGCAGTTGGAGGCAAACGTCCAGAAGATCCTGAATTGCAAAATGGATTTTTCTTCCTGCCTACTGTTTTCACAGACTGCACAACAGACATGACCGTTGTTCAAGAGGAAGGCTTTGGTCCAGTTATTACGATTGAGAAGTTCAGTACAGAAAAAGAAGCCGTAAAGCTTGCTAATGACTCGATCTACGGACTTGCCGGCGGTGTTTTTACAAACGATATTGCAAAAGCTGAACGCTGTGCAGCCAAGATGCGCATGGGTACGGTTTGGATCAACGAATTCAACCTTTATTTCCCACACGCCCCGTGGGGTGGATTTAAACAATCTGGTATTGGACGCGAGCTAGGCAGACTGGGCATGGAAGAATATACAGAAACAAAGCATATATTCCAGAACCTTAAACCTGAATCTATGAACTGGTTCTAAGCTGACAGTCTATTATTCATTCTCTATATAACCATTAGGTGGAGGGAATTCATACTCCCTCTTAAATCTCAATCTAATGTAGTGTTTTTAAATAAATACCAACTATTAACTAAAATTTATAAATAAGGAAGGGTTTCTAAGCAATAGTGTTTCTATTGTCAGAAGTCCTTTCTCCATTACAACACGAGGAGGAACTGAATATGAGTGAAACATATGATATTGTCATCGTTGGAGGCGGTAGTGCAGGTTCTGTACTTGGCGACCGTCTAAGTGAGGACGGGAAAAAGAGTGTTCTTGTTTTAGAGGCAGGACGACGTGATTATGCATGGGATCTATTAATTCAAATGCCGGCAGCTTTGCCGTTTCCCGCAGGCAAAAGCCTATATGATTGGAAGTACGAATCAGACCCTGAGCCATATATGAATGGGCGCCGTATTAAGCATGCCCGTGGAAAGCTGCTAGGAGGATCCAGTTCAATTAACGGTATGATTTACCAACGCGGAAATCCAATGGACTATGAACGCTGGGGAGCCGATGAAGGAATGGAAACGTGGGACTTTAAGCACTGCCTTCCTTATTTCAAACGCCTGGAGAATGCTATTGAATCACCAGATGATGATCTTCGCGGCCACGACGGACCTATCAAGTTGGAACGCGGGCCAGCAACTAATCCATTATTCCAAGCCTTCTTCAACTCAGGTGTAGAAGCTGGTTACTCAAGAACCCCTGATGTGAATGGTTTTCGTCAGGAGGGCTTCGGACCGTTTGACAAGCATGTATATAAAGGCCAGCGCTTGTCAGCTTCACGTGCCTATCTTCATCCCGCAATGAAGCGTAAGAACCTGACGGTGAGAACTCGTGCTTTCGTTCAGAGTATCGACTTCGACGGTACTCGAGCTAAAGGATTGACATATCAACGCAACGGGAAAACTCATCAAGTTAAAGCGGGTGAAGTTATACTTTCAGGCGGTGCCATCAATACGCCGCAGCTGCTTCAACTGTCAGGAGTGGGAGATGCCAAACACCTTCGCTCACTTGGCATTGAACCAGTCGTTGACCTTCCAGGTGTAGGAGAGAACCTTCAGGATCACCTCGAAGTTTATATCCAGCACGCGTGTCCGCTTCCTGTTTCCGAACAGCCTAACTTAAATAAAGCGCGCATGCCGTGGATTGGTTTACAGTGGATGTTTGGACGCACTGGTCCCGCCGCGACCAATCATTTTGAAGGTGGAGGTTTCGTTCGTTCAAATGAGGACGTCGACTACCCGAACTTGATGTATCATTTCCTTCCGGTAGCGGTACGGTACGATGGACAAAAGGCTCCAACGGATCACGGGTTCCAAGTCCATGTCGGCCCTATGTATTCTGATGCCCGTGGATCATTGAAGATTCGATCAAAAGATCCTAAAGAGCACCCAAGCATGGTCTATAACTACCTTTCTACTGAACAGGATCGACGCGAGTGGGTAGAAGCGGTCCGAGTAACCCGTAAGATTATGGAGCAGCCAGCTATGAAACCTTACAATGCAGGGGAAATTTCTCCTGGTCCTACTGTTCAAACAGATGAAGAGATTTTGGATTGGGTGAAAGAAGATGCTGAGACGGCACTTCATCCATCTTGTACGGCAAAAATGGGACCTGCTTCAGACCGCATGTCTGTCGTAGATCCTAAATCTATGAAAGTGCACGGACTCGACAACGTACGAGTGGTCGATGCTTCTGCCATGCCTTATGTTACGAACGGCAATATCCATGCACCTGTGTTGATGTTGGCGGAAAAGGCAGCAGACCTCATCCTTGGTCGTAAACCGCTCGACCCAATTGATGCTGACTTCTATCGTCATGGAGTACATCCAGCCGATGCTGGCACAGTAACTAAATAACGTTTTCTATGGAAGGCCTCTGTCAAAGTGTATTTGCTCTTGTAGCGTACATTTTGATTTGAGGCCTTCTTTTTTTGTCGATGACTTAATAGAAAAAGGGTTGATGATTACCCCTGACTAGATGCTTTTTTCTAGTGTATAATGTCATTAACATATTGAAGGGTGAAGCATCACTCAGGCGGTTTCTACTCTAATACTAAAGAGGAAGGTGAATAATAATGGCCAAGAAGCGAATCGTCGTCAAAATAGGCAGCAGCTCCTTAACAAATACAAATGGTGGATTAAGCAATGTGAAGCTGCGCGAGCACGTCGATGCGCTGGCACGGTTGAAGAAGCTTGGACATGAGGTGATATTGATATCATCGGGAGCCGTTGCAGCTGGGTTTACCGACATTGGCTATTCCACTCGTCCTGTAACAATTGCCGGTAAACAAGCAGCCGCAGCCGTTGGGCAAGGTCAGTTATTAAGAGGTTATACAGAAGGTTTTAAAAGACATGGAGTTGTGGCTGCACAATTACTGTTAACGAGACAGAATTTCCTGCACAAAGAGCAATATCAAAATGCACATGCCACCTTGTCTGAACTTTTAAAGCGTAAAGTAACACCGATCATTAATGAAAATGATTCCGTGGCAGTTGATGAATTAACCTTTGGCGATAATGACATGTTATCTGCACTCGTTAGTGGTCTTGTTCATGCAGATTTATTAATAATATTAACAGATATCAACGGAATTTATGATCAAAATCCACGGACTCATCCAAATGCACACAGGTATAACTTTCTTCATGAAATTGATGATCACTTAGTAAACGGTGCTTCTGAAGCCGGTTCGAAAGTAGGCACTGGAGGCATGAAATCAAAAGTAGAGGCAGCACGTACAGCATTACGTCTAGGAGTGAATGTGTTTATTGGATCTGGGGCAGGGGATGAAAAACTTGTCGATATTCTAGTTGGGGAAGGGGACGGAACTTATATCGGCGGTCGTTCACTGGCAAGTATGAATAATTCCAAACAGTGGCTGGCCTTGCATTCCATTCCAAGTGGGAAGATTGAAATAGACCAGGGGGCTGAAGCTGCTATTGTAAGAAATGGAAAAAGTCTCTTACCTGCTGGTGTTACAAATATTATAGGGGACTTCAGCGTGAATGATGTCGTGGAGGTTGTAAACGTGGAAGGGCATCTGATAGGAAAAGGCAGTGTTAACTTTTCTTCACAACAGTTGCTGGAAGTTAAGGGGTTATCAAGCACAGAGGCTATGAGTAAAGCTGATAGTGACCAAAAGGTTGTTATTCACCGTGATTATTGGGTAAGTCATTAATTTTGTGAAGCGAAAACATATGAACTTCCTATAAAGAATAAGAAACAAAGCTTCGTCGGATCTATCATAAGAGCAGGTACGAGATTTATGGTGAACTAACAGCAGCACCTTCCTGCCGAAGGAAGATATCAACACCCATAAAATGTGGAATAACCTGTCTACACTTCATGGAGCGACATCCAACTAATAAGGCTCAGTAACTAACTCTTTCCTTTATAAGGCCTCGTTCAAAGTGTATTTGCTTTTGAAGCGTACATGTATGATCGAGTGCCTTTTTTAGAGAATTTTTAACTAACGGAAACTCACCTATTATGTTTTCAATGATATGCAAGTGTACATTGATAAGCGTATTTATAGTCGTTGCCAACCTCAAGTAGAGGAGGATGAATCTTAAAATTTTTTAACTTCTTTCAAATATTAGATTGACATTTTATGCGAAGTAGGTAAAATAGTCATTGACATTGAAAATCATTTTCAATTAAAAAATTACATACGAGGTGGACTAATAATGAAGAAGGTACTTTTATTCAGTTTTCTCTTGTTTGCAGCAATTACTTTAGCGGCATGCGGAAATAATGAGGAAGAAAATTCTGGTTCTTCTGATTCTGAGGGTAACGAAGAGTCAGAAGCAAACGAAGAGTCTGAAGGCGGAGAAATCAATCTATATACTGGTCGTCACTATGATACAGACCAGGAGCTGTACGATCAATTTACTGAAGAAACCGGCATTGAAGTAAATGTCATTGAAGGAAAAGACGATGAACTGATTGCACGAATGGAACGTGAAGGTAAAGCTTCTGAAGCCGATCTATTAATTACGGCTGATGCAGGACGTCTTCACCGTGCTAAATCTGATGACCTTTTACAAGAAGTTGACAGTGAAGTTCTAAATGAGAATATCCCGGAGAACCTTCGCGATGAAGAGAACGAATGGTTTGGACTCACAAAACGTGCACGTGTTATTGTGTATAACGAAGAAACGGTGAACCCTGACGACATTCAAAGTTATAGCGACTTAACGAAAGATGAGTGGGAAGATAAAGTTCTCATCCGCTCTTCTGAAAACATTTATAACCAGTCTCTTGTAGCATCTATGATCGCACAAGATGGCGAGGAAGCTGCGAAAGAATGGGCTCAAGGTATCGTTGATAACATGTCCCGCGAACCACAAGGTGGAGATCGTGACCAGGCGAAAGGGATTGCTGCTGGCGAAGGCGATGTAGCTGTCATGAACACGTATTACCTCGGCCAAATGCTTTATTCTGAAGACGAAGAAGAAGTGGAAGTTGCTGAACAGCTGGGTGTTATCTTCCCTGATCAAGAAGGGGACGGTACACATGTTAATATCAGCGGTGTAGGGCTTGCAGCAAGCAGTCAAAATACAGAAGAAGCACAGCAGTTTATGGAGTTCTTGACAGAAGAATCAGCACAAGAACAATTTGCAGAAGCGAACTACGAGTACCCAGTTAATGAGAACGTAGAACCTACTGAAGTTTTACAGGAATGGGGCGAGTTTGAAGAGCAGGACATCAATCTAAGTGAACTTGGTGAAAACAACGGAGAAGCCATTCAAATTATGAACGAAGTGGGTTGGAAATAATCCTCTTCCCCTGTGCCGCCCCTCAAAATCGAGGGCGGCATTTGGTGTATATACAATAAAGTATTTAACCTGTTATGATTAGACGGTACGCTTTTTATTCAGGTTTTTAAAAGGACGTGTCCGTTTTGAAGCTGTTTCGAAAACTACCAGGATATATGAACGCATGGACCTTACTTACCATGATCATCGTTGTTCTCATTTTACTGCCAAACATCACCATTTTAATTAGCTTTTTCACTGAAGAAGCAGAAAATTGGGCACATATCCAGGAGTTTATCCTTCCTAACTTAATAAAAAATACAAGCTTATTAATTATATTCACCGGATTCTTAGCCATCATGATAGGAACCAGTTTAGCCTGGCTCGTCTCTGCTTACGACTTTCCCTTTAAAAATTTCTTTAAATGGGGGCTGATCCTGCCATTAGCGATTCCACCTTATATTGCTGGATATACGTATAATGGTATCTTAAACTATACAGGTGTGATTCAGAAGACACTGCGAAACACTTGGGGAATTGAAGTTAATCAAAAATACTTTGATATCCTTAACCTCCCTGGTGCCGTGTTCATCTTCACGTTATTTCTTTTTCCTTACGTGTTTATGATCACTCGCGGATTCCTGCAAAATCAATCAGCTTCTTTGGTTGAAAATGCACGATTGCTCGGACGAGGGCCATTCTCTATTTTTTTCCGGGTTGTCTTACCTATTTCGCGGGGAGCTATCGTCGGAGGAGGCAGCCTTGTATTACTTGAGGTTTTAAATGATTACGGAGTCGTTCAATACTTTGGAGTTCCCACCTTTAGTACGGCTATTTTTCAAACTTGGTTTGGGATGGGAGACCTTAATGCAGCTATTAAACTCTCAGCAACTTTAATGTTTATTGTCTTTTTCATTCTAGTCCTTGAGAAATTCTTGAGAGGGCGAAAGAAATACAGTTACACGACGACAAAAGTTCGCCCTCTTACACCTATTAAGCTTACAAAAAGTAAAGCTTGGACAGCCTTTAGTTATTGCGCAATCATTTTCGCACTTGGTTTTCTTATTCCATTTATACAGCTCACCGCCTGGATGTTCTTAACCTTTGAGAAAATGATGTCTTCTACATTTATTGAACTCGTTTGGAACTCCCTGTTTGTCTCGCTCGTCGGGGCAGCAATGATTACCGTGTTCGCTGTCATCATCGCAAACTTTGCCCGTATGCACCAGAGCTTTATCTCCAAAGCCCCCGCACGAGTGACGATTTTAGGGTATTCTATTCCCGGTGCTGTGATTGCTGTTGGTATAAGTACCGTCTTTATCGAAATTGATAACCTGCTGTTTAATTTCTATGAAATGGCTGGACTCGATGCATCCTTATTTATCAGTACAAGCCTGTTCATGTTAATATCAGCTTATGTGATTCGTTTCCTTGCCGTTGGATTTAATTCAATCGAAGCAGGATTCGATAAAGTAGGAAATAAGTTCACAGAAGCCTCACGTATGCTGGGGATGAATGTGACGAAAACATTTTTCAAAGTGGATCTGCGCATGATTAAAGGACCACTCATCAGCGGATTTATTCTAGCGTTTATTGAAATAATTAAAGAATTACCTCTTACATTGATTCTAAGGCCATTCAACTTCGACACCCTATCGACGAAAGCCTATCAATACGCGAGTGATGAACAAATTCACGAAGCCTCGCTCGCTTCTATTATTATTGTTGTTGTCAGCGCGATTGCCATCTACGTCTTTCACAAAGTTCTAGAAAAGGAGCCACGTTAACATGTTCATTCAAATTGAAAACCTGTGCTTTAAGTATCAGAACTCCAGCGAAAATACGATCGATAGCTTTAATCTAGCAATCGACCAGGGCGAAATCATTTCCATCCTGGGAGAAAGCGGAAGTGGAAAAAGTACCGTACTTCGCCTGCTTTGCGGCCTCGAAACCCCTACTTGCGGAACCATTAAGATAAACGAACACACCATGACAGATGACCGCCACTTCGTCCTCCCCGAAAGACGCGGCATTGGCATGGTCTTCCAAGATTACGCCCTTTTCCCGCATATGACCGTAGCCGAAAACATTCAGTTCGGGTTAAAAGGGTATGGACGTAAAGCTAGGAGAGAGCGAACAGAAGAAGTCTTAGAGCTTGTGAACATGACGAGTCTTATGAAACGTTATCCACATGAGTTAAGCGGCGGCCAGCAGCAGCGTGTCGCCCTCGCGCGGGCGCTCGCTCCAAAACCTGCCCTGCTCCTGCTTGATGAACCGTTTAGTAACCTTGATGCGGATTTACAAATCAAGATTCGCGGAGAGTTAAAAGACATCATTAAGAAGACGGGAACAACTTCTATTTTTGTAACACATGACCGGGAAGATGCTCGTGCCATCGCCGATCGTATCATTACGATGCGTGACGGGGCGGCATATGATTGGGAGTCCATTTGTACGCTGCGTGAAGAAGAACAGCAACAGCCGAAGCTAGTTAAAGTGAAAGGATAGTTTTTGATGCAGTTTGGCAGTAGTAAACGTGTTTTCAACATTTGTGAGCGATTAAGACAATATACGAGCGGTTAGTTTATGAGCTGACAAGTTAAACTCCGATGAAGCTTAATGCGTTTCATCGGGGTTTTTTGTATGTTTCTATTTCCTAGGCTTTGTTAAATTCCTGTGTTGATATTCATATAAGCTCCCTATAGTGGAAGACTCAGTTTCGAGATATTTGGACTGTTTCCGTTATGTTTAATAGAGGTAAGAGCTCCGGGAAATCACTCCCTTTCCGTGGGAGCGCGGTGAGCCTCCTCGAGCTTCGC